>NZ_BSTR01000149.1 GCF_030269645.1 Actinokineospora sp. NBRC 105648 | reverse complement strand
CACGCCGCGTTCACCATGGCCACCGGCATGCCCGTGTACTTCTGTGACCCGTACTCGCCCTGGCAGCGTGGAACGAACGAGAACACCAACCGGCTCCTCCGCCAGTATTTTCCCAAGGGGACCGACCTGTCGGTCCACTCCCAGGCCCACCTCGACGAGGTCGCCCGCGAACTCAACGGACGACCCCGCCAAACACTCGACTGGTACAAACCCGTCGAAA
>NZ_BSTR01000148.1 GCF_030269645.1 Actinokineospora sp. NBRC 105648 | reverse complement strand
CAACCGGCTCAAACGTCACCGTGGGGTGGCCACCCGCTACGACAAACTCGCCGTCCGCTACGAGGCCACCGTCCACATCGCTGCCATCAACGAATGGCTCTGACCCACTTCGATACAGGCCCTAGGGCCTGTATCGAAGTTGCTGTGACTGCCTGACCTGGATTTTGGCGTTGTCGGGTGTGTCGGTGATCAAGAATGGGCGAGGTCTCCGGTAAAGGGTTCGTCGACCAAGAAGAACCTGAAC
>NZ_BSTR01000147.1 GCF_030269645.1 Actinokineospora sp. NBRC 105648 | reverse complement strand
ATCAACCGGCTCAAACGTCACCGTGGGGTGGCCACCCGCTACGACAAACTCGCCGTCCGCTACGAGGCCACCGTCCACATCGCTGCCATCAACGAATGGCTCTGACCCACTTCGATACAGGCCCTAGTACGGCAGCCGCCATTTGGGTTGTGACCTGCGGGAACGTGTGGTGGGGCCCGTGTTCGACGTGGAGCAGCCGCCTGTTGATCATGTGTTTGTGAAGACGACAGGATCGCAGGCGGCTGCG
>NZ_BSTR01000146.1 GCF_030269645.1 Actinokineospora sp. NBRC 105648 | reverse complement strand
GCCCTGTAAGGGGTGGAGTTGACTGGTACTAATAGGCCGAGGGCTTGCTACAAAAATGCTACGCATCCACTGTGCGGTGTCTGAGACACCAACCACCCCCGCCACCGCGGGACCCTGCTCAGGGGTTCGTTGGTGGGGTTGTTGGTTGTGTTTGTTTCATAGTGTTACGGCGGTCATAGCGGTGGGGAAACGCCCGGTCCCATCCCGAACCCGGAAGCTAAGCCCACCTGCGCCGATGGTACTGCACT
>NZ_BSTR01000145.1 GCF_030269645.1 Actinokineospora sp. NBRC 105648 | reverse complement strand
CGACCCTCCGCCCCCGAAACGGGCAGCAACAGCTCGATGACCCGCCACTGTTCGTCAATCAGCTCATGCCTACGCACCACAACCCAAGATCACAGCAGATCACCCACACCAGCTTTGAGGACAGGCCTAGTACTCCAGCCGCACTTCGTAGTATTGGGTCTGTCTGCGCTGGTAGTGGGCTTGTTGGGCGCGGTATTGGTGGCGCCGGCGCCAGTGGGACCAGGCCCAGGTCGCGACGCGGTTGTACGGGGT
>NZ_BSTR01000144.1 GCF_030269645.1 Actinokineospora sp. NBRC 105648 | reverse complement strand
ACGGAAAGGTGTTGCGGGGCGCGTGGACTGACGAGAACGATCAGTTCACGTTGTTCTCCGCGATGGTCCATCGCGAAGGCGTCACGATCGCCCAGGTGCAGGTTCCGGCCGACACCAACGAGATCACCCAGGTCAGGGCACTGCTGGCGGGTGTGCCCGCACGGGGCACGGAACGGGTCGTGGTCACGATGGACGCCGCGCACACCCAGCGAGACACCGCCGAGTATCTCGCCGGCGAACGCGGGTTCGACTATG
>NZ_BSTR01000143.1 GCF_030269645.1 Actinokineospora sp. NBRC 105648 | reverse complement strand
GCGGCGACCACCGATTGCCCAGCCCCTCGACCACACAATCCCGCAACCGACCCGGCCGCTCCAACTTCCGGGACTTCGGCCGACCCCGCATCACCCTGGCCCGCTTACCGGCCTTCACCGCGCGATAGGCCAGCCGCCCACCATTACGGGCCACCTCACGAGCGATCACCGAATGATGCCGACCCAACACCTTCCCAATGAACCGAAACGACCGCCGCGCCGCCAACTCCCGCGAGATCGTCTCCCGATCCTCAC
>NZ_BSTR01000142.1 GCF_030269645.1 Actinokineospora sp. NBRC 105648 | reverse complement strand
GGTCGGTCCCCTTGGGAAAATACTGGCGGAGGAGCCGGTTGGTGTTCTCGTTCGTTCCACGCTGCCAGGGCGAGTACGGGTCACAGAAGTACACGGGCATGCCGGTGGCCATGGTGAACGCGGCGTGATCGGCCATCTCACTGCCGCGGTCCCAGGTCAACGAGTTCCGGAGGAACTCCGGCAGTGTCTTCATCTTGTTGGCCAACAGCGCCGCGACACGGCCGGCGGAGCGGTCGTGGGGGACCCGGATCAGGA
>NZ_BSTR01000141.1 GCF_030269645.1 Actinokineospora sp. NBRC 105648 | reverse complement strand
GGCACGGCCCGGTCGTCGGCCTCCTTCGGGCGCTCGCTGATCGACACCATCCCGGTGATCAGGTCATGCCGGGGCGCCTTCCGCGACGGGGACACCCGCTTGGCCCGCCCGGAACGCAACGCCCTGTACATCACGGCCCGCAGCTCGCCCTCGCCCTGGACGAACAAGGTCTGGTAGATCGTCTCATGGGACACCCGCATCCCGGGATCCATCGGAAAATCCCTCCGCAGCCTGGTCGCGATCTGCTGCGGCGAC
>NZ_BSTR01000140.1 GCF_030269645.1 Actinokineospora sp. NBRC 105648 | reverse complement strand
CGTCGCGCCGGCCAACATCGCAACCACCGATGCGGCCAGAACGAACACGAGCCCGTAGACCTTTCCACGCGGACTACGCCGATCCACAATCAAGCCCAACATGTCCAACAAGCTCGTGACATCGAAACTATCACCACCCGCACCGGTTGATTGACACGACGAATCAGACCCGTGAGATACTGGCACCGGATGACCTTCTGTCCAGGAACTGGCTGTGTAGGAACTTCCATATTCCCAGACAGAAGGTCATCCCCAAACCGCAC
>NZ_BSTR01000139.1 GCF_030269645.1 Actinokineospora sp. NBRC 105648 | reverse complement strand
GGCCAGAGATGGAAGCCCTGTAAGGGGTGGAGTTGACTGGTACTAATAGGCCGAGGGCTTGCTACAAAAATGCTACGCATCCACTGTGCGGTGTCTGAGACACCAACCACCCCCGCCACCGCGGGACTCCCTGTTGGGGGGGTTCGTTGGTGGGGTTGTTGGTTGTGTTTGTTTCATAGTGTTACGGCGGTCATAGCGGTGGGGAAACGCCCGGTCCCATCCCGAACCCGGAAGCTAAGCCCACCTGCGCCGATGGTACTGCACT
>NZ_BSTR01000138.1 GCF_030269645.1 Actinokineospora sp. NBRC 105648 | reverse complement strand
ACGGAAAGGTGTTGCGGGGCGCGTGGACTGACGAGAACGATCAGTTCACGTTGTTCTCCGCGATGGTCCATCGCGAAGGCGTCACGATCGCCCAGGTGCAGGTTCCGGCCGACACCAACGAGATCACACAGGTCAGGGCACTGCTGGCGGGTGTGCCCGCACGGGGCACGGAACGGGTAGTGGTCACGATGGACGCCGCGCACACCCAGCGAGACACCGCCGAGTATCTCGCCGGCGAACGCGGGTTCGACTATGTCGCAACGTGTAAGGGAAACCAGCCCGCGTTGCTGAAATCGGTATTCATGA
>NZ_BSTR01000137.1 GCF_030269645.1 Actinokineospora sp. NBRC 105648 | reverse complement strand
GACTGCCTTCGTGTGGGGGGAGGCGACCGCTAAACTTGACCTGTGGTGGGGATGCCCTTCTCCCCACGCTTTTTCCCCACGCGGTCGCCTAGGGGCCCCGCGCGAAGGCAGTCCAGCCAATCGAGCCTCCGCTTTACTTGGGCAGCTCGTGGGGTGTGCCGCACGCCGACCTACGGTCGACCTTGTTGGCGGCTCATCGCTTGGGCTGCCCGATTTACAAGCAGGGCTCGATCTAGTGAACTCGCTTCGTGTGGGGCCCCTAGAGCACCGCGGTGGAGAGAAAAGGGCAGGTAAGGGCATCCCCACCCACGGCAAGTTTAGCGGCACTCTCCCCCCACACGAAGCGAGTC
>NZ_BSTR01000136.1 GCF_030269645.1 Actinokineospora sp. NBRC 105648 | reverse complement strand
GCCGCCTGCGATCCTGTCGTCTTCACAAACACATGATCAACAGGCGGCTGCTCCACGTCGAACACGGGCCCCACCACACGTTCCCGCAGGTCACAACCCAAATGGCGGCTGCCGTACTAGGGGCCCCACGCGAAGGCAGTCCAGCCAATCGAGCCCCGCTCTTACTCGGGCAACTCGGACGGTGTGCCGCACACCGACCTACGGTCGACCGTCTTCGGCGGCTCATCGCTGGGGCTGCCCGAGGAAAAGATAGGGGGCTCGATCTAGTGAACTCGCTTCGTGCGGGGCCCCTAGAGCACCGCGGTGGAGAGAAAAGGGCAGGTAAGGGCATCCCCACCCACGGCAAGTTTAG
>NZ_BSTR01000135.1 GCF_030269645.1 Actinokineospora sp. NBRC 105648 | reverse complement strand
AACCAGACGACCACCCCACCCGAAACCACCAACACGAAGACAACCCCATGCGGTATGACTCCAAGGCAATCGCTGACCACCAAGACCACCACACCAACCGGTGTGTTGCCTCAGGACCCAACAGTGTACCGACACACGCCCGAACACCAACCCCGTACACCCGCTTTCCACGCCACCCAGGTAGAACCCGGGGAAGCAGTACTGGCAATCATGCACGGCGCCGATGAGCGTTCGCTCGTCCAGTAGTTCCACAGCATATGAGCAACCACCCACCAGACATTCGCTGTTGGCGTGGCCCTCCCACACACACCCCGAGGGGCATGCGGGTCAGATGCTCCTTAGAAAGGAGGTGATC
>NZ_BSTR01000134.1 GCF_030269645.1 Actinokineospora sp. NBRC 105648 | reverse complement strand
CGCACTCTGGAACATATCGCCGCCGACCGGACCCGGATCTTCCCGATCATGGCGACCGCGATCAGCACAACGTGACGTGATGGTCATCTGACCTCACGCCAAGATCACAGACTTTGACGTTCCCCTGCGGCCGCAGCTAAGGAAAAGAGCGGCCGGGAAGAGAAGGCCGGACAATGGGAGGAAAGGAGAAAGGAAGGAGGGTGGCAAGGAAGTAGGCAGCAAGCCGACAACGGCAGGCAGGCAGGCAGGCAGGCAGGCAGGCAGGCAGGCAGGCAGGCAGGCAGGCAGGCAGGCAGGCAGGCAGGCAGGCAGGCAGGCAGGCAGGCAGGCAGGCAGGCAGGCAGGCAGGCAGGCAGGC
>NZ_BSTR01000133.1 GCF_030269645.1 Actinokineospora sp. NBRC 105648 | reverse complement strand
GGCAGGCAGGCAGGCAGGCAGGCAGGCAGGCAGGCAGGCAGGCAGGCAGGCAGGCAGGCAGGCAGGCAGGCAGGCAGGCAGGCAGGCAGGCAGGCAGGCAGGCAGGCAGGCAGGCAGGCAGGCAGGCCACAAGATCAGAGCCAAGAGACCAAAGCAACCCCCAGCACTCAACTCAGGCAACAGAATCCGCCCGCTGAAACTCCAATTAGCGACCACCAACCTAACCGCAGCGGAGTGGCCGACCCCGCTGGTACCGCCGGCCCCGCTACGGATGCTCGATCTAGTGGACTCGCTTCGTGTGGGGGGAGAGCACCGCTAAACTTGACCTGTGGTGGGGATGCCCTTCACCCCACGCTTTTTCCCCA
>NZ_BSTR01000132.1 GCF_030269645.1 Actinokineospora sp. NBRC 105648 | reverse complement strand
GTGCTCGATTGGGTGGACTGCCTTCGTGTGGGGGGAGAGCACCGCTAAACTTGCCGTGTGGTGGGGATGCCCTTCACCCGCCCTTTTTTCACCACCGCGGTGCTCTAGGGGCCCCGCGCGAAGGTAGTCCAGCCAATCGAGCCCCGCTCTTACTCGGGCAGCTCGTGGGGTGTGCCGCACGCCGACCTACGGTCGACCGTCTTCGGCGGCTCATCGTTGGGGCTGCCCGAGGAAAAGACGAGGGGCTCGATCTAGTGAACTCGCTTCGTGCGGGGCCCCTAGAGCACCGCGGTGGAGAGAAAAGGGCAGGGTAAGGGCATCCCCACCCACGGCAAGTTTAGCGGCACTCTCCCCCCACACGAAGCG
>NZ_BSTR01000131.1 GCF_030269645.1 Actinokineospora sp. NBRC 105648 | reverse complement strand
AGTGTGTCCAAGACCCCAACACTCAAGAAAGGCACTGTGATCACCAACCACTATTGCTCAGAAATCAACGCCTGACACCCAGCAAAACGTGTGTCCTCTCATCATTGCACCCCCGGGGGAGAATGTTATCTCTCATAATCAAAGATTATTGGCCTCTAAAGGGAGAAATGCACCGACGTGGAGGAGGAAGAAGGACAAAGGTCGGTTCCTTAGCAGGTGCAATCGCTGAAATCCCAGTAATAGATCAATTATTGGCGGCCTAGAACGGGGCTTGGAATTCAAATATGGTGAAAAACAAATCAAAAAGTAAAAGAACGAAGGTGAATGGTTGGGGTGAGCACTAGGTCGACTCGTGCACAGCGATGTCTG
>NZ_BSTR01000130.1 GCF_030269645.1 Actinokineospora sp. NBRC 105648 | reverse complement strand
GATCCTGGTAGTGACTCCGCCACGGGACCGGCCGACGGCACGATCACATGGCTCGCTCTGCCCGCCGCGGGATTCGCTCGCCCCCTGTGCGGGGCGGCGGCGTGCTGATGCGCCCGCACGATGCTGGCATCGACCGATACCTCACGGTCCAGTTCAACGATCGCCCCGGCCAGCAGCCGCACCTGCGCCACCAGCGCGCACAGGGCGCCGGTGCGCGACCAGCACCAGAACCGGCTATAGACCCTCTTCCACAGCCCATCGCGCTCCGGAAGATCCCGCCACGCCTGTCTTGGCCTTGAACAACATCCCGTTGATCACCCGACGGTCATCCACCCGCGGACGACCCTCCGCCCCCGAAACGGGCAGCAACA
>NZ_BSTR01000129.1 GCF_030269645.1 Actinokineospora sp. NBRC 105648 | reverse complement strand
CCCGCTACGGATGCTCGATCTAGTGGACTCGCTTCGTGTGGGGGGAGAGTGCCGCTAAACTTGCCGTGGGTGGGGATGCCCTTACCCTGCCCTTTGCTCTCCACCGCGGTGCTCTAGGGGCCCCACACGAAGCGAGTTCACTAGATCGAGCCCATGCTTTTACTCGGGCAACCCCAGCGATGAGCCACCATGCAGGTCGACCGTAGGTCGGCGTGCGGCACACCCCACGAGCTGCCCAAGTAAGAGCGGGGCTCGATTGGCTGGACTGCCTTCGCGCGGGGCCCCTAGGCGACCGCGTGGGGAAAAAGCGTGGGGAGAAGGGCATCCCCACCACAGGTCAAGTTTAGCGGTCGCCTCCCCCCACACGAAGGCAGT
>NZ_BSTR01000128.1 GCF_030269645.1 Actinokineospora sp. NBRC 105648 | reverse complement strand
TCTCGCCGCCCTCGATACCCGGCCGGGCGCTGTTGCGGATGGTCTTGCCGTCCATCGCCACCGCGACCATCGTCCCCGGCACCCGCCTGCCGACGCGACCGGCGACCGCCCTGGTCATCGCTTCGGCACGAAACCACGCACACACCCGCTCATCGGCGTCGTCGGCATCAACCTCGTGCGCGATCCGACGCATCGTGGCCGCACTGGGCACCACATGTTCACCGGTCGAGGGGTGAACACGACATCCCGCCAACACCAACATCTCCGGCGGGAGATCGGCTGCCCGGTCCGCGATCTCCCGGAAGTTCCGAGCACCGGCCAACACCGCGAGCATCATCACCGCCAACACCGCGCCGATCCGATGCCGCACCCCCCTGGCCTT
>NZ_BSTR01000127.1 GCF_030269645.1 Actinokineospora sp. NBRC 105648 | reverse complement strand
CGAGGCGTGTCGCACTGCTGCAACAACCCATCCTTGAGCACGGCGACACGATGACCCATCGTCATCGCCTCCACCTGATCGTGGGTCACATAAATGGTGGTCGTCCCCAACCGCCGCTGCAGAGCGGCGATGTTCGCCCGCGTCTCCACCCGAAGCTTCGCGTCCAAGTTGGACAACGGCTCATCCATCAGGAACACCGCCGGGTCACGCACGATCGCCCGCCCCATCGCCACCCGCTGCCGCTGACCACCCGAAAGCGCCTTCGGCTTACGCGCCAAGTACTTCTCCAGGTCCAACAGCTTCGCCGCCTCAGCGACCTTCTCCCCGATCACCTGCTTCGACAAACCCTGCAACTTCAACGCGAACCCCATGTTCTGCGCCACCGTCATATGCGGGTACAG
>NZ_BSTR01000126.1 GCF_030269645.1 Actinokineospora sp. NBRC 105648 | reverse complement strand
GCCGTTGTCGTTGCTGCTCACCGCGGGGCAGCGGGGTGACAGTCCGCGGTTCGTGGCGGTGATCGAGGGAATCCGGGTGCCCCGCCCCGGCGGCGGTCGCCCCCGGACACGACCGGACCGGGTGCTGGCCGACAAGGCCTATTCCTCCCGTGCGAACAGGGCCTACCCGCGCCGACGGGGCATCAAGGCCACCATCGCCCAACCCCGCGACCAAGCCGCCCACCGCAAGAACAAAGGCACCCGCGGTGGGCGACCGCCCGCGTTCGACACCGACACATACAAGCAACGCCACGCCGTGGAATACGGCATCAACCTGCTCAAACAACACCGGGCGGTCGCCACCCGCTACGACAAACTCGCCCTGCACGACCAGGCCACCATCCACATCGCCACGATCAACATCTGGCTACGCCAC
>NZ_BSTR01000125.1 GCF_030269645.1 Actinokineospora sp. NBRC 105648 | reverse complement strand
CGCACTCTGGAACATATCGCCGCCGACCGGACCCGGATCTTCCCGATCATGGCGACCGCGATCAGCACAACGTGACGTGATGGTCATCTGACCTCACGCCAAGATCACAGACTTTGACGTTCCCCTGGGGGGAGAGCACCGCTAACTTGACCTGTGGTGGGGATGCCCTTCACCCCACGCTTTTTCCCCACCGCGGTGCTCTAGGGGCCCCGCGCGAAGGCAGTCCAGCCAATCGAGCCCGCTCTTACTCGGGCAGCTCACGAGGTGTGCCGCCCTGGGGTCGACGCCACGGGCCGCGAATCGCATGGGCTGCCCGAGGAAAAGACGGGGGCTCGATCTAGTGAACTCGCTTCGTGCGGGGCCCCTAGAGCACCGCGGTGGAGAGAAAAGGGCAGGTAAGGGCATCCCCACCCACGGCAAGTTTAGCGGC
>NZ_BSTR01000124.1 GCF_030269645.1 Actinokineospora sp. NBRC 105648 | reverse complement strand
GGCGACACGGTCGAAGGCCGGTGGGCGGCCACCGGCCCGGCCGCGGCGCAGCCGGTTGGCTTGCCGGTCCCGGCGTTCGGGAATCGTCGCCGGGATGTGCCCTCGGCGCAGGTAGGAACAGATGGCGCGGCTGGAGTAGCCCCTGTCGGCCGGCACTCGGCCCGGCCGGGTCGCAGGTCGCCCCGGACCCCGGCGGCGGAACTCGACACCCGCCATGACCGTGGTGAACTGGGTGCGGTCGTTGACGTTGCCGCCGGTCAGCACGATCGACAGCGGCCGTCCGTGGCCGTCGCAGGCGAGGTGGATCCTGGTAGTGACTCCGCCACGGGACCGGCCGACGGCACGATCACATGGCTCGCTCTGCCCGCCGCGGGATTCGCTCGCCCCCTGTGCGGGGCGGCGGCGTGCTGATGCGCCCGCACGATGCTGG
>NZ_BSTR01000123.1 GCF_030269645.1 Actinokineospora sp. NBRC 105648 | reverse complement strand
ACAGGGCGTTGCGTTCCGGGCGGGCCAAGCGGGTGTCCCCGTCGCGGAAGGCGCCCCGGCATGACCTGATCACCGGGATGGTGTCGATCAGCGAGCGCCCGAAGGAGGCCGACGACCGGGCCGTGCCGGGTTTCTGGGAGGGCGACCTCATCCTCGGGGCGGCGTGCAAGTCGCAGATCCTGACGTTGGTGGAACGGCGGACCCGGTTCGTGATCCTGATCCGGGTCCCCCACGACCGCTCCGCCGGCCGTGTCGCGGCGCTGTTGGCCAACAAGATGAAGACACTGCCGGAGTTCCTCCGGAACTCGTTGACCTGGGACCGCGGCAGTGAGATGGCCGACCACGCCGCGTTCACCATGGCCACCGGCATGCCCGTGTACTTCTGTGACCCGTACTCGCCCTGGCAGCGTGGAACGAACGAGAACACCAACCG
>NZ_BSTR01000122.1 GCF_030269645.1 Actinokineospora sp. NBRC 105648 | reverse complement strand
CCCGAGGCTTATCGCAGCCTCCTACGTCCTTCATCGGCTCCTGATGCCTAGACATCCACCGTGTGCCCTTAGACACTTACTACAAAGATGCTCGCATCCACTGTGCAGTTCTCAAACACCAACCAGAAACACACCGCCAACCAGAACCACCCATCCCCTCACCACAACAGCCAGGGTCGGTTTGACTCCCACGATGTCTCTGACCACCAAGACCACCACACCAACCGGTGTGTTGCCTCAGGACCCAACAGTGTGCCGACACACTCACCCCCACCAACCCTCGATGCCCACGGTCCACGCACCACCACCGAAGCGGAGGGCAGTACTGGTGACAACACCGGGCGCCGGTGAACGTTCGCTCGTCCAGTAGTTCCACAGCATATGAGCAACCACCCACCAGACATTCGCTGTTGGCGTGGCCCTCCCACACACACCCCGAGG
>NZ_BSTR01000121.1 GCF_030269645.1 Actinokineospora sp. NBRC 105648 | reverse complement strand
AACGCCCCGACGAGGTCGAAGGCCGTGCTGTGCCTGGTCACTGGGAGGGGGATCTGGTGATCGGGAAGGGCGGCACGTCGGCGGTGGCGACCCTGGTGGAACGCACCAGCCGGTTCCTGATCCTGGTGCCGCTGACGGGGCGGGACTCGCTCACGGTGACCCAGGCGGTCATCGCCGCCGTCGGCGACCTCCCGGCCACGGTGAAGCGGTCGTTGACGTGGGACTGCGGGTCGGAAATGGCTCTGCACAGGGACGTTACCGCGACAGGGTTGCCGGTGTACTTCGCCCACCCGCACTCACCGTGGGAACGCGGCAGCAACGAGAACCTCAACCGCATCGTTCGCGAGTACCTGCCCACAGGTGTCGAGATCACCAGCGACCCCACCTACCTCGCCGCCATCGCCGCGGAGATCAACGACCGACCCCGTAAGATCCACGACTGGAAGAAGCCCAGCGAGGTATTCACCG
>NZ_BSTR01000120.1 GCF_030269645.1 Actinokineospora sp. NBRC 105648 | reverse complement strand
CCCGAGGCTTATCGCAGCCTCCTACGTCCTTCATCGGCTCCTGATGCCTAGACATCCACCGTGTGCCCTTAGACACTTACTACAAAGATGCTCGCATCCACTGTGCAGTTCTCAAACACCAACCAGACGACCACCCCACCCGAAACCACCAACACGAAGACAACCCCATGCGGTATGACTCCAAGGCAATCGCTGACCACCAAGACCACCACACCAACCGGTGTGTTGCCTCAGGACCCAACAGTGTGCCGACACACTCACCCCCACCAACCCTCGATGCCCACGGTCCACGCACCACCACCGAAGTGGAGGGCAGTACTGGTGACAACACCGGGCGCCGGTGAACGTTCGCTCGTCCAGTAGTTCCACAGCATATGAGCAACCACCCACCAGACATTCGCTGTTGGCGTGGCCCTCCCACACACACCCCGAGGGGCATGCGGGTCAGATGCTCCTTAGAAAGGAGGTGATC
>NZ_BSTR01000119.1 GCF_030269645.1 Actinokineospora sp. NBRC 105648 | reverse complement strand
AGATTTTTGAGTGTCGCCATGGCTCGTGGCCCGCTTCCGGTGTGCGATTGATGCGCGTCTTCGCGCCAGGTGACGTCACGTACGTAATGAGATTTGTTCTCTATTCCCCAGTGTTCGCGAGTGTAGGTGTGCAGGTCAGCAGCTCGCGCACGTTCGGGTGCAATACTGGTGATGATCCAGGCACATTCCTTGCTGACTCGTTGCCCGTCCAAATTGAAGATGTCCCGACGAATGCAAGCGATTTGACGCACGTGCGGGAAGTCTATTCCTTCGGCGTCTGTGACCCACGTCGACCAATGACTACGCCGCCCATGTCCCCGCTCTTTCACGACATGATGTGGTGGAGTTTTCGTTAACGGCACCACTTTCATGAATACCGATTTCAGCAACGCGGGCTGGTTTCCCTTACACGTTGCGACATAGTCGAACCCGCGTTCGCCGGCGAGATACTCGGCGGTGTCTCGCTGGGTGTGCGCGGCGTCCATCGTGACCAC
>NZ_BSTR01000118.1 GCF_030269645.1 Actinokineospora sp. NBRC 105648 | reverse complement strand
CGGACGACCCCGCCAAACACTCGACTGGTACAAACCCGTCGAAAAGCTGAACGAACTGCTGGTCGAACACGGTGGCGCGATGACCACCTGAGGTCAAGGGCCCCTAGAGCACCGCGGTGGTGAAAAAGGGCGGGTGAAGGGCATTCCCCACCACCGGTCAAGTTTAGCGGTGCTCTCCCCCCACACGAAGCGAGTCCACTAGATCGAGCATCCGTAGCGGGGCCGCCGGTACCAGCCGGGTCGGCCTTCGGCTGCGGTACCAGCGGGGCGGCCTGTCCACTGCGGCTGGGTGGGTGCAGGCTGGGTGGTGGGTGCAGGCTGGGTGGTGGGTACTGGCTGGGCGGGTCGGTACTGGCTGGGCGGGTTGAGCTTCTCCAAGCCGCTTTTCCCCAACCCCCACTGACGTGCTGGATTGGGTGGAGTGGCTTTGTTTGGGGAGAAAAGAGGCGCTAGCCTGGCTCCGGCGTGGGTGATCCCTTTCCCACCCGCTTCACCCCGGCGCCTCTTTTCTTAGGGGCCC
>NZ_BSTR01000117.1 GCF_030269645.1 Actinokineospora sp. NBRC 105648 | reverse complement strand
GCCCAGCCCAGCCCAGCCCAGCCCAGCCCAGCCCAGCCCAGCCCAGCCCAGCCCAGCCCAGCCCAGCCCAGCCCAGCCCAGCCCAGCCCAGCCCAGCCCAGCCCAGCCCAGCCCAGCCCAGCCCAGCTGCCCTCACCAGAAACTCGTCTTTGACATTTCTCGGCTTTGAATCCCTAAATCCCAAGCCCCACGCAAAGCAACACCCGCTACGGATGTGCTCGATTCAGTGGACTCACTTCGTGTGAGGGGAGAGCACCGCTAAACTTGACCGGTGGTGGGGAATGCCCTTCACCCGCCCTTTTTTCACCACCGCGGTGCTCTAGGGGCCCCGCACGAAGTGAGTTCACTGAATCGAGCCCGCTCTTAAGTCGGGCAACCTGTACGAGCTACACCCAGTCCATGAACGTAGCCCATACAGGTTGCCCGACTAAGACGCAGGCTCGATCTGGCGAACTCCCTTTGCGCGGGGCCCCTAGTACGGCAGCCGCCATTTGGGTTGTGACCTGCGGGAACGTGTGGTGGGGCCCGTGTTCGACGTGGAGCAGCCGCCTGTTGATCATGTGTTTGTGAAGACGACAGGATCGCAGG
>NZ_BSTR01000116.1 GCF_030269645.1 Actinokineospora sp. NBRC 105648 | reverse complement strand
ACCAGGATCAGGAACCGGCTGGTGCGTTCCACCAGGGTCGCCACCGCCGACGTGCCGCCCTTCCCGATCACCAGATCCCCCTCCCAGTGACCAGGCACAGCACGGCCTTCGACCTCGTCGGGGCGTTCGTCGATGTACTGGGGCTCCCGGATCCGCGGTGCCGGAGCAGGACGCGGACCGGTCCGTTTCGTACGGCCGGTGCGCAACGCGATCAACTCCCGGCGCAGTGTCGCGACGGGTTGGGCGTAGACCCACTGGTAGATCGCCTCGTGACTCACCCGCCCAGGGTCCCCGGCCCGATGTTCCCGTGCCAACCGGCCCGCGATCGAGGCCGGTGACCAGCCCCGACGCAACAACGACCACACCCGCGACCTGGTCCGGGCCGATCGGTCCACCGCCATCACCTTCGGCCGCGACCGGCCCGCCACGGCCGCGTTCTCGGCCGCCACCGCCCGATAGCCGTCCCGGCCACCATGACGGGCCACCTCACGCGACACCACAGAGGCACCCCGACCGATCCGGGCGGCGATGTCCCTGAACTCCAACAACTCCACCAGGCCCCGGGAGATCTCCTCCCGATCAGCCAACGTCAACATCCTGCGCACGACAGGGAATCCTTCC
>NZ_BSTR01000115.1 GCF_030269645.1 Actinokineospora sp. NBRC 105648 | reverse complement strand
GAGGTGTTGCGGGAGTCCGCGCGGGCGTCGTGGGCGGGTTTCTTCGAAGAGTGACTGTCTGCCCGGTACCCCCGCTTCCAGTGGAAGCGGGGGTTGGCCGTCGGGAAAAAGCTCGAGCCTGGGTGGGGGAGCCTTGTGCTCTGGGTGGTGTGGTGGTCGGGGGTGGTGCTGGTTGCTGGGTGTTCCGGGGTCTGGTAGTTCCAGAGTTCGGGAGTCTGGGACTACGGGGTGTGGGGTGGTCCACTCGATGGGGCATGACCCGGGTGGATCTATGTTTCCGGTGTGTGGTATGAGAACCGTCTCCCTCGCCTACCCCGTAGGGGTATCTCAACGCTACTTCCCTTGCACGACAAGGGTTCCTCTATGGACGATCGAGCTACGATCGGAAAACCCTTCTACGACAACAACTTCCTACGGATCGTCTTCTTTGGACTCTCCACTTACGACACTCGACATTCGGGAAACCGTTGCGTAGCAAGGGTTTCCGGCTACGGGTGTCAGATTTTTTTCCCTCACGCGGAGCGTGGAGGGCGGCCCCGCGGAGCGTGGGCAGAGGTCGAGAGGGCGGGCACTGGCCCCCAGTCTCTCTGACGGACTTCCGGTCCGTCGCGCCGGGCCCACAGGCGGGCGGTGCGGAGCCAGGGGCGGGCA
>NZ_BSTR01000114.1 GCF_030269645.1 Actinokineospora sp. NBRC 105648 | reverse complement strand
TGGGCGTTCAGTGGTTGGTGCTCACCCGGCCCTCGGTGAGCGGGTGGGCCGTGGTCGCCGTGCTGGGCCTGCCGGCGTTGATCGTCTCCTACGCGCTCACCCGGGCTCTGACGGTGACCACAGTGGATGGTCCGCGTAGGCGGGGTGGTCGCCGATGACCCCGCATCAGCGTGTTGATCATGGTCCTGACCTGCGGGAACATGGTGACCTTTCCGCGGAAGGGCAGTCCTTTGTGGAGGACACCGCTGTGGTGGTGTCGCGGGTCGAGGGTGTCCGGTCGCAGGTGGATTGGTTGTGTTGGTCGGGCATCGTGTTGGGGTTGGCGTTCACCACGACCAACGTGCAGGCGTTCGCCGCTGCGGGTGCGGCGGTGTGGTCGCTGCCCTGGTTGGCCGCGTGGGTGCTGGACCCGACGGTGTCGTTGGTGTTGTTGGCGGTGCTGCGGGCCGAACAGGTGACCTCTCGCTACCAGGTGTCCACGGGTCGGTGGGTGCGCGCGGCGAAGTGGGGGACCCTGGGCGCGACGTACGTGATGAACACGTGGCAGTCGTGGGCGGCCGGGAGCGCGGCCGGGGTGGTGCTGCACTCGGTGCCGGTGTTGTTGGTCTTCGTGGCGGCTGAGGCGGTCACCGACCTGCGCGACAAGCTCACCGACGTCACCATGGCCGTGACACGGCGGGC
>NZ_BSTR01000113.1 GCF_030269645.1 Actinokineospora sp. NBRC 105648 | reverse complement strand
TGGGCAGGTACTCGCGGACGATCCGGTTGAGGTTCTCGTTGCTGCCGCGTTCCCAGGGTGAGTGCGGGTGGGCGAAGAACACCGGCAGCCCGGTGGCGGTGACATCGGAGTGCAGGGCCATCTCCGAGCCGCAGTCCCAGGTCAGGGACCGTTTGATCGAGGCAGGCAGCGGGCCGACCGCAGAGATGATCGCCTGGGTCACGGTCAGCGAGTCGCGCCCGGTCAGCGGGACCAGGACGAGGAACCGGCTGGTGCGCTCGACCAGGGTGGCCACGGCGCTCCTGCCGCCCTTGCCGACCACGATGTCCCCCTCCCAGTGGCCGGGCACCGCCCGACCCTCGGCCTCGGCGGGGCGTTCGTCGATGTAGCGGGGCTCACGGATGCGCGGCGCCGGTGCCGGACGCGGCCCGCTCCTACGGGTGCGCCCGGTCCGCAGCGCGACCAGCTCCCGGCGCAACGTCGCGACCGGCTGGGCGTAGACCCACTGGTAGATGGCCTCGTGACTCACCCGACCAGCCTGCCCTCGACCATGATCACACGCCAACCGGCCCGCGATCGAGGCCGGTGACCAGCCGATCCGCAGCAACCTGAGCACCCGGGCACGCACCGCGGGGTCCCGGTCCACCGCCAGGACCTTCGGCCGGGCCCGCCCCCGCCGCCGCCGCCCGCTCGGCCACCACCGCCCGATACCCCTCACGACCACCGTGTCGGGCCACCTCCCGCGACACGACCGAGGGACCACGCCCGATCAGGACGGCGATCTCCCTGTACTCCAACGACTCCGCCAGACCACGCGAGATC
>NZ_BSTR01000112.1 GCF_030269645.1 Actinokineospora sp. NBRC 105648 | reverse complement strand
GGGCAGAAGGTGTTGCGGCTGGGTCTGCGGGGTTACCGCGTTGTGGGTTGGCGGCGGTCTCGGTGTTGGTGGTCGGAGAGGAGTCCGGCGACGGCTCGGATGGTGTGGTCAAACGTTGTTCGGCGGACGAGGTGGCGGGCAAGGGAGCGCCAGTTCTTCAGATGGGCGATGCCGTGTTCGACTCGGATCCGTTGTGAGGAGTGGGCTTTGCGTTGGGCCGCGTGGTGCTCCTCGTACCAGACCGGCGGTTTTCGCCGAAACTTGCGATGCGGTGGTGTCACGATCGCTCCGCCGGTCTGCGCGCCGAGACCCTGGTAGCCGGCGTCGGCGAGGACCTGAACACCCGTGTCGAGCAGCAGCTCGGTAACCCGCTGCCCCGGGCCTGGGTGATGTCGGCGACCGAGCCCGGCGCAGTGGCCCCGCAGAACAGCATCCTGCCCTCGAGATCGGTCACGATCATGGTCTTGATGGCGTTCTGCCTGCTCTTGCCCGAGACGAAACGGTCCCGATCGACGGTGTTCGCTTCTGGGCGGCGCACCCGCACCTCCGTCGCGTCCAGAATCGCGGCCGAGCTGGTGGCGCCCAGGTGATCGATGACCTCTCCCGACGTCCGCAACCGCCCGCCGTCGGCGACCCGACAGCCGCGCTCGGCCAGGATCGGGCGGATCTCGTTGACCGCGCGGGTAATCGTGGACCGATCCACCCCGAACCACGCGGCCAGCACGTCGTGTGTGACACCGTGACGAAGGTGCACCAGCGTGGCCAACAGACGATCGATGAACACCAACCGATACCTCGCCCCCGCAC
>NZ_BSTR01000111.1 GCF_030269645.1 Actinokineospora sp. NBRC 105648 | reverse complement strand
GCCGAAGCGATGACCAGGGCGGTCGCCGGTCGCGTCGGCAGGCGGGTGCCGGGGACGATGGTCGCGGTGGCGATGGACGGCAAGACCATCCGCAACAGCGCCCGGCCGGGTATCGAGGGCGGCGAGATCAAGCTGTTCTCCGCATTGGTCCACTCTGATGCGATCGTGATCGCGCAGGTGCGGATTCCCGAGGGCACCAACGAGATCACGCAGGTGAGGGCCTTGCTGGCAGGTGTGGATCTGACCGGTGTCGTGGTGACCGGGGACGCCGCGCACACTCAGCACGCCACCGCCACTTACCTGGCCCTCGAACGGGGCGCTCACTACGCGCTCACGGTCAAGGGCAATCAGCCCACACTGCTGGGCAGTATCGCCGCGGTGCTGCCACCTGCCGCACCAGGCAGCGAGCAGCACGCCACCACCGACCACGGCAAAGGCAGGATCGTGCGCCGGGCGATCTGGACCGCCCCCGCCGACGACATCGAATTCCCCGGTGCGGCCCAAGTGTTTCGGATCCGCAGGGACACCTTCGACCATCTCGGTAACCGGCTGTCCAAAGAGATCGTGCACGGCGTCACCAGCCTGACCGCCGACCGGGCAACCCCCGAACAACTCGCCGGTCTGGTCCGCGAGCACTGGATCGTGGAGAACAAGAGCCACTGGGTGCGCGATGTCGTCTACCGCGAAGACCACCAACACGCCCACACCGGCACAGGAGCCCACGTCATGGCCACCCTACGCAACCTCGCACTCGGCCTCCTACGCCTGGCCGGGATCACCCACATCACCCGCACCCTGCAACACATCGCCGCCGACCGAACCCGAATCCTGCCCATCATCGCAGCCGCTACCAGCACAAACAGACTTTGAAATTCCCCTGGG
>NZ_BSTR01000110.1 GCF_030269645.1 Actinokineospora sp. NBRC 105648 | reverse complement strand
CTAGGGCCTGTATCGAAGTCGATCAGAGCCATTCGTTGATCGCGGCGACATAGACGGTGGCTTCGTAGCGCACGGCCAGCTTGTCGTACCGGGTGGCCACGGCACGGTGGCGTTTGAGCCGGTTGATGCCGCACTCGACCGCGTGGCGCTGCTTGTAGACCTCGGGGTCGAAGGCCGGTGGCCGGCCGCCCTTCGACCCCTTGGCCTTGCGATGCGCGTCCTGGTCGGCCTTGCTCGGGATGGTCGCCCGGATCCCCCGCCGGCGCAGATAAGCCCGGTTGGCCTTCGAGGTGTAGGCCTTGTCCGCCAGGACACGGTCGGGCCGTGTGCGAGGTCGGCCACCGGCCGGACGCGGCACACCGATACCCGCCAACACCGGGACGAACTGCGGGCTGTCGCCACGCTGACCGGCGGTCAGCACGATCGACAGCGGCTTCTGACCCTGTTCGCAGCCCAGGTGCAGTTTCGTGGTCCACCCGCCGCGGGAGCGACCCAACGCGTGATCCTCGGGCTCGGCGGTGCTCCCGCCCGGTGGTTCAGCCTGCAGATCCCCCTTTTCCGCGCTCCCGCCGCATGCTGATGCGCCCGTGCGATCGTGGAGTCCACGCTCACATCCCAGGTGATGCGTCCGGCCACGTCGGCCAAGGCCTGCAGCGCGGTCACGATCCGCCGCCAGACCCCGGCCCGCTGCCAGCGGCGGAACAGCCCATAGGCCGCCGCCCATGATCCATACGCCGCCGGCAGGTCACGCCACGGCGCACCGGTACGCACACGCCACCGGATCCCGTCCATCAACTGCCGTCTGCTCCACAACGACGGCCGACCTGACCGCGACGGCTGGGGCAGCAACGGCTCCAGCACAGCCCACTGCGCGTCAGTCAGGTCGAACCGCCCCGCCACCGCTAGGGTGTCCACGAGGTCTCCGGTGTTCAGGTTCTTCTTGGTCGACGAACCCTTTACCGGAGACCTCGCCCATTCTTGATCACCGACACACCCGACAACGCCAAAATCCAGGTCAGGCAGTCACAGCAACTTCGATACAGGCCCTAG
>NZ_BSTR01000109.1 GCF_030269645.1 Actinokineospora sp. NBRC 105648 | reverse complement strand
CTAGGGCCTGTATCGAAGTGGGTCAGAGCCATTCGTTGATGGCAGCGATGTGGACGGTGGCCTCGTAGCGGACGGCGAGTTTGTCGTAGCGGGTGGCCACCCCACGGTGACGTTTGAGCCGGTTGATGCCGCACTCCACCGCGTGGCGCTGCTTGTAGATCTCAGGGTCGAAGGCCGGTGGCCTGCCGCCCTTCGACCCCTTGGCCTTGCGATACGCGTCCTGATCAGCCTTGCTCGGGATGGTCGCCTTGATCCCACGCCCGCGCAGGTGAGCCCGGTTGGCCTTCGACGTGTAGGCCTTGTCCGCCAGCACCCGATCAGGACGTGTCCGCGGCCGCCCAACGCCCGGACGGGGCACCCGGATCCCGGCCAGGACCGGGATGAACTGCGGGCTGTCACCTCGCTGCCCGGCGGTCAGCACCATCGACAACGGCTTCTGCCCCTGCTCACACCCCAGATGCAGCTTCGTGGTCAACCCACCGCGGGACCGGCCCAACGCGTGGTCCTCAGGTTCGGTGGTACTCCCGCCCGGCGGCTCGGCCTGCAGATCCCCCTTTTCCGCGCACCCGCCGCGTGCTGATGCGCCCGCGCGATCGTGGAATCCACGCTGACATCCCACGTGATTCGCCCAGCCGCCTCAGCCAGAGCCTGCAACGCGGTCAGAATCCGCTGCCAGACACCCGCGCGCTGCCACCGCCGGAACAACCCGTAAACAGCCGCCCAGGACCCATATGCCTCGGGCATGTCCCGCCACGGTGCGCCGGTGCGCACCCGCCACCGGATCCCGTCGATCAGCTGCCGTCTGCTCCACAACGACGGCCGACCCGGCCGCGACGGATCAGGCAGCAACGGCTCCAGCGCTGCCCACTGCTCGTCGGTCAGGTCGAACCGCCCCGCCACCGCTAAGGTGTCCACGAGGTCTCCGGTGGTGCTCAGGTTCTTCTTGGTCGACGAACCAACTACCGGAGACCTCACCCATGTCGACCACCGACACGCCCAACAGCACCAACTCCAGCTCAAACAGCCCGAGATGACTTCGATACAGGCCCTAG
>NZ_BSTR01000108.1 GCF_030269645.1 Actinokineospora sp. NBRC 105648 | reverse complement strand
GGGACTGCTCCGAGATTGGTTGACACCTGACCTGTGAGGGCTCGCGTCCTCGCTGGAAGGATGTCTCTGTGCCCAAGCCATACCCCAGGGAGTTCCGCGACGATGTCGTCGCTGTCGCGCGCAAGGGCGAGGCCCCGTTGAAGCAGATCGCGAAGGACTTCGGGATCTCCGAAGGCTGCCTTCACAACTGGATCAAGGCCGCCGACGTCGAGGACGGTGTGCGTCCCGGCCTGGCCCGCGAGGAGTCCGAGCAGCTGCGTGAGCTCAAGAAGCGCAATCGGCTGTTGGAGCAGGAGAACGAGGTGCTCCGCAAGGCCGCCGCCTATCTCGCGCAGGCCAACATCAACCCAAAATGATGTACCCGCTCGTTCGTGAGCTGGCCGCGACCGGCGCCCCTGTCAGGGTGCCGGTCGCGGTGACGTGCCGGGTGCTCGGATTCTCCCGCCAGGCCTACTACGCCTGGCTGGCCAACCCGGTCAGTGATCGCGACCGTATCGACGCTTACCTGACCAACGCCGCGGTCGACGTGCACCGCGACGACCCGGAGTACGGCTACCGGTTCATCGCCGACGAACTCAACGCCGTGGGGCATCGGGTCGGGGAGAACCGGGTCTGGCGGCTGTGCTCGCAGCAGGGCCTGTTCTCGGCGCACTCGCGCAAGCGCGGTCTCAACCGCAAGTCCGGGCCGCCGGTGCACGACGACCTCGTCGGCCGCGACTTCACCGCCGAAGGGCCGGACCTCAAGTGGCTGGTCGACATCACCGAGCATCCCACCGGCGAGGGCAAGCTCTACCTGTGCGCGATCAAGGACTGCCACTCCAACCGGATCGTCGGCTACTCCATCGACACCAGGATGAAGTCCTCCCTGGCCGTCGCCGCACTGCGCAACGCCGTCGCGCTGCGCTCACCGGCCGACACCATCGTCCACTCCGACCGCGGCGGTCAGTTCCGATCACGCAGATTCCTCGATACACTCAAAGGATTCGGCCTGACCGGCTCGATGGGCAGGGTGGGCGCCTGCGGCGACAACGCCGCGATGGAATCCTTCTTCGCCCTGCTGCAGAAGAACGTGCTCGACCGCCGACGCTGGGACACCCGCGACGAACTCCGGTTGGCGATCGTCACCTGGATCGAGACCAAATACCACCGACGAC
>NZ_BSTR01000107.1 GCF_030269645.1 Actinokineospora sp. NBRC 105648 | reverse complement strand
TACTCCAGCCGCACTTGGTGATCTTCGTGGTGTAGGTTGTCGATCTTGTGTTGACTGATGAGGATCTTGACGCCTGGGTGGCCGGGTTGGATGAACTGTTCGCCCAGGTGGCGGGCCGGTTCTACCGGGTCGAACCCCGGCGTCGGGCCCGCGCCTACGTGCGCGGTCTGCTCGCTCCGCTGGCGGGCAAGAACGGCTGGACCCTGGCCGAGGCTGCCGGCGACCTCACCCCTGACGGGATGCAGCGCCTGCTCAACGCCGCCACCTGGGACGCTGACGGCATCCGTGACGACGTCCGCGGCTACGCGGTCACGTATCTGGGCGAGCGCGACGGTGTGCTGATCGTCGATGAGACCGGATTTCTGAAGAAGGGCACCAAGTCCGCCGGGGTGCAACGCCAGTACTCCGGCACCGCCGGACGGATCGAGAACTGTCAGCTCGGCGTGTTCTGTGCTTACGCCACCAGCAAAGGCCGCACGCTGATCGACCGGGAGCTGTACCTGCCCAAGTCCTGGAGCACCGACCGGGAGCGCTGCCGCGAAGCCGTAGTGCCCGACGAGATCGAGTTCGCGACCAAACCGGTGCTTGCGCAGCGGATGCTCGCGCGGGCGCTGGATGCCGGGATCCCGGCGAGTTGGGTCACCGCCGACGAAGCCTACGGCGGAGACTCGAAGTTCCGCCGCTGGCTGGAAGAACAGCGGATCGGCTATGTCGTGGCCGTGCCCAGTAGCCAGACCATCCCCGCGGTGGCCGGCACCTCTCGCGCCGATGTACTGGTGGCCCACGCACCGGCTGAGGCATGGAAACGCCACAGTTGCGGCGAAGGCGCCAAAGGACCACGCCTGTTCGACTGGGCCGTCGCCGAGTTGCCCACCTACCCCGACACCACCCCACCCGGCTGGGGACGCTGGCTGCTGGCCCGCCGTTGTCTGACCCGCAACAGCAAGGGCGAGTACGAGATCGCCTACTACTTGTGTTGCGCCCCAACGGGAACAACCGACGAAGACCTCATCCGAGTTGCCGGGGCCCGCTGGGCGATCGAGGACTGTTTCCAGACCGCGAAGACCGAGGTCGGCCTGGACCAGTACCAGGTGCGCCGCTACGACGCCTGGTACCGGCACGTCACCCTGGCCATGCTCGCGCACACCTACCTGGCCGTGACTGCGGCGATCGCCCCAAAAGCCCTGGCAGCGGCCTCATCCCAGTCACGCTGGGCGAGGTCAAGCGTCTCCTGGCACACCTGATCACCACCCCGTACAACCGCGTCGCGACCTGGGCCTGGTCCCACTGGCGCCGGCGCCACCAATACCGCGCCCAACAAGCCCACTACCAGCGCAGACAGACCCAATACTACGAAGTGCGGCTGGAGTACTA
>NZ_BSTR01000106.1 GCF_030269645.1 Actinokineospora sp. NBRC 105648 | reverse complement strand
CCGGGTTGTTGGAGCGAGCGTAGCTGTTGGTTGAAGACCTCGGCTGGGGTCTTCCAGTCGAGGCTCTTTCGGGGTCGGTTGTTGAGTGCGAGAGCGACGGCTTCGAGGTCCTCGGCGGACCAGCGGGAGAGGTCCGTGCCTTTCGGGAAGTACTGGCGCAGCAGCCCGTTGGTGTTCTCGTTCGTCGGCCGCTGCCAGGGCGAGTGGGGGTCGGCGAAGAACACCTTCGTGCCCGTCTCGAGCGCGAACTGGGCATGTGCGGAGAGTTCTTTGCCGCGGTCCCATGTGATCGTCTTGCGGAGCTGTTCGGGAAGTGTGGTCATCGTCGCGATGAGCGCGGCGTTCATCGCGACGGCGCCATAGCCGCCCAACGCAGGACTGTTCTTGACGGGCGGGTTCTCACCCCAACCCTCCAGGCGGGGCAAATGCACCAGCAGCGTCAAGCGGCTCTTGCGTTCGACGATCGTGCCGATCGCCGACCGGCCGGCGCCGATGATCAGGTCGCCCTCCCAGTGCCCCGCAACGGCGCGGTCAGCGGCTTCGGCGGGCCGCTCGGAGAACACGACGTCGGCACTGACATGCCCTTGCGGGCGGTTCTGTACTCGAGCCCGTGGCCGTCTCAGAGCGCGGCCTGTTCGCAGGCAGGCGACGAGGTCACGTTTGAGTGCGCCACGGCCCTGGATGAACAGCGACTGATAGATCGCCTCATGGCTGATGCGCATGGACTCGTCATCGGGGAAGTCGAGCTTCAGCCGGTGCGAAATCTGTTCCGGACTCCACGCGGTCGCCCACCGCCGATCCTGCCGATGCGGCTTGCTCAGCCCCTTCCACGCCGGCGGCTCTGGCCCGACGACGACGGTGCCATCCGGCCGGCGGACGTTGCCGGCAAGGCGCTCCTGGACGTACTCACGCAACCGGTCCTCGGCCGCGAGCCTCGCCGTCTTGGGACGCTTTGCCGCCTGCTGAGCCTTCCACTGCGCCACCAGCGCCCGGTACTCCTGCTTACCGCCTCGGGTGGCCGCGTTGCGGCGCAACTCGCGAGAGACCGTCCCAGGGTCGCGCCCGATCGCACGCGCGATCGCACGCACGCCGAACTGCTTCGCGCGCAGCAACGCCATCTCCTCACGCTCCTCGAAAGACAGATAGCGGCCGGTAGGCGCAGCGAGCGAGATCGGTGGCATGCCACCAGCGTGGCGAAACCAGCGGATCCCGACCGGCACGGACACACCCACCGCCACCGCAGCCTCGGCCGACGTGATGCCCGTCGCGATCAGACGCCAGAACTGCCGCTGCACCGCCCGCGAAGGCTCAGGCCGCCCGGGCGAGCGCATCGCGGGCCGCAGCGCCCGATCCGCGCGCCACTGCCGACGAGCACCCTCCGGCGCATCGCTGGTCTTCTTGCTCCAGTCCGCCGTCGCCATCG
>NZ_BSTR01000105.1 GCF_030269645.1 Actinokineospora sp. NBRC 105648 | reverse complement strand
GTTTTTTGACGATGTAGGAGTTGTGTCGTCCGCGTTTGATGACGCGGGGGTTTGTTCGTTCTCTGCGTTTCTTGCGGCGTCGGTTGATGTCGGTGATCGCGTCGGCGGTTGATCGTTTTCTGTGGTCAGGGGGAAAAGTCGGCTTGTGCGGTGATGTGGCGGCGGATGATGCGCAGGGTGCGCATGAAGGAGAGTCGGTCGGGGTCCTCGCCGATCTCGTCGGCTGCTCGGCACATGAGGTTTCGTATGCCGTAGTGCGTGAGCAGGAGTGCCCAGATTTCCTGGCGGACCATGTCGGGTGATCGTGACCGAAGGACTCGCGCGGGTCCGCGTTGGTGGGTTTTGATCTCGTCGATGAGCGTTTCACATTCCCACCGTTCGTGGTAGGCGGCGGCCAGTTCCTCGGCGGTCGCCTCCACCGGATCGAGGACCGAGGTCACCAGGCAGATGATCTCACCGGAGGCACTCCCGACCCTGTCGGGGACGTCGTATTCGACAACGCGGACCAAGTGGCCCTCGTCCGGATCGACGGAACAGCCGTCTCGAACGCGTCCGACGAGGTCGTCTCGTTTCCTGCCCTTGATGTCGGGATCGCAGGCGATCGAGAGGAACGAACCGTCGGGCAGCCACTCCACGACAGGCAACTGGAGGTTGGAGTTGACCCTCCACAGCAGGTCGGCGCCGCTGTCACGGAACTCCGCCCACAGGTCGAAACTGTAGAAGTTGCGATCCGCGGTGACCAACATCCCCTCCTCCAAGCGAGACAGGAAACCTCTCGCCAAGGCCCGCTCGTCGGTTTTACACGGCCCCATCGACGCCCCCACGACCGCGTGGGAACCGCATTCGGCCAACACCAGCACACGCACCTGAGGAAAAGCGCCGTCCCTCGTGCCGCTGTTCCTGCGCCCGAACTCGACAGAGTTCTCCTCGCTGTCGGGCACATCGAGCATGAACCCGTCGACCGCCATCAACCGCCGAGAGCCACACCAGGCCCCTTTCGTGCCCGGACCGGCCACCGGCACCGCGGTCCGCTCGAACAACCCACGCAACGGCTCGAACCCCAACCGTTGACGAGCCTGCGTGATCGCCGACGTCGACGGAACATTCCACTCACCCCGCCACGACCCCATGGACCGCAACGACCCGACCAGCTTATGCATCACTTCTTCGTAATCGTCATCGAAGAACAAACACATCGCCTGACAGAAACGCACCACCACATGCGCCGGAAGCAACCGCGAACGCCTCTCCCGACGCCCTGTCTCCGTCAACACATCCTCGATCACATCACGAGGAAACACCTCAGCCAACACACCCAACGAAACCCGATCCGTCAACCTCGCAGAACCGGAATCCACACCACGCGCCTTGACCTGCCCGACCCTCGCCACCCGCAAATCCTACCGCACCCACGGTTAACTTAGCGGTATTG
>NZ_BSTR01000104.1 GCF_030269645.1 Actinokineospora sp. NBRC 105648 | reverse complement strand
CAGGGGAGCGTCAAGGTTTGTGATCTTGGTGTGAAGTCGGCGGATGTAGTGGCCGGTATCGACACATGAACGAAGAAGGTGGCCTCCTGCCTGCGATGATGCGGGTTCTCACACCATGCACATCGCAGAGCCCAGAGGCCACCCTTGTCAGTGTCGCATGCCCTTTCGTCGTGCTCCCGCCCCGCCGCCTCCGATCCGGGTGTTGCCGGGGTACGCGCACTGGTCGACATGCTCGGCGGGATAGCCGATCCGCGTGATGTTCGAGGAATCCGCTTCCGGATCGGCACGGTGCTGGCGGTCATGGTGTTCGCGGTGCTGGCCGGAGCCCGTAACTTCCGGGAGATCGGGGACCGGGCACACGATCTCCCACAGGAACTGCTCGCCTTGGCCGGGTGTCCCGTGCATGCGGTGACCGGCCGTTATGTCGCTCCCAGCGAACCGACGACGCGCCGTGTCGCGCACGGCATCGACGCCGACGCAGCCGATGCACGGGTGTGTGGGTGGCTGCATGCTCACGCGATGGCGGCCGCGCTCGCGAACAGCGCCGGCGGCAGGGGTGGTGGTGATGCGGCCCGGACACTGCTCGCGGTGGCGATGGACGGCAAGACCATTCGCAACACCATCGCCCCCGGCGGCCCCGAGGGCAGCGAGATCAAGCTGTTCTCCGCGTTGCTCCACGAGGAGGCGATCGTGATCGCGCAACGGCGCATACCCCCTGGCACCAACGAGATCACCCAGGTCAAGGCGTTGTTGGCAGGTATCGATCTGACCGGGATGGTGATCACCGGGGATGCCGCGCACGCCCAACACGCCACCGCCGCCCATCTGGCCTGCGAACGCGGCGGGGACTACGCGCTCACGGTCAAGGGCAATCAGCCCGCCCTGCTCGCGCGGATCGCCGCGATGCTGCCGCCGGCCGCGCCAGGCACCGAACACCACGTCACCGAGGACCGTTCCCGGGGCCGGATCGTGCGCCGGGCGATCTGGATCGTTCCTGCCGAGGGGGTCGACTTTCCCAGTGCGGCGCAGGTGTTCCGGATCCGCCGTGACACCTTCGACCACCTGGGAAACCGGCTGACCAAAGAGGTCGTACACGGTGTGACCAGCCTGGACGCCGGGCGGGCCACCGCCGGACAGGTCGCCGCTCTGATCCGAAACCATTGGGGGATCGAGAACCGCGGCCACTGGGTCCGTGACGTCGTCTACCGCGAGGATGACCAGCACGCCTACGCCGGGACCGGCGCCCATGTCATGGCGACCCTGCGCAATCTCGCCCTCGGGTTGCTACGCCTGGCCGGAATGACCCGTATCAAACGCACTCTGGAACATATCGCCGCCGACCGGACCCGGATCTTCCCGATCATGGCGACCGCGATCAGCACAACGTGACGTGATGGTCATCTGACCTCACGCCAAGATCACAGACTTTGACGTTCCCCTG
>NZ_BSTR01000103.1 GCF_030269645.1 Actinokineospora sp. NBRC 105648 | reverse complement strand
CTAGTACGGCAGCCGCCATTTGTTAGCTGACCTGGGTGTTCTCGATGTCGCGGGCGAGTCTGGTGCGTTTGTGGAACCAGCGTGAGCGTGCTTGGTGGGTGCGTCGCCAGTTCACCCAGTGGGTTGTGTGCTCCTGTGGTCGGGGTGTGGTGGTGGCGTCGGCGATCAGGCGCTTGATTTCGGGGATGGTGAACGGGATGCGGCCGGGGTCGGTGGGTGGGGGCTGGTCCGGGTGGGTTGGTTGTGGGGCTTGGCTGTCGGTGCGGTCGCGCAGCAGGGCGGCGGTGACGGCGCAGACGGCGAGGGCGGCGCAGACGAGCACGGTGTGTCGGGCGATGGCGGTGTAGAGCCTGGCCTGGGACTGGTCCAGGCCGAAGCAGTCCTTGCCGAACTCGAATCCTTCCTCGATGGGCCAGCGCAGCCCGGCGGCGCGGATCAGCCGTGCCTTGGTGAGCGGTTCGCCTTCGGGCACGTAGCAGTAGTGGAAGGCCAACTCGCCGGTGTGTAGGTGTTTGCGGATGAGGAGGTGGTGTCGGGCGGAGGTGGTGGCGATCCACGCCCAGGCGTACCATCGGTCGCCCTTGGCGCCTTTGCCCGCTGAGCGGGTTTCCCAGCGCCGCTTGTGTTTCAGTCCCTGCAGGAGCGTCTTGGTGCCCTGTTCGCAGGAGGTCACCGCCCCGCTGGGCAGCGTGATCCGGAAGTTCTTCGCCACCCGCAGCACGTATGCCTGCTGCTCGGCCTCGAAGTGCTCCCGCAACTCGGTGCAGTTGCCGTAAACCTCGTCCCCGCAGTAGAAATCCGGTCGGAACCCGTCCGTGGCCGCGGTCGTGCAGATGTCGATGGCCAACTGGCCCTTGGTGCGGAATGTCAGATCCGACGGTAGTCCCATGCGCAGCGAGCGCACGGGATCGGTGATGTGTTCGTCGGGGATCCACTGTCGGAACCCGATCAACGCGTGCCCGGTGCCTTCGCGCACATAGGACAGGTGCACCGTGTTGATCCCGTTCTCCACCCGGCCCGCGCAGCCCAGATGCTGACGTTTGACACCCGCGGTGGCTTCGCCCTTTTTCTGCTGCCCGGTCTCATCCAGCGCCCCGACAACCAGCCTCCCGCGCCTGCGCCCACTCTTGCGGGCAGCCTCCTCCAACCCGGCCACCGCGAACCGCCGGACCTCGGCCATCGCCGCGTCCTCGTCCCACACCGCCCGGTTCAGCAGCCGCTGCGTCCGATCCGGTGTCCGGTCCCCGACATGCTCAGCGATGGTCCAGCCGTTCCGTTTGGGCAACTCGCTTGCCACCGCTCGCATGTACTTGCGGGCCTGCAGGAACGGCTCGATCCGCCGAAAACACGAGCGCAGCCGTTCGGTCAGCTCACCCAGTCTCCGCCCGGCCAGCCGAGCACCTATCCTGGCAGCCGCAGCCGCCTGCGATCCTGTCGTCTTCACAAACACATGATCAACAGGCGGCTGCTCCACGTCGAACACGGGCCCCACCACACGTTCCCGCAGGTCACAACCCAAATGGCGGCTGCCGTACTAG
>NZ_BSTR01000102.1 GCF_030269645.1 Actinokineospora sp. NBRC 105648 | reverse complement strand
CCAAGTACTTCTCCAGGTCCAACAGCTTCGCCGCCTCAGCGACCTTCTCCCCGATCACCTGCTTCGACAAACCCTGCAACTTCAACGCGAACCCCATGTTCTGCGCCACCGTCATATGCGGGTACAGGGCATAGGACTGGAACACCATCGCGATGTCCCGGCCCTTCGGCGGCACCGAGGTGACATCCCGATCACCGATCCAGATCGAACCCTCATCCACATCCTCAAGCCCGGCCACCATCCGCAACGCCGTCGACTTACCCGACCCCGACGGACCCACCAACACCAAGAACTCACCATCGGCGATCGACAAGTCCAAGCCGTCCACCGCGCGCACGGGGGGTGAACCCGGGTAGACCCTGGATGCTGCTTCGTACCGGACCTCGGCCACTACCGTCCTCCTAGCCCATGCGTCCGAATGCATTCAGACGCCCCTGAGGTGGGCAAGAATGCCTCACCAGCCGACCCAGCACCAGAGGTTGTGGCAACAAAGGTCCAGACCAGTTTGCCCTACACCCCCAGGTCCACACCACCCCCAACCCACCACCGCGCACCGAACCCGCCCACGCACCCCACCCGCGCAACCCCCACCCACCCCGACCCGACCGCACCCCGCCCGCCGACCCCATCCCCCCAACTCCCCACCCAGACCCGTGCGCTAAGCTTCTCCCCGTCGCCCAGCGATGGGCCCCCGTAGCTCAGGGGATAGAGCACCGCCCTCCGGAGGCGGGAGCGCAGGTTCGAATCCTGCCGGGGGCACGTACAGCATCCACACAAGCGCCTGAGCCGTCCTGGCCAGGCGTTTCGTGTTTGTCGATCATGGCGTTGATGGTCTCGGCCGTGCTGACGATCTCCGGGAGGGTGTCGCCCGGCAGGCGGACGTTGATGGTGACGTGGTCGCCGTCGTCGGAGAGCGTGACGGCTAGGCTGACCGCCTCGAACAGACGGCGCAGCAACGGTTCCGGCGCTTCGGACAGGTGCCCGGTCAGGTATGGCAATGCGTCCAGCAGATCCACGTCCGCTGTGTCCGGGCGGGCAGGTTCCGCGTCGTCGGCAGCGTCCAGCGCAGCAACGGCGGCCAGGGCAGCGTGGCGCTCTGCTTCAAGATCGTTGTAGGTGCCACGCAACGCCCGGGTGAACGGGTCGTCGGGGTCGCCGTCCTGTGCCTGTCGCATGATCGAGTTCTGGCGTCGGGACAGGTCCGCCAGTACCCGCCGCAACCGGTCGCGTTCGGCGTCCCGTGCTTGTGCTTCCCGGTCATCCACGGTGGACAGGTCCGCCGCCAGGATGGTCCGGCGGTTCGGTCCGAGGACCCTGTCGGCGAAGAACCGGGACACCGCGTCCAACACGGCGTCTTCCCACAGGTAGACCGCTTTCGGGTGACCGGCGTACTTGTCCGGGCGTCCCCGGTTGTTGTTCTTCGGCCAACACATGTAGTACGCCGACTGGTGCCGGACGTTGCCGTTCATACGCCTACCGCAGTGACAGAACAATAATCCACGGGACACGTAGGTCCGCAACGTCTCCGGGTGAGCGTTGGGCGTGTTGTCATCCCGTGAGCCACGTCGCTTGGCACGACGGGCGTTGAGTTCGTCGGGCAGGTTCAGGCGGTCGTAGCATCTGATCTTGATGTTCGGTGGGGAAGGATTCCCTGTCGTGCGCAGGATGTTGACCTTGGCCGAGCGGGAGGGGATCTCGCGTGGTCTGGCGGAGTCGTTGGAGTACAGGGAGATCGCCGTCCTGATCGGGCGTGGTCCCTCGGTCGTGTCGCGGGAGGTGGCCCGACACGGTGGTCGTGAGGGGTATCGGGCGGTGGTG
>NZ_BSTR01000101.1 GCF_030269645.1 Actinokineospora sp. NBRC 105648 | reverse complement strand
CACCGACGACGCCGACAACGGAGCCTCGGGCGACTCACCCCAGTCGAGTTTGAGACCATCTACAAGGCCGCTCAGGCGGCTTGAGAACCATCAACCCCGAGTGTCAACCGAACCCGGGGCAGTCCCGCGGGGGTAATCGCATCCGTCGCTGATCCGGTGGGACGAGCACGGTCGGTTTTGTTTTCGGGGTAGGTGCTGAATGTCCGGAGATGGGGCGCATTGTCACACCGCCTCCACCGGCCCTCACGACGATCGCAGTGACCGACGCCCAATGAGCCGGTGTTGTGGCTCGACCCCGGTGGTGTGCGGGCCGCCTACGGTCGAGGGTCTCTGCTCCAGAGGCTGTCGCCTCGATGGCCGGGTGGTGACGGTGATCGGCCGATTCGAGCCGCCCGGGGGGCGAGGGTGCGTGGCCGACCGAGTGGGATGTGGTGCGGCATCCGGACATGCAGAGCGGTGAATTGCCGAGGTGGGTCGGGTCGTGATGCCCGACGGCAGTCCCCTTCCATGGCCTGGAGCCCCCGCGGCGAGTGGCCGGTCCGTCCTGCCCTGTTGATCGTTGATGATCCCTGTTCGTCTACAGCGCCGACGGCACCCGCCTGCTCCGCCGCGACCCTACCCACACCACGCTGTATCTGGGATAGACTGAACCGGAGTGCAACCGCGCGAACAGCACCGTGACCGGCACCCGCTACTACTCACACACCGGACGCTCGATCGGCGTACGCACCCCGTCGAGTCTGATGTGGATGGTGGATGATCAGCACGACAGCGTGAGCTTCCCCCTGTGGCCCGGACACCTCGTCTGAGGTGACCTGTGGTCACCAGGGAGGATGTCCTCGTGCCCGCACCACACCCGCCTGAGTTCCGTCGTCGTGCTGTCGAGTTGGCCCGTGAGGGGAGCAAACCAGTCGCTGAACTGGCGAGGGATCTGGGATCAGCCAGTCCTGTCTGCGGAATTGGATGGTCCAGGCCGACGCCGACGAGAACGGCGGCGGTGCTCGGTTGACGAGCGCGGAGAAGAAAGAACTCGCCGAGCTGCGCCGGAAGAACCGGCAGCTTGAGATGGAGAACGAGATCCTGAAGCGGACCGCCGCTTATTTCGCGCGGGAGAACATACTCCCAAAGTAGTCTACCCGCTGGTCCGTGAGTTGGCCGACGACAATATCGTTGTCGCGGTGGCCTGTCGGGTACTGCGTGTGTCCCGTTCCGGATATTACGAATGGCGCGACCGGCCACTCTCGGATCGCGCCCAGGAAAACGAGTTGCTGGTGAAACATATCGAGCAGATCCACGCCGATTCCCGTGGCACTTACGGGTCGCCGCGGGTGCACGCCGAACTCACGCTCGGTTTGGGTCTGCCGGTGAACCGGAAACGAATCGCCCGGCTCATGCGCGAGGCCGGTATCCAGGGTCTCTACCGGCGCCGACGTTCCTGGACCACGGTGCGTGACCCGGCGGCCGAGCCTGCCCCGGACCTGGTCAACCGCCACTTCACCGTGGACGTCCCGGACCGGTTGTGGATCACCGACATCACCGAGCACCCGACCGAGGAAGGGAAGGTCTACTGCGCCGCGGTCATGGACGCATATTCCCGACTGATCATCGGCTGGTCCATCAGCCGGCACATGCGCCGAACTCGTCACCGACGCGCTCGGCATGGCCGTCATGCGACGCACACCCGGGAACGGCACCACGATCCTACATTCCGACCACGGTTCGCAAGGTGAGTTCAACTGGTCGTCGCAACACCTCGATGACGGAGGTGGTCGTCGATGGCGACGGCGGACTGGAGCAAGAAGACCAGCGATGCGCCGGAGGGTGCTCGTCGGCAGTGGCGCGCGGATCGGGCGCTGCGGCCCGCGATGCGCTCGCCCGGGCGGCCTGAGCCTTCGCGGGC
>NZ_BSTR01000100.1 GCF_030269645.1 Actinokineospora sp. NBRC 105648 | reverse complement strand
TGTCAATGGCCATTTGTTCTTCCCCATAGGCGGCCTGGAGTTCTCCCCGCTGGTGGCCACCCAGATCTCCCCAACGGCGGCCAGATAGTTCCCCGCCCTGGGTTGGGACTCGGTCAGCTCAACGGCATCACGCCCTTGCCGGAGGTGGCCTGCGCGAGCCGGAAGCTGTCACCTTGGGTGACGACGACATGGGCGTGGTGCAGCAGCCGGTCGACGGTCGCGGTGGCCAGGGTCTTGGGCATGATCTCGTCGAACCCGGACGGGTGGAGGTTCGAGCTGACCGCCAGTGCGCGGCGCTCGTAGGCGGCGTCGACCAGGCGGTAGAAGCCCTCGGCGGCGTCCGGGCTGACCGGCAACAGCCCGATGTCGTCGATGATGATCAGGTCGGTGCGGATCAGCCGCGTCATCGCTCGGGTGATCGAGTCGTCGGCGCGATGACGACGGACCAGGACACCGAGGTCCTCGATGGTGAACCAGGCGACGGTCATCCCGGCCTCGACCGCGGCCTGTCCGAGCGCTTCGCAGAAGTGCGACTTGCCGGTGCCCGACGGGCCACAGACACACAGGTTTTCCTTGCGCTGCACCCATTCCAACGTCTTGAGCGCGTCCTGGGTCGGGCGCGGGATGGTGGATGCCTGCTCGTCCCAGTCGCCGAAGGTCTTCCCGGCCGGGAACGCGGCGCGTTTGCGGCGGGTGCGCAGGTTGGCCGCGTCGCGTCCGGCGGCCTCCTCGGCGAGCAAGACGCGGACGACCTCGGCGGGATCCCAGCGCTGCGCTTTGGCGGTCGGGATCAGATCGGTCAGCGACCGCCGGATGTAGGGCAGTTTCAGGCGTTTGGTCAGTTCGATCGCCTCGGCCAGCGGGTCGCCACCCGAGCCCGCGACGGTGCGCAGCGGTGCCGCCATCACACCTCATCCCCTTCCGTGGTGATGCCGAAGTTGGACCAGGCCGAGGTGCCTGGTTGCAGGCTGTGCGCTTCACCGGCTCCGGTGGGCTCGGCCTGCTCGCGGCCTGCCTGGTGGGCCAGGATGCGGATCAGGTCGTTCTCGGCGAACCGGCCGGCGATCGCCGCCGTCCCGAGCGCCTGGTCGACTTCGGCGGCCGGGTGGAGCTTGGCCAGCGCGACCGCCTCGGCCATCTTCGGCCGGATCCGCCGGGCTCCGGCCGCTGCGGCTTCGACCAGCCAGGACGCCGCGCCCGGCCCGAGCGCGAGGAACGCCGCTTCCTCGGCCGAGGTGGCTTTCGGGACGCGGTCACCGTCCTTGTTCTCGCGTGCCGGATAGTGCTCGCCGCTGATCACCGGAGTGCCCGGCGTGGACCGGGTGTGACGGGCGACCTCGGCCGGGCCGTCCTGACCGACGGTGGTGACGATCAGCTCGTCGCCGTGGAACCGGGCCCAGACCCGGGTGTCGACCAGCTCGTGCGGCACCGAGTAACGCACCCCTTCCACGGAGATCGTGCAGTCCCAGTTCACCCGCCGCGTCGTTCCGAAGGCGACCGTGAACGCCTGAGCGGGCACCGGATGCAGCCGGGTGCGTTCCTCGGCCAGGGCCTCGACCGGGCGGCGCCGGGTCTCCCGATGCGGCCGGTCGTTGACCTGCTCGCAGAACTCCCGGCAGGCCGTCTCCAACTCGCCGAACTTGCGGTACTCGTCCAGCAGGTTCGCCTCGGTGGGCACGAGATCGGCCTTGGCGATCCGCACCGTGGCCTCCGACCCGCCCTTGGACTGCGGGTCGGCCGGGACACAGGTGCGGATGGTCATCCCGTAGTGCCGTCCGACCTCCACGATCTCCGGGTTGCGCACCGCGATCCGGGCGACATGGTCGACCGACACGGTCTTCTCGTTGTCGGTCAGCGCATAGGTCGGCACCCCGCCGATCCGCCGCAACGTCGTATCCAAACAGGACACGATCGTGGGCAACGTCTTGTCCCACACCGGGATCACCACCCGGAACCGCGACCATGCCAGCCACGCGCACCACAGGCTCGTGCGCCGCCCGCCGATACGAGGACCCTCGCCCCAGTCCCACTGCAACCACAGCCCCGGCTCGGTGATCCACGGCCGGAACACCCGCCGCTGCCCGGCCTGGAACCGCTGCTTGACCCGCGCGACCTCCCGACGGGTGGTGCGTTCCCCGCCGGCGAAACCCATCGCGCTGATCCGCTCGTGCACCACATCCGCCCGGACCCGCCCACCCGAGCGGACCACCAGCTCCTCGATCTTCTCCAGATACTCGTCGATCGGACGAGCCCGATGCTCACGGGCCACCGGGCTCTGCCCGGCCTCACGCAGCTGCACATACCGCGCCACGGTGTGGTGGTCACACCCGGCCAGCTCGGCCGCCGCGCGGTAACTCCCCGTGAGGTCGTATGCCTCAAGGATCTCCATGATCTCCCTGCTCGTCTTCACCGGCCGACTCTTGTTGACCGGTGGCCTGGACTACTCACCGGGGAGATATCTGGCCACCAGCGGGGAGATCACCGGCCATCTACGGGGCGGTAAGTGGCCGCCCATGGGGATCTTTCACTGGCCGCCGACA
>NZ_BSTR01000099.1 GCF_030269645.1 Actinokineospora sp. NBRC 105648 | reverse complement strand
CCGACTCTTGTTGACCGGTGGCCTGGACTACTCACCGGGGAGATATCTGGCCACCAGCGGGGAGATCACCGGCCATCTACGGGGCGGTAAGTGGCCGCCCATGGGGATCTTTCACTGGCCGCCGACAGTCCAGCATCGGGTGTCGGACTATGCCGCCTGCTGGTGTGCGGTGCCGGTCCCCTCGGGCACGTCTCGGACGCGCGTGTCGGCTGATGTCGGTCCACCGAGCACACGTGGACCGGAGCGCTAGTGCCTGGAACTCCAGTTTCGGGGTGTTGTCGCAACGGCGTGCAGACCGTGCTGCCTTGATCGGCGGGTTCCGGCGTACGAACTCGGTAGCTATGGCGGTGGGATCTGATGACCAACCTCGACCTCGACCGACGTACGTCTGAACTGGTCCGCCTCCCGTCGTTCGAGCGGTGACGGTGATCATGGGTACGGTCGTCGGTCTGACGTTCTTGTTCGGTTTCGGGAATGTCTTCGACTTGGCCCTGCGGTCGGGGGCGCCGGTGTGGGTGGCCCCGTTGGTGGCCCCCGCGATTGATCTGTCGGTCCTCGGGCTCCTGCTGGCGGTGAGGTATCTGGCTCTTGCCGGGGTACCGGACGTCCAGTTGCGGTCTGCTCGCCGGCTCCGGGTCTTTGCCAGTCTGGTCACTCTGGCGCTGAACGTTGCCGGACCGATTGCTGGGGGTGAGCACTCGCGTTTGCTGGCGACCCCAACCGTGTCAAAGTTGCCGGACCATGCACTGACCTGGGAGGACGCGAGTTTTCCCAGGTCAGCTTGGCTTGTTGGGGCGCGTAGGTGCGGGTTGCGGCCCGTTGTAGCGAGTTGCGATCCCCCAGGAGACCCCACCCGATCTTCGTCATACTTCACCTCGGTCTGGGCCAAATGCCGTTACGGACAGTGATCTCCAGATCTTGGTGGATGTGTCGGAGTGCTCTGTCAGACTTGGTCGATGGCCAGTGTTACCCAGCTCAGGGCTCTGCGCGACGTGCTTGGTTACCTGCCGGAAGAGATCTGTGTGGCTTCGCACAGGGAGCTTCCTGCCGCGTGCGTTGCTCGTGGTCTGCCGGAGCCCGAGTTGGGTGCCGAGCACAGGAAGATCGACCGGGCGACGGCGAGCTTCAACGCGGTGGCTGACGTTGACTTGCCGCGTGTCGCGCGGACGGTGCTGGCTCTTGACGGTGTAGATGCCGCTCGGCGGAACCTGGTGCAGGACGCCCTCTGGGACGTGGAGGGCCATCCGGCCGTGCCGGAACGGACTCGTCGGGACATCGCGGGCTCGCTCGTGGGGGTGGAGGTGTTCCGGGAGTTCGGGCGGTTGGTCCGGCTGCTTGATCGGCTGTGGGTGCTGGACGATCCGCTCGGGGAGTTGTTCGGTGTCGGCCGGAGCTTGCGCCGTGAGCTGGAGCAGCACATGGGGCGCAATGACGATTGGGACGCAGGGGAGTTGTTCGCCAGGGTCGGCGCGTTCGAGGCGTCGGATCGGCGGTTCGGGCTGTTCCTGGAAGGGCTCGCCTCGTCGGCCAACGTTCCAGATGAGGAGGTTCAGCTCGGGTTCGTCGCCGCAGTCCAGCCGCACCTGAGGGGTATCGGCCTCGAACTGCGGGAGACCGACCAGAACGGTGGCTATCCCGTGTTCACCCTCGTGGCGAGCCGATCGACCAGGGGCAGGCCGAAGAACCTGTTGTTCGCCTCCCTGGGCAAGCCCGACCTGCGGATCATCGACGCGCTCGACAACGACATCGAGATCGTCGGCGACACCGACGATCTCATCGACTACGACCTCCCGGTCGGCTCGGACGGGCTCCGCTGGCGGGTCTTGCAGGACTGGTGGAAGGAGGCCCGCGGCCACGACACCGACGAGAAGGCCAAGCGCACCCTCTACACCAGGCTGCTCGCCAGCCTCCCTGAGGACTCGCCAGCCTATGAGGGCCACCACCCGCAACGGCTGCTCTTCCACCTCTACCACGCCATCTACGAGAGGAGCATTCCCGACCTGCCTGCCCTACTCCCCGAGATCTGGCTGCACTGGGACCCGCGGACGGTCCGCGCCCGTGGGGCACAGGCCCTCCGCCACCAGCGCATGGACTTTCTCCTGCTGCTGCCGAACAGCGTCCGCGTGGTGATCGAGGTGGACGGCCAGCACCACTACGCCACCGATGGGCGTCCGGACGCTGCTGCGTACGCGGCGAACATGAAGGCGGACCGCGCACTCAAGCTGAGGGGGTACGAGGTGTTCCGCTTCGGCGCCGACGAACTGCGCGACAAACACCGCGCACGCGGACTGGTCGAGGCGTTCTTCCACGACCTGTTCACCTGGTACCGCGTGTCCGAACCGACGCCCACGTCGATCACCCGGTGACCAGACCCGGCGTTCCCGAGCGTCGGATGACCGGAGCGCGGCATCGCGTCCTATGGTGACCGGATGACCGAGCCGACTTCTACTTTCGACGGAGACCGCGCGGAGTACGTGGTTGTGCTGCGGGCTAAATCGGCCGTGAAGTTCCTGCCCGATGAGGTGTGGGAGCTGGCAATGAAGGTGCCCGAGTTGGGTCTGGCGGACCTTCTGGTGCGGATGTACACGCGCTGGTCAGTCGAAGGCGGTCAGCGGTTGCCGCGTGAACTGGTGGTCGAAGTTCGTGGCTGGGCGAACTCGTTGGATGACGCGCTGGGCAAGTTCCCGATGGTTGCGCGTCCGCTGGTGACGATGGCGGGCTTCGTGGCGAATGTGCAGGTGGACGAGCCAGAGGTCCACCTAGCCTTTGACAGCACGCCTACGCGCAGCGAGCGGGAGTTCATGGAGACCTCCCTGCCCGATGAGAGCGGTGTGCCAGGCCAGGGCCGGGTGATCCATGTTCCTTCGCTTGTCGCCGCGTGCTTGGCGCTGCGCACGATGCCGCGGGACGGCGCCCGACTCAGCCGGGCGTTGCGCCACTACGAACTCGCGCTTCGTCGATGGCACCTTGGCGGCGAGTGGTTGGCCCTCAACCACCTCTGGATCGCCGCCGAGATCCTGACCAAGCCAGTGATCCGCAACGCCATCGCCACTCGCGGAATCTCCGAGAAGATGCTGGCACACGAGTTGAACGTGGTCACCGATGACCCCGATCGGCCTCGGTGGAAGGAGATCCTGCAAGCGCGGGTCAGGGAAGCACTGGTATTCAACGGGGACAACAACGCCTACAAGACGGCCAAGGATGCCAGCGACGGGCTCGAACACGGGATGTGGGACTTGGCGCGGGTGGCGACCAGGGCGAGATCATGATCACTTGTGGTAGTTGATCTTCCACGTTTGGTGACCACGCTGGGTGTGTCCGGAGTGCGGTTTGGGGATGACCTTCTGTCTGGGAATATGGAAGTTCCTACACAGCCAGT
>NZ_BSTR01000098.1 GCF_030269645.1 Actinokineospora sp. NBRC 105648 | reverse complement strand
GGGGCCCCTAGAGCACCGCGGTGGAGAGAAAAGGGCAGGGTAAGGGCATCCCCACCCACGGCAAGTTTAGCGGCACTCTCCCCCCACACGAAGCGAGTCCACCAGATCGAGCATCCGTAGCGGGACTTGCGTTCCAGCGGGGTCGGCCTATCCGCTGCGGGTGGGTGGGTGGTGGCGGGCGGGTCCATGGCTGGGCTTCGGTGCCAGCGGGGTCGGCTTCACCGCTGCGGTACCAGCGGGGTCGGCCCCACCGCTGCGGTTTGATGGGGGGCGGGATTCACCGCTGGGCATGGCTGAGTGGGCGGACTAACCGGGTAGAGAGGGTGAGTGGATGAATGATCTGATGGGCTGTTTGCCGTAGATGATTGAGCCTCTTGGTCTAGTACTGTCTGGCCCTGTTTCAACCGCTCTCGTTCGGGTAACCACTATCGAGTGACTGAGCGACTGGTGTCCGGGCGGTACCGCCTGATCGAGCCGCTGGGCGCGGGTGGGATGGGCGAGGTCTGGCAGGCCTACGACGAACGCCTGCACCGGACCGTCGCCGTGAAGCTTGTGCGGACGCCGGTCGGCCCACTGGCGGAAGAGGTGACCCGACAGGCCTTGCGCGAGGCGCGCATTGCCGCCCGGTTGCAGCACCCGCACGCCATCACTGTCTATGACGTCGCGGAGGATGACGGGCAGCCGTACCTCGTCATGGAGTATCTGCCCTCGACCAACCTGTCCGCGGTGCTAGTCGAACGCGGGACGTTGCCGGTCGAGGAGGCGGCTCGGGTTGGCGCGGACGTCGCTGCGGCGCTGGCCGCCGCGCATGAGGCGGGGATCGTGCACCGGGATGTCAAGCCGGGCAACATCTTGCTGGGCCGCGACGGTCCGGTCAAGATCACCGACTTCGGGATCTCGCGACTCGTTGAGGACACGACGCTGACCGCCACTGGCGCCGTGCGCGGCACACCCGCGTACCTGGCGCCCGAGGTGGCCCGGGGCGAGCGGGCGACCTTCGCCGCTGATGTCTTCTCCCTCGGCGCGACGCTGTACACGGCAGTCGAGGGTTCGCCGCCGTTCGGCAAGGACGAGAACGCGATCGCGTTGCTGTACCGGGTCTCCACCGCGGAGATACCCCCGCCCGAGCGGGCGGGGGCGATCACGTCGATCCTCACCAGCATGCTGGCCGCCGACCCGGCGGCGCGGCCGACCATGGCCGAGGTGCGCGACGCCCTGGGCGGCGATCTCGATGGTCTCGCGGTCACCGAGGTGATGGTGCCCGCGACCCTGGTCGAACCGACCAAGCGGGTCGAGGCGGTGGCGCTGCCGGTCGACCAGCCGGAGCCCGTCCGAGAACCCCGACGGGCGCGGCCCGTGCTGGTCGTGGCCGTTGTGGTGCTCGCGCTGTTGGTGGCGGGAACCGTATTCCTGTTGTCCCGCAAGGGGAATGAAGAGCAGCCGGGAGTGGCTGCGCCCGCCGTCACAACCACTACGAACGCCGCGCCGCCGCCGAGCGACCCGCCGTCCGCCTCGGCCGAACCGACCACCGAACCGACGACCACGCAGCCCCCGGTGACCACCACGACCGAGGCGCCCGCGCCACCGCCGCCCGCGCCCGCACCCGTGACCAAGGAAGCGGCGGTGAGCGACTACTACGCGCTGATGCCGGACGGCGTGGACCAGGGCTGGACGCGGTTGACCGAGCGCTTCCAGCGGAGTCCCGCCGGTGGGTTCGCCGGCTACCAGCGGTTCTGGGCCGGCGTGCGGACCGTGCGCGTGTCCGAGGTCGCGGCGGCCGGGGGCGACAGCGTGGAGACCACCGTCGACTACGTGTTCAGCGACGGCCGGGCGGTCCGGGAACGGCACCGTTACGCGCTGGTGAACCAGGGTGGACAGTGGAAGATCGACCAGGTGGCGGTCCTGAGCAGCCGTACCGGGTGAGCTCGTCGGACAGGTACCGTGGCCCGGTGCGACAGCGTGACCGAGTGCGACCGCGCGATCACGGCGACCAAGCCGCGGACGCGGTGCTGACAGCGGTCGCGGAGCTCGTGGCCGAACGCGGACCACGACCCGCCGCGGTCGCCGAGGCCATCGGGACGGCGCTGGGCGTCGAGGAGTGCGTGCTCACCATCGACGGCCAACAGCACACCTGGGGCACCGGGACCGGTACGACTGCCCGTGCCGCGATCGGCCTGGACGCCGCGATCTCGGTGCGCCCGCCACGGTCCCGCCTGGGCGCGGTGGCCCGCGAACTGATCCCGGTGATCGACCTGGTGCGGCTCGGGCTGGCCGTGGACGAGCTGCGCGCGACCGGCCACCGCGCCACCGCCGAACTGGCCGACGGCCGCTGGCGCGCCGCGGCCGAGATGGACACCGAACGCCGCCGGGTCGAACGCGACCTGCACGACGGCACCCAACACCACCTGGTCGCCCTGCGCATCGCCGTCGCCCTCGCCGACCACGCCGCGAGCACCGCACCAGACTCACTGCCCACCCACGTCGCGGGCCTCACCGAGCGACTGGCCGCTGCCGAGGAGACCCTCGTGCGCACTGCGGCCGGGGTGCTGCCGGTCGCCTTGGTGGCCGACGGACTCGTCGCCGCACTGGACGCCGAACTGGGCACACACGACGACGTGCGACTGGACCTGGCCGACGACCTCCCCCGCTACCCGGTCCCAGTGGAGACCGCGGTGTACTTCGTGTGCCTGGAAGCGGTGAACAACGCGCACAAGCACGCGGTGGGCGCCGCCATCGAGGTGCGACTGGCCGAGACCGACGAAGGTCTGGCGTTCGCGGTGCGCGACGACGGCCCGGGCTTCGAGGGCCCCGGAGACGGCGCGGGCCTGCTGAACCTGACCAGCCGAGTCACCGCCATCGGCGGCACCCTGCGCGTGGCATCGGCACTAGGCGAGGGCACCACGATCGAGGGCTTCGTCCCGGCAGAGGTATGAGGTGTGACGACCTGAACCCACGCCAGGCAAGCAGGAACTGAACGGCAGTGGCGCACACCGCCCACCTGGCGCCGCGCTGGACCGCAAAGGTCTACGCGATGTTCGCCCGCTCGACGACATCGGTCTCACTCCCATTGCGACACGGCGCGCGACACGCCCTGACCGCTCCCCCACGAACCAGCGCACGGCATCCGGATCCTCGTGACTCCCCTGATCTCTGCCGTTCCCCGCGATCTCTGTCGTTCCCCGCGGTTTCCCTTCGCACTAAAGCCGCTGTCCACCAAACAGGCACCAACTCCGCCACCTGCTCGATGGGCTGAAGTGGCTTTGTTTGGGGAGAAAGGAGGCGCTAGCCTGGCCCCGGCGTGGGTGATCCCTTCCCCACCCGCTTCACCCCGGCGCCTCTTTTCTTAGGGGCCCCAAACAAAGCCACTTCAGCCCATCGAGCACCCCCGCCCAAACCTGCTACACGGGCGGCAAAGCGCCGGCGCCGGACACCCACCTAGGGCCTGTATCGAAGTTGCTGTGACTGCCTGACCTGGATTTTGGCGTTGTCGGGTGTGTCGGTGATCAAGAATGGGCGAGGTCTCCGGTAAAGGGTTCGTCGACCAAGAAGAACCTGAACACC
>NZ_BSTR01000097.1 GCF_030269645.1 Actinokineospora sp. NBRC 105648 | reverse complement strand
CCTCCTACGCCTGGCCGGGATCACCCACATCACCCGCACCCTGCAACACATCGCCGCCGACCGAACCCGAATCCTGCCCATCATCGCAGCCGCTACCAGCACAAACAGACTTTGAAATTCCCCTGGGCGGAGGCCTGACGCGGCTCTGCTTTCGCAATCGAGTTAGGTGTGTCCTCATCGCCAGGCCACCCAGCTCGGCGACCAGGGCTCCGCATCAACAGAGCAAAGACGAATGATACTCATCGTGCGGGCGTTGACTCTTCCTTGCCAACGGATTTCAGCCAGAACCGGGTCTCGACTCATGTTCGCTACGCAAAATTCCTGCAGGTCGCAGCGCTGGCGTAACGTCGCCTCCCGCAGAAACGATCTTGGAATCAAACCCGGAGGACATTGGGGTGTGTCGTGGATACAGGATGGGCAGTTGCCATCGTCGGCGTACTGGCCTTGATGGTCGGTGGAGTGCTGGTGTGGCGGTCTCAGTCACGGGGCGACAAGGTCAGCGCGGGACTCTCGCTGGCTGAACTGTTCAGCGTCGAACTCCAGATCACTCCAGGGGACAAGACCGGGGCAAGGGATGCGGTGCAGGCGGCCGACATCGCGCGCGGTGTGAGTGGGCAAGACGCCGAGGGCCTGATCGACGCTGACCGCACAGCGCTGGCTCGGGTTCTCTGGGTGGATGACAATCCGGGCAACAACAGGTACGAAGTGCTGGCGTTGGAGCGCCTGGGCAAGCTGGTGTTCCAGGTGGTGGACTCCTCGTGCGCGCATTTCTACCTGGAGAACCTCAGTTTTGACGTGGTGGTCACCGACATCGCTCGGCACGACGACCCCGCGGCGGGAATGCACATGATCCGCGAGCTCCGGGGGGCGGGCTTCGGCAAGCCGATCGTGGTGTACACCAGCAAGGCTGGGGCATGGGCGGACGAAGCGCTCAACGCGGGCGCGGACGCCGTGGTGGACCTACCGGGTGACTTGGTGCGCGCGGTGGTGGAGTTTTCGCGGTAGCGCTTCAGCTGATCCCGAGCGACCGCAGTTCCGCAAGACTGCCATCGAGTTGGCGCTGGTAGGCTAGGCCGTCGTCCTCCCGACCGCGTTCCGTGGCGAACTTTGCGGCAAATCGTGCGCGCCGCTGGGTGACGAGGACGCGGAACAAGGTTCGCATCGCGAGGTCGTCGCCGCGGTCGTTGGCGATGTTGGTGACGTGGTCGCGGTTGCTGTTGAGCATCACCGCGTCGACCACGACGTGGTCCGGCCCGCCGGACTTGTTCGCCTGCCAGGCGACATCCAGGATCTGGAAAAATGGCCCTCGGAGCAGAACCTCGTTCTCCTCGGGGAAGTGGGATACGCCGGTGATCGGCACCGCACAGATCGAGGTGACCACACTCGTGGAGAAGTTCCTCCGGTACAGGTCCAGTAGCTCCTCACCGAGATCCAGCACGTGGATCCTCCACAAGACCGTGGTCCTGGCCTCCGAGGCGGTCGCGTAGGTACCCGCGAGCCGCAACGCCACCTCTGGGGCCGTGCTCGATGACAGCATCCCGAGCGGAACCGAGACGAACCGCTGGGACACAGGTTGCCGCATCACATTCAGAAACACATCGACGTCGTCGTTCGAGACTGACATGCCGCGGTAGACGACGCCCTCGAAGGCGTCCGAAGCGGGATTGGCAATACGGTAGTTAAACAGGTCGATCGTCAACAACTCGATCAGGAACACCGCGCTCCGCGCGATCCTCTCGTCCTGAAGGAAGCTGTCCCGCCTGAACGAGTCGTTGACGATGCCGAAGAGCGCCCGGTAACCAGCATCGGAGGTGTACAGCTTGAGGGCGCTGAAGTCGGTGGCCACCTCGCCGGGCTTGCCCCAGTCACGCCGCTCCGACAGCAGACGCTGGGCGAGTTCAGCCTCGGCACCAAGCGTTGCGACAGCAGTCCGTAGCCGCTGCGCCAAGTCGGACATGAACTGCTCGTACTGGTCCCAATTCTCGCGGATGTAGTTGATCTGCCTGCGGATGACGCCCATCCGGGCTTCCACGTCGACTCCGCCGAAGAACGGCCGCCGATCGTCGACCAATCCCGTCGAGCCGCTCTCCTCGACGATCGTCCAGTCGGTGAACCTCGGCGATACGCGACGACCATTCATGATCCTCCTCGGTTCCCAAGCTTTCCACAGCTCCGGATCATGATCTACTTCCGCCCTATTTCTTGGCAAGCGCGGAAATCCGCCGTACCGTAGATCGGGCCAGTCGGCTGTGGCCTGGATGCGCTTCTCTTTGAGTGTGTCGGTGGCTGAGACGTGGCGGGAGGGGAGACGGGTCCGGGCTGGTGCCCCGGGCAGACGTCCGACTACACCACACATCACGGCCTAGTTGCCCTCGGGAGCCAGCCAAGGCGGTGCACCGATCAGAGGCACCCAGCCCGGCCAGTCAGAGGTGCCAACGCTGTGGCCGTCCACGTTGGCCGTCGCCCATGCCTGAAACTCGGCGCGTTGCTCGTCGGTGAGCAGGTCGTCGTACGCCTTAATCCTTGCCTCATGCCAAGCCAGGTAGGCCATCTGACGTTCATGTGGCCGAGCAACATGGTGTGCGCAGGGGCCGCTTGCCGTGCACTGGACCAGTGGCTCAAGGTTCAGTGCACGGCTGTGCCACTCGACATCCGCCAAGATCATCGGCGGCCGCGCGATTCCGAAGGCATCCAATGACAGGGTTCGACGCACCGTGGTGTGCAGCTCGCAACCACCCCAGTTTCCTGCGGTGTCGACGTATATCCACTCCGTGCTGCCGTCGTCCTCTCAAGAGAACCCGCAGGCGGGAGCTTGTGGTGCGTCCTCGCCTTCCTCATGGTGCAGAGCACCGTCTCGCGCACCGTGGTACGCCCACGAGACTTCCATGCTCATGGCTCGGGCACGGTCATCGAGGTCGTCCTCGCTATATGGGCTGAGCCGCCACCCACGCGACTCCAAGATCCGCTGAACTCGCCACACGTCTTCCATGCCGTCGTCGCTGATCACCTCTGACGGCGTCGAGGCTTCAGCAGTGCCCGTCGCGATGCTCTAAGAGACCGAGGCGACACTGCGTCGCGCTCGAAGATATAGCTCACCTGTGCGAGCCACGTGCAACCGAGCTGCGCTGTTGCAGCGGCTGTTCCTGGTCATGACTATTCCTCACCGATGAACCCCACGCGTCCACCGTTGGTCATGACAACAGTGCACTGCGTGATCCCGAGGACCTTGTCTCGTCACCGTGCCAGGTTCCGCGTGGGCTGCCCCGGCAGGGAATCAGGCGTCGCAGAGGCGCCTGCCCTCAAGGTAGCAGATCGCCCGGGGGCGGCCGCTCAACTGCTGGCCCAGTACGCCGAACCACGGCACAAAGAACAGCATGGCGGTAGCTGTTTGCGCGGCTTACCCTTACAAGCGGATGAGGTTCCCCCGTTTGCCGGACACCTACGGTGTGGGGTCAGTGATCTTGGTCTGACCTGGCGTGTAGGGCTTCAAACATGACGGGGCTACGCATCCCGATGCTGGAGTGTCTCCGTTTCGGGTTGTACCAGCATTCTATCCATTCGAATATCGCGTTGGCAAGTTCGTTGCGACTTTTCCAGGTGTTCTGGTCGAGGATTTCGAGTTGGAGCGTGCCCCAGAAGGATTCCATCATGGCATTGTCGTAACAATCGCCGACGGTGCCCATCGAGGCGAGTAGTCCGGCTGCGCGAAGCCTTTGCCCGAATGCCCACGAAGTATATTGCCTGGGTTCAACTGGTCGTTGCAACGCCGGGTTGTTGGAGCGAGCGTAGCTGTTGGTTGAAGACCTCGGCTGGGGTCTTCCAGTCGAGGCTCTTTCGGGGTCGGTTGTTGAGTGCGAGAGCGACGGCTTCGAGGTCCTCGGCGGACCAGCGGG
>NZ_BSTR01000096.1 GCF_030269645.1 Actinokineospora sp. NBRC 105648 | reverse complement strand
ACCGACGACGCCGACAACGGAGCCTCGGGCGACTCACCCCAGTCGAGTTTGAGACCATCTACAAGGCCGCTCAGGCGGCTTGAGAACCATCAACCCCGAGTGTCAACCGAACCCGGGGCAGTCCCGACGTCCTCTTCCGCGCCTTGAAAGACCGGCTCAAGTTGCTGCCTGCCGCCACCCTGCAGGCCTGCCAGCGCGCAGTCGCCATCGCGGGAAACGAGATGGGCGACATCCGTACCAGCCGAGCCGCCACCAGCCGCGATGTGATCACCACCATCCTGCGCCTGTACCGACAAGGCGACCCTCGCACGCGAACCGAATGCCTCGACCTCATCGACACACTCACCGCAACAGGCGCCTACGGCCTCGACGTCGCACTGGCGGACGAGCGGTGAGACTAGAGCGGGTCGCTGGTACTTGAGCGACCGGCTGCCGCGAGCCTGCGTTGGAGTTCGAGGTGGCGGAACTGGTAGGTGGAACCGTTCTGTCGTAGGACGCCGTGCATCATGTGGGCGTCGGCGAGGAAGCGCATCAGCTGCGGGGGTAGTTCGTGCCTGATGGCCAGCCATGCCGACGTTGTCGCGAACCGGACCCAGACCGTGTGGCCGCTGGCGATGATCATGCCGATCGGTAGGCCGTAGGCGAGTGCACCGAGTAGTCCACGGCCGGGGTCGAGCACGTGCAGACCGCTGATGAACGTGGTCAGGAGACCGGTCATGAGCGCGATGACCGCTGTGATGGTGAAGAAGATGCGTCGATCGGTGGCCAAACCGCGCTTCGGGTCTTGGACCAAGGTGAGATCGCGTGGGGCATCCATCCCGAACGACAGTGCGATCACGACCGCGACGGGCAGTCCGATCACGGCTGCGTTGGGCACGTAGTCGAGGCTCATTGTTGTGTAGCCCGCGCTGACTCCACCAAGTATGCCCAACAGTGCACCGTTCACCGTCCATCGCAGTCGTTGTGCGGGGAGCGTTGAGCCGACCAGCCGTCGGCCGAGTTCGACTGCCAGGCTGGTGAACAGGGCCACTGCGGCGCCGTAGCCGGACCCGTACACGGTTGTATAGATGAGCCCGCATAAGGCGCCGCAGGCGGCCGGACTGGTTAACAGGCCGCGTGTGGGTTGCTGGGGCAAGGACCAGATCCCCCACAGGACGAAGATCGCCATCGCCAGGGCGGCGAGGGCGTCCGCCTCACCGAGGAGGAACCAGTTGGTCAGGACCAGCAGGCTCGCCAGAATCCAGAAGAGAGGGGAACGGGAGGTCCTCGTCACCGCAATGGGGCCGGGTCCTGAGAGGGCGGTCACCGTCGCGATCAACGTTGTGAGCAAACCCAACGCCACTGCTGAGCTTGCACCTCGCAGGACGCCGTCATGGCTCGGCCACTGGAGGCCGACGAGGGGCAACGCCATGACCACGGTCACCAGTGCGCCGAGTGGCCATGGGCGCAAGCGTGGTCGTGAGCCGGTGGCGGCGAACATGCGGTCCCTGAGCGTAAGCCACACGATCGCGCCAGCCACCTGTGCGAGGGGTAGGGCCCTGTCCAGGATGTCGGAGAATGACGCGGTCGAGCCTGACGCGGCTGCGTTTGTAGTGAGCACGCCCGTGGTGACGGCGAGGACGACGGCGAAGGCGGCGATCGCCCACCGGGTCGGCCCAGCGCGTCCTGGGCTCCGCGGTTCTCCGCGCCGGGCCATCGCCGATGCCACGCTGACCGCCAGCCCAGCCAACAGGCCGTAGGCGAATGTCTGGTCTGGTGGAAGGGCGAGGACGACGGCTGGAACGCCCACCGCCGGAAGGGCCGCCAGCCGATCTGAGAGCACGGTCGCGAGGAAGACCACGACGCCGGCCCTGAGGCCGCGGGGGCTGCCGGGCTTCGACCGCGACGATAGGCCGGTCATCAGCCCTGCCACGAGGATCAGGTCGAGCGGGGGCCGCGTTCCGTTGGTCAAGTCGCCACCGAGATTCGCTGCGAGCCCGCCACCGATGCCCACGAGCAGGCCGGTGATCACGGCCGCGTCCAGCCGTCCGGTCAACCAACGGACCAGGCCGAACGCCAGCCCAGTGGTCATGGCGATGTTCAGCGCTGTCAGCAACAGCAGGCTGAGAGAGTCGAAGAACGCGATGTAGAAGACGAACGCCAGCAGACCGGCGGCCAGGGACATCCCCAGCCCGATGAGCCACTGCGCGACGAGGCGTTCCGCCGGTGGTCCGGTGCGGAAGGACAGACGCCACCAGGCCAGGTCGGGGGAGCCGTGGTGGTCGTGTTCGAGATGCCGGGCCAGGTAGGTGAGTGCTCGGCCCGCCTGGGTCGGTGTCCACCTGCTGGGCCTGGTGGGGTGCGGGCGGTACGCGGCGGCGATGAAGCCGTCGAAGAGGTGGTGGTCGATCGACTGGCGGTCGGGGAAGGTGAGCAGTTCGGCGGGGTGCGGCACGGCGGTCAAAGGCTCGCCTGGGCGCGGGTTGTAGATCACCCGGGCCAGCGTGGCGGCCAGCGGGGTCGTCATGGCGTCTGCAAGTGGACCCGGTGTGGTCATGGCAGATTCCATGTCGTCCCAACGCGTTTCGCCCTTGGGGCCGCTACTGCTACTGCGCAGGTACCGAAGGACATCGGTTGGGGCGAGCGCCCGGACTCGAATGCCTGCGGCACCGGCGAGAGTGATGTCGGCACCGTCGGCCGGGCGGGTCGCAGCCCGGTAGGCGTTGGTGCGGCTGCTGAGGACGAGAGGTTGGCCTGCCTCCAGTGCGTGGTTGATCCCGGCGAGGGCTTGGCCGCGGACCGCGTCGGGGATCTCGTCGAAACCGTCGAGGAGCAGCACGACCAGCCCTCGGTCGAGCAGCTCTCGAGCCAGAGTGACTCGCCCGACTTCGTGGCGAAGGGCTGGGTGGTCCAGGGCCAGGCGGTGAGCCAGCCAGCCGCGAAGATCGTGCTCGATCGGGTTCCAGGAGGCCACCGACACCAGCGCTGGAACTGGATCACCTGGTCTACGGCATTCCGGGGCCAGCAGGTTGAGCACCAAACGCGCCAGCAGCATGGTCTTCCCGCTCCCGGGATCGCCGAGCACCACCAGTCGCCCGGTTGGGACCCTGGTCCAAGACGAGATCAAGTCGCCATCACCCGATAGCTCGGCGGGGTCCTCGGCCCAGCCGTCGCGGATACCGGGATTCGGCCAGCCGACACCGTTAGTGGCGAGCCGCGTGATGTCGGTCCAGGCCGCGAACAGGGTGGGGTCTGCGGCTTCCCAGGTCACCGGCAACGGATACGGGTCATTGACCTCGCGCCGCCGCACCTCCTCCCGCCACTGCCTGCCCACGGCGGAGGCGAGATCATCGAGCACCCTGGACAGATCTGGGATGTCACTGCTGCGGCGCAGTTCGACGATCATCGTGGTCGCGATCATGACACCCGCCACCGCCCACACAGTCGGCTGCCACCACGGCTCCTCGATCTGAACGGTGTCCGTAGCCATGTTGCCGACGAGCGCCAGGCTGATAGGCAGCAGCACCAATGCGACCAGCGAGAACTGGCGCCGCGTCCCAACACTCCGCACAACCGTGCAGCGTACCGAGTACGGCGGGTCCGAGGGCAAGGCTGGAACAAGAAGTGGGCCCCGTACGACAGGCGTGAACCTCCCCAATCGCCAGGCTCGATCGCGCGCAGTGGCGGCGAGCACATCGTGCACGTTGCCATGACCGCGGCCCCCGGGCCAGATCCCGACGTGGCGATCATCGAGTTCGAGCCTCTGTGAGCTTCCGGTCGCCTCGGCATTGTCCGCAGGCCCAGCCATGAGACTCAACCCGCTGGTTAAGAGCCAACTTGACGACCTGTCGGACGGTGCCGAGTGATTCCGAGTCGGGCCGTTCCTGCTGGTTGCGTCCAGTGTCAATGGCCATTTGTTCTTCCCCATAGGCGGCCTGGAGTTCTCCCCGCTGGTGGCCACCCAGATCTCCCCAACGGCGGCCAGATAGTTCCCCGCCCTGGGTTGGGACTCGGTCAGCTCAACGGCA
>NZ_BSTR01000095.1:1874-5094 GCF_030269645.1 Actinokineospora sp. NBRC 105648 | reverse complement strand
GTCCCGCGGTGGCGGGGGTGGTTGGTGTCTCAGACACCGCACAGTGGATGCGTAGCATTTTTGTAGCAAGCCCTCGGCCTATTAGTACCAGTCAACTCCACCCCTTACAGGGCTTCCATCTCTGGCCTATCAACCCAGTGGTCTAGCTGGGGGCCTTAACCCCTCAAAGGGGGCAGGAGACCTCATCTTGGAACGAGCTTCCCGCTTAGATGCCTTCAGCGGTTATCCCTTCCGAACGTAGCCAACCAGCCATGCCCCTGGCGGGACAACTGGCACACCAGAGGTTCGTCCGTCCCGGTCCTCTCGTACTAGGGACAGCCTTCCTCAAGTCTCCAACGCGCGCGGCGGATAGGGACCGAACTGTCTCACGACGTTCTAAACCCAGCTCGCGTACCGCTTTAATGGGCGAACAGCCCAACCCTTGGGACCTACTCCAGCCCCAGGATGCGACGAGCCGACATCGAGGTGCCAAACCATGCCGTCGATATGGACTCTTGGGCAAGATCAGCCTGTTATCCCCGGGGTACCTTTTATCCGTTGAGCGACGCCGCTTCCACCAGCCAGCGCCGGATCACTAGTCCCGACTTTCGTCCCTGCTCGACCTGTCAGTCTCACAGTCAAGCCCCCTTGTGCACTTGCACTCAACACCTGATTGCCAACCAGGCTGAGGGAACCTTTGGGCGCCTCCGTTACCCTTTGGGAGGCAACCGCCCCAGTTAAACTACCCACCAGGCACTGTCCCTGAACCGGATCACGGTCCGAAGTTAGACACTCAGTACGATCAGAGTGGTATTTCAAGATTGACTCCACCCACACTGGCGTGCGGACTTCACAGTCTCCCACCTATCCTACACAAACCGAACCAAGCACCAATACCAAGCTATAGTAAAGGTCCCGGGGTCTTTCCGTCCTGCCGCGCGTAACGAGCATCTTTACTCGTAGTGCAATTTCGCCGGGCCTATGGTTGAGACAGTCGAGAAGTCGTTACGCCATTCGTGCAGGTCGGAACTTACCCGACAAGGAATTTCGCTACCTTAGGATGGTTATAGTTACCACCGCCGTTTACTGGCGCTTAAATTCTGAGCCTCGCCCCCAAAGGGACTAACCCGTCCTCTTAACGTTCCAGCACCGGGCAGGCGTCAGTCCGTATACATCGTCTTGCGACTTCGCACGGACCTGTGTTTTTAGTAAACAGTCGCTTCTCGCTGGTCTCTGCGGCCACCTCGCCCTAGCCCGCAAGGAGCTTCAAGCGCTGTGGCCCCCCTTCTCCCGAAGTTACGGGGGCATTTTGCCGAGTTCCTTAACCATAGTTCACCCGATCGCCTCGGTATTCTCTACCTGACCACCTGTGTCGGTTTGGGGTACGGGCCGCGTGGAAACTCACTAGAGGCTTTTCTCGGCAGCATGGGATCACTCTACTTCGCCTCAATCGGCTATGCATCACGCCTCACCCTCATGCGACACGGATTTGCCTATGTCGCGGGCTGCACGCTTACACCAGACACCAACAGCTGGCGGAGCTACCCTCCTGCGTCACCCCATCGTTTGGCTACTACCGGATCAGATCCCGCGCTCCACTCCCAATCTCCGAAGAGACCAGTCGCTTCGGGCGGTTAGTATCACCGACCTCACCAGGGACGCGTCCACACGGGTACGGGAATATCAACCCGTTGTCCATCGACTACGCCTGTCGGCCTCGCCTTAGGTCCCGACTTACCCTGGGCGGATTAGCCTGGCCCAGGAACCCTTGGTCATTCGGCGGACGAGGTTCTCACTCGTCATTCGCTACTCATGCCTGCATTCTCACTCGCGTCACCTCCACGGCTGGATCACTCCGCCGCTTCCCCGGTGACACGACGCTCCCCTACCCATCCACACCACTGCACCCACACGTCAAGCATGTGAGCGAATGTAATATGTGAATGACACAGCTTCGGCGGTGCGCTTAAGCCCCGCTACATTGTCGGCGCAGGACCACTTGACCAGTGAGCTATTACGCACTCTTTCAAGGGTGGCTGCTTCTAAGCCAACCTCCTGGTTGTCTGGGCGACCCCACATCCTTTCCCACTTAGCGCACACTTAGGGGCCTTAGCTGGTGTTCTGGGCTGTTTCCCTCTCGACTACGAACCTTATCGCCCGCAGTCTCACTGCCACGCTCTCACACCACGGTATTCGGAGTTTGGTTGATTTCGGTAAGCTTGTAGGCCCCCTAGACCATCCAGTGCTCTACCCCCATGGTGAAACACATGACGCTGCACCTAAATGCATTTCGGGGAGAACCAGCTATCACGGAGTTTGATTGGCCTTTCACCCCTACCCACAGCTCATCCCCCAGGTTTTCAACCCTGGTGGGTTCGGGCCTCCACGACGTCTTACCGACGCTTCACCCTGGCCATGGGTAGATCACTCCGCTTCGGGTCTAGACCACGCGACTCAACCGCCCTATTCGGACTCGCTTTCGCTACGGCTACCCCACACGGGTTAACCTCGCCACGCAGCACTAACTCGCAGGCTCATTCTTCAAAAGGCACGCCATCACCCCAAAAGGCTCTGACGGCTTGTAGGCACACGGTTTCAGGTACTCTTTCACTCCCCTCCCGGGGTACTTTTCATCTTTCCCTCACGGTACTAGTCCGCTATCGGTCATCAGGAAGTATTCAGGCTTAGCGGGTGGTCCCGCCAGATTCACAGCGAATTTCACGAGTACGCTGCTACTTGGGAACACTCTCAGGAGACACCAGATTTTCGCGTACGGGACTCTCACCCTCTACGGTCACGCATCCCAGCGCATTCCACTAACCATGGTGTTTTCTCACTCCTCGACAATCCGGCAGAACTGTCAGAAAGGTCCCACGACCCCGCACACGCAACCCCTGCCGGGTATCACACGTGCACGGTTTAGCCTCCTCCGCTTTCGCTCGCCACTACTCACGGAATCACGGTTGTTTTCTCTTCCTACGGGTACTGAGATGTTTCACTTCCCCGCGTTCCCTCCACACACCCTATATATTCAGATGCGGGTGACACCACATGACTGGTGCCGGGTTTCCCCATTCGGACACCCTCGGATCACAGCTCGGTTGGCAGCTCCCCGAGGCTTATCGCAGCCTCCTACGTCCTTCATCGGCTCCTGATGCCTAGACATCCACCGTGTGCCCTTAGACACTTACTACAAAGATGCTCGCATCCACTGTGCAGTTCTCAAACACCAACCAGACAC
>NZ_BSTR01000094.1 GCF_030269645.1 Actinokineospora sp. NBRC 105648 | reverse complement strand
CCCCACTGACGTGCTGGATTGGGTGGAGTGGCTTTGTTTGGGGAGAAAAGAGGCGCTAGCCTGGCTCCGGCGTGGGTGATCCCTTTCCCACCCGCTTCACCCCGGCGCCTCTTTTCTTAGGGGCCCCAAACAAAGCCACTCCACCCAATCCAGCCCTGCCCACCTAGCCTGCCCCGCCCCGCCCCGCCCCGCACTGCCTGCCTTACCCACCTAGCCTGCCGTGTCCCGCCCTGTTCTGCCTTTCCTTGCCCTGCCCTGATCCGCGTTCTACAGCCTTGTCACCACAACCCCGTCGAACAGTTCCGCCACCACATCGTCATCCACGCTTCCAGCCGTCGGGGCCGCCACTGCACCTGCGGACCAAGCCACAGCCGTGCGGAGCCTTTCCTCCCAAGGAAGGTTCCGTCGCAGCCCATCAGCCAGCGCGGCCACTGCCGCGTCACCTGCTCCCGTCGGATTGCCCGCCACTCGGCGCGAAGGCGCCGCCTTCCATTCGCCATCGGCCGTCGTAGCGAGCATTCCCTCTGCACCAAGGGAAACCACCACCGCACCTGCGCCCAGGTTCCTCAGCGCGCGGGCACCTGTCAGTGGATCGTCCTCGCCCACGGCCTCGGCGAGTTCTTCCGCGTTCGGCTTGAGGACGTCTGCTCCTGCTTGTGCTGCCGCTCGCAGTACCGGGCCGCCTGCGTCGACCACGGTGGGGACTCCGGCCGTTCGCGCTAGTTCCACCAGGTCCGCGTAGGTCTGTTCCGGCGCGTCGGGTGGGAGGCTGCCTGAGCACACCAGCACGCTTGCCTTCGACAGGTAGGTCCGGACCAGGTCGCCCAGGCGGGACCAGTCTGCCGCTGACAGGGGGCCGCCGGGTTCGTTGAACATCGTGGCCTCGTCGCCGTCGGACCACTCCGTGGCCACTACGGCGATGGTCATCCTGGTGGCGGCGGCCACCGGCAGGAGGTCGTGGGGGACGCCGGAGTCGGCGAGGTCTGAGCGCATGGAGTCGCCGAGGATGCCGCCGATCGGGCCCAGTGCCAGGGTGGCCACGCCCTGTTCGTGCAGGACGCGGCTGACGTTGAAGCCCTTGCCGCCGGCTCGTTCGTGCACCGCGCGGATGCGGTGGGTGTGGCCCGGGCGCAGGCGGTCGACCCGGTAGCTGACGTCGAGGGCCGGGTTGCCGGTGACGGTGAGGATCATGCGCGTACCCCGATCGAGGTGGCCGGAACAGCGTTCAGCACGCCGAGCAGTCTGGTGACCTCGGTGGTGGTCGCGGTGCGGGCCGGGCCGAGGTACTTGCGGGTGTCCACTAGGGACGGTTGAGCGTCGAGGGTGCCGCGCACCGAGGCGGTGAACGTCTTGTTGAGGTGGGTGGCGATGTTGACCTTCGTCATGCCCGCCCGGACGGCGGCGGTGAGCTGGTCGTCAGGAACTCCGGAGGAACCGTGCAGCACCAGGGGAACCGGCACCGTGTCCGCGAGCCTGGCGATCAGCTCCAGGTCCAGGACGGCGTCGCGGGTGAGCATCGCGTGGGAGCTGCCGACGGCCACGGCCAAGGCGTCCACGCCGGTCGCCGCGACGTAGGCGGCGGCCTCGGCCGGGTCGGTGCGGACGCCGGGCGCGTGCACGCCGTCCTTGCCGCCGATCTCACCGAGTTCCGCCTCCACGAACACCCCGGCGGCGTGGCAGCGGTCGGTGATCTCGCGAGTCAGGTCGACGTTGTCGGCGTAGGGCAGGGTGGAGGCGTCGAACATGACCGATCCGATGCCCAGCGCGATGCCCTCGTCGACCAGGTCCGGGGACTGCACGTGGTCCAGGTGCACCGCGACCGGGACCGTCGCCGCCCGGGCCACCGCCAGTGTCGCGAGGGCGATGGGCTCAAGGGAACCGTGGTACCGAACGCAGTTCTCGCTGATCTGCAGGATCACCGCCGTTCCCGCACGCTCGGCTCCCTCGACCAGCGCGTAGGCGTGCTCGAGCTGGATGACGTTGAACGCGCCAACCCCGCGACGCTCCCGCACGGCCGCGGCGACCACGGCCGCGGTGGGGCTCAGCGGCATGTCAGGCGCCCGCCAGGATGACCGAGCGGGTCAGGTTGCGCGGCTGGTCCGGGTCGAGCCCCCGCAACCGCGCCGCCGCCGCGGCGACGCGCTGGGCCAGCACCAGGTGGGCCAGCGGATCGAGCCCACCGCTCTCGACGAACGCGGCACCGGTGGCGGTGACCTCGGCGGCGAGACCGGCCGGGGTAGCACCGAACATCCAGGTGACCCGACCGGGCTGCGCGATGCTGATCGGCCCGTGCCGGTACTCCATGGCGGGGTAGGCCTCGGTCCAGGCACCAGCGGCCTCACGCATCTTGAGGGCGGCCTCCTGAGCCAGGCCCACGGTCCACCCCCGGCCGAGGAAAGTGAACTGGTCAGCCTCGGGAAGCGCACCCAGCGGGGCGTCCAGCGCAGTCTTGGCGTCAGCGATGGCCTGGGTGAGGTCCTCGCCGAGCGACGCCCGCAGCAGCGCGAGGGCAGTGGTGGCGAACCGCGTCTGCACGACCGAGCGCTCGTCCGCGTAATCGAGCACGACCACCTGGTCGGCGATCTCGGTGACCGGACTGCCCGCGACCCCGGTGATCACCGTGGTGGGCCCGGACACGGCCTTGAGCAGCTCGACGACCTCGGTCGTGGTGCCGGAACGGGAGATGGCGACCACCCGGTCGTACTCCCGACCGAGCGGGAACTCAGAGGCCGCGAAGGCATCAGTACGTCCCTGACCAGCGGTTTCCCGCAGCCCGGCATAGGCCATGGCGATGAACCACGACGTCCCACACCCCACGACCGCGACACTCTCCCCCGGGCGCCCGATGTCGTGGCCACCAGCGACCACCCGCCCCCAACACGCGGGCTGGCTGGCGATCTCGGCGTCGATGAACGACATGACCCCTCTCCCCCCTCTGCTCATTGCTGCACTTTTGATGCCCTCATGATGCAGCTCTGCGCAGAACATGGCAAGGGCAGCGCCGCCTGGAGGTCGGATGTCTCAACCAATATTCACACCTCTCCAGGGTAGTTCCCAGTGTGCGCCCCCGGCAGGGGTAGACCGGATCGCCCAAGCACACATCGCGGCGCGATCCGCGTGCACCAGACGGAACAGGCCCGGACACACAACGCGTCCGGGCCTGCACAGGTCGTACTCAGCGCAGCGCAGCCGCCTCTTTCGCGAGCCGCTCAATCTCGGCGAAGTCCCCGGCGGCCAGCGCCTTGGCGGGGGTGAGCCAGCTACCCCCAACACAGCCCACCGTGGACAGCGCGAGGTAGGCAGGAGCCGACTCGGGAGTGATGCCACCAGTCGGGCAGAACCGCAGCTCAGGCAACGGGCCCGCGATCGACTTGAGATACGGAACTCCACCAGCCGCCTCGGCCGGGAAGAACTTCAACTCGGTGTACCCACGCTCAGCCAACCGCAGTGCCTCGGACACAGTGGCCGCCCCAGGCAGCAACGGCAAACCGGTATCGGCGGCAGCACCCAGGATCTTGTCAGTGGTCCCCGGCGTAACAAGGAACTTCGCCCCAGCCCGCTGCGCAGCCACAGCGTGCTCGGGGGCAGTAACGGTCCCCGCACCCACCACGGCATCCGGCACCTCAGCAGCGATCTGTCGAATTGCCTCAAGCGCGGCGGACGTGCGCAGGGTGATCTCGATAATCCGCACCCCACCACGCACCAAAGCCTGGGCCAGGGGCACGGCCTGGGCGGCGTCCTCGATGACCACAACCGGCACCACCGGCGAGATGTCCAACAAGCTCATCCGACACTCCACTCCTCAACACCCGAGACCGCACACCACACGACCACACGAAAGCCACCGCCAACACAACCATCAAACCCAGCGGAGAGGCCGCCCACCAAACCGAAGCGGCAAGGCCGCCCCACCACCCACCAAACCGCAGCGGATAGGCCGACCACGCTGGTACCGCCGGCCCCGCTACGGATGCTCGATCTAGTGGACTCGCTTCGTGTGGGGGGAGAGCACCGCTAAACTTGACCTGTGGTGGGGATGCCCTTCACCCCACGCTTTTTCCCCACCGCGGTGCTCTAGGGGCCCCACACGAAGCGAGTTCACTAGATCGAGCCCCCATCTTTAACTCCGGCAGCCCCAACGATGCGCGGCCCCCGGGGTCGACCCCACGACGGCACCAGAGCAAAGAAGCCGATCACACAGAGAACTCAAGCTCGTCCAGCCCAGCAAACGCAGGCCCGAACACACTGGCCCCATGGTCAGCAGGCCCAACCGACCGCCGCAGAGCCGCGAACAGCTCCCGCCCAGTCCCCGTCCAGGCGAGATCGTCAGCAGGCGCGTCCATCAAGTCCCGCGCCGCCAACACATCCGCAGGCACCAGCACGTCGATCCGCCCAGCAGTAGCGTCCAACCGGACCACGTCCCCATCGCGGATCAACGCGATAGGGCCGCCCGCAGCGGCCTCCGGGGTGCAGTGGATCGCAGCCGGGATCTTCCCCGAGGCCCCGGACATCCGTCCGTCGGTCACGAGCGCGACCCGGTGTCCCCGGGCCATCAGCACGCCGAGCGCGGGCGTCAACCCGTGCAGCTCGGGCATCCCGTTGGCGCGCGGACCCTGCTGCCGCAGCACGATCACCACGTCGCGGTACAGCTCCCCCGCCTTGAACGCCAGGGAAACGTCCTCTTGCGTGGTGAACACGCGCGCGGGCGCCTCGACGACGCGGTCGGCCTCGGCCACCGCCGACACCTTGATCACCGCGCGGCCCAGGTTGCCCGCCAGCATCCGCAGGCCGCCGTCGGCGGCGAACGCCTCGGCCACCGGTCGCAGCACGTCGAGGTCGCCGGAGCGGCGCAGTCCGTCGCGCCAGGTCAGGATCCCGTTGTCCAACACCGGTTCCTGCCGGTAGCGGTCCAGGCCGGGACCGGCCACAGTGGACACGTCGCCGTGCAGCAGGCCCGCGTCGAGCAGTTCGCCGATGAGGAACTGGACGCCGCCCGCGGCGACGAAGTGGTTGATGTCGGCGCTGCCGTTGGGGTAGATCCGGGCCAGCAGCGGCACCACCGCGGACAAGTCGGAGAAGTCGTCCCAGGTGAGCTGGATGCCCGCCGCGGCGGCGATCGCCACCAGGTGCAGCGTGTGGTTGGTGGACCCGCCGGTGGCCAGCAGCGCGATCACGCCGTTGACCACGGCGCGCTCGTCGACCACGGCCGAGATCGGCGTGTACTCCTCGCCCTGCGCGGAGATCTCGACCGCACGGCGCCCGGCCGCCTCGGTGAGCGCCTTGCGCAGCGGGGTGCCCGGCGGGATGAAGCTCGCCCCCGGCAGGTGCAGCCCCATGACCTCGACCACGAGCTGGTTGGAGTTCGCGGTGCCGTAGAAGGTGCAGGTGCCCGGCGAGTGGTAGGACGCCGACTCGGCGACGAGCAGGTCGTCGCGGGTCGCCTTGCCCTCGGCGAAGGCCTGGCGGACCCGGGCCTTCTCGCCGTTGGGCAGGCCGGAGGCCATCGGACCGGCCGGGACCAGGATCGCGGGCAGGTGGCCGAAGGCGAGCGCGCCGATCAGCAGCCCGGGGACGATCTTGTCGCAGACGCCGAGCAGCAGGGTGGCGTCGAACATGTCGTGCGAGAGCGCCACCCCGGTGGCCATCGCGATGACCTCGCGGCTGAACAGCGAGAGCTCCATGCCCGGGCGGCCCTGGGTGATCCCGTCGCACATCGCGGGCACACCGCCGGCGAACAGCGCCACGCCGCCCGCCTCGCGGACCGCGTCCTTGATCCAGGCCGGGAACTCCTGCAGCGGCTGGTGGGCGCTGAGCAGGTCGTTGTAGGCCGAGACGATCGCGACGCCGGGCAGGGTGGCACCCTTGACGGCGGCCCGGTCCGGGCCCGAACAGGCGGCGAAGCCGTGGGCCAGGTTGCTGCAGCCGAGCCCGGCCCGGGTGGGCTTGGGCGGCGCGGCGGCGGCCATCCGGGCCAGGTAGCCGGACCGGCTCGCGGCGCTGCGGGCGGCGATCCGGTCGGTCACCTCGGCGACCACCGGGTTCAGGGGCACGCTCATCGTCATCTCCGGCCTCGTTGGCGAGTCGAACGGGTCGAGGAAGGTGCCGGGAGACGACTGCGCTGGCGATCCACCGGGCGTAGCGCGGCCGACGGTACCGAGCTGGAACGCGGGCTGTCAAAATCGATTCAGCACCCGGAACCCCCACCTCGGCGACAGCTCCCACCACCGCCGATGATGCCCGTCCACGCTGACGGCGAGCTTACAGATCCCCAGCTCAGCCCTGACTTGAGCGGATCCGACAGCCGGTCGACCGACAAGTCGGCGGTCAAGCTTCCAACAAGTGAACAGTCCCCAGATTGAACAATCCCATTGTTCAACAATCCTACATTCGCCCCTGTTCCTGAGTTCAGTGGTTGGGCACCCCGGTCCGGTCCGGCCCCCGGTGTCAACCTTGAGGTGATCTTGTCCGATAAGGGATCCGCGACACCGGGAACTCCGGCCGGGCTTGCCCCGGTGGCACCGCGCGGGCAGGCGGTGCGTGAGATGGTGTCGCCACCGACGAGAGGGGTTTCCCGACGTGACGCCCAATGAGCGGATCGGCCGGTCGCTGCTGCGCCAGGAGGTGAGCGAGCGGATCAAGCGCTACATCCTGGACAACCGACTGCGCCCCGGGTCGCCACTGCCGACCGAGAACGAACTGTGCGCCGCCCTGGGCGCCTCCCGCTCCAGTGTGCGCGAGGCGATCAAGACCCTCGGCGCCCTCGACATCGTCGAGGTCCGACACGGCCACGGCACCTACGTCGGCGGCCTGAGCCTGTCCGCCCTGGTAGAGGGCCTGACCTTCCGAGGCCTACTAGGCCCAGACGACGAGTTCGGCGTGCTATCGGACCTGGTCGAGGTCCGCGAACTGTTCGAACGCGGCAACGCGGCCAAGATCGTCGGAACCCTGGAAGAGTCCCATGTGGACGAACTAGACGCCCTGGTCGACCAGATGGCACGCGGCGAGGACATCGTGGCAGCCGACCGCGCCTTCCACGCACTGCTGGTGCAACCGCTGGGCAACGCCCTGGTGAGCCAACTCACCGACGCCTTCTGGGATGTCTACACGGCAGTCGCCCCACACCTCGGCGTCCCAACAGATGAGAACGACACTGTCGTACTGCACCGAGCCATCATCGCTGCCGCAAGAACAGCGAACCTGACCGCCTTCGCCGACGCAGTCATCGCCCACTACACCCCAATCCGAACCCGCATCGCCGCCGCCCGCGCCTGAGACAAGGCACCTGCCGGCAGCCGGATGATGACGCAGGACAGTAGAGACCGAACGGTATGGATTCCACACCACTACCTGGATTCCGAGCCAATAGTTCCCACCTCCACCCCACCAAAGCCACCTAGCCGAACCCGCCTGGCTGCCACCTGCTCAAAGGCAGGCGCACCCACCTCTCCAGCCAAACCGCAACAGGACCCCACCCCCACCCAACCGCAACTCATAGGCCAGCCCCGCTGGCACGCAAGTGAATCCCGACCCCGATTTAATGCAGCAAGATCCCGTCCCCCCACCCAGCCGCAGCGGATAGGCCGACCCCGCTGGTACGCAAGTCCCGTTACGGATGCTCGATCTAGTGGACTCGCTTCGTGTGGGGGGAGAGTGCCGCTAAACTTGCCGTGGGTGGGGATGCCCTTACCTGCCCTTTTCTCTCCA
>NZ_BSTR01000093.1 GCF_030269645.1 Actinokineospora sp. NBRC 105648 | reverse complement strand
GGCCCCTAGAGCACCGCGGTGGAGAGAAAAGGGCAGGGTAAGGGCATCCCCACCCACGGCAAGTTTAGCGGCACTCTCCCCCCACACGAAGCGAGTCCACTAGATCGAGCATTCGTAGCGGGCGTTGCTTTCCAGCGGGGTCGGCCTCACCGCTGCGGTTTGCTGGGGAGGCGGGATTCGCTTGGGTGTCGCGGGGTCGGCCCATCCGCTGCGGTACCAGCGGGGGCTGGATTCACTCGCGTGCCAGCGGGGTCGGGATCCTTTGCGTGCCAGTGGGTTGGGATCCTGTCGCCCACCAGTGAAGGTGGCATGCCGCTGCGGTTGGTTGGCTGGATGCCCACTATCCACTGTGGACTGTATCGGCCGCTGTCGGTCAGCGGCCGTCCGGCCAGGTCGGGTCGGTGGTCAGCACAGTGAGCCTCTGCGTCGCGCGGGTCAGTGCCACGTACAGCGTTCGTGGCCCGGTGGTGGACTCGGTCACCAGTTCACCGGGTTCGACCAGGACCACCGCGTCGTACTCCAGGCCCTTGGACTCCAGTCCGTCCACGACGCGCACGCGTTCGTCGTTCAGTTCCTCGACCGCCGCGCGTGTCGCGGCTACCCGGCTGGTCGCGGTGATCACCCCGACCGTGCCGTCGACCTCGCCCAGCAGTTCGGTGGCCGCGGCCAGCGCGCCCTTGGTCAGTTCGGCGGTGTCGGTCACCCGGATCGACGGTTCGATCCCGGTGCTGCGCACCGCGTGCGGTAGTTGGTCGGCGGTGGCCACGTCGGTGACCACCCGGCCCGCCAGGTCGAAGATCTCGGCCGAGTTGCGGTAGTTCGTCCGCAGTCCGAATCGCCTGCGCTGGGTGCGCGGACCGCCGAATGCCGCGTCCTGGGCTTGCGCTGCCTCTGCCGGGTCCGGCCACGAGCTCTGCACCGGGTCGCCGACCACGGTCCAGCTCGCGTACTTGCCGCGTCGACCGACCATGCGCCACTGCATCGGGGAGAGGTCCTGCGACTCGTCCACCACGATGTGGGAGTACTCGTCGTAGTCCTCGCGGCCGCGGTAGCCCTGCGACGGGCCGTTCACCTGCTCGCCGCGCCTGCGCCTGCGGGCGGGCCTGCCGAGCAGCACCCGGATCTCGTCGAGCAGCGCCACGTCGGCCACCGACCAGCCCGCGGCCCGGTCGGCCCAGGAGTCGGCCAGCAGGTCCACTTCGGACCGGGTGAGCACCCGGTTGGCCGCCCGGGCCAGCCGCCTGCGGTCGCCGAGGGCGCGCAGCACCTCGCCTGCGTGCGGCAGCTGCCACCACACCACCACGAACCGGTGGAAGTCGATCCGGTCGCCCAGCTCGGCGATCAGCTCGGCCCGCTTCACCGGGAAGTCCTCGTAGGAGTCGGCCTTGCGCCACAGCGCCTCCAGCAGCGCCTCGGCCGCGTCCACCCGCGCCTGGTTCGGTGGCTTGCGGCCGTTGTGGACCGCGGTCCGCACCGCCGCGAGCTCGCGGGCGTCGAGCTTGAGGACCTCGCCGCGGTAGACGATGCGCAGCTCGTTCGGTGCGTCGTCGGGGGCCTCGCGGATGGCCTTCTTCAGCACCCGGCGCATCCGCAGTGATCCCTTGACCGCGGCCACCGGTGCCGGGTCGACGTAGCGCGCCTTCGCGCCGTCGAGCAGGTCGCTGAGCGAGCGCAGCTCCACGTTGTCCTCGCCCATCGAGGGCAGCACCCGGGAGATGTAGGAGGTGAACGCGGGGGAGGGGCCGACCACCAGCACGCCTGAGCCGCCCATCCGCCTGCGGTCGCGGTAGAGCAGGTAGGCCACCCGGTGCAGCGCGACCGCGGTCTTGCCGGTGCCCGGGCCGCCGGTGATCTCGGTGACCCCGCGCCACGGTGCCCGGATCGCCTCGTCCTGCTCCTTCTGGATCGTGGCCACGATGTCGCGCATGTTCTCGCCGCGGGCCCGGGTCAGGCTGGCCATCAGCGCGCCCTCGCCGACCACCGGCATGCTGTCCTGGTGGTTCTCCGGCATCAGCAGGTCGTCGTCGATGTCGACCACGGACTGCCCGGTCGAGCGGATCACCCGGCGCCGGATGACCTCCATCGGGCTCTCGGCGGTGGCCTGGTAGAACGGCGCCGCCGCGGGGGCGCGCCAGTCGGTGACCAGGTTCTCGAAGTCCCCGTCGCGCACGCCGAGGCGGCCGACGTACATCGTCTCGCCCTCGGTGGTGTCCAGCCGCCCGAACACCAGGCCCTCGTGCTCGGCGTCGAGCGTGCGCAGGATCTGCGTGGCGTGGCGCACCATCACGTCGCGCTCGAAGAGCATCGCGGCTTGCTCGAAGACGGCCTCGTTGCGGGCGCCGTGGGCGAGCTCGTCGCCCCTGGTCCGCATCGCCTCGGCCTCGTCGCGCATCACCGCCACCCGGGCGTAGACCATGTCGACGTGCTTCTGCTCGACCGCGATCTCGGCCTCTCTCACAGAGGTTTCCGACACGCAGCGCTCCCACAGTTTCGTTCTCGGACGGAAGAGCGAGATTACGCGCTTTGCCCTTGGCGTGAATCGGCCGCGTGGCGGATGTGCTCCGCCTCACCCCGGATCGCGACGGTCCGTGCGCTGTCGGGCACCATGGCGCGGTGACCAGGATCGTCGCGGGCGCCGCCGGTGGGCGCAGGCTCGGCGTGCCGCCGAAGGGGACCCGGCCGACCGCCGACCGGGTGCGCGAGGCGTTGTTCAGCGCGCTGGAGTCCGCCGTGGACCTCGACGGCGCCCGGGTGCTCGACCTCTACGCGGGCTCCGGCGCGCTCGGCTTCGAGGCGCTGTCCCGGGGAGCCGCGCTCGCCACGCTCGTGGAGTCCGATCGCGCGGCGGTGGCGGTGCTGCGGCGCAACGCGACCGTGGTGGACCTGCCCGGGGTGGACATCCGGGCGTCCAGGGTCGACCGGGTGCTGGCCGTGCCGCCGGGGACCCCGTACGACCTGGTGTTCGCCGACCCGCCGTACGCGCTGGCCGAGACCGAGCTGGGCCAGGTCCTCGGCGCCCTGCTCGAGCAGGGGTGGGTCGCGACCGGGAGCACGGTCGTGGTGGAGCGGTCCACCCGGTCGGGTGATCCGGTGTGGCCCGCCGGGCTGGTTCCCGAGCGCAGCCGCAAGTACGGCGAGACCACCCTGCACTGGGCGCGCGTGAGCGGTGTGACAAACCCGGGCTGACCGTCCCGACCGGCTGCTACGGTCCGGTTTCATGACGCGCGCGGTGTGCCCGGGCTCCTACGACCCGCCGACCAACGGCCACCTCGACATCATCGAGCGGGCCGCCGCCCTGTTCGACGAGGTCGTGGTGGCGGTCCTGATCAACAAGAGCAAGCGCGGCCTGTTCACCGTCGAGGAGCGGATGGCGCTCATCGCCGAGGCGGTCGAGCACCTGCCCAACGTGCGCGTCGACTCCTGGCACGGCCTGCTGGTCGACTACTGCACCCGCTACGACGTGCAGGCCATCGTCAAGGGCCTGCGCGCGGTCAGCGACTTCGACTACGAGCTGCAGATGGCCCAGATGAACCAGGGCCTCACCGGGGTGGAGACGCTGTTCATGCCCACCAAGCCGCTCAACAGCTTCCTGTCCAGCTCGCTGGTCAAGGAGGTCGCCACCTACGGCGGCGAGGTGTCGCACCTGCTGCCGCCGAACGTCCACAAGCGACTCGTGGCCCGGCTGGCGGAGAACCGCGCCCGGGCCGAGGGCGACTAGAGCGGCAGCTTCATCCCCACGTGGCTGGCGACGAAGCCGAGCCGCTGGTAGAAGCGGTGCGCCTGCTTGCGGGAGGCGTCGGTGGTCAGCTGGACCATGACCGCGCCGCGCTCGCGGGCGGTCTCCACCGCCCACTCGATCAGCCCCTGGCCCAGGCCGTCGCCGCGGCGGTCGGTGCGCACCCGCACGCCCTCGATGGTGGCCCGGGTGGCGCCCAACCGGGACAGCCCCGGGGTGAACGTGAGCTGCAGCGTGCCCACGACCTCGCCACCGTCCTCGGCGACCACGAGCAGCTGCCGGGGGTCGCGGTCGATCTCGGCGAACGCCTCGCCGTAGCGCGGGTCCCCCGGTGCCTCCCTGGTCGCGCCCAGCGGGTCGTCGGCCAGCATGGCCACGATCGCGGGGACATCGGCGGCGACGGCGGGTCGGATGTGCACGGTCGCCAGCCTGCCACAGGGGGTTCACGCGACGGAAAGTCAGCGATCACCTGATCGGGTTACGTTCCGAAAATGAGCAACGTCACCTCGAAGAGTGTCACCGCACTGCTCGCCCTGGTGCTCGCCACGCTCGGTGTCTTCGGCGTCGGCAGCACGGCCGCCGCCGACCCGACCGCCGCCCACACCGCCTCGCAGGTCGCCGCGCAGCCCGCGTGCGGCAACACCTCGTCCTACACCCGGGTGGCCCTGTCCAGGCTGCCCGCCCAGGCCACCGACACCTACCGGCTCATCCGCGCGGGCGGGCCGTACCCCTACCCGCAGGACGGCGTCGTCTTCCAGAACCGCGAGCGCATCCTGCCCAGCTGCGCCACCGGGTACTACCACGAGTACACGGTCAAGACCCCCGGCTCCAGCACCCGGGGCGCCCGCCGGATCGTCACCGGCAACGGCGGCGAGTACTTCTACACCGGCGACCACTACGCCTCCTTCCAGTTCATCACCTTCTAGCGTGACCCCCGGGCGTGTCCTCGACCGGGGACACGCCCGGCCCACGTCCCCGCCCCGCCCGCGCCGAACGGGCAGAATTGGCGGCTGGAGCTCGCCGAGGGGCGGAGGAGGAGCTGTGTACAAGGTCTTCGAGGCCATCGACGAGCTGGTCACCATCGTGGAGGAGGCCAGGGGTCTGCCGATGACCTCCGGCTGCGTCGTCCCCCGCGGTGACGTGCTCGAACTGCTCGACGAGATCCGCGACGCGCTGCCCGCCGAGGTCGACGACGCCCAGGACGTGCTCGACCGCAAGGACGAGATCGTCGGCGCCGCCGAGCACCACGCCGAGCAGTCGGTGAGCAAGGCCACGCTGGAGGCCGAGACCACCATCGCCGACGCGCGCGCCCAGGCCGAGCGGCTCATCGCCGACGCCACCGCGCACGCCGACCGGCTGGTCGCCGAGGCCCAGGACGAGGCCGACCGCACCGTCGCCGCGGGCCGCGCCGAGTACGAGAGCCTGGTGGGCCGCTCGCAGTCCGAGGCCGACCGGATGCTGCAGGCGGGCCGCGAGTCCTACGAGCGGGCCGTCGAGGAGGGCCGGTTCGAGCAGCGCAGGCTGGTCTCGCAGACCGAGGTCGTGGCCGCCGCGCACGCCGAGTCTGCTCGGGTGCTCGACGCCAGCTCCGACGAGTCCGCCCGCCAGCGCGCCGAGTGCGACGCCTACGTCGAGGGCAAGCTGGCCGAGTTCGAGGACTTCCTCAGCCACACGCTGCGCACCGTGGCGAAGGGCCGCTCGCACCTGCGTGGCACGATGAGCGGTGTCCCCGCGGGCGCGGTCCCGTTCGACTACAACGGCTGATTTCCGCCACGGCCGCCGATCGCGTACCCTGTTCAGGCTGACCGCGCACCGTCATCGGTGCTCGCCGCCACCCGACCTCGAAGGCGCTGACCGACCAGCCATGTCCTCGCACCGCAAGAGCCCCACGCGTCAGGCGCTCAACAGCCCTTGGGTGATCGACACCCGGGAGCTGGGCAGGCGCCCGGGCTCCAGCCGACCGGTGCGCCGCACCGCGGCCGCCAGCTACGTCCTCGGTCTCGAGGGCGTCATCGGCGTGCCGATGGGTGCCGAGGTCGAGCTGGACGTGCTGCTGGAGTCGGTGATGGAGGGCGTCCTCGTCACCGGGACCGCCGCCGGACCGCTCGCCGGGGAGTGCTCGCGCTGCCTGGACCCGATCACCGACGAGGTCGAGGTCGAGATCACCGAGCTGTTCGCCTACCCGGACAGCGCGACCGACGAGACCACCGACGAGGACGAGGTCAGCAGGCTGGTCGACGACCGGCTCGACCTGGAACCGGTCGTCCGCGACGCGGTCGTGCTGGCGCTGCCGCACGTGCCGCTGTGCACCGAGGACTGCGCCGGGCTGTGTGCCGTTTGCGGTGGGAAGTGGGCCGATCTCGGGGCCGACCACCGGCATGAGACCATTGATCCTCGATGGGCCGCGCTGCAAGAGCGGTTCCACCAGGATCCGGGTCAGTAGCTCCACCATCCGATCCTGCTCACCAGCTCGTCAGAGGAGATTCAGTCGTGGCCGTCCCCAAGCGGAAGATGTCGCGTTCGAACACCCGCTCGCGCCGCTCGCAGTGGAAGACCACTGCCGTGCACCTGGTGGCCTGCTCGAACAAGGCGTGCCGCGAGCCCAAGCCGCAGCACCTCGCCTGCCCGACCTGTGGCCAGTACAACGGTCGCCAGGTCATCGCACCCGCGTAGCCGACGGCGAAGAGAAGCACGGCATGGGGGGTAAGGCGTCCCGGGGACCGACCTCGGACCCGGAAACGCTGCTCGACGCGCTCGGCGTCCGCTTGGACGCCGAGCTGCTCGTGCTCGCCTTGACGCACCGCTCCTACGCCTACGAGAACGGTGGCCTGCCGCCCAACGAGCGGCTGGAGTTCCTCGGCGACGTGGTGCTCGGGCTGGTGGTCACCGACCACCTCTACCGCACACACCCGGACCTGCCCGAGGGGCAGTTGGCCAAGCTGCGGGCCAGCGTGGTCAACATGCACGCCCTCGCGGGCGTGGCCCGCGGCCTCGGCGACGGCGGTCTGGGCGCGCACCTGCTGCTCGGCAAGGGCGAGGAGCTCACCGGCGGCCGGGACAAGGCCAGCATCCTCGCCGACGGCATGGAGGCGGTCATCGGCGCGGTGTACCTGCAGCACGGCATCGACACCGCGCGCCAGGTGGTCCACCGCCACTTCGACCCGCTGCTCACCGAGGCACCACTGCGCGGCGCGGGCCTGGATTGGAAGACCAGCCTCCAGGAGCTCACCGCCTCGGCAGGCCTAGGCGTGCCGGAGTACCGGGTGCGCGAGGAAGGTCCGGACCACCGCAAGGAGTTCACCGCCATGGTCGTGGTGAACGGCCAGGGCTACGGCAACGGCGACGGTCGCACGAAGAAGGAAGCCGAGCAGAAGGCCGCCGAGGCGGCCTGGCGCGAGCTCTCGGAGAAGATCGACACAGACACCCCGGACTCCACCAACGGTGCCTGAGCTACCAGAGGTAGAGGTAGTCCGGCGCGGCCTGCAGAACCACGTGGCAGGCCGCACGATCGCGCGGGTGGAGGTCTTCCACCCGCGCGCGATCCGCAGGCACGTCCCGGGCGCCGTCGACTTCGCCTCCCGCCTGGTCGGCCGCCAACTGGTCGAGGCCAGGCGTCGGGGGAAGTACCTCTGGGTCGACCTGAGCTCCGGCGAGGCAGTCCTGGCGCACCTCGGGATGAGCGGCCAGATGCTGGTCCAGCCCCAGGGCGCACCGGACGAGAAACACCTCCGCGTCCGAGTCGGCTTCGCCGACGACGGCCCCGAACTGCGCTTCGTCGACCAGCGGACCTTCGGCGGCCTGTCGGTCGAGGAGACGGTAGAGGTGGACGGCGTCCTGCTCCCGGACCCGGTCGCCCACATCGCCCGCGACCCGATGGACCCCGCTTTCGACCTCGCGGCAGCGGTAGCCGCAGTCCGGCGCAAGCGCACGGAGATCAAGCGAGCACTCCTGGACCAGACCTTGGTCTCGGGCATCGGCAACATCTACGCCGACGAGGCCCTGTGGCGGACGAAGCTGCACTGGGCCCGACCGACCGACAAGCTGACCGCCGCGAAGGCCGGGGAACTCCTGTCGGCGGCGACCGACGTGATGAACGAGGCCCTGTCGGTCGGCGGCACGTCCTTCGACGCGCTCTACGTGAACATCAACGGCCAGTCGGGATATTTCGACCGCTCGTTGAACGCCTACGGCCAAGAGGGCCTGCCTTGTGGGCGTTGCGGGAGACCGATCAGGAGAGAGCCTTTTATGAACCGCTCCTCCTTCTCCTGCCCCAAATGCCAACCACACCCACCGGGATTCGCGGCAGCCTGACAACCTGCCCTGCCCTGCCCTGCCCTGCCCGCTCTGCTCTTGCCTTGCCCACTCTGCTCGTTTCGCTCATCCCTTTCTTTTTTTCTTGTCCTTGCCCTCAATCTCTAATTCTCAAGTCCTACGGAACGCAACACCCGTTACGGATGTGCTCGATCTGGCGGACTCCCTTTGTGTGGGGGAGGAGTGCCGCTAACCTTGACCTGGTGGTGGGGATGCCCTTCACCCCACGCTTTTTCCCCACAGC
>NZ_BSTR01000092.1 GCF_030269645.1 Actinokineospora sp. NBRC 105648 | reverse complement strand
GTCAACCTCGCAGAACCGGAATCCACACCACGCGCCTTGACCTGCCCGACCCTCGCCACCCGCAAATCCTACCGCACCCACGGTTAACTTAGCGGTATTGGCGTATGGGATGCAGGGCGGGGAGTGGTCAGCGGGGCGGGTTTGGTGGCCGACGCGAGTTTGGTGGGGGGACTTGTCGGTTGATGGTGGGTGCCTGGGTCGCCGGTGGGGTTTTGGGTTGGGTTGTCGGGTGCGGTTGTTTGGTGCGGTTGTCGGTCGACGGGGTCGGGTGGGGGGCCTACAGTCGGGGGTATGGCTACGTTCGGTGAGTTGGTGCCTGGGCCTAAGTTGCGCAAGGAGAGCGAGGACGACTCCGGGAGTGGGGAGGGGTTCGAGCCGGTGTCCGGTCCCCTGGACCTGGACGCTGGTGTGATCTACCTGCGCAAGCGCCCGACCCCGACCTCGCCGGCCGCGGTGCCGGTGGTCGAGGCCGACTGAGGCGCGGCTAGGGTCGGGTGGGTGGAGCCACTGGAGCTGGAGTACGAACACCTGCTGCTACGACTCGACCGTGGCGTGTTCGAGGTCTTCAGCTACCCGTGCGCGGAGGGGGCCGACTTCCGGGTGCCGGTCCGCTGGCTCGCGGTCAGCCTGGAGTACCGGAAGCCGGACCGCGGACGGATCCACTTCGGCACCATGCGTGGCCCGACGGCCCTCCTCTACGGTGCCGCGAGCGACGCGTTGAGCTTCCACTACCGCCCGGCGCTGGTCATCCCGTCCGCGCACGAGCGACTGTTCGGCGACTACTTCACCGCGGTCGCCCGGGTCGCGGGGCGCTCGGTCCGGGTCTGAGCCGACTCAGGTATCGGGCTCGGCCACCGATCGGAACCAGCGCAGGACCGCGCACAACTCGTCGACGGCGTCCGGGTTCGCGAGGACCGACAGCGGCACCTTGGGGCGCAGGGCCAGTTTGCCCTCCGGGATGTCCACTCCGGGCACCTTGTTCAGCCGCAGACGCAACTCCTCGCGCAAGGCCTGGTCGTCGAAGGGGGCGCGTGTGGCGAGGTAGAGGAAGACCACCTCGAAGTAGCCTGCCGCGCCATCGGTGGGGTAGACCGTGATGGGCCAGATCTTGGGCAGGTTCTCGCGGTGCAGCATGAAGAAGCAGCTCGTGACCGTCGTGCCCTCACCCCATCCGAGGTCCCCGCCGAGTTCCGCCCAGCACTCGGCGAGCTCATCCAAGCCGGTCATGACGGGCTCCGGGTTGTCGGCCGACAGCTGTTCCAGGAACCGCTCGGCCCGCTCGTCCAACGGCTCGTCGGGGGCGGACTCGTCGTCAGGGGCGGCGATCCCGACCAGGTCGGCCAGGTCCCGGGCGCTCAACCGCTGTGCCGGGTCGGCGACTCCGCGCTCGTCCACGGTGATCCCGTCGGCGCGCAGCACCGCCACGACGTCACCGCGGTCGGCACCAGCCCAGCGGAACGTCTCCGACACCCGGCCGTCGTGCCCGAGCACGCGGTGGGCGTTGGCCACTCCCGGGGTGTTGGCCAGGTGCGCCCCCACCGGTCGCGGGTGCGACCCGATCAGGACGGCGACTTCGCCGTAGGTCGTCCACGCGCCCGCGGGCATGGCCGCCAGCGCCTGGTGCAGCAGGGCCCAGTCGCGGCCGCGCTCCACGTGGTGGCCGCCGGGGCCGGGACCGGGCCACAGCGCGACCGCCCGGTCGGCGAGGTCGTCGGCCCGGCGCAGGATCTCCGCGGCACCCCAGCGCTCGGCGTCGGCGATGCGCCGGTTCATCTCCAGGTGGCTCGCCGCCAGCAGGTCCTGCTTGCGCTGGAACGGGTGGTTGGACAGCTTGGCGTTCACCGCGGTCAGGGTCAGGTTGCCCAGGGTGTGCACGAGCCGGTCGTGCAGCTCGGCGGGGGTCTCATCGCCCTCGACGTCGGCCGCGAGCTCGGTGAGCCACGCCGCGGTCGCCGACTGCGGCATGACGTGCTCGATGGTCAGCGCCGCGCTGTCGAAGTCGACCGGCTCCGGGTGGCCGTGGCTCTCCTCCAACCGGCGCAGCACCAGCCGCTGCTGCTCGGGCCTGCCCTGCCAGTAGAACGGCTTGGTGCGGATCGCCGCGCGCAGCTCCTCGTCGTCGGGCCAGGAGCGGCGGGCCCCGGAGAGCACCCAGCGCAGGCCCTCGACGACCGGGCGGTCAGTGGGCAGCTGGGCGGGCACCGCCTGGAAGATCCGGTTCAGGCTGTTCGGCGGGATCTGGCAGATCGCGCGGCGGACCACGAAGCTCTCGACCAGGGCCAGGCCCGCGGCCAGCTCGTCGGAGTCGATCTCACCGGTGGCCCGGCGGTCAATGAGCACCAGCACCGCCGGGTGGGCGGCCGTCGCCCGCCACTGGGCCAGCCTGCGCAGGTGGGCGCGGACACCCGCGTGCGGCTCGCGCTGGGGGTCGAGGACCAGCCGGAAGTGCTCGGCCCGGCGGGCCAGTTCCCGGATGTAGGCCTCGGCCGCGTCCTCTCCGCCGCCCGCGACCCGCAGCTTGTCCTGCTGGGTGGCGTACATGTCCTGCCTGCGGACCCGCTCGTCGCCGTCGAGCACGAGCAGCAGCCACATCAGGTGTTCGAGCTGGTCCGCGCCCAGGCTGCCCTGCACCGGCAGCCAGTGGTCCTGGTAGACCTGCTCGCCCCGGGTGGGCAGGCACATGAACAGGTAGTTGCGCAGCAGGTCGGCTTGGCTCAGCCGCAGCCCGGTGTTGTTGAGCGACTCGAAGATCCGGTGCACGTTGTCGCCGCGGTCTGCGGTGATCGACACCAGCGAGAGCCGGGTGGTGACCGCCTGCTCGACCCGCTGGACTGCGGCGGTGTCGGCCAGCGCCGCGAGCCGGTGGCGGAAGAACCGGTACGCGGCGGACAACCGGTCGTCGGTGCTCGCCACGGCGTCGACGCGCACGCAGGCGGTGTAGGCGGCCCGGTCGGCCTGGGTGGGCAGCAGGCGCAGGTTGTGCGCGCCCTTCATCCACTTATTGAGCAGGTACTGCTCGGTGATCCGCTCGGCGGCCTCGCGGTCGGTCTCCACCAGGTTGTCGCGGATCGCGGCGATGAGCAGGCTCAGCGTGGTGAGCCGCTGCTGGCCGTCGACCACCAGCCACTGCTCGAAGTGCGCCTCACTGGTGGGCGAGGGCGCCAACACCACGGACCCGAGGAAGTGCGTCGGGCCGGGGTCGCCCCCGGCGAGCAGGTCGGCCTGCGCGATGACGTCGTCCCACAGCAGCCCGAGCTGCTTGTCCGACCACGAGTAGGTCCGCTGGTAGAGCGGGACCTGGAACTGCTTCTGGCCCTGGACCAGGCCGACGAAGGTCACCTCGGACGCCTTCATGCCACCCCCTTGTGCAAGGGGTGCATCGACTCTCGATCACGTCTGGTTACGGTCCCGCGACCAAATGTCGCAAGATGACCAGATCGGGTGGACTTCAGCCGTGGGCGAGGATGTTGACCACGTTGCCTGCGGGGTCGCGGACGAAGAATCGGCGCACGCCCCACGGCTCGTCGGTCAGTGGGTGGACGATTTCCGCGCCTGCGGCTATGGCCGCTGCGTGGGCGGCGTCGACGTCGTCGACCTGGATCGAGGCGGATGGCACCACTGGGGCGGTCTCGTCGTGGGTCATCAGGCTCAGTTGGACCTCCGGGCGCGCCGGGTCCGCCAAGGTGACGATCCAGCCGTGGTCCATTACCGGGTGTAGGCCTAGGACGTCGGTGTAGAAGGCGGTCGTGCGCGGGAGATCGGCACACTCCAGGTCTGCCACCACGCGGGTCACGGTCATGGGGTCATCATGGCATCGGTGGATGACATCGGCCTTGGTCGACGACAGTGGCCGGGGCGACGGCAGTGGCCCCGGCACGGGGCCGGGGCCGGCTGGACAACTGCTCAGCCGATTCGCAGGGTGGCGTGCATCTCCCACACCAGGATCTCCGCGCCCTCGGCGCCCGCTGTCACCCGTTGGCCGCCCACGGCGGTCAGCCGGGCGGCGTCGCCGGTGCCGAGGAGGCCGTTGTCCTCCATGGTCACCGAACCGCGCGGTACGAACAGGTGGACGAATGGTGCGTCGGGCAGGGTGACCGTGCCGCCGGGGGCGAGCCGGGCGGCGTAGAGGGCCGCGTGGCGTTGGCCGATCCGGATGGCGGCGGCGTCGGTGTGCTTGTCCATTCCGGACGCGACCGGCACCAGGCCGCCCGCGAGGAGTTCGTCGTCGATCTCGAGCTGCTCGTAGCCGGGGGCCTTGCCCGCCTCGTCGGGGGCGACCCACATCTGGACGAAGTGGACCGGGTCCGCGTGCTCCGGGCCGCCGGAGACCCGCCAGGAGTCGTTCTTCTCCGAGTGCAGGATGCCGGTGCCAGCGCTCATCCGCTGCGCCAGCCCGGGGTAGATGATCCCGTTGTGCCCCTGGGAGTCCTGGTGCACCAGCGCGCCGCGCAGGACCCAGGTGACGATCTCCATGTCGACTAACGAGGTACCCTTGTCTCGGGAGGACAGTCATGGAGACGCAGACCGCCGCTACCTACCTACGTAAGAGCGTAGTCAAGGATGACAAAGATGCCGAGAGCATCCAAGTCCAGTTGCACTACAACACCAAATACGCCCGTTCTGTAGGCTGGGATATTTCACCGGATCTCACTTTTACCGATGAGGGGATCTCAGCGTCTAAAGGTCTCGAACGTCCGGACTGGCTGAAAATGCTTGAAGCAATCAAGAGCGGCAAAGTCAAACGAATCGTCGTCCGGGAGCAGGCGCGACTAAGCCGCGAAGATATCGAACTTTTTATCTTCCTCAAAACTATCGAGAAATACAGCGTAGAAGTTCGAGACTCGTTCGGCCATGAAATCAAAAACGATCTACAAACCAAGGTAAAAGGATTGGTCGATGCCGACTACGCCAAACAGGTTGGTATTAATGTCCAACGGAAACGTCAGTACAACGCATCTCTCGGCAAACATCCCAAACACTACCGCCGGCCGTATGGTTACACGTCAGGATACGAATCCGTAGTTCCCAATGAAGCCAAGGTAATAAGAGAAGCGGCAAGGCGATTTTTGGCAGGCGAAACCGTATACATCATCACGAAGGATTTCAACAATCGCGGCATCCCGACCGCGCAGGGGAAGAAGTGGTGCACGTCCGGCTTGTCCACCGTGCTAGGCCGCGCGGAGAACGCAGGTCTTCGGACTTACAAAAAGGAAGTGGTGGCTAAGGGCGCGTGGCCGACCATCATTGACGAGAAGACATATCAAGCGATCATAGCGAAGCTTAGCGGAAACGCCCCTTACTCCACGGTCACGGCCCGAAAACATCTGCTAGTCGGCATATTGGTGTGCGGCCTATGCCAGACTAGGCTTTCAGCAAAGGAATCCCAGAACCGATACTGGTGTAACCCTTCCAGGGGTGGATGCGGAAAAATCGGCCGCACCATGAAGGGCATTGATGCCTTTATGATCAAACTGACGTACGAAGCTATCAAGCGCCTTCCCGCAGTCGAAAACATCTCCCAGCCAGACGACACCGATGATCGAATCGAGGCCCTACAGATCGAACGCGAAGAAACTGTTAAAGCAAAGAAGGATGGCTTGCTGGATTTGAGAACCATGATTGAACTCACGCAAGACATAGATGCGAAGATCAAAAATCTCAGAGGAAGTCAGGTCAAGAGTCAACCATTGCCGGTCAACGACGCCGATGCGTTCCTAAACGCCACCACGGACAAAAAGCGGGCAACCATCAAGCGGCTATTTCCTGTCGTGGCGGTGAAGCCTGCGCCTAGCAAGGGTGCGCGCTTCAAGCCCGACCAGCTAGAGTTTTAGCCCCCCTATTCGCGCAAGATTGTGCAGAGCGGCCCCGGTTTTTACAACCGGGGCCGCTCTGCACTCAATCGAGTATCGTACGAATGTCTCTAGCCGTTGATTCATCGAAGAATCCTCGTTTTCCCAACTCCGTCAGAACTTCTCTAATCCAAGCGGCTTCTTCGACACTTATGACTAGCGGGATTTGATTCGCTTCCTGATTCGTAGATTCGACAGGCCCCGATGACGGGCTAGCTGCCGTGGTGACCGCCCCCGTTCACGTCAGGGAGGGAGTCCCTGTCGTTGCCCGGCTGGTGGTGGTTTCGGGGTTGTTCTGGGTGGTCGGTCTGGTGGGTCCCTGTGGTCCCTGTCGGGTGTTGTGGCTGGTCAGGGCGGGGAGTTGGGGGCAGGGAGGGGGTAGGGAGCGGTCCCTGTGTCCCTGTGGAGTCCCTGTCGTGGTCCTCGTGGTCGGTGGGGTGGTCGCGCCGGTCGAGTGCTGTCGTGAGGTCTTCGGCGCGCAGGACTTTGAGGCCGTCTGATTTGCGGGCGGTGACCCCGTGCCGTGCGAGTTCATCCCGCAGGTCGGTGAAGGTCCAATGCTCGTAGGTGTCGGGGTTGGTGGTGGCGAGTCGGGCGAGGATGACCTGTGTGCGGACTCGGCGTTCGCCGCGTAGGGCTTCTGCGATGGCGGTGAGGTGGTCCGGTGGTGCGCTCTCCAGTTGTGGGCGGTCGGGGGCGGGTAGGGCGCGGCCGTCGTCTTCGATGAGTCGTTGGGCGCGTTGGATGACGGGGGTGACCTCGTCGGCGCCGTCCTCGAAGGGGATGTAGAAGGTGCGGATGAGGTCGAAGGTGGAGTCGGTGACGCCTACGGCTACGCAGGTGCCCCGGTCGGTGCCGACCCGCAGTTCGGTGGCGCGGATGCCTGCGGCGTAGCGGCCGGAGCCGAGTAGTCCGTCGTTGGCGACGTGATCGGCCACGGAGAACGCGACCCCGCACCCGATGTTGCGGGTGATCTCCTTCGGAAGGCTGTCCTTGGTGGGTGACTGGGTGGCCAACAGCAGGATGACGCCGTATTTGCGGCCGCGTTTGATCACCCGCACGGCCAACTCGGCGGCCCGTTTCCCGTGGCGGGGGTGCTGGAAAAGTTCGTGGCACTCGTCGATGGCGCAGATCAGCGGGTGCAGTCCCAACCCGCGTTGGTCGGCCAGTCGCCGTGACACCTTGGGCGGGCGTCCTGGTTGCGCGCCGAGGGTCTTGCCGCGTTTCTCCATCTCGGCGACCAGATCCGACAGGGCGTCGGTGGCCGCTTCGGCGACCGCGTCGTCCATGCCCATGCGGTAGCGGGAGAGCCGGGGCGCGAAGGGGTCGAAGTCGGGGGACTCGCCCATCACGAACGCCCACAGCTCGGCTGTCGGATCGAGCGCGGCACCGAGCATGAGCGTGCGCAGGGCAGCTGACTTGCCCTGGCCGGGGCGACCACCGACCAGCCAGTTGGCGCCGATCAGGGGGGCGTTGATGATCGCGCCGCGTTGGGACAGTCCGAACGGGACACCGGCGAACACGTCGACCCGCCCGCCGTCGGGGCCGCTGTCCTCCAGGAGCGGCCAGGGTCCGGCACCGCCGGAGAGGGTGCCCTTGTCGGCCACCCACAGGTCCAGGACACCGTCCTCGTCGCCCTTGGTCGCCCAGGTCTCCAAACCGGACCGACCGAGGTTCGCAGCGAGCTTCCCGCGCTGCCCGGCGACCATGTCCGCGGTGACCCCCAAAGGCAGTCTGACCTGCGCGAATGTGCCGTCTCCGTCCTTTCGGGCCGGTACCGTGTAGATCAACTCCCCGCCACCCTTGAAGAACGCGTTCAGTGGTGTGATCCCGAGGTGCGCGAGCGCGCGGGAGATCATCCGTTCATCGATCCAGGCGTCCGCGTCGTCCCGGTCGGGCTGGATCAACCACCCGGCCCCGGGTTCCCGGTCGCGGCCCTCGAAGGCCGCTGCCACGACCCACAGCAGCGGCAGCACCGCCCACACCACCGACCAGGCCGCGACCAGCACCGCGCCGATCGCGCCCAGGGCCGCGTACACCCCGGCCAACCACGGCCACATGTCCGCCCGGTCCATCACCGTGTCCACCAGCCACAGCACCCCGGCGAGCACGCCGGCGACCCGGGCGGCCAGGACCACGCGCCGCGCGGCGATCCCGACCCGCGCCCACCGGGCACGGGCATCCGCCCGGATCAGCTCTTGCGCGGTCCGGCGCGCGTCGGTGTCACCGGCCGACCGCGCGGCGCGGGCATCGGCCCGCAGGTCGGCATAGGTGGCCCACGACCACGCCTTGACCGCCCACCGACCGGTCCCACGCACCACGAACCACGCCAGCCGCGCGAGATCGGCCGGCGCCTTGCGCGCCCGATAGGCGGCCACCGACCGCACCCGCACAACAGCCTCCGAGCGCCGGACCCGCCCGCCGATCCCCCGCGCGATGTCGACCAGCACGCGGACCGCCGAGTCCAGCCGCCGCGCGGGCCGCTGCCGGGTGGGGGTACCCGTGTCGTCCGGGAGAGCGCCGTTGTCGTCCTCGGTGACCAGCTCCCCGTCGAACACCTTCGGCTCCAACGCGTTCACCGGGGCGTTCACCACACCGCCGTTCACGGGCGCGTTCACCGGCTCCGAAGGGCCGTTCATGAACTCACCCGCCCCTCGGTGCCGGCGGCCAGTTCCGCGACCAGCGCGGCGGCCAGTCGGGAGGACAGCCCACGCGAACACCCGGTCACCTGCCGCACCCACGCCGGCGTGACCGGTGTCCCCGGCGACCACACCCGCAACGCGGCCTGCCGGTACTGCGCGAACGACCGGCGCGGTCGCGGCCGTTGCGGCGGGCTGGTCGCCTCCGTGACGGCCGCGACGTCCCCGGACCCACCGATGTCCGCCCCGGGTGCCGCCGGCACCTCAGCGGCCCGCTCAGGCCGCATGGGATCGCTCGCCCGCCGTGTCACGGCCATGGTGACGTCGGTGAGCTTGTCGCGCAGGTCGGTGACCGCCTCAGCCGCCACGAAGACCAACAACACCGGCACCGAGTGCAGCACCACCCCGGCCGCGCTCCCGGCCG
>NZ_BSTR01000091.1 GCF_030269645.1 Actinokineospora sp. NBRC 105648 | reverse complement strand
CGACTTAAGAGCGAGCTCGATTCAGTGAACTCACTTCGTGCGGGGCCCCTAGAGCACCGCGGTGGTGAAAAAAGGGCGGGTGAAGGGCATTCCCCACCACACGGCAAGTTTAGCGGTACTCTCCCCCACACGAAGTGAGTCCACTGAATCGAGCACCTCCGTAGCGGGTGTTGCTTTGCGTGGGGCTTGAGATCTAGAGATTTAGGGATTCAGGACAAGAACCAGAGCAACATCAGGAAGCACAGGCAGCACAAGGCAAGGCGCGGCAACGAGGGCTGACCGTGGATCTCTTGGTCAGCCCTCGTTGTTGCCTTGTTCTCTCTCCGCTAGCGAAGGTTCTCCGCCGTCAGCCAGTCCCCGATGCGGGCCACCACCTCTGCCCTTCCGTTCTCCTGGTCCACCATGTAGTGGTTCAGCCCCGGCATCTCCACCAGAGTCCCACGAGGGGCGCCGACTGCCTCGAACATCAGTTTCGCGTTGTCCGGCATCGCGCCCTGGTCGGCCATCAATCCCAGTACCAGCACCGGAACCGTCGTCTCCGGCAACCGCTCCACCGCATCTGCGTATGAGTGCCGCAGGCTCCAAGAACTCAACCAGCCCCGCAAGGTCTGGAACCTTGCCAGTCCGGCGCCTGCTTCATTGGCCACCTTCGGATCCCCGTACATGCTGCCCACTACCCGGTCACTCAGGTCCAGCGACAGGTCCACGAAACGGGGATCGGCGACAGTCCGGTGCACCACGAAGGCCCGGTCGCCGATGCCGAGTGCGGAAAGCCTGGCCAATTCAGCTTCGGCCCAGGTGCTGATCCGGTCCATCCGGGCCACCTGCGCCGTCCGATATGCTTGCACCCAATCGGCGTCGAATGGCGGTGTGCGGCCAGGGAGGAACAGGTCCAGTTCGGGGTCGCGATCATCCGGATTGGTTTCATCGCGGACCGAGGGATCGATCCAAGTGGCCAACAGGCGACCACGGCCGGCGTGGGCGGCGACCAGGGCCAGGCCGTCTGCGGGCGGAAGGCCTGCGGTGGTCAGGTCTGGCGGATCGCCTGCGGGGGTCGCGGTGACGAAGGGCTTCTCGGCTTGGCTCTGGTAGTAGGCCACGGCGGGTCCGCCGCCGCTGAAGCCGACCAGGATCACCTTGCGGTAGCCCAGTTCCTCGCGCATCCAGCGCACTGCGGCGCCGATGTCGAGCAGGACGTTCTCCATTACCGTGGTGGCGTCGTTGCCGACGTACCTGGTGTTGAGGCCGAGCACCGGGAGTCCTGCCTCGGCGAGTGGCTCAAGCAGGAAGTGGGTGAGGAAGTTCGAGGTCGGGTGCATGAGCACGAGGCCGACATCGGTGGTCGCGTCCGTGCGGCGGACCAGGTTCGCGTGGATGCGGGGGTAGTGCCTGGCGAGTCCGGAGTGGATCTCGATCCGGGACGCGGTGGTGCCCGGCGTCATCGGGATCGCCTGCAGCTGGTGCAGTAGGGGCATCGGGGTCTCCAGGCTCAGGATCGGGTGAGGGTCTCGGTTCGCTGCCCCAGCACGGTGCGCAGACACTCGTGCACGAGTGCGGCGGTCTCCCGGCCGGTGGCGGGCAGTGGGACGTCGGCGCCGACGTAGCAGTCGGGGCGGACCAGCAGGAGGCGGTCGGTGTCGGCGGCCAGTGCGGTGGTGAGTGCGCCGGTGTCGTCGTGGACGGCGGTGACTTCCAGGTTGTCCGGCGCCGCACTTCCTCTCGGCAGCAACAAGAATCGGCGCGTCGAGTGCACTGCCGTGGCAGCGGCGAGACGGGCCGCCACATCCTCGATCGTCGATGTGGCGCCGGGGATCACCAGCAGGGAGATGTCACCGGCGAGCAGCTTGCGCAGTGTGCTGCCGTTGACTGAACCGTCGGCGACGAGGGCGCCGGTGCCGGAGGCGGTCAACGTGGAATCGCGGTACGGGAACGATTCATACAGTCGACCACTGTCCACTTCAGATAGTTTGGTGGCGTCGGTGACCGCGCCCGCCAAGATGGCGTCGCGGTTGGCGATGCCCTCGGCGGTGGCCGGTGTCATGAACCGCATCGTGGCCCCGGTGACCTCGACGTGGTGCTCGGCGGCGGCGCGGCGCTCCTGGTCGTAGGTGTCCAGCAGGGTGGCGTCAGCGCGGCCGGCGAGCACGAAGCCGAGCTTCCAGGCCAGGTTCTCCGCGTCCTCCATGCCGCTGTTCATCCCGCGCGCGCCGAACGGTGACACCACGTGCGCGGCGTCGCCGACCAGGAACACCCGGCCGCGACCGAACCGCTCGGCGCAGCGCTGCTGGAACGTGTAGCTGTTGGCGCGCAGCACAAGTGCCTCGTGATCACCGATGACGCCGCGCAGCAGTTCGTCGAGTCGGGCCAGGTAGTCGGCCTCGTCGGCGTCGGGTTCGATCTGCCAGTCGACGCGCCAGCGGTCGGGGCCGAAGCCGTGCATGAGCACGATCCGGCCGGGGTGGAACGGCGGGTCGAACCACAGCCGCCGCTCGCGGCTGAACGGGAGCTCGGCGACGAAGTCGCAGACCAGGAACCGGCCCTCGGTCTGCCACCCCTCGTAGGCGATCCCCAGTCCACCGCGGACCCGGCTCCCGAGCCCGTCGGCGGCGATGACGTACTGGCCCCGGTGCACCTCCTCGCCGTCGGAGCTCTCGGCCCGCACCAGCACCGAGCCGCCCTCGTCGACCACCTCGGTGACGGTGAACCCGTGCCGGAACCGCACCAGCTCGGACGCCTCGGCGGCGGCGTGCAGCAGCTCCTCGGTCCGGAACTGCGGGAAGTTGACGAACGGCGGGTAGAGCTCGTGCTCGGCGGTGGGGAAGCGGAGCTGGAGCAGCTCGTGCTCGCCGTAGTAGGTGCGGCCCAGCGACCAGCTCGCGCCGTCGCGCAGGATCTCCTCGGCGACACCGAGCCGGTCGAACAGCGCGAGGATGTCGCGCTGCACGGTCACCGCACGGGACTGGCCGCAGCTCGGCGTGCCCCGCCGCTCGACCACGGTGGTGCGGATGCCCTGCCGGGCCAGCAGCAGCGCGGCCGCCATCCCCACCGGCCCGGCCCCGATGACGATGACCGGGCTCTCGCTTGTCGACACGTTGGTCCCACCTCCGCGACGGGGGTCACACACACCGATAATCGGTCATGTGTCTCGCATATAGCGCAATCCTGTCCGCTCGCGGCCGAATGTCAACCCCTGGGCGCTGTTTGCGACTTCTGGGCACCGCGCGCGATAATCGGTGTCCAACGCGGTGACGAGGGACGGGGCACATGGACACGCAGGCGAGCAAGCCGGTGGAGATCGCCCAGACCCTCGATCGGGGTCTCCAGGTGCTCGAGGTCCTCGCGGGTGCGCAGGACGGCCTGTCACCCACCGACGTCGCGGCGGAACTCGGCGTGCACCGCTCGATCGTCGCCCGCCTCCTGGCCACCCTGCTCAACCGCGGCTACGTCGGCCGACGCCGCGACGGCCGGTACGTGCTGGGCACGGCGCTGCTCAGCCTCGCCCGCCAGGTGTCGAACAACCTGCTGGTGGTGGCGGGCCCGGTCCTGGCCGACGCCTCGGAGCGGCTCGGTCTGACGGTGGTCCTGCACGTGGCCGACGCCGACGACGCCGTGGCCCTGGCGTCGGTCGAACCCCGCAACGCCGCCTTCCACGTGGGCATCCGCCCCGGCTCCCGACACCCGCTGCCGCAGGCCGCCTCCGGCCAGGCGATCCTCGCGGGCCGCCCGGCGGTCGCGGGGGAGGACCCGGAGATCACCGCGGCCCGCGAGCACGGCTTCGCCCGCACGACGAGCAAGCTGGTCCCCAACTTCACCGGCATCGCCGCCCCGATCACGATCGCCGGAACGGCGGAGGCCAGCGTCGGCCTGATCGTCCCCGTTCAACACACCCACGACGAAGACGCCCTGGCCCGCGAGGTGGTCACCCTGGCCGACCGCATTGGCCGCGCCCTCTACTGACCGAGTAGCGACTCGGCTCGATCGCCGGGGCCCCAGCCCCGCCCCACAACGACTCGACCAGTCCGGCCCGGTCCAGCGCGGCCCCACCCAGCCCAGCATCACCCGCGCAGCCCAATCCGCCCAGCTCGACCCGCCCAGCTCGACGAGCCTGCGTGGCACAGCCAGCGCCACCCTGCTCGATCGACTTGATCAGCCCGGCCAGTCGGCCCTACCCGAACCGACCCAGCCAGGCCAGACCCGGTCTGCTGAGCCCAACTCCGCCCCGGCTCAGCCCGGCCCTAGTCGGCCCGGCCCAACTCGGCCGAGCCCAGCTCGCGGCAGTCCAGCCCAGCCCGCCTCCAGCCCGGCTCTACTCAGCCCCGCCCAGCTCAGCCCAGCTCGGCCCGCCCAGCCCGGCCCGGCCCGGCCCGACTCAGCCCAGCCCAGCTCGACTCAGCCCAGCCCAGCTCGACTCAGCCTCGCCCCGCCCAGCCCGGCTCGACTCGGCTCAGCCCGGCCCAACTCGGCCGAGCCCAGCTCACGCAAGTTCAGCTCAGCCCACCTCCAGCCCGGCTCGACTCAGCCCCGCCCACCTCACCCCAGCTCGGCCCAGCCCAGCCCAGCCCAGCCCAGCCCGGCTCGACTCGGCTCGACTCGGCTCGGCTCGGCTCAGCCTCCAGCCCCGGCCCAGCTCTGCTCCGGTCAGCCCGGCCCAACTCAGCCCAAGTCGGCCCGCCCAGCCCAGCTCGGCCCGGCCCGACTCAGCCCCGCCCAGCCCGGCCAACTCAGCCCGGCCCGGCTCGGCCCAACTCGGCCCGGCCCGGCCCGGCCCAACTCAGCCCGGCCCGGCCCGGCCCAACTCAGCCCGGCTCAGCCCGACGCAGCTCGGCCCGGCTCAGCCCGACGCAGGCTGGCTGGCGAGAGTTCTGGGGGCGCCTTCTCCTGGGACTTGCTTTCTACAGTCACTTACTTTTTCGTAACCGAAAGCCCAGATCTTTCTATAGTGACTTACCTTTTTCGAACCTCGAAGTTTGTGGACGGCGGCTTGGTTCGCGTGCCTGCACATAGGGACTGGTCGGCCTGGCTTTTCGGGTGCCAGGCCACTTCGGACACCGTTTGACCTGCTGCGCACCAGTCCCGCCCGTACGCCCCTGACGCGCCGGAACTCTCCCGTCACGCGCTGGACACCTTATTGACACAGGTCACACCCGCGCGGCATGCTCTCGTTATCCGGTCTTTGAAACCGATTATCGGTGACGCGCCTCGACGAAAGGGTGCCGCCATGACTGCCCCCACCCCACCCCCTGCCCTCCGGCGGACGGCGATCGCCAGCCTGGTCGGCACCGCCATCGAGTGGTACGACTTCTTCATCTACGGCACCGCGTCCGTGCTGGTCTTCGCCCCGCAGTTCTTCCCGGGTGCCTCCGACCTGGCCGGGACGCTGGCCGCCTTCAGCACGCTGGCCGTCGGCTTCCTCGCCCGGCCGCTCGGCGGCGCCCTGATGGGCCACTTCGGTGACCGCGTCGGGCGCAAGTCGATGCTGGTGCTCTCCCTGCTCCTGATGGGCACCGCGACCTTCGCCATCGGCCTGCTGCCCACCTACGCCCAGATCGGCGCCTGGGCCCCGATCCTGCTGGTGCTCCTGCGTTTCCTGCAGGGCTTCGGTGTCGGCGGCGAGTGGGGCGGCGCCGTGTTGCTCGCCGTGGAGAATGCGCCGCCGGGCAAGCGCGGGTTCTACGGGAGCTTCCCGCAGATGGGCGTGCCCGCGGGCGTGATCCTGTCCAATGTGGTCTTCCTGATCATCCTTGGCACCGCCGGGAAGCAGGCGTTCACCGAGTGGGCCTGGCGGCTGCCGTTCCTGTTCAGCATCGTGCTGGTGATCGCCGGTCTGCTGGTCCGCTCCAAGATCGGCGAGACCCCCGAGTTCACCAAGGTGCGCTCGGCCGGGGTCCAGCGCAGCCCGCTGGCCTCGGTGATCCGCAAGCACCCCAAGCAGATCCTGTTGGCGGGTGGCACTTTCCTGGCCAACAACGCCATCGGCTACGTCATGATCGTCTACATGCTCAGCTACGGCACCAAGACGCTCAAGCTGACCCAGAACACCATGCTCACCCTGGTCCTGATCGCCAGCGGCGTCTGGCTGGTGACCCTGCCGCTGTTCTCCGCGCTGTCCGACCGCGTCGGCAGGCGCAAGGTCTTCACCGCTGGCGGACTCGTCCTGCTCGTCTGGTCGATCCCGTTCTTCCTGTTGCTGGACACCGTCTCCACGCCACTGATGGTCATCTCCGTGGTGGTCACCGCGCTCGGTCTCTCGGCGACCTACGGCCCGCAGGCCGCGCTGTTCGCCGAGCTGTTCGACGCCGACGTGCGCTACAGCGGCGCCTCGCTGGGCTACCAGCTCGGCGCGATCTTCGGTGGCGGCTTCGCCCCGTTCATCGCGGCGTGGCTGCAGGGCGCCACCGGGTCCTCGGTGTGGGTGGGCGTCTACCTGACCGTGCTCGCCGTGATCAGCCTCGTCTGCATCAGCCTGCTGCGCGAGCCCGCCCGCCAGGCCGTCGAGGCCGTGCCCCAACCCGCGTGACCGGATCGGGTGAGTGGCGCGCGGAACGGCGCCGCTCACCCGATCCGCGAGACCAGCGCCACGCGTACCAGCGGAGCGAACCGGCTATCCTCCCCACGTGGAAATCTTCTTCACGAGCCTGCTGGTGCTGATGGGCCTGCTGACGACCTGGTTCGCGGTCTACGTCGTCTACCGCCTCTACGCCGACCAGCGTTGATGCCCGAGAACGGCCCGGTGCCCGGCAGCGGCGACGCGGCCCTGGAGGCGGCTGTCGAGCGCGCCGAGGCCACCCGCCACCGCAACCTCCCGCAGTTCGACGACCTGCCGATCCCGGCGGACACCGCGAACCTGCGCGAGGGCCCCAACCTGCACGACGCCTGCCTGGCGCTGCTCCCGCTGGTCGGGGTGTGGCGCGGCGAGGGCGAGGTCGTCTACCCGACCATCGACGGGCCGTTCAAGTTCGGCCAGCAGGTCACCTTCGCCCACGACGGCCGCCCGTTCCTCTCCTACGAGGCGCGCGCCTGGCTGCTCGACGACGAGGGCAACGTCATCCGCCCCGCCGCGCGCGAGGTCGGCTGGTGGCGGCCGCAGCCCGACGACACCATCGAGGTGCTGCTGACGCACGCCACCGGCATCTCGGAGATCTACTACGGCAGCCCGCGCAACGCCACGTCGTGGGAGCTCGACACCGACATCGTGACGCGCACCGCCTCGTCGAAGGAGGTCAACGCCGCCAAGCGCCTCTACGGGCTGGTCAACGGCGGCGACCTCGCCTACGTCGAGGAGCGCGCGATGGTGGGCCAGGAGCTGCAGCCGCACACCTCGGCGTACCTGCGCCGCGTGGTCGGCTGAGCCGACCCGGCTGAGACGGCCAGACTGATGCGACTGCGCCGGTGCGGCCACGACGCGGTGCTGGTCGAGCTGGACTCACTGGCCCAGGTCGCCGCCGCCCGGGCCGCCTTGGCGGGTCTGCCCGGACTGGTCGAACTGGTCCCGGCCGCCCGCACGGTGCTCGTGTCGTTCCAACCCGGTTCATCCGGGCTGCGCCAAGTACAAGGCGTGCTCGACCAAGCAGACCTCAGCGCGCCGCCCGTTGGTGACGCCCGGCAGGTAGTACTACCGGTCGTCTACGGCGGCCCCGACCTCCAGTTGGTCGCCGACACGGCCGGTCTAACCGTTGACGAGACCATCGCCTTGCACTCAAGCGCCTCTTACACGGTCGCGTTCAGCGGTTTCGCTCCCGGTTTCGCCTACCTGACCGGGCTGCCCGAGCCTCTCTGCCAGCCCCGCTTAGAGACACCCCGCGCGCGTGTCCCAGCCGGGTCGGTGGGTGTGGCGGGCGAGTTCACCGGCGTCTACCCGCGCTCGTCACCCGGTGGCTGGCGCCTGCTCGCCCGGTTGGCCGACGACGCCGACGCCCTGTTCGACGCCACCCGCGACCCCGCCGCGCTGCTAGGCCCCGGCGACCACGTCCGGTTCGAGGCCGTCGGATGACCCGCGCGCTCACCGTGCTGGCCACCGGCCCATTGGCCCTGGTCCAAGACCTCGGCAGACCTGGTTACGGCCACCTAGGCGTCCCCCCGTCGGGCGCGCTCGACGTGCCCTCGCTGCGGCTGGCCAACCGCCTCGCCGGGAACGCCGAGGAGGCCGCGGGCATCGAGTGCGTACTCGGCGGTCTGCGAGTGCGCGCGGAGACCTCGTGCACGGTCGCGGTGACCGGTCCGAGCGTCCCGGTGCTGCGCAACGGCCACGACGTCGGCTCGCACGCCCCGGTGCACCTGCGGGTCGGCGACGTCGTCGAGCTGGGTTCGCCGACCGCCGGTTTGCGCAGCTACCTGGCCGTTTCGGGAGGGATCGACGTCCCGCCGCAGCTGGGCTCGCGCGCCACCGACGTGCTCTCCGGCATCGGTCCACCGCCACTGCGCGCGGGCGATGTCCTGCCGCTGGGCACACCGGTCGGGCCGCCGGTGGGGGAGGACGCGGTGCCGCCACCGAGCCCGTCCGACCACCTCACGGTGCCGGTCGTGCTGGGACCGCGGGAAGACTGGTTCACCGACCCGGCGGCGCAGCTCGCGGGGGTCGTCTGGGCGGTGTCTCCGGAGAGCAACCGGGTCGGGCTGCGGCTGTTGGGGGAGCCGCTGCGGCGTGCGCCCGGGTTCGAGGGCGAGCTGACCAGCGAGGGCGTCATCACCGGCGCGGTGCAGGTGCCCGCGAGCGGGCGACCGGTGATCTTCCTGGCCGACCACCCGACCACCGGGGGTTATCCGGTGATCGGTGTCGTGCCCACCCGGTACCTGGCCGACCTGGCGCAGGCGCGACCCGGGACCAAGATCCGATTACGCGCGCAGGCCCAGCACTAGGGCCTGTATCGAAGTTGCTGTGACTGCCTGACCTGGATTTTGGCGTTGTCGGGTGTGTCGGTGATCAAGAATGGGCGAGGTCTCCGGTAAAGGGTTCGTCGACCAAGAAGAACCTGAACACCG
>NZ_BSTR01000090.1 GCF_030269645.1 Actinokineospora sp. NBRC 105648 | reverse complement strand
CTTCGTGCGGGGCCCCTAGAGCACCGCGGTGGAGAGAAAAGGGCAGGGTAAGGGCATCCCCACCCACGGCAAGTTTAGCGGCACTCTCCCCCCACACGAAGCGAGTCCACTAGATCGAGCAACCGTAGCGGGACTTGCTTTCCAGCGGGGTCGGCCTATCCGCTGCGGTTTGCTGGGGGGACGGGATTCACTTGGGTGCTGGCGAAGTCGGGCTATCCGCTGCGGTTTGCTGGGGACGGGATTCACTTGGGTACCGGCAAGGTCGGCCTATTCGCTGCGGAACCAGCGGGGGCGGGATCTTGTTGCGTACCAGCGGGTCGGCCTATCCGTTGCGATTTGGTGGTGGTAGTAATGGTGGCGGGCCTTGCGGAAGTCTTAAGTGGACAGTCGGGTCACAGGGTGAATCGGGCGCCGTCGGCTGGGATGTGGGTGCCGTGGGTGGTGACGGCTCGGTGTTGGGGTGATGCGGGATCGGCTACCGGGTTGGTGTTGTTGAGGTGGGTGTAGCACCATCGCGTCGTGCCGCCGTTGAGCAGTGGAAGGGACTCGGTGATCGGGATGTGGCCCATCCGGCGTTGCTCGTTGGTCGCGCTCGCGGTCACGTGTGACATCTCCCCCGCCGTGTGGAACGTGCCGTCGAGCAGGGTGCAGTCGGCGTCGGCGACGAACTCGCTGAAGCCGGGTGGCCAGGTCGCCAGGCAGGGTGCGTAGGCCAGGACACCGCCGGTGGCCGGGTCGCGGATCCGGTAGGCCACAACCCAGTCCGGCGCGGACGGCTGGGCCTGTGCGTACCTGGGTCGCTTGCCGGACAACGGGAAAACCGCGCATTCCAGCCTGCCGTCGTCGAGGGTGAACGCGGGCGCGGCCACCCGCCAGGCCCAGTCGTGGTACTGCCCGATGACCTCGCGCAGCGGCAGTGCGGTGGACAGGGCGCCGAGGACGGGGGCGGGCGCCCACACCGTGAGCCCCGCCCCCTCGCGCAGCAGGGCCAGGCCCAGGGTGTGGTCGATCTCGGCGTCGGTCAGCAGTACGCCGCGCAGCGGGGTCTGCCTGCGGGCTGGGCCGGGGGCCAGCTCGGCGGTGGCGGTGAGCTGGGCGCGCAGGTCGGGTGCGGCGTTGAGCAGGAACCAGTCCCGCCCGGTCGCGCTCACCGCGACGCAGTCCTGGGTCCGGGGCGCCAGTTCGCCGCGGCGGCAACGGGTGCACAGTTCGCACGCGCAGTTCCACTGCGGGAGGCCACCGCCCGCGGCCGTCCCCAACACGATGACCTTCACCGGATCACCGGCAGCTCGCGCATCAGGTACGGCGGGGTCGCGACCGGTGCCGCGGCCTCTCGTACCAGGTGGTGGTGCGGCGAGAGGGAACACACCGGATCGGTGTTCGCCGCGGACCCGGTCAGCAGGAACGCCTGGCAGCGGCAGCCGCCGAAGTCCACGGCGCGGCGGTCGCAGCCCCGGCACGGGTCCCGCATCCACGACTCGCCCCGGTAGGCGTCGAAGGAGCTCGACTCGTACCAGATCTCGGCCAGTGGCCGGGTGGTCACCCGGTCGAAGGACAGCGTGGTGATCACCTCGGCCGCCGGGCACGGCAGCACGGTGCCGTCCGGCGCGACGGTCAGCTGGCGCGCGCCCCAGCCGTGCATGCACGGTTTCGGGTACCGGTCCTGGTAGTCGGCGACCACGTAGATCACCGCCATCCGCCCGGCCAGCCGCTCCCGGGCGGCCCGCACCACCGGCTCGGCCGCGTCGAGCTGGGCCCGGGTCGGCATCAGCGCGTCGCGGTTGCGCAGCGCCCAGCCGTAGTACTGGGTGTTCGCCAGTTCCAACCGGTCGGCGCCCAGTTCCTCGGCCAGCGCGATGATCGCGCCGACCTGGTCGAGGTTGCCCCGGTGCAGCACGACGTTCACCGTCAGCGGCAGCCCGGCCGCGTGCACGGCCGCCGCGGCGGCGCGCTTGCGCTCGAACGCGTCGACACCCGCGATTCGCTTGGCCAGCAAGGGATCTGCGGCCTGCACGGACAGCTGAACGTGCTCGACACCGCACGCCGCCAGGTCCGCCATCCGCTCCTCGGTGAGCCCGAGCCCGCTGGTGACCAGGTTGACGTAGCAGCCCAGCCCCGAGGCGTGCCCGACCAGCGCGGGCAGGTCGCGCCGGGCGAGCGGTTCCCCACCGGACAGGTGCACCTGCAGCACACCCAGGTCCCGGGCCTGGGTGAACACCGACCGCCACTGCTCGGTGTCCAACTCGCCCGACCTGGGCACCAGGTCGACCGGGTTGGAGCAGTACGGGCAGTGCAGCGGGCAGCGGTGGGTCAGCTCGGCGAGCAGGCCCAGCGGCGGGGCGGTCATCCGCGCACCGCCCCGGTGACGATGCCGCGGTCGGCCAGTTCTCCCAGCAGCCCCAGCACTTCGGCCTCCCGGACGTCGGTGTAGCGCTCGGCCAGACCCTCGACGATCTCGCCGATGGACCGCGATCCGTCGCACCACTCCAAGACGGCCCGCGCGGTGTCGTTGAGCAGGAGCACACCCTCGGGGAACAGCACGACCGGGACCCTGCGGACGTGGTCGAAGCCCAGCCGCGCGCCGCGGCCCAGCCGGGGCGCCCACGCGGCGGTCACGTCCGGCCCGCCTGGTCGATCGCGTCCAACACCGACCAGAGCACATCGCACTTGAAGCCCAGCGCGGCGACCGCGGCGTCCTGTTGCGCGCGGGTGGTGCAGTGGGTGAGCACCAGGTCGACCGCCTGCTTGCCCTCGTCGGCCACCGCGTCCACCCGGGTGGTGAAGTAGGCGAGGTCGGCCGGGGTGATCCACTCGTAGTGCGCCAGCACATCGGTGACCCGGCGGCGCATGAGGTGCCCGGAGAACATCTCGGTGAGCCCGGCGGCCACCGCGACGACCCACGGTTGGGTGCGGGCGAAACACACGTAGGCGTCGACGGCGAAGCGCACCCCCGGCACGACGTGGCGCTCGTCGAGCACCTCCGCCCGGGTGAGCCCGAGGGCCGCGCACAGCCGCAGCCAGTGCTCCCGGCCGCCCTCGCCGTCGGCGGCGCCGTCGTGGTAGACGATCCGGTCCACCCACAGCCTTCGCACCTGCGGCAGCGGGCAGTTGCTCACGATCGCCGCGTCCTTGGCGGGCAGCACACTTTGGTAGTACCAACGGTTGGCGGCCCAGGTGCGCAGCTCTGCGCGCGTCAGCGCGCCGGCGTGCATGCGCTGGTGGAACGGGTGCGAACTCCAGTAGCGGGTCGAGAGCGCACGGAGCCGGGTCAGGAATTCCTCTTGGGGCAGCGGGGAATCCCGCATGGATGACCTCCAGAAGTGCCAGGTACCGCGGGGGTGCGGGGCGCACCCCCGCACCCCCTCGGTGGTGTCCGGTCAGTCCTGCCGCGCCACGTACGCGGTGATCTCCATGGGGGTGTCGAACTCGGCGAACTCGGGTGTCACCCAGAGCAGGCGGTCACCGTCCTGATGGTCACGGCCCTGGCGGTCACGGTCCTCGGTCACGTGCTTCCTCATTTCCTCGGTTGCCCGGAGGCTGTAGGACACGGCCGGAGTGCCCCACCTGGTGGTGGCTCACCGACTGTAGGGAGGCCGTCACCGGCCGGACAACCGCACGGAGTCCCGAGTTCTTACCAGTTCCGCCCTGTCGTGCTACTGTTTCACGTGTCAGCAAGTTCTTACACGTCTAAGGAGACCTTGACGGTGGCCGGACCGACGGGCGACGAGCTGGTCGAGGTGCTGGCGGCGCTGGCGAACCCGCTGCGGCTGCGGATCGTGGCCCAGCTGGTCACCGGGCGGGACTACGTGAGCAGGCTGGCCCGGGTGATCGGGATCAGCCGCCCGCTGCTGCACATGCACCTGCGCCGGCTCGAGGCGGCGGGCATCGTGGCGGGCACGCTGGAGCTCTCCGCCGAGGGCAAGGCCGTCAAGTACTTCGAGGTCACCGACTTCGCCCTGCACCTCACCGGTGCCACGGTGGCCGAGGCCGCCAAGACCCTGACCAGAACGGACCCGGCGAGGGGTCCGGCACCCGAGGAGCAGCCCTGATGTCCACCACCTGGCCGCAAGCGGTCACCGTCGTCGGCCTGTCGTTCCTGGCCTTGGTCTTCGTGCTCTACCTGGTCCAGTCCTACCTGGACAGCCGCAAGTCCGCGCTGCGCGCGCAGCACGAGGGGGCGCTGCGGCAGCTGGTCACCCGCTACGAGCAGCTGGCCGAGAACACCCTCGACGCCCAGCAGCGCACCGCGGCCGACGTGGCCGAGCTGCGGGCCCGCGCGGGCGCCATCGAACAGATCCTCCGCTCGGTCGACGACTGAGCCAGTCCACTGTGGAGCCATTGTGAAGGCTGTTGTCCAGGATCGTTACTGCTTACCGGAATCCCTGTCCCTCGACGACATCGACACCCCGACGCCCGGCGAGGGCGAGGTCCTGGTGCGCGTCCACGCGGCCGGGGTCAACATCGCCGACTGGTTCATCATGACCGGCAAGCCCTACGCGGTGCGCCTGGCCTACGGGCTGCGACGGCCGCGTGAGCGGGTACGTGGACAGGACGTGGCGGGCACCGTCGAAGCGGTCGGCCCCGGGGTCACCCGGTTCGCGGTCGGCGATGAGGTGTTCGGGGCTGGTACGGGCACCTTCGCCGAGTACGCGGTGGCTCGCGCGTCGACGCTGGTGCACAAGCCCGCAGGGGTGACATTCGAACAGGCGGGGGCCGCGCCGATGGCCGCTCTCGTTGCCTTGCAGGGCTTGCGCGACCGGGGGCGTGTCGAGTCGGGGCAGAAAGTGCTGGTGAACGGGGCTTCTGGCGGGATCGGTACGTTCGCGGTTCAACTCGCGGTCCATTTGGGGGCCGAGGTGACCGGGGTGTGCGGGCCCGGGAACGTGGAGTTGGTGCGCGGTCTCGGCGCTGAGGTGATTGATTACTCCCGTGAGGATTTCACTGCGGGGGGTGAATATGACGTGGTGTTCGATATAGCGGCCAATCGGTCCCTGCGTGAGTGCCGGCGGGTGTTGAGTCCGCGGGGGAGGTTGGTGTTGGCGGGGTCCAAGGGTGGGGCGTTGACTGGGGGGATGGACCGGGTTGTGGGAGCGGCGATCCAGTCTTGGTTCTCTCGGCAGTGGATGGGGACTTGGCTTTCTACGCCGAATGTGGAGGATCTCTCAGCTGTCGCGGGGTTGCTGGGGAGTGGGGTGCTTCGGGCGGTGGTGGATCGTCGGTGTGGGCTTGGGGAGGTGGGTTCGGCGTTGGGGTATGTGGCGTCTCGGCGGGCTCGGGGGAAGGTTGTGGTGGTGCCCTGAGTTTGGCCTCTCGGGCCTTTGCGTTGCCCCGGGGGCTCGATTGGGAAGGGGTTGCTCATCGCGAGTTCAACTCTAAAGCGACCTTCACACTTCTCCCCCTAATACCTCTCCCCCACTCACATCTCTCTCCACTCACCTCTCTCCCTTCACAGTTCCTCTCATGCGCACAAGTCCTAGCCGACGCCCGTTTCCGTTAGTTCTGCCAGGTGAGTGGCGAAACCGCCGGTGCAGCGGGTGGAGGGTCTTGCGCTGGTGACGACCGGGTCGTGGTCGGTGTGCCAGACGCGCAGGTGCGCGTGGCGCATCAGGTCGACCAGGTGGTTGTCCTCGCCGCAGGCCAGGGGGGCGAAGCCGGCTACGGACTGGTAGGCCGTGGCGGTGAAGGCGAGGTTGGCGCCGTGCACGTGCCGTGCGTCGGTGGCGTACAAAGCCGTGTACACAGCCGGGAGCCATGGTGGTCTGGCCGCCCAGCTGTCCACGGTGACCGTGCCCGCGACAACATCGACGCCGTCGGCTGCGGCCGTCAGCTGGTCGGCGAGCCAGCGGCGCGGGACCTGGCTGTCGGCGTCGGTGGTGGCCAGCCAGAGGCCGTCCGCACCGTCGGCCAAGGCCGCGGTGAATCCCGTCGCTCGGGCGATGCCTACGTTGCGGGCCGCGATCTCCAGTACTCGCACGCCGTGGGCGCGGGCGATGGCTGCGGTTCGGTCTGAACAGGCGTCGGCGACCACGGTGATTGACACCGGCAAGTCCACTTCGGATAGTGCGGTGGCCAGGGCGTCGAGGCAGGCGGGTAGGAGCAGTTCCTCGTCGTGGGCCGGGACGACGATCGCGGCCCGGTTCAGCACAGGCCTTCCCTGGCGGCGACGGACTGCGGCGCGGGTGGTGTGCGGGTGAGGACGTCGAGGCGGAAGTCTTCCTCGAGGTGCTCGGCCAGTGCGCGCAAGCCTTGGTGCGCGGCGAAGGCCGCGTGCACGGTGTCGGCTTCGCCCGGGTAGTCCGGGACCTCGTGGCGCCAGTGCGCGAGCACGAGTTCGCCGCCGGGTTCCAGGCTGTCGTGCGCCCGTTCGACCAGCAGGCCGAGGTCGTCCGGACCGAGGTAGTAGCCGATCTCGGAGAGCACTACCAGGTCGAAGCGGCCGACGGGCCAGTCTGCCGGGACCTGTCCCTCGTGGACGGTCACGTTCGGCCACGTGCGCACGCGGTCGCCTGCCTGGGCCCGGGCCGTCGGGTCGAGGTCCCAGGCCAGCAGGCGGTCGCAGCGGGCGGCCAGGTGCTCGGTGAGCACGCCGACCGAGCAGCCCGGTTCGAAGACGTGCCGGTAGCGCGGGCGGGTCAGCGACGCCATGGTCAGGGCGTACTTGCGCTGCTCGTACCAGCGGCTCGCGAGGCTCCACGGGTCCGGGTCCACGGCGTAGAGCGGGCGAAAGAAGTCAGGCCCCAGGGTCATCGAGGACCACCTCCCAGTCGCGCAGCAGCCGGTCGAGGACGTGGGCGGGCAGCACCGGGCGGTCGGCCGGAGCGGGGCCGATGGGGTGCAGTTGGGAGACGAACTCGTTGGTGGCACTGCGTTTCGCCGCCGCGGTCGTCGGTGGGAGGTCGATGCGGCGGGCCTGTTCCCAGGGCACCCTGGGATCGTCCGGGACTGCCCAGTGCCAGGTCCACACGGGATACTCGAGCAGCCGGGCGCCGGTTCGCGCGCAGGCGGTCGCGGCGGCGCGGCCGACGGCTTCGTGGTCCGGGTGACCGTCTCCGCGCCAGGTGGTGAGGCACCAGGAGTCGGGGGTGAGGCGGTCGACGATCTCCTCGACCAGGGCGGTCTCGTCGATCCGGCCGTCAGGCTGGCCGAGGTGGTGGACGGTCGACTTGAGACCGAGCGCGGCCAGGGCGGCCCGGGTCTCGTCGCGGCGCAACGCGGCCAGCGCGGTCGGGGTGTACACGGTCGAGCCGGGGTGCGAGGCCTCACCGTCGGTCACCGCTATCACCTCGGCTTGGCCCAGCAGGCTCAGCAAGCCGCCGATACCGAGGACCTCGTCGTCGGGGTGCGGGGCGACCACGACGACGTGCTTGACGGCGGCCAGATCCAGTCGCGGCCACGTGGTGGGTTGGGGCCAAGCCCGCCAGAGCGCTTCGGGGGTGCCCAGCCCCTCGATGGGGGTTACCACTGTGCGGCGGCGAGTTCGCCGAGGCGGGCGAGGTCGCGTTCGGCGTGGCTCTGGCGGAGGTAGACCTGCAGGTCGGCGACCCGGGTCCCGTGCTCGGCGGTCAGGCTCAGCGGACCGGCGCCGGTGGCCCGGCCGACCCGGTCGAGCACCTCCGTGGCCACCCGCTCCACCGCCGCCCGCACCCGCAACGCGAGCTGCTCAGCAGGCTCACCGGGTCCGGCGTCGACTTGGCGGGCGGCCTCGTCCAGCACGGCCTGACCCGTGGCGAGCAGCGCGTCGACGGCACCGATGTGGGCGAACTGGTGAGCGTCCGGCTCGGCAAGCCGGTCGAGTTCGCGGGCAACGCCGCGCGCACCGCCTAGCCACACGGCCGCCACCCCCATCCCGCCGTGCCAGAACCCGGGCCGCGCGGTGTAGTCACCGGGCCTGCCCACCGGCTCGGCGGGCGCGTCGGTGAACTCGACTGTGCCACTATCGCTGGCGGCCATCCCGGTCGCGAGCCAGGTGTCGGGCACCGGCTCGACACCGGCGCCGACCCGCGCGTGGAAGAGTGCGGGCCCATCCGGGCCGACGGCCGTGACCAGGGCATCAGTGCAGGTGTAGGCACCGGAGCACCACTTGCGGGACCCGGTCAACCGCCACCCCGAACCCGCTCGCTCGGCCCGCAACGTGCCCGGCGCCGCAGCCCACACGCCCCAGAGGGTGCCGGGTTGGGTGGTGACCCCGGCCAACTCGGCCAGGATCGCGGCGGCGTCGGTGTGTCCCTCCGCCAACCGGGCGACAGTCAGGTTCTCCGCACCCAGGGCCGAGAGCGCGGCCCACCGAGCCCCGGTAGCCCCGTGACCGGGCAGGGGCAGTTCGAGCGCCCCGGACACCACCAAGGCGCGAAACCTCTCAGCGGTCTCCACCGCGGCAGCCACAACCGTCCCCAACGCGTCCTCCCTAGTGCTGGGCGCGGTGTACCCCGGCAGCACGCTGCGGAAACCGGGGTGGTCTGCTGTTAGACTGGAGTTGGCGGCGACATGGGGGTTGCCCGGGTTCAGTCGGGACGCACCCCGGTCGGGAGCACGGCGTCGCGGGCACGGCTCGGGTCGGGGGTACGGCATGGTCAGCAGAGCCACCACACGAGCAGCCGGGTTGTCCCCCGGCGGCCCGGTCCGGGTCCGGTTGGAGAAGCGGACCAGCAGACTGCGCAGCCTGCTGGACACCGGCTCGATCGAGGTGGCGACCCGGGCGCGCCGGACGATCTGGCAGCCGAGCCCCGCCCACGAGCCCGCAGCCGACGTGGCCATCCGCTCGGACCTGCTCCGACTGACCCCGAGCCACGAGCAGGACAGCCGGATCCAGGAGATCAGCACGTCCCGCAGCGCCGCCGTGCACGTGCTGCTGCTGGCACTGTTCGAGAACCAGGTCCGCGAACCGCGCGCCTACGAGTCCGCGGGCCGCACCCGACTCCCGGTGCACAACCCCGACACCGTCGATTGGGTCGACTTCGCGGCACTACCCACCACAGACCCCCGCTCCTCCGCCCCGATCCTCGCCGCCAACCGCGAGCGCCAGATAAAACGTGCCTTGGACCGACTCGCCGAACACGGACGAGTCGAAGTGAAGCCGCACGGCGATTACAATCGGTTCCGACTCCTGAACGAGGCAGCCGACAACCCAGCGGGCTCACCGACCTACTACCGCCCACCCCGGCGCACCCGCAACAAGGTCCTGATCCTGCCGGTCGAATTTTTCACAAACTGCTGGCTCGACGCTCTCACGGACAACGAACTGATCACCTACCTGGCACTACGAGCAGCAGCACACGCGAACCCGACCCGACACGCGGACGGCGGGATCTCACTGAGCCCGAAGTCCAGGAGAACCGAGTTCAACATCGAGCGGCCGTTCGAGTTGCACCCGATGCTGGCTCATTATGGGTTGGTCCGAACGACCGTCACCGAACGCTTGCGTCGGGCGGATGGGACGATGATGGCGGTCACGGGGGACGAGTCCGGGCAGGTGCACCGGTTCACCCTGAACGACGAGGCACTGCGGAAGCCGGGCGTGGAAACGGTCGCCGACGCCCTGACCCGATACATAAACGGATCAGAGTCCCCATCCCGGCAGAGCTCCTGACCAAGCCCCAACCGGCAAAGTCCTTGTGTCCCAAGCCCAACCCAGCACAAGCCGACACAATCCCCAGACCCCACACCCCACCCAGCGCAAGCCGACACAATTACTGAATCTCAAGCCCCAAGCCAAAGCAAGCCGACACAATCTCTAGATCTCAAGCCCCACCCAACGCAACACCCGCTACGAATGTGCTCGATTCAGTGGACTCACTTCGTGTGGGGGGAGAGCACCGCTAAACTTGCCGTGTGGTGGGGATGCCCTTCACCCGCCCTTTTTTCACCACCGCGGTGCTCTAGGGGCCCTTGACCTCAGGTGGTCATCGCGCCACCGTGTTCGACCAGCAGTTCGTTCAGCTTTTCGACGGGTTTGTACCAGTCGAGTGTTTGGCGGGGTCGTCCGTTGAGTTCGCGGGCGACCTCGTCGAGGT
>NZ_BSTR01000089.1 GCF_030269645.1 Actinokineospora sp. NBRC 105648 | reverse complement strand
CCCGCTGGTCCGCCGAGGACCTCGAAGCCGTCGCTCTCGCACTCAACAACCGACCCCGAAAGAGCCTCGACTGGAAGACCCCAGCCGAGGTCTTCAACCAACAGCTACGCTCGCTCCAACAACCCGGTGTTGCAACGACCGGTTGAACCCAGGCAATACCTGTCCGCGGACTTCGCCGCGGTGGCCACGAGCCTGGGTTTCCGCCGCTCCGTCGGGCGCACCGGCGTCTGCTACGACAACGCCTGGGCCGAATCGTTCAACGGAACCCTGAAAAACGAACGCGTCCACCGCGTGCGATATCCCACCAGAGAAGACGCTCGCCGCGACATCACCCGCTACATCGAACTACGCTACAATCAGATCCGACTCCACTCGGCACTGGGCTACCGCACGCCCAACGAAGTCGAATCCGACTGGATCAACCAAAACCAGGCAGCCTGACCAAACAAACTCACTGTCCGACATCCTCCCAGCAGCTCAACCCCATCGAGCAGGTTGGGTGAGGCGCGTTGCGTGTCGTCGTGGTTCGGTGCCGTGTCCGGGGCTTGCTCGCTGCGCGTCGCAAGGCCGCGCTGCCTCAAGTAGCGCTACCTGACGCGGCTATTCCTGCCGTGCCAGCCTCACCAGAACCGTTTTGAAGATCCACACCGCCGCCCGCGAAACACACCCCTCCCACCCGGGGGGCTGGCTCGCGCGTGAGCCTATCGGGCCAGGTCACAGCGCCGGAAGGCCCAACCTCCCGCCTATGGATGAATCGGCGGGGTTGTGGATAACACGGCTTCGAACCGTCGCGGGGCGGTCCGGTCCGAGGCTCGGCGAGGGGGACTCAAGCTCCGAGCGGGCCCTGGATCTCCACTACCGCCGCTGTGCAGGTGTAACCGGCGCCGCCGCCGTAAAGCAGTACGCGGTCGCCGCGGGATACGGCGCCGGTTTCGATCAACTGGGCCAAACCGGCGAATTGGTCGCCCGCGCCGAGGTGACCTGTGGTGCGGCCGTAGCCCCACGAGGTTCGTTCGTCGGGTACCTCAAGCAGGTCGTGCAGTTCATGGCCGCTGCCGCGCCGGGAGACCGGGATGACTGCCCAGGCGATGTTCTCCACCGCGGTTTTCGAGTCTGCCAGTGCCTGGTTCTTGGCCGACACCAACAGATCGATGTACCGGTGCGTCAGGTCATCGAACGCCGCGATCCGTGCGCCGTCGCGGGTGCGTTGGCCGAGGTCGATCGGGGTCGGCTCGGGTGGGTGGGGGCGTAGTGGTTCCGCGCCCCTGGCCAGGATTTCCAGGGAGTTGTCGGCCGCTGTGGCGGTTGCCAGCACCCGGGCGAAACCGTCCTGTGTGGACAGCACCAGGGCGCTGGCCCCGTCACCGTACATTGTCACGTCGACGGAGTTCCAGCGGTCCACACGCGGGCCTGCGAAGCGGTCGGCTGTGGTGATCAGGGCGGCGGTGCCGGTGCCCAAACCCGCCGTCAGGTAGGTGGCGGCCAGTTCCACCGAGCCCATGCCGCCGTTGCAGCGTTGGGCGATGCTGTACGCGGGTACCTGGCGGCCGACGGTTTCGTTGGCGATGAAGCTGGCTTCCGGCCACATGTCGACGCCCTGGAACCACAGTGTGGCGTGCAGCAGCAGTGCCACGTCGGCGGGGTCCGTGCCGCCCCGCCGCAGGGCCTCCCGGGCGGCGCGGACCGCCATGCGCGGTGGTGCGTCGTCCTCGCTGTCGGAGGCGACCGCGACCGAGCGGATGCCGCGGAGTGTGTACCGGTCGGCGTCCAGCAGGCAGGCGGCGACGGCGTCCGCGCCCGAGGTCAGGGGTGGGACCCAGGCGGCAACGCCGGACACGAACAGGTTGTCCCAACGCATGGATGTCCTCCGGTTCGCGGGATGGTGTCCCGAACCATGGCAGGCCGTGCTGATACGCCGTTGGAGGCTGCGTGGAGGCCGGTTTCCACCGCGGCTTGACCGGTTGTCGAAGCGGGTCGGCGAGGGTGGGGGCATCCTGACCTGGAGGTGGATGATGGTCGCCGAGGCCAAGCGGCTCATTCTGGAAGCGGTGGAGAAATATCACCTGGAGGCGGCGGGCGAGGCGCGGTTCGTTCCCGGCGCCACCCCGATCCTGCCGTCCGGCGCGGTCCTCACCGCCGAGGACCGGGTCGCGCTGGTCGAAGCGGCCCTGGACATGCGGATCGCGGCGGGGGTCAGCTCGCGGCTGTTCGAGCGGCGGTTCGCCAAGGCACTGGGGTTGCGCAAGGCGCACATGACGAACTCGGGGTCGTCGGCGAACCTGCTCGCGTTGTCCGCGTTGACCTCGCCGCAGCTCGGGGACCACCGGCTGCGGCCGGGGGACGAGGTGATCACGGTCGCCGCCGGCTTCCCCACCACGGTGAACCCGATCTACCAGAACGGCATGACGCCGGTGTTCGTGGACGTCGAGCTGGGCACCTACAACGCCACCGCCGAGCGGGTCGCGGCGGCGGTCGGGCCGCGCACCAAGGCGATCATGCTGGCGCACGCGCTGGGCAACCCCTACGAGGTGGACGAGGTCGCGAAGCTGGCCGAGGAGCACGGGCTGTTCCTCATCGAGGACAACTGCGACGCCGTGGGCTCGCTGCACCGGGGCAAGCTGACCGGCACGTTCGGCGACCTGGCCACCACCAGCTTCTACCCGGCGCACCACATCACCACCGGCGAGGGCGGCTGCGTGCTCACCGACAACCTGGTGCTCGCGCGGATCGTCGAGTCCATGCGGGACTGGGGCCGGGACTGCTGGTGCGAGCCCGGTGAGGACGACACCTGCCGCAAACGCTTTCTCTACCGGTTGGGCGACCTTCCGGAGCGCTACGACCACAAGTACACGTTCTCGCACGTCGGCTACAACCTGAAGGCCACCGACATCCAGGCCGCCCTGGGGCTCACCCAGCTGGCCAGGCTCCCGGAGTTCGGCGCGGCCCGTCGCCGCAACTGGCAGCGGCTGCGCGCGGGCCTGGAAGGCACCAAGGGCTACCTGCTGCCGTCGGCCACCCCCGGCAGCGACCCGAGCTGGTTCGGTTTCGCCATCACGCTCACCGAGGACGCCTCGTTCGAGCGGTACGAGCTGCTGCGGTTCCTCGGTGACCGGGGCATCGGCACCCGGCTGCTGTTCGCGGGCAACCTCACCCGCCACCCCGGCTACCTGGACCGCGAGTACCGCGTCGTCGGCGACCTCGCCAACAGCGACATCATCCTGGAGCGCACCTTCTGGGTCGGCGTCTACCCCGGCCTGACCGCCGAGATGATCGACTACGTCGCCGCCTCGTTGCGCGAGTTCGCCGCGACCAAGAACTGACACCGAGCACAGGGCCCGCCCCGGTTCCGGGGCGGGCCCTGTGCTCGGTGTCAGAGATCCAGGGTCACATCGTAGGCCCGCAGCCACGCGTCCAGCCACAGCGCCATCTCGATGCCACCGCGGTCGTACGGGCGGCTCACCTCGCCCGCCGGACGGTCCACGGCCCGCCGCGCCCGGTCCACATCCAGGAACGGGCGCACCGGGGCGTCCGGATCGGACAGCACCCCCGCCAGCTGCACCCGCAGCGCCTTGGCGTAGCCAGGGTCCTGAGTGGTCGGATACGGTGTCTTGACCCGCCGCACGATCGAGTCGGGCAGCAGGTCCGCCGTGGCGGCGCGGAGCAGGCTTTTCTCCCGGCCGTCGAACGCCTTCATCGACCACGGCACGTTGAACACGTAGTCAACCAGCCGGTGGTCGCAGAACGGCACGCGCACCTCCAAGCCCACGGCCATGCTCATCCGGTCCTTGCGGTCCAGCAGGGTCTGCACGAACCGTGTCAGGTTGAGGTACGTGATCTCCCGCATCCGTCGTTCCCGGCCGTCCTCCCCTGGCAACACGGGCACTTCCGCGAGCGCTTCCCGATAGCGGGCGGCCCGGTAGCCGGGGACGTCCAGCTTCTCCAGCAGGCCGCGGTCGAGCAGGCCGAGGCCGCCGAAGTAGCGGGCCGAACCGGAGGTGAGCCAGGGGAACGTGTCGGCGCCGACGGCGTTCGGGTTGCGGAACCACAGGTACCCGCCGAACAGCTCGTCCGCCGACTCGCCGGACAGGGCCACGGTCGAGTGCTGCCGGATCGCGCGGAACAGCAGGTACAGCGACGGCCACATGTCGCCCCAGAACGCGGGCGGCAGGTCCGTGGCCCGCAGCACGGCCGCGCGCACGGCCGGGTCTGCCAGTTCGGCGCTGTCCAGCAGGACCTCGCTGTGCCTGGCGCCGACGTGCGCGGCCAGTTCCCTGGCGAAAGGCGCGTCCGGGGACGCCCGCACCGCGTCGGGCGCGAACCCGGCCTGGGCGAAGTCGACCGAGAACGAGCGCACCGGCCCCTTGCCCCTGGCCGCCATGGCGCGGGCCGCCAGCGCTGTCACCGCCGACGAGTCCAGCCCGCCGGACAGCAGGGAACACAGCGGCACGTCCGCGATGAGCTGGCGGGACACGATGTCCTCCAGCAGGCCGCGCACCGCGCCGATCGTTGTGGGCAGGTCGTCGGTGTGCTCACGCGCCTCCAGACGCCAGTACGCGCGTGCCCGGGTGCCTTCGCGGCGCACCCGCAGCAGCTCTCCGGGACGCACCTCGCGCAGACCTTCGAACACCGCGTGCCCCGGCGTCTTCACCATGTCCAACGCCTCACAAAGCCCGTCGGCCGCCACCCGGCGCGGCACCGACGGATGCGCGAACAGCGCCTTGGGCTCCGACCCGAACACGATGCCGTGCTCGGAAAGCCAGTAGTAGAGCGGTTTCACGCCCATGCGGTCACGCACGAGCAGCAGCTCCTCGGTCCGCGCGTCCCACACCGCGAACGCGTACATGCCGTTCAACCGGTCCACCATGGACTCGCCCCACCGCAGGTAGGCGTGTAGCACGACCTCGGTGTCGCCGCGCGTGCGGAACACATGGCCCGCCTCTTCCAGCTGCGCGCGCAGCTCGGCGAAGTTGTACACCTCGCCGCAAAAGCTCAGCGTCGCAACCGTCCCGCCGTCGGCGGTAAATGTCATTGGCTGCACACTGCCCGCGCGGTCGATGATGGACAGCCTGCGGTGCCCCAGCACGCACCGCCGGGCCACGACGACCCCTTCGTCGTCGGGACCCCGACAGGCCAGGGTGTCCGTCATCGACCGCGCGACGGCGGGAACGGAGGGAGCGGTGGACAGGTCACGGTCGTAGTCGACCCACCCGACGATGCCGCACATGTGCTCAGCCCTTGCCTTTCCCTGTGCCGGTGATGTGGGGTCAGGCGACCCGGGCGACCGCGCGGGTCACCTCGTCGAGCAGGCCGCGCGGGGTGCTGCCGACGTCGATCGCCTCGTCGGGCAGGGCGATGCCGAGGTCCCGCTCGATCCAGCGGACCGTGTTGGACAGCGCCAGCGAGTCGTAGCCGAGCGACTCGAAGTCGACGTCCAGGATGTCGCCCTCCAGGTTGACGTCCTCCTCCTCGCCCGCGCTGGCCCGCAGCACGTCCACGAGTTCCTTGATGCCGAAACCGGACATGGTCTCTCCCTTGTCGTCGTAGCGGGGGTCAGTCCTCGCCCTGGCACAGGACCATCGCGGAGTTGAAGCCGCCGAGGCCGCGGGCCAGCACGAGCGCGTGCGTGAGCGGGAGCTCGCGGGGCTGGTCGGTGACCAGGTCGATGAGTTCGCCGTGCGCGGGGTGGGTGATGTTCACCGTCGGCGGCACGACCTGGTCGCGCAGGGCCAGCAGAGCGGCGGCCAGGTCGAGGGAGGCGCCGCCCGCGAGCAGCCGTCCCGTCATGGTCTTCGGCGCGGTCACCGGCACCCCGCGCGTGCCGAACACGGCCGCCAGCGCCAGCGCCTCCTGCCGGTCCAGCTCGGGCACCCCGCTGGCGTCGGCGAACACGACGTCGACGTCGCCGGGCGCGAGTTCCGCTTGGTCCAGGGCCAGTTCGACGGCCCGGCGCAGACCGGGTTCGCGACCGGAACCGGGGCGGGGGTCGAATGTGGACGCGTAACCCAGGACCGAGCCGTAGCGCTTGGGCGCGCCGCGCCGGTCGGCCGCCCTCGGATCCTCCAGGACCAGCAGCGCGCCGCCCTCGCCGGGGACGTAGCCGGATGCCTCGACGTCGAACGGCAGGTAGGCCCGGTTCGGGTCGGTACTGGTGGACACCCGCCCGGAACGGGACATGCACAGCCAGCCCCACGGGCACAGCGCGCTGTCCACACCGCCCGCCACCATGTGCGGGGTGCCGTGGTCGATGTGCCTGCGGGCCTTGGCGACCGCGTCCAGGCCGCCCGCCTGCTCGGTGACGATCGCCGAGCTGGCGCCGCGCATGCCGTGCCGGATGGAGATCTGCCCGGTGTTCACCGGGTAGAACCACGCGAACGCCTGGTACGCGCTGACATAGGCGCCGCCCCTGCCCCACAACGCCTCCAGCTCCCGCTGCCCGAACTCCATGCCGCCCGCCGACGCCGCCGTCACCACGCCGACGGCGAAGTCCGGCAGTTCGCGCGGGTCCAGGTCCGCGTCGGCCAGGCACTGCTCGGCGGTGACCAGGGCGAGGCGTGTCATGTGGTCGGTCTGCGGCAGCAGCCTGCCGGGCAGCAGCTCCGCCGCGTCGAAGTCCTTGACCTCACCGCCGATGCCCGACGGGTAGCCGCTCGCGTCGAACCGGGTCAGCGGGGCGACGCCGCTGTGCCCGGCCAGCGTCGCCGCCCAGAAGTCGTCCACACCGGAACCGTTGGGCGAGAGCACACCCAGGCCGGTGACCACGGGCGCGGTCACGCGGCGGCCCGGTCCGGCGCGGTCAGCACGATCGCGCTCTGGAAGCCGCCGAACCCGCTCGCCACGCTCAGCACCACGTCGGAACGCTGCTCCCGGGCGGTCAGCGGCACGTAGTCCAGGTCGCAGTCCGGGTCCGGCTCGTGCAGGTTGGCCGTGGGTGGGATGACCGATTGCTCGATGGCCAGCACCGACGCCGCCACCTCCAGCGAGCAGATCGCGCCGAGCGAGTGCCCGATCATCGACTTGATCGAGCTGATCGGGGTGGTGTAGGCGTGCGCGCCGAGGCTGTGCTTGTAGGCCATGGTCTCGTGCAGGTCGTTCTGCTTGGTGGACGAGCCGTGCGCGTTGATGTAGTCGATGTCGCCGGGACGCACCCTGGCCCGGTCCAGCGCGGTCGTGATCGCCTCCGCCAGCTCCCGGCCGTCGGAGCGCAGACCGGTCATGCTGAACGCGTTGGCGCGGGTCGCGTGGCCCGCGATCTCGGCGTAGACGTGCGCGCCGCGCCGCCGCGCGTGCCCGTACTCCTCCAGCACGAAGATCGCCGCTCCCTCACCGAGCGCGAACCCGTTACGGGTGCGGTCGAACGGGCGGGACGCCGTGCCCGGGTCGTCGTTGCGCGGGGTGGTGGCGCGGATGGCGTCGAAGCAGGCCACCGTGATCGGCGAGATCGCCGCGTCGGAGGCGCCGCTGACCAGCACGTCGGCCGCGCCCTCCGCGATCAGGTCGGCGGCGTGGCCGAGCACGTCGATGCCCGAGGTGCAGCCGGTCGACACGACCCCCACCGGGCCCTGTGCCTCTACCAGCCAGGCCAGCTCGGCGGCCATCGAGGACGGTGCGAAGTAGTCGTACAGATAAGGGGAGGCGTGGGCCTCGTCCACCAGCCACTTCTTGCCCTCGTCGCTGACGACCGCGTACTCGCTGTCCAGGCTCTGGGTCATGCCGCACGCGGTGCCCACCATCACGCCGGTGCGGTACGGGTCGAGTTCCCCGAGCACCCCGCTGTCGGCCAGCGCCTCCCGCGCCGCCACCACCGCGAACTGCGTGGTCCGGTCCCACGTCCGGATCTGGCGCCTGCTCAGTCCCGACGCGACCGCGTCGAAGTCGGCCTCGGCGGCCACCCTCGACCGGAACGGGCTCGCGTCGAACAGGGAGATCGTCCGCGTCGCGGTGCGTCCCGCGCAGAGCAGGTCCCAGTACTGCTTGGTCCCGATCCCCCCGGGCGCGATCACGCCGATCCCGGTCACCACCACGCGCCTGCCACCGTGTCTGTTCGGCACCGTTCCTCCCAACCTCCGCGCAGGCAGGCCTTCTGCCCAGGCCCCGCGTGGCAGTGTCGGGCGGTCGGTTCGAGTCGGGGTGGAGCGTCGACAGAAAGCCGGGCATGAGAACGCCCGGCCGGATGACGCTGCCCGGCCGGGCGTTTCCCTGTCGATCGATCAGTGGTCGGTGGCGTGTGCTGCGGCGCGGAGGGACTTGGTCAGCAGGCCCAGCCAGCGGGTCGCGCTGGCGTTCGGTGGGCCCATGGCGCCCGAGCGGGAACCCGGCTTGATCAGGGTGGCCTGGTTGGGGCGGACGTCGACCTACGATCAGCAGGACCCGACGTTGTCTCTGCCGCGGCAGCTCCGCAACTGCGACGCCGCGTTACCCGAGCACGCGGTGATCACCGCGCACTTCTACGACATCGAGTCCGGTCGAACCGACCTCGACGCACGGAGCCGGGGGCGGGCACACGAGATCTTCCAGATCCCTATCCCGCGCGACGGTGGCCTCGAAGAGTTGATGAAGGAGGCTCGGCGAGTCGGCCGCCGGTTCGATGTGGTCATCGTCGAGGACATCTCGCGAGTCGCGCGCCGGACCTACATCGGCACCGAGGTCAAGCACAAGCTGGAACAGCTCGGCATCATGCTGATCGCGGTCGACGAAGGTGTGCACCTGCCGAAGGACGGCCGCCGGACCAAGACCGCCACCCAGGTGCTCACCCGACGGGTCAAGCAAGGTGTGGCCGAGTGGTATGTCACCGAGATGCTGGAGAAGTCCTGGGACGGGTTCGAGCCCCACACCGAGCAGGGCTACAACATCGGCAGGGCGCCCTAAGGCTACCGCGCCAATCTCATCCCACACCCGATTCCCGCCAAGCGAGCCAAGGGCGCCAAGAAGTCCCGGCTCGTGCCTCACGAGGTGGAAGGCCCCGCGGTCGAAAGGATCTTCGCCTGGCGGGTCACCGGACTCGGCTACCAGGACATCGCCGACCGCCTCAACCTCGACCTCGTCACCAACCCGCCCCTCACCCCGTGGGAGAGCGGGTGCCGGTCGGACAGTGGACAGGTTCCAGCGTGCGTGACGTGCTCACCAACCCGAAGCACACCGGCCACATGGTGTGGAACAGGCGCGCCCGCAAGGGAACCGGCGGCAACAAGATCAACCCCGTCACCGAGTGGGTGGACAGTCGAGCCCGTACACGAGGCACTGGTCGACCTGGAGACCTACGTCCAGGCACAGGAAGTCGCTCGCCGCCGAGAACGATCCCGTACCGCGGCCGGAGTCAGCATGAACCCCGAAGCCAAACGCGTCTACCCGCTGCGCAGCTACGTCTACTGCACCCAGTGCGGACGACGCATGTTCGGCAACCACATGAGAGGACACCGCTACCTCGCCTGCACACCCAAGAAACAGTGGCGGCCCGCCGGTCACCCTGCCACCATCCGGGTCCGCGAGGACACCCTGCTCACCACGCTGGAAGGCTTCCTCAACCGCCGAGTGTTCGGCGCCTACCGCGCCGACCTGCTCGACCTCAACATCAAGGCCCTCGACGACGCCGCCGAACAGGAACGGCTGGACCGGATCGCATCCCTCGGCGGACGATCACCGAGAACCAGGCCAAAGGCAAGCGCCTACGTGTGTCCTGAACACGGCGTGACTGCGAAATAGTGGTCCATCTGTGGTGCTGTGCAAGAGATGGAGGAAGGCCCTCCGCCGTCGCCCTGCAAGGGGGAGGCGGCAAACCACCGCAAGCTGCGTCGGTCAAGAGCCGGGGTGGTGAGCGTTGCGGAAAAGGCGTGCTTCGAGCGCGTCAGGTGTGGATCGGCGAGTTCAGGCGGTGGAAGCATCCAGTTCGAGGAGTTCGGTGAATACCTCGCCGGGTTTGCGCCAGTGGTGGAGTTTACGGGGTCGGTCGTTGATCTCGGCGGCGATGGCGGCCAGGTAATGCGGGTCGCTGGTGATCTCGACGCCTGTGGGCAGGTACTCGCGGACGATCCGGTTGAGGTTCTCGTTGCTGCCGCGTTCCCAGGGTGAGTGCGGGTGGGCGAAGAACACCGGCAGCCCGGTGGCGGTGACATCGGAGTGCAGGGCCATCTCCGA
>NZ_BSTR01000088.1 GCF_030269645.1 Actinokineospora sp. NBRC 105648 | reverse complement strand
CTTCGTGTGGGGGGAGAGCACCGCTAAACTTGCCGGTGGTGGGGAATGCCCTTCACCCGCCCTTTTTTCACCACCGCGGTGCTCTAGGGGCCCCACACGAAGCGAGTTCACTAGATCGAGCCCACGCTTGTAAGCCGGGCAACGAAAAGCAGCAAAACCCACCAGACCGAACCCACCCTCGCGACCCGGCCAACGAAAACGGCAACACCAAGGCGAGCCCAGACCGAGCCCCCTCACGAAAGCAGCAGCCACCAGGCCAACCAGCCCACCACCGAGTACCTTCCCGCTCACACCCCCAGAGCGAGGAGCCCCATGAAGCACTACGAGTCCACCGCCACCATCAACGCCACCCCCGCCCAGGTCTGGGCCATCCTGATAGACGCCCCCACCTGGCCCACCTGGGACTCCGGCGTCACCAAGGTCGAGGGCACCATCACCGAGAACGGCAAGCTCAAGATCACCACCGAGGTCACCCCCAGGGCCTTCCCGGTCACGGCCGGCGACATCCAGCCCAACCAGGGCTTCACCTTCACCGGCGGCATGCCCCTCGGCCTCTTCCGCGGCGTCCGCCGCTACACCCTCACCGAAACCCAGACCCAGACCGGCACCGGAACGACGTTCCACCTGCGCGAGGAGTACACCGGCCCGCTGCTCCCGCTGATCTGGAAGTCCATGCCCGACCTCCAGCCCTCCTTCGACCGCTTCGCCGCGGGCCTCAAGGCCCGAGCGGAGAGCTGAGGTCGCGCACCTCCGCATACCGAGCCCGCACCGCGGGCAACGGGTCCGCCTCCACAACCTCAGCCGCGACCGAAGGCCAATCGGGCAACGCCCCCGCCACCACCCCGGCCGCCTGCCGCGCGGCCCCCACCGCCCCGTACTCGGCAACAGCGGGCACCAGCACCGGTCGCCCGAACACCTGCGGCGCGACAGCCCGAACCGCCGCAGACCGCGCACCGCCACCCACCAGGATCACCCGCGATACCAGAACACCTTGATCCACCAGGGCATCGAGCCCATCAGCAAGTCCACACAGGACTCCTTCAACGGCGGCCCGCGCCAGATGCGCGGGCGACATCGTCGACAACGTCAACCCGTACACCCGCCCAGTCGCATGTGGACGATTCGGCGTACGCTCTCCCTGCAAGTAGGGCACGAACACGACGCCACCCGCACCAGCGGGCGCCGACAGCGCCAATGAGTCCAGGTCCGCCAAGCTCACCCCGAGCAACGAGCACGTGGCGGTCAGAACCTGTGCCGCGTTGAGGGTGCACACCAACGGCAGGTACCGCCCGGTCGCGTCGGCGAACCCCGCCACCACCCCCGAGGCGTCCGCGGTCGCCGTCTCACTGACCGCGAACACGGTCCCGGAAGTCCCGATCGACACCACCACGTCCCCCGGGCCGGCACCCACCCCGAGTGCCACCGCCGCGTTGTCCCCGCACCCAGGACCAAGCACGACACCCGACGACTCCCCCACCGCGGCAAGGGGTTCAGCGACCACCGGCACCTCGGCGCCGTGCCCGAGCGCACGGGAGAGCAGGTCCAGCCGGTATCCCCCGGACGGCGAGAAGTAACCCGTGCCGCTCGCGTCACTGCGGTCGGTCACGAAGGCCCCGCCCAACCGCCAGGTCAGCCAGTCGTGCGGCAGCGCCACCGAGGCGGTCCGCGCGGCCGAGGCGGGCTCGTGCTCAGCCAGCCACCGCAGCTTGGTCACCGTGAACGACGCGGGCGGCACCGTGCCCACGGCCGCCGCCCACGCCGCGGGTCCGCCCAACTCGGCGACTAGATCCTCCGCGGCGGAGGCAGACCTGGTGTCGTTCCACAGCAACGCTTCCCGCACGACCGCGCCGTCCTCGTCGAGGCACACCATCCCGTGTTGCTGGGCGCCGATGGACAACGCGGCCACATCAGCGAGCTCACCGGCAGCGTCCACAGCGGACTGGAAGGCGGTCCACCAGAGCGCCGGATCCACCTCGGTCCCCGGCGGGTGCGGGGCACTCGCGGACCGCACCACCACGCCCGACGAGGCGTCGCACACGACCACCTTGCACGACTGCGTGGACGAGTCGACCCCCGCGACCAGTGTCACCGCGCACCCAGGAGGTGCTCGGCCGCCAACTGCGCCAGCCGCACGAACCCGTACCCGCGCCCCGCCGCCCGGTCGACGTCGAACGACTCGGCCCGCAGGTCCGCCAGGGTCTCCCCTGGCGCCAGGGTGGGCGTCCGCAGGTCGTCCACTCCGGACTCGGCGAGTGCCGCGCGCACCACCGGGTCGGCCCGGAACGCCGCGGCTCGCCGGCGCAGCAACAGGTACATGTCTATGTTCGCCCGCGCGCTCACCCACACTCCGGCGACGTCCTCGGTGCGCGAGGGCTTGTAGTCGAAGTGCCGGGGCCCGTCGTAGCCCGCGCTCTCCAGCAGGTCGACCAGGAAGAACGCCGAGAGCAGGTCACCGTGCCCGAAGACCATGTCCTGGTCGTAGCGCGGACCGCGCTGGCCGTTGAGGTCGATGTGGAACAGCTTGCCCGCCCACAGCGCCTGCGCGACGCCGTGCACGAAGTTCAGCCCGGCCATCTGCTCGTGCCCGACCTCGGGGTTCACCCCCACGATCGCGCCGTGCTCCAACTCGGCGATGAACGCCAGGGCGTGGCCGATCGTGGGCAGCAGGATATCCCCACGCGGTTCGTTGGGCTTGGGTTCGAGCGCCAGCCGCAGGTCGTAGCCCTGCTCCAGCACGTACCCCGCGATGGTGTCGATGGCCTCCCGGTAACGGTCGAGCGCGGCCCCCACGTCCTTGGCGGCGTCGGTCTCCGAGCCCTCGCGCCCGCCCCAGAGCACGTAGGTCGCCGCACCCAGCGAGGCGGCTAGGTCGACGTTGCGCAGCACCTTGCTCAGCGCGAACCGGCGCACGGCGCGGTCGTTGCTGGTGAACCCGCCGTCCTTGAACACCGGGTGCGAGAACAGGTTCGTGGTCACCATCGGCACCCGCAGACCGGTCTCGGCCAGCGCGGCGCGCAGCCGGTCGAGCTCGCGGTCCCGGACTTGGTCGTCGGCACCGAAGGGGACCACGTCGTCGTCGTGGAAGCTCACGCCCCAGGCGCCCAGGTCGGCCAGCGCGCGCACCGACTCGGCGGGGTCGAGCGCGGGCCGGGTCGGGTCGCCGAACGGGTCGGCCGCGCGCCAGCCGACGGTCCACAGTCCGAAGCTGAACCTGTCCTCGGGGGTTGGCTTCACGGCGGCCTCCAGCTAATTAGTTCAGAGGTTGAACTTAAAACGCGCTCCCCGACCCGTCAACCCGTAGAGTCGCCGCCGTGCGACCCACCGGCCAGCGCGACCTCCGCAGGCACAACACCACCGTCGTCCTCGACGCCGTCGCCGCGGGCGGCGGCTCCCGGGCGGGCGTGGCCGCGGCCACCGGGCTGGCCAAGGCGACCGTGTCGAGCCTGGTCGACCGCCTGGTCGCGGCCGGGCTGGTGACCGAGACCGGACCGGAGTCCCGCCCCGGTCGGGGCAGGCGCGGCACCGGGCTCGCCCTCGCGCCGACCGGGCCGCACGGCGTCGGCCTGGAGATCGGGGTGGACTACCTGGCGACCTGCCTCACCGACCCGACCGGCCGCGAGCACGCCTTCCGGCTCAGCCCGGGCGACAACCGCGACCAGCCGCCGTCGCGGGTGCTGACCAAGGCGAAGCGGGCGGTGCGCCGGGCGGTGGCCGACGCCGGGGCGATGGGGGTGCCGGTGGGCGGGCTCGGCATCGCGGTGCCCGGCCTGGTCGAACGGGAGACCGGCGTGCTGCTGGCCGCGCCGAACCTGGGGTGGTCGCGGGTCGACCTGCGGGCCGCGTTCCCGGGGGCGGCGGTGGACAACGAGGCCAACCACGCCGCACTGGCCGAGCTGTGGCACGGCGCGGGCGGCCGCGACTTCGTGCTCGTCTCCGGGGAGATCGGGATCGGCGCGGGGATCGTCTCCGGCGGCGCGGTGTTCGGCGGCGTGCGCGGCTTCAGCGGCGAGATCGGCCACCTGTGCGTCGACCCGACGGGCCCACCCTGCCCGTGCGGCGCGCGCGGTTGCCTGGAACGGGTGGCTGGCCTGGAAACGCTTACTGGCGGTGAACCCGTTGTGGCGCTTGACGGGCTGATCCGGAAGCTGTCCGAAAAGGATGGTCAAGCTCTATCGGCGGTGAACGCGGCGGGCACGGTGCTGGGGGTGGCGCTCGCCGGAGTGGTTAACGTGCTGGACATCCCGACGATCGTGCTCGGCGGCGGTTACGCGCGCCTGCACCAGTGGCTCGCCCCACCGCTGCGCGCGGAGCTGGAACTGCGCGTCGTGGGTGCGCCGTGGTCGGCGATCGAGGTCCGTGCGTCCGAGCTGGGTTCCCGAGCCGCCGTGCGCGGGGCGGCGACGGCGGTGACCAGGGCCATCCTCGCCGATCCCGATCCGTACATAGACCGCGTCCTGGACACCGCCGCGCGCTAGCGTGTCCAGCGTGGACACCCTCGACGTGCTCAGCACCGTCGCCGCAGTGGGCAGCGGCATGGTGGCGGGCATCTTCTTCGCCTTCTCGGTCTTCATGATGCGCGCCTTCGCCGCTTTGCCGCCCGCCCAGGGCATCGCGGCCATGCAGACGGTCAACCGGGTGATCGTCACCCCGCTGTTCCTGGTGCTCTTCCTGGGAACCGCCGTCGTCGGCGTCATCGCCGCGATCGTGGGCGCGGTGCCGCAGGTCGTCGGCGCGGCGCTCTACGTCCTCGGCGCGATCGTGGTCACCGGGACCCGCAACGTGCCGTGGAACAACGAGTTGGACGCCCTGACGCCGGACACCGCCGCGGCAGCCGAGTACTGGCTCGGCTACCTGCGGCGGTGGACGGCGTGGAACCACGTGCGAACGGTCACCTCGACAGGAGCGGCCGTGGCGTTCGTGGTCTCCTGACCCACGATCAGACGGTGATGGACCAGGCGTCGAGCACCCCGGTGTCACCGGCCCCGTTGTCCGAGACCCGCAGCGTCCAGGTACCCGCGGCGGTCTCGGTGAACGGGCTGAGCGTGAACGTCCTCGTCCCCGGGAACGCGGTGCAGGTGGCACCACCGCTGTTCTGCAGGGTGTAGCGCCAGCCGCTCGGGGACACGACGACGACCTGCAGGTCCTGCAGGCAGGTGTGCGTCGCGGTCAGCACCACGGTGACCGGGCGGGCGGCGTTGCCCGTCGCGGTCGACCGGATCGGGCTGACGGCGGTCTGGTAGTCGCGGATCGGGAAGTCGGTGCCGTTGGTGAAGGTCCGGCCACCCGCCGGCGGCGTGGTCCGCGCGGACACCGCCGCGCTCGGCTGCGAGCGGTTGCCCGCGGCGTCGAGGGCCCGGACGGTGAACGAGTAGGCCGTGTCGGGGGTCAGCCCGGTGACCGTCGCGGACGTGCCCGGCACCGTGGTGGCGAGCGCGTTCCCTTGGTACACCTCGTATCCGGTGACCCCCACGTTGTCGGTCGACGCGCCCCAGGTCAGTGAGACGGTCGTGTCGGTCTGCGCGGTCGCGCGCGGGTTGGCGGGGGTGCTGGGCGCCTGGGTGTCGCCGCCGGTGGACGGTTGGGTCCGCGCCGAGACCGCGGCACTGGCCGCCGATGTGTTGCCCGCGGCGTCCTTGGCGCGCACGGTGAACGAGTACGCCGTGTCTGCGGTCAACCCCGTGACAGTCGCGGTCGTGCCGGTGACCGTGGTGGCGAGGGTGCTGCCCCGGTAGACGTCGTAGCCGGTGACGCCGACGTTGTCGGTCGAAGCCGTCCAGGACAGCGAGACGCTCGTCGCGGTGCTGCCGGTGGCACTGAGCCCGGCGGGCACCGTCGGCGCCTGGGTGTCACCGCCCCCACCGGTGTAGAGGGTGAGGTTCCACTTGGCCAGTGCCTCGCGGACCGGCTGGAAGATCGACATCTGGTCCTTGGTCGGGTTGCTGACGCACTGCGACGGTCCACCGTCGTGCAGGCCGACGGCTTGGTCGCCACGCAGCCACGCGCCGCCGGAGTCACCGCCGAGCGAGCACGCGGTGCTCAGCGTGAGCCCCTCGATCACCAGGCCGCCGCCGTAGTCGATGGTCTCGTTGACGTAGGTGACGGTGCCGCACTTCCACTTGGACGTGTTCCCGGAGTGGCACACGCTGTCGCCGACGATCGCCTCGGCCGACCCGGTCACGGTGACCGGCGCGCCGCCCCAGGTGTTGACCGCGGCGGAGAGGTTCCACCCGGACTCGGTCACCGCGACCACGCCCATGTCGCCCTCGCGGGCGTTGACCGAGCGGGTGCCGCCGACGTTGGAGGTGCCCAGCCGGTTCTGCTGGCCGCTCGCGCCGTAGGCGGGCTGGTTGGCGTCGTTGGTGCAGTGACCCGCGGTGAGCATCTGCTTCGCGCCCGCCGAGTCGGTGGCGGCGAAGCCGATGGAGCAGTTGGACTCCGACCCCGGCCACCACGGGCTGCCCGGCTGGACCTCGCCCGCCTGCTGGTGCGGCGAGACGTCCGACTCCTCGACGCGCACTCCGTCGACCGCGCGCACAGCGGTGAGGAAGCGCTCGGTGCTCGCGTCCTTCCTGGTCCGGTTCACCGTGACCAGCACCTGGTTGCCGCGCTGGTCCACACCGAAGGTGTTCAGCCCGGGCACGCCGCGGCCGACCAGGGCACGGACCTGGCCCAGCGCGCGGTCGAGCTCGGCGGGGCCGCGGGTGACCAGCACCGGGTCGGCACCCGCCGCACGGGCCTGCGCGGCGGTGGCCTCGTCGGTGACCGCGAGGGCGAGCTTGCCGGTGCGCTCGTCGAACCAGCGGCCCGCCGCCCGGTCGCGCAGCGTGGCGGGGAGGGCGTCGAGCACCCGGTGGGCGTCGTCCTGTTGCCGCAGCCTGGTAGCGGCGGCCTCAGTGGAGACACCCAGGCCGCGCGCCAACGCCTCGGCGGCCCGGTCCTGTTGTCCCGCTTGGGAGACACCCCCGACCACCACGGTGACCGCGGTGCTCACCACCACCGCGCCGCACACGGCGGCGGCTAGTTTGCCGCGCATTCGCATGGCTGGCTCCTTGTCCTCGAATCTGCAGGGAGCCAGACGGTAAGCCGGGAATCCACACCGGAAAGCGGCTCGGAGCGCCTTAACACTTAACTGGGCCACCGACCACAGTGACCACCCTGGGATTTAGCACCGCTTAAGCCCGCGTTAACTGTTAACCCGTCCGCGCAGGTCAGTCGCACTCGACCATGGGCGCGGGCAGGTCGCGGGAGTCGCGGAGCCTGCGACAGAATTCCTCGACCAGGTAGTCGTTCGCGTCGTGGTCGTTGGCGTCGGCGTTGGTCAGGAAGAAGCGCAGCAGGGCCTCGGCGGCATCGTCCCGGTCGACGATCACCGGATCCACGACAGGCCGTACGCACCCGGTATCCCCGTAGCCATTCTCACGCATATCCCCCACCCCCTCGGCTGGTGACCCAGTGACGGTCACCCCTCAAGAATGCCACCCAAACGCCACGCGTTGATCACGATCGGGTGAATTGGCTCGCACTTCTTCTGCCGGCCAGGGCAACACTGGCCCAGTTCACCGGCATAACGCCGCCAAACGGGGTATCACCCGGGCTATTCCGCAAGCGCAAAACTGCAACTTGCAGAGTTATGACCCAATATGATGTCTGCGCGATCGGAGATTGCACTCGCGCTATTGCCAGTGTCAATGGTTCGAATTGGAACATCGGATCCGACGATGCCAGATTTGCGGGCCTTGACGTGTTCCACACCACACCGGACAACCCCGGGTCGGGGGGAGACCCACGCCACGTGGGGCCGCGGTGGACCGGCGAGAAACTACCACCGGCGAGCCGCGCTGCTAGCGTCGGCGGGTCTCGCGAACGCCGGTGTGGAAGGGGCTCCATGACGCACGACGACCAGCGGTGGTGGCACGACGCGGTCATCTACGAGGTTTACGTCCGCAGTTTCGCCGACGGCGACGGCGACGGGATCGGCGACCTGGCGGGCATCCGCTCCCGGCTGCCGTACCTGGTCGACCTCGGTGTGGACGCGCTGTGGATCACCCCGTGCTACCCGTCGCCGATGGCTGACGGCGGCTACGACGTGGCCGACTACCGAGACGTCGACCCGCTCTTCGGCACCCTCGACGACGCCCGCGCGCTGCTGGCCGACGCGCGGGCCGCGGGTCTGAAGGTGATCGTCGACATCGTCCCCAACCACACCTCCTCGGCGCACGCGTGGTTCCAGGCCGCGCTGGCCGCCGAGCCGGGCTCGCCCGAACGGGCCCGCTACGTCTTCCGCCCCGGGCGCGGCGAGGACCCGCCCAACGACTGGGAGTCGGTCTTCGGCGGCCGCGCCTGGACCCGGCTGCCCGACGGCGACTGGTACCTGCACCTGTTCGACACCACCCAGCCCGACCTCGACTGGTCCAACCACGAGGTGCGCGCGGAGTTCGAGAGCGTGCTGCGGTTCTGGCTGGACCTGGGCGTGGACGGCTTCCGGGTGGACGTCGCGCACGGGATGGTCAAGCAGGACGGCCTGCCGGACGCGGGGACCGCGGGTCAGCACGGGCTGCTCGAGAGCAGGCCGCTGCCGTACTTCGACCAGGACGGTGTGCACGAGGTCTACCGCGAGTGGCGCAAGGTGCTCGACACCTACCAGCCACCCCGCATCGCGGTCGCCGAGGCGTGGACCGCCGCCCCCGAGCGGACGGCCCGGTACGTGCGGCCGGACGAGCTGCACCAGGCGTTCAACTTCCACTACCTGACCGCCGAGTGGGACGCCGCCGCGCTGCGCCGGGTGATCACCGAGTCGCTGGCCGCCATGGCCCCGGTGGGCGCGCCCGCCACCTGGGTGCTGTCGAACCACGACGTGCGGCGGCACGTGACCCGCTACGGGGGCGGCGAGACCGGCCTGCGGCGCGCGCGGGCGGCCATCTTGCTGATGCTGGCGCTGCCGGGCTCGGTCTACCTCTACCAGGGCGAGGAGCTGGGCCTGGAGGAGATCTTGGACCTGCCCGACGAGCTGCGCCAAGACCCGGTGTGGGAACGCTCCGGGCACACCGATCCAGGGCGCGACGGGTGCCGTGTGCCGCTGCCGTGGACCACGGGAGGCAGCGCGCTCGGCTTCGGGCCGGACGGGTCGACGCCGTGGCTGCCGCAGCCGGCGCACTGGGCGGGGCTCTCGGCGCAGGCGCAGGCCGGGGACCCGGCGTCGGTGCTGGAGCTCTACCGGTCGGCGCTACGGCTCCGGCGGACGTTCTCGGCGAACGACTTCGACTGGGCCGACTCCGGTGGCGAGGTGATCACCGTGCGGCGCGGCGGGTTCGGGTGCGCGGTCAACCTGGGGAAGGACACCGCGCGCGTCCCGGCGGCAAGGGTGGTACTCGCCTCCGGTCCGTACACTGTGGACGGTGACGAACTCCTGCTGCCCACGGACACCGCGGTGTGGTGGCAGGACTAGCGAGCACGTGGACGTGGAGCCTCACCACTCGGTGGTGAGGCTCCACGCACGCCTTCACGAGCAGATGGACAAGCAGGCCAGGATGGTTTTCGGCAGCGCCATCTCCTGAGCCACAGGCGGTTTCGCCCGGTCGGCGCGGTCTCAGACGATCCGTTCACCGGTTTCCGGGTGGAAGGCGTGCAGTTCCTCCGGGTCGCGCACCGCGGCGAACACCTTCTCCCCCAGCGCGGGCGGCGTTCGGCCGTCGACGCGCACGACCAGGCGGGTGGTGTCGGGGTCGTCCGGGATCGAGCCGTGGACCAGCGCGTCCGCGCCCAGTTCCTCCACCAGTTCCACCACGACCTCGAACCCGCCCCCGGTCACCAGCGCCAGCGACTCGGGGCGGATGCCCAGGGTGATCCGGTCGAGTTCCAGCCGAGTGGCGGCGGCGTGGGTCTCGCGCGGCAGCGGGACGTCCAGGCCGCCGAGGCGGGCACCCTCGCTCGTGAGCGGCACCGACCGCAGGTTCATCGACGGTGACCCCATGAACCCGGCCACGAACGCGTTCGCCGGCCGGTCATACAACGCCCGAGGCGTGTCGCACTGCTGCAACAACCCATCCTTGAGCACGGCGACACGATGACCCATCGTCATCGCCTCCACCTGATCGTGGGTCACATAAATGGTGGTCGTCCCCAACCGCCGCTGCAGAGCGG
>NZ_BSTR01000087.1 GCF_030269645.1 Actinokineospora sp. NBRC 105648 | reverse complement strand
GAGACGCCCTCGACGTCGAACCGCTCGGCCAGGCCGTCAAGCCCGGGGTCGGCCATCGCCGGACCGCCATCGCGCAGGGTCTCCACCACGGAGTCATCGGCGGACAGGCCGGAGAACGTGGCGCGGGAGACGTCCTCAGCCCCGAGGTACTGCTCTTCGATCGCCCGGGCGACGCCGGTCCGGGTCTCGGTGATCGTGGCCTCGCACGCACGCTCGATCAGGGCGCACGCCTGGTCGGCCAGCTCGTTCGCGGTCGCGGTCCTCTTGGCCATCGTCCCCACCCTTTCGCCGGTCTCTCTGACTACATCAGTATATCAGTAACTCAGTAGATCAGTATCTACTGAGTTCAGTAAATCAGTAGATTCATCCGATCGGACTAAACCTTGACCTCTTGCGCGTAGACGTAGACGTAGATTCTACGTAGAAAGTCTACGTAGACGTAGACATCTACGTCTACGTAGAGGTAGACTGGTGACACACCACCGGACAGGGGAGACAGCGATGACGACCACCACGATCTGCGCCTGCGACTGCGGCAGGCCCGTGACCGCGCCGCGCAGCAGCTACGCGGGGGAGACCGAGGCCGAGCGCAACCAGCACCGGGCGCGGGCCGCGTACCTGCGCAAGACCCAGGAGGCGAGGCGCTCGGACCGCACCGGCACACGTGAGGCGCTAGCGGCCCTGGGCCTAGCGGACGACGTACCCGTGACCCAGCTCGCCGAGGTGCTCTCGACGGCCGCGCGGGAGCTGGCGCGCCGGGTCGAGGGGCTCGACAGCGCGGCGGTGCTCCGGCAGATCGAGGAGGCCACAGCGGGGGAGCGGGCCCGTGCCGACGAGGCCGAGCAGATCGCGACGCAGGCCCGCGAGGACCGACTGCGCATGGCGCACGAGCTGGAGGGTGCCGTGGAGCGTGCCGTGCAGGCCGACGACGACGCGGCCGCGGCCGAGGTCGCGCGAGCCGAGCAGGAGACCCGCGCGGACAAGCTGTCTCGCGAGATCGCCGCCGCCGACCGCCGCCAGGCCGAGGCCGAGGCCAGGGCCGAGGCAGCCGAGCGCGACCGCGACCAGGCCCGGACCAAGGTCGAAGTGCAGGCCGCCGAGCACACGCGCCTCATCGAGGAGATCCGCCGCAGCGCCGAGGTGGACCAGGCCCTACAGCTGGCCAACCAGCGCCAGGCCCACACCGAGGCGCTGGGCAAGGTGCGTGACGACCACCAGGCCGCGATGGCGGACCTACGGCGGAAGCTGGCCGAGGCCGAGCACCAGACCGCCGGCGCTCAGGACCGAATCACATGGCTGACCAGCGAAAACGAGCGACGCGAAGCGCTTATCGAGGAGCTGAAGGAGCAGACGACCCGGTTCGCGCTGGAGCGCGACGACGCCGAGGGCAGGGCCCTACGGGCGGGCTGGGAGATCGAGCGGCTGACCGAGCGCCTGGAGCAGCTGGAGCCGAAGACCCCCAGCACGGCGAAGCCCACGGGCGGAGGGACGAAGCCGAGCAGCGGTCGCCGCCCCGCACAGCAGCAGGAGGACAAGCGCGACTGAAATAGGTACGCAGGGGACCCCCGCACTCCCATTGCCGGAGTACGGGGACCCTTTTCTACTGATCTACTGATCTACTGAGTTGCTGATCTACTGATCTACTGAGTTCCACGACAGACCGGGATGACGCGCGATCTCGGCAAACAGTGCAGGGGCGTTGTTGGTGATCACAAAGCCCCTGTTCTTGGCCATCCTGTTCACCCGGACCCGGGTCCTTCTGTACCTCGGTGCCGGGCGGGAGGCGATCAGCCAGGCCCCGGCGAGGCCCTGCACCTCGGGGTACTTGGAGATCACGCGGCCACCCCGGACCCGGGGCTTGGTGACCTCACGGGTGGTGCCGGCGGCACGGGCGTGACCGCGCAGGGTCCGACCGATGACCAGGTCATCGTCGGTACGCGGGTCGAGCTGGCGGATTTCGACACTCTTCTCCAGTCGCCAGGCACCCCAGAATCGGCCGGGTCCCTGGCCTGGTTCCTGCCACAATTCAGGGACGATGTTCTGGTATGCCTTGTCCTTGAATTGACTGTGTTTGGCGAAGTAAACGGCCATTCTTTTCGGGTCTCGACTCTTCAACGGCTCGGAGTAGTCGACCCCTGTTCCTGCGCGTTCGTGCTTGGCTCGTTCGACAGGATCGGGGTGCGCAACAATGTCCGCCCAGACCCAGGACAGCCATTCTCGGAAATTGCGTGAGCCTGCCATGCCGTGCGGGGGAACCATGAGAAAGTGCACGTGGGGGGCCCCTCGGCGCTGAAATTCCAGCTTCCAGAGGCATCGGAGCTTCTCGCCCCACTGTCGTTCGTAGCGCTTTCGGAGTCGTTTCATGTGCGCTTTGACGGCACGGCCGTTCGGCGCGACGATCTCCCATTTCCCGGGATAAGTGACCGTCATCATGGCAGGCATCCGGAGAGGGTCAGCGAACATCGGCTCGTAATCCAGTTCGGCGAATGTGACCATCATGTTGAGTTGGCTTTTACGAGACCACTCGGTGATTTCCCGGGTTGATTCACGGTCCTCGGGCAGAGAACCAGATCGAGCGATCTCAGCGGCCAAGAGGTCGACGTCGACCTCACGGCGGTGTACCTGACGCTCGGCAGTGCGCTCGGCCCGGGCATCGTCGCGGCCGCGGAGCGCGATCACGCCGGGAGCGATCCGCAGCAACGGACGCGGCCCCTCTGCCAGCACAGACGCCGTCGAGGTGTCGCGGGGGATCAAGGGCACGAGGTCAGCGGCCTGGCGCACCATCTCGCGCGTGGGGAAGTCCGGGCGCCATACCGAGGCGATGAGTTCGGCGGCATCGAGCTGGCCCGTGAGGGCAGCCGAGCGCGTGTCGATCGGTGGTGATGCGTGCGATGTCTGCACCGCATCGGCTACAGTGGCCGTAGGCATTTCGGTTCCGCTTCGCTTCAGAGGGTTGAGCGGGACCGCCAGCTAGGAAAGGGCTCTCCGTTGGCGCGGAGGGCCCTTTCGCTGTTTAACCAGCGATCGTGTGGCTCACCCTGGCGTACAAGACGAGTAATCGGCTGGCGACACGCCGACCCGATCACCGGATCGCCAGTGGTTCCCCCACTAGCGGCGCCACCACCAGAAGAGCCGGTACTCGGTGATCCACAGCCAGGACCGGATGACCGTCACCGTGTTCCAGGCCAGCAGGGCCAGGCCCGCGACGAGGACCAGGCGCACGTGCACCGCATTGACCAGCAGGCACAGCACGGCGGTGACGATGCCGATGAGCACCGTGTTTCGGGCCCAGATCCGGGCGAGTGAGGTCTGCATCAGGCTGCTGCCTTCCGGAGGTCGAGGTCGGGGGAAGCCGCGGTGGGCTCGGTGGGAGTGGGGCTAACGTCGAGGGCCAGGCGCAGGTGCTCGACGTACTCGACGAACTCGACGATGGCCGCATTGGGCACGTGACCAGCGCGATTGCGGGTCGCCCTGGAACCGCCAGCGAGCAGCTCGAAGGCGACACCGGGCAGAGACTCGGGGATCTCGTGGCACAACGCACCGCGCTGGATCGCGCCGTCGGTGAGAGCGGCGTCGGTGTGGTCGCTGGTGGGCAGACGCAGTGCGATCCGGCGACTGAAGAGATCCCGGATCTTGAAGATGTCCTTGGTGGGTTCCTGGATCGAGGCCAACACGATGTAGCCGACCGCCCGCCCCTGGGTCAGCAGCAGCCCGAGGGCGTCAAGGATCTTGTCGACCAACGAGCGCTGCCAGTAGTGAATGAGCGGGGCCAGCTCGTCAATGATGATCAGGTTCAGCGGCGTCTCGGGTGACGGCTCGTGATCACGTTCGCCACGCTCACCGGCAAGTTCCTGGGTCAGGTTCATCTCTTCGACCAGGCCCCGGAGCATGGCCAGCGTCTCCTCCGGACCGCAGACGTACGACTTGCGTTCGTCGCCCGGCACCAACTTGATCTCCGGGTACCGGCCGCCGCCGACGCGTTCCTCGAGGATCGGGCTGTGGTTCGCGGCCAATGAGCGCGCTTGGCGCAGTTCCATGCGCTTCGGGTCGACCAGGTGCAGCCTGACCGAGCCGTCCGCCACTGCCGGGGCGACCGAGCGCAGGATGTTCCAGGTGATCGACGCTTTGCCGGAGCCGGAGGTGCCCGGAACGGCGGTGTGGCCGCCGACCAGGGAAACCGTCCAGGGCCGGCAGTACTCGGTCATGCCGATGGGGATTCCGGACCAGACGATCTCCGCCGAGGTAGCGGGCATGGCCGCCGCCGGAACCGGCTCGTGGACGAAGGGGTCGCGCTTCATCAGGGCGATCTCGACACCGGCGGGCGCGGCCTCGTGGCAGGTCACACGGGCCGCCTTGAACGCGTGCCGGATCCGCTCGGCGCCGGTCTGGAAATCGGCGACTTCCTGGCCGACCTGCATCGCCACGGTCAGCCGGTCCCAGTACGGGGACTGATCCAGCTCGACCAGCCGAGGGATGTGCGTTTCCTCGCCCACCTGGACCGTGAGCTGGCACCGGGTCATGACCTGGTCCCAGGTACGGCGGTAGATGGCCCAGCGTCGCCACCAGGACCGCAGCCAGTCGCCCACGATCCGCTCGAACGAGGTCGCATCCGCCGCCCGCCAGGTCGACCCGGCGATCAGCACGACCAGGCCGACCGCCACGACGGTTTCCCACCCGGTGAGGTACGCCGCCAAGCCCAGCCCGCCGAGACCGAATGTGCTGCGCGGGTGGGTGACGAGCTGCCGAGTGCACCACCAGGTCAGACGAGCGAGCTGCCGCACCACCCACACGATGATGATTCCCGCAAGACGGAAAGCCCACCGAGCCAACCAGTGCAGCAAACCCTTGCTGTAACTTTTCGCGCGCATGATTTTCTCCCGGAAATGCGCGGCGGGAAGCCACGCAAAATGTTGGTTTTTGCCTGGCTTCCCGCCGAATAGCGTCTACTACACAGAGTGCCCGGCGCAAAGGCGGACACTGCGGTCGAGGTTTTCCACCCTCACCGCCATCTGGTCGACCGTGAAGGAGACACCCTGCAGGACGTCAGTGACCTGGTCCGCGATGTCCGGGTCGTCCGGGATCGCCTTGTCCAGCAGGCCGTAAACGCGGTCGAGCATCCGGTCCACCCGCTCGATATTGCCGAGGAGACTCATGTCGATCACTTACCCTTCTTGTGCTGGAGGACCGGCTGACGGGCGAAGGTGTGCAGGAGACTGGCACTCTCATCCGCCACCTTGCGGGCCCAGATGGAGGCGTCCAGCGCCTCATCGATCCGGGTGCGGCCCACGTCAGGCACCCTGGTGTGGACACGCTCGATCTGCCGGGTCACAGACCCGATCTCCGACGCGACAGCGCCGAGCGCGTCCGCCAAGGCCCGGCGACGGACCTTGACCAAGCGCAGGTTCTTGTAGAAGTTCGCCTTCTCGTACTTGTCGAGCGAACGGTCAGCGAGCTTGTTCGCGAGCTGCCCGCGCAGCGTTTTGCGCTCCGCCTTGCGCTGGCTCTTCGAGCTGATTCGGTACCGTCGCTTAGCCACAACAACCTCCTATGTCACTCAAAGGGAATCACCACGGAGAAGGCTCCGAGTGATCGGAAACGATCTGCTCCAACGAAGGGTCACGATCATCCGTGACAACCTCCCACCACTCCGGATCGAGAACCACAAGGGTCCAGCCGTCCGGGAAGTTCCTAGTTCCACCAAGAACGGAAAAGAAATCGTCAATGCATCGCTCAGGAATGAAATAACGAGCCATAACGTCCTCCGTGATCAGGCCGGAGGCCACGCTGTCACGGCCGGGGACTCAGCGGGAGCTCGTAGACCCGACGTGGCTGACACCGACGCCGGAATCACCTCAATGGCGGGAACCGACTCGACGTCGAGGTCGACCCTGGAGGACCGGGCCGGGAGTGGGGGGGCTGCCACGACCCGGTCCTCAGGGGTGGGCACCGGCGTGGGGGTGGACGCCGGACCCTTGCTCTTCAGGGCGAACTTGACAACAACGAGACAGGCCAGCGCGGGCAGTGCTGCGTACAACCAGCCCGCGAAAGTCGGGGGTGCCTGGCTAACCTGGGCGCCCATCTGCACGACGAACGACAAGACCAGCACCACGAGGGCGGCCAGGCCCCTGCGGCCCGAGCGGCGGTCGTGCGCGAGCTGGAGACCGCTGACCACCACCATGGACTCGATCACCACGGCATCCGCCCAGGCCAACCACCCCGACTGGCCGGCAGCAAGCGCCGCGTGATGCGTGTGCGCGAAGCCAGCCCCCGCGCCGATCAGCCCCACCACCGTCGTAATGACGACGCGTACGGCCGACTCGGCGGACCGCATCACAGGGCCCGGATGCCCGACGCCCGCCACATGGGCTCGGCATCGAGGCCACCGACCTGCAAGTTGACCAGTTCGATCGACCCGAACCGCTCGATCCCCGCCGCCGGCGACCCCAGCGAGGACACGACCACGTGCAACAGAGCCTCAGTCCACCCGACCCCGGTCGCACGCACAGCGGTCACCACAACCACCACCGACCACGTACGCGGCTCAGTCAGCAACCTGCAAGACACCAGGTTCACAGCGTCGAACGACGCGGGCAGCACCGCACCGCCGTGCCACCGCTCCAACATCACCTGCACACCAGCCGAACGCGTCGTCACCACCCGAGGCACGCTCACGTCAGGCCGCCTTCGAGGACTGCACGACCGAGACGTCGCGGACGTCCGAGCAGCGGAACCACACCGTCACGCCGATCACGCGCTCGTTCCCCTGGTCGTCCTTCTTGGTCTTCTCCATCACACCGACCTCGAAGTCCACCAACGACACCGGCGTGAACGGGTTGATGCCCTGCCCCGGATTGCCATCACCCGTCATGCCGATCTTGACGACCTCGTTCGAGGTGCCACCACCGAAGCCGCGGAACGCCCCCAACACCTGGAGCTCCCACTTCGGCGCACCAGCCTTGGTCCGGTCCTGCTCGGTGCTGTTGAACTTGAGCTTGGGCTCGCACGAGAGGAAGACCAGCCCCGCGAAGGTTGCCGACTGGTCGATCTTGAAGTTGCTGAGCATCAGGTGTTCTCCCTGTACGGGGACTCTGTGGTCCGATTGTATGCGCTCGTATGCTTGGTATACGAACTTGTCCCCAAGGATGCGCTAGAGGATGCTGGTATGTCAAGCAGTCTTGGTATACCAAGTTTGCCACGAGACGATCGGAGGGTCCGATGAGGACAAACGTCCCAGGTCAGCCCGCATACGTGACCATCGCGGCCTACCTGCGAGAGATGATCAAGAAGGGTGAACTAGCTCCAGGGGCGAAGCTGCCAACGAACAAGGACCTCACGAGGGACTGGAACGTCAGCGCCATCGTGGCGCGACAGGCCATCGCAACGCTGAAGACCGAAGGGCTCATCTACGGGGTGAAAGGGAAGGGAGTTTTCGTCACCGAGCGGCGGCAGTTGGTCCGAGTAGCACCGTCGAGGTACAGCAGGGGGAAGCCGACGCGGACGTACCGAGCGGAGGCAGCAACAGCGCGCCAGAAGCTCGAAAAGACCGCCAACACGGTGCAGACCCAGGCAACAGAGGACATCGCCGAGCGCCTCGGCATCGAGCCCGGGGACGCAGTGAGCGAAACGACGTACTTCTTCCGGGCTGATGGGGTACCGGTGACGTCATCGCAGGCCTGGGAGCCTCTAGAGCTGACAGCCGGAACCGCGATCGAGTGGCCCGAACAGGGACCCTACGCACACCTAGGCGTGGTCGACCGGTTCGAGCAGATCGGCCAGGTTGCGACAGAAGTGCAGGAGGAACTCGTGATCCGGATGCCGGAACCGAGCGAGGCCCAGCACCTGGAGATCCCACCCGGGGTGCCGCTGGTGGAAGTCCGACAGACTTTCTTGAGCGACGAGCGACCACTCGAAATCGCTACAATCATGTTCCCAGCCGACAGGTACAGGTTCGTGTACCGGATGCCAATCCCCGACCACGAGAGGTAAACCAACATGGGGAATGACCAGGAATCTGACAACGACTCAATAGAGTTTGTCGGTATGGACTTCGGTGAGCCAGTTTACCGCTGGTCAAAACCATGTAGTGAGTGCAACTCACCTTCTTCGCTTGTCTCCGAGGGGGAAGTGCCAACTTGCAACAGGTGCGGAAAGACTCTCGGATCGGGACAAGTTTTCAACGGAAAAGTTGACTAGCTATTCGCGGATTTATCGGTGGAAGGCACCACAGTTTTCTGTGTGGAGACAACGATCTGAAGTCGATCGGGCTCTGTGGTGCCCCACTGATCGATCCAGGCTCCAACCCGGTCAGTGGCGTAGGAGGCCAGGGCCCACTCGGTCACGGCCTGGTGGCGAGCACGGCCGCCAGCGAGCTGTGGCCACTCGACCCAACCAGGATGATCCGGCGACCAAGCCGCGCCGCCGCCCGCGGTGAGCTCGTGAGGCCCCCACTGCCGCAGCTCGGTCGAGCCGAGCCGAGTACCCGGTGGATGCGCGAGGACCAGGCGGACTAGGTCGGGATAGACGAGCGGGTGCTCGACCCGGTGCTCCTGGTCGAGGCAGAACGCCCAAGCCGACAGCCCGTCGACGAGCAGCCGCCAGCCACCACAGCCGCACTCAGGGCAGACGATCACCTGGTCGATCCAAACCAGCTCAGACACGATCACCTGCTCAGCCACACCACCCACCGTAGCGCCCAGACAACAGCGGCCAGGCCCACGCACAACCACCTCGAGCGCTGGGCAGAAAAACACCCTCTCACCAGCCAAAAGTCTCCGCCGAGGATCCGCTCCCGTCCAGTGCGACAAACCAAGGACAGATCCAGGGCGGCCCGTTATGGCTCATATAACAAGCCCAGGACGCGGCGGTCCGCCGTCCGCCCAGCGTCTCTGCACGGCCGATACCCGCTCGGCGGATCCACCGGGGGCACCCCAGAGGGGCCCCACCCCCGGCACCACCGAGCGGCGACCGTGCCGAGGCGCGGACGACGGACCGCCGAAAAGGGGGAGATCGGGCAGCCCGGCGACGAGGGCCAGGGCGACGAGCAAAGAACCCTCGCCGGGAGCAGACCGCCAAAGAGGGGGCCCGAGGTCGCGGGGTGGTGCGGCTGGTCTCGGGCGCTCGGCCTGCGTAGCTGGCTGGGAACCTCTCGCTGCTCCCCTCTCCGCACGACCTGCCAGAGGAGAGCACACCAGCACCCCGGGCGCAGAGCCTGGCAGCTAAGGGAGCACACCAGCCCCCGCAGACCGTTGGCAGCGCACGCGCACGTGAGCGTCGAGGTCTGCGGGGGCTGGTGTGCTCTAGCTACGTCGAGGGCTGCACCCGGGGTGCTGGTGTGCTCTGGCTACGCCCAGGCCATACGGAGAGGGGAGCAGCGAGAGGCGAGGGGGTTGAGGAGGTGGGGCCCCTCAGCGTTCGTCTTCGGCGAGCAGGTAGTTGATCAGTCGCGCTTGGACGTTGGCGTCAGTGAGCAGCAGGCCGACCAGGCCCGCGAGGACGTCCTGACGAGTGACACGTCCCTTGCCGAGCTGTTGGGCCGCTTCGAGCTGCCATTGCTTGAGGTCACGGTCCCGATTGGGTGGCAGGTCCACCGTCGACCTGGGCGACTTCGTGTTGGGGGCCACGTCCGCCGACGCCGAGCGCGGGACCTTGTCACCGTGCGACAGGGCCGCGCGCTTGTTGACCGCCGCGCGGGCCCGTGCCGCGAGCTCCTCCGCCTTGCTCATGCCGCCACCTTCGCGAAACCGAGCTCGTCAACGAGGTCACCGAACGGCCCGGCAGCGGCTCGGACGATGGCACTGGACTGTGACTGGATGATCCGCTCCCGGTCCGGGATCTGCGAACGGGCCACGACGTGCCCGTCCGACTCGGCCAAGCCGCGGTAAGCGACCGGCGAAGCCGCGGATGCCTTGCACTTGGTGAGCACCAGGACGTGCGGCGGAGCCTCGCCCTCAGGGCGGAGATCGGCGCTCTCGGCGATCAGGTCGACAGTCGGGCCGACCTGGTTGTACTCGGCGGTGTTGGGCGCGCACGGGATGAGCACCAGGTCCGCCAGGCGCAGCGCGGAGAGGACCACGCCCTTGGCCGCCTTCATCGGGGGAGTGTCGAGCACGACGAAATCGACGTCCTCACCCACGACGCCCGGGAGCTGACGGTGCAGGGTCGGCACGGCCATGCCGATGATCGGGGTGCGCAGCAGGCTGCCCCAGATCAGGAGTCCCTGGTTCTCCTCATCCGCATCCACGCCGAGCACCTTGTGGCCCTTCTCGTGCAGCACGGCCAGCAGGTGGCCGGACATCGTGGTCTTGCCGGTGCCGCCCTTGAGGCTGACCACCGCGATCACCATCGCTCGCATGACGGACTCCAATCTCCGTAAATCAGTAAATCAGTAGATCAGGCAAAATGGGCAGGTCAGAGCCCCTGGAGTGAGCCACTCACCCCAGGGGCACCACTCCGGGTCAGTACTCGTAGGCGAGATCGGCCATGTGGCGCACGGCGAACAGGATGCCCGCGCGGAAGTCTGCGGAGACGCCCTCGACGTCGAACCGCTCGGCCAGGCCGTCAAGCCCGGGGTCGGCCATCGCCGGACCGCCATCGCGCAGGGTCTCCACCACGGAGTCATCGGCGGACAGGCCGGAGAACGTGGCGCGGG
>NZ_BSTR01000086.1 GCF_030269645.1 Actinokineospora sp. NBRC 105648 | reverse complement strand
CCTTGCGCGCGACAGCGACGACATCGTCGCGGAACTCCCTGGGGTATGGCTTGGGCACAGAGACATCCTTCCAGCGAGGACGCGAGCCCTCACAGGTCAGGTGTCAACCAATCTCGGAGCAGTCCCCGCGCCTGAACGACGTGAGTTCGTGGCAGGTGCCGCTCGACAGCCACCAACCGCGACCGAACCAGTACTCCTCGCGCGTTCAGCCTGGCCTGACGACGGTGATCAGGATCGGCTGAACTGGGCTGCGAACTCGTCGTACTGCTGCTTCCCCCACTCCACCACCAACCCCACGAACCGGGAATCGTCGGTGACCACAAGCCGGACAGGTCCACCGCCTACCAGCCGCGCACCAGCCGAGTCGTCCCACTCGAACCACAGCACATTGGCGAACGCCCGCACCCGCACCGGCCCCTTGACAGTGAGCACATCGTCCGGTCTCCGCAACACCGGCACGACCCGCTCACCCGCAGGCAACGCCACCTCCTCGACCAACACCTCCGGCCGCCCCGCCGAGATCAGCACCACGTCCACCAACGCGTCCGACTCACGGTCGAGCTTGAGCTCCACTGACCCACAGGCACCACCGTCCACCACGACAGTCCGAGGAGCCCCCAAGCGCGCGTGATAGCCCGGCCAGGTGACAGAAACCGGCACGTAGTAGTCGAACTCGAGATTTGGCCCGTCCCCAGCGGGCACCAGATCACGCACCCAGAACACTTACATCCCTCTCCGACCGAGGTCGACAAGTTGAAGGACGTGCGCTGGCAATCAGTCTCCGTCGTCGAGACTGGATGGTCGCGACAGCCAGGCGATTTCACCCATGTCCGGGTCACGCCCAAGACTCCGCCACGCGGCCATCGCGATGTCGATCGAGGCCACGGTCGCGGGCCACGCCGTGAATTCCCCGGTGTCACCATCCAGGTCGCCCAACACCACACCGCGGTCCAGCAGGGCCACCAGCACGGCGCGGGCGAGACCCCGGATCAGTTCGCCATCGGCCGAGGGCAATGACCGACGGAGGTTCGTGGCCAGCCTCCAGAACTCGACGTGGTCATCATCAAGTTCTCGACTGACGTCCACAGCCAGAGTCACCGCGGCGATCACCTCAGACTCGATCATGGGTTGAACTTTCACCTGTCCCAGAGGCGGCCCAGTCACGGGCACCGAGCACGTGGTGGCGGGGCCGCGGCAGACCGTGCACCGAGCCGGTTTCGCCGTCGGAGACCCACGATGGGACTCGCCCGGGCGCCACCACGGCCTGGCTGACGTTACCGGGGCTCGCGAGCCTTGCCGGAATGCCACCGGCCGCTCCGTTCACGTCTCACGCTGGTGGTCTTCTCGCCGAGGCGGCCAGGTACCAGGCGAGTTCGCGGGGCACGGCCAGTGCGATACGACAGGTGACCACTGGAGACTTCCCATCCGGACTCGATCTCTCCGCGCCAACCTGAGCGTTCCGTCGCATACTGCCAGGATCGCAACGCCGAAATCCCTGTTGATGAGATCACCTCAGCCACCGGCTACACCTTCGAGATCATCGAGAACCCGCCCAGCGCAAGTGCGAACACCCGCACGAACGCGCTACGCACATCCGGATCCCGATCGAGTCGAACCAGGTTTTCACACCTTGCCGGACTGAGGTCAACTGTCGCAACCCCCCCGGCATTTTCGTCACCGGCGGCCGAGAACAACACAACACACCGGTAGGTTCGCACCGCTCCGTCCCACATCTCGCGCTTCCAAGTCCGAAGGAGGACGATATCATCCTTGACTTGACTCCGCAGCGCGCCAACCGACGTCCACCGAGTCGCCCATCCGTGGTGTTCTGCCTCCAACTGGATCTCAAGCAGGGTGCCAAAGTCAATCTGCGCCACTCGAAAGTCCGAGTCAGTTGGATCAATTATCGACATTGGATGAACTATTCTCCATCGTAGACGTGGACACGGACTGACGTGCTCGGGTCGATTCTCCCAGCGTCGATTCTTCTTTTGAGCTCATCCAGCCGGTGATGACCTCCAAGGACCACACCGGAGCGCGACACGATAATTCCTTCACCTTCAGCAGCGTTGTTGATACTGCGCAAAAGATCGTCGTCACTCAGTTCCTCATGGTACCACTGCGAAGCCGGGTCGCGAGTCGACTGACCTTGCTTGTACTTCTTGGAAAGATCATCAGCCCTTTCTGTGCGCGTCAACCATCGACTGGCACCAGGACTCGCACCGGCGGGGTTGTATTTGGTGGCTTCGTCAGCCTTCCCGGCGACCTTGGTAGCGTCTTCGGCGACTTCTTCGCCTGCCTTGAGCAGGTCCTTGCCGACCTTGCCTGCCACTTTGCCGACGCCGGGGACGGCGCTGATCGCGACGGCGGCGCAGTCCATGGTCCCGCCGTTCTCGACGCAGTTCTTGATGTCGTAGACCGGGGTGGTCCAGTCGATGATGGTCTTGCCGATGTCCCGCCAGGCGGCGTAGACGTCCTGCATGGTGGTCGGGGGGATCGGGGTGTCGAAGAACCGTTCCTTGGCCTGGCTCATCCGGACCGCGGCGGGACAGCCCGACTTGATCCCGACGCAGTCCTTGTACACCTTGGCGATGGCGGCGTCGAGCTTGAGCCGGTACCTGCCCGCGGCCGACTGCCAGCGGTTCTGCTGCTTGACGGTCAGGTACTTGACCGCCTTCGCGGCCGAGAGCGGCTTGGTGCCGTCGGACTCGTAGAGGACGTTGTCGGCGCCGTACTTGTCCGACGGGCAGCCGCAGTCGGAGAACAGGCCGGACGGGTCGGCGAAGGTGACCGGGTTGTTGTTGGAGTAGGAGTAGCCCTGCATCTGCTGCGGATTCGACGTGTCGAGCACCGGGTCGACCGAGACGAACCGCCCCGTGGTCGCGTCGTACTCCCGCGCGCCCAGGTGCGTCAGGCCGGTGGACGCGTCCGCCGTGCCGCCGACGAACGTCCGCTCCCCCGGCCACGCCGACGGTGCCGATCCGCGGGCGCCGCCGAAGGGCAGGACGCGCTTGCGCTGGACGTCGAGTGTTGCCGGGTCGACGGTGAACAGGCTGGTGTCGTGCTGGTCGCCGACCGTCCACGTCAGGCCCGCCGGGGTGCGAACACCGATGGAACGTCCGAGGTGCGAGTAGTACCGGGTGCCGGTCACGGTGCTGTTCGCGCGGTTGCATTTGAGCTCGGTCAAGCCCAGGTACAGCGTGGTGTGGGTGGGGTCGCGGCGGAGCAGGCGGGTGCCGTCGGCGGCGTAGACGAATGTCGTTGTCTGGCCGCCCGCGGTGTCGGAGGCGAGCTTGCCCTCGACGTCCCACGTCAACGAGTGCCCCGGTTGCCCGGCCACGTTCCTGCTGAGGGTGTCACCGGAGTCGTCGTAGGTGAACGTGTCCGTGGTGGTGGTCTGACCGGTCTTCGCGGTGCTGACCTGGCTCAGGCTCGTCCGCCGCGGTTGTCCGGCCGCGGGGTAGGTGTAGGTGCGAGTGGTGTCGCCGCCCGAGGCGTGCAACACCTCGGAGGTGCGACTGCCCACGCTGTCGTAGGCGTACGAGTGCCAGTACGGTGCCGGGCCACCAAGCGCGGCCGTGGTCGGGTTCGTCGCGCAGTTGTCGGCCGTAGGCGTCCAAGCGTCGGTGACCCGCTGGACGTGGTCGTAGCGGAAGCATTGGACATCCGAGGCCAGACCGATGGGCAGGTCGGCCTGGCGGGTGACGTTGCCCGCCTCGTCGTAGGAGAAGTACAGGTTGCCCTGGTTGAGCCCCGTGGCCTGCCGGTCGAGCCGCAGCTGTGAGAGGCGTCGAGTACCGCGCTCGTAGTAGAAGCTCTGGGTGACCTTCTTGCCCGTGGCCGCGTTCGACGCGATCAGCTGGCCGAGCTCGCCGTAGTCGCTGTAGGTGGACTGCTTGACCAGGCTCTCGGTGACCGAGCCCCGCACGCTGGTGAGGGTGTCGGTCATGCCGATCGCGTTGTAACCCACCGTCAGCGTCTCGCTGGGCAGACCGCCCCCACTGGGCAGGGTCACCGACTGCGGGCTGCCGTCGGGCTGGAAGGTCGCGGTCGTGCTGTAGCTGCCCGCCAGAACACCCTCGGCTGATGGGATCGTGACGGTGCCCCCGGTGGGGCGCCCCGCGGTGTCGTACCCGTTGACCGTGGTGACGTAGGCGTTGCCGTTGTCGTACCGCGTGCTCGACGCGGGCAGGCCGAGACCGCCCGGCATGTCATAGGTCCACTCGGCCCGCTTGGTGCCCGTCGGGGAACCGTTGCGCAGCGAGGTCTTCCTGGAGAGCGCGTCGTAGGTGTAGGCGAGTGTGAGATTGCGACCGTCGGTCGCCGTCTGCGCCCGACCCGCGTCGTCGTAGGTGAACGTCGAGACGCCGGTGGCCGGGTCCTCGACGCGGGTCTTGAGGCCGCGCAGGTCGTAGGAGGTCCGCCAGGTGTTGCCTGCGGGGTCGGCGACCGTGGCCGGTAGGCCCGCGCGGGTATAGGTGTAGTTGGTCTCTTGGTAGGCGCCCGTGGGTGACGAGCCTGTGTACTGGCGCAGCTGCGTCGTCTGGCCCCGGGCGTCGGTGATCACCGTGGTGGGTGTCGCCCCGACGGGTGGGTCGGTGTCGACGCGGTCGCCGCCGTAGGTCCGGGTGGTGCGCCACTTCTCGGCGCCCATCTCCCTGGTGATCGTGGCGGTCGTGCGGCCGACGCCGTCGAACTCGGTGACCGCCTGGATCGGGACGTCGTTGTCATTGACCGGGGTGACCAGTGAGGTGTCTGGCGGACCGCTGTTGTAGAACGTGCTGGTCTTGAACACCGCGCCACGCGCGTCGTAGTTCAGTTCTGAGAGCACCCGGCCGCCCACGAGGCCCGGCGACGGCGTCTGGCTCTGCCTCGGGCGGAACAGCCCGTCGTAGAAGGCATACGTGTAGGTGTAGCCGATGCCGTCGGGGCGCAGCGTCTTGGTGGTCACGTAGTTCGCGGCGTTGGTCCGCAGGACGTACTCGTACTCGACGTTCGGCGACTGGGTCGCCCTGTCCCGGCCCGCGTTCCACGACTTGAGCACGCGGCCCAACGGGTCGAGCTCGAACTCGCTGCGACGGGCGTTGGCGTCGGTGACCTTGGTGGCCACGCCCCAGGCGGGTTCGATGGTCGTGGTCACCGCCTGGTTCAACGGGTTGGTGGCCACGGTCTGGGTGATCGGCGCGCCGGTGGCGGGCGTGTAGGCGACGGTGCTGTGCTCGCCGGCGGCGTCCCACGAGTCGACGATCTTGCCGTACTGGTCGTAGGCGCTGCGGTCGCTGGTGACGTAGGTCGGGGCCGAGCCGCCCCACGCCTTCGCGGTCTCGGTCTTGGTGGCGTTGCCCTTCGTCGGCGCGGTGCCGTGGACCGTGGCGCCGTCGTAGTAGACGCGGCTGTCGGAGATCAAGTCCGCCGGGTAGGTCGCCGTGGCGGTGCAGGCGACTCCGACGGTCTCCACCCGGCTGGGGAACGCCAGCATCCAAGCCGGGGTATTGGCGGCGTATGTGGTGCGGGCGCAGGTGTCGTCGGCCGCGGTGCTGGTGTCACCCAGGTCGTTGACCGCGGTCGGCTGGCCGGTGTTCGCGTCGACGGTCGTATCGATCTGGGTGTTGCGCCACCCGCCCGCCGCCAACGCGACCCTGGTGCGGGCGCTGACGTTCGCGACCAGGTGTGCTGTCGCAGTGCCCCAGGGGCGGACGTTGGTGGCCCTGGCCGGGGAGATCCACGGGTCGACCACGGTGCCCGTGACCACGGTGTTGTCGGTGGACGACTTGTAGGTCACGGTCTCGCGGACCGAGCCGGCGAGGAGGTCCTTGTCCTCGATGGTGCCGCCGGTGCCGTCGAGGACCCAGATGTCGCGGCGGGTGCCGTTGGCGAGTTTGTCGTTGTCCATGCCGCGCAGGTAGGTGGTGACCGACCGGGTCTTGGTGACGGTTGAGTCGCCGATGACCACGCCGACCTGTCCGTACCCGCGCCACTGCGACCACGTCTTGCGCGACGTCGGGACGAGGCCGTCCTCGTCGTCGTAGTGCCAGGCTGGGGTGCCGGGGTATTCGTAGGTGGTGAGGACCGGTCGGCCGCCGGAGGTGTTGTCGGACTCGGTGACGCTGGTGACGACGTACTTGTGGAACCAGTCCAGCAGCTGCGACTGGCCCTCGGGGGTCCAGTAGACCGGGAAGCAGCGCTTGGTGTTGGAGTCGGGCGAGGCGGGCATGACGCCGGTGCGGTTGCACTCGCGGTCGGAGTACTGCACGGCGACCTGGCCGCCGGTCTCGTTGGCGATGGAAGAGATCCGGTAACGCACCAGTGGCGGCAGCGTGTCGATGCCGTCGACGCGGTTGCTGAGCGGGACCTCGTTGAAGTTGACCTCCGGCACGGTCGCCGTGCCGCCGACCAGACCCGTGTGCTTGATCGACTCCAGCCACAGCGCCGCGCTGGTGCTGTCGCCCGGGTCGAGGTAGCGGTGGTCCAGGGTCCAGGAGTCGACATCGCGGTAGGTCGAGCCATCCCAGACCTGGGTGGTGATCTTGCTCAGGCGCTTCTGGCTCCAGAAGGTCGGCGAGACCTTGCCCGTGCACGTGCCGCTCGCGCAATTCTGGTCCCACGGCACGTCCGGCCAGTTCGACGGAGTTCCCGAGGTGCACGTGGCGCCCGCGGTGACGCAGCGGTCGGCAGCGGTGAACTGCACGCGCATCGGGGCCTGGGCGGTGGTCACGGCGGTGTTGGTGCCGTAGTCAATGCGGTCGAGCCAGCCGCCGCGGTGGTAGGTCGCGCCCGCCGAGGCGAGGTTGCGACCGTACAGGTTGGACTCGGTCTGGTAGGTGTAGACCGTGGTGTTGCCGTTGGGGTCCACGACGTAGTCGAGGTTCCAGCGGTAGGCCTGCTGGCACCACGAGGTGGCGAACGAACCGGCGGTGTAGCAGTCCTCACCGGAGTTATTGCCGAAAACCGGTACGGTCCACACCGAGTTCGACGCCGCGCGGGTGCCGAAGTGGTACTGCGTGCCGTCGACGGTGGTGATGCGCCACGACTCGCCGTTGTTGTCGCCGTTGCCCGAGGTGGTGGTCTTCTCCACGCGCGAGCCGTCGTCGTTCTTGAGCTTCCACACCCCGTCGGCGTCGTTGCGGATCAGCTCACTGGCCTTGCCGCCCAACGTGACGAACGCGTTCTCGGCTCCCCAGCACAGGTCACCGGTCTTGGTCTGCCCGTTGTTGCCGCCGAGGTCGTCGGAACAGCCCTTGTAGCGCCGTTCCACGTGCCCACCGACGGACAGGTCGAAGCCCTCGCCGACCCACGACGGCTGGTTGTTGGTCGACGCGGTACGACCGTCCACACTGCCCGACGAGTACGCCAGCGCCACCTCCGGGGCTGCGCCACCCAGCGTCGGCGGCACGCGTACCGGGTACGACCAGCTGAACTCGCCCGAGGACCCGCCTGCTTTCCAGGTGGACGACGGCGCGAGCGCGCTGGCGCCGAAGTCACCGCCGCCGCCGGAAGGTCCGGCCAGCAGGGCGTACACGCCGCCGTCGGCGACGCCGTCCGCTGCCACGGTGCCCGCCTTGACATCGTTGCTGGACGCCACCTCTACGGGCGCACACCCCGGCTTGTCCGGTGTGGACAGAGCGCATTCCGGCAGTCGCGCCAACCGCAGTCGCGCCGCCCAGTCACCGCCGAACGCCGAACGGAACTGACCGTAGTCCACCGACACCCGCACACCCGGCTTGGCCTGCCCACCGTCCACTCGGAACGCTAGGGCACCGGGCGATTTCGTCTCCACGGTGCGCACACGGACCTTGCCCGGCGCGGCCAAGCCTGCCTTGGCCTGCTGTGGTCGGCTCACCGACAGCGGAGACTGCGCCGCCTTGACCAGCCCGGTGGCCGCGCTGAGGTCGACCTCGGCGTCGATCCCCTTAGGCCAGGCCACCGACGGGGCCCCGGCCAAGGCGTGCTTGGGCGCTGGGTCGCTCTTGCGCGGGGCGTCGGCGGGACGCACCGGGACCGAGACTTCCCGCTGGGGGGCGGGAAGCACGATCTCGCGGTCACGCTCCGGTGCGGCGGCGGCGACCGACGCGGGCAGCATCCCGGCCGCCAGGGCGGCGATCGCCACCACCGCCGTCAGGCGCAACGACTGCTTCCATCGAGCTGCGGGCATGACTGGTCTCCATATGCCGGATATGACCGTGCGGAAGGGAAATAGGTTGGGTCAGAAGAATCGGGTGCGGGTGGAGTCGAGCCCGTTGTCACCGCTGTTCCACTTCTCCACCGAAGCTCCGTAGGCGGACCCGGTGGAGTAGTGCAACCACAGCGCGGTGCGCCGGTTGACGTACTGGTAGGCGAAGCCGATGTCCCCATCCCCATCGCCGTCGACATCGCCTGCAAAGGGTTGCATCCACGCCCACTCGGCGGCACCAACCGGGTTGTTCCACCAGGCGGCGGGCGCCAGTGTGCCGGTGGTGGTCGACTTGAACGTGAAAACGCTGAACGTGGCGTTGTAGTAGTTGTAGAACGCCACCAAGTCATCTTTGCCATCGCCGTTGGCGTCGGTGACCAGGTACTTGCCCCGGGACATGTCCCAACCGTTGACACCGCTGTCCCAGACCTGGGTGCCGCCACCGAGCGCGAAACCGGTCGAGTAGTGGTACCAGAGCTTGGTCCGCGCGCTGCCGTTGTCCTGGGTGTAGCCGACGTCGTCCTTGCCGTCACCGTTGAAGTCGCCGGAGAAGACGTTCAAGTAAGACCAGTCCGCGTAACCCGCGGGGCTGTTCCACCAGGTCGCGGGCGCCTGCGCACCGGTCGCGGTACTCAGGAACGTCCAGATCGAGTAGGTGGAGCTGAAGTAGTTGTAGACCGCGATGACATCATCTCTGCCGTCGCCGTCGACGTCGCCGATGGTGGCCTTGACGCGGTTGAGGTCCCACGCGCCGGGACCGCTGTCCCAGGCCGGGCCCGAGGGTGCGGTGTAGCCGAGACCGTTGCCGTAGAACACCCACAGCGTCACCCGGTAGCCGCCGTCGTCGCGCAGCACCAGCAGGTCGCTTCGGCCATCGCCGTTGGCGTCGCCCTCCAGGACCTTGGTGCGGTCGGGCAGGAACGTCGTGTTCGGGCCGCTGTACCAACTCTGGGTCACGGGGTAGAACCCCGCGCCGGAGGAGGTGAAGGCCAGGAAGTCGGACTCGTCGCTGTCGAGCTGGCGCATGGCGGCCACGTCGGCCAGACCGTCACCGTTGATGTCGTGCTTGACGTGCGGGGCCGGCACGGCCTCGTCGGCGTAGAACGGGTATGCCCGGTAGGTGTCGGACCGGTTGCCCGCCTTGTCGACGCTGTAGACGTACAACGTCGACAACGTGCTCGACGGTGCTACCACCGGCACCGTCGCCGGACGCCCGGTACCCGCACCCGCGGCCACGAGGTACGTCGTGTTCTCCGTCAGCCCGTACCGGTAGCCGTACACGTCCGAATCCGCCGAGGTGAACGTGAACTCACCCCTCAAGCCGGCCGAGATCCCCAGATCGTTCTCCGGGAACGACGACGATGTCACCACCGGCACGGCCGTCGGCTTCGACGTGTCGTAGCCGAACTCGCAGTACCCGCTCCAGGGGCCGGACACCCGACTGTCCGCGGCACGAACCCGCCACTTGTACGCGACCCCGTTCACCAGCCCCGAGGTCGGCACCACCGCGGAGAACCGAGTCCCCGAGGCGAGGAACGACGTCGCGTAGCTGCCCACCGCCGTGCCGTCGAGCTTCACCCACTCGTACTGCAACTGCACATTCCCGCTGTCGGGATCGGTCCCCGTCGCGAACAACGTCGGCGAGGTATTCGTCATCGGCCGGTCGACCCCCGAGGCGCACGGCAGGTTGATGTCGGCGTAGAGACCGGACGGGGTATCGGGCACCGAGTTGTACTCGATCACCAGCTTCGGGTCCGAGCTGAACTTCTTCCACGACTGCGTGTCGTGCGCGTCCTCCGCGCCCACCGGCGCCTGCAAGGACAACACCGTGTTCGCGTAGTTGTTCGCCGCCGCCTCGACCACCGCCGACTTCGCGTCGAACTCCACGAAACCCGGCGCGCAATCCCCCGCGCCACCGGACTTCTTCGCCGCGGTCACCGACGAGATGTAGCGCCGCCACGGCTGGTTGTTCCACGTCGTCCCCGGCCCGATGTCACCACCCGCCCACAGCTGCGTCTCCGTCTTCGTGCACGACCAACTGTGGTACATGTTCGCTCGGAACGTCGCGCTGATGATGTCCTTGCCGTTCACCGCGCCCGTCCCCATCCGGAAGTACGCCCGCTGCGTCGTGGCGTCGGTCGACTCGTAACCTGAGTTCGTCCCCACTTCCCGCCCGGAGGACCAATACGACTGGTTGGGGAACTTTCGGTTCACATACGTCCACGCCCACGTGTCCGCGGTAAACCAGGGATCGATCGACACCGGGTACACCGTGTCCGGTGCCGAGAGCACTGACGCGTCCGGCACGACCGCGAACTCGGCGCCGTCGAGCCGCACCGGCATCGCGGTCTCGTTGCGCGAGGGTGCCTCCGTCGCGGAGTTCTCGTCGCCACGCGCGGTTGGCAGGGTGTCGGCCGAATCCCACATCACCGGCGTGGCCGCCGCGAACACGACCGCGCCCGAGTCGTCCACAGCGGACACAGCGCCTGAATCACCCTCCTGGCGTAGCCGCAGGCCGAAAGTGCGGTACGGGTACCGAAGCGCCGCCAACGCCGGGTTCGCCGCCGCGGCGCGGTCCTTCACCACCACCAGTGACCGCGCGCCACCGGCCTCCGCCCGCAACTGCAGGTCCACACCTGGCAGCACTTCTTGGTAGGTCGCCGTGTCCTCCCAGAGCACCGGCACCGGGAGCGATTCGGGCCACGACACCGCCAACCGCTTCCCGTCCCGGTTCAACTCCATCAACGGCGCCGTACCGCCCGCGGAGAAGCTCACGTCGACCGCGACCGCGCCGGCGACGACTCGGCCACCGTCGAACCGCAAGGACGTGTCGATGTCGACCCACGCCCCGTTCTTGCTGGTCCGCACCGGTTTCCCGGTCTGCTCCAAGGTCAGCGACCCCGAGGGGTTCACGAACACCTGCGCCGACTCCGACCGCTGGTCGAGCACCTCGACGCGCTCGCCCGAAGTCCGCGCGGCCGCTCGCGCGGCCGTTTCCGTAGCGGCTTCAGTGACCGCGACCACGGGCTCCGAAGACGGCTGCGCGACGGCGGGAGTCACCGGGAGCGCGATCATGATCGTGCTGAGCGCGCACGCGAGCACGCCAAGTCGTCCAAGCACAGATAACCCATCCATTCACCACGCGCCGGTAAAGGCGCGACCCCAGTCAACGCACCCGGAACTCTTCAACCTGGACAGATCGACAACAAGCCACCATTCGGCTGAACCGGACCGCCAGAACCCGGCGAGTTCAGGCGGTGGAAGCATCTGCTTCGAGGAGTTCGGTGAATACCTCGCTGGGCTTCTTCCAGTCGTGGATCTTACGGGGTCGGTCGTTGATCTCCGCGGCGATGGCGGCGAGGTAGGTGGG
>NZ_BSTR01000085.1 GCF_030269645.1 Actinokineospora sp. NBRC 105648 | reverse complement strand
CCGCTAAACTTGCCGTGGGTGGGGATGCCCTTACCCTGCCCTTTTCTCTCCACCGCGGTGCTCTAGGGGCCCCGCACGAAGCGAGTTCACTAGATCGAGCCCCTCGTCTTTTCCTCGGGCAGCCCCAGCGATGAGCCGCCGAAGACGGTCGACCGTAGGTCGGTGTGCGGCACACCCCACGAGCTGCCCGAGTAAGAGCCGGGCTCGATTGGCTGGACTGCCTTCGCGTGGGGCCCCTAGAGCACCGCGGTGGGGAAAAAGCGTGGGGTGAAGGGCATCCCCACCACACGGCAAGTTTAGCGGCGCTCTCCCCCCACACGAAGGCAGTCCACCCAATCGAGCATGTCCGTAGCGGGTGTTGCGTACCAGCGGGATCGGCATTTAGAGATTTCAAGATTAGGGACTGAAGAGAAGGAGAAGGAGAAAGAGAAAGAGAAAGAGATAGGGACAGGAGCAGGGACCTGGACCTGGACCTGGGGAATTTGGAGGTTGTGGATTGGGTTGGGTCGGCTGGTCAGTGGCCGCGTAGGACTTCGCGCAAGCGTTGGCGGGCACCCGTGCGGAGGATGGCGCCCGCGTATATCCGTCCCCCGAGCCAGGCCAGGAGCACCACCGAGGCGATCATCAGTGCTGCCGCCAAGGCGATCTCCCAGCCGGTCGCCGTGGCCAGGGCGATTCGGCCGGGCATCAGTACCGGGGCGAATGGTGGTAGCACCGACAAGACCGCCGTGGCGCTGGCGTTCGGTGCTCGTGAGAGCAGTCCGAAGCCGAGGACGAAGGCCAGTACCAGTACCGAGGTGATCGGCAGCAGCACCGACTGGGTCTCCTCCTGGCGCGACACCAACGACCCGGCGGCCGCGAACACGGCCGCGTAGAACAAGTAGCCGAGGAGGTACCAGAGCAGGCCCCACAGCAGTGTGCCGAGAGCAGCACCCGGGATGGTCAGGACGTCCGCCCAGGCGGCCAGGGCCACGCCGACGCCGCCGACCACGGTGAGTTGGGCCAGGCCGACCAGGCCGAGGCCGACCACCTTGCCCAGCAGCAGCTGCCACGGTCGCACGGTGGCCAGCAGGATCTCGACGACGCGGCTGGACTTCTCCTCCACCACGCCCTGGGCGACCATCGTTCCGTAGAGCAGCAGCGACATGTACAGCAGCGCGACGATCACCAGCGCGACCGCGAGCCGTTGGTCGTGCTCGGGGTCCGGGGCGCGCAGTGAGCGGACGTCCACCGTGGCGTCGGAGACGGTGGCCAGCACGTGGTCGGGGTCGAGCTCCTCGACCGCGGCGAGCTGGGCGCGCAGGACTTCCCGTTGCACCAACGTGTTCAGCGCGCGCCGCAGGTTCTCGTCCAGCGTCTCGTCCACCACGACGTGCAGTGCCGCCGGTGTGCCGGTGACCAGCGCGTCGAGGTCGCCGTCGGCGACCGCGGCCTCGCCCGCGGGTTGGTCGCGCAGGGTCGAGGTGCGAACTTCCAGCCCTCGCGAACCGGCCTCTTCGGCCAGTGACCCCGCTACCGCGGTCGCCTGGCCGACCAGGCCGACCCTGGTCACCCGTTCGCCGCCGAACAGCGTGCTCTGCATGAGGACGAAGCCGATCAGGACCGCGACCGAGACGGCCGTTCCGATGAGGAACGACCTCGCGCGCAGGCGGGTGCGCAGCTCCCGCCGGGCGATCAGCCAGACCGCGCGGCTCGGGGTCACCGGCCCTCTCCCACGGCGCCACGGTACAGCTCGGCGAGGGTGGGCCGGTGGTGGCTGAACCCGCGCACCGGACCGGTGGCCAGGGCGGCGGCCAGCACCGGCTGGTCGTCGGCGCCGTCGGCCAGCCGCAGTCTGGTTTGTCCATTGTGGACGTCGAGTACGGTGACCCCGGGCAACCGGTCGGCCCAACCCGGTGGCGCGGCCGGGGCCTCGACCACCAGCGTCGTGCCGCTGCCCGCGCGCAGCTCGGCGACCGTCCCGCAGGCCACCACCCGGCCCGCCCGGATGATGCCCACCCGGTCGCACAGCCGCTCCACCAGGTCGAGCTGGTGGCTGGAGAACACCACCGGCACCCCGGCCGCCGCCCGCTCGCGCAGCACCGCGGACAGCGTGTCCACCGCGAGCGGGTCGAGGCCGGAGAACGGCTCGTCGAGCACCAGCACCTCGGGGTCGTGCACCAGCGCCGCGGCCAGCTGGACGCGCTGCTGGTTGCCCAGGCTGAGCCGCTGCACCTCGACCTGGCGGTACTCGCGCAGGCCCAGCCGGGCGATCCAGTCCTCGGCCGAGCGGTGTGCGTCGTTGATGCCGAAACCGTGCAGCTCGGCGAGGTAGACCAGGTGGTCGAGCACCCGCATCCGGGGGTAGAGGCCGCGCTCCTCGGGCAGGTAGCCGAACCGCTTGCGCACGGTGTGGTCGACCGGGGCGCCCGCCCAGCGGACCTCGCCCGCGTCCGGGGCGAGCACGCCGAGCACGATGCGCATGGTGGTGGTCTTGCCCGCGCCGTTGCCGCCGACGAAGCCGAACAGCTCGCCGCCGCGCACCCCGAAGGACACGCGGTCGCAGGCGACGACGTCGCCGTACCGCTTGGCGATCGCGTCGACCTCCAGCACCGCCGCAGCAGGCACCCCGACCCCTTCCCAGTTGGCCCGTCCACACCCAGTATCCCGGTCCGACCGGGACCGGTTACCGGCCGGTCGGGTGCGGCTGCAAACGAGTTGGCCGATTACCCCCCGTCCCGGAACCGAACGCGCGATGCTCCGTCAAAGATGGGCGGATGATCCGGGTTGGACCGTTGGAGGGGCCTGAGATGAACCCTGAACAGTGGCTCGCGCAGTACGACGAGACGCTGCAGAAGGCCGCTGCGAGTGCGCAGAAGGCCGACAAGGCGCTGCGGGAGGTGGGCGGCACCGCGACCTCGGCCGACGGCGACGTCACCGTCCGGGTGAGCGCCGGGGGCGCCACCACCGGCCTGTTCCTGCGCCCGGGGGTCCGCGACCTCGAGCCCGAGCAGCTGGCGCGGGTGATCCTGGAGGTGACCCGCCAGGCCCAGCGCGACGCCAGCGCCCAGGTGGTCGCCGCGATGGAGGAGCTGGTCGGCGACTCGCCCGCGCTGGACGTGGTCAAGGCGAACCTGCCGCAGGGCTACACCGGCGACGACGTCGAGGCCCCGGCGGCCACGCCGCGCGTGAAGCGCTCCGACGACGAGTACTTCGACAACCCTCCCGAAGTGGTGAACTAGACCTCAAGGCGGATCTCATGGGCACTGGTTTCAACGTCAACGTGGCGGAGATGCGGGTCCACGCCCGCACCGTCGCGACCTGCTCGACGCAGGTGCACTCGGCGACGGGGGCGACGCAAGCGGTCTCCGACAACGCCTACGGGGCGATCGGGCAGTTCTTCGCCAGCGCGATCCTGTCGGCCTGCGGTGACGTGCTGCAGGGCATCCACAAGGTGGCCACCGCGATCGACGACGTCCGCAAGGGGCTCGAGGACGTCGCGCGCGACTACGAGCAGATCGATCTGGGGAACGCGGCCACCTTCGGCGGCGGGAAGGCCTGAGCGATGACCACGACAACGACGACCACCGGCCAGTCGAGCGGCCAGCAGGCCGCGACCGCGCTGAACAACGACGTCAAGGGCGCCAAGTCGGCCATCGAGCGGGGTGACTGGCTCGACGCGGGCCTGCAGATCACCAACGTGGCGATGGACGTCATCAACATCGCCGGCGACCCGCTCGGCGCGGCCTCCAGCGCCGGGTTCGGCTGGATCATCCAGCACATCTCGTTCCTGCGGGAGCCGTTCGACAAGCTGCTCGGCGACGCGAACTCGATCGTCAAGAGCGCCGAGGGCTGGGTCCGCGCGGGCGACCAGCTGGTCGACGCGGCGGGCAAGTACCGCGAGGCGGTCAAGACCCAGACCACCGGCTGGCAGGGCTCCGCGGGCGACGCCTACCGGCGCGCGGCCGCCACCCAGGCCGAGGGGCTCGACGCGCTGGCCGAGGTCAGCAAGGGCGTCGGCGAGGCCATCAGCGGCGCGGGCAAGCTGCTGGCCGAGGTCCGCAAGACGGTCCTGGACTTCATCAACAAGTGCGTCCAGAAGGTCATCCAGATCATCATCGAGGCGCTGGCCAAGGCCTGGCTGAGCTTCGGCGCCAGCATCGCCGAGGGCATCGCCAAGTCGGTGATCCAGGCCGTGCAGACCGCGCAGAAGATCATCGGCAAGATCCAGAAGTTCATCTCCTCGCTGCAGAAGATCATGCAGACGGTGCAGAAGATCGTCCAGCTGGCCAAGGCGGTCAAGCAGCTGCTGGAGACCATCGGCGGCAAGGCGAAGCAGACCCCCGGGGCCAGCACCCAGCAGCCGCCGAAGGTCAACACCACCGGTATCGACGCGGCGGCGAACTACAACTACACCAACCCGACCGGCGGGCAGTCCGGCCCGACCTACACCTCGACGGCGCCGCCCGGGTACAGCTACGACCAGTTCCAGCCCGGTAGCGCTACCACCCAGCCGAACTACGCCCAGGGCGCGGTCCCCGGCTACACCGGCTACCAGGACCTCACCGGCGGCGGCACCCAGCGCCCGCCCAACTACACCCCGCAGCCGCTGCCCACGCCGGTCGGCCAGGTGCAGATCCCCGGCGCGTCCACGCTGCCCGGCACCCGCCCCGGCACGCCGCCGATTTGGGGGCCCAGCGGCCCGCCGCCGACCACCGGCGCCCCGGCGTCCCGGGTCGACCGGGCCCGCTGGATCGGCGCGGCGGTGGAGATCCTGATCAACCACGGGGTGGACCCGGCGAAGATCAACCCGGAGCAGATCGCGCAGATCGTGGACCGGACCTCCGGCGGCAACCCGCACTCGGTCGACCTGCAGAACCCCAACGCGGCCAACGGCTTCCCGCCCAAGGGCATGATGCACGTGACCGACCCGGTGTTCCAGCAGCACCAGGTGCCCGGCTACGACAACATCTGGGAGCCGGTCGACAACATGCTCGCCGGTGTCCTGCACGTCCTGGCCCAGTGGGGCTCGCTGCTGGCCGCCCTGCAGGGCGGCGTCAGCGCCACCCCGGGCTCGCCCGCGATCTCGCAGTAAGAGCGCTTCGCACGAGGGCCGCCGTCGTCGACGGCGGCCCTCGTGCTGTTCGAGGGGTACCGTCGCGGCAGTCGAGAGGGGTGCGCGGTGCTCGAATCGGGCCAGGTGTTACGCGAGGCGTGGATCAACGGGGTGCGCGAGCACTCCCCGGGAGCGCACGCGGCGGCGGACGTCGCGTCGTGGGAAGAGCTGCCGGAGTGGGAGCGGGACGCGGCCAACGCGGTGTCCGACCAGGTGCGCGAGTTCGTGGCGCTGGGCGGGACCCGGAAGCTCACCCGGGTCCAAAAGGGACAGTTCGTGGCCCTGTGCTTCCTGGCGCAGGCGCACAAGCACGGCAGTGCGCGGGCGGCCGACTGGGACGAGCTGGCCCCGTGGCAGCGCGAGGTCGACGCCGACGTGTTCGAGCACATCGAGCGGATCGCCCGGTAGCGGAGTCCTCGCCACCCCGAGGCTGGCCGCACCGCCTGGAGCCGGGCAGCCCAGTTTTGGCGACTCAGTCCTTGATGCGGCCGTACCGGTCGAGCGCCACCTGGCGTTCGTGGGCGTGGTCGACGATCGGGCCGGGGTAGCCGGCGACCGAGCCGGGCTGGTGCGCCTTCTTGCCGGGCACCCCGCGCAGCTCTCGCACGTACTTGCGCACGTAGTCGCCGTCCGGGTCGAACTTCTCGCCCTGGGTGGTGGGGTTGAAGACGCGGAAGTACGGGGCGGCGTCGGTGCCCGAGCCCGCCGTCCACTGCCAGCCGTGCTGGTTGGACGCCAGGTCGCCGTCGACCAGGTGCCGCATGAAGTGCCGGGCGCCCCACCACCACGGCACGTGCAGGTCCTTGACCAGGAAGCTGGCCACGATCATCCGCACCCGGTTGTGCATCCAGCCCTCGGCCAGCAGCTGGCGCATGCCCGCGTCGACGATCGGGTAGCCGGTCTCGCCCCTGCACCAGGCGTCGAACCGCTCGACCGCCGCGCTGTCGGTGTCGTGCTCGATCCGGTCGAACTTGCGGTTGTAGTTGCCGCGCGCGGAGTCCGGGCGGTGCCAGAGGACGTCGGCGTAGAAGTCCCGCCAGGCCAGCTCGGTGCGGTAGGTTTGCGCGCCCTCGGACCGGCCGAGGTCGGCGAGCAGCGTGCGCGGGTGCACGCAGCCCCAACGCAAGTAGGGCGACATCCGGCTGGTCCCGTTGACACCGGGGCGATCGCGGTCGCGCTTGTAGTCGTCGACGCGCTCGTGGTGGAACCGCTCCCACGCCTCCAGCGCCGCTTTCTCCCCCGCCACAGGGAGTTCCGCGTCGACAGCCGGGTCGTCGGGGATGCGGACCGCACGCGGCCCACCGTCCTTCTCGGCCGGGTCGATCCAGTCCACTGTGGACGCGTCGGTGTCCGCGGGCTTGCGCCACCCGTGCTCGGCCCACACCCGGCTGAACGGGGTGAACACCTTGAACGGCTCACCGTCGCCCTTGCGCACCCGCCCCGGCGCCACCGCGTACGGCGATCCGGTGCGCACGAAGTCGGTGTCCCCCAACGCCTTCTCGGTCTGCTCGTCGCGCTCGCGGCCGTAGGGACCGAAGTCCGCGGACACGTGCACTGAGCTCGCGCTGACCGCCTGGGCCACCCGGGGCACCACGTCCGAGGGATCGCCGCGAACGACCAAGAGCCGCCCGCCGAGCTGCTCGTCGAGGTCGCGCAGGCAGCGGTAGAGGAAAGCGAGCCGCGGCCCGCCGGAGTGACCGGTCAGCTCCGGGTCGAGCACGAACAGCCCGAGTGCCTGCCTGCCCCGCTCACTGGCCGCGAGCAGCGCGGGGTGATCCCCGGTCCGCAGATCACGTCGGAACCACACCACCGAAGACTCAGCCACGGCGCGCAACGCTACCCAACGCACCGGGTCCACGCAGTGCAGGAAACGGTCCGCCGCGTCCGGCCGAGATGGTAAGGGGAACCGAAGGGAGTGCGGATGCCCGCCGACAGCGCCGAAGCGCCCGCGCCCGGCCGGGCGGTCATGGCGGTCGGGACGGCCTCCACCCTGCTCGGGGTCCTCGTCCTGGGCATCATCCTGTGGATCAAGCAGCAGCCCAGGGCGAGCGCCACCCGCGCCGCCCTGCGCACCTTCCTGCCTGACGCCTGGTTCGCACCGGACAACACCATCGGCGAGAGCGCGCTGCACTGGTCCACGCTGGTGTTCGTCGCGGCCACTGCGGCCATCCTCACCCTCACCCGCAGACGGCTGGCTCGCGGAGCCCCGCACCCGAGCCGTGACGTGGGCGTCTACCTGCTCACCCTCGTGCGCGCGGTGATCCCGGCCGAGGGCTTCGCGGTCTATTGCAACGCCCAGCGGATCACCGACCCGACCCGGGCCGACCTGTCGCCGGGCACTGGAGCACAGGTAGGGCTACCGGTCGAGTTGCAGTGGGTAGCGATCGGCCTGCTGCTGCTCGCCGTCACGGTCAGCTCCGCCCACCGGGAACTGCGCCGAGTGACCTGAAACATGCTGCTGGGACTGGTCCACGAACGCGAAACGGCGCCGTCGGGGATCGACGGCGCCGCGTGCGTGGTGGGGTCAGCGCTCGGTGATGCCCTTGTAGTCGCGCTCGGTGTGGCCGGTGTAGACCTGCCGCGGGCGGCCGATCTTGGTGGCCGGGTCGTTCATCATCTCGCGCCAGTGCGCGATCCAGCCGGGGAGGCGGCCGAGGGCGAACAGGACCGTGAAGAACTTGGTCGGGAAGCCCATGGCCCGGTAGATCAGGCCGGTGTAGAAGTCGACGTTCGGGTAGAGCTTGCGGCTGACGAAGTAGTCGTCGGCCAGCGCGTGCTCCTCGAGCTGCTTGGCGATGTCGAGCAGCGAGTCGTCCCCGCCGAGCTTGCTGAGGATCTCGTCGGCGGTCTTCTTGATGATCGCCGCGCGCGGGTCGTAGTTCTTGTAGACGCGGTGCCCGAAGCCCATGAGCTTCACGCCGTCTTCCTTGTTCTTGACCTTGCGCACGAACGAGTCGACGTCGCCGCCGGAGTCGCGGATGCCCTCGAGCATCTCCAGGACCGCGCTGTTCGCGCCGCCGTGCAGCGGGCCGAACAGGGCGTTGATGCCCGCGGAGATGCTGGCGAACAGGTTCGCCTCCGAGGAGCCGACCAGCCGCACCGTGGAGGTGGAGCAGTTCTGCTCGTGGTCGGCGTGCAGGATGAACAGCAGGTCGAGCGCCTTGACCAGGGCCGGGTCGACGTCGTAGTTCTCCGCCGGGAGGCCGAAGGTCATCCGCAGGAAGTTCTCCACCAGGCCCAGCGAGTTGTCCGGGTAGAGGAACGGCTGGCCGACCGACTTCTTGTACGCGTAGGCCGCGATCGTCGGCAGCTTGGCCAGCAGCCGGATCGTGGAGATCTCCACGTGGTGGGAGTCGAACGGCTTGAGGCTGTCCTGGTAGAACGTCGAAAGCGCCGACACCGCCGAGGACAGCACCGGCATCGGGTGCGCGTCGCGCGGGAAGCCGTCGAAGAACCGCTTGAGGTCCTCGTGCAGCAGGGTGTGCCTGCTGATCTTGTGGGTGAACTCGTCCAGCTCGGCCTGGCTGGGCAGCTCGCCGTAGATGAGCAGGTAGCTGACCTCGAGGAAGCTGGACTTCTCGGCCAGCTGCTCGATGGGGTAGCCGCGGTAGCGCAGGATGCCCGCGTCACCGTCGATGTAGGTGATGGCCGACGAGCACGAGGCGGTGTTGACGAAGCCGGGGTCCAGGGTCACCAGGCCGGTCTTGGCCAACAGCTTGCCCAGGTCGATCCCTGATGTGCCTTCGGTGGCGGTGACGACCGCCATCTCGTGCTCGCCGCCGGGGTATCGGAGGGCGGCGGTGTGCTCGGTGCCGGTGGGCACAGCGGTCCCGTCGGGCATGCAAGTACCTCTCACACTCGGGCAGGGCGGCGGTGACGGCCGAGCCGGTACGGCCCTGGTCGGGTGCGAACGCGGCTCGATCTCGCCGCAGCGCAGCACCGCCCCATTGGGGTCCTGAGCCTCATACGCTAGTGCTCCGCGCGCATTACGGACAGCCGTGGCCGGGGCCCGCGGGCACTGTTGGGACACGTATCACAGGCCACGGCACGATTCAGCCGTGCCCGCCTGGGTCAGGCCGCCGAGCAGCAGGTCGGCCAGCACACTGAAGGCGACCGCGTCGCTCACCCCGGCGCGGGCGCCGAGCACCCCGGACTGGATGCCCTCGATCAGCCAGCCCGCCATCTCGGCGACCATCGTGGTGTGCACGGCCCGGAAGTGGCCGTCGGCCACGCCCTCCAGGATGAACGCCCGGATCCGGTCGGCGGCGGCCTTGGCGTTGCGCTGGTAGACCGCGCGGGTGGACGGGAAGGCGGCCACGTCGGCGACGAACAGCGGCGAGGCGACCCCGAGCTCCTCGGCCGCGCCCGCGAGGTAGGTGGCGATCCGCTCGCGCGCGTCGGCGGCCCCGGCGACCCGCTTCTCGATCCGCTCGGTGGCGGTGCGGAAGAAGTGCACGACGACCTTGAGCGCCAGTTGCTCCTTGCTGGGGGCGAGCGCGTAGAGCGTCGACTTCGAGCAGCGCAGGCGCGCGGCGAAGTCGTCCATGGTCGCCTCGGCGAAGCCCTCGGCCAGGAAGAGGCCGAGGAGCTGCTCCAGCAGCGCGGCGTGCCGGGCGGTCGGGCGGGGGCGGGTCATACCCAAGAGTATCGACAGGTCAGGGGTCGGGACAGTACTGTGAAGCGTCCTGGAGTACTGGTTCTGGTATCCCCCGGAGGGCCCCCCGATGCCTGCCGAGCGCCTGCTGCCCACCACTGAGGCCGAAGACCTGCTCAAGCTCACCCGCGAGATCGCCCGCGAGGAGCTGGCGCCGATCGCGGCGGAGCACGAGGAGCAGGGCCGCTTCCCGCGCGAGCAGTTCCGACTGCTCGGCCGCAGCGGCCTGCTCGGTCTGCCGTACCCGGAGCAGTGGGGTGGCGCGGCGCTGCCGTACGAGGTCTACCTGCAGGTGCTGGAGGAGATCTCGGCGGCGTGGATGACGGTCGGCGTGGGCCTGTCGGTGCACACCATGTCCTGCTACGCACTCGCCGAACACGGCACCGACGAACAGCGCGACCGCTTCATGCCGGACATGCTCGGCGGCGACCTGCTGGGCGCGTACGCCCTGTCGGAGACCCAGGCGGGCTCGGACGCGGCAGCGCTGTCGACCAAGGCGGTGCGCGACGGGGAGGCGTACCGGGTCAACGGCACCAAGGCGTGGATCACCCACGGTGGTGTGGCGGACTTCTACACGACGATGGTGCGCACCTCCGACGACGGCCACCGGGGCATCAGCTGCCTGCTGGTCGACGCAGGCACACCGGGCTTGGGCTTCGCGCCGCCGGAACGCAAGATGGGCCTCACCGGCTCACCGACCACCCAGGTGATGTTCGACAACGCACGGGTCGACGCCGACCGGTTGCTCGGCACCGAAGGACAGGGCTTCAAGATCGCCCTGACGGCGCTGAACTCGGGCAGGCTGGGCATCGCGGCGTGCGCCGTCGGCTTGGCCCAGGCCGCACTGGACGAGTCGGTCGAGTACGCGAAGCAGCGAACCCAGTTCGGCAAGCCGATCATCGAGTTCCAGGGCCTGGAGTTCCTCCTGGCCGACATGGCGGCCGCCGTCGAATCGGCCCGCGCGACCTACCTGGACGCGGCTCGCAGGCGCGACCGGGGCATGCCGTTCCTCCGCCAGGCCTCCATCGCCAAACTCGTCGCCACCGACGCGGCCATGCGGGTCACCACCGACGCCGTCCAGGTCCTCGGCGGCGCGGGCTACACGCGGGACTTCCCGGTGGAGCGGTACATGCGGGAGGCCAAGGTGCCGCAGATCTTCGAGGGCACCAACCAGATCCAGCGCATGGTGATCGCCCGCCAGCTCCGCACCCGATGACGGAGTCGCAAACCCGCGCGGTAACCCCCCTCACGCACCGACCGCCACCGACGATGCCCTCGATATGGCGACCACTGTCTTGTCGGGCGACGAGGGTGATCAATGAACCAGCCGATCCTGGCCGAACACGTAGTGGATGTCCTTACCCGGCTGGTAACCCGCACAGTTGACGGCCCGCACAGACGAAACGCGGACACCCTGTACGACGCGGTCATCGGCAGACTCCGCCGCACCCGCAACGCGGAAGCGTTCGACCTGTTCGAGGCCGACCCACACTCGGCCTACCGCAGACAAACCCTGGTGGACCTGCTCAACCACCAGTTCGCCAACGACCCGGTCTTCCGGGACACAGTCGCCGCCCTGGTCAAACCCGCTGCGGGACACCGAGAACCAAACAGGAACAGGCCCAGCCCGCGCAAACTCGCACTGTGGGCGGGCGGCGCCGTACTGCTGGTGGGCCTGGCCATCGGAGCACGAGCGCTGTACGTGAACCTGTCGGCGGAACCGGAACTGGACGGCACGACCCAGTGCCGAACATTCTTCGCACTGACCGAACCGGAACAGCGGACACTACTGGTGCGGGCCTACCACGACAGGGGACAGGAGCGCAGGCAAGACGAGCCCTACATCGTGGCCAGCGTCTTATACGCCTGTGGCCAGAACCCGGAGAGCACCGTAAACCAAATCATAGAGAACGCGGCATGACCCACTGCGCGCTCCAAGGCTTCTCCTCTAATCTCTCAATCTCTGTCTTCAAATCTTTAAGTCTCTAAATGTCGAGCTCGCTGGGACGCAACACCCGCTACGCCAGTGCTCGATTGGGTGGACTGCCTTCGTGTGGGGGGAGAGCACCGCTAAACTTGCCGTGTGGTGGGGATGCCCTTCACCCGCCCTTTTTTCACCACCGCGGTGCTCTA
>NZ_BSTR01000084.1 GCF_030269645.1 Actinokineospora sp. NBRC 105648 | reverse complement strand
GGGGCCCCTAGAGCACCGCGGTGGTGAAAAAAGGGCGGGTGAAGGGCATCCCCACCCACGGCAAGTTTAGCGGTGCTCTCCCCCCACACGAAGGCAGTCCACCCAATCGAGCACAAACGTAACGGGTGTTGCGTACCAGCGGGCTCGGCATTTAGAGACTTCAAGATTTAGAGATTGAAAGATTCAAGATCTAAGAGCGAAGATGGCAACAAATAAATCTAGGCTGTCGCCGAGCTGGCCAGTGGTGCCGTCTGCCGCCTGCGGGCCACAGCGTCCGTGAGCCCGGCCAGCACCTCTGCCAGCGCAGCGGCGGCCAGTGGGCGGACCACGCCGCCCTCGTGCTCGTCGGCGATCATCTGGTCGAGCAGGAAGTGGCCCTGCAGCACCTTGGTGGCGCCCATGGCGAACAGCAGGGGCCGCAGTACGCCGTCGATGGCGACCAGGTGGCCCTGGGTGCCGCCGGTGGCCAGCGGGAGCACCGCCTTGCCCGCCAGCGTGCCGGTGGGCAGCAGGTCGAGCAGTGACTTCACCAGCCCGCTGTAGGCGGCCCGGTAGACCGGGCTGGCGACCACCAGGCCGTCGGCGGACGAGACCAGGTCGATGGCGGCGCGGATGGCCGGGTCGCCGGTGTCCTCGGCGAGCAGGCTGACCGTGGGCAGGTCCCGCACGGTCAGCACGGTGACCGTCTCGCCGCGCTCGCGGAGGTGGTTGGCCACGTGCGTGACCAGGATGCCCGCCCGCGCGCTGGGCGACGGGCTGCCCGAAATGATCAGGATCGACCCCATGGTCCCCTCCTCGGGGATGGTGCTCGGCTAGGGCTGGCGAGTGGTTCGTCAGCCCGAACAGACACCGCCTGCGACGAGGAGGAAGTCCACGTGCCTGCGCCGGGTGAGAACACGGTCACCGGACATGCCACGAGTAGATCAGCGCGGGCACCCCGGCTCAACGGTGTCCACCCGATGGGACGGCGGGGCCAGTGCGTGGACCGCGCCCGTGGGCACCGCACGGGCGGGTGGCCAGGCGCAACGGAGTCGATGCCATGGGAGGTGCGGGGGCACCGGTGCCGGGCCGTATCCTTGATCTGCGGGCGAGTCGGCCGGGCGGCCGCGGCGGTGTGAACCACCGCCGAGGAAAGTCCGGACTCCGCAGGGCAGGGTGGTTGCTAACGGCAACCCGAGGTGACTCGCGGGAAAGTGCCACAGAGAACAGACCGCCCGGTCGGCAACGGCCGGGTAAGGGTGAAACGGTGGTGTAAGAGACCACCAGCACCCCGGGTGACCGGGGTGGCTAGGTAAACCCCACCCGGAGCAAGGCCAAGAGGGAGCCGCGAGGCTCCTGCGCAGACGTTCGAGGGCTGCCCGCCCGAGTCTGCGGGTAGGCCGCACGAGCCTGCCGGCGACGGCAGGCCTAGATGGATGGTCGCCACCCGGGGCGCGGGTCCCGGGAGACAGGATCCGGCTTACGAGCCGACTCGCCCGCCCCTGTCCGCACCGGTTCGACGACAGCGTTACCCGATTGGCCCTACACCGATTGGAGTAACTTTGCACGCACGTTGCCCAGGAAAACCCTGTGAGTTGCCTCACTCAGGGTGAAGGTGGCGTCGCATGCGGGTGAATCACCGCGATGACTAGGAAAATCGAGTGGTCGGGGGTTCTGACCGGGCCGCACAGGATGATGATGGTGTGGTCAGATGGCAGCCGCACTGGACGGAGGAAGGGCACTTGGCTCTACGGAACGCGTCCTCCTAGCTACCGATAGTAATGACAACCGTGTGCCTCACGTGCTCTACTCGACGGGGCACAGCACAGACCTGCCGCGCAGAGCAGGACGCCCCCGGACCGCTCCGCGCACTAGGGAGATCGACATGACTACCCCGACCATCGCCGCCCTCGTTGACCTCGCCCAGCAACAGCAACCGGGAACGTCCGTCGGCACCAGCGGCTTGCGCACCTGGATCCTCGACAACGTCATCCCCCTGCTCCTGCTCATCGTCGCGCTCCTGCTGCTCTGGCTCGGCGGCGGCAAGGGCGACAACGCGGGCGTGATGAAGCGCCTCGGTGGCGTGATCGTGGCGCTGGCCATCATCGGCCTCGCGGTCACCAACGCGGGCGAAGGCATCGGCCGGTGGATCGCCGGCCTGTTCACCGGCTGATCAGGCCCGGTGAACTGACGTGCGGATACGCACCGACGACGAGGTCTACCGGGTCGACGCCGTGTGGCTCGGCCCGCCCAAGGCCACCTTCCCGTGGCGCGCCAGGTACGTGGCGTGGGGTGTGGGCACCGTCGTCTTCCTGCTCGTGCTCACCGTGCTGCGCAACGTGGGCATCGGCCTGTTCTGGTCGTTCGCCTGGGGCCTGGTGGCCACCATCGGGCTGACCATGCTCATCACGTCCCGGATCAGCCACGAGCGCCCGCTCGGCGCGGTGCTGACCATGTGGGTGCGCGAGCTCAACGCCCCCCGCGAGATCGGCTCGGGCAACGGCGGCGCCGTGAGCGCGGCCCAGGTCCGCGTGCACGCGGAGCTGCCGCGCAGGCGCCCCACCAAGCGCGAGGACCGCAGGCGCGCCAAGACCGCGCGCCGGGCCGAGGAGGCCCGCCGCAAGGCGCGCGAGGCGCGTTCGGCCGACCCCCGCCGCGACCGGCGCGCGGGCGAGATGACCAACAGGACCAGGAACAGGGAGGTCAGCGGTGTTCGGACGCCGTAAGCGTGAGCAGGATGTGCTCGCGCCGTACCCGGCGGGACATCCGCACGACCGCACCGCGCAGGGCCGGGAGCGGCACAGCGCGCGCTACCAGCAGGCGCAGCCGCCGGGCAAGCGCGGCAAACGGCTGCCGGGGGAGCAGAGCATCCCCAGCTACACCCCGGAGATCGCCGCGCGCACCATCGACGGCCACCTGCTGCGCACCGGCACCGACGTCTACGCCTGGTACCGGCTGGCCCCGCAGCGCTGGTCGTTCCGCTCGGACTCCCAGCGCCAGGACCTGGTCGCCGCGATCGCGGGCCAGTACGCCGAGCTGGCCGGGCGCTGGCTGCACCTGCGGGTCACCACCCGGCCCTACCCGATCCGGATGTGGGCCGAGGCGCACGTGCACAACGCGGTCGGCAGGCTGCCGGACGTGCCCGGCGCGCTGAGCTTCGACGACTACCTCATCGGCGAGCAGCAGCAGCTGCTCGGCCGGTCGATGGCCGAGAAGGAGGTCTACCTCGGCGTCCAGGTGCAGACCCGCAACGTGGTCGACCGGGCCGTCGAGCGCGCGGCGCCGTTGCTGCGCAAGGTCTTCCCGGACGCGGTCGACGCCGAGCTGCTGGCCATCGAGAGCGAGGTCGAGCACCTCGACCAGGTGATCGGCTCGGCCGGGCTGGAGGGCCGGGCGGCCACCGCCGAGGAGATGTCCTGGCTGATGCACCGCTCGTGCTCGCTGGGCCTGCCCGCGCCGCGCAACATGCCCGCGGTGCCCGGCGCGGCCTGGGAGCCCGAGGACCTGGCCAGCTTCACCGACGCCGCCGACTTCCACCAGGACCCGTACGCCCCCACGGTCACCGTGCGCGGGCGCACCGGCTCCAACGCCGGGGTCACCCGGCACGTCACCGTGCTGACCGTGGGCATGATGCACGGCCTGCAGATCCCCGAGATCGACGACCCGTGGGTGCAGCGCAGCGACCGGCTGCCCGCCTCGGTCGAGTGGTCCGCGCGGATCTACGTGCGCAAGCCCGAGGAGGTCCAGGGCGAGCTGCAGCGGCAGATGAACAAGGTCCGCTCGCAGGTCAAGCACTACACCGACGAGCACGAGCTGGAGCCGCCGCAGTCGCTGGCCCGGCAGGCGAGCCGGGTGCTGGAGATCGACGACGAGATGACCTCCGGCTTCACCGCGCTGGCCACCCGGGTGCGGTCCTGGTGGCGGCTGGCGGTCTCCGGGCCGACCGAGCGCGACGCGCTGCGGCTGGCCCAGCAGCTGCTCGACCTGTACAAGCCCAAGGTCGCCATCGAGCACCCCGAGGCGCAGTACGCGATGGCCCGCGAGTTCATCCCGGGCGAGCCGCTGGCCTCGAGCGCCTACCTGCGCCGCGGGTCGGTCGTGTGGGCGGCCTCCGCGGTCCCCACGGCCACCGCCGAGGTCGGCGACCGGCGCGGCATCCTGCTCGGCGAGACCTGCACGGCCACCCGGCGCCCGGTGGCCTGGGACCCCTGGATGGCCCAGGAGATCCGGGACGGCTCCGGCCTGACCGCGATGGTCGCCGGGCTCGGTGGCGGCAAGTCCTTCCTCGGTGGCGGCATCGTCTACAAGACGCTGCGCGCCGGGGCGCACTGGACGATCCTGGACCCGTCCGGCCCGCTGGCCCGGTTGTGCGACCTGCCCGAGCTGCGCCCGTACGCCCGGCCGATCAACCTGCTCAACGCCCAGGCGGGCATCCTCAACCCGTACCGGGTGGTGGCCGAGCCCAAGCTGGACCACTTCCTCGACGAGGAGGACCCCGAGCGGGCCTGGCGCCGGGAGAAGGCGCTGGCCGCGGCCACCCGCCGCCGCCTGGTGCTCGACGTGCTGTCCGGCCTGCTGCCCTACGAGGTCGCCCGGCTGCCGCAGAGCCGGATCGTGCTGCTGCGCGCGGTGCGCACCGTCGGCGGCCGCGCGGACGCCGACCCGAGCCTGGTGTTCGACGCGCTGCGCCGCGACGCCAGCGAGCACCACGAGCACGCCGTGGTGGTGGCCGACTTCCTCGACGAGATGCGCGAGCGGATGTCGCTGCTCATCCCCGAGCGCGGCGCCGACCCCTACGACGAGCAGCGCGACGACCGGATGACCGTGCTGACCATGGCGGGCCTGACCCTGCCCAAGGACGGCGTCGGCCGCGAGCACTGGACCGACGCCGAGGCGCTCGGCGTGGAGATGCTCAACCTGGCCGCCTGGCTCACCCAGCGCTCGATCTACGAGAAGCCCAAGGACATGCGCAAGGGCGTCTGGATCGACGAGGCGTTCTTCCTCTCCGAGGTGCCCACCGGCCGGGTGCTGATGAACCGGTTCGCCCGCGACTCCCGCAAGTGGAACGTGCGGGTGCTGCTGTCCTCGCAGATCCCGGCCGACTTCCTCAAGATCCAGGGCTTCGTGACGCTGCTGGACTCGGTGTTCATCGGCAGGCTCGACGACGACAGCGCCCAGGCCGACGCGCTGCGGCTGCTCAAGGTCCCGATCGGCGCGGGCTACGAGCAGGTCATCGCCAGCCTCGGCCGCCGCCCGGGCGTGCAGCGCGGGCTGGTCGAGCGCGACACCGCGCCGCGGCAGTTCATCTTCGGCGACGGCGCCGGCGGCGTGGAGCGGATCCGGATCGACCTCTCCGGCGAGCACCTCGACCACCTGCGCACCGTCATGGACACCACCCCGGACGCGCAGCGCGAGGGCGCCAAGCGGCTGCTCGCCGACTCGGCGCCGCAGGCCAGCGCCGCGGTGATGCCCAGCGAGTTCGACTTCGAGCCGGTCGACGGCTCGACCATGGCCAGTGACGAGGAGTTCGAGCGGGCGGCGGAGTTCGAGCTCGGCCTCACCGAGGACGACTTCCTGGGCGAACCGCTGCCCGGGGACCGGGGCGAGGGCCCGGACGGGACGAAGGGTTCGGCAGGCGGGAAGAAGCGCGGTCGCGAGGACGCGGCATGAACGGCGGGGTATCCCACCCGCCGGTCCGGTTGGCTAAGTTGATCAAGCTAGTGCCCGGTGACCCGAGCTCGGCGAGGTTGGTGGACGTCACATGAACACGCTCCTGGTGGTGGCCGCCGCCACGCTGCTGCTCGCGGCGCGGCGGCGTCGGAGACGGCGCGGCCAGGCGTTCTCGCGCCGCACCGTCTCGATGCTCGCGGTCGTCGGCGTGCTCGCGTTCCAGGCGGTGCTCGGCAGCCCCGCGTTCGCCCAGGCCAACGACGCCTGCGTGCCCAACCCGGAGCGCCCTGGCTCGGGCATGGTCGGCGCGCTCGACCCGCCGCAGGGCAACGGCGAGGCGGACAGCCCGTACCTGTACTACGGCTACGCGGGCATGGTGTGGAACGTCTACGACGAGTCCTGCGGTGGCATCGTGCCCGCCGGGGTCAGCGACCCCGGTGCCACGATCGACAACTGGGCGGGCAACGAGCTGTTCAACGTCGCCAAGAACATCGTCGGCGCCACCAACTCGCTGCACTACACGCTGATGACCGGCGGCGTGCTCGGCGGGCTCAACGACCAGATCGGCAAGGCCGCCGACTCGGTGTTCAACAACATCTACACCCAGCTGTTCAGCGTGTTCATGCTGCTGCTGGCCATCTTGCTGTTCCGCCAGATCTGGAAGGGCGACCTGGCCACGGTGTCCAAACGGGCGCTGTTCGCGCTGGCGGGCATGTGGCTGGCGGCGTCCTCGGCGGTCCTGGTGGCCAACTACGACCGCATCGACGACACGATCGTGCGCACCACCACCGGCATCCAGGCGGGGTTCGTCGACCCGGAGGAAGACCGGGTGGTGCGGCACATCCTGCCCACCGACCTGCACAACAAGATCGTCTACGAGAACTGGCTGCGCGGTGAGTTCGGCAGCCCGGACAGCCCGCAGGCCCGCGACTTCGGCCGCAAGCTGCTCGACGCGCAGGCCTGGACCCGCGAGGACCTGGTCTCCGGCCGCGACGCCGACAACGCCGCCGAGCAGGCGAAGAAGAACGAGTACAAGACCATCGCCACCCAGCTCGGCCCGGCGACCGGCTACTTCAAGGGCACCGACGGCAGCCGCACCGGCGCCGGCGTGCTGGCCCTGTTCCAGTCCATCGTGTACTCCCTGTTCCAGCTCTTCGCCAAGCTCGCGGTGCTGCTGGCCCAGCTGCTGCTGCGGATCCTGGCGCTGGCCGCGCCGGTGATCGGCCTGGTCGCGCTGATCCACCACGACATCCTGCGCAAGGTCGGTCGAGCCGTGGGCGCGGTGGTGCTCAACGTGCTGGTGCTGGCCATGCTGGCGGGCATCCACTTCAAGTTCCTGGAGCTGATCTTCTCCCCGGAGGCCAAGCTCTCGCTGCTCACCCAGATGCTGCTGGCCGCGATCGTCACCCTGGTGTTCTTCATCGTCGGCCGCCCCGCGCGGCGGATGTGGCAGATGCTGGAGCTCTCGGTCGGCGCCGCCGGTGCCTCGATGCCCGGGATGGGCGGCGGGATCTTCTCCCGCTTCCGGCGCAACAAGCACGACGGCCCCACCCCGCAGGACGACTTCTGGGAGAACGTCCGCGACGGCGAGGAGGCCGAGGCGGGCGCGCTCGCCCGGACCACCACCACCGGCGGTCGCAGGCCGCGCCCGGAGGCCAGCAACCCGGTCACCGCGCACGCCGAGCGGATGGACGTGCGCAGGCCCGCCGCGGCCATCGGCGCACCCCGCCCCGGCATCGCGGCGAGCAGGCCCGACATCGACGGCGAGCTGGTCATCGAGGGCGGTGGCGGGTCCGGCCGCGGCCCGGCCCGGCTGGCCATCGGCTCGGCCACCAGCCGCACCGCCGACACCGTGCCGGTCGCCGACCGCGGCTGGGACCGCGGCGAGGACGCCGTGGTGATCCCGTCCATGGTGTCCAGCAGGCGCGGCGAGTTCGAGACGCCGATCGAGCCCGCCCCGACCACCCCGCCGCCGCGCGCGGCCGACGTGGAGATGGTCGCGGGCAGGCCCGTGCACATGGTCTACCGCCCCTCGCGCGGCCTGGAGGTCGCCGACAACCCCCCGCCCCGCCGGGTGCCGCTCAACGACGGCCCGCGCGGTAACGACGCGGTGGTGAGGTGACCCGTGCCGATCCGCACCAACCGCGGCCGCGCCGCGGTTTACCGGAAGCTCTGGGGGTGGCCGCTGCGCTCCCCCCGCCACCTGGGCGTGGCCGTGTTCATCGCCGCGGTGGTGCTGACCGCGGCGAGCATCCTGGTGCCCAAGGTCGTCGGGAACAAGGGCGGCACTGAGGTCGCCGCGGGCGGCTCGCGCACGGCCCAGACCACGACAACCCGGCCGGGTCCGCGCCCGGACGCCGGTCTGCCCAGCACCCCGACCACCTCGCTGCCCACCCGGATCACCTCCACCCCGAGCCCCACCAGCCAGACCCAGGCACCGGCGCAGGCGCTGGACACGGTCACCAAGTGGGCCGAGCGCTGGGTGGACCACCCCGAGGGCGTCACCGCCCAGGACTGGCTCGACCGGCTCCGGCCGTTCACGACCGAGGAGTACATGGCCGTGATGGCCAAGGTCGAACCGGCCAACGTGCCCGCAACCAAGGTCACCGGCCCCGCCCGCGCGGCCGTCTCGTTCGCGAAGTCAGTGGAGGCCGAGGTGTCGACGGACAAGGGGACCCTGCACGTGACGGTGATCGACACCGGTCGCGGTTGGAAGGTCGCGGACTACGACCTGGAGCAGAGATGAAGACGGCGCTGATCATCGGCGGCGTGGTGGTGGCCGTGTTCACCACCGTGATCAGCACCGGGGCGATCACCTCGGTGGTGGAGCAGGGGCAGGCCGAGCAGCAGGCCCAGGCGGTGAGCCTGCGCAGCTGCAACGCCAGCCTCGGCCCGAGCAGCACCGGCCCGGCGGGCTCCGGGGCGGGCGACGCCGCCGGGCTCACCGACGAGCAGCGCGGCACCGTGGCACTGATCATCACCATCGGCAAGCAGCGCAACCTGTCCCCGCGCGCGTGGCAGGTGGCGATCCAGGCGGGGATGACCGAGTCCGGGCTGCGCAGCCTGAACTACGGCGACCGCGACTCGCTCGGCATCTTCCAGATGCGGCCGTCGATGGGCTGGGGCAGCAAGCTCGAGGTCACCAACCCGACGTACGCCATCAACAAGTTCTACGACGTGCTGCAGACCGTGCCGGAGTGGGAGCAGCAGCGCCCCGGCGAGTCCGCCCAGGACGTCGAGCGCTCGGCCTTCCCGGACCGGTACCACCGCTGGGAGTCGATGGCCGCGCACCTGATCGGCGACCTCGGCCAGGTGGAGAACTTCACCGGCTGCGGCACCGGTTTCGGCAACCTGCTCCCCGCCCCGACCCAGGCCGCGGGCGGCGCGATGCAGTTCGCGTTGGGGCAGCAGGGAAAGCCCTACGTCTGGGGCGCGGGCACCGACCAGCAGGGCTCCTACGACTGCTCCAGCCTGATGCTGCAGTCCTACCGCTCGGCGGGGATCACCCTGCCGCGCACCTCGCGCGAGCAGTACAAGGCGGGCGCGCTGCTGCCGGTCGAGCAGGCCCAGCCGGGCGACCTGCTGTTCTGGGCCTACGACGAGTCCAACCCCGCCACGATTCACCATGTGGCGATGTACCTGGGGGATGGGAAGATCGTCGAGGCGCAGCAGACCGGCGTCCCCGTGCACATCCGGCCCGTGTCCTGGACCGAGGGCGAGCTGATGAACCAGGCCGTGCGGCCGGGGGTTTGAGAAGAGGGCTGATGAACATGTACTCACCGGGGCCGATCCCCCGCCACTCCGGCCCACCCGCGCCCGCCGCCCCGATCCGGGACTTCCTGGGCAGCGGACCGCGGCCGGGCGTCAGCGAGGGCTACGTCGTGCTGCCGCGCTCGCTGGCCGAGGCGATGCCGCTGCCGTGGCAGCAGCACATGGCGCACCTGCTGCACGAGTTCCACCAGGTCTACGCGCACCTGGACTGGCCGGAGTACCGCGTGGTGCCCTCCCGCCGCGAGCGGCTGGTCGACCTCGACGAGGAGCAGCTGGCCGAGGTCGGCTGCATCGCCGAGATCGACGCCGACGGTGAGCTGGTCTACCGCGAGCGCAACGGCCGCAAGATCGAGCAGCCGGAGCGCCAGGAGGTCCTGGTCTCCTGCCTGGACCCGATCCCGAGCCAGCACCTCAACGCCAACCAGGACACCCCGCCGCGTGGTTTCCCGGTGCAGCAGGCACCCAACTGGGGTTAGCTGGAAGGTATGACGGACAACAACCCGGACGACGGTTGGTGGTTCAACACCCGCACCAACGAGGTCGAACACGGCAACCTGGCCAAGTCCATCGACCGGCTCGGCCCCTACCCGGACCGGGCCACCGCCGCGCGGGCGCTGGACATCGCCCGCGAGCGCACCCAGGCGGCAGACAAGGCAGACCGCGCCTGGAGCGGTGACGACGACTGACCCGCGCGCCGACTGAGCCGTCGCGGGCCCGGCCTCCGGGCCCGCGTCAGTCGACCGCCCACCAGGCGAGCAGACCCGCGAGGCCGTTGGCCAGCAGCAGGGTGATCGTCGCGGCGCCGCCGAGCGCCTCGGTCGAGAAGCCGGTGGCCGGGTCGAGTTCGAACCGGCCCTCGGCGCTGTAGTCGAACAGGTAGGGGACGGCGAAGATCCCCGATCCGAACGAGAACAGGCTCACCGCCGCGCCGAAGTCCGAGGGGGCCTCGGGCCGGTCGGGTCGCGATCGGCGGAGCCAGATCGAGCGCCCGCCGGAGACGATCGCGGCCAGGCCGCACGTCAGCGCCATCGAGGTCCCGGGGCCGCGGTAGGGGACCAGGACCGACAGCGCGAGCAACACCACCCCGCTCACCGCGGTGACCCAGCTCAGGTACCGCCGGACGAACGTGATCGTCGTCGGTTCCGCGGCTGGTTCCCGTTCATCGCCGGTCTTCGGTTCCGCACCGCTCAGCGGTTCCTGGTGGGCGACTTCCGCGGGCTCATCGGACACGGTGATCAACTTAGCCGGCCGGTTCGGCTCCCGCCGCCGATCGGCCGTGATTGCCCCGTTCAGCCGCGCGGCACCGGGACACCGATCACCGCGTCCGGGTCTCGGAAGGCGAGTACGCCGAGCAGGCCGTAGGCGCACAGCAGGACGGTGCCCACCGCCGTCGCCAGGTGCGCGAGCGAGAGGCCGAGCACCGGGTCCGCGATGAGCGGGGACCCCGTGTCGGGCTGGAACACGAAGAGCCCCAACCCGATCGTCAGCGCGATGACGCCCGCCGAGGCGCGGATGGCCGAGTGCGCCTCGGGCAGGTTGGGCACCAACCGCCGCAGCAGCACCGCGCCGGTGCCGAGCACCGCGGCGGGCCAGCCGACCGCCAGCGTGGCGGGCAGTCCAGGGCTGGGCAGTGGGGCCCGGTAGTGCAGCACGAGCAACGCGATCCCGGCCACGGCGGTGACCCGGTGCAGCGATCGGCGGACGACCATCAGGGTCGTCGGGTCCTGCGGTCGGGAGCTCAGGTCGGTCAGGTCGTACACGGTGATCAAATTAGCTGGCCGGACCGCCGTCTCGGTGGCGGTTCGGCCATTCAGCCGCGCAGGGCCGAGACAATCTCACGCAGGTGCGGCTCCAGCTCGCGGTCCATCGCCGCCGCGTCGTGCCGGGTGCTGATCACCTTCGCGGGGCCGTACTGCCGGGCCGCCAGCGCGTCCACCCGCAGTTCGGTCCTGGGGTGGCCCGCGTCGACGCGGTGCGGCTGCTCGGGACGCGGGTCCGGTTCGGCCGTCGCGAGCCAGGTGCGGGAGGCGGCCCAGACGTCATGGTCGCGGCGCAGCACGGCGGTGCGCAGGTTGCGCACGACACCGCCGCTGAAGCGCAGCTTGGCCAGCGCCGACCGCGTCGCCTCGACACCCGCGAGGTCGGCGGCGAGGTGGTCGGCGAAGTACTCGGCCCGCTGACCGGCCTGGCCGAGCAGCCGGTCCTGCGCGAGCAGCAGGCCCAGCACCGGCAGCGACAGCACGAACGTCGCCGCCCGGGCCAGCGTCGAGCCCACCGCTGCCAGAGTGTCACCGCTGTCGCCGGGATCGGTGCGCAGGGTGCGGTAGAGCTCGGCCAGGCTGGTGTACGAGGAGCCGACCAGCAGGCCCCGCCGGCTGTCACCGTTGACGCCGTGGCCGAGCTCGTGGCCCAGCACGGCCACCCGCTCCTGCGCGGTGAGCACGTTCCACAGCGGGTAGCCGATGGTCAGGACCGGCCGCCTGCGCAGGCCGACCTGCTCGTAGGACGCGTTGTACTGGGGGCTCAGCACGATCCGCCAGACCCGGCGCGCGCCGAGGGCGTCGGCCACCCGATCGGCCAGGCCGTAGAGCTCGGGCGCCGTTTCGCGGTCCACCACCTCCGCGTCGCGGTGCAGCCGGCCCAGTCGGGGACGCATCAGGAAGGCCAGCCCGACCAGGGCGATCGCGGCGACGATCGGGATCAGCGGGAACCCCGCCTTGGCGTTCACCAGCAGCAACCCGGCCAAGACCACCAGACCGAGGGTGAACAAGTGGACCACCGCGGCGACCGCAGCCGCCGCCCAGGTCGCGGCGTCGCGACCGGGCCGGGTCATCGGCCCGGCGGTGACAGCGGTGAACAAGCGGGCGGAGATCTTCTCGGCGAAGGACACGCGCAGGCTCGCGAGCCCACGCCCCCAGGTTGTGCGCACGGTCGGGTATCGCTGCCGAACCGGGGGCTGTTTCGTTCGTGGGCGATCGTCGACCCGTGCTGACCTGCGATTGTGCTGTGAAGTCCGTCCCACCGGGTCGCGATGGCCGCTTGCCTGGTGTCACGCTTGGGCGGTAAGCCCTCCGCACATACCCGGGGACCCGCGATGACGCGGGCTTCGAGGGAAGGACGGTACAGCGATGTCTGATATGGCGATGTCCGCTGAGCACAATCCCGAGCAGACCGCCCCCTACGGGACCGGCACCGCGGCACCGGGCGCCAAGCCCGCCAAGCGCGTCCGGATCCACCACCTGCAGGAGCTCAAGGACCGCGGCGAGCCGTGGCCCATGCTCACCGCCTACGACATGTACACCGCCGAGCTCTTCGACGAGGCGGGCATCCCGGTGCTGCTGGTCGGCGACTCCGCCGCGAACAACGTCTACGGCTACGACACCTCCCTACCGGTCACCGTCGACGAGCTGATCCCGCTGGTCCGCTCGGTGACCAGGGCCGCGCGGCACGCCCTCGTGGTCGCTGACCTGCCGTTCGGCTCCTACCAGGTGTCGGTGGAGCAGGCGGTGACCACCGCGGTCCGGTTCATGAAGGAGGGCCGCGCGCACGCGGTGAAGCTCGAGGGCGGGGAGGCGTTCGCGCCGCACGTCCGGGCGATCACGAACGCCGGTATCCCGGTCATGGGGCACATCGGTTTCACCCCGCAGAGCGAGCACAACCTGGGCGGGTACCGCGTGCAGGGGCGCGGCGACGCCGGGGACCACGTGGTCACCGACGCACTGGCCCTGCAAGCGGCCGGGGCGTTCGCGGTGGTGATGGAGATGGTGCCCGCCGAGGTCGCCAAGCGGGTCACCCACGAGCTGCGGGTGCCGACGGTGGGGATCGGCGCCGGGCCGGACTGCGACGGGCAGGTGCTGGTGTGGCAGGACATGGCCGGACTCCGTCGGGCCAAGGCGCCGCGGTTCGTGAAGCGGTACGCGGATGTGGCTGGGGTGTTGTTGGAGGCTGCTCGGGCTTTTGGGGAGGATGTTCGGGGGCGGGAGTTCCCCGGCCCTGAGCACGCTTTCCACTGAGCTGCGTTTGCGGCTTGGCCGGGTTGCTAGCGTGGGCTCGATCTAGGACTCGCTTGAGCGCTGCCGTCTTCGTTGCCCAGGTTTCGAGCATGGCTCGATCTAGTGAACTCGCTTCGTGTGGGGCCCCTAGAGCACCGCGGTGGGGAAAAAGCGTGGGGTGAAGGGCATCCCCACCACAGGTCAAGTTTAGCGGTGCTCTCCCCCCACACGAAGCGAGT
>NZ_BSTR01000083.1 GCF_030269645.1 Actinokineospora sp. NBRC 105648 | reverse complement strand
TGCGGGGCCCCTAGAGCACCGCGGTGGAGAGAAAAGGGCAGGGTAAGGGCATCCCCACCCACGGCAAGTTTAGCGGCACTCTCCCCCCACACGAAGCGAGTCCACCAGATCGAGCATCCGTAGCGGGACTCGCTTTCCAGCGGGGTCGGCCTAACCGCTGCGGTTTGCTGGGGGGACGGGATTCACTTGGGTGTCAGCGGGGTCGGCCTATCCGCTGCGGTTTGGTGGGGGCGGATTTACTTACGTAGCAGCGGGTCTGGGATCCTGTTGCTTACCGGCGGGTCGGCCTATCCGCTGCGGTTTGGTGGTGGGTGGATAGATGGGGTGGGGGTGGTCTGGTGGTCTTTACGGGGTGGCGGAGCCCAGGGTGGCCAGGCCGCGCAGGGTGCGGGCCACCAGGTCGGTCACCGCCGGTTCGGCTGCTTCGGCGTCTGCGGTGACCAGGCCGATCCTGGTGCGGCGGTGTAGGACGTCCTCCGCGCTCAGTGCTCCCTCGTGGCGCACCGCCCAGACGACCTCTGCGGCGGTGATCGGGTTGCCCGGGGCGATCGGTGTCCCGAGTTCCGGGTCCAGCAGGGCCAGGGAGTGCACGGTGGACGCCTCGGTGCCGTAGCGGGCGACCAGTCTGCGTGGGGCGTCTACAAAGGACAAGGCATCTCGTGGGGCGGCGCCGACCAGTGCTATCGCCTTGGTTCGGGTCGGGCCTGCTGGTATGCCTGCGGCGTCGGTGGCCGCGTCCACGGCGTCGGCGGCCATTCTGCGGTAGGTGGTCAGTTTGCCGCCGACCACGGTGATCACGCCGTTTGGTGCCGTTAGTACGGCGTGGTGGCGGGACAGGTCTGCGCTGCGGGAGTCGCTGGCTGTGCCGGGTGAGTCGACCAGCGGGCGTAGGCCGGCGAACGCTCCCAGGACGTCGGCCCTGGTGAGGGGGTGTTCCAGGGCTGCGGAGACGACCTCCAGCAGGATGTCCACATCGGACTCTGGCACGGTCGGCACGTCGGGCACGGGGCCGTCGACCGGTTCGTCGGTGATGCCCGCGTACACCCGGCCGTCGTCCTGTGGGAGTACCAGGCCGAAGCGGCCGAACGAGCCCGCGATGGGGACCGTCAGCGCTGTTGCCCCGGTGCCGATGGCGGCCGCGTCGAGCACCAGGTGCGAGCCGCGTGACGGGCGGAGTCGGACTGAGGGGACCAGGTCGCCTGCCCACACGCCGGTCGCGTTGACCACGGCGCGGGCCCGTACCTCCACTGCCGTGCCGGTGAGGCCGTCGACGATTTCCGCGCTGGTGCCGGTCAGGCCGGTGACTCGGGCGCGGGTGATCACCCGCGCACCGAAGCCCGCCGCGGTGCGGGCCAGGGCGACGACCAAGCGGGCGTCGTCGACCAGTTGGCCGTCGAACGACAGCAGTCCGCCGCGCAGGCCCGCGCGGCGGAGTCCCGGGGCCAGGGCGAGCGCCTCGGCCGTGGACACCCGGCGTGGGCGGGGGAGCAGGGTGGACGGGGTGCGTGCGGCGCGGCGCAGGCCGTCGCCCGCTAGCAGGCCGGTGAACGTGAGCGCGGCGTCCCGCCTGGACACCGCCGGGTGCAGCGGGACCAACTGCGGCAGCGCCCGGGTGAGGTGCGGGGCGGTGGTGGTCATCAGCACCCCGCGCTCCACCGCGCTCTCGTGCGCTAGGCCGACGTCGCCCTTGGTCAGGTAGCGGAGGCCGCCGTGGACGAGCTTGCTCGACCACCGCGAGGTGCCGAAGGCCAGGTCCTCGGCCTCCACCAGGGCCACCGTGAGCCCGCGCGCGGCGGCGTCGAGGGCCACGCCCGCGCCGGTGACGCCGCCGCCGACCACGAGCAGGTCGACGACCTCGCCCGCGGCCAGCGCGGCCAGGTCGGCGGCGCGGCGCTCGGCGTGCAGGGCGGTGTCGGTCATCGCGGCTCCGGTCTGAGGCTGGCGTCGAGCAGGTGCGCGAGCTCGCCGAGCAGCTCCTCGGCGTCCACGTCGGCGGTGGCCGGGCCGTGCGAGAGCACGAACGACTGCACCACCAGCAGCAGCGCGCGGGCCTGGGTGGCCGGGTCGGCGACCCGGACCGAGCCCTCGTCGTGGCCCGCGACCAGCTGGGACAGCAGGAACTGCTCGGCGATGTGCTGGGTGCTGCCCAGCCGCTGCACCACGTACGGCAGGACGAGTTCGCCGTCGCGGTCCAGGACGGTGCGCATGAGCGGGTCGGCCACGATCGCGCGGACCCCGGCCACCGCGCCCGCGACCAGCCGGGCCCGGGCGTGCGGGCCGCCGGCGGAGCGGTTCGTGCGGGTGAGCAGCTGGCCGAACTCGCGCGTCATCAGGGCCGCGAGCAGGCTGCGCACGTCTGGGAAGCGCCGGTAGAGCGTCATCCGGCTCACCGCCGCCCGCCGCGCCACGTCGGTGAGGGTCGTCCGGCGCACCCCCTGGTCGAGCACGCACTCGCGCGCCGCGTCCAAAAGGACGTCGTCACCCACCCGACTGGGTGAAGCGGTGTGACGTTTTAACGTCATGTGTCACACTCTATCCGTGAACGTGCCCGTGGACCACCTCGACCACCGGATCCGCGGCGGCTGGACGTCGTCCGGCGCCGCTGACGCCGAGCTGCCCGCGCACGCGAGCCGATGGCTGAGCGCGAGAACCGGGCTGACACCGCGGCGCACGCCCGTCGCGCCCGACTCCGGCCTTGCGGTGGCCGAGTCGGAGCTGCCCGCCCAGGTGCGGGCTGTCCTGGGCTCCATTGTCGGGCCCGAGCACGTGCTGGTCGAGCGTGCGGACCGGTTGGGTCGCGCGGGCGGGCTGTCGTACCTGGACCTGTTGCGCCGCCGGGGTTCCGGCGAGCTGCCGGTGCCGGACGCCGTCGTGCTGCCCGCCGATCCGGCGCAGGTGCAGCGCGTGGTGGAGGTGTGCGCCGAGCACGGTGTCGGGATCGTCCCGTTCGGCGGTGGCACCTCCGTGGTCGGCGGCGTGGCCGCGCTGCGCGGTGACAAGTCCTCAGTTGTCGTGCTGGACCTGTGCAGGTTGGACGAACTCGTCTCGGTCGACCCGGTGTCGCGGTTGGCGGTCTTCCAGGCCGGTGTGGTCGCCCCGGAAGCTGAGCGGTTGCTCGCCGCACACGGTCTGACGCTCGGGCACTTCCCGCAGTCATATGAACGCGCCACCCTCGGCGGGTTCGCGGCCACCCGCTCGTCCGGACAGGCGTCGGCGGGGTATGGCCGGTTTGAGGACATGGTCGAGGGCGTCCGGTTGGCCACCCCGCGCGGGGAGTGGAGCGTTGGTGTTGCCCCCGCGTCGGCAGCGGGGCCGGATCTTCGGCAGCTCGCGGTCGGCAGCGAGGGCGCGTTCGGCGTGATCACCGAGGTCACCGTGCGAGTGCGCCCCGCGCCGGTGTGGCAGCGGTATGAGGGCTTTGTCGTGGACGGTTTCGCGGGGGGCGCGGAGGTCGTGCGCGCGTTGGCGCAGGCCAGCGCGCTGGGGACGGTCACACGGTTGTCAGATCCCCAAGAGACCGAGGTAGGACTAACGCTCGCTGGTAGCTGGAAGATGGCCGCGCTGCGCGGTTATCTGAAGGCCCGCGGCATCGCGGAGCCGTGCCTGCTGGTGATCGGGTGGGAAGGACAGACCAAGCACGAGATGCTCTTGCGTAGACGGTCCTCCCTGCGCTTCTTGGGCAAAGCTGTCCGCCTCGGCACGGCTGCCGGGGAGGTCTGGCGGCACGGGAGGTTCTCCGGGCCGCGGCAGCGGGATGCGTTGATGGACGTCGGTATGTGCGTGGAGACCCTGGAAACGGCGACGTACTGGTCGCGGTTGGGCGAGCTGCGCACCGCGGTGCGGGACGCGCTGGTGGCCTCGCTGACCACGGGCGAACGCCGACCGATCGTGGCGTGCCACATCTCCCACTCGTACGAGACCGGCGCTTCCCTCTACTTCACGACGTTGGTCCCGCGCGACCTCGAAGACCCGGTCGGCCAGTGGCGCGACGCCAAGGCGGCGGCGTCGGAGGCGATCGTCGGCCTGGGCACGATCACCCACCACCACGCCACCGGGGTGGACCACGCGGCGTACCTGCCGGGCGAGATCGGCCCGCTGGGCGTCGACGTGCTGCGCGCGGTGCGCCGCGAACTCGACCCGGACGGCGTGCTGAACCCGGGGAAGCTCGTCTAGCCCCGGCGCTGTGCCTACGTCTCTGCCTGTGCCTGTGCCTGCGTCTTGCGGCGGACGACGCTGAGCGCCAGACCGCCGACGAACCCGCCGAAGAACAGGATCACGGCGTAGTCGCCGCGGTTGCTGATCGCCCGCTCGCACATGTCGAGGTAGCGGGTCGTCTCGTCCCGGTCGGGCTGCCCCAGGTCGGCGACCACGGCGTCGGTCTCCACACCGCCGAGGGTGTTCCCGCAGGTCACCGAGGCCTTGTGCGCCGGGTCGGGGTGCGCGACGCCGACCGGCACGATGGCCAGGACGAGCCCGGTGACCAGCGCGACCACGGCCAGCACGGCCGCGAAGGCCCGCGGCGCGAGCGTGATCTGGGCGAGCGGGTCGCCCCCGTCGGTCGTCATGGCGGAGAGCGTGACTGATGACCCGGCCCGCCGGCTAGGGGCGATTCGGCGGAAGACCCCACGCCACGGCGCGTGTGACGAGGGGTCCTCCTCAGCCGTCGGGGGACCTCGGGAGGCTCCGCCAGCCGGCGGCCACCGGAGCGGCCACCGGCGCAGCATGCCGGATCAACGGTGCGCACCGGAATGGTGACTCAGCGGTAATCAGCCAAGCGGTCGTGCACCGCAGCAGCCTCAGCGGCACTTGTACACACCAAGACCTGCCGCAGCAGAGAGCCACCGCCCGGGCTCTAGCTACGCCCCAAGACCTGCCGCAGCAGAGAGCCCCCGCCCGAGCTCTAGTTCTTCATCCCTAACGTTCTGCATCCCTAAACCCAAGCCCGCTGGTACGCAACACCCGCTACGGACATGCTCGATTGGTTGGACTGCCTTCGTGTGGGGGGAGGCGACCGCTAAACTTGCCTCAGTGGTGGGGATGCCCTTCTCCCCACGCTTTTTCCCCACGCGGTCGCCTAGGGGCCCCGCGCGAAGGCAGTCCAACCAATCGAGCACCACCGCCCTTCTCGGGCACCTCATCCGCACGTGCCCAAGACACAACGGGCAATCCGGGGCGACCTGATCGCGCGATTCCGGTGGATTGCGTGCCCCGGCCGGCTGCTGCGTTCCCTACAGCGCCGCGCGGACCGCGGTCTCGATCGGCGTCGGTTCGCGGCCGATCAGCTTGGCCAGGTCGGGGCGGACCTCGCGGAGCGTTCCCACCCGGATGTTGGCGTTGATGTCGGTGAGCAGCTCGGCCAGGAATCCCGGCAGGCCGAAGCCGAGCAGACCCGCCTTGAACTCGTCGTCGGTCACCGCCGCGAGCGGGAGCGGCTTGCCCGACACCTGGCCCGCGATCCCCGCCAGCTCGTCGAAGGACCAGGCGCGCGGGCCGGTCAGCTCGTACACCGCGCCGTCGTGGCCGTCGGTCGTCGCGACGATCGCGGCGGCCAGGGCCAGGTCGTCGCGGCTCGCGGAGGCGACCTGGCCGGTGCCGGTGGAGGTCACCAGGGCGCCGTGCTCGACGGACTGGGCCAGGCCCGCGGTGTAGTTCTCGTGGTACATCCCGTTGCGCAGGAAGGTGAACGGCACGCCGCTCGCCCGGATGCGCTCCTCGGTGTCGGCGTGCACCTTGGCCAGGCCCAGCGGGGAGGTCGTCGCGTCGGTGACGCTGGTGTAGAGGATCCGGCCGACGCCGGCCTCGACCGCGGCGTCGACGGCGGCGCGCTGGCCCGCGGTCCGCTCGGCGTCCGGCCCGTTGGCCGAGACCAGCAGCAGGGTGTCGACGCCGTGGAAGTCCAGGGTCTCCGGCCGGTCGAAGTCGCCCTGCCGCACGGTGACGCCGCGGGTGGCCAAGCCGGTGGCCTTGCCCGCGTCGCGGACGGACACGACCAGCTCGCTCGCCGGGACGCGGTCCAGCAGGTGGTGCACGGCTCGCCCGCCGAAGTGCCCGGTGGCGCCGGTGACCAGGATCGTCATGGTGGTTCTCCCTCGTCTGTGGTGCGCTAACCGTACGAGGGGTACTAACCACTGGTAAGTACCTACCTTGAAGTCCTATACTTACCTTCACGAAAGAGTCCAGGTAGGAGGTGTGCGCCTGATGAGCGGCATGATCGAGACCACATCATTCGACGTGTTCGACCGCAATTGCCCCGGCCGCACGGTGATGGAGCACATCGCCAGCCGGTGGGGCGTGCTGGTCCTCGGCGTGCTGCTCGACGGCACCCGCCGGTTCAGCGAGCTGCGCCGGGCCGTCGGCGGGGTCAGCGAGAAGATGCTCGCGCAGACGTTGCAGGCGCTGGAGCGCGACGGGCTGGTGCACCGCGAGGTGCGGCCGGTGATCCCGCCGCACGTGGACTACTCGCTCACCGAGACCGGGGCGCTGATCGCCGAGCAGGTGCGCGTGGTCTACCGGCTGATCGAGGAGAAGACGCCGGAAATCCTTGTCGCGCAAGAGGAGTACGACGCCCGCAAGGCGGCCCGGTGAACCCGTTCGCCGACTCCGACTTCCCCGCGCTGCCCTATCCCGGTTCCCGCCCGCCGTTCTCCTACGTCCACAACGCCGGTTCGGGCTCGCCGCTGCGCGCCGACGCGGGCAGCCTCTCCGGTTGGCGGGTCGGTGACCAAGACCTGGATTCCTGGCTCACCACAAGGGATTCGAAGCCGCTCGCCGAGCGCGTGCCGGTGCTTTCCTACGGCTCCAACCCCTGCCCGTCCAAGCTCACCTGGCTGCGCGAGACGCTCGGGCTGGTCGAGCCGGTGGTGGTCCTGCGTGCCCGGTGCGCCGACCTCGCCGCCGTGTGGGCCGCCGGGCTCCGGGTGGTCGACGACCAGCGGCCGGTCGTGCTGGCCGCGTACCCGGGCGCGGTCGAGGAGCACGCCGTCCTGATGCTCACCCCCGCGCAGGTCGCGGTGCTCGACGTCGGTGAGGGGCGGGGCGAGCGCTACCACCTGGCCCGGGTCTCCTCGGGCCGGGTGACCCTGGTCGACGACGGTGGCGTGCTCGACCGCGTCCCCACTTACGTTGGCGCGTCGGCGATCCGGCGCCCGCTGCTCGTCGACGGGCACCTGGTCCGCTGCGCCGATGTGCCGCAGGCGGTAGCGGTCGGCCTGGTCGGTGAACCGGCCGCGGGGGATGGTCTGGACATCGAGGTCCTGACCGGCGCGCCCGACCCGGCCGAGTACCCGCGGTCGCTGTTCGTCTACGGCACCCTGCAACCCGGCGCCTCGCACTGGCACCTGCTCGCCCCGCACGCGGCGGGCTCGGCGCGTCAGGCGCGGCTCGCGGGAACCATGTACGACACCGGTTTCGGCTACCCCGCCCTGTGCCCGGGGGTCGGGCCGGGGGTGCCGGGGTGGCTCGTGCCGCTGCGCGCGGGTGCGGACCTGGCGGCGACGGACGCCTACGAGGGCGCGAACTACGCCCGGGTCCGGGTGGTGTTGTCCGACGGCACCGTGGCCTGGACGTACGTCTGGACCGCCCCGGTCGACGGGATGGCCGCTCTCGCGGCGAGTTGGCCCCCGATCGGGTGAACGAAACCCATTGCGCGGCAGGGCTTTCGGCGGCTTTGGTACCAAGGTCCCCTCACTACGCAAGGGGGAAATCATGTGGGGGAGTTCTTTCGCCGCGGTCCTGGTCGCGTTGGGCGTGGTCGTACCGGCGACCGACGCGGCAGCGGCACCGACGGCCAAGTGCGTGTCCACGCAGCTGTCCGGCGCGATCGTCAGCCTCGACCCGGGGGCGGGCCAGCGGCACGCGATCATGCGCGTGCGCAACGCGTCCGCGACGACGTGCTCGCTCTACGGGTACGGCGGCCTGCAGCTCACCGCCGCTGACGGGCGGCCCAACCCGACCAACTCGGAGCGGGTCGCCAACCCCGGCCCGAGCCAGGTGGTGCTGCGGCCGGGCGCGGGTGCGGACAAGGTCCTGGACTGGTGGGCCTCACCCGGTGAGGGGGAGCCGACCACCGGGCGGTGCCAGCCGGAGTCGACCGGTCTGCGGGTGATCCCGCCGGACGGCACGACCGCGTTCACGGTCACGTTCACCTTCGGCTCAGTCTGCATCGGCGGTCTGATCCGCAACAGCGCCTACTACCCGGCCGCTGGATGAGGGTTCGGGGGCGGGCGTGGGGGTGTCCGCGATGCCGTCCCACCGGTGGACACCCCCACCACCCCGACCCGTGGGACGCGCTCCGCGTCCCACCACGGCCGCCCCGGGTGTGTCTGAGACCCGAAGCAACCGATGGTGGATATTTTCACTCTTCAGGGTCGAGTTGTAAACAGGCAACTGTCAGTCGGTGCCGAGTTCTTCCTCGAACTCGGCCCAGAACTGCTCCACGCACCGCTCGATCCGGATGCCCAGCTCCAGGGACTTGACCTGCCACGGGTCGGCCACGTCGATGACCTGCTGGTGCATCGCGGCGTACCCGTCGGCCCGGTCGCGGTGCGACTCGCGCCGGGTGCGGGCCAGGTTGGCCAGGTCGGCGGCGGTGCCGAAGGTGGCGAAGAACAGCTTGAGCAGCCCCAGGTCGCGCACCTCGGTCTCCTCCGGCGTCGCCGCCGCCAGCCACTCGCGCAGCGCCTCGCGGCCGCTGTCGGTGATCGAGTAGGTGCGCCGCCGCCGCCCGCCGGACTCCGCCGAGACGCTCAGCAGGCCCGCCTCGGCCAGCCGGAGCGGCTCGTCGTAGAGCTGGGAGTGCGCGAACGCCCAGAAGTTGCCGATGGTGAAGCCGACCCGCTGCTTGAGGTCGTAGCTGGTGGCCGGGCCGTGCGCCAGCATGCCCAGCACCACGAACGAGGTCGGGTTGAGCTTGCGGGGATGGGGGTCAGTGGGCAGGGGGTCACCTCCTGGCTCGGCGGAACTCTAAGACCCTACCTAGCAGGGTGAACCCCTGTCCCCGTTCGGCGGTACCCGGGACGGCCGGCGGCCGCCCCGGGGCGCCGACTGGCTCAGTCCAGGTGCTTGACGTCGAGCCGTCCTTCTGAATGGGCCGCGCGCAGCACCTTCTTGTCGAACTTGCCCACGCTGGTCTTGGGGACCTCCTCGATGAAGGCCCAGTTCTCCGGCAGCTGCCACCTGGCGACCTTGTCGGCGAGGAACCCGCGCAGCTCCTCGGCCGTGGCGGTGGCGCCCGCGCGCAGTACGACGGTCACCAGCGGGCGCTCGTCCCACTTCTCGTCCGGCACACCGATCACCGCGGCCTCGGCGACCGCGGGGTGGCCCATCACGTGGTTCTCCAGCTCCACCGAGGAGATCCACTCGCCGCCGGACTTGATGATGTCCTTGGAGCGGTCGGTGAGGGTGAGGAAACCGTTGGGGGTCAACGTGCCCACGTCGCCGGTGCGCAGCCAGCCGTCGCTGAACTTCTCCGCGCCCTCGCCGTCCTCGTCGAGGCGGTAGTAGGAACCGGCGATCCAGGGGCCGCGGACCTCCAGCTCGCCCACGCCCTCGCCGTCCCACGGCACCTCGGTGCCGTCCTCGCCGATCAGCCGGGCGCGCACGCTCGCCGGGAGCCTGCCCTGGGTGTAGCGGTAGGCCCAGGTCTCCTCGTCGGTGAGCCCGACCGGCGGGCGGCAGACGGTGCCCAGCGGCGAGGTCTCGGTCATGCCCCAGGCGTGGGTGATGTAGACGCCGTACTTCTCGGCGAAGGTGTGCATCATCGACGGCGGGCACGCCGCCCCGCCCACCACGACCTCGCGCAGCGAGCTCAGGTCGGCCGGGTGCTGGTCGAGGTGGTTGAGCATCGCCTGCCAGATCGTGGGCACCGCGGCCGAGTGCGTCGGGCGCAGCGCGGTGATCATCGCGGCCAGCGGCTCCGGCTGCAGGAACCGGTCCGGCATGATCAGCGACGCGCCGGACATGAACGCCGCGTAGGGCATCCCCCAGGCCATCGCGTGGAACTGCGGCACGATCACCAGCGAGGTGTCCGCTGAGGACAGTCCCATGCCGTCGGCCATGCAGACCTGCATCGAGTGCAGCCAGATCGAGCGGTGCGAGTAGACGACGCCCTTGGGGTTGCCGGTGGTGCCGGAGGTGTAGCAGATCGCCGCCGCCGCGCGCTCGTCCTGCTCGGGCCAGTCGAACTCCGCGGGCGCGGCGTCGAGCAGCTCGGCGTAGGAGTGCACCTCCACCCCCTCGGGCGCGGTGATCGCCGCGGCCGGGCCGTTGGCCACGACGACGTGCCGGACGGTGGTGAACGTCGGCAGCACCTTGGCCAGCAGCGGCGCGATCGAGGCGTCGACGATGACGACGTGGTCCTCGGCGTGGTTGGCGATGTAGGTGAGCTGCTCGGGGAAGAGCCGGACGTTGAGCGTGTGCAGGACCGCGCCCATCGCGGGCACCGCGAGGTAGGCGGTCAGGTGCTCGAGGTTGTTCCACATGAACGTCGCGACCCGCTGGTCGCCGGTGACGCCCAGCCCGCGCAGCGCGTTGGCCAGCTTCGCCGCCTGGACCCCCACCTCGGCGAAGGTGGCGGTGCGGCCCTCGGCGCCGGTCCAGGTGGTGACCTCGCTGCCCGCGTGCACGGTCGAGCCGTGCCGCAGCAGGGTGGCGATGGACAGGTTCCCGTCCTGCATCGTGCTCAGCATCGTTGATCAAGCTCCCTGGGGGTCGGACGGCGGCGGCGCCGTCGCGGCGGATCGGGGCCCCGACTTACTGACTGGTAGTAGGGAGCACCCTAGTGCGCCGCGGACCCGCGCGACACGGGGAAAATCGACCAATCCGGGTATTTGATCATGCTGTCACGCTGCGTCGCGGCGGCCTGACCTGCGGCCTCCGCAGGTCCTTTGCGCGTGTCGGGGGTATGTTGCCCTGCGAGGTGTCGTTTACTGGTGAGAGGCATCGGGCCGCCGGGTCGCGCGGTTCGCCTAGGGCGGGTTTCAGCTACCGCTCCGGTGACCGTCGGTAGTCGCGATGCCCGCTGAACCACTGCTGACCCGATCGCTGCCGCGGTCGGGTGAAGAAGGAAAGGATTACCACGTTGGCTCTGCCCACGTTGACTCCCGAGCAGCGCGCGGACGCGCTCGCCAAGGCCGCCGAGGCCCGCAAGGCCCGGTCCGAGCTACTGGCGTCCATCAAGTCCGGGGAGCGGACCATCGCGTCGGTGCTCGGCAAGGCGAAGGACGACAAGACCATCGGCAAGACCAAGGTCGCCGCCCTGCTCAAGGCCGTCCCCGGCCTGGGCGCGGTCAAGGTCGCGGCCCTGCTCGAGCAGGCCGGGATCGACCCCGACCGGCGGGCCGCCGGTCTCGGCGACCGGCAGCGCTCCGCGCTGATCGACGCGCTCAACTAGTTCCAGTACGCCGTACCCCGCAGGTGGGCACCCCCAGGGGTGCCCACCTGCGGTTTTTCGTCGCTAAGCGTGGTCAAGCGCGTGGGCAAGGCCATAGCCCGCCCGCCCGCCGGAGCGCGATCCGCTGGGCATGATGGGGGGATGGACGCGGACTGTGACCCGACGGGCCCGGGTGACCCGGCCCGACTGGTCGAGGGCTACCGGCCCGGCGACTTCCTGCTCGCCGGGCCCGAGCACACCGTGCTGGCGAGCGGGGCGCAGGCCGTGGTCGCCGAGACCGACCCGGACGAGCTCGCCGCCCAGGTCACCAAGCAGTTGGTCGACACCCGGGCGCCGCTGGCGGTGGGCGCGCTGCCCTTCGCCGGGCAGGCCCACGTGGTCATCCCCACCGCCGCGCGTCGCGCCGGGACTGTCCACCCGTACCGGACCACGACTCCGACCTGGGGTTCCACCGCTTCGTCGTGGGTCGAGGAGCCGCCCGCCGACGGGTACGCCCGGGCGGTCGCGGCGGCGGTGAGCGCGCTGCGGGCCGACGACGGCCTGCGCAAGGTCGTCCTCGCCCGGACGCTGCGACTGGGCTTCGACGAGCCGGTCGACGTGGCCCGGCTGCTGCCCGGGCTGGCGGCCGCGAACCCGCTCGGCTACACGTTCGCGACACCGCTGCCCGATGGGGGGACCCTCGTTGGGGCGACCCCCGAACTGCTGCTCTCCCGGTCCGGCACCCAGGTCGTGTCCAACCCGCTGGCGGGCTCCCTCCCTCGCGGGGGTGATCCCGCGGCCGACCGCGCGGCGGCCGCCGCGCTGCTGGCCTCGGCCAAGGACCAGGCCGAACACCGGCTGGTGGTCGAGGCCGTGGTCGAGGCCCTGCGCCCGTTCTGCCGGAGCCTGTACGTGCCCGCGGGCCCGTCGCTGGTCAGCACCCCCACGATCTGGCACCTGTCCACCCGGGTCGTCGGCGAACTGGCCGACCCGGACGTCTCGTCGTTGCGCCTCGCCGCCGCGCTGCACCCGACGCCCGCGGTGTGCGGTACCCCACCCGCCGCCGCCCGGGCCGCGATCGCCGAACTGGAACCCTTCGACCGCGGCTTCTACAGCGGTGTCGTCGGTTGGTGCACCCCCTCCGGCGACGGCGAGTGGGTCGTGGCCCTGCGCTGCGCGGAGGTCTCGGGCAACGCCATGCGCCTGTTCGCCGGCGCCGGGATCATGCCCGCGTCTCGCCCGGAGGCGGAGCTGGCGGAGACCTCGGCGAAGTTCCGGACCCTGCTCCAGGCCCTCGGTCTGTAGCCGGGTCCAGCAAGCTAACGGCCGGTAGGAAACGCGGTTGTGACGGGCTAGAGTCGGTTCCGTGGGCACTCCGACTGTCACGTCGCCGCTGCCTCCCGAGCTGCGCGAGCTGGTCAAGGCGCAGTTGGCGAGGCTGCCGGACTTCGCCCGCGAACTGGCGAACCTCCTGGGCACCAAGGAGCAGTCCTACCGCCGCGTCGACGGGGTCGAGCTGTTCAAGGTCTGCGAGGTCAACCTCCGCCACGCCTTCAACGCCTTCATCGACGGCGGCGAGGTGAACCTCGGCTCAGCCCGCAAGACCGGCCGCGCCCAGGCACGCGCGGGCATCCCGCTCTCGGCCGTACTGCGCGCCTTCCGGATCTCGGGGACCTTCACCTACGAAGCCCTGATGGAACGCGCCATACCGCCCGGCGTGATCACCCCGGAACAACTCCTCCCGGTCTCGGCCACGGTCTGGCGCATCATCGACTCGTACTCCGACGCCATCGCCACGGCCTACAGCGAAGTAGCCGCCGACTCGGCGCGCTACGACGTGAAAGCCAGAGCAGCCCTGCTGGACGCACTGCTCGAAGGCCGCCTCACCCGCGACACGGAGTTCGACGACGCCGCACGAGCGCTGGACCTGTCCCCGGAAGGCCCGTTCGTCGTGATCGTCGGTGGCACCCCAACCGCCCTCCCCCAAGACCGGTGGCGCTCCGCCTGGCACGGCCAAGTGGGAATCGTTGTGGTGGAACGATCCGCAGACGTCCGCGCGCTGAAAGAGGCCCTGGGATCAGCGGCGGGCGGGGTAGGGGTGAGCCCACCGATCACCGGCCTGCGAAGACTCCCGGCAGCACTGAGACGAGCCAGGATCGCCCGCCGCTGCCTGGCACCAGGCGAGACCGGAGTGATCACCTTCGGCGACCGCCCACTGACCACCCTGATCGCGGGAGCACCGAACCTGGCGGCGGAACTGTCCAGGGAAGTACTGGCAGGCCTGATGACCCTGACACCGGGCGAACGAGACGTGCTGGTCAAGACACTGCTGGCTTGGTTCGACGAATCAGGGTCAGCGAAGGACGCGGCAGAGCGACTGTTCGTCCATCCGAACACGGTCCGATACAGGATCCGCCGCATCCAGGAACTAACGGGCAGAGACCCGGCACACCCAAGAGACGGCGCAGAACTACTCATGGCAGTAGAAGTGGTGCGTCTGGACCTGGTAACCGGCTGACCGAACGCAGCAGCTAACCCAGCCCAGCCCAGTCCCGCCTCGCCCTGCCCGCCCAGCCCAGCCCAGCCCAGCCCAGCCCGATCTTTCCGTCCCGCCACTCATTGTCAGTCCTTGAATCTCTGTCTTGAAATCTCTAAATGTCGAGCCCGCTGGTACGCAACACCCGCTACGGACATGCTCGATTGGTTGGACTGCCTTCGTGTGGGGGGAGGCGACCGCTAAACTTGCCTCAGTGGTGGGGATGCCCTTCTCCCCACGCTTTTTCCCCACGCGGTCGCCTAGGGGCCCCGCGCGAAGGCAGTCCAGCCAATCGA
>NZ_BSTR01000082.1 GCF_030269645.1 Actinokineospora sp. NBRC 105648 | reverse complement strand
CCGACTCTTGTTGACCGGTGGCCTGGACTACTCACCGGGGAGATATCTGGCCACCAGCGGGGAGATCACCGGCCATCTACGGGGCGGTAAGTGGCCGCCCATGGGGATCTTTCACTGGCCGCCGACACGCGGCTGTAGTGATGGGCAGGCTGCGGCGGTGGGATCGTGGGCCTCCGTCGCCGACGCTGGTCGGTTCGACGTGGACGCGCGGCTCGGTGAGGTCCGGTGGCGGCAGGTGCGCGATCGCACGTGTTCGCACGCTTCTCAGTGCTCCGCATGGGCAGCCGCCAGGAACCGGGGAACGAGTATGTCCGGTGTAGACGGTGATGAAGTCCGAGTCCTTTGGACCCGTTTCCCCGCTGACTCGGCGTCCACGGGCGTGGTCGACATCGAAGCCGACCGCGTTGTGATCGCGGCGGGCAGCAGTGTCGGCGACCTGCGCGGTGTGGGCGAGTATCTTGCTGGAAACGCACCCGGCGTTGAGGCAGGTCCAGCCGAGGAGGGGCCTCGGCGATGATGGCCACGTCGAGGTGGGCGAGGGAGTCGGTGATTACGGCGTTGCCCGAACCGGCACCGATGACGACGAGATCGCGGTGTCTCACCCGCGCAACGTAGGCAGAGTACCCATACGCCCGTGCGGCGAGAAGTCCGGCGTCCCCTAGGACGCCGGATCAGGTCAGCGGTAGGGGCGAAAGATTGGTGCCCGCGAGCGCGACCCGTTGGTCGGGCTGGTGGCGCAGCGCGATGGCCTTGCGGCGCCGCTCCTCGGCGACCTCACGACGCCTTTGGTGGAGAGAGCGCGGTGACGGAATCGTCGGGTAAGGCGCCGCAGTCCTCGGTGCTCCTTGATCAGATGTTCGGCAGTCTTGGTGTCAGGGGCCGTGTGGGTTTTGTTGGCGGTCTGGGCATGAAGCGGTGTGATCGCGGCGGTGAGGAGGCGTTGGATGGCAGTCCTGCTTGAGGCGGGGCACGTGGCGGGCGTTTGCGGTGCCATCCACGGAAAGAGCGACAAGGGTGCACCGAGTAGGTCGAGTCCGGACAGGACGCCGAAGAGGTCGCCGGTCAGGAATCACACCCGCCGCAGGGCTTGCTGCTGTCCGCCGAACCCGAGCCGATCGCACACAAGACTTGTCGCCTGCGGGGCTCGAGCCTGAGCACCCGGGCGGTCGGGCCTCTGTTCCACTCGGAGGCAGAGGATTCTGAGCTACGACGGCTCAGCCGAATCGAAGACATAGCGGATGCGCTGGACGCGCGGTCCTGACCCGCCAGGCGCTCACAGCAGGTCAAATCGACGGTATGCGGGCCCTCCTAACGAGGCCGACAGCGTCGGTCGTACGTGGGTTTTGATCGGTCAGGTGATGTGGATGGCCAGGAGGGCGATGTCGTCGGCGGGGTGGGATCCGGGGATTTTCGTGGCGAGGGTGTGCAGGAGGTCGGGGAGTGGTCGGTCGTGGAGTTCGGTCAGCAGGCGCGTGGTGGTGGTGAGTTCGTCTGTGTAGTTGCTGCCTGGTCGGTCGATGAGTCCGTCGGTGAACAGCAGGAGGGTTGATCCGGGGGGCAGGGCTTGCTGGTGGTCGCGGCGTGGGAGCGGGGTGAGGCTGTGGTGGATGAGCCTGCCGGGGGCGAGGAGTTGGTCGACGGTTCCGTCGGGGTTGAGCAGCAGGGGGCGTGGGTGTCCGGCGTTGGTCCAGGTGAACATCCAGGCGCCGGTGGTGTCCTGGTCGAGCTGGCCTTGGATGAGGGTGCCTGAGGCGGTGGGCAGGAGTTGAGCGCAGGCGTGTTCGAGGGCGGTGACGGCGGTGGCGGGTCCGGCTGCGGGGTGGTCGAGGACCGCTTGGCGGAGCATGTTGCGGACCTGGCTCATGAGGGCCGCGGCGTGGATGTCGTGGCCGGTGATGTCGCCGATGGTGACCGCCAGGGACATCCGGTTGCCGTCGGTGGCGGGCAGGATGAAGGCGTCGTACCAGTCGCCGCCGACGAGGTGCTTGACGGCGGCGGGCCGATAGTGGGCGGCCAGGGCGAGGCCGGGCACATCGGGCAGACCGGTGAGGGTGGCGGTTTGCAGGTTGAGCGCGGTGTGGTGTTCGTGCTGGTAGCTGGTGGCGTTGCCGAGGGCGATGGCGGCGCGGTCGATGACGGCGGTGAGGAAAGGGCGGTCCAGGCCGGTGCGGGCCGCGGTGGTCAGGCCGGTCAGCTCGACGACGCCGGTGTGCTCGTCGCGGTAGACCAGCGGCAGGACCAGCCGGTCGTCGTCCTGTTCGCCGGGCGCGCGGGGCGGGGTCGAGCCGGTGGTGTGCAGTGGCCGTAGCGGGGCGTGCGGGCCACCGTCACGGACCTCGATGGTGAGCGCTTGGCTGTAGGCGGGGGTGAGATGGCGGGCGAGGGTCGCGGCGACGACGTCGGGGTCCAGGCTGCTGTTGAGCTCGTGGGTGATGTCGGCCAGGTGCTGCAGGCGGGACGCGGCGGCGCGCCGCTGCCGGGCGGTGGTCAGGTGGGTGCGGACCCGGGCGAGGAGTTCGGCGGTGGTGAACGGTTTGACCAGGTAGTCGTCGGCGCCGCCGTCCAGGCCGTCGATGACCGCCCCGGTGCCTGCCCGGGCGGAGACCATCACGACCGGGACGTCTCGGGTCCGCTCGTCCTCGCGCAGCGCCGTCAGCAGGGCGAAGCCGTCCAGGCCGGGCATCATCACGTCGGTGAGGACCAGTTCCGGGGGGTGACGCAAGGCGACGTCCAACGCGGTGTGCCCGTCGGCGACCGCGTGGACCCGCCAGTGCGGGGACAGGATCCTGACCAGGTGCGCGCGCATGTCGGCGTTGTCGTCGGCGATCAGGACCTCGACCGGTCCGTCGGGGTCGCCGGAGATCCGGGTCGCGCTGACCCAGCGGAGTGCTTCGCTCACGAAGGCCGCTGAGCGGTCGACGTCCTGTTCCTCGGGAGCCGGTACCGCAGGTGCCGCAGCCGTTGCCGGTTCCGCGGCAGGGTCGCCGGCGGGTTGGGTGAGGGGTGCTGGGCGGTAGGGCAGCAGGACGGTGAAGGTGCTGCCCTGGCCCGGCAGGCTGGTGGCCTCGATGGTGCCGTGGTGGCGGTGCAGCAGGTCGCGGACCAGGGACAGGCCGATGCCGCTGCCCTCGACGCTGCGCGAGTCGCTGTCTTCGACGCGGTGGAACCGGTCGAAGATCAGGGGCAGTTCTTCGGCGGGGATGCCCACGCCGGTGTCGGTGACGCGGATCCGCGCCCACCGCTGCCCGTCGGCGGCGTGCTGGACGTCGACGGTAAGGGTGATCTCGCCGTCGAGGGTGAACTTGAAGGCGTTGGACAGCAGGTTGAGGACGATCCTCTCCCAGGCCTGCCGGTCGACCCACACCGGTTCGGGCAGCGGACGGCAGTCCAGGGTCAGGTCGATGCCACCGTGTTCCAGGGCGGGCTGGAACAGGGAGGCCAGTTCGGCGGTGAACGCGGCCAGGTCGATCGGTTCGAGGTGCAGCCGCTCGCGACGGTCGGCGGTGGTGAACTCCAGCAGGGTGTTGACGTGGCGCAGCAGCCGCAGCGCGTTGCGGTGGATCATGTCCAGCCGGTCGCGTTCGGGGGTGTGCGGGTCGGCCAGGAGGCCTTCCAGCGGGCCGAGCATGAGGGTCAGCGGGGTGCGCAATTCGTGGCTGACGTTGGCGAAGAATGTCGTCTTGGCCCGGTCGAGGGCGGCGAGCTGATCGGCGCGGTGGCGGGCGGCCTCCAAGGCGGAGGCGTCCGCGATCGCGGCGGCGACCTGACCGGTCAGCAGCCCCGCGAAGGTCCGGTACCCGGAATCCACAGGACGGCCGGGGTGCAGGCCCAGTATCAGGAATCCCGCGGGCCGGTCGGTGGCCGCCGCGGTGATCGGCGCGATCAGTGCCTGCGACGGCGGCCCGAACTCCGCGCGAGCCATCCGCTCCAGCCCCGGATCGTCGGGGCAGTCCACCCGCACCGGCCCCGCGAGCGCCTCTCCCACCGGCCAGCAGGACACCGGCCCCGAGCCCGTGGTAGACAGGGCCAGCGTGCGGGGGGCGAGCGCCTCCTCCGGGTTCACCCCGGCGACGGCCGCCAGGACCGCCCGCTCGCCGTGCTCCTCCAGCAGGTACAGCAGGGCGAAGGGCACGTCGACCGGATGCCGGGCGAACACCTCCGCCGCCCGCTCGCACGCCTGGGCAGGCGACGCGGCGGTGCGCGTGTGTTCACTCAGGTCGGCCAGCAGCGCGGTGCGACGCGCCCCGACCACCTCGGCCGTGGTCTCGGTGACGGTGGCGAAAACCCCACCGACCTCGCCGGTCTCGACGCTGATCGGGCTGTAGCAGAAGGTGAAGAAGCATTCCTCGGACAACCTGCCGCGCTCCAGCACCACCAGCATGTCCTCGGAGTACGCGGGTTCCCGGTTGGCCATGACCCCGGCGAACATCGGGCCGACCAGGTCCCACGTCTCGGCCCACACCTCACGGGCAGGGCGCCCCAGGGCGCCGGGGTGCTTGGACCCCAGGATCGGGATCACCGCGTCGTTGGTCAGCTGGGTCAGATCCGGTCCCCAGAACACGAAGCTGGGGAACCGCGACATCAGGCACAGGTCCACCGCAGTGCGCAGCGACTGCGGCCACCGCTCCATCGGGCCCAGCGCCGAGGCCGACCAATCCCGGGCGGCGATCATCTCGCCCATGATCCCGCCGGCGGCCAGGACAGCGCGCATCGCCGCGGGCGGCCGACCGGGCGGGTCCGTCACCGACCCGGCATCCACGACATCATCCCCGCGATCATGTCGACCCTTTCGCCGCAGGCCCGGGACGCTCGCGATACCCGCCCGTACCCGCAGGCAATCTACTTCACAGAGTTCATCGCGGTCTGCCCGCTCTGTAGAGATCGTGTCGGGTAGGGACCCGATGTCACGGGTTACCACTGTCCAGGCCGCACGGACGACCCGGCGGCCAAGGGCCGGTTGAGTAGAACGCACCGCCGATCTCGGCAGCGAGGGTCGTGAGGGTGACGAGGTAGGAGCCGAGCAGGTTGGCCAACGCGACACGCGGTCCGAGGCGTTCGCGCACGAGGTCGAACACCGGCCGCCCGCTGACGGCGGCGACGCGGCCGGACATCTCGGCGTAGACGCAGATCCCGATCACCCCGAGCACGACGACTCACGCGAGGCGCATTCCGACGCGGGCGCCGGTCTCGGAGGTTGCGACCAGGTCGCCGATGTCGAAGAACCCGCCGATCGCGGTCAGGATCCCCAGGTTGACCGCCAAGAATCCGCTTCACGACCCCGCTATCTCGCCCAGCCCAGCCACCACGCGCTCCAAGCGGCACAGCACTGCGGTCAGGCCAGGCTGGTCGTCGTCCTCGGCCGTGCGGGCGGCGTCGGTGGTCGCGGAGACCGCCTCGGTCAACAGCGGCACCGCCTGATTCCGGAGTCGGGCGCTGTCGTCGCCGGGGACTTCGATGTCGAGCAGGTCCTGGGCGGCGGTGGAGGCGCGGTCACGGGCGTTGTAGACGACCGCGACCCGGTACCCCGTGGTGACCCGGCCGTCGAGGGTGGCCTGGGTCAGTAGCCGCGTGGTCTGCGCGGCCGATCCGGCGTCCCACGCGCTCGCGGTCGCGGTCGACTGGTGGTCGTCTTGGTGGTGGTCGGCAGGGCCGAGACGATCTCGTCCACTGGCACCGCCCCACCACGACCGAGACCGCGATCCCATGCTTGCTCATGCCGCCCCGATACCCCCGCTGACCTATGAATGAATCGCAACGGCGGTCGACGGACGAATGGCGCAAAGCGGCAGGGACCGGCTCAGGCTGGGTTGCGTGGGGTGCGGACGAGGGCGTCATCGATGTCCGGATGGATCGCGAGGGTGGTGTCGAGGCCGGTGATCTCCAGGGCGCGCAGAACGGCGTGGGCGCTTCCGGTGATCACCTTCAGCTCCGCACCTGCGCTTCGGGCGGTGGACGTGGCCTCCAGGAGCGCGGCCAGCCCCACGGAGGCCAGGAAGGTCGTGCCGGACAGGTCGAGTAGCACCATGCCCGCTCCGGTCTGTCCCGCGTGGTCGATGGCCTGAGTCAGCCCGTTGACCAGCTCGGACACTGTGCCCAGGTCGATCTGGCCTCGGGCGGTCACCACCAGTACGCCGTTGTCTGCGAGGGTGTCCTGGTCAACGGCCAGGAGCGGGAGTTGACGGTCTCTCACCTCTCGATGCAATCACACCATCGAGGGCCCCGCGACAGGTTCGTCGCCGACTGCGTTCGGTCCGGTTGGCCACAGTGGGGCGTGAATGGGCGGGAGTGGGGCATTCAGGTGGGTATGACCATGGTCGAGTGGGCGGTGTTCACCGCGACGGTGCCGGTGCGGGTCGAGCAGTTGGCTCTGATGCGTGTCCGGGTGCGCGGGTGGGTGGCCGACAGCAAGATCACCGACCATGCCCGCCACGACGTGGTGTGGGCCGCGAGTGAGGCGGTGAGCAGCGCGATCGACCACCTGCGCGCCCGCCGGGGTGGTGGGGTCGCGGAGGCGACGGTGACGCTGCACGTGGATGCCGAAGTGCTCGTGCTGACCGCCAGGGACCACTTCGCCTGGACCGATCCCGGACGCGATCCCGGCTCGATCGACAGCCTGATGGTGATGCGCGAGATGACCGACCGGATGAGCCTGACCACCGACCCCGACACCGACGTGAGCACCTTGATCGCCGTCTTCCTCCGGTGACCCGGTCGAGGCGGGGGGCGAGGGCGGCTGGCGGGTGTGGGCGTCGAGGCCAGCCGGGCGGGAGCAGCATCGTGCTGAGCCCGCGTTTGGCCGCCGAGTGCTCTACCGGGCTGGTCATCCGCGCGTGGAGTCCACTGATGCGCGCAAGGGCGCCGGCAATGGCCTGGCCGAGCTTCTTCGCCCGGCGTGGAGGCCACCTTCACGACGTCGGCAAGGTGGTCCAGGACCGCCGCGTAGTCGGTGCGGGACTCGTGGGAGGGGGGAAGCGGTGCAGTGGTCCCGGGTCGGTGCAGGAATGCACCGACCCGGCGATCTGCACCAACTGCGGCCACGCCGCCCGCAGCCTCGCGGCGGGTCAGCCCCGTCGTGCCCGCGGCGGCGCAAGTTCAGCGGGGCGGCCTCGGTGCTCAGCCGCACCGCGTCCTCGGCGTGGCGGACCAAGTGCTCGACCTCGGTGGTGCGCCGGATCAACCGGTTCGCATCCTGGGGTTCGTCGGCCGCGCGCAGTGTTTCAGCAAGTCCGGACAGGACCGATCGCAGTGTGGCGGCGAGTTCAGCCGTCGCGTCGCGGGTCCGACGTTCATAGGTCGGTGGCAGGACCAGGGTGTTGATCAGGGTGCCCAGGGCAGCGCCGAGGGCGGTCTCGATGAGCCGGTCGAGCAGCATCATCTCCCGACTGGCGCCGTTGCTGGTCAGTACCAGCGCTGCGGTCACGCCGATCCACCACGTCCCGACCAACAGCCCGGCCAGCACAGCGACACCGAGCCCAATGGGGTTCGGGAATCAGCCGGGAGGCCAGGAGCGCCACCAGCACCGCGGTGCTCGCCGCGATCGACTGCTGGGCGGACCCCTTGATCGACCGGAACACCGTCGACTCGACCACCAACACCGCCGAGTACGGAGCGAGGAACGGCTGCGGCAGGTGCAGCACCCGGTCGGCCAGCACCCACGCGAGCACCGCGGCCGCGGCTGCCTTCAACAGCCTGGACGATCGTGTTCCTGTTCCTCACCTCGTCCGTGCCCCAGCCACCTCGACGTGCACCCCGCTCACGTCGATGTCACACGCATGGCCGACGTGGGACATGGCACCATTTGCTCGTCCATCCCGCCCCAGCACGCCTAGGAGTAGGCATGACCGACCAGACGGCGGAACGAGGCGACTCGACCCCCACGGCGGCCCCCTTCGACGTCCTGCTGGTCGAGGACGACGAAGGCGACGTGATCATGATCCGCGAGGCCCTCGAGGCCCGCGCCACCAGCACCACACTGCATGTGGTCAACGACGGCATTGAAGCGGTCGCCTTCCTGCGCCGCACCGACGGCTACCAGGAGGCGCCCCGACCGCGGCTGATCCTGCTCGACCTCAACATGCCGCGCAAAGACGGCCGCGAGGTCCTCGCCGAGGTCAAGACCGACCCGGACCTGACCGCGATCCCGGTGGTCGTGTTCACCACCTCCGCCGCGGACGAGGACGTACTCAGCAGCTATTCGTTGCACGCCAACGCCTACGTCACCAAACCCACCGACCTGGACGAGTTCATGGCCGCGGTCGGCAAAGTTGACGAGTTCTTCGCCGCTACCGTGCGGCTACCCGCCTGACCCACGGGTCCGGACTGCGCACCAACCACGATGGGTAGGTGCGGTCGCCACTGTGATCGCGCAGGCCGGACGATCTCATCGCGTCGGAGTTGCCCTTGCGGAGTGGGATGTGTGTCTGGCGAGAGCCGGGTTCGCAGGGTGAGAAGTGTGGTCGGTGTCAGCTGGCGTGTCGGCCGTGTGGTTGGCCGGCCTCGGGGGTGGTGGCTGGTGTTCGTGTCGGGCGCAGCAGGAGTGCGGTTCCGGCGGCGAGTGCGGCGATGGCTTCGGCGATGGCGCTGAGGGTCTTCTCGGTGTACCAGGTGGGTTCGTACATGTTGGGCAGTGGACCGAGGGCGCCGAGGTCGACGTAGTGGTAGAGCAGGACCGCGGCCAGCGAGCCGATCGACACGAGCAGCGCGAACGCGGCGGCGGCGCGGTGGGCGGTGGCGAGGACGGCCAGTGCGGCGAGGACCGCGATGACGGCCTCGACGCGGAAGACGGTGCCCTGGCTGATCGTGGCGACGTTACCGTCGTAGTCGCCTGCGACGCGCAAGTGCAGGAAGGCGTTGACCGCCAGACCGGCGGCGGCGACCGCGCGCAAGGGCAGGGACATCGTGTCCTCCTGGTTGTCGGGCCTGGTACCCGGCCGGGACGGAGTGACTCGTCGTCGGCCGGGTACCGGGGTCTTCCGACGGGCTACCGCACGGTGACGGTGCCGGTCATGTACTGGTGGATGGAGCAGATGTAGGGGAACTCGCCCGCCTTGTCGAAGGTGTGCGCGAAGGTCGCCCCGCCACTGAGGTCGTCGGAGCCGAAGGACTTGTCGTTGGCCTTGACGTTGTGCTTGGCGGAGTCGGTGAACTTCCAGGTGACCTTGGTGCCGACCGCGACGGTGAGCTGCTGCGGCGCGAACGCGAAGTTCTTGACCTCGACGGTCACCTCGCCGCTGGCGACCGAGCCACCCGCGGCCGGTGCGGACGGGGCGGCCGAGGTGCCCGGCGAGGGGGAGTCCGTGCCGCACCCCGCCAGCACCAGGAGCAAGGCCGCGGCGGCCAGGATTGCCCGCATCTACTTGGCGGTGAGCACGTCGGGCTTCACGGCCTTGTCGACGCCGATGAAGCTGTCGGGCACCGGGTACTGCCCGAGCACGAAGTTGAGGATCGCGGCGTGCATGGCCTCGACCGGCTGGATGGTGGCCGCGGTCATGATGCCGCCCGCGTCGGTGACGTTGGCGGCGGCGAAGGTGTAGGTCTGCGCGGCCGCGTTCTCCAGGTCCAGGGCGATCTTGGCCACGTCCGGCACGGACTTCGCCTGCCCGAGGGCCTTGACCTGGTCGGCGGTGATCGAGAGCGGCGCGTCGGTGATGGTCGGCTTGCCCGCCTTGGACAGCACCGCGTTCCAGGCCGCGGAGTGGTCCTGGTGCTGCTTCATCGCGGTCTGCACGAACACCCCGATGGCGGGCGGGACGGTGCCGAGGGTGCCCTTGCCCGCGGCGTCGAGGGCGCCGGTGTAGGCGGTGACGGCGAGGTTCTCCAGGGCCGCGGCCAGGGCGACGACCTTGAGGTCGCCCTCGTAGGTCGCCCCGGCGGTGGTGCTGGGTGCTGCCGCGCTGGTGGTCGCCGTGGAAGCGGTGTCGTTGTTCGAGCAGGCGGCGACCACACCGAGCGTGGTGACCCCGCCGACGCCCATCAGGAATCCGCGGCGGCCGGTCGGGCGACCGCGGGTGATGTGCGCGAGGTTGGCGGAGAACTCGTCGAGCAGCTTGCGCACGCCCGGGAACGTCGACTCGTGCAGCTCGTCGAGATCGCGGGTCATCGCGGTCAATTCACGTTCGCTGATCTGCATCTCTGGGCGCTTGTCGGTCACTTGACCGCTCCTTCGTCGACCGGCGAGGCCTTCTCGGTGGGGAAGAACGCGTCGGGGAAGCCCACGCCACCCGCGGCGTCGGGCAACTTCGCCGCGTCCGGCGGCAACGCGATCAACTGCGGTGCGCCGCCGTCGAGCAGCGCCTTGACCGCGAGCAGGATCGCCTTGTGCTGGGACTCGACCCCGGCGACGCTGGCGAAGAGCTGCCGGAGTTCCGGGGTGGAGACCTGGCTGACGTTCTTGGTGTAGGTCTGCGCCGCGACGTCCTCCAGCGCGATCGCCAGCGCGACGACGTCGGCCGGGCCCTTGATCGTGGGCACGGTCTGCTGCACGACCGCGGCGTACTTGGCGTTCGGGTCGTTCTGCGCCTTGCCGCCGAGCTTGGCCGCCGCGGCGTTGAACGCCTGCCCGTGCTCGGTGTGCTGTGCCATCGTCTTCTCGGCGAACGCCTTCACCACGCCGTTGGCCTCGGCGCCACCGATGAACGGCAACGTCAACGCCGTCTTGTAGGTCGCCACGGCCAGGTTCTCCAGGCTCGCCGCGGTCTGCAACGCCTGCACGTCCTGCGCGGTGTCCGCCGCCGCCGGGGACGCCGCCAGCAGGGCGCCCGCACCCGCCAGCCCGACCGCCAGACCCGCCTTGCCCCAGCCCGGCCACTGCCCGCCCGGGTCCCGCGAGGCGCGGGTGTCCAGCGCGGCCTCGACGTAGTCGTCGAGGTCCCGCCTGGCCGTGCGCATCGCGTCGGACTGCAGGTCGTCGGACTCCACCAGCAACTCGCGCAAGCCGCGCTCGTCGACAGGACCCACCACACACCTCCATCGAATCGAATCAGCGGAGCCACGCCACAACCCGGCGACCGTCCACTCACCGCCATTCGACAGAGAGTTCGCGACCAACGCCAACTTGGCCCGCAGCTATCACCCGAACGAGTCGACTTCATGCGAGGGCCCGCCCGGCCCGTGCTCATCTCGCTACCTGCGGCCTGTCAGGGCACGGAGGGTAACGCTCGCAGTCTTCAGGTCCGTTGGATAAGCACCGCTCTACCGCGTGAGTCTCGCGTTTCGCGGGCACGGAGACCGGACCGCAAGTGGCTGTCGTCCTGCCGAACACCGATCAGTCTCGCGGGCGCGAAAGATCCGACCGACTAACGACCTCGTGCATGGTTGGGTGGGGCCACGCGAGATGATCTTGATGTGGGGCGGGGACTGTAAAACGAGCGGTGTAACTCCCGATCATGGAAGTGCACCTGATGACCGACATGATGTCCGGCGTGGAGAACGCCGAGAACTCGAAGCCCGCGACCGGCCTGGACGGCCTGGACGAGCAGCTCGTCGCGCAGTTGCTGAGCAGCGCGAAGGCCAGCGGGCTGAAGCTGACCGGCGAGGGCGGGATGCTGCAGCAGCTGACCAAGCTGGTGCTGGAGTCCGCGCTCGAGGGTGAGATCACCGATCACCTCGGCTACGACAAGCACGACCCGGCCGGCCGCGGGACCGGCAACTCGCGTAACGGCATCCGCTCCAAGACCGTGCTCACCGACGTGGGCCCGGTCGAGATCGACGTGCCTCGGGATCGGGACGCGAGCTTCGAGCCCAAGATCGTCGCGAAGCGTCAGAGGCGCCTGGGCGGTGTGGACGAGATGGTGATCTCGTTGGCTGCCAAGGGTTTGACCACCGGGGAGATCTCCGCGCACCTCGCGGAGGTCTATGGCGCCGAGGTGTCGCGGCAGACCATCTCCACGATCACCGACAAGGTGATCGAGGGCATGGTCGAATGGCAGAACCGGCCGCTCGACGCGGTGTACCCGGTGATCTTCATCGACGCTATCCACGTGAAGATCCGGGCTCTGTCGCCGATCTTGTGATCGCGAGGGTCAGGTGTGGATGAGGCGTTTGCGGAGGAGGTCGAGTCCGGCGCGGCCGAACATCTGTCGTTTCAGCATTTTGAGGCGGTTGATGGTGCCTTCGACCGGGCCGGAACTGTGAGGCAGGGTGAGTCCATTGCGGACCGCGTCGAGGTCGCGGCGGAGGAAGTGCGCGAACGACGCGAGCGGTCGCAAGGTGTCCTTCTCGGCGGTGATGATCCAGGCGTCGAGGCGCTGGCCTTGCAGGCCTGTGAGCATGGTGGCGAAGTCGCGGACGTGGGTGACGAGCCGGTCCAGGTCCGGGGATCGCCGTCGGAGCTTGCGGAGTCGAATCGCGTCGTCCCGGGTGAGGCGGTCGGGGCGGGTCATGATCCAGGTGGTGATCTGCCGGACGGAGGGCGGTTTCGGTGCTGGGACAGGTGCGTGTCCTCGTCCGTGGCGGAATCGTCGGAGATAGCGTTGGACGGCCAGTTCGCCGCCGGTGTAGCCGCGTTCGGTGATCTCGCGGAAGAGTTGGGTGGCGTTGCGGTGTCCGTCGTTCCACCGCTGGTGCAGGTATTCGACGTGCGCGTCGACGACATGGGCGCGTTGCTCGGTCTTGGCGATCAGCTCATTGACGGAGGCGGCGTTGGCGAACTTGCGGACTGTGGCCGGGTGTAGATCGAGTTGACGTCCGACTGCGGCCTTCGACCAGCCTTTGCCGATCAGGTGCTGGACCGCGGCGTGGTGCTCGCGCATCCGACCGATGATCTTCTTCTCCGATGACCGTCGGACCACCGCCGGAGCCTCCGTCGAAGGCGGGACTGGAGTTGGGTCGGCCAGGTGGACGCGCAACGCGTTGACGGTCTTCTCCACGGTCTGGCCGAGGTTCTGCCAGAGATGGAACCGATCGGCGACCTGGATCGCCTGCGGGGCGCCACTTCGAGCGCCCTCGGCATAGCCGCTGGCCCGGTCACGACAGATCACCTCGACACCAGGATGCTCACGCAGCCAGGTGGCCAGCCGGTCGCCGTCGCGGCCGTCGAACATGTCCAGTGACCGATGGGTGTCAAGATCGATCAGCAGCGTTCCGTAGCGGCGTCCGCGGCGCAGCGCGAAGTCGTCCACTCCCAGCACCTTCACCTCGGCGAGCGGCTCGTCCGGGATGGCTTTGACCAGCCGAAGCAGCGTGTCCCGACCGGCGAGTTGACCTAGTGCCGCGGCCAATCGGGAACCGGCGCGGCCCGCCAATGCCAGCCCGATCGTGGTCAGCATCGCGCGCAGTCGCGGTGTGTGACGGCTGTGCGGGCTGGTCACATCGGGCACCTGCTCAGCGAACGTGGCCGCCAGACAGGCGTCATTGAGACAGCGGAACCGGCGGACCGCCAACTGAATCACCACACGAGCGCCCGCGACGCCGATGTCGGTCAACCGCCTCGAGTAGCGGCCATGAACCGTGGTCGAGACCTGACCGCAGCGGCGACAGGACGCCGAGTTGGCACGCACCCGCGCCGTCAACCCGACCACCCCGTCACTGCGGTCGATCCGCTCGATGACCAGGGCAGACAGGTGCGGGAACAACTGCTCGAAACCATCACATGCACACCGCGGTCATGATCACAGACGCCCGCGATCACAAGATCGGCGACAGAGCCAAGATCCGTGACGGTCAGGTGGCCAACCGGCCGATCTACGTCGCGCTCGCGGTCACCTGCGAAGGACGGCGCGACATCCTCGGGTTGTGGGCCGGCGACGGCGGCGAGGGCGCCAAATATTGGCTGCACGTGCTGACAGAGCTGAAGAACCGGGGCGTGGCCGACGTGCTCATGGTCGTCTGCGACGGGCTGACCGGGCTGCCCGACGCGATCACCACGGTCTGGCCTCAGACGATCACCCAGACTTGCGTGGTTCACTTGCTGCGTAACAGTTTCCGCTACGCGGGCCGTCAGCACTGGGACGCGATCGCCAAGGCGCTCAAGCCGGTCTACACCGCGCCGACCGAGGCCGCCGCCCGCGAACGGTTCGCCGAGTTCACCGAGGCGTGGGGTGGCCGGTATCCGGCGATCGTGCGGTTGTGGAACAACGCCTGGGCGGAGTTCGTGCCGTTCCTGGCGTTCGACCCGGAGATCCGCCGGGTGATCTGCTCGACCAACGCGATCGAGAGCGTCAACGCCCGCATCCGCCGCGCTGTGAAGGCCCGCGGGCACTTTCCGAACGAGCAGGCCGCGCTCAAGTGCGTCTACATGGCGATCATGAGCCTGGACCCGACCGGCACCGGCCGTGCACGCTGGACGATGCGCTGGAAACCCGCGTTGAACGCCTTCGAGATCGCCTTCGACGGCCGCCTGGCCGCCGGACGCATGTAGTTTCCTTCAACCCGAGTTACACCGCTCGTTTGACAGACCCGTGGGGGCGTGCAGCGGTGGTGTCTAGTCGTCGGGTGACGGGCCTGTCGGCCCAGGTGATCGCTGATCTGGTGGCCGAGGTCGGCCCGGTCTGGCAGGCGCGGCAAGACGCGCGGCGGGTAGCTCGGCCGCGTGTGCGGGCGGTGGGTGCGGGGGCGAGGTATCGGTTGGTGTTCATCGATCGTCTGTTGGCCACGCTGGTGCACCTTCGTCACGGTGTCACACACGACGTGCTGGCCGCGTGGTTCGGGGTGGATCGGTCCACGATTACCCG
>NZ_BSTR01000081.1 GCF_030269645.1 Actinokineospora sp. NBRC 105648 | reverse complement strand
CCCGACAAACAGACACCAAACTGGCATCATATTCATCTCAAAGGAACCCACAAATGGGGTTCTATATTCAAGCTCTACTGGCTTAAATCGGCACACTGTTGAGTTCTCAAACAACACACGCACATCCAGGTCGGCCGCCGGAGCGACCTAGCCAGAGGCTGGCACTGCAAGCTTGTCTGTCTCGAACTTGTCGAGGTCACCCACTCTACCACCATCAGGCGGGAGCTTGGTTCGTGACCCCTGCGGTCTGGCGCTCGGCCCCGGTTTCCCTGGCCCGTGTCGCGCTGACAGAGAGAAAGTTACACGGCCGGAAACCGGGGGTCAAATCGCGCCCCCACAGACCCATCACAGAGGGAAACCGCAGGTCAACACCCCTGTGACGGGCCTTGAAACCAAGGTAACCCACCTGATCTCCGCTGTGTATGTGACCGCGATCACATCAACTTTCTCGCTCGGGGCCGGTTTGACCGCCCCATAAGACGTGTGACCTGCGGAAACGGCCGCGGCCGCCGATCCGGGGAGGATCGACGGCCACGGGGCGGACCACTCGGACGGAGGGCTGAGGGCCCACCGGGTCAGAGGGTGATCAGGGAGTGGTCAGGGCTTGACCTCGACACCCGCGGTGTTGCGCTTGCCCCGGCGAAGGACGAGCCACTTGCCGTGCAGCAGGTCCTCCCCGGTCGGCGTCCACGCCTCGTCGGTGACCTTCGCGTTGTTCACGTACGCGCCGCCCTCGTTGACCGTGCGCCGCGCCGCGCCGCGGCTGTCGGCCAGGCCGGAGGCGATGAGCAGGTCGACGATGGTCGGCTCGTCGGCCAGCTGGGCCGTCCCGGTGGGCGCCTCGGCCATCGCGGCGTCGAGGGTGGACAGGTCCAACCCGGCGAGTTCCCCGCGCCCGAAGAGGGCCTGGCTTGCGGCGATCACCTGCTCGGTCTCGCGCTCCCCGTGCACCAGCGTGGTGAACTCCGCCGCCAGCCGCTTCTGCGCGGCGCGCAGGTGTGGGCGTTCGGCGGTGTCGGCCTCGAGCGCGTCGATCTCCTCCCGGTCGAGGAAGGTGAACAGCCGCAGGTAGCGCACGACGTCGGCGTCGCCGACGTTCACGAAGTACTGGTACCAGGCGTACGGCGAGGTCATCGCCGGGTCGAGCCAGACGTTGCCGCCGCCGGTGGACTTGCCGAACTTGCGGCCCTCGGCATCGGTGACCAGCGGCGCGGTCAGCGCGTGCACCGCGGCGCTCTCAACCCTGCGGACCAGCTCGACGCCGCCGATGATGTTGCCCCACTGGTCCGAGCCGCCTACCTGCAACGAGCACCCGTGCGACTGGTGCAGCCGCAGGTAGTCGTGGGACTGCAAGAGCAGGTAGCTGAACTCCGTGTAGGACATGCCGTCGGACTCAAGTCGGCGCTTGACGGTCTCCCTGCCGAGCATGACGTTGACCGAGAAGTGCTTGCCGACGTCGCGCAGGAAGTCCAGGACGGACACGTTCTGCGTCCAGTCGAGGTTGTTGACCACGACCGCGCCGGTGGGCGAGTCGTCGAAGTCGACGAAGCGCTCCAGCTGGCCGCGGATGCGACCTGCCCACTCGGCGACCACGTCGGTGGTGTTGAGCGTGCGCTCCCCTGTGTCGCGCGGGTCGCCGATCATCCCGGTGGCCCCGCCCGCGAGCACGATGGGCCGGTGTCCCGCGCGCTGGAAGCGGCGCAGCATGAGCAGCGGGACGAGGTTCCCCGCGTGCAGGCTGGGCGCGGTGGGGTCGAAGCCCGCATAGAGGGTGAGTGGGCCCGAGTCGAGATCCTTGCGCAGTGCGTCGAGGTCGGTGGACTGCGCGATCAGGCCGCGCCAGGACAGCTCGTCGAGGATGTGTTCACTCACGCGGGCTATCTTCCCCCGGCCTCTTACCGCCTCACCACCGGGTTTGCCGGGCGCAGCCGGACGGGGCCGCGCGCGGTCGACGGGTCCACGGGCTCCCCGTGCTGGGTGATCTCCAGTTCGCCCGCGGCGGCCATGCGGGCGGCTACCGCGCGCACCGGTTCCATCAGGTCGCGCCAGTCGTCCGCGCTAAGAGCACGTGCGACCTCGGACGGACAGGCGGTCGTGCCGGGCGCGCAACGAGCCAACCGCGCTCGGATGGCGGTGGCGATGTCGGCGTCGGTCACCTACCCAGCATCGCCCAGGTCAGCGCGGTCCGCTGATGGTGGGGACGTCCCGGACTTGACCGCGCTTGCCACCGAGGCGGTAAGCGCTTACCGACTTGGAGCCGTCTACCCAGAACCGCCAAGGGATGTCCACGGCGACGGCTACGCCTACCCGTGGCCCTACGCAGACCCCTTCCGGGGGCACGCGTTCGCCTAAGAGCAGCCGGACAGGGGAAGAGGGGTCGGTGAGGTTGAGCCCGTTGTGCGCGCGGTCGAGGCCGAGCACGCCGGTAAGGCGGGCGGGGCCCTTGGCCAGTTCGGCGTCGGAGCGCGCGTTTGGTCTGCGAACACGGGCCAGGTCGACGCCCTCGATGATCTCGGCGGCGCGGAGGAGTACGGCTCCCGGAACGCCGTCGGTGAGGGCCACGACGTTGGCGCAGAAGTGCATGCCGTAGACGAAGTACACGTACAGGTGCCCCGCCGGGCCGAACATCACCTCATTGCGCGGCGTCCGGCCGCGGTAGCAGTGCGAGGCCGGGTCGTCACCGCCCCGGTACGCCTCCACCTCGACGATCCGCGCGCGGACGCGGCCCTCCGGGCTGTCGGCCTCCAGGTGGGCGCCGAGCAGGAAGCGCGCGGCGTCCACCGGGTCGACGGCCAGCTCATCGCGGGAGATCAGCCGCACGGCAGGACCAGCGGGCCGTTCGCGGTGATCAGCTCGGCGCGTAGGCCCACCTCGCCCGCGCTGACGTCCAGGGTGACCCCGAGCGCGCCCAGGCGGGCCCGGATGAGGTCGGGGTCCGGGTGGGTCGCGCGCAGACTCGACAGCCGAGTGCCGCGGGCCGCGGTCGTCGACGGGTGCGGGGTGTCGCCCCACTCGATCAGGAAGGGCACGAGCCCGGCGGCGGCGTCCGGCTCCGGGATGGCCAGGCGCCAGTTGAGTTCGACGCCGTCGGAACGGGTGCGCGACATGGCCAGGGGCTCTCCCGGGTCGTAGCCCCCCGCGCGGGCGTGCTCGACGGCGGCGTCCAGGTCGTCGACGCGGATGCACCACGTGATGGTGCGGGCGGCGGTGAGCTGATCGATGCCGAACAGGCGCGGTGGACCCGTCTGCTCCAGGTCGGGCCCGATGACCTCCAGGTAGCCGCCGTCGCCGAGGTCGGCCAACGCGTTGCGGGTGCCCAGGCCCGCGTGCGCGCCACCGGGGCTCAGCTCGATGCCTTGGGACGCCAGGTCGGTGGTGGTGCGGGCGAGGTCGGGCGTGCCGTAGACGAGGTGGTCGAACGCGGTCATGCGGTGGCCCTCCAGGCGATGTCCTGCAAGAACTCGGCGTCGGCGTCGGACAGGTCGGTCAACGGCCCGACCTCGCCGAGGACACCCTCGGAGTCGACGGTGGTACCAGTGATCCGGTGCGGGCGCCCCCGCGGATCGATGCCGAAGAGGGTCGCGGTCAACACACACGCGGCGAGGTAGGAGCCAGCGGGCGCTGGATGGCTGGCGTCGGCGTCGTGCAGCACCAAATCGGGCCGTTCGCGTAGAGCCATTGCCCAGGCAGGTCCTACCGGGGCAACGGTTGCGCCTAACTCGTCGCCGATAGAGCGGTAAGCGTTGTCGAGGGCCTCTTGTGCGCCGGGGTCGTCTCGGCGCGCCCAGGTCAGGTAGAGCACCGGACTCGCGCCCGCGCCGAGGATGTCCGGAACAGCGCGGCGCACGGCGGTGTGGAAACGCGCGGGGTCTTGCGGACGCGGGATGCCGTCTACGACTAGGTCCCCGCCAAGGGTGCTCTGCTCCTGCAAGACGACGAAGTCGGCCCCCTGCGCGAGATGCGCTGACGGCTCCCCGCTGGCCCACGTTGTGTCGAGGGCCGCGCCGCCGGTGGCGATGACCGCCACCGACACGGCGCGTTCCGGTCGCGCGAGCGCGACCACCATCTCGGGGAGGTTGTGGAAGTACGTGAAGCTGTTCCCCACGAAGAGGACGCGCGCTACTTCCTGATTACCTGTTCCGCCCACGCCCGGTACTCCTCGATCCGCCCCACGACCCGGTCACGCTGCTCCGCGACGCGCGCGGGTGCGGTGCCACCGTACGCGTCGCGGGAGGCGATGGAACCGGCCACCGTGAGCACCTCGCGGACCCGCGCGGTGAGCGCCGGGTTGACCTCGGACAGCTCCGCGTCGGTCAGCTCGTCGAGCCCGACCCCGCGCGCCTCGGCGCGGCGCACGCACTCCCCCGCGGCCTCGTGCGCGACCCGGAACGGCACGCCCTCGCGCACCAGCCACTCGGCGATGTCGGTGGCCAGGGTGAACCCGGCGGGCGCCAGCGCGGCGAGCCTGTCGGTGTCGAAGGTGAGCGTGGACAGCAGGCCGGCGAGCGCGGGCAGCAGCAGTTCGAGCTGGGCGACGGAGTCGAAGACCGGCTCCTTGTCCTCCTGCAGGTCGCGGTTGTAGGCCAGCGGCTGCGCCTTGAGGGTGGCCAGCAGGCCGGTCAGGTTGCCGATCATCCGGCCGGACTTGCCGCGGGCCAGCTCGGCGACGTCCGGGTTCTTCTTCTGCGGCATGATCGAGCTGCCGGTGGCCCAGGAGTCGTGCAGGGTCGCGTAGGAGAACTCGGCGGTCGTCCAGATGATCACCTCTTCGGCGATCCGGGACAGGTTGACCCCGAGCATGGCCACCACGAAGGCGAACTCGGCGGCGAAGTCGCGGGACGCGGTGCCGTCGATGGAGTTCTCGGCGGGCGCGTCGAAGCCCAGCTCCTCGGCGACCGCGGCCGGGTCGAGCCCGAGGGAGGAGCCCGCGAGCGCCCCGGAGCCGTAGGCCGAGACCGCGGCGCGGACGTCCCAGTCGCGCAGCCGGTCGACGTCGCGCAGCAGGGCCTGGGTGTGCGCGAGCAGGTGGTGGGCCAGCAGCACCGGCTGGGCGTGCTGGAGGTGGGTGCGCCCGGGCATGGCGGCGTCGGGGTGGCGCTGCGCCTGCAAGAGCAGCGCCTCGACCACGTCGAGGGTGCCGCCCGCGACGACCCGGGCGGCGTCGCGCAGGTACATCCGGAACAGGGTGGCGATCTGGTCGTTGCGGGAGCGGCCCGCGCGCAGCTTGCCGCCCAGCTCGGTGCCCGCCCGCTCGAGCAGGCCGCGCTCGAGGGCGGTGTGCACGTCCTCGTCGGCCGGGACCGGGCTGAACGCCCCGGAGACCACGTCGGCCTCCAGGACGTCCAGCGCGGCGATCATGCCGCGGAGCTCGTCGTCGTCGAGCAGGCCCGCCTTGTGCAGCACCCGGGCGTGCGCCCGGGACCCGGCGATGTCGTAGCGCGCCAGGCGCCAGTCGAAGTGGGTCGACAGGCTCAGCGCGGACATGGCCTCGGCCGGTCCGGAGGCGAACCGCCCACCCCACAGTGCGGTGGGTTCCTGCTCGGTCACGATCGTCCTTCCTTGACACGGTGACTCAGTGGTGCGACTGATCAGTGGTGCGGTGACTCAGTGACTCAGTGACTCGGTGGTGCGGTGACTCGGTGGTGCGGGGCGGCCTCAGTGCTGCGCGCGCCGGGCGGCGATCTTCGACGGCAGGCCCCACAGCTGCACGAAGCCCTTGGCCAGCGACTGGTCGAAGGTGTCGCCCGCGTCGTAGGTGGCCAGGTTGAAGTCGTAGAGCGACTGCTCCGAGCGGCGGCCGTTGACCACCGCGCGGCCCGCGTGCAGGGTCATCCGGATGTCGCCGGAGACGTGCGCCTGGGTCTCGGCGATGAAGGTGTCCAGGGCGTCCTTGAGCGGGGAGAACCACAGGCCGTCGTAGACCAGCTCGCCCCAGCGCTGCTCGACGGTCCGCTTGAAGCGGGCCAGGTCGCGCTCGACGGTGACGTTCTCCAGCTCCTGGTGCGCGGTGATCAGCGCGATCGCGCCGGGGGCCTCGTAGACCTCGCGGCTCTTGATGCCGACCAGCCGGTCCTCGACGATGTCGAGGCGGCCGACGCCCTGGGCGCCCGCGCGCCGGTTGAGCTCCTGGATGGCCTGCAGCACGGTCACGGTCTCGCCATCGATCGCCACCGGGACGCCGCGGTCGAAGGTGATCACGACCTCGTCGGCGTCGCGCGGCTCGGCCGGGTTGGCGGTGTAGTCGTAGACGTCCTCGATCGGGGCGTTCCAGATGTCCTCGAGGAAGCCCGTCTCGACCGCGCGGCCCCAGACGTTCTGGTCGATGGAGTACGGCGACTTCTTCGACACGTCGATCGGCAGGTTGCGGTCCTCGGCCCAGGCGATCGCCTTCTCCCGGGTCCAGGCGAAGTCGCGGACCGGGGCGATCACCTTGAGGTCGGGGGCGAGCGCGCCGATCCCGACCTCGAAGCGGACCTGGTCGTTGCCCTTGCCGGTGCAGCCGTGCGAGACGGTGGACGCGCCGTGGTACTTGGCCGCCTCGACCAGGTGCTTGACGATCACCGGGCGGGAGATGGCCGAGACCAGCGGGTAGCGGTCCATGTAGAGCGCGTTGGCCTGCAGCGCGGGCAGGCAGTACTGCTCGGCGAACTCGTCGCGGGCGTCGGCGACGACGGCCTCGACCGCGCCGCACTCCAGCGCCCGCTTGCGGATGGTGTCGAGGTCCTCGCCACCCTGGCCGACGTCGACCGCCACCGCGACGACCTCGGCGCCGGTCTCCTCGGCGATCCACCCGATCGCCACCGACGTGTCCAACCCACCGGAGTAGGCCAGGACCACCCTGTCACTCATTGCTCTCTCCTTGCTTTGCCGAGTCTGTGCCGGGCGGCGGCGGTGCCGTCGCGGCCCGGGAGGCCATCGCCATGAACCGGGCGGCCAGCACCAGGCCGGTCACCGGTTCGCGGCAGATCACCATGAGCGTGTCGTCACCGGCGATGGTGCCGACGACCTCGTGCAGTGCGGCCCGGTCGATCGCGCTGGCCAGGAACTGCGCGGCACCGGGCGGGGTGCGCAGGACGGTCAGGTTGGCCGAGCCGTCCGCGGAGACCAGCAGCTCGCTGAGCAGCCGGGTCAGCCGGGACGTGCCGCCCTGCACGCCGCGGACGGGGTTGCCGTCCTCGGGGATGACGTAGACCGGGGCGCCGCCGTCGGCACCGCGCAGCTTGACCGCGCCGAGCTCGTCCAGGTCGCGCGAGAGGGTGGCCTGGGTGGCCTCGATCGCCTCGGCGTGCAGCAGCGCGGCGAGCTCGGTCTGGCTGCGGATGGCCCGCTCGGCGACCAGCTCGACGATGCGGGCCTGCCGGGCGGCGCGGGTGGCGGCGGAGGTGGTCACGGTTGCGACACCAGCCAGCTCAGCAGCGCCTTCTGGCTGTGCAGGCGGTTCTCCGCCTCGTCCCAGACCGCGCTGGCCGGGCCGTCGATGACCTCGTCGGTGATCTCCCAGCCGCGGTGCGCGGGCAGGCAGTGCAGCACGATCGCGCCGGGCGCGGCGCGGGTGAGCAGCTCGGCGTTGACCTGCAGGGTGCGGAAGGAGCTGACCCGGTCGCGGCCGTCGTTCTCCTGGCCCATCGACGTCCAGGTGTCGGTGACCAGCACGTCGGAGCCCTCGACCGCGGCGTGCGGGTCGGTGTGCACGGTGACGCTGCCGCCGGTCTCCGCGGCCCGGGCCCTGGCGTCGAGCAGCACGTCGGCCTGCGGCTGGAAGCCCTGCGGGGCGACCACCCGCACGTGCATCCCGGCGGTGGTGCCGCCGAGCAGCAGCGAGTGGGCCATGTTGTTCGCGCCGTCGCCGAGGTAGGTGGCGGTGACGCCCGCGAGGTGGCCGTGCCGCTCCTCGATGGTCATCAGGTCGGCGAGCACCTGGCACGGGTGGAACTCGTCGGTGAGCGCGTTGACCACCGGGACGCTCGCCGCCGAGGCCATCGCCTCGATGCGCTTCTGCGCGTAGGTGCGCCAGACCACGACGTCGACGTAGCGGGAGAGCACCCGGGAGGTGTCCTCGATGGTCTCCTCGCGGCCCAGCTGCATGGTGCGGCCGTCGACGATCACCGAGGTGCCGCCCAGCTGGGCGACGCCGACCTCGAAGGACACCCGGGTGCGGGTGGAGTTCTTCTCGAAGATCGCGGCCACCGACCTGCCCTCGAGGGCGCGGTGGGCGAGCGGCTCGGCCTTGAGGGTCTTGGCGAGGTCCAGGACGGCCCGCTGCTCGGCCGGGGTCAGGTCGTCGTCGCGCAGGAAGTGCCTGGGCACGGCTCAGCCCTCCTGGGCGGTGTCGAGGATGGCGGGCAGCGCGGCGACGAACTCGTCGGCCTCGCCCTCGGTCAGGATCAGCGGCGGGGCCAGTCGGACGGCGTCCGGCTGCACGTTGTTGACCAGGAAGCCCGCCTCGGCGGCCACGGCGGCGACCCGGGCCGACACCGGGGCGGTGAGCGCGACACCGAGCAGCAGGCCGGTGCCCCGCACGCCCGAGACCAGCGGGTGGTCGAGCTGCTCGATGGCCGCGGTGAGGTCCTTGCCGAGCGCGGCGACGTGCTCGAGGAGACCGTCGGCGGCGATGGTGCGCAGCACGGCCAGGCCGGCCGCGGCGCACACGGCGTTGCCGCCGAAGGTGGTGCCGTGGTGGCCGGGGGCGAACAGGTCGGCGGTGGCGCCGACGGCCACGCAGGCGCCCAGCGGCAGGCCGCCGCCGAGGCCCTTGGCCAGGGTGAACACGTCCGGGACGATGCCCGCCTGCTGGAAGGCGAACCAGCTGCCGAGCCTGCCGACGCCGGTCTGCACCTCGTCGAGCACCAGGAGCGCGCCCGCCTTCGCGGTGATCTCGCGGGCGGCCTGCAGGTAGCCGTCGGGGGCGGGTACGACGCCGCCCTCGCCGAGCACCGGCTCCAGCACGAGCGCCGCCGTGTCGGAGTCCACCGCGGCGCGCAGGGCGTCGACGTCGCCGAACGGGATGTGCGTGACGCCGGGGACCAGCGGCTCGAACGGGGTGCGCTTGGGCGGCTGGCCGGTGAGGGTGAGCGAGCCCATGGTGCGGCCGTGGAAGGCGCCGTCGGTGGCGATGACCTTGGTGCGACCGGTGAGCCGGGTGAGCTTGAACGCGGCCTCGTTGGCCTCGGCGCCGGAGTTGCAGAACACGACCTTGGCGTTGCCGCTCAGGCCCGCGACGTCGAGCAGCGCCTCGGCGAGCTCGACGGCGACCGGGTTGACGTAGAGGTTCGAGGTGTGCGCGATCGTGCCGATCTGCTCGGTGACCGCGGCCACCACGGCCGGGTGCGCGTGGCCGAGCGCGTTGGTGGCGATGCCGCCGACCAGGTCGAGGTAGCGCTTGCCGTCGGCGTCCCACACGTGCGAGCCCGCGCCGCGCACCAGCGCGATCGCGGGCGTGCCGTAGTTGTCCATCAGCGCGGACTTCCACCGCGCCTGGCCATCCACATTGGACTCGATCATGGCTTCTCCCCCTCGTCCGGCAGCACCAGGGTCCCGACGCCGCCGCTGGTGAACACTTCGAGCAGCACCGAGTGCGCGAGCCGCCCGTCGATCACGTGCGCGCGCGGGACACCGCCGGTGACCGCGCGCAGGCAGGCCTCCATCTTCGGGACCATGCCGCTCTCCAGGCCGGGCAACAGCTTCTCCAGCGCGCTCGCCCGGATCTCGTGCAGCAGCGACGAGCGGTCGGGCCAGTCGGCGTAGAGGCCCTCGACGTCGGTGAGCACGACCAGCTTCTCCGCCTTCAGCGCCACGGCGAGCGCGGCGGCGGCGGTGTCGGCGTTGACGTTGTGCGTCACGCCGTCGCGGTCGGCGGCCACAGTGGACACGACCGGGATGCGGCCCGCGGCGACGATGTCGAGCACCGCGGCCGGGTCGACCGCGACCACGTCGCCGACCAGGCCGAGGTCGACCTCGGCGCCGTCGACGACCGCGGTGCGCCGCTCGGCGGTGAACAGGTGCGCGTCCTCGCCGGAGATCGCGACCGCGTAGGGGCCGTGCTGGTTGACCAGGCTGACCAGCTCGCGGCTTACCTGCCCGGTGAGCACCATCCGGACGACGTCCATCGCCTCGGGCGTGGTGACCCGCAGGCCCGCGCGGAACTCGCTGGGGATGCCCATCTTGGTCAGCATCGCGCCGATCTGCGGTCCGCCGCCGTGCACGACGACCGGCCGCAGGCCCGCCAGCCGCAGGAAGACCATGTCCTCGGCGAAGGCGCGCTTGAGCTCGTCGTCGACCATGGCGTTGCCGCCGTACTTGACCACCACGAGCGCGCCGTGGAACCGCTTGAGCCACGGCAGGGCCTCGATGAGGACCGCGGCCTTCTGGCTGCTCATGACGAGTACGCGCTGTTCTCTTCGACGTAGGCGTGCGAGAGGTCGGTGGTCAGGATGGTGCCGGTGCCGGTGCCCGCGTGCAGGTCGATCTCGACCAGGATGTCGCGGCCGGACAGGTCGGCGGCCGAGCGGTCCTCGCCGCGACCGCCCGCGCGGCAGACGGTGGCGCCGTTGAGCGTGATGTCCAGTTTGGACTGGTCGAACTCGGTGGGGGCGTTGCCGACGGCCATCGCGATCCGGCCCCAGTTGGGGTCGCTGGCGAAGAACGCGGTCTTGCACAGGTTGTCGACCGCGACCGTGCGCGCGGTGGCGACGGCCTCGGCGTCGGTGGCGGCGCCGCGCACGGTGATCGTGACGTGCTTGGTGACGCCCTCGGCGTCGGCCTGCAACTGGGCGACGAGGTCGGCGCAGACCGCGGTCAGCTGCGTGGTGAACGCCTCCGGGTCGACCCGCACGCCAGAGGCGCCGGAGACCAGCAGGAGCACGGTGTCGTTGGTGGAGGTGCCGCCGTCGACGTCGAGCCGGTTGAAGGTGGCGTCGACGGCCGAGCGCAGCGCGTCGTCGACGATGGCCGAGTCGAGCACCGCGTCGGAGGTGATGACGCTGAGCATGGTGGCCATGTTCGGCGCGCACATGCCCGCGCCCTTGGCGAAGCCGCCGATGGTCCAGCCGTCGGCGTGGGTGAGCGCGGACTGCTTGGGCACGGTGTCGGTGGTCATCACGGCGGTGGCCGCGGCCAGGCTCGCCTCGGCGTCGTTCGCCAGGTCGGCGGCCGCGAGGTCGACCCCGGCGCGGATCGCGTCCATCGGGAGCCGCTCGCCGATCAGGCCGGTGGAGCAGACGGCCACGTCGATCGCGCCGACGCCGAGCACGTCGGCGACCTTCTCGGCGGTGGCGTGCGAGTCCTGGAAGCCCTCGTGGCCGGTGCAGGCGTTGGCGCCGCCGGAGTTGAGGACGACGGCCTTGAGCGAGCCGGTAGTCAGGACCTGCTGGGACCACAGCACCGGCGCGGCCTTGACCTTGTTGCGGGTGAACACGCCCGCGGCGGCGGTGGACGGGCCGTCGTTGACGACCAGCGTGAGGTCGGGCTTGCCGTTGGTCTTGATGCCCGCGGCGACCCCGGCGGCCCGGAAGCCCGCGGCGGCGGCGACACCCTGCTTGCGATCGATCCCGGTCACGGCGCGACCCCCACGGTGGACAGGCCCGCGGTCTCCGGCAGGCCCAAGGCGATGTTCATGGACTGCACGGCGGCGCCCGCCGTGCCCTTGGTGAGGTTGTCGACGGCGGCGACCACGACCAGGCGGCCGAGGTCGGCGTCGACGGTGACCTGCAGCTGCACGGCGTTGGAGCCGAGCACGGCGGCCGTGGTGGGCCACTGGCCCTCGGGCAGCAGGTGGACGAACGGCTCGTCGGCGTAGGCCTTGGTGTAGGCGGCGCGCACGTCGCCGTCGCCGGTGAGCTGGGCGCTGCAGGTGGCGAGGATGCCGCGCGGCAGCGGGGCGAGCACGGGGGTGAACGACACGGCGACCTTGGCACCGGCCACCGCGCTCAGGTTCTGCGTGATCTCGGGGGTGTGCCGGTGGGCGCCGCCGACGCCGTAGGCGCTCAGCGAGCCCATGACCTCGGACCCGAGCAGGTTGGCCTTGAGGCTCTTGCCCGCGCCGGAGGTCCCCGAGACGGCCACGACGACGACCTCGGGCTCGACCAGGCCGTGCTGGAGGGCGGGCGCGAGGGCGAGCGAGCTGACCGTCGGGTAGCAACCGGGGACGGCGACGCGCTTGGCGTGCCGGAGGTCGTCGCGACCGCCGGGGAGCTCGGGCAGGCCGTAGGGCCAGTGGCCGGCGTGCTCGCCGCCGTACCAGCGGGTCCAGTCGGCGGGGTCCTTGAGCCGGTGGTCGGCACCGCAGTCGATGACCAGGACCTCGTCGCCGAGCTGGGCGGCGATGGCCGCGGAGTGGCCGTGCGGGAGGGCGAGGAACACCACGTCGTGGCCGCCCAGGGTGGTCGCGTTGGTCTCGCCGAGGACCCGGTCGGCCAGCGGGAGCAGGTGCGGCTGGTGCTCGCCGAGCCGCGAACCGGCGCTGCCGCCCGCGGTCAGCGCGCCGATCTCGACCTGGGGGTGGGCGAGCAGGAGCCGCAGGAGCTCCCCTCCCGCGTACCCACTGGCTCCCGCCACCGCGATCCGCACCGTCATGTGGATGATTATGCACGCCCATGCAAAGCCAACCAAATGAATATCACTCGGAGGTGGCGCAACCCACTGGCATCCTGGGGGCGTGGCGCTGTTCGTGCACCTCACGTCGGAGAAGAACGTCCGGAGCATCGTGCGGACGGGGATCAAGGCGGGCAAGCGCGGCGTGTTCTGCCTGCCCGCGCTGATGGCCTACTCCGTGTCCCACCAGTGGTTGCGGGAGCTGCGCAGGAACGGGGCGCGGACGTTCGTCGCGGTGGACTTCAGGGTGCCGGACAGCGAGGTCGTGACCGTCGGCCACTACAACGCGACCCCCCGGGAGATGACCGCCGCCGAGGCGATCGGGGTGGTCCGGAGGCAGGAGGACGCCCTCGGGTACGAGATCGTGGTCCGGCGGTCGATCGCGCGCGGGGAGTTGCACCGGGTGCGCCATGTGAAGCAGGTGACCGGGTGGCGGTACGCGCCCGGGGAGAACGGGAAGCGGCCTTGCGGTTGCGGGGCCTGCGTGCCGGCGGGGGCGATCAAGTCCGCGGACATCCGGGCGCGGTACGGCGACCCGCCCACGCCTAAGAAGCCCGAGCTGATGGCGCAATTGGCGGCGGCCACAGACACCTTCGACATCTGCGTGGCACTCATGTCGCTCGCCACGCGCAGCCGTGGGGACGCGGAAGCGCTCGCGTACCTGCTTGACCACCCGGATCCTGAGGTGCGTTCCTGTCTCGCGATAGCGCTTGGGGCCTACCGCGGCCGGGTAGCCGTCGACTACCTACGGCGCCTCTTGAGCGATCCGGACCAAGAGGTCAGCGAAGATGCGGCCGAAGCGTTAGGACAGGGCGAAACGGGGTTGGGCGCGAGCGTCGGTGAGGGCCAGATCGGCTAAGAGGTCACCCAAGGCCGGGAGGAACTTGAAGCCGTGGCCGGAGAATCCCGCGGCTACGACTACCGGGCCCACTCGGTCGAGGATGAAGTCCTCGTTGGCCGTGGTGGTGTAGGTGCAGCTGATCGGGGTGAACTGGTCCGGGTCGACGCCGGGGAGCCACTCGCGGGCGTAGCGGCGCAGGGCGGCGAGCTGCGTGGGTTCGGGACGGAAGTCGCGGTGGTCCGGGTCGCACTCGGGGCCGACGCCGTGGAAGCCCGCCTTGATGCCGAAGCCGGGGGTCGCCAGGCCGTAGACACCGCTCGGGTAGCCGTCCTCGGGGGCCAGGTGGTGGGAGAACGCGGGCCAGTCGGCTGGGTGGTCCAACGCGAAGTACGCGGGCTGTTCCTGGGTGACCCGCAGCGGCGGTAGGGCGACGACACCGTCGAGCAGCTTGGCCGACCACGCGCCGCCCGCCACCACGACGCGGCGGGCGCGGTAGGTGTCTTGCGCGGTGCGCACCTCGACGTGGTCGGACAACGAGCGGATCTCCGTCACAGGCGTCTCGTGCCGCACGACGGCGCCGTGCGCGACTGCGGCGGCTTGCAAGGCCGCCACGGCGTTGTCCGCGTGCAGGGTGCCGGTGAGCGGGTGGTGGAAAACCCTTCCCTCATAACGGATCCCCGGCCACCGTTCGCTCGCCGCGGCCGGGGAGAGCCACTCCCCCGGCGTGCCTGCGGCGGCCAAGGCGGCGGCGAGGGGGTCGAGGTTCGCGGTGCGGCCGTGGGTGATGCCGCCCGTGAGCTCGAGGACAGACCCGAGCTCGCGCCAGAGCGGGAGCGCCCGCAGCGCGAGCTGGACGTAGTCGGCCTCGGGGTAGGCGACGCGGAAGATACGGGAGGCACCGTGCGAGGCGCCATTGGTATGACCGGGGGCGAAGCGTTCGAGCAGCAGGACCTCGACACCGCGCGCGGCCAGCCGCCAGGCGGCCGCCGAGCCGACTCCACCGCCACCGACGACGACCGTGTCGACCACGTCAACCGCCACAGTCAACCTCCTGACAACTCTTGTCAATCCTCAGTGGACAGACCGGTCACGACCGGGTTTCCCCGCCACAGCGTGGATGTCGGCGCAGGTCGGCGTCCACGCCTCTCACATCGTGAACACCGGTTTCACCGCGCGTGGGCCGACCTAGCATCCACCTGGTCGAGAAACCTGGAGGAGCCTTGACTTCCCTGCCCACCGCACGCGCCCCGGTCACCGAGCCGCCGGACGACCTGCTGTCCCAGAAAGTGGTACCGCTGCGCCACCCGTGGCGCTGGGTGGCCGGTGCCGCCGTGCTCGTGGTGCTCGCCCAGGCGGCGCACGCGCTCATCACCAACCCGGTGTTCCAGTGGGACGCCTTCGGGTACTGGTTCTTCCGCCCGGTCGTGATCGAGGGCCTGCTGCTGACCCTGCAGCTGACCGCGTTGAGCGCGGTCTTCGGGCTGCTCGGCGGGATCGTGCTGGCGCTGATGCGGCTCTCGCGCAACCCGGTGCTGCGGGCGGTGTCGTGGGGCTACACCTGGATCTTCCGGTCGATCCCGCTGATCGTGCTGCTGCTGTTCCTGGCCAACGTGACCGCGCTCTACAGCACGCTGAGCCTGGGCATCCCGTTCGGCCCGTCGTTCGTCGAGTTCAGCGCGAACGACCTGCTCAGCTTCTTCGTGGTGGCGGTGCTGGGCCTGAGCCTGAACGAGGCGGCCTACGCGGCCGAGGTCGTGCGGTCCGGGATCATCTCGGTGGACCAGGGCCAGTTGGAGGCAGCGGCCGCGTTGGGCCTGCCGAAGGGGCGGCAGTACCGGCGGATCATCCTGCCGCAGGCCACCCGCGCGATCATCCCGGCGTACGCCAACCAGCTCATCGGACTGCTCAAGGGCACCTCCGTCGTCTACATCACCTCACTGCTGGAACTGTTCGGCGTGGTGCAGACCCAGGCCAGCACCAACAGCGGCCAGATCATCCCGCTCCTGATGGTCGGCACGGTCTGGTACGTGATCCTGACCAGCGCTTTGTCGGTCGTCCAGTACTACCTGGAACGCCGCTTCTCCCGAGGCGCACTGCGCACCGTGCCCGCCACACCGCTGCAACGCTTCCGCGCCCGACTGCGCAGCGCGGGGGTGGCGCGATGACGGCAGCGGTGAGCGTGCGCGGGGCAATCAAGTCCTACGGGCACAACCGGGTTCTCGACAACATCGACTTCACCGCCGAAAGCGGGCGGGTGACCGCGGTCATCGGCCCGTCCGGCTCCGGCAAGTCGACGCTCTTGCGCGCCATCAACCACCTGGAGGCGCTGGACAGCGGCTTCGTGAGCGTCTACGGCGAGCTGATCGGCGTGCGGGTGCACCGGGGCAGGCTCAAGGAACTGAGTGAACGCGCGATCCTGCGGCAGCGCTCGCGCATCGGGTTCGTGTTCCAGAGCTTCAACCTGTTCCCGCACTTGAGCATCCTGGAGAACGTCGTCGAGGCCCCGGTCGCCGCACGACAGGTCCCCCGACTCGAAGCCGAGACCCGCGCGCGGGAACTGCTGGCCAAGGTGGGACTCGCCGACAAGGTCGACGCCTACCCCCGCCAGCTCTCCGGCGGCCAGCAGCAACGCGTCGCCATCGCCAGGGCACTGGCGCTCCAACCCCGGCTGCTGCTCTTCGACGAGCCCACCTCGGCCCTGGACCCGGAACTGGTGGGCGAGGTGCTGGCCGTGCTGCGCGACCTGGCCACCGCGGGCACCACGATGATCGTGGTCACCCACGAGATCGGCTTCGCCCGCGAGGTAGCCGACCACGTCGTCTTCCTCGACGCGGGTCGGATAGTCGAACAGGGCCCACCGGCCGAGGTCCTGGTGAACCCCACCCACGACCGAACCCGCGAGTTCCTCAGCAAGGTCGTCTGAACCCCCATTCTTGAGAGAGGACACACCATGCGCGAGAAAGTGTTCACCGCCGTACTGGCCGCCGTCGCCACGGCGAGCACCCTGACGGCCTGCGGTTCATCCGAGACCCCGGCCGCGGCCGCCGTCGACGCCAGCGGCAACCAGGTGGTCACCGTCGCCGCCAACACCGCCGACGCCACCTCGCTGCAACTGACCGTCCCCAAGGTCGATGCCATCCGCGCCAAGCTGCCGAAGTCGTTACTGGACCGGGGAACACTGGTCATCGGCGTCGGCGCCCTGCCCAACGGCTTCCCCCCACTGGCCTACATCGGCACCGACCAGCACACCCTGACCGGAGCCGAACCCGACCTGGGCAGACTCGTCGCGGCAGTGTTCGGCCTGAAGCCCGACGTCCAGAACGCCTCTTGGCAGAACCTGTTCGTACGCCTGCAGAGCGGCCAGTTCGACGCAGGCTTCACCAACATCACCGACACCGAGGAACGCAAGGCCCAGGGCTTCGACTTCGCCTCCTACCGGGAGGACAACCTCGGCTTCGAGGTGAACAAGGCCAACCCCTGGAACTTCGACGGCACCTACCAGAGCCTGGCGGGCAAGGTGGTGGCGGTAGACACCGGGACCAACCAGGAGAAGATCCTGCAGGAGTGGCGGACCAAGCTCCAGGCAGAAGGCAAGACCCTGGAGATCAAGAACTTCGCGGACAAGAACAGCACCTACCTGTCCCTGTCCTCCAGCCGCATCGACGCATACTTCTCACCGAACCCCAGCATCGCCTACCACGTGACCCAGACCGCGCCGACACCGAACCCAACCCGAAGCGCGGGCAAGTACTCGGGCGCGGGCTCGACACTGCAAGGCCTGATCGCCGCCACGACCAAGAAGGACAACGGCCTCGTCGAACCACTGGCGGACGCGATCAACTACCTGATCGACAACGGGCAGTACGGGAAGCTGCTGGCAGCGTACAACCTGTCGAACGAAGCCGTGAAGAAGTCGGAGATCAACCCGCCCGGCCTCCCGAAGACGAACTCTTAGGCGGGCAAGGGAAGAGAAGGAAGCTCTTGCTACTGAGCCAAAGCGACCCGAACCCTTCCCCACCACCTGAAGCACCATGGATCCACCCACCACCCACCCAACCACAGCCGAAGGCCGCCCCCCGCTGGCACACAACAAGATCCCGTTCCCCAGCTGGTACCGCAACGGATAGGCCGACCACGCTGGTACGCAATGCCCGCTACGGATGCTCGATCTAGTGGACTCGCTTCGTGTGGGGGGAGAGCACCGCTAAACTTGCCGTGGGTGGGGATGCCCTTACCTGCCCTTTTCTCTCCACCGCGGTGCTCTAGGGGCC
>NZ_BSTR01000080.1 GCF_030269645.1 Actinokineospora sp. NBRC 105648 | reverse complement strand
ATCGGGCCGACCGGTGATCAGCGAACACGAATCCGGGGCATGCGACACTGACAACGGTGGCCTCTTGTCCAGTGATGATCGTGGCGTGAGAACCAACATCATCGCAGGCCAGAGGCCACCCTCTACGCAGGCCAGAGGCCACCCTCTACGTCCGAACACCAGGACCGGCCGGGATCGGCAACGGACTTCACACGAAGATCACAAACTTTGAAATTCCCCTGGGCCTCCGCCGGTGTAATAGGCTCGAAGTGTGTCTCACTCCTACTCGCAGCAGACGGTCAAGTTGCTGTTCGGCCGTGCTCAGCGGTGTGCGTACCCGGCCTGTGACAACCCACTGATCCTGGAACACCGGTCTCGCCTGACCGTCATCGCCGAGATCGCTCACATCCGGTCTGAGAAGCCGAACGGCCCTCGGTACGACGCAGCCTATCCGCAGAGCCTCATCGACGAAGAGGAAAACCTACTGCTCCTTTGTGGAGTGCACCACAAGCCAGTCGATGACCACGATTCGGCCTATCCCACTGAAGAACTTCTCGTGTGGAAGTGCCATCAGGTCGATGGGGCAGATGATCGAAGGTTGTCTGATGAACAGGTTCAACGCATCTTCCTCCACTACAAGCTGAGCCAGCTCAACTGGGACAGCTTCGAGAAGGTATGTCAAGCACTAAGTGTTCACGTACTGGGTCGAGGAACCGAATTCCACGTCGGTCCTGGGCCACATGGTGGTCGGGACGCATGGCTCCACGGCCGCGCGGACGGGTTTCCGACTCCGACCGCCCCGTGGGACGGCTATATCGTCATGCAAGCCTTGCATTTCTCGTCGGTCAGTCGAGCAGGAAGTGCACCCAGTAGGCTCAAGCGCCGGATCGAGGTGGACCTCGACCGTTGGTCGCAGCGCACCGAGGACGAGCGGCCGGACTACCTTATCTTCGCCACCAACCTCCAGGTTCCCGCGAGTGACACCGCGGTGCAGTCGTTGATCACATACATCGACCACCGCGTCGGAGAGTTGGGACTTCGAGGATGGCAGATCTGGGACGACGCGCAGATCTGCCACCTGCTCGGGGTGTACCCCGACGTCCGTCAAGCGGTTGCCAGCCTGTCCGTGGCGAACGAGATCGTCTCAGGTGTGCTCAAGAACCTGACAACCTCGACACTGACGGCGAACCTTCGACCTGGTGAACCTGGTCAAGAGGCTGCATTTCACGCTGCCTACCAGGCCGCAGGAGGCCTTGAGGTGCTCGGGCGCGCGCTCGGCAAGGTCCAGGAGTTGGACCTGGGGTGGTTGCAGCACTTCGCTGGAGGACCGCGTGGGGAGCCGTCGGTTCTGTGCGCGCTCTACGGCAAAGCGGCCGTGGCGGTGTCGACGGCGGTGTGGAACGACATCGCGGCGATCGGCGCCGGAGTCGTTCACGGAGGTTCAACCGGCGTCGGCTTCCCGGTCTCAGCGAACCCTTCTCAAGGTGGCTACATCGGTTCCGATGCGGAAGTGGTCGACCTGGTCGGCGGACGGTGGGGACGCGCTGAACACGGGCGGCTTCTCCGGCCATCCAGCGGTCCAGTCGTATGGCAGACCGAGACCGCGTTGGACAGCGACGCCTCCAAGGACCGCGACGTCTGGTCAAGTTTCACTGACCAACGCGATCTCAGGATCCGGGTCGCTGCCCGGATACCGCTGTACGCGAAGACGTGGCGGATCACGGGCACCGGCCGAGCACGCATGCTCACCGCCGTTGACGCCACGCAGATTGCTGTGTTCTTTCATGCGCTGGCCAAGCGGTATGGCCTGAGGCCCCGAGACGGCTCCTGGCGGGAGATCGGACCCCCTGACGGCCACAACAACAGCAGGTTCGCTGCATACCAGATCATGGCCGACAACACCGATGGTAGCCCCTGCATTTCGCTGTGCTTGCGGCTAACAGTCCCGGACGGTCGGGATGTCGAAGTGCTCAGCGTTGTCGACCTACGCGTCGACTTCACCGCGCTGGCGGCATCAGCATCGCTTCCTGTGGACACCTTGACGCTGCGTCTGACGTTCGCGGAAGTGACAGACTTCTACGTTCACGCGTGGCAGATGGCCATGGGTGAACTACTCCTGGCTGCCGTCGAAGAACCGCTGACTGTTCCCCCAGCAGGAGCTCCGCGATTGGAGTTCCACATCCAGAACGAACGGATCGGCATTTCTGGTCAACATGAGTCGGTCCCTGTACTGCAGATGGTCGACTTGTCGCTTCTCGGGACGCCTCGGAGTGCGGGACCGCGAACCATGTCGGTCGGAGTGACCGCGGCACTGGGTCTGCCGCCAGCCGAGGTCTCTACCGCCGTCTCCCGTGCGCTCGTGTGGATGGTCGAGGACGCGGGGTTTGTCACGCCGCCAGCGACTTCATGAAGATCGTTCATGGGATGCAGGACAGGACCTCGAATATATGTTCGATTTCCGAGCTTATGTGCGTCCATGTTTGACGATCGTCCCCCTGACGTCACTGTCACTATCGACACACCAACGCGGGGTGCGGGTCGCAGCGTTGCCTGCCACCTGCAAGGTCGGCATCCATTCGTTACACGTGGTCGGCTACAAAGCTCGCTTGGACGTAACTGGGCAGGTCATTTGTTGGGCTTGCCCGTCGGGCGGGATGATCTTGGGGTGCAGGCCGGGGATGGGCGTCTGTCGTATGACGGGCTTGCTGCCCTGGTCGCGAGTCAGGTGGCGGTGATCACGCAGTTGCGTTCCGAGGTCGCCGAGTTGAAACGGCGGTTGGGACAGAACTCGTCGAACTCTTCGAAGCCGCCGTCGTCGGATTCGCCGTTCGTCAAGCCCGGGCCGAAGTCGTTGCGTGGCGAGGGCGGTCGCAAGCCTGGTGGTGGTTCGCGCATCCGGGGCCGACGTTGGCGCAGGTCGCGGTGCCGGATGAGATCGTTCGTCACGAACCTGTGGGTTGCGGCGGATGTGGCGGTGGACTGGTCGATGCGCCACTGGTTGGCGTGGAACGTCGCCAGGTGTTCGATCTGCCGCCGATCACCGTGCGGGTCACCGAACACAGCTCGTCACGCGGCAGTGCACTTGTGGAGTCGTCACGTGTGCCGCTGCGCCCGATGGGGTGGTCGCCCCGGCGCAGTACGGGCCTCGGGTCACCGCGATCGTGGTTTATCTGTATGTCCGGCAGTTTCTGTCCAACCAGCACACCGCGCAGGCGTTGGCCGGGTTGTTCGGCGCCGCAGTCTCGCCGGGTGCCGTCGCGTCGATGACGCGGCGCGCCGCGACCGGCCTGTCCGGGTTCCTCGACGTGGTCCGGGAGCGGATCGGCGGATCCGAGGTGGCGCATTTCGATGAGACCGGGTTGCGGGTCGAGGGAAAACTACGGCTGGTGCACTCCGCCTCGACCGGGAAGTACTCGCTGATCGCCGTGCACGACAAGCGCGGCAGGGTCGCGATGGACGCCGCCGGGGTGCTGCCCTCGTTCACCGGTGTCGCGGTGCATGACGTCTGAGCACCGTATGACTGCTACCCGGCCGCACCGAGGCCCCGAATCCACCGCCTTCACCCACGGTGCCGTCAAACACTCCATATCGGACTGATCCATCGCGGCTCCGTGAGCGTGGGTTCGTTTCATCGGCACAGGTTTTGGTCGGCGCTGACCAGCAACGCGCACTGCGGGGCTTGAGCGGTGTTATGCACGTCCGCCAAGAGCAGCAGTGCCAACGGCCGATCACGACCGTCGCGGAATCTGGACAGGTCGACCGGGCCGGAGGCGCCCTCGTAGCAGTTGCGAGTCGTGGTGGCGGGCAGAGTGCAGGCTGTCTCGCGCAGTTCCTGCGCCACTGCGGCTCGATGTGAGACCCGGGAAGCCGTGGCGGCCTGAAGGAGCACCCCGGCGGCGTCGTAGCTGAGCCCGACGCGCTCACCGATCCAGGACTGCGGCCGCTCACGCAGGTCGCGGCCGAACTCACGACCTGCCTCGCCGTACACGTCGGCGCCGTTCACCAGGTCGTGCATGTCCGCGCACAGCGGCGTGAGCGGCTCCGTGTTCTCAGGGAAACAGGTGCGGTTCTGGAGAACCGTCACCGGACCCAGCGAGACGTAGAGGATGGACTTGCCGCTGTACTTGGCGTTGCCGCGCTTCTCGTGCTGGGCGACGAAGCGGGCCACGGTGTCGTCCCCGATGATCACCGGCAGGGCGCGGCCGCACACGTCCAGCACCCGGTCGAGGAACCTGTCGAAGTCGACCTGCCTGCCCGCGTAGAACGCGATCTGGTCTGTGCCGCACACCGGCGTGCTCCGGCTGACCTCGGTCCACGGGTGGAACGCTTCCCGGCGCACCAGCTTGGCCATCTCGTCTCGGAGTGACAGCAGGTACCCGTCGCTTTCGACGTTCGTCGGCTGGTAGACCGAGAGTTCCTTGCCCGCCTGGTCGGCGTACCGCTTGACCAGGGCCGCCTGTTGGTGGTTGTCGGGTGTGACCTGGAAGTAGAGGGGCGAGCGCTCGGTCAAGCCGACACCGGTCAGCGTGGTACCGACAACCGGCACGCCGACGTCGCCGAGCGCGGTGATGGCGTCTTCCACCGGGTCGACCGTCCGGCCCATCCCCACCACGCCCACGATCGTCGAATCCCGGGCCAGCAACGGCAGCAGCAGGTCGACCGCGGTCCGAGCCTGGCGCATGTTGAACCCCGCGTTGGCGATGACCACCCGCAGCAGGGGCGCGGCGTGGTCGCTGCGCCGGTTGACCTCGCCTTGCAGCAGCAGCAGGCCGGTCAGCTGCTCAACAGTGGAGTCGTCGGCCCCGAGCTGCCCGTCGGGCTTGGTGAGTTCGGCGAAGTACACGACGCTGATCAGCGGTCGGGCCGCGGACTCCGCGTGCAGGCGTCCGGCCAGCTCGTTCATCTCGAACACCGCCCGCTGCACGGCGCGCAGACGGCTGCTGTCGCCGAACAGCTGACTGGCCCGATCGCTGTAGCCGACACATTCCCGTCCGCCCGCGGTCTCGACCAGCCGGGTGCTCACACCGGTGTGGGTCTGGGGAAGGCAGTCGCCGATCCACCGCGGCACGATCCACAAACCGATCCCGACGAGCAGTCCCGCGACCAAGACCAGACTTGCCAGCCGGGTCGTCACCTTGCGGATGAGCCTCGGCACCGGGCGGGGTCGTGGGTGACCGACCTCGGTCCAGCCGGAGTCGTCCCTGTCCTCCTCGGGCCCGTCGTCGGCGGGGGGCATCCGCACCACCACGAACCGGGCGTCGCGGTGCAGGAACTGCCGCTGTTCGGGCAGCCGTCGCGCCCAGTCCGTGAGCACGCTGTGCAGCCGGTGCACGGGTTCGATGTCCTCGCCCGCTCCGCGCCCGGGAGGCAGCGCCTCGGCGGTGGCGACCACGAGTACCGGGTCGGGCTCGGTGGAGCGGTTGCGCACATCGTTGATCAGCCGAAGCAGGTCCCAGCCGCCGTTGTGCTCCGACACACCGGTCAACAGCACCAGAACGTGCGCGGTGCGCCGCCCGCGTCGCAGGCGCCAGGTTCCGGTGCCGAACTCCCGGCGCAGGTCCTGGAGGAACGCGTGGACCATCAGCAGCCCCAGCTCGTCCCTGGCGTCGTCGCGGTGGCTCGCCTCGACCAGCCACTCGGCGAATCCGGCGAACGACTCGGAGTTGCCGGGTAAGAGGAACGGTTGGCCCATCAGCCAGGACCGCTCCCGGCCGAGCCGCACCCACCACTGGAAGCGGAGCCACCGCGCGATCGCGCTCGGCGTGAACACGACGCCCCCAGGCCCGGTCACCCGGATCGGCTCGGTGGCCTCGGCGCCGCTGGTGGACCGGGCTCGGTGCCATGTGCGCAGAAGCGCGGTCCGGCTGTCCGCCGTGTCGTTGGTCCGCGCCGGTTGTCGGGCCAGCCACTCGACGAGCTGGAAGGTTCGAAACCCGCGTACCCTCTGGTTGCCGAACCGATCGGCGGCCAGCTGCTTGGACAGCGCCGTGAGCAGTGGAAGGACCCGGGGCCTGGCCGACCCGGGGTCCGAGGACGCCGCCGTCACCTCGGCAGGCCGCTGGTCCCGGGCGACCTCGTCGACGTCGAGCGTGACGTACAAGACTTTCGGCGGCGAGGCTCGTCCGAGGCGGTCGTCCAATGCCTTCGCCCACCGCGTGCCTTGTCCGCCGATCAGGCACATGACGGGGAGCGCGCGTTCCCAACTGTGGCCACGTCGCGTGCGCTCGCTCGGGTACGGCTTCTGGTCGGCACGCAACGCCCTGGGGCGGTCCATCAGGGTCCGCAACACTGTCAGGAGCGTGTCGAGTCCGCGGAAGACTGGGTCGCCCAACGCCTACCTCCTCTGCCGCGGGCCACAGTGACGCACAGAGTGGACGGCGGTCAGGGGGATCGGTTCACTCCGGAGCAAACCGTGTCCGGGAATCACCGGAATGGCCGAAGAGCGAGTCGCGCGATCACCAAATTGGCCTACCGGGACGCCCGTCCCGGTCACGGCGGCGATGCCTTCGGTAAACGGGTTTCGGGCGCCACCGGATCAGAGGCGGGCCCCCGCCCCGTACAGCTCAAGGGCCGCGCCACCGTCCTGTGCGTGTGCCCCTGGCCTACCGAGACCCGGTTCTTCGACACGGTCGAGGTCGGCCGCAAGGCCGCCATCGGTGCCAGGTACATGACCGCCGAGACCGTCGTCACGGCCACGCTGCGTGCCCTCGACCGCGACTGCGGCTACCTCGCGCCCGGCCTCGCCAACGCTCCCCGCAGGCCCCGGAAACTGGTGGCCCCCATCGCCGCGGATCTCCCGCGGCGTACTTGCCAGATGATGCCGCCCTTTCGCAAGACACAGAACAACGAATTCGTCCGACGATTGTTCCGGGACACCATCGCACGATTGTCCGCCGTGGTTGGCGATTGTTCGACACATTCGGATCGGCGGTAACGCGACGTTGCCGTCGGGCGACGTGATGACCGGTGAGCAGGCCCTGACTCCAGGGCGCGCATTCCGTCCGCCGTGGCGCTCACCAGGTGGCGTGGAAGATTGGTGCCGATGATCTGGGCGTCTGTGATCTCCTTGTTCGATGAGCCCCTGTTCCTCGGTGGCGTCCTCGTGGCCGCGTCCGCGGTGTTCGGGGGTCTCACCTGGTCGGCTCGCCGCGCGCGCGGCAAAGAGGTGGTGGACGTGGAACCGCCGGTTTTCCGAACGGTCACCCTCGGCGCGACCGAGACCGGCAAAACCGTCCTGCTGGCCAGCATGTTCAACCATTTCCGCACCAAACCCGACGGGCTCCGGCTCAGCGCGCCCGACGGCCAGCAGCGCAACTACCTCACGCGGGTGTGGGACCGTGTGGCCCGCCGCGGCGCGGACTGGCCGGAGGCCACCCGCCTCGGTGCCACGCAGTCGTTCACGCTCGACTGCATGGGGCTGGTCGAGGGCAACGAGTACCCGGTCGCCCGGTTTGAGATCACCGACTTCGCGGGCGAACTGGTTCACGGTGGCCACCAGGCCCACGACGCCGCCGACGAGCAGCGGCCCGCCAGGAAACTGCTGGACGCCAAGATCGACGAGGCGGACGCCGTCTTCGGCGTCGTCGACGCGTTCCGGATCGGCCAGTACCTCGACGGAGTCGAGGACGGGCAGCACTATGTCCGGCACGTGATCCTGCCGATGATCGACAGCATGCTGGACGTCAGCTGCCCGATCTACTTCATCGTCAGCCGGTGGGACCTGCTCGCCCCCACCGAGGACGACGACCGCGAGCAGCTCCGCCGAGTGCGCGGCGCGCTGCTCGACCAAGAGTCGGTCTCCCGGCTGGTCAACCGGTGCCGGACACGCAGGCAGAGCATCCGGCTGATCCCGGTGAGCGCGGTCGGCCGCCGATTCGCGGTGATCGATCCGGCCACCGGGGCGGTCACCAAGCGCGCCGACGGCGTGCTGAGCCCGCTGAACGTCGAGTTCCCGCTGTGCATGGTGATCCCCGACCTGTTCGCCCACGTCGAGACCATCCTCACCGAACGACAGCGGGCCGAGCTGGGCGATCGGCTGGACCGCCACCGCACGATCCACCGCCCGGGCGGGGCGGCCAAGTCGTTCCAGCAGCTGCTGCACAGCCCCGAGGGCGAGGCACTGCGGGCGGCGCTCGGGGTGGTGCTCGGGGCGGACGTCCTCAACGACCGGCTGATCGACATGTTCCTGGACTGGCTGGCCCGGCGCAGGCAGGTGGGCCGCAACCTGCTCGTCGAGAACGCGCAGGGCCGGGCGCGGAACGCGGTCATCGCGGAGTTCGACGAGATGGTGACCGTCCTGCGGCACAAGTACCCGGGAGCGGACCTGACCATGGTCATGAGGTGACACCGCAGGCGGACGCGGGCTGGGCGTTCCTGGTCGCGCGCGGGCGGGTCGCCGGGTACCGGTTGCTGCTCGTCCCGGACTTCGTCCTGCGCGGCGGGCACTCCGGCGCGCTGATCGCCGCGGTCGGCGAGCACGTGCCCCGGCGCGGCCGTCCCGGAGTGCGGACAATCGACGGCGTCGGCTCGGTGGTGTACCGGACGCGGCCGGTGACACTCGCCGACATCGGGGCGGACGTCGAAGTCCCGCTGCTGGACGCGGCGGGGCGGCCGATCGTGTTGACCTACGGTTTCGTGTGCCGGGCGACCGTGGTCGGCCATGTGGCCGAGGTGGACATCGAACGGGCGTGGCAGTCGGCTGTCGAGGTGTACCAAAGGTTCCACGCCGCGGAGCTGACCTTCCACCCGGAGGCCTCCGCGTTCTACCGGTTGGTTTCCAGCGTCGCCGGTCACGCGGCCGACGATGTCCACTCAGGTCCGAACACGCCGTCCGACGGGGCTGTCGTGGCGCGTTCCAGGTTTTGGGGCGGGGCGGTCCTGCGTGCGGGCGTCTTCGCGGTGGCCGTTCTCGCCGCCGGGCTTTTGGTGAACCAGATCGTCCGCGACGACCCGATTCGGGTTCCCTCGCTGGTCGGACGCCCGGTCGCCGAGGCCAGGCAGGACGTGGCGCGGCTCCATCTGACTACCCGGATCAGCTACCTGCCGTCGAGCGGCACGTGCCCGAAAGGCGTTGTGCACAGCCAAGTTCCCGACGCTGGGGTCGACGTCGAGAAGGTGCGCGAGGTGATCCTGCGGGTGTGCGCCCGTTCAGTGGTGGTCCCGAACCTCGTCGGCCGCACGCTCGCCGAGGCCAGGAGGATGCTGACGGACCTCGGGCTCGTGCCGTCCGACGGCGATCTCCAGTACGGTGTCGTGATCGCCACGGTGCCGAAGGCGGGTTCCGAGGTGTTCGAAGGTGACGCCGTCCAGCTCGTCGACACGCCTCCCGTTCGGACGCCGAGGCACTGTTCCCCTTGCGCGGTCTAGCTGTAGGTGCCCCGGCGAGCGGCGATGCGGCTCTACGAGAGCAGCCTGGGGATCAGTGGGTTCACCCTCTGCCTGTTCGACGTCTACACCGGCGCCCGGTGGGGTGAGCTGGCCGGGCAGCAGCGGCACGAGTACGACGAGCAGACGAAGGAGATCAGTGTCCAAGCACCGTTGAAGGAGGTCGGAGGGACACTGAAGAAGTACGGCACGGCGCTGGTCGACACCGTGCCATCACCGCAACCGACTCGGCGGCGCCACGGGCTCTCCGCCCGGAACGGGCGGACCAAGACGCCAGCTGGGACACGGGGAGTGGAACTTCCGCCGAGCATCGCCGTGTTCTACGAACTGCTCCTGGACAGCCACCAGCACGCGTTCGCCTTCACCAGCCCCGAGGGACGACCGTGGCGGCGGTCCAACTTCCGGCAACGCTTCTGGCGTCCCACGTGGGACGGCGTGAACCCCGACGCCCCGGGCTCGGCTTGTCACGTCTCGGCGATCCTGCCGTGGTTCACCTTCCACGAAGGCCGCCACACCCACGCCACCTGGCTCACCGAGGACGGTGTCCCCGAAGTCGCTCGCCGGGCACGGCTGGGGCAGAAGATGAAAGGGATCGGCCGAACCTACGACCACGTGACCGAGGTGATGCGCAAGCAGATCCTCGACGCGCTGGAGGCTCGGTGGGACTCGAGTCTCGTCGCGTTGACGACGGAGGAGCAGTCACGATTAGTAACGTGGTTCCCGCACCTGAAGCCGGTGTTCGCGCGGCTGAAGGGTGGGGGCCAGCACGGTAAGAATCCGGGCGACCCCATTTTGACCCCATTTGATCACTGAAGCCCTGCCCCCCATGAAGGGGGACAGGGCTTGTCACCAGTGTATATAACTGGTGGGCGATACTGGGATTGAACCAGTGACCCCTACCGTGTCAAGGTAGTGCTCTCCCACTGAGCTAATCGCCCCTGAGGTGGAGGCGGGAATCGAACCCGCGTACAGGGCTTTGCAGGCCCTTGCCTAAGCCACTCGGCCACTCCACCGTGCTCCCGAAGGGATGGCCCCCGGGGGGCCGGCGCAGAGGCCGAACCGCTTCCGAGCGGACGACGGGATTCGAACCCGCGACCCTCACCTTGGCAAGGTGATGCGCTACCAGCTGCGCTACGTCCGCAAGCCACTGGGTTCGCCGCGAACCGTTCCCCGTGGTGCGAGAAGAACTGTATCGGACGCCTGTTCCCGGCTCCAAATCGGGGGTCGGGGAACCGGTGTTTGCTCAGGTCAGGTCGGTGGAGATCAAGTGCGTGAGCGCCTCGTCGACGTCGACCCACAGGTGCTCGTTGCCGGGCACGACGACGTCGTAGGTGCGGTCGAGGAAGTCGGCGAGCTCCTGGGCGGAGGCCTCGAAGACGGCGTGGCCGGAAGGGGAGCTGAGCTCAATCACCACGACCTCGGGGTCGTCCACGGCCGGCCGGATCCGGACGTCGCCGTCGCCCGCCTCGGCGATGAGGCCGTCGGCGAGCAGGTCGCGGGCGAAGACCCACTCCACCCAGCCCGCCCGGCCGGTGCGGAACGCCGCGACCACCGCGTACGGATCACGCGTGTCGTAGCGCAGCTCGACCTTCACCGGGACCGCGGGGGTCCTCGGCGCCAAGAGGTCGAACACCGCGGTCGACCGCAGCGTGACGTGATCGTTTCGCATCGTCGCTACCCTTCTTCTCCCTTCCCAGCCAAACGACTGAGTCCTACCCATGTGACGCCACCGTGCCGCAAGTGGGACGCGGAACGGGCGGACATCACCCATCCGGGCCACTGCCCGCAGCGCAGGGCAGTCGTGCCGTTTCGCAGGGTGACCAACCTGCTCCTGGCTCTTCCATACTGGCTGGTTTTCTTCTTGGGTGGTAGCGCCTTGAGTACGAATGTTCGTTCCCGGTTTATGGCTCACGGGCCAATGCCGCGCTGACCTGCGCAGGTAGGTCGTTGCTGTGGCAAGAGCCACCTTCCCGCAGGTCACAGCCTGGTCAAGGTGCTTGGTACTGCCGGTGGACCCGGGCCGGGCGACAATGGTCGGGACCGGCGAGGAAGGTGGTGGGGCAGTGGCTGCCGAGACACGTGAGAAAGGCTCGATGCGACCCGAATGGGCGAATCGCAACGCCACGACCCGCCTCGTGTGGCGGGTGGGCGTCGGCGTGGTCGGTGGCGCGGTGCTGGCGGCCGGGATCGTGCTGATCCCGTACCCGGGCCCGGGCTGGCTCGTGGTGTTCGCCGGGCTGGCCATCCTCGCCGTCGAGTTCACCTGGGCGCACAAGGCCCTCACCTACGCCCGCGGCAAGTACGACGCGTGGACCGACTGGCTCAAGCGGCAGAGCCTGTTCGTCCGCCTGCTGGTGCTGGCGCTGACCGCCCTGATCGTGGTGGCCACCATCTGGCTCCTCAACGGATTCGCCCTGGTAGGCGGCTGGGTGGGCATCGACTGGCCCTGGTTGGGGTCCCCGATTTTCAGCTGACCAAGACCATCCTGTAGTCTCTTTCCTGTCGATGCGGCCCACCGCCGCACCGGGCGATTAGCTCAGCGGTAGAGCACTTCGTTCACACCGAAGGGGTCACTGGTTCGATCCCAGTATCGCCCACTAGTTATATTTGCAGGTCAACGCCCTGCCAACGGGTCACGTTGGTGGGGCGTTGATCGTTTCGGGGAGCACGTGGGGAGCAGCGTGATCTGACCCCTATACCCCGTACCGAAGGGGTCAGGCCGCTTCCGTTGGTACAGCGTGGTTTTCGGGCCAGGTCCAGCTCGCACCCTGCTCCCAACGATGATCCAAAGTGATCAACATGCGTTCGACCATGCGATCGGTGACGTGGCTGTAGCCGTCGTCGGTGTCGCGGCGGCGGTGTCCGAGCCGGGCCAGCCGCAGGACGCGGGGGACGTCGTCCTCGATCAGCCAGGTCTGGTGGGTGTGGCGCAGGTCATGAAAGTGCATCCCCTCCAGCAGCGGCGCCCACCCCAGCTCGGCGTCTCCGGCCAGCGCGGGTAGCCAGAAGCGGCGGCGGAAGTTGGATCGGCGCCAGAGTCCGTCGTGGGCGCCGGTGAACACGAACCGCGCCTCGGGGTTGCGTTCCCGGTGGTCGCGGAGCAGCCGCACCAGGAACGGCGGCAGGTGCACGACCCGGACACTGGCCGGGGTCTTGGGCGGCCCGAGTTCCAGGCGGCCGTTGATCTCGTGCAGGGCCCCGAAGTCGGGATCGATCTCGATACGCGGGTTGTCGTCGAGGTAGACCCGGATCCACTGGAGCCCGGCCAGCTCACCCCACCGCATCCCGGTGTAGGCGGCGACGATGGTCATCAACCCGGCGCCCTGCCGCATCCGGCAGGCGAGGGCGTCGACCTCGTCGGTGGTCGCGGTACCGCGTTCGGGCCGGTCGTTGAAGGTGATCTTCAGCTTCCGGCACGGGTTTGCGGAGATCAGCCCCTCGTCCACGGCTTCGCCGAGGATCATGGAGAACAGGACGAGGATGTCCTTGGCGGACTTGTGCGCCATGTTCGGCTTCAACCGCTTGTTCACCCACCCCTTCGCCTCGATCCGCGCGATCGCGCCGAGTGTGGTGCCGGACCAGCGGGGCAGGATGTGGTTGCGGATGTGCGAGTCGTAGGTCGACCACGTCACCGGCGACACGTCATGCGCCTGCGACCACCGCCGGATCCACTCGTCGATCAACGTCTCCGCCAACCTGGGATCGGTGAACCGTCGGCGGCGTTGATCGGACTCCACGTCCGCGGCCCGATCCTCGGCCGCGTCCAGGGACGCGAATCCGTTCTCGGAGTACACCGTTCCATCGTCGAGCCGATAGCGGACCCGGAAACCATCTTTGCGTTCTTCAACGCATGCCATGAATGGCCGCCTCCTCAAAAGAGGGAGAGTGTGATGTGGCCGCGCCCGCGAAATTGGGCACGGCCACATCCACGCTCCATGGGCGGAAAAGGGCAACCTAAGACCGTGTCCAACGTGGTGGCGGGTCGTTGGTCGTGGATTGTTCCGGAAGGGTTGTGGGAGGTGGTGCGGCCGTTGTTGCCGCCCTCGGGGGTCCGCCCGCAGGGTGGCGGGACGCGGAACATTGCGGATGAGGACATGTTCTCGGCGATCGTGTACGTGCTGGTGTCGAGGTGTGCGTAGCGGGCGTCGCCGCCGTGTTTCGGGGCCGCCAGGTCGACGGTGCACCGCCGGTTCACCATCTGGGCCCGTGCCGGGGTATTCGCCCGCTTGCACCGGGAGATCCTGGCGAGGATGCGCGTGTCGGGCCTGCTCGACGTTTCGCGGGTGTTGCACGACTCGGCTCACATCCTCTCGTCACCGCCGTCTCAGGTGGCAACACCCCGGACGTCGACGGCCTGAAACCGATGATCACAGCCCTGCTGTCGCGGCACGACCCTGACCGCGGACGGCACTGGAAACCCCGCAAACTCCACGCGGACAAGGCATACGACAGCACCGACCTGCGGAACTGGCTGCGCCGCCACCGCACCCTGGCGCGCATCGCCCGCTGCGGAATCGAGTCCTCCCAACGGCTGGGGCGTCACCGATGGGCCATCGAAGGCACCATGTCCTGGCTCACCGGCTACCGCCGCCTCACACCCCGCCACGAACGCCCCCCGCAACCACCTGGCCTTCCTCGACCCGGCCGTCGCGATGCTCTGCTGGAAACGATCCCTCAAGAACCCATGACCCCCCAACGACCAACCACCACGTTGGACACGGTCTTATAGGGGTGGGGTTGTGCACTGCCTGCACGGACCAATCATGCCGTTGATCTGCGAAAATGGAATATTCTGGTCGGGTGTACCGTTGATCGCAGCTGAGTGCGATCTGGGCCCCTTGGGTGGTCCCCTTCGCAGGGGCTTGCTCCACATCTGCCCCAGCAGCCGCCTATTGTGGTTCGAGTGACGGGCGTCTGCTTGCGTCGATTTCGGCCGTGGCGCTCTGGGGAAACAAACTGGGAGGCTTCGTTCGCGCGCGGCCGAGATCTGCGTCAGGCGCGCCGAGTGATTTCGCGCGCCTGGATCTCCTGCGCACATCCGAGGAGGATTTGGGAAAGCACTTCGCTTTCCACCCTGATCGCCGTCGTGGCGCTGGTTGCCGCCGCGCCCGCGGCGGGTGCTGACGCGCCTGCAGGCTCGCCGCAAGCGCCGACGATGCGGCGGGTTTCCGAGCAGGAGTACGTCGCCCTAAGATCCTCACCAGCCACGGCACGACCGCCTGGGGCTACGAGCACTATGCCACCCCCCACAACCTGTACTCCTTTAGGCCCTCACGGCCGCGTACCGCAGCAGGCCCGCTGTCGACCAAGGCGCACACGCGGAGTACAACGGCTACCTGGTCTCGGGAACCACCACGATTGCCCAGATCCACACCGTTACGCAATTAGCGCTCAGCACGGACAACGGCTCGCACGTCACGTTCGACGGCCAATACATCGGCACGATCACAGCGTACTGCGTGGGCGTGAACCGCAGCCCTAACGCTGTCAACGCGAACGGCTGAGTAGTATACTCGCTCTGTGTCGGCCGATGATCCACGCCGAGGCGAAGGGACCGAGCAGGTTCCTTCGCCTCTGGCGGATATTCTCTATTGGACGTTGGTCAAGCGTTTGACCGAGTTCGTCTCCACGCCGCTGTCCGGTTCCGCTTATACGGTATGCGGAGTGGTGCGTCCCCAACCGACAATTGCGCGGGTCTTCGTCTTCGACGGCGATGACTTGACGACGGCGATCGGGATCGACTGCTTATTGCTGGACGGCAGTGGACAGCAGATCAACCACTTCCGTCACGTCGCTACGATCAGGCTCGTCCTGGAGGCAGTCGCCGGCGGTGCGGAAGCCAACTGGGGCGTCGACGGGCGCGGGGTTCGCGTGGTCGACGCCCGGATGTTCTCAGGCAGTGGTGAGGATCCCGCGGCCGGGCTGGGCGAGGCGATCTACGGGGCGGTCGGCGGAACGTTTACCCGGTTCGACGACCAGCCGCCCCAGGTCGGGGCGCAGATCGTCTATCCGGTCGGATTCCTGGCGCAGAGCCCCGAGGTCGTCCGGGTCTATTTTCGCGATCCCGGCACGAGCGAGGTCTGCGGCTACGATGTTCCCATCGCCGCCGAGGGTGGGCTCGTAGTGGCCGCGGGCGGTTTCCTTACCGCGCGGATTCGCGAGCTTGCCGGGACCGGATCACTCGCGTCTCGGGAAGTCGCGTCCGATCCCTACTGTGTGCGCGCCTATTCCGTGCGCTGAGAGCGGCGGGCCTGCCTGTGCTGGTCGAAAATGCTGTGACCGGCTGTGAGTTGCGGGTTCAGGCGGCTTGCTGGTACTGGTTGAGCAGTCCCGCGAGTCGTTGTGTGCGTGTGATGCGGTCGGTCGGGATAGGCCGGGGATTCAATTCAGATCGTCGTCGGGTGCTCGTAGGTTCATGCCTTGGCCCTGGTGGCTGCTGTTGGCGTTGTAGTGCTCGACGTAGGCGCCCAGTACGTGCTGAAGATGACTTTGGCCGGTATGAGTAGCCGGTCGGTGCATTCGCGTCGCAGCGACCTGATCCAGCGTTCTGCGAACGCGTTCATCCGAGGTGCTTGCGGCGCGGTGAGAACCATGTGGATGCCGATCGAGGTGAAGACCCGCGTCGAATGCTGCGGTGAACTTGGCGTCGCGGTCGTGGATCAGGTGGGTGAAACACTGGCCGGTGTCGACAAGATCGGATGCGTGGTCGCGGGCCAGTTGGGTTGCCCAAGCTCCGGGTGATCGGTGACGCCGAGCAGGTGGACACGGCGAGTGTGGTGCTCGATGACGAACGCCGCGTAGAGACGCTTGAGTGTGATCGTGTCGACGTGGAAGAAGTCGATCGCGAGAAGGCCGTCAGTCTGGGCACGTAGGAACGTGTGCCGTGCGTCACCACGGCCTGAGGGTGGCGGTACTCGATGGCCGCGCAGGATCCGGCGGATGGTTGAGGCGGCGAGACGATACCCGAGTCGTCGGGAGGACATCGCGGGCCTGTCCACCGGGGCGGTTGCCACCGCCCTGATCGTCTACGGCCTGGGTGGCGTGGCGGGTAGCCTCGGTGGCGGACGGCTGGCCGACCGGTTCGGCTCCCGTGTCGTCGCCACCACCAGCCTGGTCCTGATCGCCGCGACCCTGCTGGCCGTCGACCTGCTCCTGCACGCCCCCGCCTGGCTGCTGCTGGCCGCGCTGGGCCTGTTCGCCCTGGCCGCCTACCCGTGCCTGCCCGCCTACCAGTCCCGGCTGGTCGCCGCCTTCCCCACGGCGAGCGGCTCGGTCATGGCCTGGAACAGCTTCTCCATGTACCTGGGCACCTCGCTCGGCTCCGCCGCGGGCGGCGTGCTGCTGTCCACTGCGGGCTTCCCCTGGATCCCCGTGGTCGGCGCCGCGGCCGCCCTGCTGGGCGCGCTCGTCTACCAGCACTCCCTACCCCGACCGACGAAACAATGACCCCGCCGTGCAGGGAGGAACGATGACCAAGCAGGTCACCGAGAACCGCACCGCCCCGGCGAGACCCGTCACGACCGAGGTCTCCCTCCGCGTCAACGGCGTCACCACCTCAACGTCGAACCGTGGATGACCCTGCTCGACGCGCTGCGCGAGGTCATCGGCCTCACCGGGACCAAGCTGCGACCGGGGCGAGTGCGGCGCCTGCACCGTGCACGTTGACGGCCGCCGGGTCAACGCCTGCCTCACCCTTGCCGTTGGTGCCGAGGATGGCTTTGGGGGAGTGGAAGAAGTGCAGGTGGAGTCCGCGCGGGCAGATGGCCTACTCCTGCAGGGTCTTGACCACCGGGTGGATCTGCTTGGCGGCGCGCAGGGCGGCGACGGAGCGGCTGGTCGTCCACTTCAGAGCTGATTCTTGATCATCTGCGCGGCATGGTCAACTGGGTGGTCGGTACGTTCTCGCGCCGGTGTGGCACCCCGTTGCCGCTCGGGTGCGCACGGGCTTCAGCGGGCGGGTGCGGGAGGGGCCGAGGCCGCACGGGTTGTCAATCCTCGTAACAGAATCCGAGACGGGGCAAGCCGGTGGTGCGCATCGGCGGGGCGGCACATAAAGTGAGGGCACTTGACCAAAGGAGGGGTGTTGGCCGCCGAGATCCCCACCTTGTTGGCCATGGCGTTCCGCACCGTCATGGACCAGGTGCACGAGTCCCTTGCCGCGGAGGGGTTCGACGACGTCCGGCCCGCGCACGGGTTCGTCTTCCAGTACCTCTCGCACCGCGAGGCGGGGGCGACCGCGGTCGAGCTGGGGGTGCACCTCGGGGTGACCAAGCAGGCCGCGGTCCAACTGGTGGACGAGCTCGAGGCGCGCGGCTACGTGGAGCGCAGGCCGCACCCGACCGACCGTCGCAGCAGGATGGTCGTGCTGGCGCCGCGCGGCTGGGCCTGCGTGGCGAGCGTGGTGCGGCGCTGGAACGAGATCGAGGCGCGCTGGGTCGACCTGATCGGAGCCGATCAGGTCGACCACCTGCGCGCCGATCTCCAGCGGATCGTCACGGCGTCCGGTCAGGCGGTGGCGTTGCGCCCGGTGTGGTGAGGCTCCCAGCGGTGCGCCTCGAACGGGGCGTCGAGCGGGGCCCCGGTCAACCGATTGGCGAACGTGGACAGCGTGTACGTGCCGACGCCGAGCACCACGTCCAGGGCGTTGCGCTGGTCGTAGCCCGCGACGAAGAAGGCGTCCATGTCCTCTTCGGACACCCCGCCGCTGGTCGCGAGCACCGCGGTGGTGAACTGCCGCAGCGCCTCGAGCTTGGCGTCGGCGAGCGGCTTGCCCTCGCGCAGCGCGCCGATGACCTCCCCGTCGACCGACTGGCGGGTCATCGTCGCCGAGTGCAGCGCCACGCAGTAGTGGCATTCCACCCGGGTCGCGATCGCCATGATGACGACCTCGCGCTGCAGCGCGTCGAGCGACGACCGGTCGAACGCGGCGGTGTTGCCCATGAACGTCGCCAACAGCTCCGGCGACTCGGCGATCCGCGCGACGGGCGAGGGGATGAAACCGAACTTCTTCCGCGCACCCTCGACCATGGGCTTGGAACCCTCGGGTGCGGTCTCGACCGTGTGACTGACGAACGACATGCGGACCTCCTCCTGGTTGTCACCTCGAAGGTTGCCGGCGCCCCGACAACTAGTCAAGTTGCTTGACTAGTTGTCGGGGCGGTCGCCCGCGTCGGGCGAACCGCGCCTCGACAGGCGCTCGTGGTCGGGTGAACCGCTCGCCCGACGATCCCGCGCGCCGGGGTCTGGGATGTGGTCGCGACGAGTCGTCCACTCGGGTTCGCGTTCCCGATCCGTTGTCGTCACGGCGATCGCGAGCGGATCCGCTGTGGGCGGCGGGTCGTCGGCGCGCAGCGCCGGGTGGTCCAGTTCTCCGCTGACGACCAGCAGCGGCGCGCGTGCGGCGACGGTGCCCGCCTTCGCGACGAAGTCCAGGCTGTCGGCGGCCTTCTCGGACTCGGTGTCGTAGGTGTAGTCGCCCGGGAACAGGTCGACGACGGACCGCACCCGGATCGCCCCGTTCACGATGGCGCCCGCGAAGACCGAGATCCCGGTGTTGGTCAGGATCCGCAGCGCGACGGCACCGCCCAGCGAGCCGCCGAGCACGCCGATCGGCCCGTCGTCGACCGGCAGCCGCGCACGCAGCGAGGCCAGCACTTCCGGGAACTCCGCCGTCGCCTGCAGGACGAAGGGGCGCAGGAAGGACATCAGCGCGTCCTCGTTGAACAGCTCCACAATGGCGTCTGTGCTGCCGTCCACCATGCGCGCCCCGCACATGGGGCATGCCGAGGTGCACCTGCCACGCGGGTAGGTCGTTCATCGGCAACGCGGCGGCGAAGCGGCGTTCGACCGCGGCGGATCCATCATGTGCCAGGTGACGATCAGCGCCGCGGCCCCGCCGTTGGCCGGTGGCAGGGCGGTGAACGGCGCGCCTGCGGCCGTGCCCGTGGTCGGTGACTGCATGCGGCCACAGTAGATCGACGGCCCAGCAACGGGAATCGGTCAAGCCGCGGGCGGACCCTGATGCCGTACAAGGGATCGGACTACTACCGGCCCCGCGGCGAGGAGGTGCGCGGCCAGGTCAACACCTGGATCCGGACCTCCGGCGAGTTCGACGGCGTGGTGGACTTCGACCGGGCCGTGGCCGACCCGGCCGACCCGGACGCGTTGCCACCTGCCTACGACAGCGGCGACCGGCTGCACCCCAACGACGCGGGCAACCGCGCGATGGCCGAGGCCGTCGACCTGGCGCTTCTCTAACGACCTCGTGCATGGTTGGGGGGGCCTCGCGAGATGATCTTGATGTGGGTCGTGCAGCGGTGGTGTCTAGTCGTCGGGTGACGGGCCTGTCGGCCCAGGTGATCGCTGATCTGGTGGCCGAGGTCGGCCCGGTCTGGCAGGCGCGGCAAGACGCGCGGCGGATGGCTCGGCCGCGTGTGCGGGGGCGAGGTATCGGTTGGTGTTCATCGATCGTCTGTTGGCCACGCTGGTGCACCTTCGTCACGGTGTCACACACGACGTGCTGGCCGCGTGGTTCGGGGTGGATCGGTCCACGATTACCCG
>NZ_BSTR01000079.1 GCF_030269645.1 Actinokineospora sp. NBRC 105648 | reverse complement strand
CACCACAGAGGCACCCCGACCGATCCGGGCGGCGATGTCCCTGAACTCCAACAACTCCACCAGGCCCCGGGAGATCTCCTCCCGATCAGCCAACGTCAACATCCTGCGCACGACAGGGAATCCTTCCCCACCGAACACCAAGATCACATGCTACGACCGTCTGAACCTGCCCCCCGGATCACAGCGATGGTTAGCGAGAAACCGACTAGCGAGAACGACGTCGCGCCGGCGCAGCACACCGGACAACGTCCTCAAAGGACAGTCAAGGGTGATCAAGTTCCGAAGGTCGACTCATCGAGCCACCGAGAACCGAACGGCGGCAGGTCAAGTTGATGCCGCGTGATTTCGGACACGACGCGCAGTCCTTGAGGGTCAGATGAGTGCGACCAGGGGCCTGACCCCTCCGGTCGCTCCCTGGCTGCCGGGTTGTCAGCCCGTTGGGGTAAAGGATCCGCCACGCAGGTAATCCGAATGGCCTAGTCTCATTTCTGTTTTCCCAGTTCAGGGGCTTGGCTCGCGATTGGCTGTAACTCGACACCAGGTAGTGGCGATGCACCGACTGATGGCGTGTATGTTCTAGTGGGGGTTGCGAGGGCGGCAATTGGGAACACTCGTAGGTACGCTGTCTGGATAGTTGACGCCCGTGTTTAGTCCATTGACCACGCCATGAACCGGACCGGCCTACGTATGCGAATGATCCCGAATGGAGTGCCGCGCACTTCTAGTCCCGCTGAGCAACTCGTTTACCGGCAATTGAGCGATGTCGAGGTGGCAGGCTGGGATGTCGCTCTGCACAGCATGCGCCTGCCGGTGCATGTTCGCAAACGGGTATGCGAGATCGACTTCCTACTTGTAGGCCCGCGGGGTCTGCTGGGGTTGGAGGTCAAGGGTGGTGAAGTCTCGCTGCGGGAACGTGTGTGGCACAGTCGCGATCTGCACGGCAGGCGACACCGGCTGAAGGAGAGTCCGGTCGACCAACTGCACTCGGCTATGTTCGCACTTGAGGGCAGGTTGCGCGCCGAGTTAGACAAAGAATTGGTCAGGCGCACTGTCTTCGGCCAAGGACTCGTGTTCCCGGACTGCGCTTTCGATGTGGCCTCGGTCGAGTGGGAGGCCGAGACTGTGCTGGATCAGCCGGGTATGGTCCAACTGGGCTGGGCGAAGTGGCTGGACGGGGTTGGCAGCGTGTGGGAAGGGAAGCCCGGGAACCGGTCGACGCTTTCCGGCGCAGACGTCTCGCGATACCTCGACTACTTGCGCCCGGACTACGAACAGGTGCGAACGTTGGGCCAGTTGAGCAGCGAGGTCGATACCGAGCTGGCAACACTGACCGAGCAGCAGTACCGGGCCCTCGATTTGGTGGAGACCAATTCGCGAATCCTGTTCGAAGGTGGCGCTGGAACTGGTAAGACCATGCTCGCCGCCGAGATGTGCAGACGCTTGGCGGAGTCTGGTGACCGTGTACTGCTCACCTGCCGCAGTGGGGTGCTCGCCGCGTTCATCGCCGCGCAACCCGGGCTGGACGGGGTCACCGTGTTGCCCTTCGACCGTGTCACGAGCGAAGCGGTGGCCACCTTTGACGCTGTGGTGGTCGACGAAGCGCAGGATGTGGTCAACGGGGCTGACCTGGATGTGGTCGAGCGTGTGTTGTCCGGCGGACTCGCGGAGGGACGTTGGGTCCTGCTCCTCGACTCCAACAACCAGCGTGGGCTGGTGGGCAGCTACGAGGACGCGGCCATGACCCGGCTCGCCGAGCACCGGCCTGCCCGGTTCAAGCTGAAGGACAACTGTCGGAACACGGTCGAGATCGTGACCGCCACTCGGGAGCGCACCGGTGCTGATCTCGGCGTCACCACCGCCGGTCACGGTCAAGAGGTGGTGGTTTTCGAGCAGACCCGTGCCGACCTCGGCCGTACCGTGGCAGATCTGCTCGACAAGCTCGAAGCCGACCAGGTCCCGTTGAACCAGGTGGTGCTGCTGTCGCCACGCCCCTTCGGCGCCTCGGTGTTCGCCGAGCTGCCGAGTCCGTGGCGCGACCGGGTCGACATCCTCGACCTGGCCCGGATGCGCAAGCCGACCGGCGGGCGGGTCGGGTTCGCCCGGATCGCCGAGTTCAAGGGGTTGGAAAGCCCCTTCGTCGTGGTCGAGTCGCTTCCTGACGGTGACTGCGAAGCGATCCGGTCGGCGCTCTACGTCGGCATGACGAGGGCGCGCGCGGCCCTCTGGGTGGTCTGCCCGCAGGACGGAGGAGCGGTCGCATGACCACCTTCGACACGGGTTCGTCGGATCGCGACGCCCTGCTGTCCTATCTGCACCGCCATCTGATCGGTCCTGCGGAGGGACCGGTGGAAGTGGTGGACGACCGCCCCAACGAGCGCTACTTGTCCGGGGTGCTCTACCCGCAGTTCAAGGCAGCCGACTACGGGGCCGAGATGCCGGAGGACGGGGAGCCGCTCACCGACGACGTGGGTGCTCCGGTCGACGACGAGGCGGACGACCCGGTAACCATGTCCGGGCAGGACCGGCCGAGTTCGGTCGGCATCAGCTTCGTCACCAGCCAGTGGTCCCCGGTCGTCGTTGAGGTCCAGGTCGGTCGCTACCTGGGCTCCGACGACGGCCACGAGTCCCAGTGGGTTCGGACAGGTACAGCGCTCACCGGCGATGACGCCGTTCGGCTGCACCCGCCGCAAGATGGTCCAACGGTGGCCAAGCACGACATCCTCGACGGTCACGCGACGGTCCACGTACGTTGGCGCCGCCACCACCCGGGCGCGGTGATCACCGCGGTACTGGTCAACAACCGGTCGCAGGACCGCAAAGAGCGAGTTGATCCGCGGCAGTGCCTCTACCAGGTCGACCTCCACTGCCGCCCCACGACCGGCTCCATCACCAGGTACCCGTCCAAGCCGCACACCTCGGGCGACACCGAGGCCGCTGAACTGGAGTTGCAGTACCGCGATGTCCACGTGTACGCGATCGGCCATGGGTGCGCGGCCACCTGGGCGGAGCGGGCCGACCTGCTGTGGGTCGGTACGACCTTCCTCCCGGTGCACGTCGTCCGAGATGTTGACTTCCGGGTCGAGCAGGCCGAGGAGATCTGCAGGCTGACCCGGTTGATGGAGATCGACAGATCTCCCGAGCCCTTGTTCACCGAGCTGTCGGCCTTCGTCACCGGCTACGCGGAGTGGATCGAGGCTGCTCGGGCGTCGATCGGGGGCTCTCTCCCCGCGCACTTGGTCGCCGCCGCGGATCGGTTGCTGGAGCGGGCCGAGCGCGCTCACACACGCATGTCGCGGGGCATCGAGATCTTGCGTGACCCCGCGAACCCGAGAGTGCTCGAAGCCTTCGCGCTGGCCAACAGGGCCATGGTCATGCAGATGGCGCACAGCGCGCCCGAGCTGGGTGGTACGACGCATCCCGTCGCGCAGGCGCCGGTCGACCTCGAACCGGACTACTCCGCCACCGATCCCCGATGGCGGCCGTTCCAACTCGGCTTCTTGTTGCTCAACATCGACGGAGTCGTCCACGAGGGACCTGATCGCGACTTGGTGGACCTCATCTGGTTCCCGACCGGTGGCGGCAAGACCGAGGCGTACCTGGGGCTCGCCGCGTTCACGATCTTCCACCGCAGGCTGGTCCTCGGCGACGAGGGCGCGGGTACCACGGTGATCACGCGCTACACCCTCCGCCTGCTCACCACCCAGCAGTTCCAGCGTGCCGCGACGCTGATCGCCGCGTGCGAGCTGCTGCGCAGGCGCCGTCCCGACGCCCTCGGCAGCAGGCCGATCTCCATCGGGATCTGGGTGGGCGGCTCGAACACGCCGAACACCTACGCGGAGGCGGTTCGGCTCTTGGAGCAACTCCGAGCGGGAGTGACCGCCGAGCAGGGTTTCCAGATCGAGAGCTGCCCGTGGTGCGGCACCCGGGTGGCGCCGCGCGACCTCGACGACGAGCAGGTGTGGGGCGTCAGCGCGACCAACAACTCCTTCCGGGTGCGCTGCGTGAACGACGCCTGCCCGTTCTCCGGTGGGTTGCCGATCTCATCGGTTGACCAGGACCTCTACGACAACCCGCCGACGATGGTCGTCGGCACCGTCGACAAGTTCGCCCGTGCCGCTTGGGAGCCTGCTACCGGGGTGTTCTTCGGGGCGGGAGCCGATCCCGGTCCGTCCCTGATCATCCAGGACGAGTTCCACCTGATCTCCGGCCCGCTCGGCACCGTGGTCGCCCTCTACGAGGCCGCTTTCGACGTACTCATGAGGCACAGCGGTGCCCGGCCGAAGATCGTGGCCGCGACGGCGACGATCCGCAACGCCGACGATCAGACCAGGGGCGTGTTCGGCCGTGAGGTCGCCTTGTTCCCGCCTGCCGGGGTGGACGCGGCGAGTTCGCACTTCGTCAAGACGGACACCAAGAGCCCGGGACGCGCCTACGCGGGTGTCATGCCGCAGGGCCACACGCCGGTGACCGGGCTGGTGCACGTCACCGCTGCCCAGCTGCAAGCGGTGCGCGAGATCGGGTTCGGGTCCGAGCAGGTCGAGGACGCCTACTCGACGCTGGTCGTCTACCACAACAGCCTGCGTGAGCTGGGAAAGACGATGACCCTCGCACTGGACGACATCCCGTCCCGCATCAAGATCATCGCCGCCGCACAGGACGATCTGCGCGAGATCGACGACGACAACGTGATCGAGTTGACCAGCAACGTCGACTCAGTGCGCATCCCGCGGTTGCTCGACCGGTTGAAGAAGCCCGCGGCCGAGGGGATCGCCTTCTTGGCCAGTACCAACATGATCTCCGTCGGAGTCGACGTGCCCCGGCTGGGGACGATGACCGTGGTCGGTCAGCCGAAGACGACCGCCGAGTACATCCAGGCCACGAGTCGGGTCGGCCGTGACCGGAACCGCCCGGGGTTGGTGGTGGTCTTGTACTCGCCGTCGAAGCCACGAGACCGGTCGCACTACGAGTCCTTCGTGCCTTACCACTCGGCGCTCTACCGTGCGGTCGAACCGACGTCGGTCACCCCGTTCTCGGTGGCCGCCCGGGGTCGTGCCCTCCATGCCGACTTGGTCGTCTTGGTGCGGCACGGGCTGGGATTGGGCGCCGACACCGACGCCGATCGGTTCGACTCGGCGGACCCCGCCCTGCGGGTCTTGGTGGAGCAGTTCCTCGCCCGGGCGCGGGCCGCGGACCCGGCGGAGTCCGATGAGGTCGAGCGAGACCTCCACCGGCTCCTCGGGGAGTGGGACGCGGCGGTCGAGCAGGCGCAGACCGCCGGTGGACTGGTGTACAGGGCCTCCGGCAAAGCCAGACCCAAGCTGCTTCGCCGGTTCTCCCACTCCTACGGCACGTGGCCGACCTTGGACTCGATGCGCAACGTGGACGCCGAGGTCGAGGTCTACGTCCGGGGAGCGTCGAAATGAGCGTGCGCAAGCTCCGCCGTTCCCAGGTCGTCGGACCGTTCGGACCGGGTGCCATCGTGGACCTGCTCGGCGAGTCGTTCGTCGCCGAGGACGCTGGCCAATGGCGCAACAAGCTAGCAGAGATCGACTTTCCGCGGTTGGCCCGCTACCTCGGCGTCGACAAGCTCAAGACCGCGCTGCCAGGGGGTGCTCTTCCCTACCTCCGGTTCCCGCGGACGTTGTTCTGCTTCCGGTGTCGGGCGATGGTTCAGTGGACCAAGGGGCGAGAGCAAAGAGGGCAGCCGCCGACCTGCACGACGTGCCCCGGCCGCCGAGTCCTCATCCCGATGCGGTTCGTGGCCGCGTGCGCCGACGGGCACCTGACCGATGTCGACTGGCGGCGGTGGGCGCACTCGGCTTCCCGCAAGAGCCGTGACCAGAACCAGTGCGCCAGTCGGGACCTGCTCTTCAACAACCGCGCCGACGCGGGTGGCGGTCTCGCGTCGCTGGTTGTCCAATGTCGCAAGTGCAAGGCGTTCAGGTCCCTGCTCGGGATCACCAACTTCGGCGGAATTCCCCAGCGCTGCCCCGGCACCCAACCCTGGCAATCCCAGGTCGACGCGGTGACCTGCTCCAAGCCGTTGGTGTCGTTGCAGCGCGGTGCGTCCAACATCTACTTCCCGACGATCCACAGCGCGATCGACATTCCGCCGGACTCCGACTGGCGCGAGATCGACCCGGCGATGGCCACCCTGACCGGTTTCCAGGAATTCAAGCTCCTCGTCGACAGAGCGTCGCTGATACCGGCCATCCGGCAGGTCGCTCTCGACCACTTGGTCCACCAGACGCAGTTCACGGCCGAGGAGATCATGGCCGAGGTCGACGTCCGGCGCGGTGGATCACGGGTCGGTACCGTGGACGACATCCGGCCGGACGAATGGGTGGCGCTGCGCCACCCGCACGGCCAGCACGATCCTCGTGATCGCTTCATCGCCCGCCGCGCCGTACATCCGTCGGGTGCCACACCGATTGGTGGCGCGGAAGCCGAACTCGCCAGGGTGCTCGCCGACATCGTCTTGGTCGAGAGGCTTAGGGAAGTCCGGGTCCTCACGGAGTTCAAGCGGTACAAGATGGAATCGGCGGTCCCAGCGAACATCGGTGACCCCACACACTTCCTGCCGGCCGCGGAGGTGTACGGCGAGGGGTACTTCCTGAGGTTCGCCGAGGAGGCGATCGCGGAGTGGGAGACACGTCCTCGAGTCAGAGCACAGGTGGCGTTGATCGCCAAGCGGATGGATGACTTCGCCAGGAAGCGGTACCCGGAGCCCACGCCCAGGTTCATCTTGATGCACACCTTCGCGCACCTGCTCCTCCGGCAGACCGCGTTCGAGGCGGGGTACTCGACCTCGTCACTGCGTGAACGCCTCTACGTGACCCCGAAAACCCGCGCACCCGCGATGGCCGGAATCTTGATCTACACCGCGGCCGGGGATTCCGAGGGGACACTCGGCGGATTGGTCCGCATGGGACAGCCCGAGCGCCTGTGGCGGTTGCTCTCCAACGCCGTTTCGGCCGCTCAGTGGTGTTCGTTCGATCCGGTGTGCGGTGAGTCGAAGGGCCAAGGACCGGATGGGCTCTCGTTGGCGGCGTGCCACGCTTGCGCGCTCGTCCCGGAGACCAGTTGCGACCAATCGGCGAACCGCTTGCTCGACCGGTCGCTGCTGGTGGACGAGGACTACGGGTTCTTCGCACCGCTGGCCGGACTTCTCGGGCCCCTGCCCAGCGGTGGGATCTGGTGACCGCGGCGGGTGCACGCGATCGCGGTCACCAGGTTGTACCCACTGCCATCGGCGCTGACCAGGTCGCGCTCGGGGTGGGAAAACTACGCCAACACGGCCAGGGGTTGATACTGACCCGCCGATGGGTGCTCCACGATCGCGTCGAGGTCGCCATCGGCGGCGGAACCGGGCAAGCGAGGACGTACAACAAGTACGTCACGGCCTTGTGGAACGAAATCCACTGCGCTGATCCCGACGGCTACGAGCGGTACGACCTCGAACTGTCCGACTTTCTGGATCGGCTGCGGCGCCGGACGGCGAAGCGGGCGTACCCCACCCGCCTGGTCATCCTCGAAGGCCAAGAGCTGGAGACTGACTTCTACGCAGCCCTGCCCCTGCTCGGCATCCCCGCCACGGTGTTCGTCGACCCAGTCGCTCCGGTCAGTGACGACCAGTCGACCCTGACCGAGATCGCCAGGACGCTGGGTGTCGTCCCGTCCGCTCTCGCGGGCCACCCGGACACGACCGCGCCCATACACCGCTTCGTGAGCGGGTTTGAGACCTGTCCGCCGAGCCTGCGGGGCAGCGAACCCGCGCGCCCGGGACCGCGCCCACGGCTGGTTCGATTCGAGGACCACGACGCGGAGGTGCAGCTCATCGCGCAGTACGCCACGGCGTACCCACGGGAATCAATCGGAGTGCTCGTCCTCACCACCGACTTGGTCGAGCGGTTCACCGCCTCGTTGCGGCACATGTTCGACCTGCCGGTCCAGTCCTACGAACGGTACAACGGCAAGCGCGTGAACTGGTCGTCGAACACCGGCGTCACGGTCCTCACCTGGAGTAGCAGTGTCGGCACGAAGTTCGACCGCGTTTTCCTCCCGAGCCTGCACTACTACTCCGAGTCTTCCTTGCTGACCTGGCTTCCAGTCGTCAGCGCGACAGCACGTGCTGAACTTCTTCTGCTCTACCACGGAGTTGGGGAACCTCCGGCGTTGTCCTGCCTCCCCTTGGATCACGTCGAGCCCTACACCGGTGAGCGAATGCCCGCGGTGACTCCCGCGGACCGGCCACGGCAGGCAGCTTTCCCCGATCTCGAACCGCGTGAACGTGCTCGCGCTGTGTTGCGGGCCGACCGCGCATCGCTCCGGCATCGCAGCCGCGTGTTGACCGCCGACGAGGAAATCGGGCTTGCCGGGCTGATGCGTGGTGAAGGGGTGACGTTGGACGATGAGCTGCCCAAGGGGTACCGGGCGACGTTGGCCGACACCGATGAGCGGGCTGCCGCGTTCGACGCCATGATCCTGCACAACTGGCGTCTGGTCCGGTCCACTGTGGCCAAGTACGCGGAGTCCTCCTCTTCGTTCGAGTACGAGGACTTCGTCCAGTACGGAATCATCGGTCTGATCCGCGCGGTCGAGAAGTTCGACGCCTCTCGCGGGCACAAGTTCTCCACCTACGCCACGAGGTGGATCGACCAGGCTGTCTCCCGGGCCATACCGGACGAGGGATTGATGATCCGGATCCCGGTCCACGTCTGGGAGATGGTCCGCAAGATCGCCTCGGCGCGCGGCAGGCTGGTTCGCGAAGGCAAGGCCGACTCGATGGACGCGCTCTGCGAGGCGACGGACCTGGCCGAGGACAAGGTGGACCTGTGCCTGAAGCTCCTCACCGGTGTGCGCAGCCTGGACGAGCCGGTGCGGGAATACCCGGACCTCACCCTGGGAGAACTGCTGCCCGACGAGAGTGCGCGTGCCATCGACGACATCATCGACCGGCGGTCGATCGTGGCGACGGTGAACGCGGCGCTCGCCCGGCTCAGCGCCCGCGAGTCGGAGATCATGCGGCTGCGGTTCGGGTTCGTCGACGGCGAGGAGTGGACGCTCGACCGGATCGGGCTGCGGTACTCGGTTACCCGCGAGCGGATCCGGCAGATCGAGGTCAAGGCGAAGGTGCGGCTCCGCGACTTCGTCACCGGTTCGGTGGTCCACGTCGGCGCTCGGCGTCCTCGGCGGGTCCGGCCCGGAGCCCGCGTTCCGGCCCCCCGTCCGAGGCTCTCCAGCGGTGACGGTCCGGCCCGTTCCGGGCGTGGGTTGCTGGTAGCCCTGGGGAGGCCGACCGAGACGACTCCGGTCGCCGCGGTCGCGCGGTTGATCGCGGACCACGCCGCACCCGTCAACGGGGCCAGCATGACCGCTGTGGCAGGCGAAGAGGGTGGCCGGGTGTGGTGTGCGTTCAGCTGCGACGGCGCGGCCAGCCCGTTGTTGGACCTCATCCGGTCGCCGTCGTTCCCAGGTGGGCCCGGCTGGACAGAGGGCGGTTTGGCCGCGGCGATGGCCTGGTTCACCAAGATCGAAGTTTGGAGCGGTACGTCGAGCCTCGCGCTGGTCAGCGACGAGGGAACCGATGAGTGGACGCTGCACCCCCGTGCCGGGAACACACCGGCAAGCCTGCCGTCACCACACGAAGGCGACCGCGTCGCCGTCGCGGTCGAGACCGCTCGTCCCGCCGCCTTCTCACTGACGGTGGCCGAGTTCGTGGACGGGCTCGCGCACGAGGTGGGTCTGATGCTCGGGCCCCTGCTCGATGACGGACGGGTGATCGCGGCGGTGAACGGCGCCGTCGTGCGGCCGGTCGACCCGTTCCTCTCAGCCAACACCCGCGCCCAGGACATGGGTGTCGAGCACATCTCGGCCGATGGGCACGAAGCCTTTGTCAACCCGCACATCCTTCCGCACCCCACCTTCCTGGGCCCGGGGGATGCGCGGCATACCGGACACCCCGATACGTGGGTCGAGAGGCAAGGCCTCTACGTGCGCTGCGGGGAGCAGTACCTGGTCCGCGGCGGGTGGTGCGAGCTCCCCGGGCTGAGTGCGGACGCGGGCGGCGCGCTGGCCAGGGTCGACGTCCGCATCGATCCTGACCAACGCGCCGCGTGGTGCCTCGGTTCGGGTGGGCCCGCCGCCGCCCCGAAACCGATCCGCAACCGCTTGGCGGCGCTCGCCCACTCGGCCCGCGCCCGGTCCCAGGCCGTCCTGGCCAGTCACGGAGGTGCCCGCGCATGACCGACCACCCCCTGCACGAGTTCGTCAGCGACCTCAAGCGGCGACTGGAGCACCGCGTCGAGGACCAGCCGGAGTTGATGACCAGGGACGCCTTCGTGAACCTGGTGACCGAGTACCTGGTGGAGGACGGGTCGCTGGACGACCTCGACCCTTGCTACTTGCACATGACCTGGGGCAAGCGCCGCGTCGAGACCGCCGGGTACGACATCTCCGACGACGAGTCGATCCTGCACCTGGTGGTCGCCGAGTACGGCATGTTCGGCTCGGTGTTGCGGCGGGACCGCGTGGACCAGATGGTGCGCCGCGCCGGGGCGTTCGTGGACTTCTGCCGAGAGGGCCAACACACCCTGCTCGAACCGTCCAGTCCCGCCTACGACATGGTCGAGCGCATCCACACCGCTTGGTCGCGGCTGCAATCGGTCAAGATCCTGGTGCTCACCGACGGCGTCACCAACATCCGCAAGATGAAGGAGAACCCGGTCGGTGGGCTGCCGACCTCGGTGCAGGTCTGGGACCTGGAGCGGTTGCACCGCCTCATGGGAGTCAGCATGGCCCCCGAGGAGATCGTGATCAACCTGGACGAGTTGGGCCACGCCGTCCCCTGCCTCGAATCACCCGAGCAGGCCGACGGTTACCGCTGCCTCATGGCGGTGTTCCCCGGGAAGCTCTTAGCGGACCTCTACGAGGAACACCACAGCAGATTGCTGCAGCGCAACGTGCGCGCGTACCTGCAGGCACGAGGCAAGATCAACAAGAAGATCGCGGAGACGATCAAGGAAGAGCCGGGGAGATTCCTGGCCTACAACAACGGCGTCTCGGCGACCGCGAAGTCGGCGACCCTGGTCCCGGGTCCGAACGGCCCGATCTTGGCGAGCCTCACCGAACTGCAGATCGTCAACGGTGGTCAGACCACCGCCTCGCTGCACCACGCCGCGCGCAAAGGGGTGCCACTGGACGCGGTGCACGTCCCCGCCAAGATCACGCTCATCGCGGACGACACGCTGGACCCAATGATCCCGCTGATCTCCAAGTACGCCAACTCGCAGAACGCGGTGACCTCGGCCGACTTCGAGGGCAACAGCGTGTTCCACGTCGGGTTGGAACGGCTCTCGCGCACGACTTGGGCCACCAAACCGGATGGCGAGCAGACCCGCTGGTATTACGAGCGCGTGCGGGGTCAGTACGAAGTGGACAAGAACCGGTTGACGACCGCCGCCAAACGCAAGCAATTCGACGCCGAGAACCCCAGGCACCAGCGGTTCGGGAAGACCGATGCCGCCAAGTTCGAGTACGCCAGCGCCCTGCGCCCCGATGTGGCCTGCCAGGGGGGTCAGAAGTGCTTCCTGCGCTGGACCGAGGAGGAGAACCTCGACAAGCGGGAGGCCCCGTCCGCGGAGTACTTCCGCCACATGGTGGCCAAAGCCGTCCTGTACAACAACATCCGCACCCTCATCCACGCCCAGTTGGTGGGCGGCTACCTCGCCCAGATCACGGCGTACACCGTGGCGCTGCTCACTGAACGGGTCGGGGTCCTCGACTACGACCTGGTGTGGCGCGCGCAGCGGCTACCCGAGCCGTTGGCCGAGGTGGTCCCGGCCGCCGCCCAAGCCGTCCGGCGTGAGTTGGTGGAGGGCTCGGGCGCGGCGAACGTCACGGAGTGGTGCAAGAAGGCTGACGGTTGGTCGGCCGTCCAACGGTCACCGTGGCAGCCACCCGCCACGTTGGTCGAGGCCGTCGGTGCCCGGTGAACCCTGAACCGCCTCCTGAGTTCCGGTGGCGCGGCGCCGTACCTGTAGGAAAGCAGATCGAGGAAGTTGAGGGACCGGTGGCGGTCTATGGCGTCAAACTGCTCCGCAGCGATGTGCTCAAGCTCGCGGACCACCCGCAGGCGTGCACCGAAGACACTTTCGCCCAGTGGTGCGCCGAGCGGGTATCCATGGGCGCCCGGCTCGCGGTCGATCTGTTCTCCGGCGCGGGCGGCTTGAGCCTCGGCATGACCGACGCGGGGTGGACCGTCGCCGCATCGGTCGACCACAATGGACACGCGCTGAACACGCACCGGGCGAACTTTCCCGGCTTGGCCCTCAACATGGACCTCGGCGACCCAGCCTGCCGAAAGCGCTTGGTGCAGCTGCTTGGTGCGGCGGAGATCGACCTCATCGCGGGCGGGCCACCGTGCCAGCCGTTCAGCCGCGCGGGCCGCAGCAAGATCCGCAGCCTGGTGAACGCCGGCCTGCGAGACGAGCACGACGAGCGCAAAGACATGTGGCGGGCCTACTTGGACGTCGTGCTGCGCGTGCGTCCCAGGGCCGTGCTGATGGAGAACGTGCCGGACATGGCACTGGGTGACGACTTCTTCGTTGTCCGCAACATCGTGGAAAGCCTGGAGTCGGCCGGATACCGGACCCAGTTGCGCTTGGTGGACGCATGGCGCTACGGCGTCCCGCAGCACCGCAAACGCCTCATCGTCCTGGCGCGTCGCGACTCCGACGAGTTCTCGTGGCCGGAGACCGGCCCCGAGGTCACCGTCCGCGACGCCATCGAAGACCTTCCTGCGCTGGGGGACACCACCGGCGCCCGTCAGCTCGGGTACCGCGAGCCGGACCCGCTGGCGGACTTCGCGGCGAAGATGCGCAAGGGTGCCCCGGCAGGCGTCGTGTTCGACCACATGACCCGTCCGGTGCGCGACGACGACCGGGAGATATTCGAGGGGATGACCTCGCGGACGCTCTACGCGGACATCGCCGAGCACCTGCGCCGCTACAAGTCCGATACCTTTGACGACAAGTACAAGCGGTTGGACTGGGACGAGCGCAGCCGCTCGATCACCGCGCACATCGCGAAGGACGGCTACTGGTACATCCACCCGAAGGAAAACCGGACGCTGACGGTGCGCGAGGCCGCCCGCATCCAGACCTTCCCCGACTGGTTCCGGTTCGCAGGCACCCGTAGCCACGCGTTCCAGCAGATAGGCAACGCGGTTCCGCCGAAGCTCGGTGAAGCGGCGGCCACCGCCTTGGTGCCGCTGCCCGAACGGCCCAAGAGCCGGATCAATCGGTGGCGCGCACTGCGCGGCCGCTTGACAGCTTGGGCCCTGCAGCAGCGCGAGGGAACGTACTGGAGCGTCTTCCCCGGGCCCAGGATCGGACCGGCGACCGCCGCGGTGGTCACCCTGCTGGATCCGAGCCCGATGGAGGTCTACACGCTCAATCCCGTCTTCGTCGAGGTGGCGGCCCGCGGCCGGATCTCGGTGAAGGCGGTCCGGCTGGTCGAGCAGGCGGGCCTGGGCCACACGCCGACCGCGGCGGTCAAGGCCGCCCGGACGGCGCAGGAGGAACGCCGGATCAGCTGGCACGCGGAGGATCTCCCCGACCTGCTCGACCTCAAGCCCAAGCAGGTCGCCACGTTGCGGTTGCTGGCCGGGGATGACGTGCTCCTGTCCGGTGATCCCGTGCTCCGAGTGGCGGCCCGGGTCCTCGACACCCGGTCGGACAAGACCAACAGCCTCACCGACGGCCGGGTCGACCTCGCGCGATTGGTCGGCGGCGGGACCGACGCGCCCCTCCGGATGGCCGCGATCCGGTTGATCAGTCAGCTGTACTGCGTGAAGAACAACCCGGTTTGCGGCCAGTGCCCACTTGCCTCCAAGTGCGCGTTCGCCCAGCGGGGCGGGCCGTCAGGGCTACTGTTCTAGGCGTACTCGATTCTGTGCGCGCCCAGGCGCAGCGGCAGCCTGTTCGCCCGTGCTGGGGTGTGCGATCTCCTTTCCCGGGTCTCGTCGTCTGCGATGCTGTCGGCAATGGTGACCTGAACGAGAAGTGCGTGTGTCCGCCGAGTTGGAACGGCTTGTCGTCGAGTTCGAGGAGTTCCAGGGAAAGATCAAGCAGGCCGAGACGATGTTCCGCGGGAACCAACTCGTCATCAGGCACAACACTCACTGCGCCAGTGTCCTTGCCATCGGTACACGAAGTCTATGACACGCACGCGGCGGCACCCCGTTCTTCAACTCCCCGGCCAGTCGGTCACCGTGTGCGGATTGCTCGTCCTCACGCAGGACATGGGGCGAGTCACCGCGCCGGAGACGCACATGATCGTGGCCACCGGGGCGACGACCCAGCGCGTCGCCGCGCTCACCGCGGCCGTGGTGGTGCTGCAGGAAGTCGCGGCCACCGCGTCGGGGACGCTGTTGTTGATCCCCGCCCCGCCGGCACGGCACTGTTCCGATGCGCCTTCCTAGTCTGTAGTGGCAAGGATAGACCGAGGCGTTCGATGAGCGCGCCGTCTCGAGTGGTCACCCGGACGTGGTCGTGGCCGGTGGCGTCAAGCCCGCAGCGGGCGCTTGCGGTGACTTCCTCGTCGATGTCGATCGTGGAGGCCTGGGAGTCTGCTCGCCGGGGCGCTCCCCTCGGGGAGCGGGCCCTGTCCGCGTTGTGATCTGGCTTTCAACCACCCGATCCGGCGCAGGTCCGGGCGGCGCCGTCCGATCCTCCGCTCCCAGAGCGGGCCCGCACCCAGTCCTGACCTTAAGGGTGGACTCGGCGCGAGGCGGCCTGCGGCGAACACTGATGTCCTCATTCGCTGCGTTGCCAACGACAGCGGCAATTCGACATCGGGTGTTCTCGGCATCCACAAATAGGCCCGAGTATTGAATACTCGGGGGCCTCTGAGTGGGAACGGGGTGAGGGTGTGTTGGAGTCCGCACTGGTGGAGCTCGCAGCGGCTGGGGCGTCAGCGGTGGTGAGCGCCATGGCGACCGACGCCTGGGAAGTGGTCCGAGACCGTTTTGTCCGGCTGTTCGGTCGTGATGTCGAACAGACCACCGTGATCGAGACCAGATTGGACAAGGCGCGGGCCGAAATCGTCGCGGTCGACGGACCACGTCGTGATGAGGTCGTCGACGCACAGCAGCGGGTGTGGGAGGCCGAACTCGTCTCCGAACTGGTTGCCCGGCCCGCAGTGGCCACCCCGCTAGGAGAGTGGGCGGCCCAGGTCACCGCCATGCTTTCGGCGCGCCCAGACGTGACCGTGCACCAGCACGCGTCCGCCACGGGCAACGCTCGCCAGGTGGTCCAGGGCCAGGGGTCGCAAACGATCTCCTTCGGCGGACCGGGCGATGCCGACTCACCCCGCTGACGGGCCTGAGGTCGTCCAGTCGGTCATCGCCTCCGGCGACGCTACGATGGCCGTCTTGGGGCAGGGCATCCAGCACAACCACTTCCATGGTGTCGGACCTGTTGAGTTGGTGGTTCCCGCCGTGGCGACGAATACCCTGCCTAGAGACGTGCGAACGTTCGTCGGCCGAGAGCCGGAACTGGCCCGGCTGACCGGGATAGCCGCCCAGGCTCGGAACGGCGACGCGGCCAATGTCGTGGTCATCGAGGGTATGGCCGGGGTGGGCAAAACGGCGCTCGCCGTGCGGGTCGCCCATGCAATGCGTAAGTCGTACCCAGATTCCACGTTGTACGTCAATCTCCACGCACACTCTGCGGACCGGGCTGTGATCCATCCGGCGTCCGCCCTGGAGACGCTGCTCCACGCTGTCGGTACCCCGGCGACCGAGATCCCGGCCCCGCTGGACGCGCGTGCCGCGCTGTGGCGGGCCCGGGTCGCGGACCGGCGAGTCCTGCTCGTGCTCGACAATGCCGCCGACGACCGACAGGTGTTACCGCTGCTGCCAGGTACCGCCTCGTGCTTCACGCTGATCACCAGCAGGCGGCGGCTGTTCGGTGTGCCCGACGCGGTCACCGTGCCGCTGCCGGTGCTCGATGAGTCGACCTCGCTGGCGATGTTCGAGGCCATCGTCGGAGCCGATCGTCTGCGGGCCGCCGCTGCCGACGTCCGCAGGATCGTTCGGCAGTGTGCTCACCTGCCCCTGGCTGTCGCGCTGTGCGCTGCCCGGCTCGGTGTGCGGCGGACGTGGGACGCCGGGATGCTGGCAGAGCGGCTGGAACGAGCTGCCGACCGCCTTGCCGAACTCGGAGTGGAAAGCGACAACGTGGCCAATGTCTTCGAATCGTCCTACCGGGATCTCGACGAACCGCAGCGCCGGGTGTTCCACGCTGTTGGGTTGCACGCGACCCAGGATTTCGGTCCACCCGCGGTTGCAGCGCTCTTCGGCGCGCGCGCCGAAGAGGTGGCGGCCAGGCTGGACGAACTGGTCGACCGGAACCTGCTCCAAGAGCAGCAGGTGGGCCGCTATCTCGCCCACGATCTGCTCCATGGGTATGCCAGGGAGGTGGCGACGAGGGAGAGCGACGAGCCGGAGCGCGCTCTCGCCGTCGACAGGATGCTCGACTACTACACGTTCGTCACCTGTCGGGCGGACAGGTACCTCGACCTGCTCGGCAACCGTGAACTCTCGGTTGAGCACGTTCCGGCGGATGTTCCGAGGATCACCACACACGCTGAGGCGGTCGACTGGCTCGAGACCGAAAGAGCAACCCTGCACGCGTGTCTGCTGCTCGCTCTGGAGACCGGCCGGGGCGCCCGCGCCGCTCGGTTGGCCCGGGCAATGGTCTACTTCCTGCGCTTGAAGGGTTACTGGGGCGACGTGCTGCAGCTATGCGAGAGCGTGGTGGATGTCTGCACCAGCTGCGGTGAGGACCTCATCGTCGCGGACATGGCGTTCTACCGTGCCGACATCCTCCGTCTGACCCGTGCCGACGAGGAGGCGCTGCGGGCGTACGACATCGCCCTTTCCGGATACCGGAGGCTGGGTGACCGGCATCGAGAAGCGCGGACGCTGCACTCGATTGGTGACATCGAGCGAAACCAGGGCGGCTTCGCCGCCGCGCTCGACAGCTATGCGGCGGCAATGGCGATCTACCGCGAGCTGGGCAACGACCACGCGGAAGCTCGGGCTCGGCACTCGACGGCAGACGCCTACCGCCTCGCGGGCCGCCCCGACGAAGCCCTCGACGGGTACCAGCGGCTGCTGGACGACTATGCCCGGCACGACGACCAGGTCGGTGCCGCGCGGGTGCACTACGGAATCGCCGAGTTGCGGCTGGCGCTCGGACGGCCGTTCGAAGCGGCGGCGAGTGCCCGGACGGCGCTGGTCGCGTTCGAGCAGTTGGGCGACCGGTTAGGTGAGGCGGATGCCCGCCTGACCCTCGGTGGGGTGCACGCCAGCCTAGGCGAACGAGCCGAGGCCGAGCGTGCGTTCACTGCGGCCAGCATTGGGTACCGGGAGCTGAATGATCTCCTCGGCGAGGCCCGGGCAGCTCGGGGGATCGGGTCGGTGCGCTGTGCTGCTGGCGATACCGAGGGGGGTGCCGCCGAACTGCGGGTCGCCCTCGCGTTGTTCGAGCGGGCAGGGGCCGCCGAAATCGGAGCGGTTCGAGCCGAACTAGAAAGGTGCTCCAGCGACTGAGCGCGTCAGCCATCGGGCCACTCCGGAGCCCGAGATCAAGCACGGTCAGCCGCTGGGTGGCGCGGGTGAGCGCGACGTAGAGCGTCAGCGGCTGGTGGTCGACTCGGTTATCAACTCACCGGTTCCACCAGCACCACCGTGACGTACTCTAGGGCCTTGGAATCCATGCCATCGACCACGCGTACGCGCGGGTCGTCCAGCGCGGCCACCCCGCTGCGGGTCATCGCCACCCGGATGGGGGCAGTGACGACAACGTCCGCGCCGTCCATCTCGGGAAGCAGCCGCCTTGCAGCCCCCAGGGGCCGCGGTGTCCAGTTCGGTCGGGTCGCACAACTGGATCACCGGCTCGATGTCTGTGCTGCGGAAGGCATCTCTAGCAGCGCTGTGAAGTAGGACCCGGTCCTGACGTTCCTCACCAGGCAGGCTGGCGGACTTGGCCGCCAAGTGCAGTGTGGCTACCCAGCGGAGTCGAATCGGTTTGGCTCGGAGACACGTCGAAGGAAGATCGTGCGGCGATTTTGTGGCGATCGGAATCCGTACTAACGAGGTGTATCTCGCACCTCTACGCTGCAAGCGAATGCGCCGACCTAGGCGGACTTGCGTCTTCCCAGGTCAGCGCGTTGGCTGGCCATCTTGACACGGTAGGGGTCACCGGTTCAATCCCCAGTATCGCCCACAGTTTGGTTACGCTGGTGGAACGGCCTGTCGGTACCTAGTACCGGCGGGCCGTTCGGCGTTTTGGCCGTGCGTCGACCGTTGTTTGACCGTCTGATTCGCCGCCGGTGTGCCATGTTGCGCCTGGTCAGCGGCGGGAATCGGCATGATCGTTTGACCGCTGTGTGACCAGGTTGCGCGGTCAGAGGCGATACAGCTTGCTTGAGCGAACCCGGTCGAGGCCGAGGTCCTGGCTAGCACCTGGTACTTCGCCGTCGGTACGAAGTGATGCGGCGTCGCTGCCGCTGGCCGAGCTTGCCTGAAAGGGCGACGCTAGATGATCGCGTTCCTTGGCTGATGGTGTTGGGGGCAGTTCGGATGTGCGCGAGGGCGTCGAGTGCTGTGTCGGTGGGGTTGGGGATGGTGTGGAGGTAGCGTTCGGCGGCGCGGAGGCTGGCGTGGCCGAGGCGTTCGCGGACGGTTTGGAGGTCGGCGCCGCCTTGGAGGAGCCAGGAGGCGTGGGCGTGGCGTAGGTAGTGGACGCGGACTCGGTGGGTGATTCCGGCGGTAAAGGGGGCGGGCACCCAGACGCGTTTCCGGAACCAGTGGCGGGAGCCGTGCTGGCGGTCGGGTTCGTACAACCAGGCGGCCCGGCGGGTGGCGACCAGGACCATGGAGATCATGTCCGGCCTGGTGGGTGGGGACTCCGAGGCGTTGGACATCGTGCGTCGGGCCATGCCGGTGGCGCCGGAGGAAGAACCACCGAGCCCCGGCGACGACAACGACGAGGGCTTCGGCAGCGTCTACGGCAGGCGACGGTGAGCCCGGGGTTCGAGATCGACGACCCGGCGGCGTTGTCGGCGCACGCGGGACAGGTCGCCGGGGTCGCGGAAGGGATCCGGGAGGCCAACACTGCCGGTCAGCAGGTGGGTCTCGGCGGCGTGCAGGCGTACGGGCTGCTGTGCTCTCCCCTGGTCATCCCCGCGTTGCAGGTGTTCCAGGGACAGGTGGACGACCTCCTGCAGAGCGCTTCCGACCTCGCGGGCGCGTTGTCCGACGGCATCACCCGCACCATCACCGACTACGAGGACTTGGAGCGGCAGCTGCAGACCCACTTCGACACCTATGGAGACCCGCGGTGAACGACCTGGTCGCGGATGCCGAGGGGCCCAAGACGTACGCCGGTTCCGGGGGTCTGGAGTCGGTCATGAACCTGCGCCAGGACCTCGGCGACGACTCCAACTGGCAGGAACTCGCCGTGGACGGGGTCATGGTCGGCATCGACGCCCTGTCGATGGTCGTCAACCCGCTCGGCGAGCTGGTCAAGGCGGGCGTGGGCTGGCTGATGGAGCACCTCGACTTCATCCGGGAGCCGCTCGAGGTGCTCACCGGAGATCCCGGCCAGATCGACGCGATCGCCAAGACCTGGGAGAACATCGGCACCCGGCTGGATCAGATGAACGCCGACTACACCACTGCGATGGCGCAGACCTCCGGCTGGAGCGGTGACGCGGCGACGGCGTACCGCGGTGTCGCCGGGGACTACCTCGCGGCGCTGGCCCAGATGGCCAATCAGGCCAGGGACGCGGCCAACGGGGTGAAGACCGCCGGAGTCGTGGTCGGCACCACCCGGGCAATCGTCTTCGACCTGGTCGCCACCTTCGTCAGCGACGTGATCACCCGCGCCCTGCTGGCCCTGGCGTCGTCCTGGTTCACCCTCGGCGCGTCGGTCGGCGTGTTCATCGCGAGCGTCGTCGCGGACGCGGTCCAACTCGCCGCGAAGCTGCAGAAGCGGCTCGGCAAGCTCCTGCAGGCGATCCAGGGTTTCGTCGCCAAGTACCGCGTGCTCGGCGACCGGTCGGCTGACGCGGCCAGGACGCTCGGCCGCAAGTCGACCGAGCTGGGGCGAGAGGCGAACAAGGCGATCCGGGAGTCCACCAGGACGTTGGACTCCCTCGCGCCGAAGTCGGGCAAGCTCAAGGTGTACACCGACCACGTCGACCGCGCGACCGACTCCGGGCTTGGCCGCACGCTGGACCACATGGGTACCAAGGTGGTCAAGGAGGGCACGAAGAGCATCAATGACACGCTCAACCCCGATGCGTGACATCCGCTGGGGCGTCGCCGGCTCCGTCGGTGTCCTGTTCCTCTTCGTCGGGATCTGGGTGTTCTCGGCGTTCCAGACCAGGATCGGTCTCACCGCCAGTTCCCTGTCCGTCGCCCGGGTCGGGACCGCCGAGATCCGATCGTGCTCGGCCGACCCGCTCGACCTGTGGTTGACCTCGGTCTGCGACGCGCAGGTGCGCTGGGCGGGTGAGGACGGCACCGTCGCCAAGCGGGTCCACTCGACGCACGCGCTCAGCGGGACCGTGGACGTCCAGCTCCGCAACGAGGGCACCAGCCGCAGCGGTGGCGGGACCAGCACCACGCTCGTGGTGGCGGACTATCCGCACCACGAGAACGGGACGCTGTTCTTCGTGCTGATGATGGGCAGTGCCGCTGGTGCGCTCGCGCTCGGAACGCTGGTCGGCGGCCTCCTGTCGAAACTGCTCCCCACCCGTCGGCCGCAGAAACTCGCCCTGCGGCCCATGCAGAGACGACGCCGGAAACGCTGATCGGTCCTGCGTGCGCAGATGTTGCACGTAGCAGCCGGGATCTGCGGCGCGAGGCTCTACTACCTGCCCCCGCAGCGCTGCGATGAGCTCATCGACACCATCAGCGAGCTTTCCGCCCCGGGGTCATCCGTGGCCCTCGACGTCGCTCACGCCTGCTTCTTCGAGGCCGAGGAGACCCGCGACTACCGGGCCTTCCTCACCGCCCGCCGATCCCCCTACCTGACCGGCATCGCCAATGCGCACGGCTGGCTCGGTGGCTTCGGTTGGAAGACGGACGCCTTCCAGTGCGAACAGCTCGACCTGTGCGACCTGGTCCCCCCGCCCCCGGCCCGACTCCTCACCCGGCAACACGTCTGGCTCGCCACCGGCACACGCTGACCCACCGTCGCGCACGGCGACCGACGCGACAAGGTCCACCCGAGAAGCCCGCCACCCGCATTCGGCGCGGATCCGAAGGTCTCCGAGCCGAAGATCCAGATGTGGATGCTTGTTGTCGCTGGGCCGAGTGACGTTGTCCTGACTCAACTAGTACGGCAGCCGCCATTTGTTAGCTGACCTGGGTGTTCTCGATGTCGCGGGCGAGTCTGGTGCGTTTGTGGAACCAGCGTGAGCGTGCTTGGTGGGTGCGTCGCCAGTTCACCCAGTGGGTTGT
>NZ_BSTR01000078.1 GCF_030269645.1 Actinokineospora sp. NBRC 105648 | reverse complement strand
TCAACGGTCATCATGACATCAAGCGAACTACCGAATCAATCTGCCGAGATCGCACCAGAGCACTGCCACTACTCGCCACCTAAAGTGACACTCCGCTACTCAAGGTGATCTTGATCTAGCCCTGCCCCGGCACCTCTGAACTGCCCGACGACAGAGGGACCCCTACACCCAACGACGCCAACTACCGCCCGATGGCCGAGGCAGTCGACCTAGCGCTGTTGTGGACGACCCGGCAGCACGGGGACAAATGTGCGATCGGGTAAGCCCACAATCACACACATATTCAGGCGACCCACGGCAATGGCTGACTAGCCAGGAAAGGGACAGCCCGCTGGGGCCGGCTCACGGCTCCTCGCCGTGAAGCACCCTGACCATCATCACGCCGAGTAACGGACCGCTCGTCCTGAGATGGAGTCTTCACTTCACCCATGTGCTCGGGCACTGTGGACCACGGCCCACACTTTGCGCCATGGGTTCGCTGCGAAGCCCGTCCGCCCGGGATAGCCTCGATGTTTGATCATTCAGGGGGTGACAGGACCGTGCGCCTTGCGCCCGAGCGCGTCCAGAACCAGGTGACCATGAACGCGTCCAGCCACATCATCCAGTCCGGGGTCATCAGCGGCGACGTCCACCTGCACTCGTCGCTGCTACCGGTCGTTATCCCCCGGCAGTTGCCCCTGACCAACCACTGGTTCTCCGGCAGGGACGTGGAACTGCACGCCCTCAGCGCCGCGGTGACCGCCGGGCACCACGTCGCCGTCATCGGCACGGGTGGGGTAGGCAAGACGAGCCTGGTGCTGCACTGGGCGCGGCACAATGTCGACCGCTACCCCGACGGGCAGCTGTACGTTGACCTGCGGGGCAAACGAGCTGCCGACGCTGTACGCGCCTTGCTCGACGGCTTGGACCCCGGCACTCGAACCCCGATGCCCAGCCTCGACGCGCAGGTCGGACGGTATCGCAGTCTGCTGGCCGGACGCCGGATGTTGGTCGTACTGGAGAACGTCCCCGATGAGGCGCAGATGGTGAACCTCCTCCCCGGCCCCGGTGACAACACCGCGCTGTTGACCAGCCGGGACCGGTTGGACGGTCTGTCAGCGAGCGCGGGACTGGAGCGCGTCAAGCTGTTCCCGCTGACCCAGCCCGAAGCGGTGCACTTGGTGGCCCGGCGGATCGGGACGGAGCGGGCGAACCGGGAGCCCGCTGCGCTGACCGAGCTGGTCCACTACTGCGGAGGGCTTCCCCTGGCACTCAGCGTCGCGGCCGGGCGGCTGGCCACACACCCGTCGTTCTCCATCGCGGCAGTGGCCGACGAGCTCAGGGACGCCTCCACGAGGATCGACGTGTTGGCCACCGGTGAGCCCGCGACGACACTGGCTGACGTGCTGTCATCATCCTTCGACTCGCTTAGTGCCAAAGGCAGGGAGCTGCTCCTGCTCATCGGGGCGGCGCCACTGCCCGATTTCAGTGTGCACAGCCTGGCGGCGCTGGCGGGAACGCGGCCCGAACAGGTGCTGGGCCCGATGCGCGAGCTGGAACGCGCGTCCTTGGTCGACGAGCACTCGCCGGGCCGTTGGCAGGTGCACGACCTCGTCCGGCTGCACGCGGCCCAACACGCGCGCGACACATGTTCGGCAACGATGCGGCTGGCCGACCACTACCTGCACTCGGCCATCGCTGCCGACCGGCACCTCGACCGCAACCGGGAGCCACTGCCGGTTGACCCGCCGGTGCCGGGGAGCCTCCCGCGCACCTTCGACGACTACGCGGGCGCCCTGGCTTGGTTTGACACCGAGCACCCGGTGGTCCTCGCTACCCAGCGAATGGCAGTCGAGCTGGGCAGGCACCGCCAAGTGTGGCAGCTGAGCTGGGCGACGCACTCCTACTGGTGGCGCATGGCCAGGACACAGGACCAAGTGGACGGGTGGCGGCTTGCTTTGACCGCGGCACAAGAGCTCGGGGACCCGTTGTGGACGGCTATCGCGCACCGGCTGCTCGGCTCGGCCAGCGCCCGATCCGGTGCACTGGACGACAGCACCTTCGACCACCTCGAACGCGCGCTCACCCTGTTCGTTGACCTCAGTGACGTCGCGGGCCAGGGCGACGTGCACCGCACCCTGGCCAGGACACACGAGCGGGCTGGCCACTTCGCCGAAGCGCTGTCGCACGCCCGGGCCGCCTTGGACCGGTACCGAGAGTTCGGCGAGCCGCACCAGGTCGCCGACGCGCTCGACCTGACCGCCTGGTGCGAGGCGAAGCTGGAGCGATTCGCCGACGCCGGCAGGCACGGGACCGAAGCACTCGACCTCTACCAGCGACTCGAGGACCACGACGGGGTGGCGACCGCCCTGGATAGTCTCGGGCACTTGGCCCAGCTCACCGGCAAGCACATCGACGCCACCGAGTACTACGAGCGTGCGTTGCACCTGTTGCGAGGCCGCAATATCTTTCACGAGGCAGGCACGCTCGACCGCCTCGGTGAGCTGTACTCCGGGCTGGGGAACGTCGCGCGAGCTCGCGCGGCGTGGCAACGGGCGTTTGAGCTCTTCAGTGCCCAATCCCGCCACGAGGACCGGGACCGGGTGCACGAGCGGCTCGCCACCCTGGGCGACGCGTGATCAGCGCGGTCAACTTCCCTACCCCGAACTGGCACTGCGTAACAGAGATGAGCAGGAACTAGCCGGGGTGCGAGAGTTCGCCGAGCACCATGCGCGATCCGCGCGGCAGCTGCAGAACAGCTCGCGGCAGCCTGACCGGATCACGCAGGCAGAGTCGACCTGGTCCGGGTCGCACATGCGGACCTGGTGGCCTGGCGCTACCAGGTTGCCACCCAAGCGCCGGGTCGGCTGGGCATCGGCATCTCACTGGACGCGGAGCGGTTTCGAGCCACCATCGACGAGCGCTGTCCGAACTTCGACCGCATCGGCTCCATCGGCCAGTTGCGGGCGGACCAGGCGTGGGACGAACGTTCCAACACATTCAGTGGCGGCCGCACACGCCAGCGCACGAGATCGTGCTTCGCTACGGTGTTGTCGGTGTCAGATGCAGCCTGACCATGCTGGTACGCCTCGGCCAGCCGTGTGCTCGTGTAGGTGGGCGAACAGATGGCAGCAAGTACGTGGGGTAGGGGCAAAGACCTCCGCGCGGGGGATCGTGCAGGAGCATCCCCCGCGTCGTGTCATCTTTGAGCATGCAGTGGCGCACTTTGTGCTGGGACACCACATCGTCCATCAGCGCGAACGCGACCTCGTTGGTGGATCTGCGTTTCCGGTGTGGTGCGGAGCGACCAGCGCTTGGACTGCCGTGCAGCAGTCGGGTGACTGGCCGTCGGCCATCGAACTCCTTCACCGATAGGCCGTGGTCGCGTTTACCTGTTCCTAGACCCCACTCGAACCGGCCGGGGTAGTGAGTCCAACTGCCGGAGGATCTCGTGCGCCTCTTGCGAAACGCTCACTGCAAGTGAGGTCGGACGCCGCTGGAGACGGACGCTGATCGTGTCGAGGGTGACGGCCAGCTGGCCGAGGAGGACGTCCGGTCGCCTGGTTCGGCTTGGTCAGGACATCCTGTCCGGAGTTCCTCCCGGTGATCCACGGTGGCCGTCGAGCGTCGTCTTTGTTGCCAGCGGTCGAACCAGTCCAGCGCGTACCGATCGGGGATCTCCTGCGTGCGGAGGTCAGGTTCTCTATCGCTCCACGAAGCCATGGTCACCCGGGACGGTGCCTCCCCCGACCGCTGAAGGGCCGCCCACTCGGTGGGGAACGACCTGACCCTGCCCGAACGCTCCGTCTCCGTCGTGCCACCAACCCCGACGACGTCATCGCCGCGCTGCTCGATGCGCCCTAGAGGCGCTGGCCATGACCATGGAAGCGTTGTGCACCCAGAGATGTCGCTACTTGGCCACCCGCACTCGGCCTGGGAGCGGCTGTGCCCCACGGCCCGATCCCTCACCGGCGACATGAGGCAGGTGGCAGGTGGTCAGGCTAGGTGCGAACCTGGCTCACCCGGGTGCAGTGCCGCGGCGAGCGACGGCCCCAGCGCTACGACGTCCGGATGCCTCGGTGACCGGCGCAACGTCGCGGCGAGCCTGTTCAGGTCGGTGCGGATCGTCGCGGAGTTGACCAGCGCGGCGTGGCCGAGCATCTCCCCGGCCAACGCGCACGCCCGCGCGACGTCGCCCGCCGCCGCGTGCGCGAGTGCCTGGCGGACGCCGAAGCGCGCCCGTGCCCGCGCCGATCCCGGGTTGATCCGGACCACCTCCCGGTCAAGTGCCGCCGCGGCTGCCGCGGGCTTGCCCAGGTCGTAGAGGCACCAGCCGGTGGCGGCGGCGACCGGGTCGGGCACGTGGCTGGTGCCGATCACCGGCCCGCCAGCGCCGTCCTCGGCAGCCTCCAGGTGCGCCCTGGCCCGGTCAAGCGCGCGCATGCACTCGGTGTGGTCCCCTGCGAGCGCGTGCCCCTGCGCCTCTCGCTGAGCGGCCAAGCCCAGGATCCGGCTCGGAGTCCCCGGCACCGACTGGGCCTGCTTGGCCAGGGCGATGGTCCGCTGGTGGTCACGGTTGTACATGGTGATCAAGGCTTGGCGGACCAACGCGTAGGCGGCGGTGTGCGTGTCCCCCGCGGCCTCGGCCGCCCGCACCGCGCGCTGGGTCCACCACATGGCCATCCGCTCGTCGCCCGCCTCCTGCGCCATCCAGCCTGCGAACTCCGCGGTGCGCGAGGACAAGGCGGCCACCGCCTTGGCGTCGGCACCTTGGCTGTGCTCAGCGAGCAGGCGCAACGCCTGTGCCTGGCCCACCACGATCGGCAGCACCGCTTGCGGGTGTGCGGTCTGCCCGATCTCCCGCGCGCTCGCCAGCATCGCGGTGTGGTGCCCGAGGTGGACCTCCCCCGCCGCAGCCGCCGGTCGCGTGACCGCCAACCCCGACAGCAGCATCGCGCCACCCATCAGCAGCTCGCGCCGCCCCAGTGGGACGAACGAACTCCCGTCCGGCGACATCGTCATGATCCACATCCCGTCGTCGTTGTCGTCCTCGGCCACTGCCGCAGGGCTGGCCGTGGTGGTGCGCACGAGCGCGGCGAGCGCCCCATCCGCGGCCAACTCCGCGTCACACCGCTGGGCGAACTCCACCGACGGGCGCGCCACCCCGGTCTCGATCCGGCTGACGTGGCCCTTGCTGTAGAAGGTCCTACGGGCGAACTCGCTGAGCGAGAGCCCTCGCGCCACTCGCATGGCGCGCAGCCTCGGTCCGAACGGCTCCGGGATGGCCACGATCGGTCCACCTTCCTCGTCCGCGACGTCGATCCACGCCGACGTCCATTGTGTAGCTCTCACGCGCCCTTGAGGACGATTGCGCGTTGCCTGCTGGAATGGGAAACGGGAAACGTCCCGCGGTGCTGACCAGGGTCCCACACTATTGGACCGTTCACCTGGAAGACGGGCGGGGTCGATGTCCAGAAACCCGCCAGTGGACATTCCAGTGGACATCGATTGGAAAATTCAAAGGGAAACGGGAAACGTGCCGCAGGCGCTTGCGCTGGAGCTGGCGTGGCCGTGAAGATGACGCATCGTCACGCCGTTCGCGCATCCGTGGCGCGTGCGCTACCCATTCGTCGCATACCGAGGTGGACCTGGTGACCCAGTCGGAGAACAAGGTGTTCATCAACTACCGAACCGCCGATGAGCCGTTCGGAGTCGCGCTGATCGACCAAGGGCTCTCCGCCCGGTTCGGTTCCGAGGCGGTGTTCCTCGCCTCGAAGTCCATTCCACCGGGAACGCGCTGGGAGGACGCGATGTTCGACGCGGTTGCGTCCTCGACCGCTGTCTTGGTGGTGATGGGGCGCAACTGGCTCGGCGACCGCTCTGAATCGGGCGGGCGCCGGATCGACGACCCGAGCGACTTCGTCCGCCGCGAGATCACGATGGCGCTGCGGCTGGACAAGCAGGTGATCCCGGTCCGGCTCGGCGTGCCGAGGGTGGACCCAGCCGCCCTGCCGGAGCCGGTGCGGCCACTGTGGGACCGGCAGGACATCTTCCTGCAGTTCCGCACCGCAGCGGGCGACCTCGACCTGCTTGCGGCCAAGTTGCGCAGGCTCGTACCCGGACTCGCCGCGACCGCCACCCCGCCTATGGCCTCGACCAGAACCGCGTCCTACCACGACCAGTCGAGCCACTATGAGATGAACGGCATCCACGTCGAGACCTTCCACGCGGGACCCAGCTTCGGCAGTGTGCCCAGGGGCGACAGATGAGCGAGCAGACACCGGAAACGGCCGCACAACCGGCCGACCCGTCGCAAGCGAACCCGACCACGCCGTCTACCCCGGAGCCGAACACGCCGCCGACGCGTGACGAGGCGCTCAACCGGCTGCGCGCCAGCACCGCCGACCTGCGCAGCGCACGCAACGAGGAAATCGTCGCCGAGGCGTTCTCCAGGGCCGGTCCCGCGGCGAATGTGAACCTCTACCACTTCTCCGGGGACTTCTCGGTGGAGGAGTTCGCCACGGGCGGCGGCACCAAGTCGCGCCGCGGCTCGGGCAAGCGCTCGCCCAAGGTGTGGTTGGACGCCGAGGTCGTACACGGGGAGCAGGAGCGCTACGCCGCGCCCGCGGACTTCGACCGCGGCGTCGACGTCGTCGACCTGCGCAACATCGTCGTGTACTCGGGTCCGGCCCGCACCGGGCGGACCGCTAGGGCGAAGGCGACGATGGTGGAGGTTATGCGCCGCAACGGTTGGCAGGCGGCCTACTGCGAGCTCGGCGCCTCGGTACTCGGCAACATGGCATGGCAACCACCGCACCGCGAGTGCGCCTACCTGGTCAGGGACCTGCCGAACGCGTCGAGCAAGTGCGCAGCGGAGTCGATCAACGACGCCTGGCTTGCGCACGCGTCCGCCCGGGCAAAGGAGCATGACGCCTACCTGGTCGTGGTGACCGGCCCGGTGCGCGGCGCGCTGGCCACCGCGACCACCCGGCAGGACTACGTGCTGACCGACCTCGACGTGCCCGACTCGCGCGAGATCGTGCGCAAGCGGATCGGCGTCGACGTCGACTGGCTCACCGAGTCCGAAGTGGAGGAGCAGCTCGCCGCGACCGACCTCGACGACATCCTCGACGACCGCGACGACCCCAGGTTCGCCACACGCGCGGCTCATGTGGTGATCGAGGCGTTGCGCGCCCGTGCTGACCTCGCCGAGGTGGTGTCGCGGCTGCGCGACGCCTCCGAGCAGGTGCGCGAGTGGCTCGGCGCCGACCCCGACACCGCCGATGTCGCGTTGGTCTTGGCTACCGCCGCTCTGGAGGGGTGCGGGTACCTCTCGGTCGCTGACGCCGCAGTCTCCCTGTACCGCAAGTTGGGCAACAACAACACCGCTATGACACCACGCTACCTGCGCGGGTTGTTGGCCGAGCGGTCCTGGATCGAGCTGGTTGAGACCGACAGCGGCAATCGGGTGGCCCGCTTCCGGCATGCCGCGCTGCGGGCGCCGGTGCTGGAACTGGTGTGGGTGGAACTCGACGGCGCCCGCGACGTCATCCTCAACTGGCTCGCTGAGCTGGCCGCGCACCGCGACGTCGAGGTCCGCGCGCGAGCCGCCTACACCGCAGGGCTGCTCGCGGCCTGCGACCTCGAACACGGCCTGCACCGGTTCTTCCTGCCGTGGGCGCAGCACGAGTCACCGGTCCTGCGGCAGAGCGCGGCGACCGGTCTCGACGTGGCGGGCACCGTCAGCGGCAGGCACGAGGTGTTCTGGACCCACGTCGAGCAGTGGGCGAATCTCATCCGCTACGACGACGACGCCCGTGAGCTCGCCGCGACCGCCGCGTTGGCCGCGGGTCGTTCACTCGGCACCGCTGACCCGAGGCGCGCGCTGCGGGTGTTGCGCACGTTGATCGACGAGGGCGACTGGGACCTGTTGGTACCGGTCGCGATCAGCACCCAACTGCTGCTCGCCGCCGACCAGCAGGGGCCGGTGATCGAGGCGCTGCGCGAGTGGACCGATGCGCCGGTCGTCGACGAGCGGGTGATCAAGGCGCTGAGCATGTTCGCCTTCGCCGCCAGTGAGACGGGAACCGGTGACCGCCCGGTGCTGATGGCCTCGGCGTGGCAGCTGCGCGACGACCTGCCCGAGCTGTGGGGCCGGGCGTTGGAGTGCGAACCGGTGCGGCGCAACGCCGCGGACGCGCTGTGGGTGTGGGTGCACAGGGCCGACACCGACCCCACGTGCCGCCCCGAGGTGCTCGACCTGCTCGCGGGTATCGCCGATCGGGGGAACCAAGACTATGCCCGCCTGTGCCACCTGCTCGAGCAGTGGGCGGACGACCGCCTGGCCCCGTCCGCAGCGGCTGACTACTTCTTGACCCAACTCCTCGAGGAAGGCGAACTGAGCGCATGAACCAGACCTACGACCCGGTAGTGGAATCCATCCCGCTCAAGCGGTTGCGGGCGGGCGGGGTCCGCGGCCCGGCCATTGGCACCGCGCTGGTGCTCGAACGCGCTATCGGCGACCCGTTGGTGGTGCGCGCCGGTGAGCGGGTGCCCGATGCCAGGACGGGCAACTACCGGGTCGCGCACCGGGTCGATGTCGCCAACCGCGCCGTCGGCACAACCTTGTCCTCGCCGAGTTCGGACTCGTCGTTCCCCTTCGAGGTAACCGTTTCCTGCGGCTGCGAGATCGTCGATCCGGTACGGGTGGTCCGCGACGGGGTTCGGGACATGGCCGCCGCGCTGCAGGCGTGGCTGACGGATCAGGTGCGCGCGGTCACCAAACGGTTCGAGCCGCTGCGCCCCGCCGACGCGGAGGCCGCTGTGGTCGCAGTCCTCTCGCGGGCCTACGCCCCCGACGGTGTGCGGTTGACCGGGTTCAGCGTGCAGGTGGAGACCAGCGATGTCGCCGAGTTTCTCTCCACGCAGCGCGAGTTGCGGGTGCTGGAGATGCGCCGCACTGCGATGCGCCCGGTCGCTGAGGGGGGTCGCGGGGAGATGCTGGCCCACGTGATGGCGATGACAGGGGGCGACCCTACGCCGATGCTCGATCGCGAGCAGGACGCCAAAGAGCACAGCACCAACGCCAGCCTGCAGGCGCTCCGAGCGCTGATGGGTTCAGAGAAGATGGAGGAGTTCAACACCTCGCGCATCAGCGAGACCGTGATGGGTGAGTTCTTCCCCAGCGGCAACCCGCTGCTGGGCGGCAAGCGCAGCGGTATCCGCGATCGGCTAGACCGCAAGCGTAAGACGATCGACGGCGCGGGGGCCGTAGTCGAGGGGGAGAGCGAGCCCGCTGCGGAGACGCCGCCGCGCAGGCGGCCCGCTGACCCGCCGAAGGACGACAAGCCCGCTGCGGAACGGCCCGCCGAAGCCGCCGCCCCGGAGGCCAATCCGAGCCGGGTGCGCGGCGTGCTGCGCCGTGAGGACGGTTGAGCGTGGACGTCGAGCCGAGCAAGACCGTTCAGGGCGCCCGGATCTGGCACCACACCGCGCCCAGGTTCGTGGCGCTGTCGGTGTGGACGGAACGAATCGCCGGACGCGGTGAGGACGCAGATCCGCTCGTCGTGGTGCACTGGCCGACGGCGCGCGGCCTGATCGCGGTGTTCGACGGCGTCGGGGGCGCTGGCCGGGCGAGCGCGGGCAGCACCCCGACCGGGCAGGAGCGGACCCAGGCGTGGGTCGCCCCTCGCCGATTGCGGGGTTTGGTTGAGGAGTGGTTCGTCGACGGCTCGTCGGTGGACGCGCTGCACGACAGGGTCGTCACCCGGCTGGCTGCCGACATCACGGTGCGCAGCAGGATGCGCGGGAGGATCCACCGCGAGTTCCCGTCCACCCTGGCAGCACTCGCCTTCACCATGCACCCGGACGGGGTGCGCTGGGACGTGGTGTGGGCCGGGGACTCCCGGTGCTACGTGGTCGAGCCCGACCGTGGCCTGCAGCAGCTCAGCCTGGACGACGTGGACGGCAGCGACGCCTTGGACCTGCTGCTGCAGGACCCGCCGATGACCAACATGGTGTCGGTCGACCGGGAGTTCGCGCTCAATCGGTGGCGCGGCCACGCGCCCGCGCCGTGCGTCCTGGTCACCGCGACCGACGGCTTTTTCGGCTATGTCAGTACACCCGCGCAATTCGAGCACGTGCTGCTGGACACGCTCTGGCACGCGCGCGACCCGGCCCACTGGGGCGAACTGCTGGCCGAGCGGGTCGCCGGCTACACCGGCGACGACGCGTCGCTCGCCGTCGTGGCGTTGGGGTTCCATGACTTCGGGGATCTGCGCGTGTCGTTCGGCAGTCGACGGAACCTGCTGCGACACGAACACGACGAACCACTGCGCGCTGCGGCGGACCGCGGTACGGACGCCGTGCACACCGCCAGGAGCGACTCGTGGCGGAAGTACCGGGGCGGGTATGAGCAGCGCTTGGCCACGACGGTGGGGGAGGACAACCGGTGAAGCTGAACCAAGTGCTCAACGGCTACCGGGTGGTGACCAGGCCGACCAACGCCGACGCGGGCAAGTGCCTGTGGGCGTTCGCGGAGAAGGGCGGCGGGGAGTTCTTCCTCAAGGAGTTCCTCGACCCGAAGATCCCCAAGGCCGACTCGATGGGCACGGTCGAGGACAAGAAGCGCCGCTTCGCCGAGTGCGAGCGGTTCGCCAAGCGGCACACCGACATCATGGCCGCGCTGCGGGCTGACGACGTGCACGCCGGGAACCTCGTGCTCGCGGTGGACTTCTTCGCGGAGGGCACCCGCTACTACAAGGTGACGCCGCGAGTCCGCCCCGCCGACATCGCCGCCCGCGACCTCGATACCCGCGGTCAGCTCGTCCTGCTCAAGACGCTGGTGGACAGCCTGGTGCTGCTGCACGCCAGGGGGATCGTCCACGGTGACCTCAAGCCGGAGAACATCCTGCTGGCACCGGCGAGGAAGGGGCCGCTGCTGGTCGCGAAGCTGATCGACTTCGACGATGCCTACCAGGCGGGCGCCCCACCGGCGGCTGAGGTGATCGGCGGCAACCCGTTGTACGGGGCACCGGAGTGGCTGCGCTACCTGCGCGGCGACCGGGGCGCCCAAGCCCGGTCGCTGACCCAGGCGGCGGACGTCTTCGCAATCGGCCTGCTGATCCACACGTACCTCTTCGGGGTCCTGCCGGGCTACGGCGAAAGCCACGAGTCGCCCGCTGCGGCTGTGCTGGCAGGCGCTCCCTTGGCGTGGGACCCGGTGCTGGGCGGTCGGATACGGTCCCTGCTGGAGTCCCTGACGGCCGCGGATCCCCGGGCCCGCCCGGTGATCGCCGATGTCGCTGCTGCCCTCGACGAGTCCGACGTGCTCAGCAGGGAAGCCGTGTCCCCGACCCCGCTGCCCGCTCCGGCGCCGAGCACTCCGCCGCCGGGTGGCGGCGCCAAGACCAGTCGGGTCCTGGTCAACACGACGAAGACCGCGCCGAGGACGTCGTCCACCCGGCTGCGCATCAACCTCACCGGCAAGAACTGAACGGGAGTACCTGGATGAGCCAGAACCAGAACCGGTCCGGCGACAACAACCTCAAGTACGCGGTGGACATCGTGCTGTGTGTCGACACGACTGCGAGCATGGGGCCGACGTTGGAGAACGTGAAGCAGAGCGCGATGTCGTTCCCCAACCGGCTCGCGCAGGAGATGGCGGCCAAGGGGCGGGGGATCAGCAGCCTGCGGCTCAAGGTGATCGGGTTCCGCGACTACGCCGACTGTGCGGAGGACGCAATGGTGGTGAGCCCGTTCCTCCGCGTTCCCGACGAACTCGACAGCTTCGAGACGACGGTCAACGCGCTGCACGCCGACGGCGGCGGTGACGAGCCGGAGTCCGCGCTCGAGGCACTCGCCCTGGCCATCGGGTCCGACTGGGAGACCGGGTTGGACCGACGCAGGCACGTCATCGTCATGTTCACTGACGCCTCGGCGCACCGGCTCGGCGACCCGAGGCACACCCGTGCCTCGACCTACCCGCAGTCGATCCCCGGCTCGCTGGAGGAGTTGTACGCCCAGTGGGGGTCAGGGCAGAGCCGCAGCGCCCTAGTGGAGAACTCGGCCAAGCGCCTGCTGATGTTCGCCCCGGAAAGCTACCCGTGGACCGACATCGCCGACGACTGGAACAACACCATCTACTTCCCCTCCGAAGCGGGTGAAGGGCTGGAGGAGTGGGAGATGGACCAGATCATCGCGACCATCGCCAACAGCCTCTGAGCACGGCGATGGTGAACAGACGTGGACTGTGGTGGTGCCAGGAGGACGGTGCCGGGTACGACGTGCGCGAGTACAACGGCGGCAAGCCCACCGGCCTGCACGCGATCTCCTGGTGGCACGCCGACGCTTTCACCCGAGTCCGGGGCTCGAACTTCTGGCTGCTGGGTCTCCCCGACCGCATTGTGATCGCCGACCAGGCCGACGCGCACGGCGCGCGCACCCAGATCCCAAGGGCCGCGTGGGTGGACGCCCACCTCGTCGATGACCCCGGCCAACCGCGGGTCCGGCTCGACCTCACGGTGACCCTGGCAGGCGTGCCCGTCACCCTCCCGCTGTGGTTCAACACTGAGCACCGGGACGAATTGCTCCTGCTGGTCGACGAGGTGGGGCTTGTCAGGGACAGCCCGGGTGGCGGGCCGCGTCACGCGCTACCCCATGCCCCCGGGCCGTCCGCGGTCGCCCCGCCCGAGCCGGCTGCCCCGCCGCCGGTCGACACCGCGGAGCCGAGAGCAGCCAAGGTGGTCGCCGCGCGCACCGAACCGGGCGAGGTACCACTGCTCGCGGTGCGGGTCGCCCCGTGCACGGACGACTGGGTGGTGTTCCGACCGGGCGAGTGCAGTGACGAGGTGCTCGACCCGGTCCGCGCACAGCCACCCGCCGCACCGTTGACGGGTGCGCGGTGAGTCCCCCGGCTGCCTGGGCGTGCTCGGAGTGTGACGCGAACAACGGGGCGGCCGCGAAGGTCTGCCGCATCTGCCACGCCCCGAAGGCGACGGCGGCGAGCGCGGTGCCGGAACCCACCGCTGTCGTGCCCAAGGTGACCTCGACCGGTGAACGCCCGGACTTCGTCGAGTCCAAGCACGCGGCCAGGGCCCCAGCGCCGCGGTCGAGCGGGAGCCGGATCCGCCTGACCGGCAAGCCGCGTCCCCGAATTGATCCCGTGGTGCCCCCGCCCGCACCAGAGCGCTGGACCAGACCGAGTAGTCGCTCCACTTCGGACTACCGGCCGCCCGAGGCGCCGGCCGAACCGCCTCGCCGCGCGAGCTACGCCGCGGCGAGCATCGACCCACCTGCACCTCACCTGGCCAGGCGGGGGTTCCCCCGGGCGGGCCACGTCGTGCGCCGCACGCTGCTCGCCCTGGTCGTACTCGGCGTGTGGTCCAACTGGGACTCGATCCTCGACGCGCTTCCCGACGCCGGTCAGGGGTCGGGCGACAACCAAGCGGTCGCCGCCCCGCTGTCCGGCACGCCGTGCCCCACCGAGGCTGCCCAGTGGATCTCCGGCGCGTCAGTGCTCGAAGGCTCGTACACCACGTCGCGGCACGTGATCACCCTGTGCCGTGACGCCGCGGGGCAGCTGCACTACGACGGTCAGCTCATCGGGCGGGCACCCAGCGCAGACTCGCACATTTCCATCCCGGCGGAGAGCACCGCGACCGGGTACACGGCCAGAAACAAGACCTACCTCTACGTGATCACGGGTGGGGAGGTCATCGTCTTCAACAACGGCACCGAGCTGTCCCGCCAGACCCTGACCCGCACCGGCCCTTAAGATCATCCTCGCGGGCGCACCGCTCGTGCGGGCTCGGTCGCGAGCGGTGCGGCCCCTGGCCACCCCGGTCGGTCAGTACCGCCAGCGCAGGCCGGAGGCCCGGCCGAGTGCAAGGTCGGTGAAGCAGGTGCGGACCTCGCCCGCCGGATCCAGCCGCACCGCTTCCGCCGCCGTTACCGGGTCTTGGACATCGCGCTGGTAGACGTCCACCAGCCTGGTGACGGCGGTCGGTGGATCGGCCGGCGAGAAGCGCACCCGCAGGTCGAACCGCTTGCACGGGTACTTCGGAACGCAGACGTAGTGCGCGCGCAACTCGTGGTCGGCGGGCAGGCGCGCGCGCACCGTGTACTCATGCGCCGAACCCCGGGCCAAGGGCCGGGGCAGGGTCAGCACCAACCGCACGCGGTCGGAGGACTCCATGGCCACGACGTGCAGCACCCCGCCGTAGATGACGTCGAAGGTCACCCTGTTCAGCACCGTGTCCGCGTCCGCCTCCGTGATGGTCATCGCGAGGTCCAACTCCGCGAGGCCGTCCCGCGCGGCGACCACCCGACGAGTCTCCAGCACCTCCGGCGTCGGACCGTCGAGCACCAGGGCGACCTTCAGTTCCTCGGTCCACCAATGAGGGTCACGTATCGTCCGTGGCGCGCCCGCCAGCAGGGCCTCAGCCACGGCCGCCAGGCCTGAGTCGGCCCACCTGCGCATGGTGCGCGACGTCCGACCGCGCTGTTGGGCGAGAATTTCGAGCCGCTCCATGTACCGCTTGCCACGAAAAGGACCTGTCTGGCTGAAGGCGGCGTCGACTGCCAGTCGCTGGTCCTCCGGCAACCGCGCGGTGGCGGCCGCAATTCGGCTGGTCACCTTGGCGCGCGCGGTCTCGACCCCGTCGGACTCCTGGAGGTCGAACACCACGCGCAGCGGCCCGAGGCGATCCGCGAACTTGGGGTCGGCGATGCCAAGGCCCGACCGCAGCTTTGTCAACGCGGTGAGCACCTCACCCAAGCCGATCTGCGCCTTCTGCGCACCGTGCGTGCTGGCGTGCGGACATGTCGAAAAGTTTCGCCAGCGGCGGCTGATCACGCCAGCCGCCGATCGGGTAGCTGGAAATCACCCGGATGCGACTCCTGTGTCTACCTCGAGTGTGGACCGCCACTTACAGGCCATCTACGGAGAGGGCTCGCTGTGACCTGGTAGTGCCAACCAGTGTCGATCTGGCAAGTTTGCCGATAGCCGAGTCGGCTTTCGCAAGAATACTAAGACAGGGAATGCTCGTCGGCTACTATCGCAAGAGTGGTCGATCATGTAACTACGTCTAGTCATCGTCGCGGCGGCGTGATGGGGGGCGATGCGAGAGGCCTGGATCGTGGGGAGTGGCAGGTGGTCATGAAGAGGTGGCGGTAGGAGTCCTGGCGGGAAGGAGCGGGAAAACAGTTGGGGCCTGTCGACGCGGCGGTGGTGCAGGTGCAGGTCTCGACGCGGATGCCGGGCTCGGCATGGCGGGTTACGCGTTGTCTGATCGGACGTCTATACCGGCGCCCGGTGGGGTGAGTTTGCCGGCAGCAGCGGCACGAATGAGACGAGCAGATAAAGGAGGTCAGTGTCCGAGCACCGTTGAAGGAGGTCGGCGGGACGCTGAAGAAGTATGGCACCTTATCGATCGACACCGTGTCGCCACCGCGGCCGACTCGACTGTGCCGCAGGCTCTTCGCCCGGAAGGGCCAGACCAAGACGCCTGCCCGGACGCGGGGGAGTGGAACTGCCGCCGAGCATCGCTGTGTTCTACGAACTGCTCCTGGGCAGCCACCAGCACCCGTTCGCCTTCACCAGCCCTGAGGGACGACCGTGGCGGCGGTCCAACTCCTGGCAACGCTTCTGGCGTCGGTATCCCGGAGGTCGCCCGCCGAGCGTGCCTGAGGCAGAAGATGAAAGGGATCGCCGGACCCACGACCACGTGACCGAGGTGATACGCAAGCAAATCCTCGACGCTCTGGAATCTCGGTGAGATGCGACTCTCGTCGCCTTGGCGACCCGGAGCGGTCACGACTAGTGACGTGGTCCCACACCCGAAGCTGGCGTTCGTGCAGCTGAAGATCGACTATCAGCGCGGTAAGAATCCGGTTGACCCTATTGTCACCCCACTTGATCACTGAAGTCTTGCTACTCTTGACGGGGATAAGGCTTGTCGCCAGTAGAAATGTTGTTTCCAGGAGAACGGCCAGTAGGTGGACGCCGAGCCCGCTCGCGAGGTGGTCGTAGCAGGTCTGCGCCCGCCGCAGGGCGTCGGCTCAGGCGCTCTGCGGGCCAAAGGCGTTGGCGGTCAACCCGGCGCAGGTGTATGCGGTCCAACCGGGCTCCGCCGCGACGGCCACCGGCGACAAGTTCCTCCAGGCGCCGGACTCGGGTCTGTTCGTCGGCACGTTGAAGGACGCCATTGTCGCCGCGGGCACCGCCCAGCGGGTCGCGGTGACTGGGCCGGGCCACCGCGGGCCACCTGCGCACCTCAGCGCCGTCGCGAGCACCGACCAGGGCGAGCCGATTGTGCTCCACGACTGGGATTTCACCTGCGACGGCACAGACAACCAGCGGCCCCACCGTCACGCACGCCTCCGGCGCGCCTGGCACCTAGCACGTGGTGGTGCTGGTGCAGGCCAAGAGCGAGCTGTCCGGCACGGCGACGGCGTGCTTCGCGGTGGCCCAGGCCCCGGGTATGCCGCGCAACGCCCGACCGGCAGGTGATCCCCCGATGGTCCGCGCCGACCAGCACGACGGCGAGCTCCCAGCGGGCGAGTTGGCCCCGCAGGCGACTCCCAATGCTCCGGTTTCGGGCGGGGAAAGCGCGAAGTGGGAGAGCCGGGACAACCTCACGGCGACCGGTGGCGAACCTCGCGAGCGGTAGGCTCGCCGGGATTCCTCCTGCGTGCGCGGCGCAGGAGCTCAGCCGCGCAGCCGCATGGCACGCAACGCCGACGGTGGGGCTTCGACGTTTGCGCGAGAACCCACGGGAGCGCTGCGGTTCCGTTGTGATCTAGTGTTCCCTGCCCTCCGTTCAGAGGGTGAGTGCTGGACGGATCGGAGCCGGTAGTGGATCTGGTGCGGGAGTCGGCTTCGGCGGGCCGGGTCGTGCTGTGGGAGGAGTCGGCCCGCGATGGCGCGCAGGCGAAGACGCTGATGGCGCCTGACTTCCGGGTGCGGTTGGCGGTGGAGCAGGGGCGGATCTTCGGTGCTGACGGGCCGCGGCACGTCGTGTTCGCCGCGGGGTTCCCGGCGGTGTGCGCCGAGGAGTTCGAGGCGGTGCGCCGGGTGGCGGTGGAGGCCGAGGGCGCGGTGAGCGTGGCCGCGGTGTGCCGTGGGACGGCCGTGGACGTCCGGCAGGCCGTGGCGTCGGTGCGGGGCAGCGCGCACGCGCGGGTGATGGTGGTCGTGCCCGCCTCCGAGGCGATGGCCCAGGTCATGACCCACCGCGGCGCTCGCGAGGCGCTGGACGCGGGGGTCGCGCTCGTCGAGGAGGCGCGTGGGCGTGACGATGGGGTGGCGGTGGACCTCTGCTTTGCCGACGCCTCCCGCGCGGACCACGGCCTCATGGCCGACTACGCGTCGGCGGCCACCGCGGCCGGGGCGGGGACAGTGATCCTGGCGGACACCGTGGGCGACCAGCTCCCGTCGGACGTGGCGGCGATGTTCACCCGGGTAGGCGCCGACAAGGACGTGGTGCTCGCCTCGCACCTGCACAACGACCTGGGACTGGGCCTGGCCAACACCCTCGAGGCCGCGCGGGTGGGGGTGCGGGTCCTGTCGAGCTCGTGGCTGGGCCTGGCCGAACGCGCGGGCATGGTGGCCACCGAGCAGTTGCTGTTCCTGCTCGCCTACCGGGCCGAGCGCATCCGGGCCTTGCTGGGCGAGGACGCCGATCCGTGGTGGACGCCCCCGGACCTGACCCGGCTGCCCGTGATCGCGCGGATGGTGTCGGCGGAGACCGGGCTGCCGCTGAGCGTGACCACCCCGGTGGTCGGCACCGGCGTCGGCACGATCTCCACCGGCACCCCGTTCGTCCACCCGGACCTGTTCCAGCCCTACGACCCCCAAGCGCTCCTGGGCATTGCCCCGAGCGTTGTCCTCACCCACCTGGCCAGCGCCCGCGTGGTGACCGCGGTCGCCGCCCGGCTCGGTCACGACCTGGATCGCGAACAGGCCCGGACGGCGATGGCCTGGGTCAAGACGCGGGCGTACCGCACCGGCCGGGCCACCGTTGAGGAGAGCGCGTTCGCGAGCTACCTCGACGGGATGTGTGAGGGCGCGCGGTGAACCCCGACCTGGGCACCGTGGACGCCGACCGCGCCCGCCGCACCCTGCACACCGGCGCTGCGGTGGTACTGCCCAACCCGGCCCCGCTGACCTACGTCACCGCGGCCACCGACCCGCGTGCGGTCAACACGGTCAAGGGCAGGCCCGCCGAGCAGGCCGTGGCGCTGTGGGCCCACGACCCCCAGACCTTCGCCACCCTCGCCGACGCCCTGGCCCTGGACCCGGACCACCGCGCCCTGGCCCACCGCCTGCTCACCGACGAACGCGTGACCCTCCTCGTACCGCTGCGCGGCACGGCCGGCCGTCCTGCCTGGCTCGCACCCGCCAGCCAGGACGGTTGGGCCCTGCTGTTCGGCACCCGGTGGCCGCCTCTGCTGCCCGTGCTGGCCGAGTTCCCGATCCTCTACGTCAGCAGCGCCAACCGCACCGGCCACCCGCCCGCGGCCACCGCGGCGGATGCCATCGCGATGTTCCCGCCGCACACAGCCGTGCTCGGCACCGGATCACTTCCCCAGGCCGAGCACGTCGACGCCGCCCGCAGCGCGACCACCACCCTCCGCCTGCACCCAGACGGGCGGATCGACCTGCACCGCAACGGCGCGCAGGACAAGCCCTATCCGAGCGCCGCCCACTACCTCGACAGCATCCGTTCCGCTCACCGATCGCGGTAAGCGCACCAACCAGCAGCGGCCTCCCGCAGACCGTCGCAGGCTCCTAAGTGGACGGCAAGGGTGGGCCCTTTCAGTTGCAGCACAGAGGATTGGCCGAGGTGGTGTGCCTGCGGAGGCCTCGGCGCCAGAAGCCTGCTGGATCAGCAGGCGTCCTGCCGGGCTGGGCGGTTCTGGCGCGCAGTCGCGGAAACCTTGTTGCCCCAACGTGTTCCGCTCCGAGTGATGGGCGCCTGGGTCACGCCCGGGCGTAGCGTTGCGCCAGCACGCGGAGCAGGGGTCGCAGCTCGGCCGGGGACTCGACGGTGAAGTCCATGCCGAGCATGCCTGCGAAGACGGCCACCGTCTCCAGTGAGTCCGCGCCGGTGACCAGCACGGACGTGGTCGCGTCGACCGCCTCGACGACGCCCACGGCGGGGTTGATCCGGGCCAGCACGGTCTCGGCCGGGGCGTCGACGCGCAGCCGGGCGTGCACGTTCCACCCGCTGCTGGCGACCCGGCGCATCGCGAACGCCGTGTAGTCGCCGTCCTCGATCGGGGTCGGGGTGAAACGGCGGTGGGTGCGCATGCGCGGAATGACCCGGTCAGCGCGGTAGACGTCCCACTCACCGGTGGCCGGGTCGCGGGCGACGAGGTACCAGCGGCGCTGCCAGGACAGCAGCCGATACGGCTCGACTACGCGCGCGGCGCCGTCGTAGTCGAAGCGCAACTGCTCCACACCGTGGATGGCGGTCGCGACAGCGCGCAGCACGTCCGGGTCGACCTCCGGGTCGGGGGCATCGGTGGCGGTGTTCTCCGGAGCGTGCTCGACGGCCGAGGACAGCGCCTCGACCGCGGGCCGCAGACGCGGGGGCAGGACCTGCTCGAGCTTGGCGAGAGCGCGGCCACTGGCCGCCTCGATGCCCGCGATGCCACGCCCCGCACGCAGCCCGATGGCCACCGCGACCGCCTCCTCGTCGTCGAGGAGCAGCGGGGGCAGCTTCCCGCCCGCGCCGAGCCGGTAGCCGCCGGTGGCGCCCCGGGTGGCGTGCACGGGGTAGTCCAGGCCGCGCAGCCGTTCGATGTCGGTGCGGACCGTCCGGGTCGTGACGCCGAGGCGCCCGGCCAGCTCGGTGCCACTCCACACCGGCCGCGACTGCAACAACGACAGGAGGGCCAGCAGCCGAGCAGGCGTGTCGGTCATGAGTTCTCCGCCAATTAGGAAGGAAACGTTCCTATATGCACTCTAGCGTTGGTGCCATGACGAACACGAGCATCCGCCCCTTCCGCGTCGAGATCGCCCAGGCCGAGCTGGACGACCTGGCCAACCGCCTCACCCGCACCCGCCTGCCCCAGCCCGCGCCCGGGGACGACTGGGCGACCGGCACCCCCAACCACTACCTGCGCGACGCCGTCGCCGCGTGGCGGGCATTCGACTGGCGCGCCGCCGAGGAGCGGATCAACGCGCACCCGCACTTCGTCACCGACATCGAGGGGCAGCCGATCCACTTCATCCACGTCGAGTCGCCCCACCCCGACGCGACCCCGCTGCTGCTCCTGCACACCTACCCGGGCTCGTCCGTCGACTACCTGGACATGATCGACCAGCTCGTCGACCCGGTGGCGCACGGCGGTTCGGCGGAGCAGGCGTTCCACCTGGTGATCCCGGACGCGCCCGGCTTCGGCTTCTCCACCCCGGTCACCGAGGCCGGCTGGACGTCGGCCCGCACCGCCCGCGCCTACGACACCCTGATGCGCCGCCTCGGCCACGAGAGCTACGGCGCACACGGTTCTGACCAGGGCGCGGTGATCGCCCGTGAGCTGGGTCTGCTCTCCCCGCCGGGATTCCTCGGCCTGCACGTGCTGCAGCTGTTCTCCTTCCCCTCCGGCGACCCCGCGGAGTTCGAGCGCCTGACGCCGCAGGACTACGCCGGGCTCGAGCACATGAAGTGGTTCCAGAAGGTCGGCGGCTACAACACGATGAACGCCAGCCGCCCGCAGACCGTCGCCGCGGGCCTGAGCGACTCCCCGCTCGGCCTCCTGGCCTACAGCGAGCTGTTCAACTCCTTCGGAAACGGCACCTCACTGGTCCCGCTGGAGGCGGTGCTGCTGGCGGTGTCGGTGGCTTGGTTCACCAACGCCGCGGCAGGTATGACCCGCTCGTACTACGAGAACGCCGAAGCCCCCGGCGCCACGGCGGTCAACACCGCCCCGACCGGCGTCGCGGTCTTCGCCGACGACTTCCAGACGATCAAGGTCTTCGCCGAGCGGGACAACAGCGCCATCACCCACTGGAGCCGATTCGAACGCGGGGGCCACTTCGCCGCCCTGGAGGTACCCGAACTCGTCGCGGCCGACATCCGCGCGTTCTTCACCGCACAGCGCTGAACCGGGGTACACCGGACCGTGAGTTGATCATCTCGAAGCCCGGCCCACGAGGACTGCCCAGGACGCAGATCGCGCACGGACAGGGTTTTCGCGCCCGTCTGTACATATGAGATCGACTCACGGGAGACTGCTGCCATGCGGAAACTGACCTTCGCCATGAACGTGACCCTGGACGGCTACACCGCCGCGCCCGGCGACGATCTCGGCTGGAGCGGGGGTGAGGGGCCGGACTCGTCGCCGAGCGACGAGCTGTTCCAGTGGTGGTCCGACCGGGTGGCGGCGACGGGCCTGGCGCTGTACGGGCGCAAGCTGTGGGCGGGGATGAGTTCCCACTGGCCGACCGCCGACCAGCAGCCCGACGCCACACCAGCGGCGATCGAGTACGCCCGCCGCTGGCGGGACATGCCGAAGGTGGTTTTCTCCTCGACGCCCACCCCGGTCGACTGGAACACCCGCCTGGTAACCAGCGACGCGGTCACCGAGATCACCCGGCTCAAGGCCGAGGACGCGGGCCCGATGGACATCGGCGGCGCGACACTCGCCGGCGCGGCCATGCGGGCCGGCCTGATCGACGAGTACGTCCTGGTCACCGTGCCGGTCCTGGTGGGCGGCGGCACACCGTTCTTCACCGCCCTGGACAACTGGGTGAACCTGACCCTGGCAGAGACCCGAACATTCCCCGGCGGCGTCCTACTAACCCGCTACGAGACGAGGCGATAAGCCCGAGCCAGACGATCCGCTCGTAAGACCAAGTCGAGGTCATTCCTGCTGTGCTCGCCGTGACCCTCGCCGTGAGGAGACCTTTCCCCCGGAACCTTCCTCGCGTTCCGAGTGAGCCGTTGCCCGACCCGCTGAAGAGAAGGACCACGCGCGCCGCGATCGAGGAGTGGGCCGTCGGTGCGGGTTTCCGGTCGGTGGCGACTCGTGGATGGCGGGGGTGCGGCGCTGAGGAATCGCGCCGTGGTGGCGCCGGGCCATGCCTGTGGCGGCTTTCGTGAACCAGGCCACGGAGACCGCCAGCGGCACCGTTTCCAGTGGGACCAGCGAGGTGTTGCTGCCGACGACGTGGAACAGCTCGCTGTAGGCGAACTGGCCGCGGGGGAGTCGCTGACGCCCGGAGGCCTTGCCCAAACCGTTCGTGGACAGGGCGTTGCAGCGGGTCGGGGACGTCATCGCCACGGCGATCAAGGCCAAGCGGGCACTGCCCCGTCGACCAGATCCGACAACTCCTCAAGGCGGACCGGCCGGTACCGGTGCCCCCGCTGAACCTGACAGGCATAGGCGGGAAGATCCGCATAGGGCGCCCTAGTACGGCAGCCGCCATTTGGGTTGTGACCTGCGGGAACGTGTGGTGGGGCCCGTGTTCGACGTGGAGCAGCCGCCTGTTGATCATGTGTTTGTGAAGACGACAGGATCGCAGGCGGCTGCGG
>NZ_BSTR01000077.1 GCF_030269645.1 Actinokineospora sp. NBRC 105648 | reverse complement strand
TGGGGCCCCTAGAGCACCGCGGTGGGAAAGAAGGGCGGGTGAAGGGCATTCCCACCACACGGCGAGTTTAGCGGTGCTCTCCCCCCACACGAAGCGAGTCCACTAGATCGAGCATCCGTAGCGGGCCGGCGTTACCAGCGGGGTCGGCCTATCCGCTGCGGCTGGGTGGTGGGTCCTGGGGGTGGTGAGTCCTGGGGTCACGGAGGTGATTGCGGAGATTGGAGGGTGCTTGGGGAGGGTGAGGGTGGGGGCTCTGGGTTGGCGATGTGGTGTTGGGTGGGTCTTGGTCGTGTTTGTTGGGAAGGAGGGGTTTCTGCTGCTGCAGCCGTTGCTGGCCGGTGCCGCGTTGGTTTGGGGGGCGTAATGATCTCGGGGTAGGTCGCGATCACTTGGGGGAGAGGCGCGGGGGCGACTCCTCGTGCCGTGTCCATCCGGGGGGATGGCCGATGAACCCGGACGTGCGACCGCCCGCACCCGAGGCGTTGTTGCTCAGTGGTGCCAACGGGCGGGGCTCGTCGGCCGGTGCGGGTGGTGAGCCTGACTGGTCGTTGCGGATTGAGAAGTTGCATCCGTCGTCGGCTTGGCGGATGGCTGTGGTGGAGCGGTTGCAGCAGTTGCAGGCCGATCTCGATGAGCGGGCCGGGCCGGTTCCGCGTGCGGTGCACACGGCGATGCGGGCGGTGGCGCGGGCGGCTGAGCTGCGCAGTACCTTGCCGCGTTGGTATTCCGGGGTGAACATCGAGCGCACTTGGCGGGCTCTGCACCTTGCCGAGTCGGTGCTCATCGCGTCCAGTCCTGATTTGGCGGGGCGGATTCCGGACGTGCGCGCCTCCGTGGCGCGCAAGCTCCCGCAGAAGGACCCTCGGGTGCAGGCGTTGGAGCCTGCCGTGTTCGACGCGATGGCTGAGCCGGCCCAGCGGGCGTTGGTCCTGACTGCGCTGCGTGCCGCTGATGACGCCTCGCACGACGCGGCTACCAGTGTTCGGAGTCTGCGGAATCGGATCATCCTGTTCGGGCTTCTTCTGCTCGGTGTCAACATCCTGATCGGTTGGCTCACGGCCCGGCACGAGGACATGTTGCCGCTCTGCATTGGTGCGGCGGCGGATGTGTGCCCGACCGGTCGTGCCGTCGCCTCCAGTGGTGACGTGTGGTGGTTGCAGTTGATGGGTGTGCTCGGTGCGTCGATCGCTGTCGTGGTTCTGTTGCTGCGCACCAAACCCAGCGTCGTGCCCTACACGCTCACCCCGTACCAGGCGATTGTGAAGATCATGCTCGGCGCGATCTTCGCGGTCGTCGGGGTTCTCGTCCTGCGCACCGGTCTGCTGCAGGACCTGGTGTCCTCGCACGCTTCCCTGCTGCTGTTCGCGCTGATCCTGGGTTACTCACAGGAGGTCGGTACCCGGCTGCTGGACAACATCGCCGATCAGGTGGTGCAGAAGGCGCAGCCCGCCGCGCACCCTGAGTGAATGACCGCGCGCACTGGCACTCGTTCGGTCGCTACGGCTGCTTGCCGCTGGTTCGGTTCTGGGCGCGCAGTGCGGTGAGGACCTCGTCGTCCCAGCGGTGGGAGCGGATCAGTTTGTAGCGCTCGCCGATGACCCACAGGTAGGCCTCCGCCTCGGACTGGGTGGAGACCATGCCCGCCTGCCGGACCATCGTCACCACCGGTACGAACTCCTCGGCGTACCACCGCTGGGCCACCGTCGGGCGGTCGAGGAACGTGGCCTCCGCCTGCATCAGCCGGAAGCCCCACGCCTCCACGGCCTCGCTGAGTTCGGCGTAGTCCCACGGGTCGCTCAGGGTGATCGCCGCGCGGGCCGGGGCCGCCAGCGGGACGCGGTCGAGGAAGATCCGCCGGTAGTCCTTCACGATCAGGTCGCCCCGGTACCGGATCCCCTCCGCCGACACCCGGGTGATGATCTCGGTGACCATCGCGTCGATCGTCTTGAGCCCCAGGGCGTGCGCTACCGACACCCGGTGGTGCCCGTCGACCACGAAGTGCAGGTCCCCCACCCGGTAGACCTCGATCGGCGGGAACGACTCGCCGCGCCTGCTGGCCAGGGCGAGGCGTTCCCAGCGCTGGCGGGACTGGGCCGAGGTGGGGCGGAACTGGCGGTCGAAGTCACGGGTCCGGTCGACGCTGCCGATGATCGAGTCGAGGGCGATCACCTGGAGCCCGAGCCTGCGCTCGCCCAGCCTGCCGAGGGCGGCGACGACCTCGTCGAAGGGCACCATGATGTTCACGTCGTCGGGCTCGCGGCGCAGCCAGGCGCCGAGCCGGGACAGCACCTGGCGCCTGCGCACGCGCAGGAAGTCGTTCTCGGCGTCGGCGACCGGGAAACCGGTGTCACGCGGCACGACCACCCCCCGGGATGTCGAGGATCCGGTAGCCCACGGTGTTGACCACCCGGGTGACGCCCATGGTCCGATCGGGTACCGGTGCGCCGTGCGGGTGGATGTGGCCGTGCACCATCAGACCGGGCTGGAGCCGTCGCACGGTGTCGTGCAGGCAGGAGAAACCGCGGTGCGGTGGGTCTTCCTGATCGCCCACACCTCGCGGGGGTGAGTGGGTCAAGAGGACGTCGACAGACCTACCGTCGCGCCACCGCCTTACCGCCGCTTGGCGGACGACGCGCCGCGACCGGCGGGCCATCTGCCGCTCGGTCCACTGGTTCGGCCCCTCGTTGTAGCGGATCGACCCGCCCAGGCCCGCGATGCGCAGCCCCGCGACGTCGGCGACCCGGCCGTCCGCGTTCACCGCGCCGCGCGGGCCGGGGTAGTCCACCGGGAGCCCGTCCCTGGTCCACAGCCCGTGCCGGTGGTCGTAGCCGGCGAGGTCGGCGTCGTGGTTGCCCGGCACGAACACGCACGGCCGGTCCAGCGCGTCGGCGAGGAACTCCAGGTAGTCGAACGGGAGGTCGCCCGCGGCGAGCACGAGGTCGACGCCGTGGCCGCGGACCCGCGTGGTCCACAGCCGCTCGACCACCTCGTCGGAGACCGCGAGCACCCTCGGCATCGTCCGATGCTACGTCCGAACCGGTAGCGATGCGGCCCCGCGAAGCGAACAGTGATGGGGAGGGAACGGTTGGTGTCGGGCTGACGTCCGACGGGATAGCGTGATCGTCGGAAGCGATCGTCCACGGGTGCCACGGGGCGGTGCCCACCACGGGGTGCGGTGGTCCGGTCAGCCACCGAGGGGAGTTCGAGCGATGCGAACAGGGAAGCAGGGGGCCGACCGGTACGTCACCGGGGGCACGGAGTGGGAGAAGTACACCCTCCAGGACTTGGTCAAGATGGTCGCCGACCAGGCGAGCGCACCGCAGCTCGAGCGCCTCGCCGACGACTGGCGGGCGGCGGGCAGCGAGGTCGTCGACGCCGCCGACCTGTTGACCAAGGCGCTCGACGAGCTGATGGACTACTGGTCCGGCGCGGCCGCCGAGCAGGCCCGCCAGGACGTCGCGCTCAACGCCCAGTGGGTGGCCGACCTGGGCGAGACCGCGCACAAGATCGGCGACCCGATCCAGGAGGCGGCGGGCGCGCTCAAGGCCGCCCAGGACGCGATGCCGGAGATCCCGGCCAAGCCCGCCGTGCCGCCCGCCCTGGCCGCCGACAGCGCCGCGCGCGGGCTCGAGGCGGGTGGCCCGCTGGTGTCGGCCATCAACGGCACCGCGGCGGGGGCGGAGAGCGCCTTCACCGCGGAGCAGGAAGAGGCCAAGCTCAAGGCGATGGCCGTCGAGGCGATGAAGCGGTTCGAGGGCGCGGCGATCGGCATCGACCAGGCCACGCCGCAGTTCGAGGAGCGCGCCACCGTGCTGCGCGAGCACCCGGAGGACAAGCCGCCGGTGCCGCTGCCCACCCCCGCGCCCGGCAACTGGATCGACACCACGGTGTCCTACGCGACCGACGTCGAGATGCGCTGGGCGGTGCTCACCGCGGGCGGCGACCCGGGCACCGCGGCCCAGGGCTTCGACAACGCCACCAGCCACGCCACGGCGGGTTCCGGCTCGGCGGGCGGCGCGGCCGGCTACGGTGGCGGTGCTTCGTTCGGCGGCGGTGGTGGTAGTAGTGCGGACGGAAGTGCCGCGCGCGCTCCCCTCCAGCCGGGCGGGGCCGTCGGTGCCACCGAGGCGCTGCCGGGCGGCACCCGCACGGGCCTGCCCGCCGCCGGTGTGGCCGCGGCGGGTGGTCAGGCTGGTGGCTCGGGCAGTGGGATGGGCATGGGCGGGATGCCGATGGGCGGCGCGGGGATGGGTGGTGGCCAGGGTGACAGCGGCGAGCACCGCAGGCGCTACCCGTACGACGCCGAGGACCCGTTCGCGTTGGACCAGAAGGCTTCGCCGCCGGTGATCGGGCTCTAGGGGCAGGGGAGAGCACAGACCATGCGCGAGTTCGACCAGTACGGACTGGCCGAGGACCAGGCCGCGTTCACCGCGGCCCAGCAGGACGCGAGCGCCAACCCGCCGCCGATGCCGGTTCCGGAGCCACCGGCCCCGAGCCCGGTACCCGACCCGGTGCCGAGCCCGTTCCCCGCGCCCAGTCCGTTCCCGCCGCCCGCGCCCGTGCCGACCCCGGGTCCCGCGCCCACCCCGTTCCCGCCGCCCGTGCCGTCGCCGAGCCCCCTCCCGCCGCCCGCCCCGACGCCGCCGGGCCCGTTCCCGGCTCCCACGCCGACGCCGAGCCCGGTCCCCGCACCCCCGCCGAGCCCGTTCCCGCCGCCGGTGCCCGGCCCGCCCGTCCCGGTGCCGCCCGCGCCCGGCCCCAGCCCAATCCCGGTGCCCGACCCGTCGCCGATCCCCAGCCCGTTCCCGACGCCGCCCGGGCCGATCACCCCGGGCCCCGGGGTACCGCCGCCGAGCAGTTCGCTGCCGCCCGGGGCCTCCTTACCGGGCGGACCGGTCGCCGGTGGTCCCACGCCCGACGTCCAGCTCCCGCCGGGCACCCACCTGCCGCCCGGCGGTCAGGTCCCCGCACTTCCCGGCGGTCCTGTGCCGCCCGGCACCCCGGTCCCGCCGGGTACGCCCGTGCCCGGTGGTCCTGGCTCTTCGGTGCCCGACACCGCGTGGCCGCCCGGTGGTCCGGAGGACGGTGTCCTCCCCGCCCGTCCCGCCCCGCACGGCGGCGCCCCCGTCCCGACCGTCCCACCCGGTGGTCCCACCACCGGTCCCACGCCGAACAGCCCGGCGCCCGGCGGTTCCGGCCCGGAGGCCCGACCGGACCCGTCGGCGCAGAAGCCCGGCGACACCACGGTGCAGCCCAGTGACGCGGCGAAGCCTGGTGACGCAGCGCAGCCCACGGATCCGGCCCAGACCACCGACGCCGCCGCGCTTCCCGGCGACGCGACCGCCACCCTCCCCAAGCCCGTCCCCGGCGACGCCACGGTCACGCTGCCCGCCGTCACCCCGGCCGTCACCCCCGGGCACGGCGGTCAGCAGTCCAAGGGCTTCTGGGACGTCGACCCCGACAAGCTGCACGGGTTCAGCATCGCCGTGTCCTCCGCGCGGTTCGGCTTGGCGGCCGTGCAGACGCGGGTGACCAACATGCAGGGCGAGGCGTACACGCCCAAGCTCGGCACCAGCCCGGTCGGGCAGCAGCTGGCCAAGAAGTTCGACGACCGGCTCAACGGAGAAGAGGGCCTGCGCGGTCTCCTCAAGGAGGCCATGACCCGGATGGACCAGTTCATCAAGAGCGCCGAGCAGGTCCGCGACGCCTACCGCGACGTCGAGGACACCGCCGAGGGTGACATCAAGCGCACCGACCGGACAGGTGGCGCCGCGTGACGGAGATGCCCACGGGGCTGGAACCCGACGCGGGGCACCGGGGCGGTGTCGACGCCTGGCTGCACCCGGCCGAGGTCGACCTGCTGTGCACCTTCGCCGAGGTCAGCCCGCCGTTCCCGCTGCGGGTCCAGGTGCCGGGCGACCGGCGGGCGTCGTTCCAGGTGGCCCGCGCGGAGCTGGCCAGGCGCGGCCTGTCCGACAGCCGCGGCCCGCGCGGGGTGGCCGCCGACCTGGTGCACCTGCTGCGCGAGGGCAACGGTTCGCTGGACATCATGGTCGCCCGCCGCGACCGGGCCCGGGGCGCGCTCGTGCTGGCCCAGCGCGACGAGGCGCTGCTGGTCGCCCAGGACCTCGGCCCGGTCGGCGCCCGGGTGCACCTGGTGCGGATGGCGACCCGCGACGCGGTCGACGCACTGCTCGACCTGGTCCCGGACCTCGGCGCGGCGCTGGCGGCGGGGTTCAACCTGCCCCGCCGGTCGCTCGACCAGGCGTACCGGGCGATCTTGGCCGCCACCGACGACGACGGTGGCCCGCGCAGGCTCGGCGGCGATGAGCTCGACCGGCTGCTGCGCGCGCACGGCATCGACGAGCAGACCGCGCGCCGGATGACCACCCACCTGCAGCCGGTGCTGGGCAACGGCCAGGCGGGGGTGGCCGTGCGCCGCGGCTACGCCGACGAGTGGACCCGCTCCGGTGCCGAGGTCCGCTGGCTCGACACCGCCCGCGGCCGGTTCCGCCTGGCGGGCGACGGCGACTGGATGAGCGTCAACCCGCTGCCCAGGGAGGAGCTGCGTGGTGAGCTGCGCGCGCTGGCACGTGAACTCTGGTGACCCAGGGGTACCGAAGGGTCCCGGAGAGTCGGTCCCATCGGTTACCGTGACAACGGAAAACGACGATGTGGCGTACGTGGGGAATGTCTACCCGGCCCGGTCACCCCGGGCTGAGGGAGGGGCGCGGGGATGATCGCCGGTCTCGACGACTTGGTGCGGCGGATGGCCCAGCAGGCCGAGCAGGCCGCGGCCGCTCGGCACGCCGCCGAGCAGGACCGCAGGCGCCGCCGCGACGCGGACGACAACTACGTCAGCGGCGGTGTGCACTGGGACGGCTACTCGCTCAAGTCGCTGCAGCGCATGGTCGGGGACAACGCCAACGCCGGTCAGCTGGAGATGCTCGCCCAGGAGTGGGCGGCCTACGGCGACAAGGTGGGGCAGGCGTCCAAGGAGCTCTCCCGCTCGCTCGGCAAGCTCATGCAGTTCTGGTCCGGTAGCGCGTCCGAGGACGCGTCCCGGCTGGTCGTGGACAACGCCGCGTGGATCTCCGAGCTCGGCGGCACGGCCAAGCAGATGGCCGACCCGATCCAGGACGCCAGCGGGGCGCTGCGCTCGGCGCAGAGCACCATGCCCGGCGGCTCGCCCAGCAGCCCGTTCCTGGCCACCGCGGGTGGCGGCGCCGCGGCGGGCTTCGCGATCGGTGGACCGGTCGGCGCGGCCTTCGGCGCGGCGCTCGGCGGTATCGCCAGCGCGTTCGGCTTCGGCAGCAACAAGAAGAAGATGAAGCGCAAGGCCGTGCAGACGATGCAGCGCTTCGAGACCGCGGTCATGGGCATCGACGGCACCACCCCGCGCTTCGGCCAGCCCGGCACCGGCGGTGGCGGCGGCACCGACCCGGTGTGGAACCGGCCGCCGAGCACCGGCGTGCCCGGCCCCGGGGTCGTCGTGCCCGGCGCGCCGTCGCGCCCGCCGGGTGCCCCGAACACCCCGCCGCCGGACTTCCACGGCGGCCCGAGCGTCGGCGGCACCACGCCGTCCGCCGCCCCCGGCTTCAACAACGGCTGGCAGAACCACTGGAAGGGCCTCACCGGCCTCGGCCCGAACAACGGCTTCACCCCCGGCGCGTCCGGTCCCGGCATCGGGCAGGGCACCGGCGGCATCGGCTTCGGCCCCGGCGGTCTCCAGCCGGGCGGCTTCCGCGGCGGCGCGGGTGCGGGCCGCGGCGCCGGTTCGGGTGCCGGTCGCGGTGGGATGGGCGCGGGCCTGGGAACGGGCTCGGGCCGCGACGGGTCGCGCGGCCGCGGTGGCGCGGGTCGCGGCGGTTTCGGTGGTGCGGGCGGCGGCCTGGGCGCGGGCTCAGGCGGGCGGAACGGCAGCCGCGGTGCCAGCCGGTTCGGGCGGGCCAGCGGGTTCGGCAGCGACGAGCACGCCCGGCGCAACGGCAACGGCTACGGCGGCGCGCCCGGTGGCGCCCGCGACAAGGAAGAGGACGGCGAGCACCGCAGGCGCGTGCCGATCGAGGAAGACCCGTTCACCACCGCCGACCTGACGGCCGCGCCGCCGGTCATCGGGCTCTAGGACCCAAGGGGCACAGCATGTACGTCGATGATCCGAACGCCCCGGTGGGCAACGCCGGGTGGCAGGTGCAGCCCGAGCAGGTGCGCGAGTTCGCCAAGGCGGTCGAGGAGGTCCGCGCCGACCTGAACGCGATCTTCGCCGACGTGGCCGACCTGGCCACGCCCGCGTACCTGCCGATGCTGGGCACCAGCCCGGTCGGGCAGGAGCTGGCGGAGAAGTTCACCGACCGGCTGGCGAGTGAGGCAGGCCTCAAGGGGCAGCTGGAGACCGCGCTCAAGCGGATGGAGGAGTTCGTCGCCAGCGCCGAGCGCACCGCGTCGAACTACGTCGAGAGCGACGACAACTCCGCGCAGCGCTACCAGAACCCCTGATGGCGGAGCTGGGCCTGGCGCTGCACCCGGTCGAGGTCGACCTGCTCTGCGCCTTCGCCGAGGTGCAGGCACCGTTCCCGCTCGAAGTGCCCGCCAGTGGGGTGTCCGATGTGGAGCGCGGGGTGCTCTACCACGCGGCGGCCGAGGCGCTGATGGAGCGCGAGCTGGCCGACGAGCAGGGCCCGCTCGGGGTCGCCGAGGAGTTCGTGTACCTGCTGCGCACCTGCACGGGCGCGCTGGACATGGTGCTGCACCGCGACTCCGGCACCCTGGGCGTCGCGGTGCTGACAGTGCGGGACGAGGCGTTGGTGGTCACCCAGGACTCGGCCGACGAGCTGGGCGTGATCCGGCTGTGGGCGGCCACCCTGGACGACGCCGTCGGCAGGTTGGCCCGCCTGGTGCCGCGGGCCGAGGTCCCGCTGACGGCGCCGTTCAGCCTGCCCCGGCGGGCGCTGGAGAACGCGTTCGCGGTGATGCTGGCCCGGATGCCCGAGCCGGAGCAGCCCGGCGCGCCCCGCCCGATGAGCACCGAGGAGATCGACGAACTCCTGCGCGGCCACGGCATCGACGACCGGGTGGCCCGGCGGATGGTCAGCCACCTGCAACCGGTGGTGGGCAACGGTCAGGTGGGCGCCGCGGTCCGCGACGACACCGAGGACCAGTGGCGCCGCGTCGGCACCGAGCTGCGCTGGCTCGACACCCCGCGCGGTCGCTTCCGCCTGGCCGACACCGCCGACGGCGAGTGGATGAGCGTGAACCCGCTCGGCACCGACGACCTGGTCGCCGAACTGCGCGCATTGGCCGCCACGGTCCGCTGAAGTGTCGCTTGTGGACCGTGGCGGGACTGGGTCGGGCACGTCGCGGCCGTGTCGGGAGTTGTCGAGTCCGTCCGAAGTGGAGGGTCTTCGGTCCGGCCCGCAGTCAGCTGGTCCGGCCCGCAGTCAGCTGGTCGGGCCCTCGGCGATCACGACGGTCACCACCGTGATCCAGGTGATGATCACCGCGAGCAGCCAGAACTTCACGTTGGTGAGGAGTCGGGTCATGGTGGAACCTCCCATCAAAGGGCGAACGGGGGACGCGGGGTGTGGCCGGGTTGTCCTCAGTGGACTACCCAGCTACAGCCATCGGTTCTTGCGGAAGATGCGGTAGAGCACGATGCAGGCGAAGAAGATCACGATCATGACCACCGGGTAGCCGAACCGCCAGCGCAGTTCCGGCATGTTCTCGAAGTTCATCCCGTAGACGCCGACCACCATGGTGGGCACCGCGATGATCGCGGCCCACGAGGTGATCTTGCGCATGTCCGTGTTCTGCTGCAGCGTGATCTTGGCCAGGGTGGCGTCGACCAGGGTGGTGAGCAGCTCGTCGAAGCTGCTGACCCGCTCGGAGACCGTCGTCAGGTGGTCGTCGACGTCGCGGAAGTACGACCGCACCTGGTCCGGGACCAGCGGCGAACACCCCTCCGCCAAGCGGCGCAACGGGTTCGCCAGCGGCATCACCGCGCGGCGCAGCTCGAGGATCTCGCGCTTCATCAGGTACATCTGCTCGGCGCTCACCGGGCTGCGCGGTGCGAACACCGCCTTCTCGATCTCGTCGATGTCGTTCTCGAAGGCGTCGGTGACCGCCAGGTAGGTGTCGACCACGTGGTCGGCGATCGCGTGCAGCACCGCCGCCGGGCCCGCGCGCAGCCGGTCCGGCGCCGCCTCGAGCTCGTTGCGCAGCTGGTGCAGCGCGGAGTGCTTGCCGTGGCGGACCGTGACCACGTAGTCGGCGCCCAGGAACGCCATGATCTCGCCGGTCTCGACGATCTCGTTGGCCGTGGTCGGCGACTCGTGCTCGACGTAGCGGACCGTCTTGAGGACCATGAACAGGTTGTCCTCGTAGCGCTCCAGCTTCGGGCGCTGGTGGGCGTTGACCGCGTCCTCGACGGCGAGCTCGTGCAGCCCGAAGGTCTCGGCCACGCCCTGGATCTGCCGCTCGTCCGGTTCGTGCAGGCCGATCCAGACGAACCCCTCGGCCCGCCTGCGGACCTCGGCGACGGCGTCGATGTGCGTCCACCGCCCGGGCAGGCGCTCACCGTCGACGTAGACGCCGCAGTCGACGACGTAGGCCGAGAGCGGCACCGAAATCGGTGGCGCGGGCGGGCCCACTCTGTTGGTGCGGCCTCTCAGGCCGCCGAACGAGGGAATGGCAGGCATCAGGACCTCCAGCGACTCGCGTCGCGAGGACGCGACGGACCGGACGGCCGAGTGGCCGATTCCGGCGACTGAGCGTCCCTGCCGGAACAGCGGTGCCTGCCCTAGTGGCGGACGCCTCCGGAGGGGACGCGGGTACTACTGCAACCGGTCGCGGTTTCATGACCATGCGGGTCGCTCATGCGTCCTCACCTCCTCGGGCCGATGGCGGCCTCGTGACGCGCACGGGCCTGCCGAGAGGACAGCGTACTCCCCCATGTCGACATGCCCTGACCCGAGCGCGATTCACACCTCGGTGCGGTCCCTCACACACCGGTTGCACGCCGAGCTACCGGGCCGTACACAGATCTCCTACTCGTCGGTCACTTGGGAGGAACAGTGCAGTTCGGCCGCTACTACGAGGAGTTCGAGGTCGGCGCGGTGTACAAGCACTGGCCGGGCAAGACCGTGACCGAGTACGACGACCACCTGTTCTGCCTGCTGACGATGAACCACCACCCGCTGCACCTGGACGCCCACTACGCCGAGGGCAGCACCGACTTCGGCAAGAACGTGGTGGTCGGCAACTACGTCTACTCGTTGCTGCTGGGGATGTCGGTGCCCGACGTCTCCGGCAAGGCGATCGCGAACCTGGAGATCGAGTCGCTGCGGCATGTGAAGCCGACCTTCCACGGTGACACCATCTACGGTGAGACCGAGGTTCTCGACAAGACGCCCTCGAAGTCCAAGGACGACCGGGGCGTGGTGCACGTGGAGACCCGCGGCTACAAGCAGGACGGAACGGTGGTCTGCACCTTCCGTCGCAAGGTGATGGTGCCCAAGCGCTCCTACGGTGAGGCGCGCGGGGGCGAGCAGCCGGGCCGACCCGAGGCCCAGGCCTAGGACTGACGGAGGAGCGCCGTGGCCGTGACCCTGGACGAGATCAGGCAGCGGTTGCGGCGGTTCGCCGAGGTGGAGGCCGCGGGGGAGTCACCGCTCTACGAGCACCTCGCCCGCCGGGCCGCCGAGGACGACGAGGTCGCCTCCCTGCTGACCGCCGCCGAGGACCGCTTCGCCCACCCCACCCTGCTCTTCGCCGCCGCGCACCGCGCGCTGCAGGCCGAGCCGTTCCACGAGCTGGTGAACTACTACCCGTCGATGGGCGGGAGCTACGGCCTGGACTCGGGCACCTGGCCGCTGTTCCGCTCGTTCGTGGTCGAGCGGGCCGAGAAGATCCGCGCCCTGGTCGCGACCCGCACCACCCAGACCAACGAGGTCCGCCGGGCCGCGCTGCTCTACCCGGCCGTCGCGCTGGCGGCCAAGCAGGCCGGGGTGCCGATCGGGTTGCTGGAGGTCGGGTGCAGCGCGGGCCTGCTGCTCAACCTCGACCGCTACGCCTACCGCTACCAGACCGAGCAGTCCGGTCAGGTGGTCGTCGGCCCCACCAAGACCCCGCTCGGCCTGCACTGCGCCCTGGAGCTCCAGCCGGGCGCGATGCTGCCGACCATCCCGAAGAAGATCACCGTCGCCGAGCGGGTCGGCTTGGACCGCGCGCCCGTGGACCTCGCCGACGAGGAGGCCGCCGCCTGGCTGGAGGCGTGCATCTGGGCCGACCAGCCCGAGCGCCAGCGCCTGTTCAGCACCGCGGCGGCGCTGCAGCGCAAGAGCCCGCCGCGGCTGGTCGAGGGCGACGCCATCGACGACCTCGCCGCGGCCGCCGAGCTGATCCCGGTCTCCGTGCCGCTGGTGGTGATCACCAGCCACGTGCTGGCCTACCTGAGCGCGCCGCAGCGCAAGGAGTTCGTGGCCGCGCTGGCCGCGCTGGCCGCCACCCGGCCGCTGTGGTGGGTCAGCGACGACTCGTACCAGGGCTCGTTGGTGGAGGTGCTCCCCGATCGGGTGGACTTGGCGCCGGTCCCGGGGCAACCCGCGTTCAGCACCCTGGGGCTCACCAGGTGGGACGGTCCGCATGTGCTGTCCGTGGCGCTGGCCCGCACCGCGATGCACGGCGAGCGCATGGTCTGGCTGGCCTGAACGGGCCTATCGGGGCAGCTCAGACCACTCGCGCAGGGTCTGGAAAAGGGCCTCGACCAGGGCATCGTCGGCGTCGAGTGTGGCGAACATCGCAAGATCGGCCCAACGGGTAGCGCTCGCGTCAGTACCGGCCTGAAGATCACCGCCAGTGACCGTGCAGGCGTAGTCGTGGATCTCGAACACCCCGTCCGGGGCGGGTCGTTCGACCGTGCCGACCAGCCGTCCCACGTGGACCGCCAAGCCGGTCTCCTCGCGCACCTCACGTCGTAACGCGGCGTCGTCGGACTCGCCTGGCTCGACCTTCCCACCAGGTAGCGACCACCGCCCCGCACCGGGCGCATTGGCCCGCTGAACCAGGAGCAGCCTGCCATCCGGGTCACGGACGAGGCCGCCGACACACCTGATCCTCCGAACCCGCTCGGCCGTCATGACGACGGAGAGTAGCGGTTGGGCCGGGGTGACGCTCCGCGTTGCCCCAAGCGCGCGACTACTCTCCCTAAGCGCCGCCGAGTGCGGTACAACGGTTTTCAACAGGCGCCACCACGGGTGCGTACGGAACGGGGTAGATGGCAGTGGACATCAAGAAGATCTTGATCATCACTGGGGCGGCATTGCTCGTCTTCTTCCTGGTGACGCAGCCGGTGCAGTCCGCGGGCATCGTCAACTCGATCCTCACGACCCTCAAAGAGGGGGCCGAAGCGGTGATCACCTTCGTCCGCACTGTCTTCAACAGCTGAGACGAAGTAGCGTCGAACCATGTTCGCGCCCAGGGACCCAGACGAGTACCTGCTCGAGTCCGAACGCCGGGTGATCCGGGTCCGCAGGCACTGGGCCAGCCTCGCCTGGCAGGTCTTCGAGGCCGTCGCGCTGCTCGCGGTCTGCGTGATGATCTCGTACCTGCTGCGGGACATCAGCCAGGCGTGGCTGTTCCAGAACATCCTGTGGTACGCCGCGCTGGCGGTGATGCTCCGCTTCGTCTACCAGGTGATCGAGTGGTGGGTCGAGCGGATCGTGGTCACCGACAAGCGGTTCATGATGACCACCGGGGTGTTCACCACCAAGGTGCTGATGATGCCCATCAGCAAGGTCACCGACCTCACCTACAAGCGCACCGCCACCGGCCGCGTCTTCGGCTACGGCACGATGGTGGTGGAGTCCGCGGGCCAGATCCAGGCGCTCAACAACATCGAGTACCTGCCCCGGCCCGAACAGGTCTACGACGCCATCTCCGAGCTGGTCTTCGGCGACAAGAAGGCGCAGGCGGAGCGGTTCTCGATGATCAAGGCGCAGCGGCTGGCGCGCAGCACCAAGCGGGCCAGGAAGCCGGTCAGCTGACCGGGTCCGGGGTGACCGGCGTCATCGTGAACACTGGCTGAGTGCGGATCGACCTCCACTGCCACTCCAACGCCTCCGACGGCACCGACAGCCCCGCCGGGCTGGTCGGTGCCGCCGCGCGCGCGGGCCTCGACGTCCTGGCGATCACCGACCACGACACCACGGCGGGCTGGGCCGAGGCCGAGGCCGCGCTCCCGGCGGGTCTTGGCCTGGTCCGCGGCGCGGAGCTGACCTGCGTGTCCGAGGACGGGCGCGGCGGGTACTGCACGGTGCACCTGCTGGCCTACCTGTTCGACCCGGAGGCCGAAGCGGTCGTCACCGAGTACGCCCGCACCCGCGCCGAGCGGCGGAGCAGGCTGCACACCATGGCCGGGCGGATGGCCGCCGACGGCTACCCGGTCGACGCCGACGAGCTGCTCGCCGGGCTGCCCGAGGACGTGCCCGCGGGCAGGCCCCACCTGGCCCAGGCGCTCGTGCGGGCCGGGGTGGTGTCCTCGGTGACCGAGGCCTTCACCGAGCTGCTGCACGGCCGCAACGGCTACTACGTGCCCAGCCACAAGACCCCGGTGGCCGACGCGATCGAGATGATCAAGGCGGCGGGCGGGGTGACGGTGCTCGCGCACGGGTTCGCCCACCAGCGCGGCCCGGTGGTGAACGCGGCCGTGGTGCGCGACCTGGCCGCCGCGGGCCTGGACGGGGTGGAGATCGACCACCCGGACCACGACCCGCGGGCCCGGTCGGAACTGCGCGGGCTCGCCGACCAGCTGGGCTTGATCGCCACCGGGTCCAGTGACTACCACGGGACGAACAAGACCACCGGGCTCGGCGCGGAAATGACCGATCCGGTGATGCTGGACGCCATCGTGTCGCGGGCTACCGGGGCGCCGTTGCTCGTAGGGTCCTGAGATGGCCTTCTTCGACGGGGCGCTGTTCGCCCAGGCGACGATCACGCTAGTCGTGATCATGGATCCGCCCGGGACGGTACCGGTGTTCCTGAGCCTCACCGGGCGGAAGACGCGGGCCACCCGCAACGCGGCGGCTCGGCAGGCGGTATTGGTCTCGCTCGGGGTGATCACGGCTTTCGCCATCGGCGGCGAGGCGATCTTGCGGTACCTGGGGATCGGGATCCCCGCCCTGCAAGGGGCGGGCGGGTTGTTGCTGCTGCTGATCGCGCTGGACCTGCTGACGGGGAAGAACGCCGAGCCTGAGGCTGTCGAGGACGTGAACGTGGCGTTGGTGCCGCTGGGGACGCCGCTGCTGGCTGGGCCGGGGGCCATCGCGGCTACGATCGTGTTCGTCCGGGGGGCTGGTGGGCATGCGGAGTCTTATGTGGCGTTGGGGCTGGCCATCCTGGCTGTGCACTTGATCTTGTATTTGTGCTTGCGGTTCTCCGGGGTGGTTATTCGGGTGATCAAGGATAGTGGGATCACGTTGTTGGCGAAGATCGCTGGGTTGTTGTTGGCGGCTATCGCGGTGCAGTTGGTGGCTAATTCTGTGCGCGGGTTTATTGCTGGGGTTTAGGCTCCTGGCTCTTGGTTCCTCGTTCCGGGTCCTGCTTTCCCTACGCTTAATTGTGACTACGGGCCGGAGTTGTTTGTCAAGGCGGGAAAGATGCCTTGACAAACAACTCCGGCCCGTGTTTTGGGCTGCGTATGGAATGCAGGGGCGGGAGTGGTTGCCGGAGGGGCTTGGTGGGCGGGCGGCGGTGAGTGGGTGGTGGGGTGGTGGTTTGTGAGGGGTGATTGAGGGTGGGTGGTGCTGGGTGGCCGGAGCCTGGGGCTGGGGCTGGGGCTGGAGCCGGAGCGGGAGCCGGGGCTGGGGAGCGGGTGCGGGGTGCCGGGTGCTGTGGTGGTCGGGGAGTTCTGAGGGTGGGGGTGCGGCGGGGTTGGGGAGGGTGAAGCGCACTGTCACTTGGTTAGTGCGTGGTGGATGGCTTCGGGGGTGCGGGCGATGATCGCGGACCCGTTGTCGGTGATGATGATGGGGCGTTCGATCAAGGTCGGGTTGGCGGCCAGTGTCTTGATCCAGTCGGCTCGGTTGTGGGGTTTGGTGGCCAGGATGAGGTCCTTGGCCAGGGGTTCCTTGAGTCGGGTGATCTCCCAGGGGTCCTTGCCCAGCTTGGTCAGGACCTCGTCCAGTTCGGCCTCGGTGGGCGGTTCGTCCAGGTAGCGGCGGACGGTGTGCGCCTGGTCCGACGACTCGACGGCGGCCAGGGCGGCGCGGGACTTCGCGCAGCGGGGGTTGTGCCAGATTTCCACGGGGGAGATTCTGCCCGGGCGCGGGTTGTGTCGGTGCCGTTGCGTACCGTGTACCTCGTGCAAGGTCAGCTCGGTCTCGACAACATGCCCCGTAAGTTGATCAAGGTGACGCCGTCTCGGTTGGGGGTGTGGGCGGACTGCCGTCGTCGGTTCCGGATGGCGTATGTGGACCGGCCGACGCCCCCGCGTGGGGGGCCGTGGGCGCACAGCACGATGGGGGCCGTGGTCCACAACGCGCTCAAGGCGTTGTTTGACTTGCCGGTGGAGAGGCGGTCGGCGGACGCCGCGGCGGCTCTCGTCGGTACGCACTGGAAGGACGACGGGTTCGTCGACCAGGAGCAGTCCGCGCTGTACCGGGAGCGGGCCGCCGGGTGGGTGCACGAGTACGTCAAGGACCTCGACACCGGTGACGACCCGGTCGGTCTGGAGCGCTGGGTGTCCGCGCCGGTGGGCACGATCGTGGCCGAGGGGCGGGTCGACCGGATCGACCAGCGCGGCGGTGAGCTGGTGATCGTCGACTACAAGACCGGCCGCCACGCGCTCACCACCGACGATGCCCGTGGTTCGCAGGCGCTGGCTCTCTACGTGCTCGCCGCGCGGCGGACGTTGCGGCGGCCGTGCACCCGGGTGGAGCTGCACCACCTGCCGACCGGCACCGTCGCGGCGTGGGAGCACACCGACGAATCCCTGGGTAGGCACCTGTCGCGGGCCGAGGAGAGCGCCGACGAGTTCCAGTTGGCGATCGACACGCACAAGGCGGGCGGCGACCCGGACGTGCTGTTCCCGGCGAACCCCGGGCGCCAGTGCGGCTGGTGCGACTTCCGGCGCAGCTGCCCTGAGGGCCAGGCGACTGGACCGGCCCTGGAGCCATGGGCGATGCTGTCACCGTGACCGGGCCCACCGAACGCCTCCCCCGCGAGGACGACGCCACCGTGGAGCTTTCCCGGGTGCGCGCGGACAAACCCGAGCGGTACCGCTCCGGCTTCTGGCGCGAGTTCTCCGGCTCGCTGGCCGTCGGGCTGGCCGTGCTGGCGCTGATCGTGGTGGGTCTGCAGATCTCCGGCTGGGTCCGCGGCGTGCCCGGCCCCGGGGTCGGCGTCATGGTCGTGCACCTGGTGCTGGCCGTGATCGCGCTGCTGGTCCAGCGGTTCGCCGACATCAAGCGCGGCCCGGAGTCGACGCTGGCGGTGCTGCTGGTCTGCGTGGTCACCGGGATCGTCATCTGGTTCCTGTGGTGGGCCTGACCCCTAACGGCGGTGCACGCTAGTCCGATCGGACTAGCGTGGACCCGTACGCTCCGGACATCTGGCAGTACGCACTCTGGGGGCTCGTCGGCGCGGCGGCCAATATCGGTGTCGTCTTCCTCGAAGCCTCGAACCGCGTGAAGGGTTGGCCGTGGGAACGGCCCAGTGGACCGGGTGGTGGCGTGTACCTCGCCTCCGTCCTGGTCAACTTGGCCATCGCGACCGGCACGACCGCGGCCCTGTCGACAACCACCATCGTCACCCACGGCTTCATCGCCTTCGGTGTCGGTGCCGCGGCCCCGGCCGTGGTGCGGAAAGTGGCGAGCTATGCGGAGAACCTGATCCTCGCGGGCAAGGAAGACGAACCGGGTGACCTCGATGTCCGGTGACTCCGCCGCCCGCAGGCTGCTCTCGGCCCTGGCGGGGTCCACTCCCGCCTTCACCCCAGCCACCCGCCAGGGCGGCGGCTTTCTCGCCGCCCTGGCGGGTTCGACCCCGGCCTTCGGTCGTACCCCGCCCGCGGCCAGGGGCCTCGTCGAGTTCGCCCGGCGACCGCCCGCGGTGCGGCCCGGTGTTCGGCTGCCCGTTCCCGAACTGACCGAACTCGCCTCGGTAGCCCGTCGTTTTCCAGCGCTGGCGGGGTTCGGCGAGGTCGCGCTCGCGCTGGACCGGCTGGTCGCCGCTTCCACAGGCGAGCTGCGCGCGGCCGTCGAGGTGGAACGGTCCCGCCTCGCCACCGCTCGTGTCCGAAGTAGACTGTCCACGCGGCGACAGGTCAGGCGCTTGGCCGGGGCGGCCGAACTGGCGGCGCGAGCCTGCGCTGATGCCCAGCGGTGACGCCCGGCCGCGTCGGCGCCCGCACCTGAGGGAGCGGTTGGGTCAGCTGAGCCAGGACTGCCAGGTCGGCACCAGCACCGAGAGCAGGCCCGCCGGGTTCTCCACGGCCGGGGAGTGTGCCGCCCCCTCGATCATGGAGAAGTCCGCCGCCAGCCGGTCGGCCATGTCGCGTTGGACCGAGGTGGGCCAGGCGTCGTCCAGGGCGCCGCAGGCGACCAGGCACGGGGTGCTGGTCAGCCGCAGCTGCCTGCCCAGCTCGGTGACCAGGTCCGGCTCGGTGCGCAGGCCGATGCTCATCCCCAGCAGCGCCTCCGGCCGGTTGCGCAGGAAACGGCCCCGCAGGAACGCGCGCACCGGCTCCGACATCGCCTGCCAGCGGGGGTTCCCGGCGTTGACCGCGTCCAAGCCGCGCTGCACGGCGGGGACGCCGTGCTCGCGCAGGAGCGGTTCGCCGAGGTCGAGGATCTGCCGCCGGGGGCCGGGTGGGAGGTCGGCCGGGCCGCTGTCCAGCAGGGTCAGGCCCGCGATCTCGGCGCCCGCGAGCACCGCGCGCCGCGCGACCAGGCCGCCGAAGGAGTGGCCCACCAGCAAGACCGGGGGCGGTAACTCCGCGATGACCTCGGCCAGCACCTCGCCCAGGCGTTCGGGGAGGTAGAGGTGCTCGTCGGCGGGGCCCGCGGAATCCTGCTGGCCGGGCAGGTCGATGGCCAGCGGGGTAAACCCGGCCGCGACGATCCCGTCGAGCACCGGCGCGAAGTCCTCTTTGGACCCGGTGTAGCCGGGCACCATCAGCACCAGCGGACCCTCGCCCGCGCCGCGCAGCCCGGCGATCGGGCCGAACCGGCTCGGGATCGCCACCGGTCGGGCCAGGTGCGGGCTGAGCTGGGAGTGCATACCCCGAGTGTGCCGCAGCCCGATGCGGTGCGACCAGTTTCTCTGGCGGGCTGATCGTCGCGGAGCAGGGGACCGGCTAGCGGTGCTCGATCATCCCGGCGCGCGCAGCTCACGGCCGTGCGACCAGGTTGACCCCGGGCTGGGAGTGCGTGCCCCTCGGCGGGGGCTCAGTGCAGGGCGACCAGTTCCTCGCCGCGCTGCTCGAAGACCATCGGGCCGATCGAGTTCATCGTCACCGGGCCCCGGTAGGCGCCGCGGTTGGCCGGGAAGGTGCCCACCCGGGAGCCGTCGGCCTGGCTGAGCACCGCGATCCCGTCGGGGACCGGGACCAGGGCGCGCCCGGCGAAGATCGTGCCGGGGCCGAGGGTGTCCTTGACCGTCCACAGCGGGCGCAGGTCGGTGGCCGAGAGGACCACCGTGTTCGTGCCGGTGTACCAGTAGAACGCGCCGGTGCCGGTGGTGACCAGCGGGGTGCGGCCGGTGGACTGCCTGGTGAGGTCTTCGGAGCCGAGCTCGACCGGGAAGGACCCGGTGGAGGTGCCCTGCTCGTCGAAGATGACCACGCGGTCGGGGTTGGGCAGGACCACCGCGGTCAGGGTGGCGTTCATCGCCACGACCTGGGCCGAGCTGCCGTCGAGCAGCTGGCTCAGCACGATCTCCGGGGTGTCGGCGTCCTTGGCCGAGGCGCGGTAGACGGTGAGCCGGTCGGTGGTCTCGTTGGGGCAGTGCTCGATCACGCCGACCTTGCCCGGTGTGGTGAGCGCCGAGCTGTAGGTGCAGTCGTAGCGCGGCTGCTTGCCGGGGTTGACCTTGGTCGCGACGTTGCCGTACTCCACCGTCTTGACCAGGTCGAACCGCAGCGAGGTCATCAGGTTGTTGCCCAGCGCGGTCAGGTAGTCCTGCCCGTCGTCGAGCAAGCGCAGGTCGGTGTCGCCGTCGAGGTTGCGCTGGCGGTCGCGCTCCCCGGTGGTGGGCTTGAGCGAGGTGATCTCACTGCAGCCGCCGACCGAGCGCGGGTCGCTGTCGGGCAGCATCCTGCCGTCGGTGCGGTAGGCGACCACGACCTTCTTGAAGGCCGTGGAGATGGTGCACAGCGGCAGGTCGCGGTGGTAGGTCCAGCGGACGTCGCCGGTCTGCGGGTCGCGGCCGGTGACCGTGTCCACGTCGCCGGTGACCACGGTGGAGGCCAGGCCGTCGTTCTGGTCCGGCTGCGGGTTGATCACCACCGGCTGCCAGGTCTGCGGGCTGCGCGTGCGCCACGCCTCGCCGAGCGAGGGCGGGAACAGCTCCGGCTGGCGCAGCACCTCGGCGGGGCCGGTGTACGGGGTCAGCCGGGTGGCCTGGAACTCGCTCTCCCGGAAGGAGATGAAGGTGACCGCGATGACCAGCAGCGTCACCAGCGCCAGGACGGCGTAGTCGCGGCCGTTGTTGAAGCCGTGGCGGGGGCCACGGGCAGGCGTAGGCGGGACGTACCCGTCGAGTACGTCCTCGCTGTCGACCGCCTGGCCCGTGGTGTCCCCGAGAGTCACGGCGCTAGTCTGCCCCGCCCGGTGTGTCGCCCGTGTTGGCCCCGGGCTCACCGGCCACATCGGCACCCGAGCGGCGCCGCCTGCGGCGCGCGCGAGCGGGCTTGTTGTCGGCCGGTGCCTCGCCCTGGGTGGGCTCGGCGGTGACCGACGACGCGGTGGCGGTGGTGCCCTCCGCGCCGTCCTCGGCACCGCCGCGGCGGCGACGGCGCCTGCGCGGCCTGCTGTCGCCCTCGCCCGCCTCGTCCGGTGCGGCGGCGGCCGCCGGCCTGCTGGCCGCGGCCTCGGTGTTGGCCCGGGCGCGGCTCGCGCCGGTGGCCCGGACCCGGCGGGCCCTGGTCGGGGCGGCGCTCTCACCGCGGCGGCGCTTGCCGCCGAAGTCCTCCTCCGGCTCGGCGTCCAGGCCCGCGCGGGTGCGCATGCCGATCGGCAGCCTGCCGGTGGAGCCCGCCGGGATGCCCAGGTCGGCGAACAGGTGCGCGGAGGTGGAGTAGGTCTCCACCGGCGCTGGTTTGCCCAGGCCGAGCGCGTCGCTGATCGACTTCCAGCGCGGCTCCTCGTCCCAGTCGACCAGGGTGACCGCCACGCCGGTCTTGCCCGCGCGGCCGGTGCGGCCGATCCGGTGGACGTAGGTCTTCTCGTCCTCCGGGCACTGGTAGTTGATCACGTGCGTGACATCGGTCACGTCGATGCCGCGCGCGGCGACATCGGTGCAGACCAGCACGTCGACCTTGCCCGAGCGGAACGCCCGCAGCGCCTGCTCGCGCGCGCCCTGGCCGAGGTCGCCGTGCACGGCGCCCGCGGCGAACCCGCGCTCGGTGAGCTCGTCGGCGACCTTCTGCGCGGTGCGCTTGGTGCGGGTGAAGACCATGGTCAGCCCACGGCCCTCGGCCTGCAGCGACCGGGCGACGACCTCGATCTTGTCCAGCGAGTGCGCCCGGTAGACGAACTGCTCGGTGCGCTCGTGCACCGCGCTGGCGTCGTTCTCCTCGGCCCGGATGTGCGTGGGCTGGGTGAGGAAGGTGCGGGCCAGGGTGATGATCGGGCCGGGCATGGTGGCCGAGAACAGCATCGTCTGCCGCTGGTCGGGGACCATCCGCAGGATCCGCTCGATGTCGGGCAGGAAGCCCAGGTCGAGCATCTCGTCGGCCTCGTCGAGCACCAGGCCGCGGACCTTGCCCAGCACCAGGTGCTTCTGCTCGGCCAGGTCCAGCAGCCGGCCCGGGGTGCCGACCACGATGTCCACGCCCTTGCGCAGCGCGGCCACCTGGGGCTCGTAGGGGCGGCCGCCGTAGATGGAGAGCACCCGGCCGCCCATGTGCTTGCCCGCGTCCCGCAGGTCGGCACTGACCTGCAGGCAGAGCTCGCGGGTCGGCACGACCACGAGCGCCTGCGGGGTGCCGTCGCCGGGGGTCTGCAGCCGCTGCAGCAGCGGCACGCCGAAGCCCAGCGTCTTGCCCATACCGGTCCGGGCCTGCCCGATCAGGTCGTCGCCCGCGAGGGCGAGCGGCAGGGTCAGCTCCTGGATGGCGAACGTGCGCTCGATGCCCGCCTCGGCGAGCGCGCGCACGATCTCCTCCCGAACGCCCAGCTCGGCGAAGGTCGGGGCCTCCGGTTTGACGGGCGCACCCGCGGTGAGCGGGTGCGAGGTGTCGGTCTCGGGGAGCCCGGCCTCGCTGTGTTCGAGCGTCACGGGATCCAGTTCATCGGTTCGCGCGGCGGTTTCTCCGCCCGCGGTGTCGTCCTGCGTCAGGGTGATCAGCCTCTCTCGTACCAGCGCGCACTGCCCTGGACGGGCCGCTCGACCGCGCCTGGGGCTCCCGGATTCGCAACATCCGGGAGTGGCGCGGGAGGGCCGGCGAGGTATGCGCGCACCCTCTCCTACTCGGTTCGCGGGAGGTGCCCGCGTCGTTTCCCGAGGTCTTGCGTTCAGCTCGGCGCCAACCGTGGCAGGCGGTGGCTGGCCAAGCGTCCTGCCGAGTCTACCCGCGACGGCCGCCGGATACGCTCCAAGCATGGAGAACGCGCAGTCGGGAGTGTCCGGGGCCACGCTTTCGGCCGGGGTGGTCGACCTGCTGGGCGTGCTGGCCTACGGGGAGCTCTCGGCGTTCGACCGCATGTCAGAGGACGCGCGCTCGGCCCCCACGGTATCCGGCCGGGCCGCCCTCTCGGAGATGGCGGCGGCCGAGATGGGGCACTACGCCAAGATCGAGAAGTACCTCGCCGCGCACGGCGTGTTGATCGAGGACGCGATCGCCCCGTTCGTGGCCCACATCGACACCTGGCACGCCTCGACGGCACCGAGGTCCTGGCTGGAGAGCCTGGTCAAGGCCTACGTCGGCGACGGCCTGGCGGCCGACCTGTACCGCGAGATCGCCTCCTGGCTCGACGAGGACACCAAGCTGCTGGTCCTGGAGGTGCTGGCCGACACCGGGCACTCGGCGTTCGCCGAGCGGGAGGTCTCGGCGGCCATCGAGCGCGACCGGACGGTCCGCGACCGACTGGCCCTGTGGGGCAGGCGCCTGCTGGGCGAGGCCCTCACCCAGGCCCAGTACGTCGTCGCCGAACGCGACGGCCTCTCGGAGCTCATCGTCGCGGGCACCGGCGACCTGGCGGGCATCGCGGCCCTGTTCCGCCGCTTGCAGCAGGGGCACGGCAAGCGCATGACGGCCCTGGGCCTGGGCTGATTCCGCGCTCGGTGAACGCACCCGCCCCTGAGCGGTTTCCGGTGGCGCACTCGACTAGCCTTCGAGTTGGAACCTGTCACATTCTCGATGCCCGGAGGTCGACGTGGAGGTCAAGATCGGTGTCGCGGACACCGCGCGGGAGCTCTTGCTCAACAGCTCCCTGACTCCTGACGAGGTCGAGGCTCTGGTCGCCGACGCCCTGAAGAACCAGCAGGGACAGCTGGTCCTGGTCGACGACAAGGGCCGCCGTTTCGTGGTCCCGTCAGCCCGGGTCGCCTACGTCGAGATCGGGAGCGCGGACACCCGCAAGGTCGGCTTCGCCCCCTGATCCAGCGGCAAGGCAAGCACAGAAGGGACCGCAGTCCACACGGACGGCGGTCCCTTTTCTATTTCAACGCACCACAGACCAAGTTCCCCAATCGGATTTCCCCCAGTCTTGGGCCCTTGATTCGTGGAACCCAAGCCCAACGCAACGCAAACGTCCACTACGGATGCTCGATCCAGCGGACCAACCCGCCCGCAGCGGTTAGGCCGACCTGGCTGGTACGCGAGTCCCGTTACGGATGCTCGATCCAGCGGACCAACCCACCCGCAGCGGTTAGGCCGACCTGGCTGGTACGCAAGTCCCGTTACGGATGCTCGATCTAGTGGACTCGCTTCGTGTGGGGGGAGAGCACCGCTAAACTTGACCTGTGGTGGGGATGCCCTTCACCCGCCCTTTTTTCACCACCGCGGTGCTCTAGGGGCCCCGCACGAAGCGAGTTCACTAGATCGAGCCCCCATCTTTTCCTCGGGCAACCCAAGCGATGAGCAGCCCGTGGCCCCAGGGCG
>NZ_BSTR01000076.1 GCF_030269645.1 Actinokineospora sp. NBRC 105648 | reverse complement strand
GATGTGCATGGTGTGAGAACCCGCATCATCGCAGGCAGGAGGCCACCTTCTTCGTTCATGTGTCGATACCGGCCACTACATCCGCCGACTTCACACCAAGATCACAAACCTTGACGCTCCCCTGGCTGCGGCCGTGTGGGGTGGTCCATCCTGTGGTGTCCGGGCCCAGGGGGACGATCCTGGTCGGGTTGATCTGGTCGTGGGTGGCGTAGTAATGGCGTTTGATGTGGTCGAAGTCGACCGTGTCGCCGATGCCGGGGGTTTGGTAGAGGTCGCGAGCGTAGGCCCACAGGACCGGCATTTCAGTGAGTTTGTTCCGGTTGCACTTGAAGTGGCCGTGATAGACGGCGTCGAAGCGGACCAATGTGGTGAAGAGGCGGATGTCCACCTCGGTGATCGTGTCGCCGATCAGGTAGCGGGAGGTCTCCAGCCTGGCTGAGAGGCGGTCCAGTTCGGCGAACAGTTCTGTGTAGGCCGCCTCGTAGGCTTGCTGGGTGGTGGCGAAGCCCGCTTTGTAGACGCCGTTGTTGATGTTGTGGAAGATCGGTTCGATCAGTGCGTCGATCTCGCCGCGCAGGTGGGCGGGGTAGAGGTCGGGGGCCGTGGGGGAGTGGAACTGCTTCCACTCGGTGCTCAGGTCCAGGGTGATCTGGGGGTAGTCGTTGGTGACCACGTGGCCGGTCTCGGTGTCCACCAGGGCCGGGACGGTGACTCGGCCGGTGTAGTCGGGGTCGGCGGCGTGGTAGGCCTGGGACAGGTGGGTGATGCCCAGGACCGGGTCGCGGCCGTCCGGCTCCAGGGTGAACCGCCAGCCCGTCTCGTCGCGGATGGGGTCGACCACGGCCAGGGAGATGGCCTGGTCGAGGCCCAGCAGCTTGCGGGTGATGATGGTGCGGTGGGCCCAGGGGCAGGCGAGGCTGACCACCAAGCGGTAGCGGTCGGGTTCCGGGAGTCTGCCGGATGAGCCGTCGGCGGTCACCCGGTCGGTGAACCTGTTGGGTTGGCGCACGAACGCGCCTTGCTGGGATTCCTTGCCGAACTGGGCGTTGGCCATGTTCCCGAAGATAGGCGTAGGGCAGCATGGGCGCATGGCTGTCCTGTACCCGCCGGTCGAACCGGGTGAGCGTGGTCTGCTCGATGTCGGTGACGGGCACCGGTTGTACTGGGAGGTCAGCGGCAACCCGCGCGGGAAGCCGGTTGTGGTGTTGCACGGTGGGCCCGGGACGGGGACGAACCCGGTGCACCGCAGGCACTTCGACCCGCGTGCCTATCGGATCGTGCTGGTCGACCAGCGTGGGTCCGGGCGCAGCACGCCGAGTGTGGCCGCTGTGGGGGCCGACCTGACGGCCAACACGACCTGGCACCTGGTCGCCGACCTGGAACGGGTGCGTGAACACCTGCTCATCGACCGCTGGCAGGTCTTCGGCGGTTCCTGGGGCGCGACGCTGGCGGTGGCCTACGCCGAGCGCCACCCCGACCGCGTCACCGAGATCATCTTGCGGGGCGTGTTCCTGCTGCGCCCGAGCGAACTGGACTGGCTCTACCGGGGCGGCGCGGGCGCGATCTACCCGGAGGCGTGGGCGGACTTCACCGCGCTGGTCCCGACGGGTCAGGACCCGCTGGCGGCCTACCAGGACGCGCTGACCGGCCCGGACCTGGAGCTGCGGGCGGCGGCCGCGACGGCGTGGAGCAACTGGGAGGGGGCCACGGTGTCGCTGGTGGCGAATCCTGCGCTGGTCGCCCAGTACGCCGCTCCCGACTTCGCGGTGCCCTTCGCGCGGTTGGCCCTGCACTACTTCACCAACGCGGGGTGGCTTGAGCCGGACCAACTGCTCCGGGACGCGCATCGGCTCGCCGGGATTCCGGGGCGGATCGTGCAGGGGCGCTACGACATCGTGTGCCCGCCGGTGACGGCTTGGGAGTTGCACCGGGCTTGGGCCGGCTCGGAGTTGGTGATCCTGCCGGAGGCTGGGCACGCTACGTCGGACGCTGGGGTGTTGCAGGCGCTGCGCGATGCCACGGATTCGTTTCGGTTCTGAGCTGCTGTTTGTGCGGGGTGGTCGGATTTCGGCGCGGGGCCGGGTTGGGTGGAGATCGGCTGGGACAGCTGGGCTGGCTGGGACGGGTTTGGCGAGTTCGCGTTCTTCTAAGTAAGTGCTGCCCGTAGGCTTGCGCGAGCCTCAACTAGCGAAGGGCCGTACCAGGTCAGGTAGCGGCCTACTACCAGTGCGCTTCGCTTGTCGGGGAAGGCTTCTGGGCCGTCGGTCGCGGTGAACTCGTAGGGCTCGTCCGGTAGCACTACCAGGTCTGCGGCCGTGGCGTTCAGTTCAGCCAATGATGGGCGTGGGTATCGGTCTGCGTGGTTGCCGTATGCGTTTGCCACGCCGAGTCTGTGCAATACGTCGCCTGCGAAGGTATCCCTGCCGACGACCACCCACGGCTTTCGCCAGACCGGTACTACCGCCGTTGCCCACACCGGTTCGACTTCTGCCCACACCTCGTCCGCTTGTGTTAGCCAGTCCGGTGTCTTCGCGCCCAAGCCTGCCAGTAGTCGTCGGACTGAGGTCAGGCCCGCCGGCACGCTTGCTGGGGCCTCGGTCACCCACACCGCGATCCCGGCTTCCCGTAGTGCCGTCACCTCTTCGGGGCGGTTCTCCTCGGAGTTGGCGATCACCAAGTCTGGCGCCAGGTCCAGGACCGCCGCCACCGTCGGGTACTTCGATCCGCCGACTCGTGCCACGTCCAAAGTGGACGGGTGGGTGCAGTAGTCGGTGGCGCCGACCAGGAGGCCGGGCAGGGTCACCGCGACCGCCTCGGTCAGGGATGGCACGAGGCTCACCACCCGGGTGAACGAGCCCCGGGGGCCCACCGGTACACCGAGGTCGTCGAGCAGTGGGTCAGACATCCGTGATGCGCAGGCCCGCGTGTGCCTTGTAGCGCTTGTTGATCGCGATGAGGTTCGCCGTCAGTGCCTCGACCTGGTGGGCGTTGCGCAGTCGGCCGCCGTAGACGCCGCGCATGCCGGGGATGGTGTCGGCCAGGGCGCGCACGGTGTCGGTGGCCTCGCGGTCGTCGCCGAGTACCAGCACGTCGATGTCCACCGCTTCAACCGACAGGTCGCCCAGCAGGACCGCCGAGACGTGGTGGAACGCCGCGGTGACGCGCGAGTCCGGTAGGACCCGTTCGGCCTGCTGTGCGGCGCTGCCCTCTTCGACTGCCAGGGCGAACGGGCCCTGCTTGTCGAAGCCGAGCGGGTTCACGCAGTCGATCACGATCTTGCCGGTCAGCTCGTCGCGCAGCGACTCCAGCAGTTCGCGGTGGCCGTCCCAGGGGACCGCGACCAGCACGATGTCCGAGTCCGCCGCGCAGGCCGCGTTGTCCAGGCCGGTGACGTGCTCGACCCCCGCCGCCTCGCGCAGCTCCTTCGCCGCGGTCTCCGCGCGGTCGGCCGCGCGCGAGCCGAGCACCACCGAGATGCCCGCCTTCGCCCACCGCAGCGCCAACCCGCGCCCCTGGGGGCCGGTGCCGCCGAGCACGCCGACCTTGAGCTGACCGAACTCCGTCACGTCGTTTCCTTCCACGGGGCATCTCTACCGCACGCTAGCGACAACCGGCTGACCGCCGACCTCAGGCCCGCTCGAAGGCCACTTTCCTGGCCACCGCGTCGGCCTCGACCAGGCGCACCCGGACCGACTCGCCCTCGCGCAGGCCCTCGCCCGCGCACCGGGCCAGCACCGGCGGCTCGGCGATGAAGATCTCGGCGCCGGTGCCCTCCGCGCGCAGCACCACCGCGTCGAACTCGGCGCCGACCCGCTCGCCGAGCACCCAGGCCTCGACCTGGTCCAGGCAGGCGCGGTCGACCTTGCCCGCCAGGCTGTCGGAGCCCTCCATCAGCTCGGGCAGCAGCGGCAGCGCGTCGCGCACCCACTGCGGGACCGGCTCGCCCGCGCAGGCGGCCAGGCAGATCTCGGTGCCGAACCGGTCCACCAGCCTGCGCAGCGGAGCGGTCACGTGCGCGTAGGACGCCGCGATGCCCGCGTGCGTGGACAGCTCGGGCAGCTCGCCGTCGAAGACCGTGTACCCCGCGCCGCGCAGCAGGCGGGTGGCGTCCATGAACAGCGCCAGGGCGGCGGGCTCGCGCGGGTCGAGGCTCGCCAGCAGCTCGGCGGTGCTCGTCTCGCGCGGCCAGGCGATCCCCAGCGCCTTGGCCGAGCGGCGCAGCCACTCGACGGCGCCGTCGTCGGGGTCGGGCAGCGTGCGCAGCACCCCGACCTGCGCCGCGAGCATGATCTTGGCCGCGGCCATGCCGGTGAGCAGCGAGATCTCGGCGTTCCAGGCGTCGACATCGGTGCGCGGCCGCAGGACCAGCCCCCACGACTCGCCGTCCCGCTCGACGTCCTGCTCGGGCAGCTGCAGCTCCACCGCGCCGCGCTTGATCGCCAGCGCCCGCCGCAGCGTGCCCAGCGCGGGCAGCAGCGCCACCGACGGGTGCGGGTCGCCCGCGTCGAAGCTCGCCTGCACGGTCTCGTAGTCGAACTGGGCCACCGAGCGCACCCAGGCCCGGCGCACGTGGCCGTCGCCGGTGGGCTCGCCCGCGGCGTCCAGGTCGATCGTCCACAGCGCGGCGGGCGAGGTCTGGTCCGGCAGCAGGCTCGCGGCACCCTCGGACAGCACCGTCGGGTGCAGCGGGACGTTGCCGTCCGGCAGGTAGATCGTCTGCCCGCGCTTGCGCACCTCGTCGTCGAGCGCGCCGTCGGGCACCACGAAGGCGCCCAGGTCGGCGATGGCGTAGTGCACCCGGTAGCCGTCGCCGAGCGCCTCGATGAGCACTGCCTGGTCGAGGTCCTTGGCGCCGGGCGGGTCGATCGTCACCAGCGGCAGACCGGTGGCGTCCTCGCGGTCACCGCGCGGGCCGTCGGAGACCGCCTGCCCCGCCTCGGCCAGCGCGGCCGGGGGGAACTGCGACGGGAGTGCGAAGTCATGTCGGACGCGCGCGAAGTCAGCCCCCGCACCGTCCGTCCCGGTCACCCTGGCGTCCACGAGCAGCACCCTAACCGGTGTAGACCGACCTCGGGCAATGATCGGCGGCTCAGCGCGCGCCGCCCTCGCGCCACCCACTCGTGATCGGCAGCCGCCGGTCCCGGCCGAACGCCCGCAGGCTGATCTTGGTGCCCGGCGGGTACTGCCGCCGCTTGTACTCGGCCCGGTCCACCATCCGCAGCACCCGGTCGACCACCTCGGCGTCGAACCCGGCCGCGATCAGGTCGTCGTAGCCGCGGTCGCCCTCGACGTAGTCGTCGAGCACGGCGTCGAGCAGCTCGTAGTCGGGCAGCGAGTCGCTGTCCACCTGCCCCGGCCGCAGCTCGGCCGAGGGCGGCTTGCTGATCGAGTCCTCCGGGATCGGCGGCACCTCGCCGTGCTTCTCGGCCTCGGCGTTGCGCCACCGGGCCAGGTCCCAGACCAGGGTCTTGGGCACGTCCTTGATCGGGGCGAACCCGCCGACGGCGTCGCCGTAGATCGTCGAGTAGCCCACCGCCAGCTCGGTCTTGTTGCCGGTGGCCAGCACCAGGTGCCCGTGCTGGTTCGACAGCCCCATCAGCGTCACGCCGCGGCAGCGGGCCTGCACGTTCTCCTCGGCCAGCCCGGTGAGCCCGAGCTCGCCGACGAACACCTCGACCATCCGCTCGATCGGCTGCGTCGAGTAGTGCAGCCCGGTGCGCTCGGCCAGGTCGGCGGCGTCGGAGCGGGAGTGATCCGAGGAGTAGACCGAGGGCATCGACACCCCGTGAACCGCGTCCGCGCCGAGGGCGTCGACCGAGAGCGCCGCGCACACCGCGGAGTCGATCCCGCCGGACAGGCCCATCACCACCGAGCGGAAACCGTTCTTGAGCGCGTAGTCCCGCAGGCCGGTGACCAGCGCGGCCCAGACCTCGGCCTCCTCGGGCAGCGGCTCGGCGACGGTGGGGGAGTGCTGCGGCTCGTAGCCGGGCACCGGCTCGTCGGAGACGGTGACCCGGCGGACGGTGAACTCGTCGTCGGCCCGCGCGTCGGTCCGGCTCGCGCCGCCCGGCAGGTCCAGGTCGACGACCATCAGGTGCTCGACGAACTGCGGCGCCCGGGCGAGCAGCGCGCCGTCGGTGCCCACGACCATCGAGTCGCCGTCGAAGACCAGGTCGTCCTGGCCGCCGATCTGGTTGACGTAGACCAGCGGCGCCCCGGCCTCGCGCGCCCGGCGGGCCACCAGCGGCAGCCGGGCGTCGTCCTTCTTGCGCTCGTAGGGCGAGGCGTTCGGTGAGACGACCAGGTCGACCCCGGCCCGGCCGAGCGCGGCGATCGGGCCGCCCTCCTGCCAGATGTCCTCGCAGATGACCATGCCCACCTCGAGCCCGCGGACCCGCACGATCTCCAGCCCGTGCCCGGCCTTGAAGTAGCGGCGCTCGTCGAAGACCCCGTAGTTGGGCAGGTGGTGCTTGTACTGCCGGGCCACCACCGCGCCGCCGTGCAGCACGGCGGCGGCGTTGCGCGGGCCCTCGGCGTCGCGGTCGAGGAAGCCCACGAAGGCCGGGAGGTCGCCGCAGCCGGCCTCGACCAGGTCGGCGGCCAGCCGTTCCAGCGCCGCGCGCGAGGCGGTGCCGAACGACTCCCGCAGGGCGAGGTCCTCGACCGGGTACCCGGTCAGCACCATCTCGGGGAACACGACCAGGTGGGCCCCGGCCTCGACGGCCTTGCGGGCCCAGGTCACGACCAGGGCAGCGTTGCCCGCCAGGTCCCCGACGGTGGGGTTGACCTGGGCGAGCGCGATCCGGAGCTGGGACATGGCATCATCCTCCACCCTGTTTTCGCCTATGAGGCGAAAATGTGACGGGGGTCAGCCCGCGTCGGGGGAAAACGGTAACCCGGGCCCCGGCCCCGGTTCACCGGTGCCTTGACCTCTCGCCTTGACCTGTCAGCTTGACGCCTTGGCCGCCTTCACCTTGCGCAGCGACGCCCGGACGCGCTGCAGCGCCTGCTCTGCGTCGGAGTCGAACGGGTTGTCGTGCACCAGGTAGGTCCACGTCGAGGTCGGGCGGCGCAGCCCGGCGGTCTCCAGATCGATGCCCGCCGCGGTGATCTCCGCCTCCTCGACGGTCTCCACCGCCAGGTCGGTGATCCCCTTGAGCAGGCCGCGGAACTCGGCGATCGCCGCGCGGTGGAACTCGTCGATCGGGGTCTCCCTGGCCAGCGCGCGCAGGTGGATCGTCTCGCGCACGTCGGACAGGAACGCCAGGTGCTGGGCCCACCGGGTGTCGATGTGGAACAGCACGACCTGCCGGGCCACCCGCTCCAGCACGTCCTCGTCGACGTCCTTCCCCAGCTTCTCCCACAGCTCCGGCAGCCGCTCGGCCAGCTGCTTGGCCGCCAGGTCGGTGCGCAGCACGTCGTCGCGGTAGGCGAGCACGATCGCGCGCTGGTGCTCGATCAACCGGGTGTAGCGCCAGGTGTTGCGGTGGATGTCGAGGTTGACCCCCTCGGCGACCTTCTGCGCGTGCTCGACGTAGCGGCGCGAGGTGACGTCCTGGTAGCGGCCGTCGTCGTCGGGCTCGGCACCCGCGGTGGCGTCCGGGGCGTACTGGGTGGTCAGGTCGTCGGTGAGGCTGGCGAAGACCACCGACCCGCCCGGGTCGCCCTGCCGCCCGGACCGGCCGCGCAGCTGGTTGTCCAGCCTGCTGCTCGGGTAGTGCCCGCAGCCCATCACGTACAGCCCGCCCAGCTCGGCGACCTTGTCGTGGTCGGTCTCGTCGCCCTCGGCGCCGCCGAGCCGGATGTCGGTGCCGCGCCCGGCCATCTGGGTGGACACCGTCACCGCGTCCAGCGCGCCCGCCTCGGCCACGATCGCGGCCTCCTCGGCGTCGTTCTTGGCGTTGAGCACGACGCTCTCGACCCCGGCCGCGGTCAGCTTCTCGGCGATCCGCTCGGACTCGGCCACGTCCATCGTGCCGACCAGGATCGGTCGCCCGGTCTCGTGCTGGGCGACGATCTCCTTGACCAGCGCGGCCTCCTTGGCCTCGACGGTGTCGTAGATCCGGTCCGCCTCGTCCTCCCGCACGCACGGCTTGTTCGGCGGGATCACCGACACCTTGAGCTCGTAGAACTCGCGCAGCTGCTCGGCGACCGCCTGCGCGGTGCCGGTCATCCCGCACACCCGCTGGTAGCGGCCGACCAGGCCCTGCACCGAGATCGAGTCGAGCACCTCGCCGCTCTCGGTCGGCGCGAGCCGCTCCTTGGCCTCCACCGCGGCCTGCAGGCCGTCCGGCCAGCGCTGCAGCAGCGCGATCCGGCCGCGGGAGGTGTTGATCAGGTGGACCTTGCCGTCCCGGACGATGTAGTCGACGTCGCGCTGCAGCAGGGCCTGGGCGTGCAGGGCGGCGTTGACCGCGGCGAGCCGGTCGGAGTGGTCGCCGGAGTAGAGGTCGATGTCGCCGAGCGCCTTCTCCACCAGCTTGGCGCCCCGGCTGGTCAGCCAGGCGTTGCGGTTGTCCTCGTCGCGCTCGTAGTGCTGACCGGGGCGCAGCGTGCGCACGACCTGGGCCACCTCGGGGTCGCCGTGGCCCTCGTCGGTGGACCCGGCCATCACCAGCGGCACCCTGGCCTCGTCGACCAGCACCGAGTCGGCCTCGTCGATCAGCGCCACGTCCGGGGCGGGCTGCACCAGCTCGTCGGGGTCGGTGCCCAGCCGGTCGCGCAGCACGTCGAAGCCGATCTCGCTGACCGCGCCGTAGGTGACGTCGCGGGCGTAGGCGGCCCGGCGGTCCTCGGGGCTGGACTCCTGGTCGACCCAGCCGACCGAGACGCCCAGCAGCTCGTAGACCGGCCGCATCCACTCGGCGTCGCGCCGGGCGAGGTAGTCGTTGACCGACATGACGTGCACCGACCGGCCCTGCAGCGCGTACCCCGCGGCGGCGAGCGCGCCCGCGAGGGTCTTGCCCTCACCGGTGCCCATCTCCACGACCCGGCCGAGCAGCAGCTCGAGCGCGCCGACCAGCTGCATGTCGTAGGGGCGCTGGTCCAGGGCACGGCGGGCGGCCTCGCGGCCCAGCGCGCACAGCTCGACGCTGCCGTGCGCGTCGAAGCCCTTGGTCGACTTCGCGCGCAGCTCGGCGGCGGCCTCGGTCAGCTCCTCGTCGGTGAGCTTGGCGACCCGCTCCTCACGCCACTCGATCGACGTGAGCACCTCTTGGTACTTCTTGAGGTCGACGGTCGACGGGCGCTCCAGCAGGCGCTGGAACCCGCTCTTGAACCGTGTCAGAAACGCAGCCACGTCTCCGGCCACCTCTTCCCTCGTCCCGACGCCAGACCACGACCGATCCGCGGCGCAATTCTCGCCCTGCCACCTAACGGTGCAGCACGGCAGGTGAGTTCCGCATCCGGGTGGCAGGATCGGTTCGGTGCGGAGGTCGACTGCGAGTGCCCTGGTCATGCTGCTCGCCCTCTCGACGTCCTGCTCGACAGCGGGTCCGATCGCGCCGGTCACCGAGCGGAAGGGGCCCGCCGGGGTCGTGCCGACCGGCCTCGACCGGTACTACGGACAGCCCCTGACCTGGGAAGACTGCGCCCCGTACGCCAAGGTCGACGCCGACCGGGCGCCGTTGCGCGCCAAGGGTGTCCAATGCGCCCAGCTCACCGTCCCGCTCGACTACGCCACCCCGTCGGGCGAGACGATCACAGTTGGCGTCCTGCGCAAACCGGCAACGGAACCCGACAACCGGATCGGTTCGCTCGTGGTGAACCCGGGTGGCCCCGGCGTCGCCGGGCTGGCCACCGCGGCCCGGCTGGCCGGGGTCGGCACGCTCAACAAGCGGTTCGACTTCGTCGGCTTCGACCCGCGCGGCACCGGTTCCAGCGAGCCCGCCGTGCGCTGCCTCACCGACGCCGAGCGCGACGCCGAACGCGCCGAGGACGACGAGCTCGACACCACGCCCGCGGGTGTGGCCAAGGTGGAGGCGGACCAGAAGGACTACGCCGCCAAGTGCGCCGAGCGCACCGGCAAGGGCGTCGCGATGCTGGCGAACATCGGCACCCGCGACGTGGTCCGCGACATCGACGTGCTCCGCTCGGCCCTCGGCGACCAGAAGCTGACCTACCTGGGCTACTCCTACGGCACCCGCATCGGCAGCAGCTACGCCGAGGCGTTCCCCGCCAACGTGCGCGCGATGGTCCTCGACGGCGCGGTCGACCCCACCCAGGACGCGATCGCCGAACTGGTCGCCCAGGCCGAGGGGTTCCAGCAGGCGTTCGACGACTTCGTCGCCTGGTGCGGCCAGCGCCAGGACTGCGCGCTCGGCCGCGACGGCACCCGGGCCCAGGCCCGCTACCAGGAGTTGGTGCGCCCCCTGGAGACCCGGCCGATCGAGACCGGCGACGGCAGGCGGCTCTCCTTCTCCGACGCCACCACCGGCGTCACCCAGGCGCTCTACACCGAGGACCTCTGGGAGCTGCTCAACACCGGGCTCAACGAACTGCGCCAGAACCGCTCGCGCACGCTGATGTCCCTGGCCGACGCCTACCTCGAGCGCGGCAAAGACGGCCGCTACTCAACGACCCAGGACGCGTTCGCCGCTGTCCGCTGCGTGGACGACCCGCGGGTGACCGACCGCGCCGAGGTCCTCGACGCCCAGCGCCGGTACAAGGCCGCCGCGCCCTTCCTCGACGACGGCAAACCCGCGACCGACGCGCTCGACGCGTGCGCGTTCTGGCCGGTGCCCAACACCGGCACCCCGCACCTCCCGCAGGTCGGCGGCCTGCCGCCGGTGCTGGTGGTGTCCACGACCGGCGACCCGGCCACCCCGTACGACGCGGGCGTGGTGCTGGCCAAGGCCCTCGGCGGCGGCCTGCTCACCTACGAGGCCACCCAGCACACGGCGTTCCTGCAGGGCGACAAGTGCGTGGACGACGCCGGTACCCGATACCTGGTCGACCTCGCGCTGCCTGCGGCGGGCACGCGCTGCTCGGCCTGACACGATGGGCGGTGTGCGCACCCACCGCCTGCTCCCGCTGATCAGCGCGTTCGCCCTCGCCGCGTGCACGGTCACCGTGCCCGGCAGCCCGGTCGCGGGTGACGTCGAGCAGCGCGGTCCGCGCGGGCCGGTGCCCGCGGGGCTGGAGCGCTTCTACGGCCAGGCCCTCACCTGGAGCGGCTGCGGCGGTTTCGCCCACGACGACGAGAGCCGCGACGCGTTCGCCAAGCGCGACGTCCGTTGCGCGCTGCTGACGGTGCCGCTGGACTACGCCAACCCGGCGGGCCGAACGGCGACCATCGGTGTGCTGCGCAAGCCCGCGACCAGCGACCGCGTCGGCGCGCTGGTGCTCAACCCGGGCGGCCCGGGCGCGTCCGGCATGTCCGCCGCGGTGGGCATCGCCGACCGGGAGCCCAAGATCGCCGCGCACTTCGACGTGGTGGGCTTCGACCCGCGCGGCATCGGGGTCAGCAAGCCGCGCATCCAGTGCGTGACCGGCCCGGAGATGGACGCCGACCGCGCCGAGCCGGACGAGGACACCGTCGCCGAGGAGGAGGCGGAGAACAAGGACTTCGCCACCAAGTGCGCGCAGCGCAGCGGCGTGGACCTGCTGGCCAATGTCGGCACGCGCGACGTCGCCCGCGACATGGACGTGCTCCGGTCGGCACTCGGCGAGGAGAAGCTGACCTACCTCGGTTACTCGTACGGCACGCTCATCGGGACCGTCTACGCCGAAGCTTTCCCAGGCAACGTCCGCGCGATGGTCCTCGACGGCGCGGTCGATCCGGACGAGGACCCGGTGGCGCAGGCCATCGAACAGGTCAAGGGCTTCGACAAGGCCCTATCGGACTACTTCGCGGGGTGTTCGACGCGACGGTGCACGGTCAAGAGCAAGGACCAACTCAAGAAGCTGCTCGTCGACCTCGAGAAGCGCCCGATCCCGGTAGGCAAGCGCAAGCTCTCTTACTCAGATGCCTCTACCGGCATCGACGCCGCCCTCTACTCCGACGAGTACTGGGAGTTCCTGGACAAGGCCCTGGCCGAACTGGCAGGCGGCAAGGGCGAGTCGCTGATGCTGCTAGCAGACCTCTACACCGGCCGCGACGACTCCGGCGAGTACTCCGGGATCATGGACGCCCTGGTAGCAGTGCGGTGCGTGGACGAGCCGCGGATCACCGACCGCGCCGAACTGGAACGCCGCACCCGCGAGGTCGTCCAAGCCACCCGCGGCGTGTTCATGGCCGATGTCCACCCACCCCTACCAGCCCTGGACACCTGCGCCTTCTGGCCGACACCCAACACCAGCGTCCCGCACCAGCCCAAGGTCGCGGGCGTCCCACCGCTACTGGTGGTGTCCACGACCGGGGACCCGGCCACCCCGTACCAGGCCGGGGTGAACCTGGCGAAGTCCCTCGGCGCCCGACTGCTGACCTACCAGGCCACCCAACACACAGCGTTCCTGGACGGCGTGTCCTGCGTGGACAGTGTCGGACTGGCGTACCTGGAGAAACTCGAACTCCCACCCGCGGACGTGACCTGCAAGGGCTGAGCCTGGCCAGGTCGGGACGACCGCGAGTCCACGACAGGATCACGCCGCTGCCCAACAGCCCCCCGCCCAGCAGCCCCCCGCCCAGCAGTCCCTACTCCGCCCCACTGCCCCTGCTCGGCTGACTCCTCCCGGCTGCCGCACTCGGCTGACTCGGCCCCGTTGACCGGCTGATCCTGCCCGCCCAGCCCAACCTGGCCAGTCCCGCAGTCAACCCAGCCCGCCGAGCCTGACCGACTAACCCGGCCGACTAACCCGGCCGGTCCTGCCCGGCTGGCCCGCCCCCGTTCTGTCTCGCGCCGCCAGCGTCCCGCCTGCTCGCGCGCGCCGCCCGGCCGCGCACCAGGTCGATGACCAGGCGGGTCTCGCCGATCAGGTCCGAGCCGCCGTCGGCGGAGTCGCCGCGGAACTCGCGTCGGGCAGGTGGTTCCCGGTCGGGTCGCCGGCAAGATCCGATTGCCGGTGTCCCATGGCGCGGTGCGTGGTCGGGCGGCCATCATGGCCCGCATGCTGATGAGCGCGCGCGTGCGCCGGATCGGCGCCTTCGAGGAGCGGTTCGCCCGGGCGCAGGCCAGTCGGGTCGTGGAGTTCGACTGGGGTTACGTGCTGCTGCAGGCGGAGTACCCGGCCTCCTGGCAGCACAACCGGGTCGTGGTGACGAGCGCGGTCGACCCCGCCGAGGTGGTCGCCGCCGCCGACGAGGTACTCGGCGGGGCAGGTCACACCCACCGCCTGGTGCAGTTCAACGACGACGTGGCGGGGGAGTCGGCCGCCACCACCTTCGAGGCCGCCGGCTACCAGGTCCACGAACGAATCGTCACGATGATCCACTCAGGCGCACTACCCGCCCGCACCGGCAACAGGGTGAAGGCGATCGAGTTCGACCAACTCCGCCCCGCACTCCTGCACGACTGGCGAGCCGACTACCCGGACGACACCGACGAGCAGATAACCCAACTAGCGGACCGGGTCCTCCTCTACGCCCGCGGCGCCGAAGTGGCCTTCCTCGCCGTCCAATCCCCAACCGGCGAAGTAATAGCCCGCGGCGAACTCTATGTCGCCGACGGAATCGCCCAGTTCGAGAACCTCATCACCCGCCCCGAAAGCCGAGGCGAGGGCCACGGCAGGCAGTTGGTCACCGAAGCCCTACACCGAGCCAGAGAAGCAGGTGCAGACCTGAGCTTCCTGATAGCCGAAGCCACCGACTGGCCCCGCTCCTGGTACCGCAGGCTCGGCTACCAAGACGCAAACCAAACCCACGTCTACCAGCGAGTCCCCTGATAAACCACCCACCCACCCACCCACCCACCCAACACACACCCAAGTCCACCCGCAGCGGAGGGCCGACCCCGCTGGAACGTGACAGGATCCCGACCCCGCTGGTACCGCCGGCCCCGCTACGGATGCTCGATCTAGTGGACTCGCTTCGTGTGGGGGGAGAGCACCGCTAAACTTGCCGTGTGGTGGGGAATGCCCTTCACCCGCCCTTTTTTCACCACCGCGGTGCTCTAGGGGCCCCACACGAAGCGAGTTCACTAGATCGAGCCCCGCTCTTACCTGGGCAACGAAGACGGCAACACCAAAGCGAATCCACTGGAATCTCAACCGCCGCGAACCCAGACTCAGACGAGCCACCAAAGATCAAGCCACCGAAACCCGTTCCCGAACCCCAGAAACCAGCAGCGCCAACAAAGCGCCCACCACACACACCACGCCGGTAATCAGAAAGATCTCCGTGTACTGGGTCAGCAGCGCGTTCTTCACCGCCCCCTGGTACGCCGCGATCTCCTGAGCCGCGATCACCGGATCCTTCCCGAACGGCAGCGGCAGGCTCAGGTTCGCCGTCAGGCTGTGGAACCGGTGCAGTCCCCACGCCGACAGCGCCGCGACCCCCACCAGCATGCCGGTCATCCGGGCGACCACGACGCCCGCCGAGGCGACGCCGTGGCGTTCGTCCGGGACGACGCGCAGCACCGCCGCCGACAGCGGGGCGATCACCAGGCCCAGGCCCAACCCCGCGATCACCAGGTCGGTGTCGAGCCGGGGGAGGCCGAGGAAGTGGGTGCTGCTCAACAGGTCCAGCGACCAGCGCGACATCAGCAGGTAGCCCGCCGCCGCGATCAGCATCCCGGCCAGGGACACCACCCGGTCGCCGAAGCGGCCCGCGAGGAAACCGCCCAGGACCGCGCCCACGGGCAGCGCGACCAGGAACCGGAGCAGCAGGAACACGCCGCCCTCGTCGTCCTTGCCCAGCAGGGTCTGGGCGAACAGGTCGACGTTGACCAGCGTCACCATCAGCGCCGCCCCCGCCGTGACCGACACCCCGAGCGCGGCGAGGAACGGCCGCATGGCCACGCCCGCCGGGTCGATCAGCTTCGTCCGGGCGCGACGTTCCCACAGCAGGAACGCCGCCAACGCGACCGCCGCGCCGATCAGCACCGGTGGACCCCACGGCGGCAGGACCGCCGTGCGCGGATCCGGGTTGTACAGCCCCACCACCGCGAGCCCGAGGGTCAGCGCCAGCAGCAGCCCGCCGACCACGTCCACCCGCACCGGCTCGGCCGCGCGCCGGTGGGCGGGCACGGTGAGCTGGATGGCGACCATCGCCAGCACCGCGAGCGGCACGTTCACCCAGAACACCCCGCGCCACCCGCTGATCCCGAACGCCGAACCCCACAGCGGCAGCGCCGCCAGCGCCACCCCGTAGACCGGTCCGAGCACGCTGCCCAACTCCTGCGCGCCGCCGACCGCGCCCAGCACCGCCGACCGGCGCCGCTCGCTCCACAGGTCGGCGGCGAGCGCCATCGTCACCGGCAGCAGCGCGCCGCTGGCCACGCCCTGCACCACCCGACCGGTCACCAACACCGGCAGGTCACCGGAGAGCGCCGTCACCACCGACCCGGCCACGAACCCGAGCAGGCACACCTGCAGCAGCAGCTTGCGCCCGAACCGGTCGGAGGCCTGGCCCAGCAGCGGCATCGCCGCGATGTAGCCGAGCAGGTACCCGGTGACGATCGGCGTGACCCGTTCCAGCCGGTTCACCGGGATCTGCAGGTCGTCGATGATCTGCCGGATGACGCTGACCACCACGTAGGTGTCCAGCGCGCCGAGCAGCACGGCGAGCCCGCCCGCGCCGATCGCGACGGTGCGGCCCCGGCTCATGGCGCGGTGATGCTGACCGGCTTGTCCACATCGGACAGGGTGAGGTCGACCGTGGCGGACTTGCCCGCCCCGCCCGGCAGCGCCACCGACGCCTTCGCGGGCTGCTTGTTGTCCTCCCGCACCCAGATCGAGACGTCCACGTCACTGCTGACCCCGGGCACGATCCCGGAGACCACGTCCTTGGTCACCTTCCCGGAGACCTTGTACGCCGAGACCCCGTCGACGGACTCCTTCGCCTCGGTCCGCGGGTTCTGGATCTTCGCCAGCACGTTGGCGATGCCCTTGTCCGGGTTCAGGATCGCCGACGGGTCGTAGATGTTGGAGGTGAGCGCGGACGGGAACTTCTGGAAGCCCCCGGTCGGCCCCTTGATGTAGAGCGAGTCGTCGACCAGCACGAACTCGCCCTCGATGAGCTGGCCCATCAGGGTCAGCTTGACCGTGCCCTTGGCCGCGCCGGACGCCCCGCCCTCGCGGGTGAGGTCGCCCTCGGCGTTCTGCACCGGGATGGCCGCGACCGACCCGTTGACCTTGAGCGTGAAGTGCGCGCTCTTGATGTTCTTCGTCGTCGCCGAGGAGTCGCGCAGCAGCGCGGCGCCGTCGGGCAGGTTGCTGCCCGGACCCGGCGGCGACTCATCCGATGTACACCCCGTCGCCAGCGCCGCCACGAGCGCGAGGATTCCCAGGACCCACCCACGTTTGACCATGCCGGGAATCGTAGGCCGAGTCGGTGGGCGGCCGCGGAAGTTGTCCACACCCCGCCCTCAGGCGGGTCGGAAAGTCTTCCGGTAGGCCAGCGGCGAGACCCCGATCGAGGTGCGCAGGTGCTGGCGCAGCGACGCCGCGCTGCCCAGGCCGGAGCGCTCGGCGACCTGGTCGACGGGCAGGTCGGTGGTCTCCAGCAGGCGCCGAGCGTGCCGCACGCGCTGCTGGACCAGCCACGCCCCCGGGGAGAGCCCGGTCTCCGCGCGGAACCGGCGCGAGAACGTCCGCACGCTCATCGACGCGTGCTCGGCCATCGCCGCCAGCTCCAGCGGTTCGTGCAACCTGCCCAACACCCACGCGCGGGTCGGCGCCACGCCGTCGGCTCCCCCCTCGGGGAGCGGGCGGTCGATGAACTGGGACTGCCCGCCCTCGCGCCACGGCGGCACCACGCAGTACCGCGCGGCCCGGTTGGCTGCCTCGCTGCCGAAGTCGCGCCGGATCACGTGCAGGCACAGGTCGACGCCCGCGCCCAGCCCGGCGGAGGTGAGCACGTCACCGTCGTCGACGAAGAGCACGTCCGGGTCCAGCTCGACCGCCGGGTACAGCGCGCGGAACTCGTCCACGAACCGCCAGTGCGTCGTCGCCGGGCGCCCGTCGAGCAGCCCGGCCGCGCCGAGCACGAAGGCCCCGGTGCAGATCGACATCACCCGCGTACCGGGCCTGACCAGCGCCAACGCGTCGGCGACCGGGCCGGGCAGGGTCCCGTCGAACCGCGGCCCGGCGCACCGGGTGCCCGGCACGATCACCGTGTCCGCCGCTGCCAGCGCCTCCGGCCCGTGGTCGAGCACCGCGGTGAACCCGGTGGTCATCCGGACCGGTTTCGCATCGATCCCGCAGACCACGACGTCGTAGAGCGGCGACCCGTCCGGGGCCAGCGCGGCCCGCATGACCTGCGGCGGGATGGCCAGGTCGTAGCCGACCGCCTCGTCGATCGCCAGCACGGCCACCCGATGCGTCATGGCCAGATCTTTGCACATATTGGCAATCAGGCCACTCGTCCGCGGCCCGGGCCGCCCGGCACGCTTCCCCCGTGACCCAGACTGAGATCCGCTCGCGCCGCCCGCACTGGGCCTGGTTCGTCGCGGGCGTCGCCTTCGTCGCCCTGGTCGGCGCGGCGGGCTTCCGCGCGGCGCCCAGCGTCCTGATCACCCCGCTGCACCACGAGTTCGGCTGGTCCACCGGCACGATCTCCGCCGCGGTCAGCATCAACCTGGTCCTCTACGGCCTGATCTCGCCCTTCGCCGCCGCACTCATGGAGAAGCTGGGCATGCGCCGCGTGGTCGCGGGCGCCCTGGTCCTGGTCGCCGCGGGCAGCGGGCTCACCGTCTTCATGACCGCGAGCTGGCAGCTGCTCCTGCTCTGGGGCGTGTTCGTGGGCGTGGGCACCGGCTCGATGGCGCTCACCTTCGTCGCCACCGTCACCTCGCGGTGGTTCGTCAAACACCAGGGTCTTGTCAGCGGCGTGCTGACAGCCGCAGGTGCCGCAGGTCAGCTCGTCTTCCTGCCGGTAGTCGCTCACCTGGCCGAGAGCAACGGCTGGCGTACGGCCTCCCTTGTGGTCTCCGGCGCCGCGCTTGCAGTGGTCCCTCTTGTCCTCATCGCGCTAAGAGACCACCCGAGCGACGTCGGCACTACCGCCTACGGCGCGACTACCGAGGCCCCCGCACCTGTCTTGTCCGGCCGTACTGCGGGCCGCGCGCTGCAGGTGCTCCGCGACGCCGCCCGCAACCGAACGTTTTGGCTGCTCGCGGGCGGTTTCGCGATCTGCGGAGCCTCCACGAACGGTCTCATCGGCACCCACTTCGTGCCCGCCGCACACGACCACGGCATGCCCGCCACCACCGCGGCGGGCCTCCTGGCACTCGTCGGGCTCTTCGACGTCATCGGCACCATCGCCTCGGGTTACTTCACCGACAAGGTCGACCCGCGCTACCTGCTCGCCGCCTACTACAGCCTCCGCGGGGCGTCCCTCTTGGTCTTGCCGCACCTCTTCGCGGCCACGACCGAACCACCCATGTGGGCGTTCATCGTCTTCTACGGCCTCGACTGGGTGGCCACCGTGCCACCGACCGTCGCCCTGTGCCGCCGGGCCTTCGGTGCGGACGGCCCGATCGTGTTCGGCTGGGTCTTCGCCTCCCACCAGGTAGGCGCCGCGATCGCGGCCTTCGCCGCCGGTCTGACCCGCGACCACCAGGGCAGCTACGACCTCGCCTGGTACGTGGCGGGTGGGCTGTGCGCCTTCGCCGCGGTCATGTCGTTGCGGATCACGTCGCCGCGGATCACGTCACAGCGGCTCGATAAGGCGCGCATCGCCACTTGATGTCTACGCTGCGCACATGGATCGCCAGCAAGAGTTCGTCCTGCGCACGCTAGAGGAACGCGACATCCGGTTCGTCCGGTTGTGGTTCACCGACGTGCTCGGGTTCCTCAAGTCGGTGGCGGTCGCGCCCGCCGAGCTCGAGGGCGCGTTCGCCGAGGGCATCGGCTTCGACGGCTCGGCGATCGAGGGCTTCTCCCGGGTGTACGAGTCGGACATGATCGCCAAGCCGGACCCGGCGACGTTCCAGGTGCTGCCCTGGGAGACCCCGGAGGGCGAGCCGTACTCCGCCCGGATGTTCTGCGACATCGCCATGCCGGACGGGTCGCCGTCCTGGGCCGACCCGCGGCACGTGCTGCGCCGCACGCTGTCCAAGGCCAGCGAGGCCGGGTTCACCTGCTACGTGCACCCCGAGATCGAGTTCTTCCTGCTCAACGACCTCCCGCACGACGGCAGCGAGCCGACCCCGGCGGACAACGGCGGCTACTTCGACCAGGCCAGCCACGCCACCGCGACGCACTTCCGCAGGCACGCCATCGAGACCCTGGAGGCGATGGGCATCTCGGTGGAGTTCAGTCACCACGAGGGCGCCCCCGGCCAGCAGGAGATCGACCTGCGCTACGCCGACGCGCTGACCATGGCCGACAACGTGATGACCTTCCGGTACGTGGTCAAGGAGGTCGCGCTCACCCAGGGCGTGTTCGCCTCGTTCATGCCCAAGCCGTTCTCCGAGCAGCCGGGTTCGGGCATGCACACCCACGTGAGCCTCTTCGAGGGCGACCGCAACGCGTTCTACGACAACGAGGACCCGTATCAGCTGTCCGCCACGGGTAAGGCGTTCGTCGCTGGGCTGCTCAAGCACGCGCGGGAGATTTCGGCTGTCACCAACCAGTGGGTCAACTCGTACAAGAGGCTGATCGTCGGCGGGGAAGCGCCTACCGCTGTCTGTTGGGGGCATGCAAACCGGTCGGCTCTTGTGCGCGTGCCGATGTACTCACCGAGCAAGGCCTCTTCGCGCCGCGTGGAGATCCGCTCGCTCGACTCCGCCTGCAACCCTTACCTGGCGTACTCGGTCATCCTCGCCGCTGGTCTTAAGGGCGTGGCCGAGAACTACCCACTGCCGCCCGCGGCCGAGGACGACGTCTGGTCCCTTTCTGATGCCGAGCGCCGCGCCGCCGGTTACGCGAACCTCCCGCAGAACCTGGGCGAGGCGCTGACCGAGATGGAGAACTCCGAGCTGCTCGCTGAGACGCTCGGCGAGCACGTCTTCGACTACTTCCTGCGCAACAAGCGCACGGAGTGGGACACCTACCGGCGCAGCGTCACCCCCTACGAACTGAGGACTCTGCTGCCGATGCTCTAGAGCATGGGCATCCAAGAGCTCCAACGTCAGCGTGCGGCGGGTAAGACCACCGCGGTAGAGCTGACCCGTGCCCACCTGGACCGCATCGACCAGGTCGATCCACGGTTGCGCGCTGTCTTGGCCGTTGCCCCAGATGCTGTGGAACAGGCAAGAGCAAGCGATGAGCGTGCTCGCGCGGGGACTCTCATCGGGCCGCTGGACGGCGTGACCGTCCTGGTCAAAGACAACATCGACACCGCAGACCTGCCCACCACGGTTGGCTCGCGCGCGCTGGCAGGTTCTCGGCCGACCAGCGACGCCGAGGTCGTCCGCCGCCTTCGCGCGGGGGGCGCGGTGGTGCTCGGTAAGACGAACCTGTCCGAGTGGGCGAACTTCCGTTCGATGAACTCGGTCTCGGGTTGGTCGGGCGTGGGCGGACAGACCAACAACCCGTTCGTCTTGGACCACAACCCGAGCGGTTCGTCGTCCGGATCGGCGGCAGCGGTCGCCGCGGGACTGTGCCAGGTCGCCATCGGCACCGAGACCAACGGCTCGATCGTCAGCCCGGCGAGCTACTGCGGCATCGTCGGGTACAAGCCGACGGTCGGGCTTGTCAGCGGCGTCGGAATCGCCCCGATCTCCGACCATCAGGACACCGCCGGGCCGATGACCCGCACCGTCGCCGACGCGGCCTTGACCATGGCCGTCCTATCGGACCTCCGCTTGCCGCTAGACCCGTTGTCATTGCGCGGTAAGCGAATCGGTGTGTGGGCACTGTCTGGGTCGGATAGCTCTACCGATCGCGCGGTAGCGGCGTCGGTCCGCGCGCTCATCGACGCGGGTGCCATCGCAGTCGAAGTGGACATCCGCGGTGTGGCCGAAATGGACGAACGGTCTTGGCTCGCCATGGTCACCGAGTTCACCCCGCTGCTGGAGGCCTACCTGCGCACTCGGCCGGGCGTGCCGCACACGCTCGCCGAGCTGGTGGAGTTCAACCGGCAGGACGACGTCGAGCTGAGCCTCTTCGGGCAAGAGCTGTTCGAACTCGCTCTTGACGCACCGCCGCTAACCGACCCCGTCTACGTCCTGAACCGCACGACCGCCGCTGCCCTCGCGCGCGACGCCATCGACGACACCCTCGCCGAGCACGCCCTCGACGCGATCTTGGCGCCCACCGACACACCGGCCCACGTGACCGGCAGGCCCGAAGACGACCGCGTGAACTCGGCGACCCCGGCCGCCGTCGCGGGCTACCCGTCGGTCACCCTCCCGGCGGGCTTCGGCGGGTCGCTGCCGATCGGCGTGTCGTTGTTCACCACCGCGGGACACGACGTCGAACTGCTCGCCCTCGCCGCCGCGTTCGAGCAGGTCCACCCGGTCGCGCGGGTGCCAAAACTGCTCCCCACGCTGCCGATGTGACCACCCGCGGACATCAACTTCCCTCGACCGGGTGGCACACCGGGCCGCTCGGAGCCGTTAGGTTGGCGACGTGCCCGACGTGTCCCCCGACGCCGCGACGCCCCTGATCGCCTGCACGGTGACAGCCGCCGCGGACCTCCCGGCCGCGCGGGTGACCGCTCGGACCTTCCTCGACCACCACCCGGACTCCCGGTTCGCCACCCTCGTGGTGGACGCCGAACGGGAGGACGGCCTGCTCGTCCCCGAGGACCTGGGCATCGGCCCGGCCGAGCTCGCGGTGCTGGCCACCGGTCACTCGGCCCAGGAAGCCGCGGCTGCGCTGCGGCCGCGCCTGCTGGAGTGGCTGCTCAGCACCCACCCGGGCGCGGTGCTCTACCTGGACCCGTGGGTCCGGGTCTACGCGCCGCTGACCGCCTCCGTGGCCGCCGCGCTCGGTGACGCCGCCGTCGCCCTGGTCCCCAAGGTGCTCCGCCCGCTGCCCGCCGACGGTCTGCGGCCCAGCCAAGCCGACCTGCTCGCCGCGGGGGTGTACGACGAGGGTTTCGTCGCGGTGACGCACGGCGCCGAACCGTTCCTCCACTCCTGGTCAGAGGTGTGCCTGGCCGACCCGGCCCGCGCGGGCGCCTTCCTCGACGGTGCCCCGGCGATGGTCGACCACCGTGTCCTGCGCGACCCAGGTCTGGGTCTTTCCCGTTGGAACGCGGGCCAGCGCGCACTCGCGCACGACGCGGGCAGGCATCTCATCGCAGGTGGCGCGCTGTTGCGCACCGCCAATTTCGCTGGTTTCGACGCTGCGCGCCCGTGGCTTCTCACCGCGGACATCACCGACCACCCTCGGGTGCTCTTGTCCGAGCACGCCCTCCTCGCGCGGGTGTGCAACGACTACGCCGCCGAGCTCGGTGAAGACCGCCCGCTTCCCACCGTGCGCTTTGGCAGGCTCGCCGACGGCACGGCCTTCCCACCGTCGCTGCGTGCCGCGTACCGCGCTGCGCAGACTGGCCCGCAGAGCCAACGGCCTCCCGCCGTCGACGTCGATCCTGCCGGTTTCCTGCTGTGGGCGTGCGCGTCTGAACCCGATTGCCAAGACGCCACTAGATGGGCTCGCGCCCTCTGGAACGACGACTCTGACCTGCAAGAACGCTTCCCTGAGCCGTTCGGCGAAGATGCCGCCGGATACCGGGACTGGTGTGCGACAGAAGCGGTTCTCGGTGGCCGTCTGCACCCAAGAGCCGTCCCTGGACAGCACGGCGTAGACGTCGCGCTCATAGACCAGATAGGTGTATCGGTTGTCGGTAGCGGGCCCCTAGCAGACCGCGTTCGCTTAGCCGCGGAAGCCTCCGGTCTACCGATTTCCGAGGAGCCGGTCTACCCGGTAGTGCTCGCGTGCAACGGCGGCGCAAGAGTCCCGAGGCAGCGGCACGTCATCGCCGTCCGCGACGAGTGCTCGCCGATCCCCTTCCGCGCTGACGAACGCTGGCTGGTCTGGCCCGCCGCCGCGCCCGCGCCTGACGGCGTCGCAACGCACATCGTGCCGCTGCCCGTGGTCGACCCGGGCGCGCGCGACGAGGTCGCGCGCGAAGAGGCCCGACACAGCCTGGGGATCGGAACCGAACCCACCTTCGTCGCCTTGGCCGACCGCGCCGACGACCTGATGGCCGCGTTCGCCGCGGCCTTCCCCGACCGCGCCGACGTCCGCCTCCTGCTGCTCGTGCCAGAGGTCTTGGCGCGCGCGGAGGCGGCGGAGAGGTTGCGCTTGGCGGCCGCCGCGGAGCCCAGAATCCGGTTGCTGGTAAGCGAATCCGACTTCCCGCGCGCGATAGACGCGGCGAGTTGGGTGGTGTCGGTCCACGAACCAGGGGACGCCGACACCGCGCGCGCCAACCGCTGGCTCATGGACGTCTCGCTGCGCGGCGTCCCGACGATCACCGTCGCTGGCGGCACCGCGGCCGAGCTGCTCGGCCTGGACGCCTGTGTGCCGCTGCCGGTCGACGAGTTCGCCGCCGACACCATGGTCGCGGGCGCGATCCGGGACCTGGCCGACGACCACGCCACCGCCGACAAGATCGGCACCGCGGCCCGCACCCAGCTGCTGGAGACCTTGGCCCCCGCGGCTGCGGGAGCGGCCGTGCGCAGGCGGGTCGAGCTGGCCTACCGCAGCTGGCGGGCGGGTAGGGCGCTGGCCAGCGCCACCGAGGACGACCCGTTGCGCGCTCTGCGCGCCGCCCGGCACGCCCTGCACCGCAGGCCGGACACCGAGGTCGGCTACAAGATCCCGATGGCCCCCCAGCTGCGGCGGGCCGTGCTGCGCGTGCTCGCGCACTACGACAACCACCTGACCTCGGTGCTCGCCTCGCTCATAGACGGCATCGAGCGCACCGCCGTCGAACTGGTCGAACGCCAGGAGCGGCTGTCCACCGCGGGCGCGGGTCTCGATGCAGACCTGCTGCGCGCCGATCTCGACCTCGTCGTGGAGCGCACCACTCAGGTGGCCAAGCAGGTTTCGGCTACCGGGGATGAACTCGTCCGATTGCGCGGGGAGGTCACCGGTAGCGCTAGGAGCGTGGGAGAGCTGGCCGCGCAAGTCCGTGACGTGTCCACCCGCGAACGCCAAGACCCTGCGGACGAAGTGCGCAAACTGTCTGAAGCCCTTGCCGCGAGCAACGCCCGGATGGACGCGCTCGAGGCCCGGCTCGCGGAGCAGCGAGCAGGCGAGGAGAGCAGGCTCGCAGTAGGCACGTGGTCCGCGGACCAGGCACTGCGCGCCACCGACGCCCTTCGCCGGGTGGTCGTCCGCCAACACGAACGGGTGGTCTCGGTCGATGTGCCGAGCGCGCCGGTGCTCTGCGACGCGGGCCTGCTCCGGCTGCCCGCGCAGGACAGCGCCATGTCCGCGGTGCTGTCGAGCAACGGGGTCTGGGAACCGGAGATCGCCGAGCTGGTCGACGCCCTGATCGAGCCGGACAGCGTCTTCCTCGACGTCGGCGCCTACGTCGGCTACCACGCGATCCGGGTGCTGAGCAGGCTCGGCACCAGTGGCACCGTGGTCGCCGTCGAACCGGACCCGGACGCGGTGAAACTGTTGCGGCACAACGTTTCCGAGAACGTGGGCGAGGCCGTGGCCGAGCGCTTGGTGGTGCTCGAGTCGGCGGCCTGGGACGCCCAAGCCGCGCTGGTCGGCGCGGTCGCGCCGGGCGGTGGCTACGGGGTCCGACTCCAAGATCCGCAAGAAGTGACCACCACCACATCAAGTGAATTCGCGGTTGCGGGCGTTCGGCTCGACCGCGAGCTCGACACGCTCCCGGCCACCCAGGGACAGCGGCTGTCGGTGGTGAAGGTGGACGTCCCGGGCCGTGGGCACCGGGCTCTCGGGGGTCTCGTGCGCCGCCTGCGGCGGGATCGGCCGCACGTGATCTTGGCCTTCGACGGCGCCCTGACCAGCGGTTTCGGCGACGACCCGGCGGTCGTCCTGCGCGAGTTCCGCACCTGGGGCTACGAGCTGGTGCCGCTGGGCGAGGACCAGGCCGTCGGGGTCGGGAAAGTGGTCGACGAGGTGGTCTCCGGCCAGGTGCGCACGCTCTGGCTCCGACCCCTCACAAGCCGCTGACCAGCCGATTTGACTTTGAATTTCGACCTGGGTAACTTTCTCCATGTCGCACGGAGCGCCGGACGGAACAGGACGCAAGAGCCTGGCGGGGACGGACTCGGAAGACACAGTCTCGGGAAGTAGCCGGGGCCGGAACTTCCACCGGGTCGAGCGGGTTTGACACCGCGAAGCGAACCGGGTAAGGTTCTGCGACGTTGCCACGAAGGACTTCCCGGCCAAGGATCAGCTGATCCGAGGTGGGCTGGCCCGGTGCGGCGAACAAAGCTTAGAAATACCAGCCTCGGATGAGGTCGCCCTGGGTGGCGGTTGATTCGGATGTGCGTGTGTTGTTTGAGAACTCAACAGTGTGCCGATTTAAGCCAGTAGAGCTTGAATATAGAACCCCATTTGTGGGTTCCTT
>NZ_BSTR01000075.1 GCF_030269645.1 Actinokineospora sp. NBRC 105648 | reverse complement strand
GCAGGGCGCGGGTCGGCAGGCAGCCGACCGGGTGAACTTTGCGCCCGGACCCGCCGCGGAGCCGCCCCGGTGTCGGGGGTGATCGAGACCATGGCGTGGTGATCACCGACCGGACCAGGCAGCAGGAGGAACCCCCGGTGCCGACCACCACCCCCACCGCGGTCAAGGAGGCCGTGCTCCGCCACGACGAGGACGGGCTGCCCGTCTACCGCCCCCGCCGCGCGCCCGAGCACCTGCTCACCGCCACCCAGCTCCGCGCCGCGCGGCTCACCCGCGCCGGCCTGTCGCCGGTGGCGCGGCTGAGCTACGGCTACGGGGGCGAGGTGTGCCCGCTCTACGACCGCCGCCAAGCCCGCCCCATCCCGCCCCGGACCGAACGGCAACGCGCCGCCTTGGCCAACCTCAACACCGTGCCCTGCGGGCGGTGCGGGGCCGTGCGGGTGTCGCGGTGGGGTGTGCGGCTGTGCGAGACCTGCGCGCCGATCGTGGCCGCCGAGCAGCACGCCCGGTGGATGCAGCGGATGGACGCCGAGGCCGAGGAACACCAGCGGATGCTCGCCGACGACCAGGCCGCCGCCACCCGCTGGGCCGCCGCCGTCCTGGCCGACCCCACCACGGTCGTACTCGACACCGAGACCACCGGCCTCGACGGCGACGTCCGGGTGGTCGAGATCGCCGTACTCGACCGCACCGGCGCCGTCCTGCTCGACACCCTGGTCAACCCCGCCATCCCCATCCCACCCGAAGCCACCGCCGTGCACGGCATCACCGACGCCATGGTCGCCACCGCGCCCACCATCGCCGACCTGCTGCCCGAGCTGACCCGGGTCCTCACCGGGCGCCGAGTAGTCATCTACAACGCCGGATACGACCGATCCGTGCTGTGGAACGAACTGGGCCGTCACCACCGCGCCGTCGACCCCCAGGACGCCGCGGCCGTGCCCTGGGAGCCGCACCCGGGCGCCGCCGCGTGGATGGCCAGCTGGCGGCCCGAGTGCGCCATGGACGCCTACGCCGCCTGGTACGGCGAATGGCACGACTACTGGCGCGACTACCGCTGGCAGCCACTATGCGGCGGGCACCGCGCCGCGGACGACTGCGCCGCCGTGCTCCGCCGACTCGACACCATGGCCACCCACCACCCCGACCAACCACTCCCCCACCCATCGGCCGGGCCGGTCGACGTCGAGGGCCAGGACCAGGACCAGGACCAGGACCAGGACCAGGACCACACCAAACCACCCGCGGCACCGGCGGACCACACTGCACCGGCCGGTGCCGCCGCACGGTGAACCGACCCGACCACGGCACTTCCGGACTCCCGGACTACGGGAGCCTGGAAGTGCCGAGGTTCGGCAAGGGGTCGGATCGGGTTGATCCGATCGGGCGAGTCATCCGCCCTGATCCTCGACTTTACATCGTGACGATGTAAAGTCGGTTTCATGGATGACATCGAGTCCGGCGTCGAGAACCCCGGTCGTGGCGACACCGAGTTGTGGACCATCACCCGCGCCGCGGCCTATTGCGGGTGCGGGGTGATCACTTTCCGGGGGTATCAGCGCAGCCAGGGCGCACCGCGCACGATCTCGCGCCAGCCCGGCGCCGGGGGCGAGGGGCTGGTCGAGGCCGAGGCGGTCCGCGCCTGGCAGGCGTCGCGCCCGGGGCGGGGTGCGCGGACCGACCAGGGCTTGCCCGAGGCGCGCGCACTCGCCGAGCGAGTCTTGGGCGACTACTACCCCCGGCGCATCGACGAGACCACCTACCGCACCGAGGACGGGCTGGAGGTCCTCGTCGGCTGGCACCGCAACCGGCACACCCCGCTCGCCGAGCAGTTCCGCTTGGGGCGCGACCACTACTTCCGCGTGGGCAGGCACGGCAACTGGGACATCTCCCCCGACGACGTCGAGACGCTGGCCGCGAGCCTGGCCCGGGCGCTGCGCGCGGCCCGCAAGGACGTCGAGGCCCACGCCGCGCAGGACGCGCGCGACACCGCCGGGCGCGCCGAGATGCTGCGCCGCCTGACCGCGGCCGCCGACGAGGTCGAGGCCGCCAAGGCCGAACCGGGCCGCCCCCGGCTGATGGACGCCTTCGCCACCCGCAAACACCTTGTCGCCCTGGCCCGCGAGCGCTACCACCACGGCCGCTTCCAGGGGGACAACGGCTTCCGGTTCGCGCTGAGCCTGGAGGAGATCGCCCAAGCCGCTCGGATGCCGGTCGACGACGTCGAGCACGCGTCGTGACGAAACGCCCCCGCTCATCCCCACCGGCCTCGGCGTTGGCCGAGGTCGGCGGGCTGGGCGAGGCCGCCGAAGCGGTGCTGCGGCTGCGTGCCGAACACGCGCGCCTGACCCGGCAGGTCGCCGAGGCCGAAGAGGAGTTCGTGCGTCGGGTCGCCGCGGCGCACGCAGCGAACCAGTTGGGCCGGGCCGGGATGGCCGCGGCCTACGAGCTGGTCCGCGCGTGGGGCACGACCAACGGCACGGGTGGCCCCGACCGCTGGGCCGCCCGCATCGGCCGCGGTGAGACCGCGATGGCCCGCTCCACCCGCTCGACACCCAACGGCGCCGACGGAGCCAGCTGGGAAGGCCACACGGGCTGGGAGGGGCTGCGCGGGTCGCCCCACCCACCCGTCGGCGCCCACGTCGCCTACGCGCTCTTCGGCCCCGACAAAGCCCCGGTCCACATCGGGTGGACCGCCCGGTTCCTGCCCCGGGTCAAGGCGCTGCACGTCGAAGGGCTCGTGTGGGCGTCCTGGCTCGCCCGGCTCTGCGCGACCCGCCGCGACTGCATCGACGCGAAACAAGACCTGGTCGACCTCTACGGCCTGCCGGGCGCGACCCCGGTCAACCACCCGGAAACCACAAACCCGGCCCCGCCACCAGCCAAGTAACAGACTCCCGAACCCCGGGACTCCGGAAGTCTGTCGTGCTCAGGGCAGCCCAGGCTCGACCAACACCGCCGCCCGCCGCGCCACCGGACACAACGCGACCGGGTCGCCACCGGCGACCGCGACGTCGACCCGGGAGGTGGTGGTGACCGCCAAGCTCACCACGCACCCGGCCTCACCGCGGCGGATCGACTCGGCGGCATCGTGCCCACCGACCCGGGTGGTGGTGACCTCGCCCTGCGCGACGATGTCCTTGATCCCCAGCTCGGGGAACAGCTCGACCGCGATCGCGTGGCTCTCCGTCATGTTCGGCCTGTCGACCACCCACTGACACGACCGCCGCTTCCCCACCCTCTCCTCACGCCCCGGCCCCGCCCCGAGCTCCCGCACCGCGGCACCGGACAGCAGCGCGCACGGCCGCACCGAGTCCAGACCGGCGGCGACCACCCTGGTCGAGGACACGGCACCGGCCCGCCCGGACAGGTCACCGGCGGGCACCGCGCTGCCCCGGGTCGGGTCCGCGCACCCCGCCAGACCGGACACCACCACCAGGACCGCGGCCAGGCCCCCGGATCGCCGCCGTCGGGTTGTCGCCACCTCGGCAGCGTAAGGCCCGACCGCGGGGTCCAGGCGGATCACCACCGACGGCGTTCCCACCCGCGTCTCCACCGAGGGAGCCCGACGGGTGCTTCCGTCGGAAGCACCCGTCACCCGGTCAGCCTCGCGGGTGCCGCAGGCCATGCCGCAGGGGCTCCAACTCACCGGTGACCTGCACGCGCTCGGCCAGGGTGCGGACCAGGCGCCGGTAGCGGGCGGGCACCGCGTCCGGGCGCAGCGCGACCTCCTCCAGTAGCGCCGCCACGACCACCACGGTGTCGGCGCGGTAGGCCTGCAGGTGGCGTATCACCCCGGGCCGCCACCGCTCGTGCACGGTGAGCACCGGCATCCCGGCGCCGTCGACGGCCACGATCACCCCATCGTGATCGGTCAGCCGCCACGCCGGTACCCCCGTCGCGGCCAGGCGCGCGTCCGCCGCCCGGTCGAGCCACCATTTCCGCTGATCAATCACCATGGGCACACCCTTCCATCGTCCACCACGGACACTAGAACACATGTGCGAAACCGTGGTGATGGTCGGGCGGGTGCTCACCGCCGGCCGCCACGAAATCCTCGAGTTCTCGGGGCACCGATCCCGGACTGCGGGAGTCCGGTAGTACCGGAGTCTGGGAGTCGGTCCGGGTCGGTGCCTACTCGATCGCGGCGGCCAGGGCGCGCCGGTGGTCGGGCCACATCCGGTCCTCGATGCCGTCTCGGTGGAGGCCGTCGACGTCGCACCACCAGGCGCCGGTGGCCGGGTCGAGGGCGGGCGGGGTGCCGGGCAGGTGCGCGTGGGTGGTGTAGGTGCAGGTCCAGGCGTGCAGGGTGTGCGGGGAGCTGACCGGTCGGATCGCGCGCACGATCCGGGCCGGGGTGCCGGCGGGCAGGGCCAGGCCGGTCTCGGCGCGCAGCGTGCGGGCACCGGCCGCGGCGATCCCGTCGATGGTGAGCGCCCGGTCCCCGCCCCGCCACTGTGCGGTGGTGCGGTGCTCGTCTCCGGGTAGGGCGTAGCCGCCGGGCAGGCTCGGGATGACGCCCTGGTCGGTGGTGCGCGGGATCAGCAGGACGTGGCCGGTGTCGGTGGTGACCACGGTGTCGACCACCGCGGTCTCGCCCCACCACCAGGCGTAGCCCAGACCGGTCGGCAGGCCGATGCGCGGGTCGGCGAGCAGCTGGACGTGGTGGGGGTGCAGCGGCCGACCGTGCTGGTCAAGCGCCCAGCCGCGCGCCCGGAGGTGGTCGCGGAGTCCGGGGTGGACCCGGACCGGCGGGTGGGCGGCCTCGACGGTGGCGATCTCCGGATCGGCCTCGCCGCGCGCGGTGGCGCGGTTGGGGTGGCCGGTGGCGTCGAAGCCCGCGGGCACCCGCGCCGGGCCGCCCCGTCCGGCAGGGACGTAGCCGGGGCTGGTGGCCAGCAGCCGGGCGCGGTAGCCGGGCTGGGTGGTCTCGGCCAGGTACCCGGCGATCTCGTCGAGGGTCTCGCTCGGGTAGCCGCGGCCGCCGTAACCAGGCCCCCAACAGTCCTCATCGGGCACCAGCAGGCAGTCCAGAGCAAACGGCGCGGAGATCGTCATACACCCGAGAAAACCGGTCCGAAACGTGCTCTGACCAGCGATTTCGTAGAACTGTCGTGGCTCTGTCGCAGCACTGTCGTGCCAGTGTCCTGCCTCCGGAATGTCGACGGTGTCGGGGTGGACCGCGGCCCTGCCCCACCTGGCGGGTGCTCGCCACGAAATCCTCGAGTTCTCTCGGTACCCGATCCCGGACTGCGGGAGTCCGGTAGTACCGGAGTCTGGGAGTCGGTCCGGGTTGGGTGTCTAGGTGTTCGACGGGCCTGCGGGGTAGATGGTCGGTACGGGCGGGCCGTCGAGCTGGGCGCGGTTGATGAACGAGCCTCGGATCAGGGTGGAGCGGGGGACGGTCTTGCCGGGGCCGGTCCAGCGGATGCCGTAGTGGCTGCGCCGCGGGTGCGGGGTCTTGGCACCGCCGGTGCCGGTGCTGGTCGCGGGTTGGGCGCGTGCCGGGTCGGCCAGGGCCGGGCCGAGTCGCCATCCGACGTGGTGCACGGTCTCGGCGGCCGCGGGTTTGGCACGACGAGCCGGACGGCGGGCAGCTGCGGCGCGGGGCGCGGTCGCCGGCTCGATCTCGGCGCCGAGGCTGCACACGTACATCAGCGCGTCGAGGGCGGGCAGCAGCTTCGACCGCAGCGCCGCGGCGTGCTGGGCGACGGTGTGGGCGCGCTCGCCGCGGGCGGCCTTGTCGAGATCGGCGGACCGTGCCGCCGCGGCACGCACCTCGGGGTGGAACCAGCCATCGGCGATGTGCAGGCGGGTGGCGGCCTCCTCCAGGCCGGTTGAATCGCGGCAGACCATGGTCAGCCGGTAGCCGACGCAGTCCGCGTCGTCGGTGTCGGTCATCCGGCGCCCACCGGCGTCGACGCCGCTGACGTAGACCGCGATCAGCCCGGTCGGGGTGCCCGCCGCGCCGACGCACGGCACCGGGGAAGGGAACAGCAGCAGTGGGTTGCGGTGCGGCAGGTGCGCCAGCACCCCGGCCGGGACGCGGTCGCGATCGACCTGGGCCAGGGCGTCGAGCATCTGCGGGTGCACGCTGTAGACCACCCCGTCCGCGGCCCATCGCTTGTGAGTCCGGTAGGACAACGCCGGGGCCGCCAACGGCGCGGGGATCGCCATCCGGCCCGAGGACTCGGCGGCCTCGTCCACATACCGCAAGGTGTCGGTCTGCCGCAACACCCGCACCAGGTTCGCGTGCTGGACCCGCAGATCGTCCAGGTGCACCGCGGCCGCGCGCGCCAGCTCCCGTGGCCGCAAGACCGGACCGGCCATGCGCCCGCTCACGCCAGGGCCGCCTCTGCGCTGGCCGGGGTGGTGTAGCGGATCAGGTGCTCAACGTCGGCCAGCGGCGTTCCTGGGCGGGTGCCGCGGCCTCTGGTCGACATGCGGGCCGCGACGTCGGCGAACCGGTCGCGCCGCACCTGCCACACGGCCTGGCGGTGGTCGAGGTCCGGGCACTGAGTGCGCAGCGCGGTCACGGCGTCGTTGAAGTCGGCGCCGATCAGGTTGGTGGCGGTGGCCTTGGCGGCCAGGTCGTAGGCGTCCATCGGCGACAGGCCGCGCGCGATGGTCACCACGTGTGCCAGGGCTTGGGCGATGGCCTGCCAGTCGGCGTGCAGGTCGACCTCGACCGGAACTGGCCGTGTTCGCGTCCCAGCAGGGCCGCTGCGGGGTTTCCGGGCGCTCTTGGTCCTGATCGTCCGGGCGATGGCCGCTCGGGCCTGCTCGGCGGTCAGAGGCCCGTCTGCGGCGGGATGCTGCACCCCCTCGTCAGGGGCGTCGTCGTTTGCCGCGTCGTGGTCGACCTCGGGCACCGAAATTTTCGCGCGCGCGGTCTGGTGGTCACCACTCAAAGCGGCCCCCGTAGTGATCCCCTGGTCGAGCTGAGCGTCATCCATCGGTCCGGGGCGCGCTGTGCGCGTCGCGGTTCCCGCGTCAGCGGGGCCAGCCTCGCGCTTGCGCGGGCTCTTGGTGTTCTCGTTGGTCTTCTCTTCGTAGTTCTTAGTGGAACCCGGGATCCCGGGTTCCGGGGCGACCTGCGGGTTTGTGGTGTTTGCGCTGGTCAGCCCGGAACCCGGATTCCCGGGTTCCGGGGCGACCTGCGGGTTTGTGGTGTTTGCGCTGGTCAGCCCGGAACCCGGATTCCCGGGTTCCGGGGCGAACAGGGACAACGGTTCCTGCGGTTTGTGCGGGTCGGGCTCGCCCAACGCGCGGGCTCGGGCACGGTCGGCCCGGATCTTGGCCTTCTTCGCGATCCTGCGGGCGTCGTCGTCGGCGGCCTCCTGCGCGGCTGACGCCAGCGCCGCGGCTCGCTGCGCCGCGGCGACCACTCGGGTTCGGAGGTCGTCGTCCTGGGTGTCGTCTTCGGTGAGCGTCGCCGCTGCGGCCTTCGCCGCCGCGGCCTTCGCTTTGGCGGTGGCCGCGTTGAGCTGCTTCCACTCCGCGCCCCGCGGTTTCGGATGCAGCTCCCACTCCCCGCCCGCGCGGATGCGGTACACCCCGCTGCTCGTGTACGCCTCGGCGGCCATCACCTTGACCCGGCGTCGCTCGTAGATCTCTTTGCCGTCATCGCCCAGGACGCCGGTCCCCCACGGCACGAGCTGGTACTTGCCGGGGGCGAAGGCGGCGACCTGCTCACGCACCTGCCCGTCGGTGAGCGGCACCTTGGAGATCAACGTGGTCGACGAGCGGGCGTTCTCCTTCGAGCGGGTGCCGGCCGGGGCGGTGTGGCTCCACTCGACCCGCACCAGGCACCCGCACCGGATCACCGCGTTGTAGGCCCGGCTCAACTGCGCCTCACCGACGCCCCCGGCGTGGTCGATCACCTTGGTGAGGGTCATCCCGTACGAGTCGCTGTGCCGCAGGAACGCGGCCAGCACGTAGACCCCCAATGCGTTCGCGCGCTCGATCACGTCGAACGTGGTGTTCGGGGTCTGGATGTGCCGCGCACTCGGCGGGGAGACATCCCTGATTTCCTGCGCCATGCTCAGACACCCCCCGTCGAAACGAGGGATGTCGTGGTCTTGTTCGGCCTGCTCAAGTGGTCCTCCGTCAGAGGGAGGATGAGCACCGACACGCAGGAACCTGTCGCGCAACCCTGGCAGCAGTTGCTACCGTGGCAACAAGCTCCGGCCCAGTGCTCATCTCCCAAAAGTGAGTGCTCGCCAGGACCCCAAAGTCCCGGTGTGCGGTTGGTTGGTTCGCTTACATGGCCCGGCGGAGGTGGCACTCCGGCCGGGCCGTTTGCTATCTAACGGGGAGCTTGCCCTCTGTCTGGCCTCAGTGGGTGCACCGTCGCCTCTGGCGTGTCGTAGAGATGCTGACCATCTATTTCCGAATAGACTTCATCATCGACGTTTGCGGCAAATGTCAAAATGCCCGAACCGAACGGCGAGGACTCGTGTGACACTCCCGTAATTCGAAGCGATCGCTCGGCACCGTCTGCGTCAATGAATCGAACTTGCACAGGGCTGGTAGGAGAAATGTGCTCGAATTCGCGCGCAATCCTTCCAGCAGTCCAAGCTGACAGCTTCGACTGCTTCGCTGCCCCATGTTGAGTGATTCCAACGACTGGCACCGATTCCGGAATCGTTGAAAACAGTGCCCCCGAGTGGCGGCCGGGTACAACCACTGTGCGAACGTGTCGCCAACCACGATCCAGGTAAAATCGGTGTAGATCATAATTGTTTCGCCATGCATCGAGCCGCAGTTCATCGACCGGAATACGGGCGGCGTAGTTGCGGGCCCATGTCAAGATCGACGTTCCGAGTCCGCGACCAGCGTAATCCGGACTTGTGGCCAATTTGGATAGATAGATTACATTCTCTTCAAGCTCTTCCGGGGACCAAAAATCCGAGTCACCTTCGCGAGACAATGTGATCGTACCCGCCGGGAACTCACGATCGCGAAGGATCCAGACCTCCCCTTTGTGAATGCCAGAGAGCACCTTTGAACGCCATCCGCGCGCGGTGGACCACTGGTCCAAACCTCGATCTGCCAGCCACGATGCGCGGGTGTCTAGCAGGAACATGACATCCGCCAAGTCTTCGGGTGCTGCCGGGCGAATCTGATATGGAAGAGTCACGCAAGCCCCTTGGACTCGTTGCTGACGGCGTAGAAAAGCGCCCATCTATCAGACGGAAGAACGCTTACCATAAAGCGGATAGGGAAACCTTCTGCGGTTACGCTAAGTCGTGTGTGCACCATCATTGCGAGTCCGGGGGCTACGTTTAGCCAGTTCATTTCATCGGCATGAGCCCGACGTGCTCGTATAGTGTCGTCATGGTGAGTCATTCCGTAGCCCATATCTTCAAGGATATGACGGCCACCGGTGCTAATGTTTACCGGGGAGGAGATGGCAGTATTTTTGACGATGTCGTGAGGGAAGTAGCTGTCAGCTAGAGCGTACGGCTTTCCGTCTACATACCGAATGCGTCGTCGGATGGTCACGAGCTTGCCGGGCTTAAGGCTTAGTGATTCTGCTATTCGGGGTGGCGGCTCAGCGGTTTCCACGCGGATGTCCTGATGAGGGGTACCGCCTTGGTTGCGGACGGCGTCATCGAATGCGTCTTGGCCGTCATAGTTCTCCAACGACCACATCGGTAGTTCGTAGACCTTAAATCTGCGAACGAATGTTCCACCGCTGCGCGAGGGTTCAGAGGACAGGTATCCCTGCTGATGCAAGAGCGCTAGCGCCTGTGCAACCACCTGCCGGGAAACCCCGTAGGTCTCTTCGAGTTGAGACCTGGTCGGCAGACGATCGCCGTCGACCAGCTGCCCGGTGTCGATCTGTTGGGCGAACTCTGCGGCGATGCGCTGGTACGCGGGGCCGGTGAAGCTCCGTGCGGCGGTCATCCTGTGTGGCCTCTCGTCGTATGGACATGCCCAATGTAGAGCCAGGGCTTGACGTGACACAACCCGCGTGTGCAGTATGGGCATGTCCATACAGATTGAACATGTCCATACGTCGCGGAGGGGAGTCGGTTATGAATCGGAAATCGGCAGGTCAGGGCCGGTTTTGGGGGGTGTCGCGACAGGCGTTGCCGCACGCGACGCAGCCGGTGATCGAGCACCAGGGCGTCGCCAGCGTCGCCGAGCAGAGCCACGCGGACCTCTTGGTCACCGCGCTGGCGGAGGCGCTGGCGGCTCGTGCGGCGGGTGTGTTGGTGGCGCCGGCGGCAACGTTCGGTGAGCTGCGGGACGCGCACGACCTGGCGATGCTCGCCGACGAGGGGTACCGGCGCCGCGAGGTCGAGGTGACCGAGGTCCGCGCGGGGTACGCGTTGACCGCCCGGGTGATGGACGTGTTGGACGGGGTGGCGGCATGAGCGCCGCGGCCCTTGCTTCCGCCGGAAGCGCCCGCCGCGTGGTCACGGGATCGCGCCGTGAGTCGGTCCCCGGTGTGTGGCGGCTGCTGGGTGTGCCGGTCGACGGCTGGCAGGGCGCGGGCAACTGCGCCGAGCCGGGTCTGGACCCGGACCTGATGTACCCGCTTGAGGGCGACGGGCCCGCGGTGGCCGAGGCCAAGGCGACCTGCGTCGACTGCCCGATCCTGGCGGCCTGCCTCACGGCCGGGATGTCGGAGTCGGCCGGGGTGTGGGGCGGCATGACCGCCCAAGAGCGCCGCGCGGTACGCCTCGCGCCCGAGCTCCGCACCCGCCGCGCGGCGGTCAAGACCGCCGGTGGGCCGGGGGTGGCGGCGTGAAGACGAAGACGATGGCCCTCACCTTGACCGGCGCGGACGTGCTGTTGCTCGGCTACGCCCGGGACCGGCGGCTGCTCGCGGTGACCGACGTCGTCGACCGCCCGCACGTGCTCTGGACCGCGGCCGACGGCACCGCCACCGAGCTGGCCCCGGTGGAGGCCGAGGCCGTGCGGCAGATGGTGATCCACGCGGTGCTGCCCGACTCGCTCTCGCCCTACGGCGAGACCCACTCTCGCCGCCTGGTCCAGCTCGGCGCCGCGGTCGAGTCGCTGCCCTGGCACGGCCAGACCGCGCACGGGCGTCGGGTGCTGCTCACCGACACCGGCCGCGCCGTCCTGGACACCGCCCTGGCCGTGTCCCCCGGTGTCTCGCGCGACTGGTCGATGACCCCCGGCGCGGCCGCCGTCGCCGCCGACGTCGAGCGCGCCCGCGCGATCGCCTGGGCCGCTCGCACCCTGGGCGGTGCGGCATGAGGCTCCGCCGGATCCTGCCCCGCAGCGTGCGCCACTGGATCGAGTGGTGGCTGCCCGAGCTGCTGTTCACCGCCTTGTCCTGGTCGATCGCCGTCGTGTTCGCGCTGTCCTTCCTGTTCGCCGTGGGCGCGTGCCTGCTCGGCGCGCGGGAGCTGCTCAACACCCGCCGCAACCACACCGCCCGCGCCGCCATCCCCTCTCCCGCCGCCCACCCCGCTCCCCCCGTCGAGTCCCCGGAGGCCACGCGATGAGCACCCACGACACCACCGCCGCAGGCGAGGACGACAACCTCGGCGACGACGTGAGCGACGTCGCCGCGCGCGGCCTGGCCCAGTTCGAGCAGCTGCTGCTCAACCAGCCGCCCACCCCGCCGCAGGACGCCGTCGCGGCGCGCACCCGGTGCCTGTACATGCTGCGCGAACTCCGCGACTCCGGACGGCCCATCGTGACCGCCGCCGACATCTCCCCGTTCTGGCTGGGCCGCTCCCGCTCGTGGGTGGCCGCCGAGCTGGACCGCTTGGCCGACGAGGGGGTGCTGGTGCGCCTCGACGACGCCGGCCGCTACGCCGTCCCCTACGACGACGGCCACTACACCCTCCCCGGCCTCGACGGCCACTACACCCTCCCCGGCCTCGACCAGGCGCAGGCCGAGGCCGAGCAGGTCGATGGTCGGCAGGACGTCGAGGACCAGGCGCGCGTCGAGGACGTCCCCGGTGAGACCGAGCGTGTGCGCCGGTTGCGCGCGCAGCTGGCCGAGGCCCGCCTGACCAAGGACCTGGAGGCCGACCTGCTCGCGCTGGACCGCGACACCGAGCGGGTCCTGGAGCGCCGCCGCCGGGCGCAGGAGGCAGCCAAGCTCGACGTGCTCGACAAGGACCCGGCCACCCGCGCGTTCCACGCTCGCCGCGCGCTGGTCCGTTTCACCGCCGCCGGTCTGCTGGCGCTGACGTTGGCGCTGCTCTGGTCGACCTTCAACGTCCAGGTCTTCGCTGCCGCCGACGCGCCCGTGTGGTCGGCCCGGTGGGTGATGGCCTGGCTGGTCGAGCCGTTCCTGTCGCTGTCCCTGTTGACTGTGGTCGGCACGAAGGCGTACATCGCGGTCCGGTCGCTGCGCCCGGTCCAGAGCCGCACCCTGGACCGGATCGAGTGGACGTTCCTCGCCCTGACCCTCGGGATGCAGCTGATCCCGGTGCTGCCCCCGCCGATCGGCACCGCGGCCGGCTGGTCGGTGCCCGACATCGCCCTGCACGTGCTCGGGCCGATCGTCGCGGTCGCCTCGGTGCGCGCCCTGCCGATCATCTGGGCCGAGTTCGGGCGGCTCGACCACAGCATTCACAGCCTCACCGGTGACCCTCACCCCGCTCTGTACAGCGAAAACACAGACTCCCAGACTGCCGGACTCTCGGACTACATCGACACCCTCACCGCCCGTGCCCGGGAGCTGATCGAGCGGGGCACCCTCACCGGTAACCCCTCCGGGCGCCAGCTGCGCAAGACGCTGGGGTGCGGCTCGACCCAGGCCGGCCGGGTCCGCGACCGCCTCGCCGAGGGCGAGGCGTGATGGCCGCCCGGACCCGCTCCCGCCGCGCGCTGGTCGACGTCGCCCTGCCCGACGGCCGTGTGGTCACCGCCGACGGCATCGACGCGCGCCACGGCCTGCCCGTGTTCTGGTGGGGCAGCGCCCCGGCCGGGCTGCTCACCAAGCGCCAGCTCGCCGAGCAGGGACTGCGTCCGGGCGGAGCCGACCCGGTGGCCTGCCTGGAGTGGCGGCGCGGCCGTCGCTGGGGCCGGCTCTACGACGTCAACCAGGCCGCCGAGAAGCGGCCCATGACCCCGGCGAAGTGGCGGTCGCTGGCCGCCGCCAACGACGCCCGCCGCCTCTGCGAGATCTGCGGCGGAACCAAGGAATACACCCATTCCGGATTGTGCTCCGCCTGCTACGAGATCGCCGGACCCGTCAACCCCGGAAACAACGGCCTCGTCGCCGCCTGAAGAAAAGGAATCGAAATGTCGAAAATGCTTTTTGCTCGCCAGGACAAGGGAAGCGCGATGTCGGGTCGTGCCGTCCCAGACCAGTCTTGCCCCCTTCCGTACGGGCTGCTGGCCGACGCCGAGGCCGACCGCGGGGCCGCGCGGGTCGAGGCCGAGCTGCGCGTGGCGCTCATGGCCGCGATCGCGGGTCTGGAGGGCGTGCTGGCCCAGGCGATCGACACCGACGACGCCCGCGGCGAGGCGTTCGTGTGCGACACGCTCAGCTCCCTGCACACCCGGGTCAGCGACATCGCCTTGCGCCGCGCGCGGCGCGAGTCCATCGGCCGGTTCCCTCAGACCTGACCTCGAATACCAGGTTCTGTCACTCCCGGACTCCGTAAGAAACCACATCGGAAGGTATGTCAATGGCTGACAAATTCGTGCTGGGTGAGCCGGAGTTCGGCTCGACCTCCGACCTGCGGACCTACTGCCTCAACGCTCGGACCATGATCCGCCCCCTCGCGCACGAGCTGCGCCTGAGCGCGGAGGAGTTGCAGGGCGCGCTCAAGGAGATCCGCAACGGCGACACGCTCGCCAAGCGCCGATGGAAGGCGCGCATCGTCTCGAACCACCTGCGCCACGCGGCCGACGGTGTGGAGGACGCCTGCATCGGCGCGATCCGGACCTTCCTCTCGTTCGAGCGCCATTTCATCAACGACAGCCCGGAAAAGTCCAAGCGCCATTTCGACCTGAGCAGCTGATCGGACACCCAGCCGACATTATCGGCGAATGCGGTACCCGCACGGAAAACAGTGAAAGGAACACGTAGTCATGAGTCGCATCAACAGCGGGACCGTATTCCCGATGGCATCATCCCTGCAGGAGGCCCGGGGCCTGCGCGACCGCCTGGTCGGCATGCTCCCGCCGTGGTTGTGCACGGCGTCGCTGTGGCCGGTGTCCGCGCTCTCCCACGAGATGTGGGGCACCAACGCGGCCGCGCTGCCCTGGGCCGCCGCGGGGCTGACCCTGGCCGGTACCGCGCTGACCGCCGCCACCGCCCGGGTCAGCAGCCCCCGGCCCGCGATCCGCGCGCACTCCACCGCCACCGTCGGCATCGCCTCGACGTGGTTCACCGCGGCGACCATCGTCGGCCCGGCCAGCCACCCCCTGCTCGACCTGTGGCTGATGGGCGGCGCGGCCGTGGCCCTGACCTGGAACCTGCGGTCCCTGCTCAAGGGCAAGGACAACAACGACGGGGAGAAGACCGGCGATGGCGCCCTGTGGGGTGCGGTCCGGCTCGCCGGCACCAAGGTTCGGGGCGAGATCACCGTCGCCCCGAACAAGGTCGAGGCCGAGCTACAACTGCCCCCCGGCAAGCTCGTCGCCGCCGACGTCCAAGGCGCCAAGGGCCGCATCGCCAGCGCCTTGTCCGTGCCCGCGAACGCGGTGCGCATCGCCGAGGACCCCGAGCACGCCGACCGCGCGAAGCTCACGATCGTCCCGCGCGACGTGCTCAAGACCGCCACCCACTGGCCCGGCCCGTCCGCCCCCGGCGGCTCGATCAGCGCTCCGCTGGTGCTGGGCCTCTACGAGGACGGCGAGCTGATTCTCCTGTGGCTGCCCGGGAGCAAGGACCCGACCAACCCCCGCAACGCCACCCACATGATCGCCATGGGCATGAACGGCTCCGGCAAGTCGCACGGCGCCAAGTGCGCCTGGACCGAGATCCTGACCCGCCGGGACACCCGCCTGACCGTGGTCGACCCGGCCAAGGGCCGCCAGACCGTGGGCCGGTTCGCGCCCTACCTCGACGGGATGGCACTGGACCTGGCCAGCGCCGAAGCGTTGGTCGACGGGCTGCTGCCCAAGGTCACCGAGCGCGCCAGCTGGCTGGGCGACCACGGCTACGACCAGTGGGTCGAGGAGGTCGGGACCAGCGTGTGGGCCGAGCGTCTGGCCGGCGGCCCGTGCGACAAGTGCGGGTCCGCCGACTGCGCCGGCCTGGACTACGAGGTCATCTGGATCGAAGAGGCCGCGCAGCTGGTCCGCGACTCCGACACCATGATCGACCTCTCCCAGCAGGCCCGGTCCGCGGGCATGTCCATCGTGATCTCGTTGCAGCGCCCCAGCCACCGCAACATCACCACCGACGTCCGGGCGCAGCTCGGCGCCGTGTGGTGCTTCGGGGTGAAGGAACTGCGCGACGCCCAGTTCGCGCTCTCCGACGAGGTGATCGACGCGGGCGCGAACCCCGCCGCCTGGAAGAACCAGAAGCCGGGTTACTGCTACCTGGAGGCCCCCGGGATCGACGTCGACCGCCAGGCGATGCCCGCCCGCACCTGGTCTGTCACCGACGACGAGCTGATCGCCGCCATCGCCGCGGTCCGCCCGGTCAACCCCCACAACGCCGAGCTGATCGCCGCCCCGGGAGAGGCCCCCATGCCCACCGACCCGCCCCGCCGCTTCACCGTCGATCCGTTCCGCGAGGTCAGCCTCACGAGCAAGGAAGACGCCGGCACCCGGGAGCCGCGGGAGAACCCGGAGCCCGACACCGACCAGGGCGTCGACCCCGACACCGAGCTGCCCGAGCTGGACCCCCTGGCCCTCGCGATCGAGTTCCCCGAGACCAAGCCCACCGCGGCCGAGGCCCGCGCCCTGCTGCGCGACATCCTCGACCGGCTCCGCACCGAGGGCGCGACCGAGGTCGGGCCCAAGGACATCCCCGACGACTACTACGCGAGCACCCGAAGCCGCCCGTGGGTCAGCGCCGAAATGAGCCGCATGGCCGACAACGGCGCCCTGATCGAGACCAGCACCCAGGGCCGCTACCGCTTCCCGCCCACCACCGAGCGCCACGCAGCGTGACCGCGTGGGGGAGTCCTGACACCTGACACCCGCTGACTGTCAGACGCCGGGATTCCCCCACCTACACGCGCGCGCGAGACCCCGTCTGACACCCGTCTGACGGCCCGGATCCCCTCCCCTGACACCCGCCGCTGACACCCGCTGACAGTCACCATGAGTAGCCGGAGAGGCCGACAATGTTCGACTTCCACACCGACCGCGACGAGCCCGAGACCGACCTGCACCGCCTGCAGGTCGCCACGCACGAGGTCGCCCACTACCTCGTCTGGTCCGCCATGCCCGACGCCCGGATCACGCGCGTGTGGGTGCGCGGGCGCGGCACCAGCGCGCACGGGATGTGCTCGGTCGACTGGCGGGCCGAGACCCCCGACCAGGACCGCGACTACCTGGTCGGGCTGCTCGCCGGGTGCGTCGCCGACGACCTCTTCAGCGACGCGCACCCCGGCTTCCGGTGCCGGCGCAGCGGGCAGTCGCCCGACCTCGCCGTGTTCCGCAAGATCCGCCGACGCCACGAGCCCTCCCGCGCCTGGTCCGAACGCCAGCTGCGCGACACCGCCGAGCGGCTGCTGCGCGCCGACTGGGACCGGGTCGAGCGCCTGGCTCTCACCTTGGCCGATCGCGGCCGCCTGAAGGTCTGAAAAACCTCGAGCCCCGGTTCGGCGGGCCGACGCCGGCAAGCACCGCCCGCCGAACCGGATCCCCTCCCGACACACGGAAGGACCACCATCATGCCCAGCACCACCAAGCCCCGCCCGCCCGCACCGACCACCGACGACGAGCCCACAGGCGCCTGCCTGTGCACCGGCGTGGTCGGCCGCCGCATGGAGCACCTGAGCGGTCAGCCCGGCTGCGACGACGAGCAGACGGCGGGCCGCTGATGCCCACCCCCTTGGCCTTGCCCCTGCCCGCCCCGGCCGTGGTCGTGCTGATCGGCGCCAGCGGCGCCGGGAAGTCCACCCTCGCCGCAGCCCTGGCCGACCAGGACCCGGCCGTCGCGGTCGTCGGCTACGACCGGTGCCGGGAGGAGATCACCGGCGACGAGTCCGACCAGGACGCCACCGAGCGCGCCGTGCGTCTCGCCCACCGCCGCGTCACCGAGCGGTGCGCCGCCGGGCTGACCACGGTGGTCGACGCCACCCACACCCTCTTGGCGCACCGGGTGGTGCTGGTCGGCATGGCCGACCGGCACCACCTGCCCGCCGTCGCCATCGCGGTGGACACCCCGCTGATCGTCTGCCTCGCCCGCCAGCTCGACCGGCCCCCGCGCCCGCCCGGTGCCCGGTGGGGCCGTCGCGTCGACCCCCGCACCGTCGCCACCCAGCACCGGGCGGTCCGCCGCGGCCTGCCCACCCTCCACCGCGAGGGCTTCGCCAGCGTCCACATCCTCACCGGAGGGCACCGATGACCCCCCAGCCCGCCCCGCCCGTGCAGCTCATCTCGTTCGGGTACCTGCACCAGCGCCCGGAGGCCGAGGTCGTGGTCGACGTCCGGCTGTCCCTGCGCGACCCGGCCGTGCGCACCGACCTGCTCGACCTGACCGGCCAGGACCCGCGCGTCCGCGCGGTCGTGCTCGACACCCCCGGCGCCCGCGACCTGCTGGGCGCCCTGCTCGCCCACGTCCACGCCCTGCGGGCGCTGCCACCGGACCGACCGCGCCGCATCGCCATCGGCTGCGCCGGCGGCAGGCACCGCTCCGTCGCCCTGGTCGACGCGCTCGCCGCGGCCCTGGCCGAGCGGGGCGTCACCGGCACCGTCGAGCACCTCCACGTCCACCTCCCCCGCGTGCTCAAGCCCGCCAAGGGCGACACCGCGTGGCCCACCGAGCAGCCATGACCCCCGACCAGCGCGCCACCCGCCGTGCCAGGAAGGACCTCATGTCCAGCGTCGTCTCCATCCCCAAGCCTCGCCCCGCCGGTCCCCGGCTCGTGGTCGACATCGTGGTGTTCACCGGCTACGTGGTCGACCCGATCGACCGGCACGTGCTGCTGATCCAGCGCGGCACGCCGCCCTACCTGGGCCGGTGGGCACTGCCCGGCGGCCACCTTGAGCACGGCGAGACCCTGGCCGAGGCCGCCGCCCGCGAGCTGCGGGAGGAGACCGGGATCGCGGCCTCGGTCGAGCGGCTGCACCGGCTGGGCATCTACGACGACCCCGCCCGCGACCCGCGCGGGCACGTCGTGTCCGTGTGCTACCTGCTGGTGCTGTCCACCATGCCCGCCCCGGCCGCCGGTGACGACGCCGCCGCCGCGCGCTGGGTGCCCCTCACCGACGCCCTGCGGGACGACGCCCTCGCGTTCGACCACCACACCCTGCTGGTCGACGCGGTCAACCAGGTCCGCGACCCTCGGACCCCTCCGGTCCGCTGACCGGCCGCCGGACCCGCAGACCACACCCGGAAGGAACCCAGACGAGATGACCATCAACCCCGTCGCCGCGACGGACGGGACCGTGCAGCCCACCGCGGACCTACCCGCGGTTCATCCGGCCGAGGTGACCGCCCACCCGCACAACCCCCGCCGGCACCTGGGCGACCTCACCGAGCTGACCGCATCGGTCGCCGAGCACGGCGTGGTGCAGCCCCTCACCGTCGTGTCGATAGATGCCTACCTGACGGCCAACCCCGACGCGGCCGACCAGGGTTTGGGCGTGGGGAACTGGGTCGTGGTCTGCGGACACCGCCGCCTGGAGGCCGCCGACCGCGCGGGCCTGGACACCGTGCCGATCATCGTCCGCGACGACCTGGCCCCCGCCCAGGCCGCCCTCGCGGTGATGCTGATCGAGAACATGCAGCGCGCGGACCTGTCACCGATCGAAGAGGCCGAGGGGATGGCCGCACTGCGCGACACCGGGCTGTCCGAGCGGGAGATCGCCGCCGTCACCGGCGTCTCCCCCGGCCAGGTCAACAAGCGCCTGAAGCTGCTCAAACTCCCCGACACCGCCCGCGCCGCACTGGAATCGCGCGAGCTGACCGTCGCCGCCGCGCTCAAGCTGTTGGAACTGCCCAAGGGCGAGGTCGCCGCGGCGTGGGACGCCTGGCGCACCGCCCCCGCCAACGACCGCGACAAGGCCGACCCCATCGGACCGTGGGTCGAGGCCCGCAAAACCCGCATCGCCACGGACAAGGCGGTCGCCACCCTGCGCCAAACGGTCGAAGCCGCGGGCATCGAGGTCGTCGACAACCCCGCGACCGTCCTGGGCTGGGAGTACCACCGGCACCGCCTGCCCGACGAGACCACGCTCGACCAGATCGCCAGCCCCGCCGACACGCTGGCCACCATCTACAACCGGACCTCGGGCCCCGTGGCCGCCTACTTCAGCCGCACCATCCCGCTGCCGGCCGACGTCGAGGACGACGAGACTGACGAGGGCGCTTCCGACGGAAGCACCGACGGGCCGAGCGTGTGGGAGCAGCACCGCCAAGCCCAGGTCTCCGGTCACGCCGCGGCCGCCGAGCGTGATGCCGCCTGTGCCCGCCTGGTCGCCGGGGAGCTGCCCGCCGACCTGGTCCTGGACATCCTGTCCGACGCGGTGTGCGGCGAGGCCCCGGTCGGTGGCCACGACTCGCTCGACGACGCGGCCCGGTGGTGCGGCGCGCCCACCGACGACGAGGGCGAGCCGCTCGACGCCCTGGAGGACTGGTTGGTCGCACAGGGCGACACCGGCGGGCAGGCCCGCCATCGCGTCGCGGTCGCCCTGGTCCTGGCCGACCTGGAGGGCGAAATCCGGTACGTGCGCCCCGGCGACTGGACTAGCCGCGACGTCCGCCACGTGCGGCGCCTGGTCGCTCACGGAGGCTACGAACTCGCCGAGTGGGAGCGGTTGGGGATGCCGGACGACCCCCGCCCGCTGTGACCACATTTTGGCCATGAAATGACAGAAATCCAGACTCCGGGAGTCTGTAAGTCTGCTGTATGGTCATCACATACACCCCGCCGAAGGGACCTCCTGCCGTGAATGAGCGTGGCCGCGCCCCGATCCGGACCGTGCGCGTCGGCGACCCCGCCGCGCCCGGCTCGGTCCTGGTGCTGCGGCTGCGCTGGCTCTGCCCGGACCCGGCTTGCCGTCGTCCCCGGGGCGACGTCGAGCGCGTCCGGCTCGACTACCACCGCCGGTCCGGCCCACCCACCCGGGTCAGCGTCGACCGGTGGCGCAACCCGTGCGGGCACCTCGACCTGGTGCGCGACGTGATCGCCGAGGCCGCCGCACTCACCGACCACCAAGCCGACACCCGCGCCCGTCAGTGCGCGACCCCCACCCGAACCCTCGGCACCGCACGCACCCCCACGACCGCCGTGAAAGGAACCCCCCGATGATGCACAGCTCCGACCTGGTCCGCTCCGTCACCGAGGCCGCCGGACTGATCACCCGCGCCGCCAACCACTCCGCGCGCCGCACGGAAGACCGGCCGTTGCCCACTTTCATCGTCTCCCACATCGCCGGCCAGATCAGCCAGGTGCACATCGCGTTGGCCGAACTGGCCGAGGGACTGCTCAAGGGGGCCGGCTACCTCACCACCCCCACCGTGACCATCCCCATCGACCAGGCCATGAGCGAGTGCATCGACGGCCTGCGCCGGCTCGCCGACCGCGAGCGCAGGAACGCCAACACCGCGGCCGCCCTCGCCGAGACCACGCACGCCCTGTCCGCGATGCAGCAGCAGCACGCACGCACCCGCAACTGACCGCAACTGCCGAAAATGCGGCGTCGACTAGAACCCGCCGCAACCCCGTCGAAAGGATCACCATGAGCAGCACCCGCGCGATCGCCCAGACGGTCGCCACCGCCACCGAGCAGATCGTCAGCGCCGCCAAGTTGAGCACCGGCTACGGCGAGCACCGACCGTTGCCCGCAAGCGATGCCGCCGACGTCCTGGAGCAGGTCGCGGGGCTGCACCGGGCAGCCGCCGAGCTGGCCAAGCAGCTCCAGAGGGGCATGGCCATGGGCACATTGCCCCTCAACTTCATCCGCAACTCCGGCTACGGGCGTTCCCACGGAGCGGCCGTAGCCGCCATGCACCGCGTGGTCACTCGTCAGGCCGACCTCGCCGGGATTATTGGCTACTGGGCCGCCGACGTGCGTGCATTCGCGGCCCAGCAGCGTCGGATGGAGCGGGCGCAGCAGGAGTGGGAGGAGCTCAACCCTCGCTAGCCGACCGCAAAGGGCTGGGGCCGACTCGATCGAGTCGGCCCCAGCCCTTTGCGTCGTACTCCCCGACTGCCAGACTGCCGGAGTACCGGACTCCGGGAATTCCGGAGTCCCCGACTCTGGGAGATACCCGATGGCGGTACGTATCGCCGTGGGCAACCACAAGGGCGGATCCGGCAAGACGGCCACCACCACCCTGCTCGCCGCTGCCTGGGCCGAGCAGGGCAAGCGCGTCTTGGTGGTCGACATGGATCCCCAGGGCAACGCCTCTCGACGCCTGGGATCCGCGTTCGACCCCAACCATCCGACCCTGACCACCTCCGAGGTCGTGCGCTCCGGAGAGACGGGGGTCGCCGCCCAGGCCATCCGGCCCTGCGGGTGGCCCGGCCAGTACGGGGAGCTGGTCCACGTCATCCCGGCCCGCTTCGACCTGGACAACAGGCTCAGCGAGGCAGGCGTGGTCGGCGCGGTCCTGCGCCTGGCCAACGCACTTGAGGGTGTCGACGACGACTACGACATCACGCTGCTCGACTCCCAGCCCTCGATGGCGCACCTCACCCAACTCGCCCTGGCCGCCGCGCACTGGGCCTTGGCCGTCGCGGATCCGGAGTACGACGGGGTCGACGGGGCCATCCGCTTCCGTGACTTCGTGCGCGATGCCAAGACGCTCAGGGGGCTGGGAAACCCGGACCTGCGGTTCCTGGGAGTCGTCGTCAACCGTGCGGACGCGCGGGTAGGCGCGCACCGCTACCAACTCGACCAGCTCCCGGCGACCTTCGGCGCGGACCTGCTCACCACCGATTCCACCCCCGAGACTCTCGCCGCGCCGGAGCTGGCCCTGCACATCCCCGAGCGCGCCGCGATCAAGGACGCCGCCGACACCGAAATCCCGGTCAGGTTGCTGCCCGGTGCCCCGGCCCGCCTCGTCGCGGACCTCTACACCCGACTTGCCCTGTGCCTGTTCGCGAAGGTGACCCGATGACCGCCAAGGTTCCACGCAAGAATCCCGGCACCAAGATCCCACCCCCGCCCCCGCTCACACCGCGGGTCGAAGACCTCAACGTCGGCAAGGAACCCGCGCCCACCGCCGGACGGCCACGCGCGGGCAGCGAGGACCAACCGCGGTACCAGCAGATGATCCGCGGGGAAAGCCGGCTACGCCCGGACCAGGTGACCGACCTTGCCGCCCTGCGCCGTGAGGTCGCCAGGAACCGCCGCAACAACGGCGAGCGGATCACCGACAACACGCTGCTGCGCCTGGCCGTGGACCTCCTGATCGCCAACGCACACAAGCTCGTGGGAGACACCGAGGACGAACTGCGCGTCTCTCTGCTCGACACGAAACAGAATCCGTAACTCTGGTACTCCCAAACTCTGTAAGTTGGCAGTAGGGTGGGGGTGTGACTGAACCCGAAGGAATCAGGATGGGGCACAACTGGCGGTCGCTGTTGCGCGACGTGGCGGCGACACAGGACCCCGACCAGCTCCGCGACCTGTGGTGGCTGGCGCACGAGGAAGCGGCCCCGCACGAGCGTGGCCGCCTGCTCGCCCAGATCGAGGCGTTGGGCCGCGCCGCCCGCAAGACCGCCGACCGGCTCGCCGCCGAGCGGGGTGAGGCCCCCGCCCCCGTCTCGCAGCCCGCGGCGACCCCGCCGCCGCCGGTGGTTCCCGCCGCCCCCTCGGTCGCGCCGGTCCCCCCCGCCGCGGGCGGCTACGTGCGCCGCAAAGCCGCCCGAGCGGCCACCCCCACCGCCCACGACGCCGAGCAGGAACGCGTGGCATGGGCGGAAGAGGTGCGCGGCGACGCGATCGAGCCGGACGCCACCGAGGATGAGGTGACCACCTCACTGGCCGTCTGGCACGAGCACGTGCAGGTCCTCGGCCGGCCGGTGCGATTCGTGGGATGGCGCGGGCAGACCGCGATCGACCTCTACACCCTGCTGGCCGCCGCCAACGGGGCCATGGTCCAGCCGGAACGGCTGCGCTCGGAGCTGGCCCGAGCGATCAGCGCGGGCACCGCCGACGCCGGCACCCGGCGCGGATGGGCCTTTGTCAACCCCGACACCAGTCCCCGACTCGGGCAGCAGGTGATCGAGTTCGACGTCACCGCCCAGTTCCCCGGCGCCGCCCGCTCGACCGAGTGCGGCGACGGCGAACCGGACCTGATCGAGTCCCCCAGCGCCGCCACCGTGCGCGAGGTCGCCCAGCGCGCCGGGTACGCCCGCCTGGCCGCCCGCCCGGACCTGTCCGGCCTGCGCCCGGCCGCGCGGTACTCCCTGGCCCGGATCGACGCCGGGGTGTGGATCGCCGCCCCGGAAGTCAAGTACCTGCACGGCCGCGGCGTCGACCTCGACGTCGACCAGGTGGTGCTCTGGCCCCGAGGGCGCCACGGTCGCCGCCTCGCCGTGTGGAGCAGCCACGTACTCACCGCCCGCACCACGCTGACCGCGGCTCGCGATGCCGGCGAGCCCGGCGCGGCTCTCGCCTTGGCCGTGCTCAAGCTCATGTACTCGACGTTCCTCGGTGGCCTGCTGGCCTCGGCCGACGTCAACCGCAGCGACACCCTGCGCCACGACTGGCGCGACCAGGTCAGCTCCCAGGCCGGCACCAACGCCCTACGGGCGATGGACAAGCTCCCCGAGGATGTCGACCCGATCGGCGGACAGATCGACGCCTTCTGGTTCGTCGCCGACGACGCCGACTACCGCCCGCCCGGCCTCGTGTATTCCGACCTGCCCGACCTCATGCCCAAGAGCCACCAGCAGCCCGGCAAGTGGCACCGCAACCGCCACGGCCTGATCACCCCCGCCCTGATCGACGCCCACGCCAAGGGCCGCCACGGCTCGATTCAGCGCGCGGTCATCGCGGCCGACGACCTCCGCAAAGGTGCAGGTGCCCTGTGAACGTCGACAGCTTCGAAGAGCTCGTGCACCGACTCGCGGCCTCCGCCGACGTCCACGACGCCCAGGCCGCCATTCGCCTCAGCGCCGGTGACGGCGCCGTCCGCTACGTCCAAGACCTGATCGGCAAGCACCGCAGTACCGCCCGCCGCTGGCTGCACGCCGACGAGTACCCGCGCACCCGCGCACCCGAGATCATCGCTCTGGTCAGCGACAACGCTCTGGCAGCCGAAGTGCTGCGCCGGACCGTGAAGATCACCGTGCTGGGCCGGACCGACGTCGTCTACAAGCAGTCCCTCAAGGGCCAGGGCAGCCGCGACGTTCCTGACGTCGAATCGTTCAGCGCCAACGTCCACGCCTACATCACCGACGCCGTCAACGGCTTGCTCGCCGACGGCCACAAGGACGGCCTCAAGGACGCAACCGAGGCCCTCAGCAACGCCATCATCTGCAACTACGAGGACGGCTTGGAAGAAGTCCTGGGCGTAGCCGACTTCGACAACATCAGCATCACGTGACCACGATGGGAACACTCATGGCCGCTGCCGAGACCATCACCAAGACCATGCCCGCCGCCCGGGTCGAGATGTGGCTGCGCAGGATCGAGCGCACTGCGGTCATCATTGCGTTTCGCCAGGACGACGCGCCCGGTGGGAACAGCAAGATCACTGTCACGATCGAGCCGCGACCGATGGCCAGGCGGAGCCGGTGAGCTACCAGGTAAGCCGGCCCTCGCCCGCCGAGCGGGCGCGTGTGGCCCACAGTCCCCGCCCGCCACACCGACATGAGGACGGCACGAGCATGCAGGCATTCGAGACCGGTACTCCCACCTGGACCGCTGACGAGTTGGAGCGCTTGGCCGAGCTCGATCGCTGGCTGACCGGCCGCGGGTGGGAGTCGGCGGGGGCGATGGCGTTGCAGTGGACCTACCCGGCCACGCGCTGCTTTCGGGGTCGAGGGCCTCAGGCCGTCGAGGTCGGGATGTGGATCCCGACGTTCGAGTTGATCGCCCGCCGCTATGGCGACCCGGTCGGCCTGCCGTGGCGGATGAGCGTGTGTCAGGCCGGTCCGCTCTACGGCGGCTGCGAGACGCACCGCCCTGGCCGCGAGTGGCTGTTCCTGGACCCGGACCGCCCGGAGATCACCCTGACCGGCGCCGAGGCCGCGGCCATCCTGGACCGGGTGGAGAGCCACGCGGCCGACCTCGACCCCGATGCCTTGATGCTGTGCGCGTTGCTCGGTGATTGTCCGCCCCTGGACCCGGCCTGACGCTGTCTCGGTGGTGCGGGGCAGCCTGTGATCAGGCATTTTGAAGTGTTCGGGACGGGGCCACACCTGTCGATACATTCTGGGGGCTTCGCCCCCAGTATATCTCCGGAGTGCCCCGTTCCCGGTGGGCGAGGGCGCGCGTGCGCGGGCTGGCGGGTGGCTAGTCGGTGGTCGTGCCCCGCGGCTTGTTGGTGGATGCGGCGCAGGGTTGCGGCGAGTTCGTCGGGGAGTTGGTTGCGGCCGATGGACGCGGTCGCGTTCTGCTGCTGGGTGTCGCACGTTCACCGCCAGTTGCTTGGCCACTGCTCGTGCAGCGTGATGCCCAGGGCGTCTACGGCGTCGGCGACGGTGCCGCCCTCGGGTGGAGTGCCGCTCAGCGTCCAGGACACCGACGCGCGACGCAGTGTCGCCTCCGCGACCACCAGCCCGACGGCGGCCGCGAGCTGGTAGTCCTTGGCGTAGTCCATGTGCCGCGAGTTCTCGCTCCACCCCCACACCACCGTCCACAGCACCGGCGTCAGCTCTTGGGGCGGCAAATCGGGCTGCTCGGCCAACTTCTCCGCGAGGTACGCCTCGTCCAGCTTCTCGCGTATCAGCTCGGCCGTGAGCACCAGGTGGTTCGTCATGGGCCATACCATGCCGTGCGACACCACCGGCTTGACCCACACTTCGCCCATACTTCGCTTCTGGCCAGCGGGCTTTGCCACGCGGGCCTCCGCCAATCTCGCGCGGATCGGACGCCCTGCTAGCCGCCTGTCCTGTCCGTTTGTCGGTAGATGCGGCGCAGGGTTGCGGCGAGTTCGTCGGGGAGTTGGTTGCGGCCGATGACGCGGTCGCGTTCTGCTGCTGGGTGTCGCCATACTCCGGCGTCGCGGGCGGCTTGGCAGGTGCAGGGGTGGGTCACGTTCCGCAGGACCATCGTTCCGTCCGGGCCGGGGGTGGGTTGCTGCCAGCTCATGGTGCCGGTGTCGGCGCACCTGCGGCACTTCGATCCCGTGGTGGCTGCCGACTGTCCCTGTGGCTGGGTGGGGAGGTTGTTCGTGTGGGGGGCTTCGCTCATGAGGGCACGTCTCCGATCCCGCCGCAGTTTCCGCAGGTGCCGCGTGGGCTGCCGTCGTCGTCTGCTTCGTCTTGTGGTGGGTCCTGCAGTCCGGATCCCAGGCAGGTGGGGCATGTCGGCACGGCCCCACGGTGCCATCCGCGTACCGCCTGCGCTAGCCCATGACGTCGGCGCCACCCCTACGCGCTCCGCCAAGGGCGTTAGGTTGTCCCTGGCCGGTCAGCAGGCCAGGGCGTTCCCCCCGCGCGGAACGCCGGGCAAGGCCAGAGACGGGGGAGAAGTGGGGATGACGAGCGCGAGTGACGGCACGTCTCGGGTGTGGAGCGACTGGACGGTCGGGCTGGCGTGGGCGGAGGCGTTGGTGGATTGGCACCGTCACGCCCATCCGCGGGCGTGGCCGCAGGACGGTGGGGCGCAGCGGGAGCGCGCGGGGATGGTGATGATGCTGCTCGCCTACGTGGTGCAGACGGCCGCGCGGGCGGCGCGGCTGCCCATGTCCCACCCCCACGACCTGTTGCCGCTGAAGATCCCCCTGGTCAGGTCCCTGCTGGAACCGTCGGTGGTGCAGGCGTTGGCCACCCAGACCGCGGGCGGGTTGAGCCCGCGCCGGGGAGAGCCGGGTTACGGCATGGTGATCGACCTGATCTGCGCCCTGGAGTACCTGCCGGGCAGGACCCAGCTCACCGAGTTGGCCCAGGCGACTCTCGACGCGCACGCTGCCGAGATCCCCTCGCACGTGGCTGAGCCGTTCGACCGGTCGTTGGGGGATCGGCTT
>NZ_BSTR01000074.1 GCF_030269645.1 Actinokineospora sp. NBRC 105648 | reverse complement strand
CGCACTCTGGAACATATCGCCGCCGACCGGACCCGGATCTTCCCGATCATGGCGACCGCGATCAGCACAACGTGACGTGATGGTCATCTGACCTCACGCCAAGATCACAGACTTTGACGTTCCCCTGAGATCCCACGTGGATCGGCGGCCTCCCGCCGGAAAAGCGCAGGCGCCCACCGTCGGGGAATGCGTATTCCCCGACGTGTCGACTTCGAACGCTCCGCGACCCGAGTGGCGGTGCGCTATGCTAAGCGCCCTATCATCCGATGTCAACGCTCCAAATGCGACACGAAACGCGGCTGAACAGCGTAATCACGGTCCGCCCGGATACCGGGACCCGCTCGTCGGTCCCACCTGGAGTGTCCGCTTTCGACACCCGGCCGGACGCGGGACCGTCGCGGAGAACACCGGGGTCTCGACCACATGGCATTCCCTTTCCGGTCGTTGGTGTAGTCATCGCACCCCGCTTATCGGCCGTTAGCCGCTGACCTGGATCGTCCGCGCGGTCGGGGCGCCGACGCCTCGACCGCGCCCGTTCCGCCGGTCGCCGCGCCCGCGTCTCGCCCGCGACCGGGACGGCTCTCGACCGGTGTGAGATGCTCGACCGCGCACGACGACCGCACGCGAGAGGCGATGTAGTGGCCACCTGGACCGACGTCATCAACTACGTCCGCACCCGGTACGAGGTGCTCGACGAGACGGACAGCTGGCTGCGGTTCCGGCTGGACACCGTGGACGACCGCACGCAGCAGGTGGCGGTGCACCACGTGGTCGCCGACGACGGCACCTGGGTCGAGATCTCCTCGCCGGTCGGCTGGGCGGACAAGATCGACCTGCGGGTGCTGCTGGAGCGCGCGGGCGGTTCGCTGGTCGGTGGCGCGGCGGTGGTGGACGGGGTCGCCCTGCTCAAGCACAGCGCGCCGCTGGAGGGCCTGGGCGTGCTGGAGGAGTTCGAGCGCCCGCTGCGGCTGATCGTCGCTCGCGCGGACGATCTCGAACGCGAGTTCACCAGCTCCGACGAGTTCTGAACCCGGGTGAGCTGGGCATTTCGCCCGCTCCCGCAATTGTGAATCGTCAACTACTGTCATTCGTCAACCACTGTGACCCGTCGGACAATGACGGGTCACAGTGGTCTTCGTCATCGGTTCGCTACTCGGAATGGTTCCCGCATGGGCCGGCGGGCCGCTGGATCGCGCAGAGCCCCGCGGGATCGACGCCGGGGGCAGCACTGAGAAATCGCGTTCCCGGTACCTGGGGATAAGCGACGAAACAGTGAAATCCGGTAAAGCGATTCGCGTTGTCATTGCCCCACGGGCGCGGCAGCCGCTCCCTCTCCGGCGTAGCGGGCGGCGAGCTCGGTGCCGATCCGGGCCAGCTCTACCCGCACCGCCTGCGGTTCCAGCACCTCGATCATGGCGCCCCAGCCCGCGAGGTCGCGGGCGATGTCCAACGGGTTCGGCGCGCCCAGCCGCACCCGGGACCGGCCGTCGGCCAGGTCGGCCTCCGGCACGCAGTGCCTGCCGAACCGGTCGCGCAGCACGAACACGAACCGGGTCTCGACGAGCACCGTCGCCCAGGTCCGCGACCGGCGCCGCTCCACCTCCCCGACGACTCGCTGCCACGCCTCGGCCAGGGCGAAGTCGTCCGGGCGCTCGGCGGGCTCGTCGGTCGCCGCGGCCGCGGCGATCCGGTCGACCCGGAAGGTGCGCTGCCCCCGCTCGGTGCCCGCGATCAGGTACCAGAGCTCGTCCTTGTCGACCAGGCCCCACGGGTCGACCAGCCGCTCGGACCGCTCGCGGGCGCCGTTGGTGTAGGTGATCCGGACCTTGCGCCTGCCGACGACGGCCGCGTGCAGCAGGTCGACCACCTCGGGGCGGCGCCGGTCGCGCTCGCCCCAGCGGGTCGGGTCGATCACCGTGGCGCTCGCGGCCGCCTCGGCGTCGGCGCGGAAGGTCCGCGGCAGGGCCTGGACGAGCTTGCGCAGCGCCGCCTTCGCCTCGCCGGAGACGGCCGCCGCCGGGCCGACGAGCGCGAAGAGCGCCCGCGCCTCGGTCGCGGACAGTCCACTGAGGTCGGTCCGGGCGCCACCGACGAGGGACCAGCCGCCCCCGCGCCCCGGTTGCGGGTAGACCGGGATCCCGGCCGTGGACAGCGCCTCGAGGTCGCGGCGGGCGGTGGCGACGGAGATCTCCAGCTCGTCGGCCAGCTCGGCGGCGGTGACCCGGCCGCGGGACTGCAGGAGCAGGAGGGTGGCGACCAGCCGATCAGCGCGCATGACCCATCCTCCCGCGCGAAGTGCTCACCTGATGAGCACTTTAGCCCGCGCGCTGCCGGCGTCGTCGGTCGCCGAGACTCGGGGCGACTGGGTCGGCGGGCACGGGCCGCCTAGCGGAGCGTGGCCACCAGGTCCGCCAGGTCGGGGTCCCCGGCGGCGAGGTCCAGGGCCGCCTCCAGGGCCGCCTCGTAGGCCGGTTCGGCGGCCGACTGCCGCTCGCGGCCGTGCGCGGTGATCGCCGAGTAGATGCCGCGCCGGTCGTCGGCGCACATCGTCCGCGCGGTCAGGTCCGCCTGGTCCAGCCGGGCGACCAATCGGCTGACCGAGCTCTGGTTCAGCCCGATCGCCTCGGCGAGGTTCTGCATCCGCAGCTCACCGTGTGGCGCGACGGCGAGCCTGCTCAGCGCGCGGTACTCGGACAGGCCCAGGTCGAAGGGGGTCAGGGCGCGGGCCAGTTCCTGCTCGATCCTGCTGTGCAGTGCCACCAGCCGGTCCCACGACGTTCCCACGATGTCCACTCCTCGCCCGGTCTTGACAAGAGGATACCTGCACCGACAACATCTGTGTGTACATGCATTAGATGTACGTGCATCTAAATGGGGAGGACCACACCGATGAGCCGGTTCCTGTTCGTGCTCGGCAGTTCCCGCCAGGACGGCAACACCGAGCAGCTCGCCCGGCACGCGGCCCGGCAGCTGCCCGCCGACACCGAGCAGCGCTGGCTGTGGCTGGGCGACGTCCCGCTGCCGACCTTCGCCGACACCCGCCACGACGACCCGCTGCCGCCGCCGTCGGGGAACGAGAGGCTGTTGCTGGACGCGACGCTCGAGGCCACCGACATCGTGATCGCCTCGCCGGTTTACTGGTACAGCGTCTCGTCGAGCACGAAGACCTATTTGGACTACTGGTCGGCCTGGCTGCGAGTGCCCGAAGTGGACTTCAAGGCGCGGATGGCGGCGAAGACGCTGTGGGGGATCAGCGTGCTGGCCGAGGAGAACGCGGCCCAGGCCGATCCGCTGGCCGGGATGCTGCGCCTTTCGGCGGGATACCTGCACATGCGGTGGGGCGGTTTGCTGTTGGGGAACGGCAGTCGGCCGGGGGATGTGCAGAACGACGCGGGCGCGTTGGCGCGTGCCGGTGACTTCTTCGCGCCAGTCCGGGTGTGACCCCTGGCCGTCGCGTGTCGCCGGTTTTGTCCTTGGCTCGATCCGGGTGAACTCGGTCGTGCGGCGGTTCGGGTTTCGGCTTGGGGGTGGGGGAGGGAGGATTCGCCGCTGTGTTGGCGCACTGGGGGTTGGCGGCGGATCCTCCTTCATCGGGTGCCCATCGGGCAACCCCGGCTGACCACTATTTTCCGGGCTAGGCCATTGCATCGTTTGTGTTAATCGCCGGATGGGGTGGGGTATTCCCTTGTCCGGTGACCTTCCTCACTTGCCCCGGGAATTGTTCACCTGGGCCTCGGTCACTATGGTCGGAATTGTTGACGCTGATCAAAAGCCGTAATCGGTGGGCCGACAATTCCTGTGAGTGCCGAGGTCATGATGCGTACCCTGCTGTTGTTCGACGGGCTCGGCGGGAACACCGACGGGCTGGTCCCCGCGTTGCGGGAGTTGTACTCGCGGCCGGAGAACGCCGCTTATTTTCACGGTGTGTTCACCGTGCTGGACGATGTTCTGCGCTATGGCGATCCCGGCGCCGACATCCTGCCCGACGGATTGGACCTGCGGCATTGGCTTGATTTCGGATTCCCGAGCACCGTATTGGACAATTCAGTGGTCGCGGGGGTGTGCGTCCACGTCCACCAGGTGTGCCACCTGCTGCCCACCGGTCCCGTAGGCCGGTTGCCGGTCGTGGGCGCGCTCGGGCACAGCATCGGCTTGCAGGCCGCGATCGTTGCGGGGCTGCGGTCGCGGCGGTTGGACGACTTCCTCGCGGTGGCGGCCGGGTCGCTCCGGCTGGTCGCCATCAGCCTGGTGCGCGGCCACCAGGTCTTCCTCGACCGGGTCGGCCCCGAAGCGCTGGACCGCGAGCGGGACAGCCGTGGTCGGATGGCCGGTCCGATGGCCGCGCTGACCGGCGTCTCCCGGTCCGACCTGGCCACAGCGGTCGAGAAGTACAACGCCGACAATCCCGGCGCGTTGACGCTGAGTCTCGTCAACTCGCCCGCGGCGCACGTGCTCAGCGGCGCCGCCGAGCACCTGGTCGACTTCTCCCGCCTGGACACCGTGCGCGCGAACTGGGCCTTCCTGCCCAACACCATCCCGTTCCACAGCGAGCTGCTGGCGCCCGCGGCGCGGCTGGTGCGGGATGACCTCGACTTCATCGGGCCGGTGCCGACCCCCGCCGACCTCGCGATACCCGTCTACGCCACGGACCGGCCGCGCTTGCTCAACGACTCCGCCGACCTGGTCGAGGAGTTCCTCGACCAGGTGCTGGTGCGGCCCATCGACTGGCCCGCCGCCGTGCGGTTCGCGGTCGACGGGGTGGATCGCGTGCTCGACGTCGGCCCCGGCCCGGGGGCACGTCGGTTCACCCGGGAGTGCCTGCCCGCGCGGTCCGTGCGCTTCCAGTCGCCCCAGCAGCTCACCTGACCCGAGTAGCGGACAAGGAGAACAGCCATGCGGTGCCTACTCTTCCCCGGCCAGGGCGTGCAGCGCCGGGGCATGGGCGCGGACCTGTTCGACCGCTTCCCGGTCGAGACCGCGCTCGCCGACGACATCCTCGGCTACTCCGTCGCCGAGCTGTGCGCCCGCGACCCCGAGCGGCGGTTGCGGGACACCCGCTACGCCCAGCCCGCCGTCTTCGTCGTCAACGCCCTGCTCGGGCTCCAGCGCACCGCCGAGGTGGACTACGGGTACTTCGCCGGCCACAGCCTCGGCGAGTACAACGCGCTGGTCGCCGCCGGGGTGCTCGACCTCGCCGACGGACTGCGGCTAGTCCGTCGGCGGGCCGAGCTGATGGCCGGGGTCACCGGCGGCGGGATGTCGGCCGTGCAGGGCGTGCCGGTGGCGTTCGTGCGCCGCGCGCTGACCGAGACCGGGCTGGGCAGGGTCTTCGTCGCCAACCTCAACGCCGACACCCAGACCACCATCGCCGGTGACCGCGCCGAGTTGGCCGTGGCGGGCAAGGCGATCGCCGTGCTACCCGGCTCCCGGGTGGTGCCGATCAACGTCAGCGGCCCGTTCCACACCCCGCTGATGGTGCCCGCCGAGGCCGAGTTCCGCGCGGTCCTGGCGGGCCACGAGTTCCGGCCCGCCGCCACCCCGGTGGTCTCCAGCGTGACCGGTGAGCTCTTCGACGGCCCGGAGCTGTTGGCGCGCCAGCTGTGCGCGCCGGTGGAGTGGGTGCGCACGGTGCGCACGCTGCGCGCGGCCGGGGTCACCGACTTCGACGAGGTGCACGGCCAGACCCTGACCTCGCTTGTGAACGCGACCCGCTGACGGATGGATGAGATGAACACGGACATCGCTATCGTCGGTCTCTCGGTGGACCTGCCGCAGGTCCGCGGCCTGGACGCGTTCTGGCGCGTGATCAGCGCGGGCACCAGCCTGGCCCGGCCGTTCCCGATGGACCGGCGGGCCAAGCTGGGCGAGTACATCCAGTACCTGCGCGCCACCAGCGTCGACCCGCTCGACGAGCCGGACGTGGAGTACCACAACGGCAGCTTCCTCGACACCGTCGACACCTTCGACTACGCCGCGTTCGGGATGAACCCGCGGCAGGCGCAGCTGACCGACCCGCACCACCGGATGGCGCTGCGCGCCATGGTGCTGGCGTTCGAGGACGCCGGCTACTCCGCCGACCGGCTGCGCGGCAGCCGGACCGGGGTGTTCGTCGGGTTCGCGGTCAACCCGGGCTCGACCTACCTCGACTACATCTGCCGGGTCGACCCCTCGGTCGGCCAGCAGGCGATCACCGGCAACATCCCGGCGATGCTGGCCAACCGGCTCTCGCACCTGCTCGACCTGCGCGGGCCCAGCCTGGTGGTGGACACCGCTTGCTCGGCGACGCTGGTCGCGGTGCACCAGGCCAAGAACTCGCTGCTGGTGGGCGACTGCGAGATGGCCGTGGTCGGCGGTGCGCGGATCGTGTTCGCGCCGGTCAGGCACCCGCACTCGAACATCGGCATCGAGTCCTCCGACGGGGTCACCCGCACCTTCGACGAGGCCGCCGACGGCACCGGGTTCGGCGAGGGCTCCGGCGCGGTGGTGCTCAAGCGGCTCGACCGCGCGGTGGCCGACGGCGACCGGGTGTACGCGGTGATCAAGGGCAGCGCGGTCAACCACGACGGCAACACCGAGGGCATCACCAACCCCGACTCCGACTCCCAGGCCGAGCTGCTGCTGGCCGCCTGGCGCGACGCGGAGGTCGACCCGCGCACCATCGGCTACTTCGAGGCGCACGGCACCGCGACCCGGGTCGGCGACCCGATCGAGCACGAGGGCATCAAGCGCGCGTTCGCCAAGCACACCCAGGACCGCGGCTTCTGCGCGGTCGGCACGGTCAAGGCGAACGTGGGCCACCTGTTCGAGGGGTCGGGCGTGATCGGTCTGATCAAGGCGGTCGCTGTGCTGCGCAACCGCGCGATCCCGCCGCAGGCCAACTTCACCACCCCGAACCCGAGGCTCGACTTCGCCTCCGGGCCGCTCTACGTCTCGACCTCCCTGCGCCCGTGGGAGTCCGAGGGGCCGCGGCGCTGCGGTGTGAGCGCTTTCGGCCTCGGCGGCACCAACGCGCACGTCGTGGTCGAGGAGTACACGCAGCCCGCCGCGGCACCGTCGCTGGATCCTGAGCACCTGTTCGTGCTCAGCGCGGTGACGCTGAAGTCGCTGACCGCGTTGGTGCGCGACTACATCGCGTTCATCGACGGCGGTGGTCTGTCCACTGTGGAGCTAGCTGACGTCTGCCACACCACCCGGGTCTCCCGGGCCTCCCACCGCCACCGGGTCGCCCTGGTGGTGACCGACGTCGCCGACCTGCGGGCCCAGCTCGCGGCCCTCCTGGTCGACGGCAGGCAGACCCCGCCGGACAGCGCGCTCGGGGCCGAGGCCAAGGCGTTCCTCGCCGGTGCGCCCATCGACTGGGTCCGGCTGGCGGGGGACCGCGCGGCGCGGGTCGTGGACCTGCCGGGTTACGTCTTCGACGAGACCCTCGCCTGGATGCAGTTCCCGGACACCTGGCGCTCGCAGCTGTCGCTGACCACTGTGGACGAACGGCACCCGGTGACCCACGACGTCGAGCTCCAGCCCGTGCCCGCGCTCCCGGTGGTCGACGTCCCGGCGGGTGCCCGGGTGCTCGCACTGCTCGACCCGGACACCGACGCCGAGGCCGTGCTCACCGGGGCAGGCCTGGGGGAGTCGCGCCTGCTGCGCCTCGGTGCCCCCGTCGAGCCGGGTGGGCCCGGGTTTGACGTAACGGACGCGGACTCCCTTGAGCGGGTCGCCGCCCTGGTGGCCGACGAGGAGATCACGCACGTGGTGTTCGCGCTCGGTTTCGAGGCGAGCGCGGCGACCGACGTCGAGGAGGTCGAACGCCGCTACGCCAAGAACCTGCGCGGCCTGTTCCTGCTGACCAAGGCGCTGATGGCCGCCGGGGTCAAGGTCGAGCTGACCGTGCTGACCCGCACCGCGGTCTGCGCCGAGGACGGCGAGCCCGGGGTGGTCACCGAGAACGCGGCGCTGGTGGGCTTCGGCAAGGTCGTCGGCCGCGAGTACCCCTACATCAAGGTCAAGCACGTCGACGTCGACCTCGACGTGCCGGGGGAGGCGCTGCGGGCCGAGGTGTTCGCCGCCGAGCACGGGCTGTTCGTGCTGCGCGGCGACCGGCGGACCCGTGAGGTGTTCGTGGAGGTCCCCGAACTCGACCACGCGGCCGACGGGCCGCCCGCCTACCTCAAGTCCGGCGGCACGTACCTGATCACCGGCGGGACCGGCGCCCTCGGTCTGGCCGTCGCGACGGCGTTCGTCACGGCCCAGCCCGACATCACCGTGGTGCTGCTGAGCCGGTCCGGGCTGCCGCCGCGCGAGCGGTGGACGGGGCTCGTCGCGGCGGGCTCGCCGATGGCGGACCGGGTCGAGGTGGTGCGGGAGCTGGAGTCCCGCGGTGCCACGGTGGTCGTGGTCCCCGCCGACGCGGGCGACCCGAAGGCGTTCGCCGAGGCCGTCACCGGCATCCAACGCGCGCACGGCAGGCTCGACGGTGTCGTGCACGCGGCCGGTCTGCCCGGCGGCAGCACGCTGATGTTCCGCGAGCCAGCCGACTTCGACGACGTGGTCCGGGTCAAGCTGCACGCCGCGTTCGTGCTCGAGGAGCTGACCAAGGCCGACCCGCCGGACTTCGTCGCGCACTTCTCCTCGGTGGCCTCGGTCTTCCCGGCGCCGGGCCAGGCCGACTACGCCGCGGGCAACTACTACCTGGACAACCTCGCCCGTGCCCGGGCGGGCGGGCCCGGGCACGTGGTCGCGCTGGACTGGGTCGCCTGGAAGGAGATCGGGATGGCCGTCGACCACGGCACCAACGGCGACACCATGTTCAAGGCGCTGCCCACCGCGATCGGTCTACGGGTGCTCGACGCGGCGCTGCGCTCGGACCGGCCGCGGCTGTTCGCGGGCGAGCTGAACTACCGCGGCGAGCTGATCCACCTGCTGCGCTCCTACGACGTCACGCTGTCCCCGGACATCGACGCCAAGGTGGAGCGGCAGATGCGGGCCCTGGAGGACCGGCTCCGGGAGGCCTCGGCGAAGATCAAGTCGACGGTGGCCGCGGTCGAGGTCGAGCTGGCCGGGCGGGACGGGTTCTCCGACACCGAGTGGTCGGTCGGCCGCTGCCTCGCGCTGGCCTTCGGGTTCCCCGAGCTCGACGTCGAGGCGGACTTCTTCGACCTCGGCGGCGACTCGATCATGGCCGCCTCGGTGGCGAGCACGATCGCGGTGTGCCACGGGGTGTCCTACGACGTCGCCGACCTGCTCGCCGACCGGACCATCACCGAGATCGCCTACCACCTCGAGGAGCTCGCCGAGTTCGCCGAGACCGCCCAGTTCGAGGACGCGCCGATCGAGAATGCGCCAGTCGAGGACGCCCAGTCCGCCGGGAACGCGGTCGCCACCACGAGCGCGCTGCCGTGAGCGACGCCGCCGACCTGACCAGGGGACCGGCCCTGCGCCGGATCGTGGGCTTCGCGCTCCCGCTGACGGCCGCGAACCTGCTGCAGCAGGGCTACCTGCTCGTCGACAGCGTCGTCGTCGGGCACTACGTGGGCATCGGCGGCCTGGCCGCCATCGGCGCGTGCGGGCCGCTGTTCTACCTGCTCAACGCCATGTTCATCGGCCTGGGCACGGCGTTCACCATCCGGCTCGCGCACCTGCGCGGCGCCCGGCAGGACGGGGAACGGCGCGGCGTCGTGCTGGCGCTGGCGCTGGTCACGGTCGTCTGGTCGGTCGGCTGCGTGCTCCCGGCGACGCTGCTGTCCGGCCCGGTGCTCGGCCTGATGGGCATCCACGGGCAGTTGGCCGCCGACTGCGCGCGGTTCCTCGGGATCCTGGCGATCGGTTTCCCGGGCATCTTCGGCACGGCCGCGGTGAGCGCCTACCTGCGCGGCCTCGGCGACTCGCGGGCCGCGATGTGGGTGCAGGGGATCGGCAGCCTGCTCAACGTCGCGCTGGTCCTGCTCTTCGTCGCGGTGCTGGAGTGGGGGATCGGTGGCGCGGCGGCGGCGACCGCGGCGGCCAGCACGGCCGCGCTGCTGGTCGGGCTCGGTTGGGCGGCGCGGACGCACCCGTCCACACGCGGCGAGTCCGTGCCGGAGGTCCGCCGGGAGCTGGTCGACGCGGTGCGGCTCGGGTTCCCGTTGGCCAGCCAGCACATCATCCTCGCGGTGGGGATCATGGTGCTGGTCTGGATCATCCAGGCCTACGGCGAGGTGGTGATGGCCGCGTTCACCATCGTGTCCCGGCTGGAGCTGTTCACCGGCATGCTGTTCCTCGACTTCTCCGGCGGCGTGACCGCCTTCGTCGCGCAGAACCTGGGCGGCGCGGACCGGGAACGGGCGCGGCGGGGGCTGGTGGACACGATGGCGCTGACGCTGGGGCTCTCGGTGGTGGTCGCCGGGGTCGTGCTGCTGGCGCGCGCCCCGATCGCGGCGCTGTTCACCGACGACCTGGCCACCCGGGCGCTGACCGAGCGGTACATCGTCATCATCTACCCGTTCCTGGCGCTGTATACGGTGATGGTGGTCGCGCACGGCTACCTCAACGGTGCCCGGCGGACGGCGGTCCCGTTGGTGTGCACGGTGATCGCGTTCGTCCTCGTGCAGATCCCGTTCGCCTACCTGTTCAGCGGGGTGTTCGGCATCACCGCGGTCATGTGGGCCGTGGTGGCCGGTTGGACCGCGGGGTTGACCTACTCCCTGTTCTGCCTGCGCCGAGTGCTGTTCCCGAGCCGAGTCCCGGTGGGTGTCTCATGATCACGCGCGGCACGGCGGACGTCGTGTTCCACAGTGGACGGTCCAGGACCGGCACCCTCGCCTGGGGGCAGCGCGGCACCTGGGACATCATGGCCGAGTGGCTGCCGGAGATGAAGCCGTTCTTCGTGCTGAGCCGCTGGCTGGACATCCCGCTGCTGCTGGAGCTCGGGGACGTCCTGGACATCCTCGGCGAGCTGCTGTCCCGGCACGAGTCCCTGCGCACCCACTACCACCGCACCCCGCGCGGTGACGCGACCCAGGAGGTGCTCGCCGCCGGGACGCTCACGATCGAGGTCTTCGACCGCCCCGCCGACGACCCGGTCACCTTCGCCGACATCGTCACCGACTGCACGATCCGGCTGGGCGGCACCCCGATAGACCACGGGACCGAACTGCCGATCCGGGTCGCCGTTGCGCTGCACGAGGGGATCCCGGTCCTGCTGTACTTCGCGGTGTCGCACCTGTCGGCCGACAACAGCAGCGCGGACCTGCTGGTGACCGAACTCGGGAAGCTGTTCCGAGCCCGTGCCGACGGCCTGCCGCTCCCGCCGCCCCGCCCGGCCCAGCAGCCGCTGGACCTGGTCGCCCACGAGTCGTCACCGGAGGGGCAACTCCGCACCATCGAGGCGGTGCGGTACCTGCGGGCGCAGCTCGCCAGGCTGACGCCCGGCATGCTGCCCGCCCGGGCGGAGCCGGTCGCCCCCCGGTTCCACCGCGGCGAACTGGAGTCCGACGCGATCCCGGTCGCCGTGCGGCTGGCGGCTCGGCGGTACCGGACCACGACCTCGGTGATCCTGCTGTCGATCACCACCGCGCTGGTCCGCGACCTGGTGGTGGGGCCGGTGTACGCGCTGGAGATCATGCAAGGCAACCGAACGGCACCAGAGCTGTTCGGCACCGTGTCGAGCCTCAACCAGGCAGTCCTGACCGCGGTCGAGGTGACCGCGGGATCGTTCGCGGAGCTGGTGCGCCAGTCCGAGCAGTGCATGGCCGCCGCCGCCCGGCACGCCCGCTACGACGCCCGCGCCACCCGCGCGGTACCCCGGCAGGCTGTCCCCGGCTGCCAGTTCAATGACATGTGGTCGACGCTGCCCAGGTCCCGGGCGATCGCCGTGGACCTCGTCGAGTTGGCGGCGGCGACCACCTTCTCCTGGCCGCAGACGGCCGAGTCCGAGGGCATGTCCCTGTTCCTCGACACCCGCGGGACCTCGGAGCGGCTGCAGCTCTCCTTGATGGCCGATACGGCTTTGCTTCCCCCAGCGGAGATCCGTGCCTTCTTGTACGCGTTCGAACAGTTGGCGTTGGACCTCGCCCAGGACGCGGGCAACCCCAGTGGACGCCGTGCGTCTTGAGTAGTGCTGGGGGGCTCGTGTCGTTGACACATGCCCGCGCCGGCGACCAATTCGCTCGATTTCTCTTTGGGGGAGAAATGAAGACCCGTATTCCCGCCGTCATCGCCCTGGCGGCCACCGCCGCGCTGGTCAGCGTCGCGCCCGCGAGCGCGACCAGGCCGCAGCAGGTCACGCTCTGGCCGCCCACCGTCTCCAGTGGACAGTCGGTGACCGTGACCATCTACTGCTTCCCGCCCGCGCAGCAGACCCCGCTGGCCACCACGGTGGACTCCCGCGGCTTCCTGGCGCCGATCCCGTTGCACTACACCGGCAACGGTGGCACCGGGTTCGGCTGGGAGGTCCAGGGGACCGGCCGGACCGTGCGCACGCCCGGCCGCTACACCGTCAGCTACGACTGCTGGTCCGGGAGGGTCAGCACCGAACTGGTCGTCACCGCCTGACCTGTCGCGGGACCGTCCCGGTGTCCCGGGGCGGTCCCGCTCAAGCGGCGGTGTGCGGTGCCTGCTCCGCGTCGCCGTGCAGTTCGCGCGCGGTGCGGACCCGCGCTCGGTCCAGCATCGCCATCACCGGTGTCGCGGAGATCCCGTGCAACAGGATGGACCCGACCACCACCAGGCTCACCACCCGCCACAGGGCGTGCGGATCGGCGAAGTGGCCTTCCTGGAGCGCGTAGGCCACGTAGAACAGTGATCCGACGCCGCGCACGCCGAACGCCGCGATGACGGTCCGCTCGCGCGGTCCGGTCGGGCCGCCCAGCAGTCCGACCAGGCCCGCCAGGGGGCGCACGACCAGCAGCAGGGCGACGGCGAACACGATCTCGCGCCAGGTGAGGCCCGCGAGCACGCCGGTGGCCACCGCGCCGCCGAGCAGGAAGACCACCAGCACGGTCAGCATCCGCTCGACCTGCTCCACGTACTGGTGCAGGACGTGGTGGTAGGCCGAGCGGCGCTCGGCGGCCCTGATCACGCACGCGCACACGAACACCGCGACGAACCCGTAGCCGTGGGCCAGTTCCGTCACGCCGTAGGCCAGGAAGGTCGCCGCCAGCGCGACGAACCCCTCGGCGTGCTCGGCCAGGCGGAACTTCTTGGACGGCGCGGCGAAGAACAGCCTGCCGAGCAGCCACCCGGTCGCGACGCCGATGCCCACGCCCGCGGCCAGCCGCCACAGCACGTCGACCGCCAGCCAGTGCGCCAGCCAGCCCCCGGGTGCCGGTCCCGCCACGCTGATGGCCACCGCCGCCAGCGTGAACGGGAAGGCCAGCCCGTCGTTGAGCCCCGCCTCGGACGTCAGCGCGAACCGGGCCTCGTCGTCGTCGGAGGTGTGCTCCACCGGCTCGGCCACCTGCACCTCGCCCGCCAACACCGGGTCGGTGGGCGCCAGCGCGGCCGCGAGTAGCACCGCGGCGGCGATCCCGAGTCCCAGCAGGCTCCAGCCGAGGAACGCCACCGCGATCATGGACAGCGGCATGGTGATACCCAGCAACCGCCACGTGCTCGCCCACCGTCGCAGGCTGGGCGGGCGGTTGAGGGCCAGGCCCGCGCCCATCAGCGCCACCAGCACGCACAGCTCGGTCAGGTGCCGGGCGATCCCGCCGTCGGCGACGGGGTCGATGTCGGGTAGCGGTCCGACGAGGCCGAAGAAGAGGACCCCGGCGCCCAGGAAGACCATCGGCATCGAGAGCGGCACCCGGGACAGCACCCGCGGCAGCAGCGCCGCCGCCAGGGTCGCCAGTCCGGCTCCCGCGTAGATGATCGGACCTGACTCCACAGCGGCGGGACCTCTCGACATCCGGAAACACGTCGAACTGGAATACCCCGAATGGATTAACCCAATCGTGACGAATGCCGCGTTGCGTGTCGGCGACAGCTCCCCGGGAAAGTGCTCAGTTGGTGAGCACTTTGACGCGCAGGATGGTCCTTGTCACCGAGTCGAGGAAAGGACCACCGATGTTGCGAGGCCTGTCCACCACCAGCTTCTTCGCCGACGACATGCGGGCCGCGCGGGCCTGGTACACCGAACTGCTCGGCGTCGAGCCGTACTTCGTCCGCCCGGTCGAGGGGCCCGCGGCGTACCTGGAGTTCCGGATCGGCGACTACCAGCACGAGTTCGGGATCATCGACAGCCGCTACGCGGTCGGCGGGGCGCCCGAGCGGCCCGGCGGCGCGATCGCCTACTGGCACGTCGACGACGTGCACGGCGCGTACGAGCGGCTGCTGGCCCTCGGCGCCACCGAGCACGACCAACCGACCGAGCGCGGCCCCGGGTTCGTCACCGCCTCGGTCATCGACCCGTTCGGCAACATCCTCGGCATCATGCACAACCAGCACTACCTCGACACCCTCGCCTCCCGGTCGGGGGTGTGACATGGCGGTCGTCTCCGTCCGCACCACCGCCGAGTGGCGAGCCTGGCTGGCGGACAACCACGACACCGAGCGTGAGGTGTGGCTGGTCATCCAGCACAAGGACAGCGCCACCCCGAGCCCCCGCTACCACGAGGCGATCGAGCACGCGCTCTGCTTCGGCTGGATCGACAGCCACGCCCGCAAGCACGACGCGGGCAGCTCGGTGCTCCGGTTCAGCCCGCGCACCCCGAACAGCACGTGGAGCCGGGTGAACCGGGGGCGCGCGGCGGCCATGACCGAGCGGGGCCTGATGACCGAGCCCGGCGCGGCGCTGATCGAGCTGGCGAAGGCCAAGGGGACGTGGCAGGTACTTACCGACGAGCAGAGCACGGTGGTGCCCGACGACCTCGCTGAGCTGCTCGACCGGGACGGCACCGCCGTGGAGAACTTCGCCCGGCTCTCGCCGTCGGCCCGGCGGCTGAGGTTGGAGTGGATCGCCACCGCCAAGCGCCCGGAGACCCGGCGGCGCCGGATCACCCGGACCGTGGCCGACGCCGCCGCGGGCTTCCCGCGCTAGGCCGTACGAGGTGGGCGGCCTGGTTGTCCTTGGCGTGCTCCCACGGCGTCGCGAGTGGGCGCCTGGTTGGTCCGCGCTGGACACTCGAAGCGGCCTGGAGCCCGTCTGCTCAGCTGGTGGCCGATCGGCGGCCCGCGGTGGCGAGGATGTCGGCGCCCGCGGTGCTGGCGGCCAGCGCCTCCTCGAAGGAGTCCTTGGGCAGCACGGTGTTCCCGCCGACGATCACGGTGTCCGGCGGAGTGTCGTAGCCGGCCGGGACGTCGTCCCAGAAGTTCCCGATGAACGCCACGTTGGCCAGCGGCGGCGCCACCGCCAGCACGACCGGGGTGTCGCCGCGGTGCACGACGTTGCCCTGCACGGTCACCCAGGCGGCGCCGTAGTCAGTGTAGAGGCCGAAGTTGTACGAGGTGATCGTATCCCGGACGACGTTGCCGCGGACCACCGCGCCGCTGGCGTAGGACGCGCCCTGCGGCGCCGAGAGGTAGATGCCGCCGCCGTCGGCGAGCACGGTCATCGTGTGGTGGACCAGGTTCGACAGCACCCGCGTGCCCCGGGTCCGGTCGCCACCGTGCACGACGATCCCGCAGTGGGGCGTGTGGTGGACCTCGTTGTGCCGCACGGTGACCTCGCGCGACTCGGAGACGATGATCGCGGGTGACCCCCGGTACTCGAGCCCGATGTCGTGGACCAGGTTGTCCTCGACCACGCAGTCACGGGCGTCGTGGACGGCGATCCCGCTGCCGGAGATGTCGTCGAAGGTGTTGCCGCGCACCACGATGCCGGTGCCCGAGATCGCGAGGCCGCCCGCGCCAAGGTGGGTGAAGTGGTTGTCCGCCACCGTGATCCGCGTGGCGTCGGTGAACTCGACGTTCGCGGGGAGGCGCACCGACTCGATCGGCACGGTGATCCGGCCCATCCCCTCGGGCAGGACCACCGTGCCCACCTCGCCGCCCTGGTAGTGGGCGTTGCCGTGGTAGTGCAGGTAGCCGCCGGTCTCCTCGACGCCCGACCAACCCGCGTGCGCGAAGGTGAGGCCACGCAGGGTCAGGTCCGCGAGCGAGCCGTGTCCGGAGATCAACGTCTCCAGCACCGGGGCGATGACGGCGGTGGTGTCCGGGTGCTCGCCCGGCCGCGGCAGGTAGTGCAGTACGTGCTCGCCGGGAGTGGAGCGGTCGAGTGTGAACGTCCCGGGTTCGGTGAGGGACGCGCGGCTGTTCTCGATCGAGGTCGGCGCCGCGAGGGGGAACCAACCGCCCGGCTCGTCGCCGGTCGGGAGGTCGCCGTCCGGGAGATCGCCGTTCCACTCGGCGTCGTAGAGCTTCTGGGCCCACGCCCAGGCGGGCTGTGCCATGGTGATCGTCGTCGACTCGCCGTCGGTGCTGATCTCGGCGACCGCGCAGCGGGCCTCGGACCACGGGTAGACGCCGGTGTAGACGAACTCGACGCCGCTCGCACCGTGCCACGCCTCCGGGATAACGGCGCTTGTGACGTACCCGATCTCGGTTTTCGTCACGTTCCCCAGGACCTCTTCCGAGCAAGTGGCCCGGCCCGCGCGGCGGCCGTCGACGTGGAGCTGACGGACGACGAGGTCCCCGACCCCGACCGACCAGGTGCCGCTCGGAGTCTGCTCCCAGCCCGTCAGAACCCGTCCGCCGCTGAGCACCACCGCCTCCGCGTGGTCGGTCCCGTAGCCGTGTGACTGGTAGGTGACCTGGTGGCCGTTGTTCCCGGAATCTCCCTGTGCAGCATGGAACTGGAGTGTCCGGTCGAGCTGGTAGGTGCCTGCGCGCAGGGACACGACGATGTCGTCGGTCATGGCGTGCGTGCGCTCGCGCACCGCGCGCTGGGCGGCCGCGACGGAGGCCAGCGGTTCCTCGGCGGTCCCGGGCCACTCGTCCCGGCCCCAGGGCGCGACGAAGATGGAGGTGTGCGGCATGGCGGCGGGGTCCCCTCACGGTTATGTCGTACACTGATGTGTACAACATAAGCACGGTTCGCCCGGGAGGGGCAACCACCGAGGGAGCCGAGATGGACAGGGCCGAGATGGACGACAACCGGCAGGCGGACCCGGAGCGCGCGGTCGAACTCCTGTGGGGCGACCAGCGCGAGACCCGGCTGAGCCTGTCCCGGATCGTGGCGGCCGCGGTCGAGCTGGCCGACGCCGACGGCCTGGCCGCGCTGTCCATGCGCCGGATCGCCGAACGCCTGGGGTACACGACGATGTCGCTGTACCGGCACGTCGTCGGCAAGGCCGAACTCGTCCACCTGATGCGCGACGCCGTCTTCGCCGAACTCGCACCCGATGCCGATGCCGGGGCCGTGGTCGCTCCGGCCCGAGGACTGTCCGCCGATCCGGCCGATGACCCCACCGCCGATCCCGCCGGGGGGCGGACGGTGGCTCCCGCCGGTTGGCGCACTGACCTCGCCGCGTGGGCGCGGCGGCAGCGGGCGTTGCACCAGCGGCACCGCTGGCTGGTCGACAGCGCGGGCAGCAGGCACGTGCCCGGCCCGAACATCATGGCCAACTACGAGCAGGCGCTGGCGATCGCGGAGCGGACCGGGCTGCCACCCGCGGTGGTGCTCGCGGTGGTGGACCTGGTCGGCGGGTTCGTCGATAGCGTCGCCCGCCGCGAGCGCGAGCTGGCCGAGGCCGAGGAGCCCACCGGTGAGAGCCACGACGAGTGGTGGGCCGCCCGAACGTCGCTGTACGAGCGGCTGGGGGAGTACCCGGCCCTCACCCGGCTGTGGGAAGCGGGCGGCCACGACCACCCGCTCGACCCCTTCGACTTCGGCTTGCACCGGACCCTGGACGGCATCGAAGCCCTGATTCGTGACGAAATCCGTGTTGAAAGCCGCACCGCTCCATGCACCACCTGCGGCAAGCCCATCCAAGACACCGGCCGAGGCCGCCCCCGCGCCTACTGCTCCCGCGCCTGCCAACAACGCGCCTACCGCCAACGCCACCCCTGACGCAGCCCGATCTCGACTCACAGCCTCTTGTTAGCATCAATCTATCCACTACTTGATATCAAGAGATTCAATAAACAGTGCATCGACGCATCCGCCCGGTCGTGCACCTATTACTCCCCCATTGAGTATTGCTATCAAATATTTACTATCAAGATAATGAAGAGTCGCTACGGAGCTGGGACCCTGCCTTCAACCAGGAAGACAGAACGAAAAAACGCACGGATAGGGGGAGCTCACTCGGAGGCTGGTTTGTCGCGCTGGGGGTGAGGCCGAGTCGAGAGGTGGTGGTCGGCTTGGGGGTTGGAAAGTCCGTCGTCGGGGGAGTGGCTGGTGGGGCACGATGTGCAGATGGCGGACGTGTTGCGGTTAGCGGTCGTTCCCGCCCCCGAGGAGGCGGGCGCTGGTTTTCAGGTGCGTGTGCACGTCAACGGTGACGACGTGACCGTGGGGGTCGGGATGGATCCCTATGACCTGCTCGTACCGCACAACCGGCTGCTCGCCACCGCCGCGCCCGGCAGGGTTCCCATCGGGCGTTGCACGTGCGGGGACTACGGGTGCTGTCCGACCGATGTCGTCGTCCAGCGCGTTGGTGGCCTGGTGCTGTGGGCTTGGTCGGGGAACTCCGCCACCTTCGTCGCCGACCAGTACGACGCCGAGGTCGCGCGGGCGGTCGCGGACCACACCTGGGAAACCCCCGACCGCGTCGCGGGGAGGCTGTTGTTGGCTGGCCTCGACCGAGCGCGCCTGCTCGACCACGGGGTGACCCCCGATTGGGTCCACCACGACGAGCGCTTCCGCTTCGCGCTCAGGTACGGCGCGGACTACCAGTTGTTCCTCGACGTCGAATGGGGTGACCACACCCCGGAGTCCCTGGCGGCCGAGATCAGGGAAACCCTTGCCCGACCGCCCCGGGACTGGCCGGTCAGCTGGCACGCCATCGACCCCGCGCTGCGGGACACGCCGCCCGCCATCGCTGGTCCGGACTGGAAGCCCGACCACTAGGTCGGGGGGTGTCCCTATGTGGTTGTCAAGCCGCGGCTGGGGCGGGATTGGTCTCGGGGTGTCGGTAGTTGGTCTTGTTTCGGAGCATGGCGAACAGGACGTCGCAGCGGCGGCGGGCCAGGCAGATCAGCGCGGCGTTGTGTTTCTTCCCTTCGTCGCGTTTGCGCTGGTAGTAGGCCCGGCTGGTGGGGTCGGCCAGTGCGGCGAACGCGGAGAGAAAGAACGCGCGTTTGAGTTTGCGGTTGCCGGTGCGGGCTGGATGTTCTCCCTTGATGGAGGATCGGGACAGGATCTCCAGCACCGCGGGGTGGCTGATCCTGGGGCCGGTCGCGCGTTCGAGGGCGGGATGGATGCCGGTGAGCAGGCCGCGGATCCGGTTGCCGATCCGCGTGGCCTCACCGGCGAGATCATTGTCGAACCCGACCAGCACCTCCAGCTCGGCCAGGGCGTCGTCACCGACATCGACCGGCCGCAGCGTGTGCGGCAGCGATCGGGCCGGGTCGGCGATGATGAACGCGTCCCGAGCGTCGGTCTTCGCGCGGCCCGGATAGAGGTCGGCGATGCGACGCATCGCCAATCCGGGCAGGTAAGCGACCTGGTGTCCGGCGGCGCGGGCGACCGCGACCGGCAGCGCTCCGATCGTGGCCGGTTGATCGACCACCACCAGCAGCGGTCCGTGTTTGGTGAGCTTGTCGAACAGCGCCCGCAGCTTGGGCTCACTGTTGGGCAGCGGCGCGTCATGCAGCCGCCTACCGGTCGGGTCCAGGCCCACGGCGTGGTGTTCGCCCTTGCCGACGTCCAGGCCCAGGAACACCCCGTAACCGCTGGTCATCCACTATGCCCATCGTCCCGTCGCGGTGGCCGCCGGTCGAGCATCGAGCGCCGGCACCCACGTTACGACGAGACCTACCCGGCTGGGTGGCCGTGTCCCTATCAGCGGTCCTTCGATGCCACCAGGTCCGGTGACATCACCCCCCGGATCATGCGTGCGACTGGGGGCGTCAGTCATGCCGAACCTGGCGACCACAACTCCTTGATCAGGAGCTACGAAAAAGGTAACGGGGGTCCGCGGTGGCCCACACGTCCACTGTGGACAGTGAATCCCGTGCACCGGACACCGAACTCCCTCGTGCTCCAATCGGCACGGACTCGGTTGGCGCGACAGTGGTTCACCTCCCGGGTCGAGCGATTTCTCGGTGGGCAAGCCTTTCGGGGGTTGATCCACTCGATCGACGGCGGAGGGATCTATTGGTCTAGACCAAAAGTCGTGGAGTGGCTACGCTGACCTTGATCGACGAGAGCGGTTCGCCGCCCGAACAGCCAGGGGATGCCGATGACCACCACCGCCGGTCGAGTGGGCGCGCTGGAGCGCGTCGAGGTCTTGTCGCGGCGGTGGGCGTTGCCATCCCTGCGGCTGTCGCTGGGATTGGTCTACCTGTGGTTCGGCGTGCTCAAGGTGTTGGGGCAGTCGCCGGTCGCCGAGCTGGTGCGGGCGACGGTGCCGTGGGTCCACGGCGGTTGGTTCGTGCCCGCCCTGGGGTGGGTGGAGATCGTGCTCGGCGTGGCGTTGCTGATCGGGAAACCCCGGCGGTTGGCGCCCGCGGCCGCGGCGGCACACCTGGCGGGTACCTTCCTGGTCTTCGTGGAGGCGCCGGGAATGGCGGTGTCAGGTGGGAATGTCCTTTTGCTGACCGCCACTGGTGAGTTCGTGCTCAAGAACGTCGTGCTCGTCTGCGCCGCGCTCACGGTTCTCGGGCTGGGGCAGGCCAAGGCGAAGTCCACTGTGGAGGCTTAACTCCGGAGCGGTTCGCGCGGTGGGCAGTTGTGGCCCGAAGCCGTGATGGGACACTTGACGCATGCGTGTTGGGGGTTTGGTGAGTGTGGTGGTGTTGGCGACGGTGGCCGGGTGCGGTGCACCGCTGACCGGACCGGCCTCGGATCCGGGGCTCACGCTGCGGGAGACCACCCCGATCACCCCGACCAGCCCGACCGGCCCGACCGGCCCGACCACGCGGGAGTCGCTGCCGCCGCCTGCTTGTCCGCCGGAGGGCGTCCTGATCACGCCGTTGACCCCCGAGGCGGCCATGGGCTTGCGGGTGGTGACCTTGGAAATGGTCAACTGCGGGGCCCGGCCGTACGAGATCTCGGGCTATCCGGTGCTCCGCGTGCTCGACGGCGAGCAGCGGGTGCTCCCGGTGAAGGTGGGTCGCGGTTCGGCGGGCATCGCCACTGTCGCGGGTTTCGACGACCCACCGCGGAGCGTGACGTTGCGACCGGGGGAGAAGGCCCGGACGGGGTTGATGTGGCGCAACACCGTCACCGACTCGACGGTGACGGCCACCACCGGGCACACCCTGGAGATCGCCCCGGCCGAGGACAGGCCGGTGCAGCGGGTCCCGCTGATCGCCGAGGGTGATCGGGCCGACGAGGGCCCGTACGCGTTCACCCTCGACCTGGGTAACACGGGCGCGCTCGGTGTCCGGGCGTGGTTCAAGGTCTGAGCCGTCCCGCTCGGGCTGGGCGCGCCGATCGGCCAACCGAGGGAAACCGCCTTCGGCGGGGAACCGGATCGGGCATGCTCGGTCGAAGGTGTCGATGATCGTTGTCGGTCGCGGGAGTGTGGGGGACGGATGAGCGGGCAGTTCGAGGTCGAGGTCCAGGAGGTGCGGGCGCACGCCCAGACCGTCGCCACGGTGGCGAGTCAGGTGGGCGACGCGGTCAAGGCGGGCTCGGTGGGCGGTGGCGCGTTCGGCGCGATCGGGGAGTTCTTCGCCTCGGCGATCACCGCGGCGGGTGACCAGGTCCGTGGGGACATCGGCCGGGCCGCCCAGGCCGTCATCGACGTGCGGGCCGGTCTGGACGCGGTCGCCGAGCTGTACCGCCAGGTCGACGACGCGCAGGCCCGGCTCTTCGGCGGTGAGGACGCCAAGGTCACGCCGGTGCAGTCGGCCGACCCGCCGTACCCGACCCGGCAGCGGGCGAAGGCCGAGGAGGTGCTGCGGCGGATCGCCCGCGACCATCCGATCAGCGCGGCGGCGGTCGCCCTGGGCCCGGTCCACGACGCCCGCTGGTGGGTCGGCGAGATCGCCTCGGCGACCATCGGCGACCACTACGAGAAGGACGTCGCCCACCTGCTGCGGGACAAGCCGACCAACGCGACCCTCAAGGCGCTGGCCGATGGGGAGACCGACTTCTGGAAGTCCGAGCGCGGCAACTGGGTCGGCGCGATGATGCCGGCGAGCATGCGCTACTCGATGCTGGTCGACAGCCGCACCGAGTGGCTCAACGCGATGCCGCCCGCCGACCGCGACCGGATCGCCAAAGAGCTTGGCGTGCAACTGAAGAAGTGACCCGGGCGATCAGCCGTACCCCGACTCGGTCAGCCGGTACCCGTCCGCGGTGACCCGGTGGGTCTGACCGGAGCCACCGGCTATCCGCGACCAGCTCCGCACCTCGAGTTCGTGGTCGAGCAGTCGGTAGTCGAAACCCCCGTACATGCCGGGCACCGGGAACCACATCCGCGGTTCGGTGAGTTCGGCCAACACCTCGAGCTCCGGCAGTCGCAGTCGCTCGCGGTCGACGAGGTCCGCGGCCCGTTCGCGGATGAGGTCGTGGAAGTGCCGGCGCAGACCTGCTGCCGGTGCCGGGTTGTGGATCACCGGCATGAGCAGGTCGGTGAGGTGTCCGTGGCCATTGTCCTCGGCGAGGTCGAGCGCCCGGTGCCCACTCGCGGTGCACAGGGTGAGCCACGGGCCGTGGGTGAGCAGCTCGCGGACGACCTCTCGGCCCGCGCCTTGCCAGGCCGCTTGGTGTACCGGGGTGTACCAGCTGGTGCCACCGGGCCGCCAGGCGTTGACCAGGTCCGGCGAGGTCGCGAGTGCCCGCAGGACGGTCGGCCACTCGCCGTCGCGGGCCGCGGACGCGAGGTGGTCACGGCGGAGCTGGTGATCTGGTCGGTAGGTCGTGCTGAGAGTCACGCCCTGCCATTCGGGGTTGCCCACCCGGCGACGATAGCCAGCTTATGACTCTTGCCAGGCCAAACGACTACGACCGGCGGCGGGGTTTTCCGCGCTTGGCGGTCTGGGTGGGCTTTGGCCTGCTTGCGGTCTTGGTCGGAGTCTTGCGCTCCGCGGCCGGCTTGGGCGGTGTCGGGGGGCGTCCTCGGGTGCTGTTCTCGGTGCGCCCGCGCACGATGCCGATGAACCGCTCCACCGCCTCGGTGGTCTCGTCCTCCAGCCAGGACAGTGCCACTCGGGACTCCGGGGCGTCCACGACCGGGCGGAAGGTGAGATCGCGGCGGTGGTGCAGGCGGGCGAGGGACTGGGGGACGACGAGCAGGCCCACGCCCGCGGCGACCAGCTCGATGGCGTCGCCGGTGGTGGCGGGGCGTTCGACGGCCGGCTTCCCGGGCAGCTGCTCCCAGTCGAGCGTGTCGTCGAGGGGGTGCAGCACGACACTGTCGGCGAAGTCCGTTGTGGACACCTCGTCGGCCGCGGTGATGAGGTGGTCCTTGGGGGCGACGACCACGGTGGTCTCGGTGTAGAGCGGGATCGCGTGCAGGCCCGCCCGGTCGATCGGCAACCGGAGCAGGGCGGCGTCGGCGCGGTGGTCGCGGATCAGGTCGGCGGCGTCGGCGGCGGGGACCTGCAGGAGCGTTATCGGGGACTCCGGTGTTCGCTCTTCCCAGGCGCGGGTCCACTTGCCGGGGGTGACCCCTGGGACGTACGCGAGGGTGAACACTGGGGGGACGTCCGGGCCTGCCACGTGCTCAGATTACCGGGCGTGAAGGAGTCGGCGCACACGCCCGGTAACCTGCACGCCATGACGTCGCACAAGACCCCCCAGACGATGAAGCCCGCGACCGCGGCGAAGAAGCTGGGCGTGTACCTCGAGGCCACGCCCGCGGACTTCCAAGAGGGCGTCGTCTCCCGCGACGAGTTGAACGCGCTGCAGGCCGACCCGCCGGAGTGGCTGCGCGAGCTGCGCCGCAACGGTCCCCACCCCCGGCCGGTCATCGCCTTGAAGCTGGGCATCTCCATCGGCGGTCTGACCCGGGCGGGGGTCACCGAGGCGCTCACCACCGAGCAGATCGACGCGCTCAAGGTCGACGACCCCGACTGGCTGCAGCGGGAACGCGCGACCCAGGCGGAGGTTCGCAAGGAGACGGCGCGGATCAAGGCCGAGCAGGAGAAGGTCGAGAAGCAGGCCACGGAGAAGTCGGCCCCGGTGAAGAAGTCCTCGGTGAAGAAGTCCGTGGCGAAGAAGAAGAGCGCCAGGAAGAAGACCGGTGTGAAGGTGGCGCCCCGCCGAGCCCGCTACTGACGCTCCACCCACGGGGTGCCGGCCGAAAGCGACGCGGGCCTGCTCCCCGGCTACTTGGTCTGGCTGGCGTTGAGGTAGGCCAGTACCGCCAGTACCCGGCGGTGGCCCGCCTCGTCGCTGGGCAGGCCCAGTTTGCTGAAGATGTTGCGGATGTGCTTCTGGACCGCGCCGTCGCTGACCACCAGCAGTTCGGCGATCGTGGTGTTGTCGTGGCCCTCGGCCATCAGGCCGAGCACCTCGCGCTCGCGAGTGGTCAATGTGGACAGTGGGTCGTCGGCCTTGCGCCGCACCAGGAGTTGGGCGATCACCTCCGGGTCCATCGCGGTGCCGCCGTCGGCGACCCGGCGCAGCGCGTCGAGGAACCGCTCCACCCGGCCGACGCGTTCCTTGAGCAGGTAGCCCACGCCGCCCGCGCCGTCGGCCAGGAGTTCGGCGGCGTAGCTGTTCTCCACGAACGCGGAGAGCACGAGCACCGGCAGGCCGGGGTGGCGCCGTCGGGCCTCGACCGCGGCGCGCAGGCCGTCGTCGGTGAAGGTCGGTGGGAGGCGGACGTCGACGACGACGGCGTCCGGGCGGTCGGCGGTGACCGCGGCGAGGAAGTCGGTGGCGTTGTCCACGGCCGCGCGCACCTCGATGCCCGCGGTGCTCAGCAGCAGCACGAGGCCCTCGCGGAGCAGGGCGTCGTCCTCGGCGATCACGACCCGCACGGCAGCTCCACCCGCAGCACGGTCGGGCCGCCGACCGGGCTGGTCAGCTCGGTGCTGCCGTCGAAGGCGTCGACCCGGCGCCGGATGCCCGCCAGGCCGCTGCCGCGGGTCTCGTCGGCACCGCCGCGGCCGTCGTCGTCCACCCTGATCAGCAACCTGTCCTCCGCGGCGTCGAGTCCGACCGAGACGCGCTCGGCGCCGGAGTGCTTGGTGGCGTTGGTGAGGGCCTCGGCGATGATGAAGTATGCCGCGGCCTCCACCGCGGCCGGTCGGCGCCCGACCTGGCCGAGGTCGAGCACGCACGGGATCGGGCAGCGGGCGGCGAGCGCGGTGATCGCGCCGTCGAGGCCGCGGTCGGAGAGCACCGGCGGGTAGATGCTGCGGACCACGTCGCGCAGTTCGGCCAGTGCGGACATCGCGGTGTCCTGGGCCTTGCGGACCAGGCCGAAGGCGGCGTCGGGGTCGCGGTCGCGCAGCTGTTCGGCGATGCCCAGCTGCATGATCACCGCGGCGATCCTGGCCTGGGTGCCGTCGTGCAGGTCCCGTTCGATCCGGCGCAGCTCGGCGCCGTGCGCGTCGAGCGCGGCGGCCCGGGAGGCGGTGAGCTCGGCGACCCGGTAGGACAGGGACACGCCGTCGGCGGGCCGCAGCAGTGACCGGGCGAACTGGGCCTGGCGGCGGGCGGCGGCGGGTACCAGCAGTGCGAGGGCGCCGTAGAGCAGCGCGGTCGGCACGCTGAGCCAGGCGAGGGGCCACGAGGTCACCTGGTAGCCGAACGGGCCGGCGACCCCGCCGGGGACCAGGTGCCAGTACGCGGGGATGAGCAGTTGGTTGAGCGCCCCGGTGGGCAGGCCGATGGCCACCGCAGCGATGAAGATGCCGGTGGGGGCGTGCACCAGCAGCCAGAGCAGGTCGCGGCGGGTGGCGGGGTCGTGCCACAGGGTGCGCAGCTGCTCGCGCAGTGACCCGGTCACCGGTTCGTACGGCTCGGGGATGTCGATGCCCAGTTCTCGGGCCGCTCGGCGCCGCTCCAGGGCGGCCAGTTTGCGGACCAGCGCCGCCGCCTCGGGTACGGCGGGCAGGCCGATCCCGAACACCGCGCACAGCACCGTCACCACGAACAGGCCCGCGAGCGCCAACAGGGCGAGCAGCGAGGTGCCACCGCCGATGAGCAGGTAGCGCAGGGCCCGCCAGTACTGGCTGAGCAGCGCGCCGATCGAGGTGCGGCTCGCGGCTCCGATGTCGCTCATGTCGACGATTGTGCGTCATCGGTTTCGCGACCGTCGCCGGTAGTGCAGGCACTACCGGCGATCCGCCTGTGCGCGGGATCGAGTCCGGGCGGCGGCGAACCTAGCTTTGTCCTCATCGGACCTGAGGTGGAGGACGCGGGGATGCAGGCGTTGGCGTTGGAAGCGGTGCGCAAGGTGTACGGCAGGGGGGACGGCGCGGTCACCGCGCTCGACGGGGTGTCGGTGGCGCTGCCGCAGGGCAGCTTCACCGCGGTGATGGGGCCTTCCGGGTCGGGCAAGAGCACGTTCCTGCACTGCGCGGCCGGTCTGGACCGGCCGACGTCGGGGCGGGTGCTGCTCGGTGACACGGACCTGGCCGGGATGGGGGAGAACGCGCTCACCGAGCTGCGCCGGGGCCGGATCGGTTTCGTGTTCCAGGCCTACAACCTGCTGCCCTCGCTGGACGTGGCGCAGAACATCGGGCTGCCGCTGCGGTTGGCCGGGAAGCGACCGGACCCGGCGTGGCTGCGCGAGGTGGTCGGTCGGGTCGGTATCGCGGGCAGGTTGGGGCACCGGCCCGCGGAGCTCTCGGGCGGGCAGCAGCAGCGGGTGGCGATCGCCCGCGCCCTGGTCACCCGGCCGGAGGTGCTGCTGGCCGACGAGCCGACCGGCGCGCTGGACACCCGCACCGGCAGGCAGGTGCTGGAGCTGCTGCGCGACCTGGTCGACACGACCGGGCAGACGGTGCTGATGGTCACCCACGACCCGGTCGCCGCCTCGTACGCGCACAACGTGCTGTTCCTGGCCGACGGCAGGTTGGCGGGGTCGCTGCCGCGGCCGACGCCGAACCTGGTCGCCGAGCGCATGACCCACCTCGGGGAGTGGTGAGCCGTGCTGTCGTTGTCCTGGCAGACGATCAAGACCCGGGCGAGCGGCCTGGTCGGCGCGTTCCTGGCGGTGCTGTGCGGCACCGCGCTGATGGCGGCGTGCGGGGTGCTCATCGACTCGGGTATCCGCTCCGGGGTGCCCACCGAGCGTTACGCAGCCACCTCCGTGGTGGTCGGTGGCAAGCAGTCGGTGCGACCGGAGGGCGCCGACGCGCTGTCCGCCCAGCGGGTCACCGACCAGCCGACGCTGGGCGCTGACCTGGTGCGGCGGATCGCGGCGGTGCCGGGGGTGCGGGCGGCCGTCGGTGAGGTGGACTTCCCCGCGAACGTGATGACCGATCGCGGCGAGCTGGTGACCGGGCCGGGTGGCTCCCCCTCGCGTGGGCACGGCTGGGGTTCGGCTGTGCTCGCCCCGTTCACCCTGACCGCCGGCGCCGAGCCGACCAGGTCCGACCAGGTCGTGCTCGACACCGACCTCGCGGCCCGGGTGAACGCGCGAGTCGGCCAGCGGGTGCGGATCGCGACGCCCGGTTCGACCGCGACGACAGCGGAGTACCAGGTCACGGGCCTGGTCTCGGCGAACAGGCTCACCCGGCAGTCAGCGCTCTTCTTCAGCCCCGACCGGGCCGCCGAGCTGTTCGGCAGGCCCGGCCAGGTGCACGCGGTGGGCGTGCTCGCCGACAGCGGTGTCGATGTCGACGACCTGGCCGAACGGGTTGAAGGGGCACTGAACGGGGAGAGCGTCACCGTGTCCGCCGGTGTCGAGCGCAGCTCGATCGAGTTCACCGACGTCGGCCAGGCCCGGGCGACGCTGACCGTCATCGCGAGCTCGTTCGCCGGGATCGCGCTGCTGGTGATGATGTTCGTGGTGAGCAGCACGCTGGCCCTGTCGGTGGCCCAGCGCCGCCGGGAGTTCGCCCTGCTGCGCGCCATCGCCGCCACACCCCGCCAGATCCGCAGGCTGATCGCCACCGAGACCACCCTGGTGGCCCTGCCCGCGGCCGTGCTGGGCAGCCTCGGCGGGGTCCTGCTCGCCGGCTGGCTGCGGGACGCGTTCGCGGGCATCGGCGTCGTCCCACCGGACTTCGCGCTGACCACCGGCCCGATCCCGGTCGCCGCCGCGCTGGTGCTCGGGGTCGGCGCGGCCAGACTGGCTGGCGCGGTGACCGCGCGCAGGCCCGCCCGGATCTCACCGGTGGCGGCCCTGGGCGAGGCCGCCGTGGAGCGGAGCGCACTCGGCCGCGGCCGGACCTGGACCGGGCTGGTGTTCCTGCTGCTGGGCGTCGGGGCCTCGACCATCCCGCTGTTCCTGCACAGCCTGGTCGCAGCCGGGCTGACCACGATCGCCGCGCTGCTGATCGTCATCGGTCTGGCCCTGCTCGGGCCACTCGTGGTGGGCCGCGCCATCCGGGTGCTCGCCGGACCACTGGGCAGGCTGTCCCGAGTCGGCGGCTACCTGGCCGCGGCGAACAGCGTGGCCAACACCCGGCGGCTCTCGGCGGCGATCACCCCGCTGATGCTCGCGGTCGGCTTCGCGATCACCTACTTCTTCAGCCAGTCGATCAGCGGCGCGGCCGTCCAGCGCGAGACCGACCTGGCCACCACCGCCGACCACGTCATCACCAGTCAGTCGGGCGGCCTACCTCCACAGGTGTCGGCAGCTGCGCGGCGGGTCCCCGGGGTGGCCACGGCGACCTCGGTGGTGCGCACCCACGCCATCGTCGCCAGCGCCCGACCGGGCGGCGACGACGTCGACGTACAGACTGTCCCGGCCATCGGCCTCGACGGCGACCAGGTCGAGGGAAACCTCGACCTCGGCTCCGTGACCGGAAACCTGGCCGACCTCACCGGCGCTACGGTGGCGCTGAGCGCGAGCGAGGCGAACAGCCAAGACAAGGAACTCGGCGACGAGGTCGAGTTCTACTTCGGCGACGGCACCCCCGCAAAGCTCCGCTTGGTGGCCACTTACACCCACCACCTGGCCTTCGGCGACTTCATCCTGCCCGCACCCCTCGCCCGCGCCCACTCCACCGACCTGGTCGACACCTCTGTACTGGTACGACTCACACCTGGTACGTCCACTGTGGACGCGGCAACGGGACTGGCTGATCTCGCCCGGGAATTCCCGGGGGCCGTGGTGGCCGACCGGACCGCGATGGGCGCCGTCCGGGACACCACCCAGACCCAGCAGTTCTGGGTCAGCCTCACCGCGATCGGGGTGGTCCTCGGCTACATCGTGATCGCCGTGGCCAACACACTCGTGATGACCACCGCACAACGAACCCGCGAGTTCGCCCTGCTGCGCCTGGTCGGCGGCACAAGGCGACAGGTCCGCCACATGATGCGGATCGAGGCGACGGTGTCGGCGGGCATCGCGATCGTGATCGGATCACTGATCCCGATCCTGCCCCTCGCCCTACTGGGCATCGGCCTGGCCGGGTCACCGATACCGACCGGCCCGGTGGTGGTCTACCTGGGAATCGTCCTGGGAGCCGCAATCCTCGGAATCCTGGCGGTAGCACTACCCACGAGATTCACCATGCGAACCCGCCCCATCGACGCCATCGGTCTACGCGACTGACCCCAGGGCACATCCCCACACCCCAAAGACACCTCCCAGCCCAGCCCAGCCCATCACCGCAGCCCCGGCACCTCACCCCACCCCGTCCCCACCTCTCGCCCCATCTCCGCCCCACCCCTCCCACCGCAGCCCGGCGACCACTCCCGCCCCTGCATCCCATACGCCAATACCGCTAAGTTAAGCGCGGCGCGTGCAGTCGTATGATGGGCGGTCCGTTGTGGTGAGTTCCGTGGTGGTGGGGTTTTTTGACGATGTAGGAGTTGTGTCGTCCGCGTTTGATGACGCGGGGGT
>NZ_BSTR01000073.1 GCF_030269645.1 Actinokineospora sp. NBRC 105648 | reverse complement strand
CCTAGAGCACCGCGGTGGGGAAAAAGCGTGGGGTGAAGGGCATCCCCACACACGGCAAGTTTAGCGGTGCTCTCCCCCCACACGAAGGCAGTCCACCCAATCGAGCACTGGCGTAGCGGGTGTTGCGTACCAGCGGGCGTGGCATTTAAAGACTTAGGGAAGGGAAAGGGAAAGAGGGAGGGAATGAAAATAGGAGGCAAAGATGGCCGTGAGGAATATGGGCAGGGTGGTGGGCAGGGGAGTTCGGTTTGCGAGTCTGGTGTGTGGTTCGGTCAGAAGCGGTGGCCGTAGAGGACGCTGCGGACTGCTCCGACCACCGAGGTGAACTGGGGCAGTGTCGGGTGGATCGGGTCCGGCGGGGTTGCCCAGAAGACCATGGTGCGGTCGGTGTCCCCGGTCGGTAGCAGGACTCGGGCGCTGACCGGTTCGACTCCTGGGGGGAGGGGTCTGCGGTGGTGTTCGTCCGGGATGGGCTGGGTGAGGAATGTCCACTCGGTTCGCTTGCCCGGGACCGCCAGGACTGGGCCTGCCAGCATGCGCAGTCGGAGCCACCACTGGACTTCGGCGCCGAGGCCCGCGCGCATGCGCAGGGCGCCGACGTGGTCGCCGCCGAGTTCCAGGTAGGCGTTGAGGGCGTCGCCTTCCACCGGCCAGCCCATCGCCGTTCGGTAGTCCCGCACGTCGAAGGTGGGCGTGGTGTCCACGCTCACGTCCAGTGCGTCTAGTGCGTGCAGTTCGGACAGTTCCGCCGCGGTCATGGCGCGCCACCTTTCACCCGTCGGCGTCCGGTTCGCCCTTCATGGCCTGATTGCCCGGCCGTCGACTGTCGTTCACCAATATGGGCGAACGAAACGAGGGAAGCTCATCCCAACAAGGCATAACCCTGGGGTGATAGCGGCCACACGCTCTCGGTGTTTTCCCTGGTCAGACGCGTGCTGAGGCAGGCAGTACCGCTCGTAGCAGACCGTGAGGGTTTCCGTGGCGGCGCCACTCCCGGGGGTAGCCGAGGGAGACCTCCTGGAACTTGACGCCGTCGTAGTGGGTGATCCGGGGGATGTGCAGGTGGCCGTAGACCATCACCGCGGTGGGGAAGCGGGTGTGCCAGTCGGCCGTGAGCTCGGTGCCGCACCACTGGGCGAACTCGGGGTAGCGCAACACGCGCGTCGGTTCGCGGACCAGGGGGTAGTGGTTGATCAGCACGTAGGGCACCGACGGGTCGGCCGCGGCCGCCAGTCGTGCCTCTGTCTCGGCCACTCGTGCCCGGCACCAGTCGTCCCTGGTCGGGTAGGGGTCTGGGTGCAGGTAGTACTCGTCGGTGCAGACGATGCCGCTGGCGTGGGCGATCTCCAGGGACTTCTCCTTGGTGTCCGCGCCCTCGGGGCGGAAGGTGTAGTCGTAGCCGAGGAACAGGGGGGCGACGCGGACCGGGCCGCCCTCGCCCTCCCACACCGGGTACTCGTCCTCCGGGGTGAGCACGCCCAGCTCGCGGCACATCTCGACGAACGCGGCGTACCGCTCGACGCCGCGGGCCTGCACGGCGTCGGCGGGCATCGTCCACAGTTCGTGGTTGCCCGGTGTCCACACGACCTTGGCGAACCGCCCGGCCAGGATCTCCAGCGCCCACCGCACATCGGCCACCTGCTCGGCGACGTCGCCCGCGACGATCAGCCAGTCCTGCGGCGACTCCGGCCGCAGGCCGCGCACGATCTCGCGGTTTTCCTCGTACGAGATGTGCAGGTCGCTGATCGCCAGGAGGGTGCCCACCCGCTCGATCTTTCCACCTCGGCGCGCGCCGTGGGGCGAGACGCGGGTCTCGCTCAGGCCTTGAGCTTGCGGATGGTGATGTGCACCGGCGGCCGCACGCCCTCGCCCATGCCGGTCTCGACCGAGTCGGCCAGGGTGCGCAGCACGTGCCAGCCGAAGCTGTCGGTCGCCGGTGGGCGGCCGTCGCGGGAGCGCGTGCTCGCCTCGACCGTGATGCCCGCCGGGTCGAGGTGGAAGCGGCACTCCAGCTGGGCGCCGGGGGCGGCCAGCACGATCAGCTGCGAGCACACCTCGTCCACGGCCAGGCGCAGGTCGGCGATGGCGTCGACGGTGAAGTCCGCCCCCATGGCGACCGTGGCGGCCACACCGCGCACGATCGGCAGGTTCGCCAGGTCGGCGCGCAGCCGCAGGTCCACGTGCGGCGGGGCGGTGTCGGGCACGCTCATGCTCCCTCGATCCTGGCTCGGCGGCGCGCGGCGCCCGCCTCGCCCGACACGCTATCGGTGTGGGACACCTCGATCGACCCGGACCGACCTACTAGGCTGGACGCCGAGGCGGTTGAGCAGCCAGCCGCCACACCGATCCCGCACTCCCGTGAAGGGCTGCCATGAGTACGTCCGACCTACTGACCGTCGAGTACGGCGACCGAGCCGACGCCGTGCTGCTGCACGTGCGCGGTGAGATCGACATGGGCACCGCGCCGGTGTTGCGCGGCCACCTCGAGGACGCGGTGCGCCGCGGCACCGACGCCCCGGTCCTGCTCGACCTCACCGGCGTGGGTTTCCTGGCCTCGGCCGGGCTGGCCCTGCTGGTGGAGTACCACACCCGCTGCCGGGACGAGGGGCGCGCGCTGCGCGTGCTCACCGACGGCGGGGCGGTGCTGCGCGCCATCCAGATCAGCTCGCTGGACCACGTCCTCGAGGTGCACCCCTCGGTCGCCGAGGCGATGTCCGCCGACCACGCCGGGGGCTGAGTCAGCCGCGGTGCCGGTAGATGAGCACCGCCACGTCGTCGTCGTGGCCGCCGGGCAGCAGCTCGGCCACCAGCCGGTCGGCCAGTTCGGCCACCGGGCGGTCCCGGCCCGCGCGTAGCCGCCGAACGGCGCGGTCGATGCCGTCGTCGATGGTCTCACCGCGCCGCTCGACCAGGCCGTCGGTGTAGAGCAGCGCGGTGTCCCCGGCGGCCAGGTCGACGGTGGCCTGCTTCCGGGGCCGCACGCGCGGTACCGCCAGCGGCACCGACGTGGCCGCGTCCAACAGCGTGGCGCGGTCGTCGGTGCCGAGCAGGATCGCGGGCGGGTGGCCCGCGCTGCTGTAGACCAGGGTCCCGGCCGCGTGGTCGACGATCGCGCAGAACAGCGTCGTGCACACCGCCCCGGGCAACAGGTCGGCGAAGTCGTCCAGCGCGGTCAGCACGTCGGCCGGGCTGATCGCGCGCAGCAGCAGCGCCCGGCAGGCGCTGCGCAGCTGGCCCATCACCGAGGCCGCCCGCAGGCCGCGGCCGACGCAGTCGCCGACCACCACGCCGACCCGGTCGGCGTCCAGGGCCACCACGTCGTACCAGTCGCCGCCGACCTCCAGCGGGGCCAGCGCGGGCTCGTAGCGGACCGCGAACCCCTCGGGCAGGTTCGTCGGCCCCAGGATCGAGCGCTGCAGGGTGACCGCGACGGTCCGCTGCTCCTCGAACGAGCGCGCCCTGGTCAGCGCGACGCCGAACTGCGCGCACAGCGCGCCGAACAGATATCTGTCCACATCGGACACCGGGCGGGTCGGCGCGAACCCCAGCCACACCCCGGTCGGCGGGCCGGTGGCCTCGATCGGCGCGGCGATGCCCAGCGCGCGCCCGTCGGCGCCCGGTTCCGGCACGACCTGCGGCGAGCGGCTGCCACGGGCCTCCTCCAGCGCCGCGCGCACCGGCTCGGGCAGCTCCGACCAGTCGGGGTAGTCGCCCTCGCCCGCCGTCACCGGGCCGCCGCCGTCGGGCCAGCACACCACCACCGCGGGCTGGGTCTGCCACGCGCGGGCCAACCCGGTGGCGCCCGCGGTGAGCACCTCGTCGACGTCGGTGGCGTCGGCCAGGGTCGCGGCGAGCGAGGACTGGGCCTGGTCGCGTTCGGCGGCGAGCACGTCGGCGGTGATGTCGCGGGCGGTGCCGACGAACATCCGGCGCGCACCCGTCTGCCGCGGCACCACGTTGATCGCGACGGCGACCCAGATGCCGCGCCCGCCCGCCTGCTCGACCTCGGCGACGTAGCGCCCGCCGCCGCCCTCGAGCATGGCCGCGAGCCGCTCCCGCATCGCGCTGACCGCCCCCGGCCGCTGCTCGGTCCACCACGGGTACGGCGGCCGGTAGGGCAGGCCCTCGCTGCCGTAGCCCAGCAGCGCCGCGCAGGCGGCGTTCATCTCCAGGATGGTGCCCTCGACGTCGATCATGAAGAAGCCGACGTCGAGGGAGTCCACCAGCGCCTCGCGCCAGGCCGACTGGTGGTTGCGCAGCTGGGCCAGCTCCAGGGTCGAGCGCACCCGGGCGATCAGCGCGGGCGAGGAGAACGGCTTGACCAGGTAGTCGTCCGCGCCCGCGGCCAGGCCGGCGATCGCGTCCTGCTCACCGGCCCTGGCGGAGAGCAGGATGACCGGGATGTGCTCGGTGCTGGGGTTGCCGCGCAGCTCGGCCAGCAGGCCGAAGCCGTCCAGACCGGGCAGCACCACGTCGGTGAGCACCAGGTCCGGCCGGTGCCTGTGGACCGCGGTCAGCGCTCCTGCACCGTCGGTGGCCCGCACGACCGCCCAGTGCGGCTCCAGCAGCCCGACGAGGAAGTCGCGCAGGTCGGCGTTGTCCTGCACCACCAGCACGCAGGCGCCCGCGGTCTGGCCGATCGGCGCCCAGGCGCCCGGGTCCAGCTCGCCCTCGCGGGTGCCCGCGGTCCAGCCGAGGGCCTCGGCCAGATAGCTGTCCACAGTGGACTCGGTGGGGCCGTCGGCCGGTCGGGTGGCGCCGCTGCCGTAGGGCAGCCGGGTGGTGAAGGTGGCGCCGCGGCCGTGTTCGCTGCGCACCGCGATCGTGCCGCCGTGCAGTGCGACCAGCTCGCTCACCAGGGCCAGGCCGATGCCGGTGCCCTCCTGCGAGCGCCCGCCCGCGCCGCGCACCCGGTGGAACCGGCCGAACAGCAGCGGGATCTCCTCGGCCGGGATGCCCAGCCCGGTGTCGGACACGGTGAGCTCGACCTGGCCGTCCACCTCGGCCACCGAGAGCGAGATCTCGCCGGAGAGGGTGAACTTGAGCGCGTTGGACAGCAGGTTGAGCACGATCCGCTGCCACATGTCCCGGTCGACGAACACCTCGCGCGGCAGCGGCGGGCAGTCGACCGCCAGCACCAGCCCGGCCCGCTCGATCGCGGGCCGGAACGAGGCGACCACCGCCCTGGTCAGCTCGGCCAGGTCGGTGCCGACCCGGTCCGGGCGCAGCGCGCCGCTCTCGATCCGGGTGAAGTCGAGGATGTTGTCGACCATCCGCCGCAGCCGCCCGGCGCCGCGCCGGACCAGCTCCAGCCGGTCGCGCTGGTGGGGGCCCAGCGGCTCGTCCACATCGGCGAGCGCGTCCTCGGCGGGCCCGGAGATCAGCGTCAACGGGGTGCGCAGCTCGTGGCCGATGGTGGCGAACAGCTCGGTCTTGGCCTGGTCCAGCTCGGCCAGCGCCCGCGCCCGCAGCCGGTCCTGCTCCTGGGCCAGCGCGTTCGCCAGCACCGAGGACAGCGTCGCCGCCACCACGTCGAGGAACTCCCGGTAGGGCCCGGCGACCGGGAGCATCGGGTTGATCTGCACGACCAGCTCGCCGACGACACCCGAGGCGGAGCCCAGCGGCAGGGCCAGTCGGCGCGGACCCGGGCCGTCGAGCCAGACCGGCTCGCCGTCGCGGTCCTCGGTGTCGCGGTCTTGGCCGTCGAACAGGCGCACCTCGAACGAGGGCAGGTCGTCGGGGTTCTCCGCCAACACCTCGCCCGCCACCGCGGCGATGCGCGCCACGTCGGCCAGCCCGGCCAGCCGGGCGCCGAGCGCGCCCACGGTGCGCATCCGGCGCTCGCCCAGCACCCGCCCGGTCGTCTCGGTCACCACGCACAGCACGCCCGCCACCGCGCCGGAGTCGACCACCACCGGGTCGTAGGACAGGTCGAAGTAGGTCTGCTCCAGGAAGCCGCGCCGGGTCAGGGTGAACGGGAAGTCCTTGGCCCAGAACGACTCCCGGTCGGCGACCACGCCGCGCACGAGCGGGCCGACCAGCTCCCACAGCTCGCCCCAGCTGTGCGCCGCCGGTCTGCCGAGCGCGCGCGGGTGCTTGTCGCCGATGGTCGCGGCGTAGGCGTCGTTGTAGACCGCGACCCACTCCGGTCCCCAGTAGAGGATCATCTGGTGGCGCGAGGACATCATCGTGCGGACCACCGCGCGCAGCTGTGGATCCCAGGTCCCCGGCGGCCCCAGCGGGGTGTCCGCCCAGTCGACCGAGGCCATCAGGTCCGCCAGGTCCCCTACCGCCACCGCTCGTTCGCCTCCCCTGCCGACCGTGCCGACCATAGCCGCAGCCCCGGCGGGCCGCCGAGATCCGGGTGTTCGGCCGGGCGGCGCGCGCACGCGTAGATTGATGTCCACTCAACTCGCAGTGAGCCACGGAAGGGGCCCGACGGTGATCCATGTGACGGGTCGGGCGGCGCGATGACCGTTGGGCACACCGCACTGCTCTACCGGGGCGCCGCCGAGTACCTCGCGGCCGTGCTGCCGTTCGTGCGCGCCGGGATCGAGGCGGGTGAGGCGGTCACCGTGGTGGCACCCACCGACAACCTGACCCTCGTCCGCGACGAGTGCGCCGCGCACGGGCTGGCCGACGGCGTCCGCTGGCTGGACGTGGGCGAGGTCGGCCGCAACCCGGGCCGGATCGTCCCGGCCGTGCTGCACCCGCTGCTCGGCTCCGGCGCGCGCGTGGTCACCGAGGTCGTCTGGCCGGGCCGACCGCCCGCGGAGTACCCCTCGTGCGTGCGGCACGAGGCGCTGGCCAACCAGCTGCTCGACGGGCGGCCGCTGCGGCTGCTGTGCCCGTTCGACGCCGAGGGACTGCGCCCGATCGCCCTAGCCGACGCGCTCGCCACCCACCCGGGCGTGCTGGAGCGCGGCAGCCACCGGCCCAGTCCGGGCTACGCGCCGCACACCGTGCTGCGGACCTACAACCAGGTGCCCGACGAACCCGCCGACGCCCGGTCGCTGCTGGTCGGCGTCCGCGAGCTCGGTGCCGCGCGGGCCCTGGTGTCCGCCGCTGCCCGCGAGCACGGGCTGGCCGACGAGCGCGTCGGCGACGCCGCCCTGGTGATCACCGAGCTGGTGACCAACAGCATCGAGCACGGCGGTGGGCGCGCCCTGCTCAGCGTGTGGTCCGACGGGTCCGAGCTGGTGTGCGAGATCCGCGACGAGGGCACCCTGGTCGACCCGCTCGCCGGCCTGCGCCCGGCCCCGACCGACCAGGCGCACGGCCGCGGCCTGCTGCTCGTGCACTCCTTGGCGGACCTGGTCTCCATCCACACCGACGGCCGCGGCACCGCGGTGCGCGCGCACTTCGACCGCGGCGCGGGCGCTTGATCTTCACGCGGACCGGGTAAGTCCCCTGGGACACCCACAACGCGATCTGGAGGTCAGTGCAGATGACCGAGCACCCCCGGGGCGTGGCCCGCAGGCTCGTCGCCGTCACCCGCGGCGGCGACCTCGACCCGCGTGGGCAGGCAGGCGCGCTGGACGTGCTCGCAGGCCCGGACCACCGAGACCGGCTCGCCGCCGTGCTGCGCGAGCTCGTGGTGGCCACCGCGGACATGATGGTGTGCCGGGCCGAGGAGCCCGGCGCGGACAAGGCGTTCATGCTCGACCTGCGCGACGACGAGGGCGAACCGGTCCAGGTGGACACTCTCGACCCGCCGGTGCGCGCGCTGGTGCGGGCGCTGCTCGCGCAGCTCAACGGGACACCGGAGGACACCGAGTTCCAGCTGGGGCTGGCGCTGCGCGCGGACGAGCGCTTCGACCCGGTGGACGTATTGGTGCTGGCCTTGCTCTGGACGGTCGGGTCGATAGAGTGGTGCGAACAGCACGATGCCCCGACGCCAGGTTGGCTTGCATGACCGATGTGATCTCGCTGGCCCAGGAACTGGCCGAGGTGGCCAGACTCGTCGAGGACGACGAGCTCGGCACGGCGTTCGGCCGGTTCACCAAGAGGGCCATCGGCACCATCCCCGGCTGCGCGCACGCCTCCATCACGGTGCGCACCGACCTGGGAGTGGTCGAGACCATCGGCGACGACCCCCGCGACGTGGACCTGCTGGCCAGCGGCCCGATCATCGAGGCGGTCACCTACCACGAGCCCCGCAGGCTCGACGACGTGGCGACCGACCAGCGCTGGCCCGCGTTCTCCGCGAAGGTCGCCCAGGCGGGACTGCGCAGCTGCCTGGCCCTGCCGATCGCGACGAACAAGTCGGCGGCGGCGGTCTTCTCGTTGTTCTCCGACCAACCCGGCCAGTTCGGTGAGTCCTCGCACGACCTGGTGATGCTGTTGACCTTGCACGCGGGCGTGGTCTTCGACAACGTCTCGCTCTTCCACGACTCCACCAGGTTGGTGGAACAGCTGCGCGCGGCCCTGCTTACCCGCGCGGTGGTCGGCCGGGCCCAGGGCCTGCTCATGCACCGCTTCGGCTACGACACCGACACCGCCTTCGAGGCACTGCGGACCGCGTCGCAGAACAGCAACACCAAGCTTCGCGACCTGGCCGCGGCCCTGGTGGAGGCCCACGACCGGGGCGACTTCGAGGAGACCATGCGCAGGCTCCCCCTGCCCGCGGCGGGCGACCTGGTGTGAGCGGGACCCCACTGGGTACCCGGCCCGCATGGGCAACTACCGACACTCCGCGCCTGCGGCCGTCCCCGCCGAGGCGGTCTTCGCTTACTTGGCGGACGTGCGCAACCTCCCGCACTACTTCCCGCGCCTGACCAAGGCGGAGCCACTGGGCGGCTCAGAGGTCCTGGTCGAAGCCGAAGTGGACGGCACCCACATCCAGAGCAAGGCGTGGTTGCTACTGGACCCCGACTCCCACTCCCTGCGCTGGGGAGCGGATGGCCCGAACGACTACCACGGCTCACTGGTGGTCCACGACAGCGGCGCGGGGGAGTGCGCGATCGAGGTGGAACTGGTCACCAACCGGGCGGTTGTGGATTCCGTCCAGGACGGTCTGAAAGAGACCGTCGCCATGCTCACCCAGGCAGTGGCCGCCTCGGACACCAATCTGGCCATCCGGTGATGACGAGAACCGCCGCTGACAAGTAGTTGTCAATTGCGACAAGCGAGTTCAGATCCGTCGACACATGACACTCGGTGAGAGCAAGCAAGTGGCGCTTGAAATCCCGACCCCCACGAATCCCGCACCCGGGCAACAGTCCTGCTCGATGGGGTGGTGTGGCTTTGTTTGGGGAGAAAAGAGGCGCTAGCCTGGCTCCGGCGTGGGTGATCCCTTCCCCACCCGCTTCACCCCGGCGCCTCTTTCTTAGGGGCCCCGAACAAAGCCACACCACCCCATCGAGCCCACAACGCCAGCCACGCCAGCCAGCAGCGGCGCGCAACACAAGCCAGTCTGCTCCTAGTTCAAACTCTCCAGGGTGTCCAGGATCTCCTGCCCGTACTTGGCCAGCTTGTTCTCGCCGACCCCGCTGATCGTCCCCAGCTTCTCCAGGCTCGACGGCGACTCGGCGGCGATCTGCCGCAGAGTCGCGTCGTGGAAGATCACATAGGCGGGCACGCCCTGTTCCTTCGCCGCCGACGCCCGCCAAGCGCGCAGGGCCTCGAAGATCGGGGCGGCCTCGGCGGGCATCTCGATGGCCGGTTTGCGGGTCTTGGTGCCGGTGCCCGTCGACGACGTCCGGGCGGCGCGCTCGGGTTCGCGGCGGAGCTTGACCTCGCGGGTGCGGCCGAGGACCTCGCCGCTGGCCGGGGTGAGGGCCAGGGTGCCGAAGTCGCCCTCGACCGCCAGCAGGCCCTGGGCGAGCAGTTGCCGCACGACGCCGCGCCAGGTCTGTTCGGACAGGTCGGTGCCGATGCCGTAGACCGTCAGCTGGTCGTGCCGGTGCTGGGTGATCTTCTCCGTCTTCTTGCCCAGCAGGATGTCGATCACTTGGCCCGCGCCGAAGCGCTGGTCGCGCTCGCGGTCGAGGCGCAGCACCGTGGACAGCAGCTTCTGGGCGGGGATCGTGCCGTCCCAGGACTCCGGCGGCAGCAGGCAGGTGTCGCAGTTGCCGCACGGCTGGCCGGTCTGGCCGAAGTAGTTGAGCAGCTGGACGCGCCTGCACGAGATCGTCTCGCAGAGGGCGAGCATGGCGTCGAGGTGGGTGCCGAGCTTGCGCCGGTGCGCCTGGTCGCCCTCGGACAGGTCGATCATCTTGCGCTGCTGCACCACGTCCTGCAGGCCGTAGGCCAGCCACGCGGTGGACGGCTGGCCGTCGCGGCCCGCGCGGCCGGTCTCCTGGTAGTAGCCCTCGACCGACTTGGGCAGGTCGAGGTGGGCGACGAACCGGACATCGGGCTTGTCGATGCCCATGCCGAAGGCGATGGTGGCGACCACAGTCAGCCCGTCCTCGCGCAGGAAGCGGGACTGGTTCTTCGCGCGGGTGCGGGCGTCGAGGCCCGCGTGGTAGGGCACCGCGGGGATCCCGTTGTCGCTCAAGAACTGCGCGGTCTTCTCCACCGACGCGCGGGACAGGCAGTAGACGATGCCCGCGTCGCCGGGGTGCTCGGCGCGGATCAGGTCCAGCAGCTGCTTCTGGGCGCCGGACTTGGGCACGATCCGGTACTGGATGTTGGGCCGGTCGAAGCTGGCGACGAAGTGCTTGGCCTCGCCCAGGTTCAGCCGCTGGGCGATCTCGGTGTGCGTCGCCTCGGTCGCGGTGGCGGTGAGCGCGATGCGCGGCACGTCCGGCCAGCGCTCATGCAGTTCCGAGAGGGCCAGGTAGTCGGGGCGGAAGTCGTGGCCCCACTGGGAGACGCAGTGCGCCTCGTCGATGGCGAACAGGGCCACCTCGCCGCGTTCGAGCAGGCGCACCGTCGCCTCGACGCGCAGCCGTTCGGGGGCCAGGTAGAGCAGGTCGAGCTCGTTGGCGAGGAAGGCGTCCTCCACCTCGCGGCGCTGCTCGAAGTCCTGTGTGGAGTTGAGGAAACCGGCGCGCACCCCAAGGTTGCGCAGGGCGTCGACCTGGTCCTGCATGAGCGCGATCAACGGCGAGATCACCACACCGACGCCCGGGCGCAGCAGCGCGGGGATCTGGTAGCACAGCGACTTGCCGCCGCCGGTGGGCATCAGCACCAGCGCGTCGCCACCACCGGCCACGTGCTCGATGATCTCGGCTTGGCTACCGCGGAAGGAGTCGTAGCCGAACACGCGGCGCAGGACGTCGACCGGTGTCTCGACGCGCGTGCTGGGGGACTCGGTGCTGATCTCGGCGGAAGGCACCGGACGATACTACGGAAGTCCCACCGGCCGTGGTTTCGGCCTGTGGACAACTAGGCTGGCCCGGTGAGCAACACGGAGGCGGAGCCCGCGGAACTGGAGTGCCGCTCGGCGGCGGACGGCCGCGTCGAGGTGCTCCCGGCGCGCGAGGTGCCCCTGGGCGGACCACGGGCGATGCGCGTGCGCCGCACGCTGCCGCAGCGGCGGCGCTCCCTGATCGGCGCGTGGTGCTTCGCCGACCACTACGGGCCGGAGCCTGCCCGGATGGAGGTCGCGCCGCACCCGCACACCGGGTTGCAGACGGTGAGTTGGCTCTTCGCGGGGGAGATCGAACACCGCGACAGCCTCGGCTCGCACGCGTTGGTACGCCCCGGTGAGGTCAACCTGATGACCAGTGGCGCGGGAATCTGCCATTCCGAGGTGTCCACGGCCAACTCCGAGGTATTGCACGGCGTGCAGCTCTGGGTAGCGCTACCGGACGAACACCGCCACACCGCCCGCGCGTTCGAGCACTACGCGCCTGCGGTGGTTGACCTCGGAGGGGCTTCTGCTCGGGTCTTCCTCGGCACGCTCGCGGGGGACACCTCGCCGGTGTCGACCTTCACGCCGTTGCTCGGGGCGGAACTGGTGCTCGCGGCCGGTGCGCGGCTACGGCTGGACGTCGACCCGTCGTTCGAGCACGGCGTGCTGCTCGACAGCGGTCGGGTGTCGTTGGCGGGCACCCCGCTGGCGCCCGCTGACCTGGGCTACGCGGGCCCCGGTCTGCCGTCCCTCGATCTGGTGAACCTCACCGACGAGCCCGCCCGGCTGCTGCTCCTCGGCGGGCCGCCGTTCGACGAGCCGATCCTGATGTGGTGGAACTTCGTCGCCCGCACGCACGAGGAGATCGTCGCTTACCGCGCCGCGTGGGAACGCGAGTCCGACCAGTTCGGCCGGGTCGAGGGCTACGAGGGAGAGCCGCAGCGGCTACCGGCGCCGCCGATGCCCGCGGTCCGCATCAAGCCCCGCGCGCCGCGGTAGCGCGCCAGGACAGCCGCCGTTCGAGGTGCTGAGCGGTTATCCGGTCGAGACATACAGTCATGTAACTGATGCCATGACCACCCGCTGGGCAGCAGGCTGGGGCCATGCCCAACGCACACGACACCGAGCAGGTCCAGCGGGCGAACGGCTCCGGCCGCACCCCCGTCGTCTTCGTCCACGGCCTCTGGCTGCTGCCCAGCAGCTGGGACCGCTGGGCCGCCGTCTTCGACGAGGCCGGGTACGCCCCGGTCACGGTGTCCTGGCCGGACGACCCGGAGACCGTGGAGCAGGCCAACGCCCACCCCGAGGTCTTCGCCAACAAGACCGTCGGCCAGATCGCCGACCACGTCGCCGAGGTGATCGGCGGGCTGGAGCGCAAGCCCGCCGTCGTCGGCCACTCCTTCGGCGGCCTGCTCACCCAGATCATCGCGGGCCGCGGCCTGTCGGTGGCCTCGGTCGCCATCGACCCGGCGCCCTTCCGCGGCGTGCTGCCGCTGCCGATCTCCGCGCTGCGCGCCGCCGCGCCGGTGCTGACCAACCCGGCCAACCGGCACCGCGCGGTCCCGCTGACCTACGACCAGTTCCGCTACGCCTTCGCCAACGCGGTCAGCGAGGACGAGGCCAAGGAGCTGCACGAGACCTACGCGGTGCCCGCCTCCGGCGCGCCGCTGTTCCAGGCCGCCACGGCGAACCTGAACCCGTGGACCGAGGTCAAGGTCGACACCGACAACCCCGAGCGCGGTCCGCTGCTGATCGTCTCCGGCGAGAAGGACCACACCGTGCCGTGGGCGATCGCCAACGCCTCGTTCAAGCAGCAGCAGGACAACCCCGGGGTCACCGAGATCGTCGAGATGCCCGACCGCGGCCACGCCCTGACCATTGACAGCGGGTGGCGGGAGGTGGCCGACACGGCGCTGACCTTCATCCGCCGCTTCACCTCCTGACCTCCGCGAAAGGATTCGCTGGTGAGCACCTTCACGACCAAGGACGGCACCGAGCTCTTCTACAAGGACTGGGGCAGCGGCCAGCCGGTCGTGTTCAGCCACGGTTGGCCGCTCAACGCCGACGCCTGGGACGGGCAGCTCCGCCACGTCGCCGAGAACGGCTACCGGGCCATCGCGCACGACCGGCGCGGCCACGGCCGCTCGGCGCAGACCTGGCTCGGCAACGACATGGACACCTACGCCGACGACCTCGCCGAGCTGGTCGAGGCCCTCGACCTGCACGACGCGGTCCTGGTCGGGCACTCCACCGGCGGTGGCGAGGTGGCCCGCTACATCGGCAGGCACGGCACCGGTCGGGTCGCCAAGGCGGTGCTGCTCGGCGCGGTCCCGCCGCGGATGCTCAAGACCGAGGCGAACACCGACGGCGTGCCGCGCGAGGTCTTCGACGGCATCCGCGCCGGGGTGGCCAACGACCGCTCGCAGTTCTACTGGGACCTCAGCGAGAGCTTCTACGGCTTCAACCGCGAGGGCGCGGCGGTGTCGGAGGGTGTGCGCCGCGCGTTCTGGGCGTGGAGCCTGCAAGCCGGGCTGAAGCAGGCGTACGACTGCATCGAGCAGTTCTCGGAGACCGACTTCACCGAGGACCTCAAGCGGATCGACGTGCCGACCCTGATCGCGCACGGCGACGACGACCAGATCGTCCCGATCCACAACGCGGCGCTCAAGTCCGCGGAGCTCGTGCCGAACAACACCCTCAAGGTGTACCCGGGTGCTCCGCACGGCCTGGTCGGCGACTACGAGAAGGCGTTCAACGCCGACCTCTTGGACTTCATCCGCGGCTAGTCGCGCTCGCGTGGTGCCCGCGCTCTCCTCGCGGGCACCACGCACCTCTTAGCGCTCGGTGTCGTCTCCCCCGAGTCGCCCCTCTTACTCCCGTGCGCCCTACCGGGCCGCGCGGAGTTCCGCCCTGCCCACCCCACTCGGAAGGAACGACCATGCGCCTCCGCCATGCCGCCCTGGTCCTCGCCGCCACCGGCGCCCTGCTCACCAGCACCGCGCCGCTCGGCACCGCGGCCCCGGACGACGCCACCGCCGCGCACCACCCCGGTGGCCCCAAGCCCACCGTGGTCCTCGTGCACGGCGCGTTCGCCGACGCCTCCGGCTGGAACGGCGTCATCGCCCAACTGCAGCGCGCGGGCTACCCGGTGATCGCCCCGGCGGGTCCGCTGCGCGGCCTCGCGGCCGACTCCGCCTACATCGCCAGCGTGGTCAAGTCGGTGACCGGCCCGGTCGTCCTGGTCGGCCACTCCTACGGCGGCGCCGTGATCAGCTCGGCGGCCGTCGGGCTGCCGCAGGTCAAGGCCCTGGTCTACATCGCCGCGTTCGTGCCCGACGCGGGGGAGAAGCTGGGCGACCTGGCCGCGAAGTACCCGGGCTCGGACCTGCTGACCGCGCTCAAGCCGGTCCCGTTCGACGACGCCAACGGCCCCGCGGGCGTGGACCTCTACATCGACCCGGCCCAGTTCCGGAAGGTGTTCGCCGCCGACGTCCCCGGCAAGGACGCCGCGGTCATGGCCGCCGCGCAGCGCCCGGTGAGCGCCAACACCTTCGGCGACGCCCCCACCGCCGCGGCGTGGCGCACGGTGCCGTCTTGGGCGCTGGTCGCCAAGCAGGACCGGGCGATCCCGCCCGCCCTCGAGCGCTTCGAGGCCCAGCGCGCGGGCTCGCGCACCGTGGAGATCGACTCCTCGCACGTCGCGATGATCACCCACCCGGACGTCGTCACCCGGCTCATCACCAGCGCGGCGCACGCCACGGTGAAGTAGTTCGAACGTGCGAAGAGGGCGCCACCCCGGGTCGGGGTGGCGCCCTCCTCATCGGTCGCTAGTGCGCGGGCGGGGTCTGGCCGAACGGCGGGGCCTGCGGACCGCCCTGGTGCGGCGGGGCCTGGGGGCCCGGCTGCCCGGGGTAGCCCTGCGGGCCGTCGAGGGCGGGGTAGCCGCCGGGGTCCTGGGGCGGGACCGGGCGTCCCTGGCCGGGCGGGGGCACCGGGGGCAGGTACTGGGTCGGCTCGGCGTTCTGCTCGCTGCGGGCCTGGGCGGCCGCGGAGTGGGCGGGCTCGCGCAGGTCGCCCTGCCGGGAACCGCTCACCGGGTGGGACTCCAGGTGCTCGCGCACCCGTGGGATCTCCTCGCCCGCGCGGTCCAGCCAGGTCTCCCACCGGCTCTGCATCGGGCGGATCAGACCGCCGCCCACGCCGACCACGGCGATACCGCCCGCGGTGGCCAGGACCGCGATCAGCACCGGCATGGTGACCGTGGTGGCCACCCCGATCTGGTTGAGCGCGGCGATCACGCCCAGCGCGAGGATGAACACCGACGCGCTGGTGGCCAGCAGCCTGCCGTAGGACAGTCCACCCAGGACGTTGCCGAGGAAGTCCTTGGCGGCCCGGGCGATCGCGGCGGCGACCACGATGATCAGGATCGCGACCGCGGCCCTGGGCAGCCAGGCGACGATGTCGGTCAGCAGCGCCGAGACCGGGTTGGCCCCCCACACGCCGAAGGCGATCTGCAGGGTGATCAGCAGGATGGCGTAGTACACCAGCTTCGCGATGATGTCCGAGGCGTCGTGGTTCGACCGGGCGAGCAGCTGCTTGACCCCGCCGCGCTCGACGACCCGGTCGAAACCGACCCGTTCGAGCACGCGGTCGACCAGCTTGGCGACGAACTTCGCGACGAACCAGCCGACGACGAGGATCAGCGCGAAGCCCAGGAGTCTGGGCACGAAGGTGATGACCATCCGCCAGGCGTCGGAGAAACCGGCACCGATGTCGACGGCGGCTAGGTTGTGGGCGGCCACGGCGTCTCCTTTGCTTTTCGGGGGACTTGACCGTGGTATTACCCAGTCGTGCGGTGCGCACACCTGTTGTGGGGGTTGTCCGCGCCGCTCGGCGGGTAATCAGACGGACATGGCCACTGTTCGCGCGCAGATACCCGCTTCGCCCGCCCAGGTGTGGGCCATCCTCGCTGACGGGTGGACTTACGCGTCCTGGGTGGTCGGCGCCTCGCACATCCGGCGGGTAGAGGAGGGCTGGCCCGCGGTGGGGACCCGGATCCACCACAGCGTGGGGGCCTGGCCCGCGGTGATCCAGGACAGCACGCGGGTGCTCGTCGCACATCCAGGGTCGCTGCTGGAGCTGGAGGCCCGGGTGTGGCCCGCCGGGACGGCCGTGGTGCGGTTGGAACTCGCCGCTGTCGACGGTGGGACCGAGGTGACGATGGTGGAGCGGGTGGTGCGGGGGCCGATGGCCGTGCTGCCTTCTCGGGTGTTGGACGTGGGGCTGGCGGCGCGTAATCGGGAGGCTTTGGGGCGGTTGGGTGATCTAGCTGTGCGTGGGGCTTAGCTGCTCCCGTGTTTGCTCCCGATGGTCCTACTTCCCCTCCGCCCGTGTCTTGGCTGCGTATCGGATGCAGGGGGCGGAGTGGTCAGTGGTGTATTGCCCTGGTCATGGTGCGCATGAGGGATCGGTAGGCCGGGCCGTACCAGCCGTTGGCTGCTAGGGCTGCCCTTGCCGCGTTGGCGCCTGGGCTGCCGTGTACTCCGCCGCCGGGGTGGGCTGAGGCGCCTGCGAGGAAGAGGCGTTCGATCACTGTGTCCGGCCTTGCCAGGCCCGGGGTGGGGCGGAAGACCAGTTGCTGGTGGATGCCTGCGGTTCCCGCGTTGATGGCGCCCTCCACCAGGGAGGGGTTGCCCCGTTGCAGGTCCGCCGGGCCGGAGACGACTCTGCCGACGATGCTGTCCTTGAAGCCGGGGGCGTGCCGTTCCACGATGCCCTCGACCTTGGTGGCCCAGTCCTGCAGGCGCTCCCTTGACCAATCCCCGCCTCGGGGGACGTGGCTGTAGAGCCAGGCCGATTCGGTGCCCTCGGGGGAGCGGGTCGGGTCGGAGGTGGTCATCTGGCCCAGTAGCAGGAACGGGTTCTGGGGGACGTGGTTGCGGGCGAGGTCGGCGTCCACGGCTACCAGTCCGTCGTTGTCGACTCCCAAGTGGACTGTGCCGGCCTGGCGGGCTTCGGTCGCGGTCCAGGGGATCGGGGTGGACAGGGCCCAGTCGATCTTTATCGTGGCGTCGTCCCAGTCGAACTTGCGCAGGTCGTCGACGAGGGTATCGGGCAGGAGGTCTTCGCCGATCAGGTCCAGGTAGAGCGCGGTGGCGGGGACGTCGGCCAGGACTGCTCGCCGTGCTTGGACGTCGCCGTCGGCGGTGCGTACGCCGACTGCCTTTCCTTGTGCTGTCAAGATCTTCGTCACTCGCCGGTTGCACTCGACTCGGCCGCCGCGTGCGGTCAGGCGGTTTACCAGGGCCTCGGTCAGGGCGCCCGCGCCGCCGACCGGTACGGGGAATCCGACGTCTTGGCCCAGCATGGCCAGGAGCCAGCCGAAGACCGCGCTGCCCGCCTGGGTGGGGCCGAGGTCGGTGTGCATCGCGTTGCCCGCCAACAGGATTCGAGCGCCCTCGCCGGTGAACAGCTCTTCGCCCAGTCGGCGCACCGGCATGGTCACCATCCGGGCCGCGCGCAGGGCGTCGCCCACGCCAAGTGTCCACAATAGACTCAGGCCCGCGCGGACCGGGGGGAACGGGCGCAGCAGCGCGGTGAGCAGATCGTCTCGGAGATCGAGGTAACGGTCGTACTCGGCGCGCCAGGCGTCGCCGTCGCCGGGGGCGAAGCGCTCCACCGACTCGGCCGTGCGCTCCACGTCCCTGGACAGCAGCACCGCGCGGTCGTCGGGCAGGACGTGGGCGAGGACGGCCGGGGCGTGGCTCCAGCGCAGGCCCCAGGCGGGCAGGTCGAGCTCCGCCAGCACGGGGGAGGCGGCGGCCAGCGGGTGGAAGGCGCTGAACAGGTCGTGCCGGAAGCCCGGCACCGTCAGCTCGGCCGTGCGCACGGCGCCGCCGGGCTCGGGGCTCGCCTCCAGGACCAGCACCGCCCAGCCCGCGTCCGCCAGGATATTGGCCGCCACCAAGCCGTTCGGGCCACTGCCGACCACCACCGCGTCCACGGCCATCCGAGCTCCCGTCCTCCGGCGGGCACCACCGTCGACTGGTGCCCGACTGCCGTCCATGGTGGAGGAATCACCGGGGGCGGGCGCGGGCAAACCTGGTCCCGACCCCCCGCCCCGGCGCCGAGTGGCCGGTGGATAGGGTTGCCCGACCGGACCCGAGGTTGAGCCCACAGCCCCGCTGGCGTTGTGCGTGCGCCCTCACTTAGGTCCCCGCCCACACGGGTTGGCGCCCGCGCGGCGTTACGCTCCGGCCATCGGTTCGACTAGGAGGCAGCATGACCACGGAATCAGGGCGATCGGACAACCTCGCGGCGCTGTTGCGCGACCGGGCCGAGACCCTGACCGCGCGCTGGGTCGAGCTGTCCGCCGCCCCGCTCAAGGGCAGGCTGAGCGTGGCCGAGCTGGACCGGGAGCTCACCGAGCTGTACTCGGTCCTGCTCGCCGCGGTCGAGACCGGTAACCGGGACGCCCACGGCTCGGCTTTCGCCGACGTGCGCGCCCTGCTCTCCGACATCTCCCGGCGCCGGGCCAGGGCCGGGTTCACCCCGACCGAGACCGCGATCGGCGTGTTCGCGCTCAAGCAGGCGTTCTTCGAGCTGGTCGACCGGGCCGAGGGGGCGGGCCTGGGCGACGTCGTCGTGCTGTCCCAGCTGCTCGACGCGCTCGGGCTGTGGACCTTCGAGAGCTACGCCAGGGCCCGCGAGGAGGTCATCGACGAGCAGGCCGAGCAGCTGCTGGAGCTGACCACCCCGGTGGTCAAGCTCTGGGACGGCGTGCTCGCCGTGCCGCTGGTCGGCACGCTGGACTCCGCGCGCACCCAGGTGGTGATGGAGAAGCTGCTCGAGTCGCTGGTCAGCACCGGCGCCGCGCACGCGATCATCGACATCACCGGTGTGCTCGCGGTCGACACCCAGGTCGCCCAGCACCTGCTCAAGACCGTGATGGCCGCCCGCCTGATGGGCGCGGAGTGCACCATCTCCGGCATCCGCCCGCACATCGCGCAGACCATCGTCGGCCTGGGCATCGAGTTCGGCGACATCCCCACCAAGGCCTCGCTGGCCGACGCCCTGCGGCACGCGCTCAAGCGCTCCGGCGTGGACTTCGTGCGCGCGGACGGGCGGCGCTGAGCGTGGAGCGCATCCCCATCCTCAAGATCGGCGACGTGCTGCTCGCCTCGATCCAGATCGACCTGCAGGACCGCGACGTGCTCGCGCTGCAGGAGGACCTGGCCGAGCGGATCAGCGAGACCGGTGCGCACGGGGTGATCCTGGACATCACCGCGGTGGACATCGTGGACTCGTTCATCGGCCGGATGTTCGCCACCATCGCGGCCACCTCGCGGCTCTTCGACGCGCACACCGTGGTGGTCGGCATGCGGCCCGCGGTCGCCATCACGCTGGTCGAGCTCGGGCTGACCCTCGGTGAGGTGCGCACCGCGCTGGACCTGGAGAAGGGGCTGGCCATCCTGGCCGAGCTGGGCGAACAGGCGCCGAGGTGACCGACCCGTCCGCCCGCGAGGACATCCCGATCACCGCGGACGAGGACGTGGTCCGGGTCCGCCAAGTCGTGCGCGCCTACGCGCAGCGCGCCAAGCTCGGCCTGGTGGACCAGACGAAGCTGGTCACCGCGACCAGTGAGCTGGCCCGCAACACGCTCATCTACGGCGGTGGTGGGACGGCCACCGTGCGGCTGGTCACCGAGGGCAGGCGCCAGGGTGTCTCGGCCCGCTTCCACGACGAGGGTCCGGGTATCCCGGACACCGAGCTGGCCCTGACCGACGGCTGGACCAGCGGCGGCGGGATGGGTCTGGGCCTCAGCGGCGCGCGCAGGCTGGTCGACGAGTTCGAGCTGGACACCGAGGCGGGCCGGGGCACCACGGTCACCGTGGTCAAGTGGTCCCGGTGACCCAGGAGCCCACCGCCGAGGACGTCGTCTGGTTGCCGGTCGAGGACCCGTCCGCGGTCGGTGCCGCGCGCCGGGCCGCCACCGGGCTGGCCGAGCGGCTTGCCTTCGGCCCGACCCGGGTGGCCGAGGTGGCGCTGGCGGTCACCGAGCTGGCTACCAACCTCGACAAGCACGCCGAGCAGGGCGTGCTGCTGCTGCGCGCGCTGCGCACCACCGAACTGGCCGAGATCGAGATCGCCGCGGTCGACCGCGGCCCCGGGATGGCCGACCCGGAGCTGGCCTTCGCCGACGGCCACTCCACCGCGGGCACGCTGGGCATCGGGCTGGGCTCGGTGCGCAGGCTGGCCGACTCCTGCCGGGTGCGCTCCACCCCCGGCCGGGGCACCGTGCTGGTGGTCCGGCTGGGCCCCGACCGCGTCGCCACCAGGCCGGCCGAGGTCGCCGGGGTGACCCGCCCGATGGTGGGCGAGGACATCTGCGGTGACGCCTACGCGGTGCGCCGCGACGGCGCCCGGCTGCTGCTGATGCTCTGCGACGGCCTGGGCCACGGCCCGCTGGCCGCCTCGGCCTCGCAGGTCGCCGTGCGCACCTTCCAGGACGCGGACTGGGCGCCGCCGGACGCGATGGTGCGCAAGCTGCACGCGGCGATGAACGGTGGCCGCGGCGGCGCGCTCGCGGTGGCCGAGATCGATCCGGACGCGGGCCAGGTGCGCTACTGCGGGTTGGGCAACATCGCCGGGTTCGTGGTCGCCGAGCGCAAGCAGGGCATGGTGTCGCTGCCCGGGATCGCCGGCTACCAGGCCCGCACGACGCGCCAGTTCGCCTACGAGCTGCCCGAGGGGGCCACCGTGGTGCTGCACTCCGACGGCCTGACCGACCGGTGGCTCGCCGACGACCGCGGCCTGTGGCGGGCCGACCCGCTGCTGGTCGGCCTGGAGCTGCTGCGCGACGCGGGCGTGCGCCGCGACGACGCCAGCGTGCTGGTGGCGAGACCGCGGTGATCGAGGAGCTGCTGGTGGAGTCGCTGCTCGGCGAGCAGGCGGTGTTCCTGCTGCGCCAGCGCGGCCGGGAGGTGGCCCGCGCGGTCGGCATGGAGGCCCAGGACCAGATCCGGGTGGCCACCGCGCTCAGCGACCTGGGCCGGATCCTGCTCACCGGCGACGTGCCGCTCTCGGTCACCTTCGGGCTGACCGAGGACCCGGTGCCCTCGCTGTGCGTGCGGCTGCGCACGCAGCTCTCGAGCGTGCCGGTCACCGAGCCCGGCTGGGTGACCGCGCAGCGGCTGCTCGACGAGGTGCGGGTCGAGCCCGGCGGTGGCCGCACCGTGGTCCTGGTGCGCAAGGCGGTGCCGAGCTACCCGGGGCCCGCGGCCCTCGACCGGCTCCGTGCCGAGCTGGCCAGGCTCGCCCCGGGCAACGCCGCCGACGAGCTGCGCGCGCAGAACGAGGAGCTGCTGCAGACCCTGGAGAGCCTGGAGCGCAAGCAGCAGGAGCTGCTGCGGCTCAACGCCGAGCTGGAGGAGACCAACCGGGGCGTGGTCGCGCTCTACGGCGAGCTCACCGAGGAGCTCGACGAGACCAACCGCGGCGTGGTCGCCCTCTACGCCGAGCTGGACCAGAAGGGCATCGAGCTGCGCCGGGCCAGCGAGGCCAAGACCCGGTTCTGGTCCAACGTCAGCCACGAGGTGCGCACCCCGGTCAACTCGATCGTCGGGCTGGCCCGGCTGCTGCTCGGCCCGGGTGCCGAGCCGTTGACCGCCGACCAGCGCAGGCAGCTGGAGCTGATCAACACCTCCGGCACCGGGCTGCTCACCCTGGTCAACGAGCTGCTCGACGTGGCCAAGGCCGAGTCCGGGCGGCTGGCCGCGCAGGACTCCGAGGTGGACCTGCGGATGCTGTTCGCCCAGCTGCGCGACAGCTTCCTGCCGGTCACCCGCGGCGGCCCGGTCGCGCTGGTGCTCGACGAGCTGCCCGCCGGGCGGGTGCTGCGCACCGACGAGACGCTGCTGGTGCACATCCTGCGCAACCTGGTGTCCAACGGGCTCAAGTTCACCGAGCGGGGCGAGGTCCGGGTGAGCGCCACGGCCGATGACGAGCAGTGGACCTTCCGGGTCACCGACACCGGGATCGGCATCCCGGCCGACCACGTGGACAAGGTCTTCGAGGAGTTCCACCAGGTCCCCAACCGGCTGCAGGCCAAGAGCGCGGGCACCGGGCTCGGCCTGCCCTACGCGCGCACCCTGGCCGAGGTGCTCGGCGGCACGCTCGACCTGCGGAGCAGCGCCGGGGAAGGCACTGTTGTCACCGTGCAACTGCCTGTTCGCCCGGCTGAGGCGGGTCCGATGCCCGGATCGGTGCTCGTGGTCACCGCCGACGACACGCTGCGTTCCCGGTTGACCACCGTCCTGGACGCCCTGGTCGACACCGTTCGCGAGACCGCCGACGGCGCGGGCGCGGTGCTGATGGCCGCCGCCGAGCCGCCCGGGCTGCTGGTGCTCGACCTCGCCGCCCCGCACGCCGAGGAGTGCCTGGCCGGGCTGCGCCGCGCGCCCCGGCTGGCCGCGACCCCGGTGCTGGCCCTGGAGTCCGCCGACCACCGCGACCGCGACGGCCTGGCGGTGCTGCGCACCTCCCAGCTCACCGCCGAGTCGGTGCGCGAGGCGATCCACCGAGCCCTGGCCACGTCGCCGTGACCGCGCGGTCCTACGAACACCAGGACCGCCCGGCCCGGATCCTGATCGTCGACGACACCGAGGCCAGCCGCTACGTGACCGGTGGCTGGCTGCGCCGCAACGGGCACGAGATCATCGAGGCGGACACCGGCGCGGGCGCGCTGGCCGCGGTCCACGCCGCCCCGGTCGACCTGGTCATCCTGGACGTAAACCTGCCGGACATGAGCGGTTTCGAGGTCTGCGAGGCGATCAAGAGCGACCCGGTCACCGCGGCCCTGCCGGTGGTGCACGTCTCAGCCAGCCACATCGAGCCCAGCGACCGGGCCGCGGGCCTGACCCGGGGCGCCGACGCCTACCTCAGCGAGCCGGTCGACCCCGGCGAGCTGCTGGCCACGGTCAAGGCCGCGCTGCGCTACTACCGGGCCCGGGCCGCCGCCGAGCGGCTGGCCGCCCGGCTGTCCAGGCTCACCGCGGCCAGCCTGGAGATCAACGCGACGCGCAGCTTCACCGCACTGGTCACCGCGGCCACCCAGGGCGCCGCCGCGGTGCTCGACAGCGCGGCCACCGTGCTGCTGCGCAGGCGCGACGGCAGCGAGCTGTGCGGCAGCACGGCGGGGCCGGGCGCGGCGGTGTCGATCTCGTCGGGACCGGTGGCGCACCTGTCCGAGCTGCGCCTGCCGGACGGCACGACCTCGGCGGTCCGCGCGCTCGACGTGCCCGGGCAGCACTGGCCCGAGCAGGGCAGCTGCGCGGTGCTGGCCCGCACCAAGGCCGAGCACCCGGTGACCTGCGTGGCGCTGCCCGCGTCGGCGGTGGTGGCGCAGGAGGAGCGCGACCTGCTCGTGCAGCTCGGCCTGGCCGCCGCGGTGGCCGCGGAGAGCCTGCGCGCGTTCGCCGACGAGCACGACGTGGCCCTGGCCCTGCAGCGCAGCCTGCTGCCCAGCGGCCTGCCCGACCACCCGGGGGTGACGATGGCCGCCCGGTACGTGCCCGCCTCCACCGTGGCCCAGGTGGGCGGCGACTTCTACGAGGTCACCCAGCTCGACCACCGGCTGCTGGTGGCCATCGGCGACGTCACCGGCCACTCCATCGAGGCGGCCACGGTGATGGGCGAGGTCCGGCACGCGCTGCGCGCGTACGCGATCGAGGGGCACCGCCCGGAGGCGATCATCACCCGGCTCAACGCCATGATCCGGCGCTTCCACCCCGAGGGCCTGACCACCCTGTGCCTGCTGCTCTGGGACCCGGCCGCGGGCACCGCGACGATCGCCAACGCGGGGCACATCCCGCCGCTGATCGTCGACCCGGAAGGCGCGCGCTACCTGAGCCTGCCCGGCGCCCTGCTGGGCATCAACACCACCCGGCCACCGGAGTCCACCGTGGACATCCCGCCCGGGACCACGGTGGTGCTGATGACCGACGGGCTCATCGAGCGCCGGACGGTGTCGCTGGACGTGGACATGGAGGAGCTGCGCGCGTCGATGGACCCGGCGGAGCTGCCGGAGGCCATCTGCGAGCGGTTGCTGGCCGACTTCGGCCGGGACAAGGACGACGACATCGCCCTGCTGGTCCTGCGCCGCGACGGCTGACCGAGATGTCCGGATTCACCGTGATCGCGGCGGGTTGACCAGCGTATTCACTGTATTCAATCCTGGTCGCGGTCCTTGAGTGCCGGGGGCCGGTGTGCTCATGCTTAGTGCCCCACCGCACCACCCCCGGGAGGCAGCACCGTGACCTTGGCTGCGACGAGCGCGGACAGTGACCAGGGCGACGAGTCCGCCGTCCCCGTCGAGCTCGTCGACGCGCTGCGCGACGGACCGTTCCACCACGCGCTGGACGTGGCGTTCCGGCAGCGCGGGCTGAGCCTGGAAGCGGTCCAGCGGCGGATCGCCGGCCGCGGCGCCGGGGTCAGCCAGGCCACGCTGAGCTACTGGCGGCGCGGCGGGCGCAGACCCGACGGCGACAAGTCCATGCGCGCGGTGCGGGCGCTGGAGGAGACCCTCGGCGTCCCGAAGGGCGCGCTGGTCCGGCTGATCGGGCAGCAGCGCCCGCGCGGGCGGTGGGCGGGCGACGGTGTCGGCGACGGCGCGGTCGGGCTGGCCACCGTGCTGGACCTGGCCGAGCCCGCGGCCATCGAGTCCTGCGAGGGCATCGACCTCGAGGGCAACGGCAGGCTGGCGCTGATGTCGGTGCAGCAGCACCTGCGGGTCAGCGCCGAGCGCACCGAGCTGTCGGTGTACATGGAGCTCGTGGTGATGGCCAAGGCCAACGGCGTCGACCGCTGGGTGTCGTTCTACCTGCCGCCGGACGGCGACGGCCACCGCCCGGTGATCACCCGCACCGAGTGCTGCCGATTGGGCCGGGTCCGGATGGACCCGGAGACCGAGCTGGCGGCGGTGGAGCTGCCCTTCGACTACCCGCTGCGCGCGGGCGAGACCTACGTGTTCGGCTTCGAGATCACCTACGCGGGCGCGCCCGCGCACGCCGAGTTCATCCAGTACGGCCTGCGCACCCCCGCCCGCCAGCTGCTGGTGCGCGCCTCGTTCGACGAGCGCGCCACGCCGGTGCGCTGCTACCGCTACTTCAAGCCCAAGCTGATCGGCGACGAGTCGGTGCGCGAGTCCGAGCTGCCGCTCGGGCCCAGCATGACCTGCCACATCGCGGTGCTCGACGCCCCGCCCGGGGTGCACGGCATCCGCTGGGAGTGGGAGTAGTCCCCCGGGGGTAGTCCACTGTGGACTGATCAGGCCGGGGCCGCCACCCCATCGGGGACGTTTGTGCGGCATCCGGGCGATCATGCGGGCGTTCGCCGCCGTTCGGCTGCATCCTCGACCGGGTGACCGGTGACGAGGGGGTGACGGTGAGCGAGGCGGCCGTGCGGTGCGCGCTGGCCACCCTGGAGGTGACCGAACTCCCCGCCCGGCTGGCGGCTGCCGCGGCGGCGGACCCGGAGGTGAGCGCGATCGCGGCTGGGCGGGCCGAGCCCGCGGGCGACTGGCCCGCCGAACTGCCCCGGCTGGTGGTGGTGCGCGTCGGCGAGGACCTGCTGCGGACGATGGCGCCCGGGTCGCGCTTCCGGTACGCCACCGCGCCGGTGGCACCGGTCCAGCCGATCGGCCCGGACTGGTTGGGCGCGCACGCGGCGGTCGTGTTGGGCGCCGTGCGCGCCGCGGCGCGGTTGCGGGCCTGGGACCTGTCGGCGGCGCTGGCGACGGCCGTGTGGCCGGTCGCGCCGGCCGACACCGGGCTGGACTGGGCGCGCGCGGTGGCCAAGTGGGGCGCCGAGGCGGCGGTGGCGGCCCGGGACCGCCGCGCGTTCGTCCGGCTGCTGGCCGCGGGTGCGGCCTGGTTCGCCGACCGCGGCGACTTCCTCACCGCCGAGGCCTTCGGGGTGCGCGAGCTGGCGGCCCGGGAGCGGTTGGGCGACCCGGCGGGCCTGGCCGACGTGCTCACCCGGCGCGGGCACGTCTACCGGCGGTGGGGGCGGCTGCACCGGGCAATGGACTGCTACCGGCGGTTGCTCGTCGTGGAGCAGGGCCGGGAGGACCCGCTGGGCACGGCCCGGGCGCTGGCGCTGTTCGGCACGGTGCTGCTGGACGCGCGGCGGACCGCGCCCGCGCTGGCGCACCTGGAACGGGCGGTGGGGGTGTTCGCGGGGCTGGGCAGGCCGGTGGAGCACGCGCGGGCCCTGGTGGCGCTGGGCACGGCGCTCTGGCGCGACGACAACCCGCGACTGGCCCGCCGCAGGCTCAGCGAGGCGCTGGCCCTGCTGGTCGACCACGACGAGCGGGGGGCCGCCGAGGTGCGCGCGCTACTCGCCGACCCGGACCGACTGCTCGGGTGAGGGGCGCGGGTCGAACTCGTCGGTCGCCGGGGGCGTCGGGTAGCGCAGCGCCAGCAGGGTGAGCACCTCGGTGCACAGGAACACCTTCCGGTAGGCCCGGTTGTCCATGCTCGACAGGAAACCGAGCTCGACCAGCCTGCGCGCGGTCAGCAGGGTGGTCTTCTCCGAGAGGCCGTGGTCCTCGCCGAGCCGCTGGTGGGTGGTCACCGGGGTGAGCACCAGACCGGCGGCGGCCCGGCGCAGGCTCGGCGGGCCCCCGGCCACCGCGGCGAGGTGGCGGGCGCGGACCGACTCCAGCCGGGCCACCAGGTCCAGCTGGGCCAGCGCCTGGTCGCGGATGCCCGCGGCGTAGAACTCGACCCAGGCCTCGACCGGGCCGCCCCGGGCGTAGTCGCGGACCTGGGCGCGGTACTCGTCGCGGTGGCTGTCGAGCCAGGAGGAGACCGGGAGGACCTGGTCGGGCAGCAGACCCTCGCGGTGCAGGGCCAGGCAGCTGAACAGCCGGGCCACGTGCCCGTTGGCCTCCGGGTAGGGCTGCAGGAGCTCGATCTGCAGGTGGCCCAGCGCGCTCTTGGCGACCCGGGGCAGCGGGCTCTCCGAGCGCACCCACAGCGACCACTGGTCCAGGCTGCTGCGCAGCAGCGCGCCCGGCGGCACGGTGAGCAGGTACGCGCGCTCGGGGCCCGGGCCGCCCAGCCAACCCTGCCGCGCGCGCAGACCTTGCTCGCCCGAGCGCGGGCCCAGGCCGGTCAGGACGGCGCTGACTTCGCCGAGCAGGTCGGCGTCGAGCGCGGCGCCCGCGCGCAGCCGGTCGAACCCGTGCGCCGAGCCCGCGACGAACCGGCTGACCGGGTGCCCGTCGTCGTCGGCGACCCCCTGGGCGAGCAGGAAGGCCTCGACCAGCTCCACACTCGACCCGGCGAGCCCGGCCGAGCTCTGCGCGTCGCGGACCCGGGTGCAGAAGGTGAACAGCGGCACCGAGAGCCGCCGGACCGCCTCGGTCAGCCTGCCCAGCGCGTGTTCGGCCTCGGCCGCCGTACGGCTCACCACCGAGGGCAGCACGACATCGGCGGGCAGCGGCCGCGGCGCGAACGCCGACGTGCCGCGCAGCGCCTCGGGGAGATCGGGGGACTCGGCGGGTCGCACCCATTCCCCGTGCCGGAGAAGTGCGTCAGTCATGACCCGAGTCTGGCACAACCGGCAAGATCGACATCTAATGCAGGTTTATGCGAGATAAGATCAAGTAGCGGCCCGGGCCACCGCGGTCCGGTTGTCTCCGGGCCGGTTGGCGCAGGTGGCGGTGGTTCGGCATGTCGTTCCCGGGCAAGGGATCCGGCTCGCGCTGCTCCGAATGAGTGGCCTTTGTGCGGGGTCGCTGGGACGTTTCCGCGCAAATCCCACACTATCGAGGGAGTGCTACTTTCCGTCGACGTCCAATTCCCATTTCGCGGTTGGTTCAACGCCCAATGCCGACTCGAAGGACAGCAGGGTGTCGACGACCAGCGCGCGCTGGGCCGGCGTCAGCGGGGCGAGCGCGGCGCGCCACGCGGTGGCGCCGCGGGAGAGCCACTCGGTGATCGACGGCAGGCTCCGCGGGGCGATGCCGACGACGCGCCTGCGCCGGTCGTGCTCGTCCTCGTGCCGGGTGAGCACGCCCTTGCGGCTCAGGTCGCCGACCATCAGGCTCGCCGTCGTCGGCGCCACCCCCAGCCGCGCGGCCAGGTCGTTCACCGTCATCGGGCCGTCGAAGAGCAGGCAGGACAGCAGGGTGAGGTGCCGCGGGGTCAGCGCGAGCGAACTCAACCCGGGCGGCACCGGGATCCGCTTCGCCCGGCCGACGAGCCGCGGCAGGAGTGGCAGCAGGGCGCGCACGCCGTCGTCGAGCTCGAGCCCGTCCGTTGACACCCCGGCCCTCCCGGAGATAGCTTTGCTTGCAAAGATGTTTTGTCCAGCGGGGAGATCGTACGGGAGGGGGACTGTCGTGCCGCACTACGCCGTGCGCATGGTCGAGGACACGCTGGCCGGTGCCGAGCCCGCGGTGATCCGCGCGCTGACCGACGCGGTGGCCGAGGTCTACGGGGAGGGTTTCCGCTCACTGGTCGCGGTGGACCTCGTCGGTGTGCCGCGCGAGCGTTGGGGAGTCGGCGGCGACCAGGTCGCGGGAACGCCCGCGGAGGTGAGCCTTTCGTTGCGGGAGGCCGCGTTCGCCGTGCCGGGCGCGCCCGCGCGGCTGATCACCGCGATCGCCGACGCGATGGGCGGTGTCTTCGGCGCCGACACCCGGGCCCGGACGAACGTCGTGCTGACCGGCGTGCTCCCCGGGCGCTCCGGCCTCGGCGGCGAGGTCCGGTGAGCGCCCGGGGCACGCGCTAGCGGGTCGGCGCCTTCGCCGCGATCGCCGCCTTCATCACGTCCAGGCCGATCAGGTTGAACGGCCTGCCGAGGCTGCGCATCAACGAGTTCTCCGTGGGGCGGTAGACGCCGCGCTTGTAGTAGTAGCCGCCCTGGAAGGTGCCGATCACGCCGCCGTCCGGGGACGCCTTGCCGAGGTAGGAGTACCACTTGACGCGGTAGCGGGTCATCGTGGCGCTCTGGTAGGTGGAAACGTTGACCTCACGCGGTTCCGCGCCGGTGTAGAGGTCGTTGGGGTAGTCGTACTCGTCGGCCAGGCCGCCCACCGAGTGGCCGAGCTCGTGCGCCACGATCTGGCCGGACTGGGCGTTGCCGCCCGAGGAGGTGGCCACGGTGCCGCCCGCGCCGCCGTACTTGGTGCTGTTGGCGACCGCGAGCACCTGGTCGACTCCCGGGGCCAGCGCGGCGTACTGCTTGGCCTTGGTCTCGTTGACGCAGAGCAGCCGTTCGGTGTCGCCGCACCAGAAGTACATGTCCAGCGCGGTGCTGCGGGCGGTGCCGCGGGACGGGTCATTGTCCACACCGGACTGGGCGGAGACCACGTTGACCTGCCACACGTTGAACGAGTTCTTCATCGACTTGAACGGCTCGACCTGGATCAGCTCGTTCCAGCGGTTGAGCACGTGCTGGTGGTAGGTGGCCAGCTGCGCGGAGGTGTAGCCGTCGCCGACGAAGACCAGGTCGAAGCGCGAGGCGGACGGGCCGGTCTGCTGGATCGGCACCACCTCCGCGGTGACCGCCGCGAGCGGGGCGGCGGTGGCGACCGGCCGGGTGACGCGGGTGCGGGTGATCGAGCCGTCGGGGGAGAAGACCTCCTTGACCTCGGTGCGGGTCGGTGGTGCCGCGGGGTTGGCGCTCGCGGCCGGTTGGACGGCGGCGAACGCCGTCGCCGCCGCCAGCGCGGCGAGCAGGGACAGGGTGGGCTTGCGCATGCGTGCTCCAGGTTCAACGCAGGGGGGACCGGGCGTGCGCCGGGCCGGAGGCGCCCGGTCAGAGCTCGTCCAATATCGCCCGCGCGGAGCGGGCCGCGGTAATCACAGCTCCCATAACGCGTTTTTATACGTACGACAATCGGTTGAGTGGCCGCCGCCCGCGGACCTAGGCTCGGGCGATGGAACTGGAGCTGCGGCACCTGCGGACGCTGTGCGCCATCGCCGACACCGGCAGCCTCACCAAGGCGGCGACGGTGCTGCGGCTCTCCCAGCCCGCGCTGACCGCCCGGCTCAAGCGGGTCGAGGCCGAGATCGGCGCGCCGCTGTTCCACCGCGGCCCGCGCGGCGTCATCGCGACCCGGCTGGGGGAGTTCGTGCTGGTGCGCGCCCGGACCATCCTGCACGGCGTGGCGGACCTGAACATCGGTCCCGACCGCTACGCCGACGCCACGGCCCCGGTGATCGCCCTCGGCGGCGCGCTCGGCTCGGTGTCGGTGGGGCTCGCGGAGCGGATCAGCGCCGAGCTCAGCGGCGTCGAGGTCCGGCTGACCATGGAGTACTCGCCCCGGCTGCTGTGGGACCTGCTGGTCGCGGGCAGGCTCGACGCGGTGGCCACGGTCGACTACCCGGGCTACGAACTGGTGTCCACTTCGGACATACAGTGCGCGCGGATCGCCGCCGAGCCGGTGTACGTGGCGCTGGCCGAGACCGACCCGCTGGCCGGGCGCGCCGAGATCGGGCTGTCCGAACTGGCCGAGCGCACCTGGGTGATGACCCCGTCCGACGGCGCGGGCTGGCCGGACTGCTTCCACCACGCCTGCGAGCGCGCGGGTTTCACCCCGCGTGTCCTCTACACCTCACCCAGCCCCGACTCCATCCGCGACCTGGTGGCGGGCCGGGGCGCGGTGACCGCGTGCCAGGTCGTCTACCGCGACGGCGGGGGCGTGGTGGTCCGACCGCTGCTGGGCGACCCGGTGCGGATGCGGCACGTGCTGGCCATCCGGCGATCCGGGCGGCTGGCCGCGCACGCCGACACGGTGATCGCCGCCGCGACGGCGGCCTACTGGTCCTACATCGAACTGCACGGCCACCGGCGCGACCGGCTGCCGGCGTCCGTCGACTGAGGCGCTCAGTCGCGGCGGGCCAGCACGGCCTGGGTGGCGACCATGGCGACGGCGAGCAGCACCACCGCGATCGCACCGGCGCCGCCGACGGCCGCGAGCAGCGCTTGGTCGGCGGTCCGCGTCCGGGACACCTGGATGATCAGCGGGTTGACCGGCGGCATTCCCTTGACCAGCAAGAAGACCAGCAGCAGGGCCAGGGTGGTGATCAGCGCGTAGCCCGCCCGGCGGATCACCAGCCGGGAGCTGACCAGCCCGATGGCGGTCCCCACGCAGGTCGCGGTCAGCTGGGTGCCCAGGCCGGCGCCGACGTCGAGCCAGGTCATCTCCTTGTTGCCCAGCGCGGCGGGCATGGCGACCGCGACGCAGGCCAGCAGCAGGAAGGTGCCCAGCACGACCAGCACCACGGCGACGAGCAGCGGCCACGACCGGCCGACCGCGACAGCGGTGACCATCCGTCGCACCCGGTCCTCCAGGCCGGCCAGCGCGACGGTGAGCCAGGCCGAGCACACCAGCGCGGCACCGGCCATCGAGGCGAAGACCGGCGGCGCGGGGTAGCTGCCCGCGTCCTTGGCGAACAGGCCGAGGAAGCCGAGGAAGAGCAGGACCGGCGCCAGGTAGCGCTGGGAGTGGACCAGGATCGACACGGTGTAGCGCAGCAGGGCGGTCACCGGGTACCCGCCTCGTCGACCCGGACGACCGACCAGCCCTCGCCCAGCGCGGTGAGCAGCAGGCGGTCGGTGTCGGCGCTGGGGGCCAGCACCACCACGGCGTCGCCGTGGCGGCGGGCGGAGAGGGCCAGGGCGGGAGCGCCGGTGACCCCGGCGGGCGGGCGCAGCACCAGGCGGGTGACCGGTTCGGTGTCCGGCGCGCGCACGAGGCGGCCCTCGACGCAGGTGTGGACGACGTCGGCGTACTCGCGCACGACCGAGCCCCGGTGCTCGGTGAACACCACGATGCCGTCGTCGGCGGCCACCTCGGCCACGATGTCGCGCAGCACGCCGTGCGCGGCCACGTCCAGGCCGGACCAGGGCTCGTCGAGCACCAGCAGGCCGGGTGGGACGAGCACGGCCTGGGCGATGGCGACCTTCTGCAGGTTGCCCTTTGACAACTGGCGCAAGGGTGTTTCCGCTCCGCCTGCTAGTGCTAGGCGGTCCAGCACGTCGTCCGCTCTTGATTTTGCGTCCTTAGTGGACAATTTGCGTATGCGTCCCATGTGGACTAGGTAGGTCCTGGCGGAGAGGCGCTCGTCGGAGGGGAAGCGCTCTGGTACGTAGCCGACTCGGTCTGGCCGGTCGGTGACGGTGCCGGTGGTTGGGCGGGTCGCGCCTACCAGTATTCGCAGCAGGGTGGACTTGCCTGAGCCGTTGTTGCCGGTGATGGCGGTGATCTGGGCGGGGGGCAGGTCTAGGTCGACGTCGGTGAGCACTGCTCGCTGACGTCCGTAGTGCTTGGTGATGCCTTGCAGGCGCACGGGGGTAGCCAAGCGGATGTGCTGTGAAGCAGCTGTGATGGCTTGGGTCTACAAGGGACTTTGCTGTGCCTTGGTGTTGCCGTCTTCGTTGCCCGAGTAAGAGCGTGGGCTCGATCTAGTGAACTCGCTTCGTGTGGGGCCCCTAGAGCACCGCGGTGGTGAAAAAAGGGCGGGTGAAGGGCATTCCCCACCACCGG
>NZ_BSTR01000072.1 GCF_030269645.1 Actinokineospora sp. NBRC 105648 | reverse complement strand
GGGGAAAAAGCGTGGGGAGAAGGGCATCCCCACCACAGGTCAAGTTTAGCGGTCGCCTCCCCCCACACGAAGGCAGTCCACCCAATCGAGCACAAACGTAACGGGCGTTGCGTACCAGCGGGGTCGGCTGTTCAAGACTTCAAGACTAGAGATTTCAAGACTCAAGAATCCTTCGCGCCATGTACCGCCGTGTATTCGCCGAGGAGCCATGGGGCCAGGTCGTCTATGAGTATTTGCAGCACTGCCGGATCAGTCGTCGGCGTGCGACCGATGTCTGCCGCCAAACGCATCTGCCCTGCACGGTCCGGGTAATAGCGGCCGAACAGTTCAGCGGAGGCACCCAAGTCGCTTGTCCAGCCACCCCAACGGGGCATGACGAGTGTGAAGCCGGTGCGGACCAGGTGCCTGCTGACGCTTCGGCTCAGTGCCTTCAGGTTGGTGTGGGCTGCCGCTGCTCGGGTGCGCCATCCCGGGAGCAGGAGGCCGAGGTCGCCGTTGATCTCGCGGGCCAGTCGGGAGGTGGGGCGGTACCGGGGCAGCTGCTCGGCCAGGTCGGGCCCGAGCAGTGGCGTGCACAGGCAAGCAACCCAGAAACCGCCGTCCTCGGTGCCGGTGCCGAGCAGGGTACGTGTGCTGGACAGCAGGATTCCTGCCCCGCTGATCTCCGGAAACGCCTGGTCCAGTGCCGTCTCGATCACCGTGGCCGTGGCGCGGTCGGCTTTGGTGGGCTCGTCGTGCAGGGCGAGTTGGACGTCGAGGTCGGAGACGCCGGGGACGGCGGTGCCGCGCGGGATGCTCCCGTAGAGGTAAGCGCTGTGCAGCCGGGTATCGCTGAACGACTGGCTGATGTGGGCGCGGGTAGCGGCGACGACCGGGGCGAACGCCTTGGGCACCCGGTCCAGGGCGCCTTCGCGGGCAATCGTGCCGTCGTCGTTCAGGCCGCGTTCCATGGCGTCACTGTGTTCGGTGCCCGCTGGTCGTGTCGACCGCTTATCCCCGGCGGGCGAGGACGCGGCCCTGGAGGACGCCCGCGAACGGGTCGCGGATCGCCTGGGTGTCGATGGTGAAGCCAGCGTCCGCCGCTACCGCGCAGACCAGTTCGATGGGCAGGTGGTGGACTTCCAGCGGGACGTTCTCGTGGCCGTAGGCGCTGATCGCGTACTTGGTCCGGTCGCCGATGTGGAAGGCGAGCAGGAGGTGGCCGCCAGGGGCGAGTACCCGGTGGAACTCGGCGAACGCTGTCGGGAGCTGGTCGAGCGGCATGTGGATGATCGAGTACCAGGCCACCACGCCCGCCAGCGTGCCGTCCGGGAGGTCCAGGTCGAGCATCGAGCCCTCGGTGAACTGGATCGTGGGGTGGTCGCGGCGGGCGATGGCCAGCATGCCGGGGGACAGGTCGATGCCGGTGACGTCGAGGCCCGCGCGGGCCAGGTGGCCGGTCACCCGGCCGGTGCCGCACCCGATCTCGGCGACCGGGCCGCCGCCGGAGGCCCGGACCAACTCGGCGAACGCGGTGATCAGCGCGTTGTCCAGCGGGTCGTCGGGGAAGTCCGGCACGTGCTCGGCATAGCCGACGGCGACGGTGTCGTACGCGGCTCGGGTGACGGTCAGGAAGTGTTCGTCGGTCACGGCGGGCCAGACTAGATGATCAAGGACTGACCTGGTGGAACCGGTCGACCGCGCTGCCGGGGGTACCGGGTGCGCCGGGCGTCGGGGAGGTCGGCGCGGCGGGCAGCTTCGTCGGGTCCACGCAACCGCCGACGAACTCGACCTGGTCGCCGTGCTGGACGTACTCGCCCGCGCTCGCGCAGCCCGCGTTGCTGACCGTGAACACCGCGACCCCGGCCAGGACCAGCGCCGCCGCCACGGCGCCCGCGAGCGACACCGCGCCCGCCTTCCGCGTCCTGGCCATGGCTGGTCTCCCCACGCAGTACTGCTGCCTGAGCGCAGCGTACCCGTCCGTCGCCGCACCTACCGCAGGAGAGGCGAGGTGTGGCCCCCACCTGACAGTTGCCAGGTGTGGCCCCCACCTGACAGTTGCCAGGTGGGGGCCACGTCCCGATGCCCCCGGGGTCGAGCCCCAGTCCTCAGAGGTTCCCGCGACGCTCCTGCTCGCGCTCGATGGCCTCGAACAGGGCCTTGAAGTTGCCCTTGCCGAAGCCGAGCGAGCCGTGCCGCTCGATCATCTCGAAGAACACCGTGGGCCGGTCGCCGACCGGCTTGGTGAAGATCTGCAGCAGGTAGCCGTCCTCGTCCCGGTCGACCAGGATGGCGTGCTCCTTGAGCACCTCGATCGGCACCCGGACGTTGCCGATCCGGGCGCGCAGCTCCGGGTCCTCGTAGTAGGAGTCCGGCACGTCGAGGAACTCGACGCCGTTGGCGCGCATGGCGGTGACGGTGCCGATGATGTCGTTGGTGGCCAGCGCGATGTGCTGGCAGCCGGGGCCGCCGTAGAACTCCAGGTACTCGTCGATCTGCGACTTCTTCTTCGCGATCGCCGGCTCGTTGAGCGGGAACTTGACCCGGTGGTTGCCGTTGGAGACGACCTTGCTCATCAGCGCGGAGTACTCGGTGGCGATGTCGTCGCCGACGAACTCCGCCATGTTCACGAAGCCCATGACGCGGTTGTACCAGTCGACCCAGTAGTCCATCTTGCCCAGCTCGACGTTGCCCACGCAGTGGTCGACGGCCTGGAACAGCCGCTTCGGCGCGTCGGCCGGGCGGGTGATCGGGCCCTCCTTGGCGACGTAGCCGGGCAGGTAGGGGCCGTGGTAGCGGGACCGGTCGACCAGGGTGTGCCGGGTCTTGCCGTAGGTGGCGATGGCGCCGAAGCGGACCGTGCCGTGCTCGTCGGAGACGTCGTGCGCCTCCTCCAGCACGATGGCGCCCTCCTTGCGGGCGTGCGCCAGGCACTTGTCGACGTCGGGCACCTCCAGCGCGATGTCCACGACGCCGTCGCCGTGCTCGCGGTGGTGGTCGAGCAGGGGGCTCTTCGGGTCGACCCCGCCCTTGACCACGAAGCGGCCCGAGCCGGACTTGAGCACGAACGCCTTGTGGTCGCGGTTGCCGGTCTCCGGACCGGAGTAGGCGACCAGGGTCATGCCGAAGGCGGCCTGGTAGAACAGCGCGGTCTGGGTCGCGTTGCCGACGACGAAGACGACCGCGTCCAGGGCGTTGACCGGGAACGGGTCCCGGCTCTCGTCGTAGTCGACCAGACCGACGAGCTGGCGGAGCTGGTCGTAGCTCACCTCGTCGATGCCGTGCTCGCTGCGGCCGAGGGTCCCCGTCATAGCGTCCTCCTGCGGTTCAAGTTCGGTGGCACGAGCATGCGAGCGACCGGGCATCCTGTGCAAGAGACTCGTTTTTCGCTGGTCAGGATGACTAGTGTGGGTCGGTAAGTGCTCGACAAAGTGGACACTCTGACCAGGACGTGGCTATGGATCCCGACGCAGACGTCGACGCCCTCGACGCCCGGCTGTTGCTGCTGCTCACCGACGAGCCCCGCCTGGGCGTCCTGGAGTGCTCCAGGCGGCTGGGCGTGGCCAGGGGCACGGTGCAGGCCCGGATGGACCGCCTGGAGCGCCGCGGGGTGCTCAACGGGTTCCCGCCCGCGGTGGACCTGGCGGCCATGGGGTACGGGCTGACGGCCTTCGCGGTGCTGGAGATCGCCCAGGGCAAGCGCAGCGAGGTGGCCGAGCGGCTGCGGGCGATCGCCGAGGTCTGCGAGGTCCACGCCACGACGGGCCAGGGAGACCTGCTGGTGCGCATGGTGGCCCGGGACAACGCGGACCTGCAGCAGGTGATCGACCGGGTGGTGAACGTGGAGTGGGTCCGCCGGACGTCCACATCGATCGCCCTGTCGACCCCGGTCCCACCGCGCGTACGACCCCTGCTGGAACGCGTGGTCCGCTGACGACGCGAGCCCACAGGTCCGCCGCCCCGGCCCACGGCCATGCTCCGGACGGCAGACTCACGTCCTCACCTGCGACCCACTCGCCCAGAGCGGAAATGGCAAGCCCGCTCGCCCGGGCTGCGCCCCGGCCAATCCGCGCTCACACCTCACTCCGCGCGTCCACCCCTGAGCCGCGAGTCAGCGCCCCGGGCGGCACGCGCACGCCCGAACCGCCGGACACGCCCCAGGCCCACCCAGCCCGGCGAATCGCCCGACACCCCCCGAAAGCCCACCTAGCCCGGCGAATCGCCCGACACCCCCCGAAAGCCCACCTAGCCCGGCGAATCGCCCGACACCCCCACGTCCCAAACGTTCACCCGCCCGGCAGATCGCCCGACACCTCGCAGGCCCATCCAACCCGGCGAATGGCTGGACCCCCACACCCCAAACGCTGACCCAACCCGGCGAATCGCCGGACACCCCCCACACCCCAAAGGCCCACCCAACCCAGGGGACCATCCCCGACCCATTCTACCGCCGGGGAGCCGGCCCAGGGCCGATGTCGATCAAGCCTGTGGACAACTCTGTCCGGAATGGGCGGATTGAGATCGCTCGGCAGGGTGAACCTCGATCGCCAAACGACCACGGAGCTGACCCCGCAACAGGCAGGTGCCGGGCGGAGAAGCGCCTCCCCGCTCGATGCGCGAACCCCGCCGGGGAGCCCTCCGGGCCAATCCCCGAACGCGCAGAGGCCGCTCCCACCGGCACGTGGGAGCGGCCTCTGGACGTTGGGTTGGCCTAGCCGCTGTACGGCACGGCTCGCCTGAGCGTGACCTTCTGGGTCTTGCCGTTGGGCAGCTCGTACTCCCGGGTCTCGCCCTCCTTGGCGCCGAGCAGCGCCCGGCCGAGGGGGGACTCGGGGGAGTACACCTCCAGCTCGCCCTCGCCACCTTCCTCGCGGGTGGCGAGCAGGAACTGCTCTTCCTCGTCGTCGCCGTCGTAGCGCACCGTCAGCACCATGCCGGGTTCGGCGATGCCGTCGTTGGCGGGTGCCTCGCCGACCTTCGCCCCGCGCAGCAGCTCCTGCAGGTGGCGGATGCGGGCTTCCTGCTGCCCCTGCTCCTCGCGCGCGGCGTGGTAACCCCCGTTCTCCTTGAGGTCACCCTCCTCGCGGCTGGTGTTGATCTTCTGCGCGATGACCGGGCGGTTCTCAATCAGCTCGTCGAGCTCGTGCTTGAGCCGGTTGTAGGCCTCCTGGGTCAACCAGGTCACCTGGGTGTCGCTCACGGTCACCAACTCCTCGTCGTACTCCGGGCCCGTGGTTACGGGTCGGCAGTCCGGGCTTCGTGGTGCACCCGGAATGGAAAAAACACGGCCCTCCTAGGGGCCGTGCAGGTCTACGAGGGTACCACGAACAGGCGTGCTATTCGGCCCGAAAAGTCCGCTTTGCGCGGGCTTGACGGGCTAGTTCACCCCGTTGGCGGCGGCATGCTGGACAGGTATGCGGGCACCTGGTAGGAGCACCCGAACACGTCCGCCGTGACCGGTTCGGTGGTGCTGCTGACCACCGTGGTGAGGCTCACCGGCGAGGTGCCGGGCGGGACGTAGACCTCCTTGCGGCCGCCCTCCAACCCGTCCACGCCGCGCACCCGAACGATGCACACGGCCGCGCGGTCCGGGGTCTGCCTGGTGACGGTGAAGTTCATCCGCATCCGGTTGCCCGGCACGTCACTGAAGGCGGTGCGCTCGGCCTCGATCGGCGCGGTGCCCAGGTTCGTGTACCCCAGGTAGGCGACGACGCCGCCCGCAACCAGCCCACAAACCACCAGGACCACTCCCGTGCGCCGCGACAGCCGCGCCTTGGGCGCGCCGTAGCGGCCCTCCGGCAGCGCGCGTCCCGCGACGGTCATCCGGGGCCTCCTGACGGCAGCTGTCCACCAGGCGGGAACAATGGTGCCCGCGCGGCGCGTTCGTCCTACCGGGTCGATTATCCGCCGTGCGCGGAACCACACTGCAGGAGGGGGCCGGGAAGGCCATGTCCGAGAAGCTGCGTCTGATGGCGGTGCACGCTCATCCCGACGACGAGTCGAGCAAGGGTGCCGCGACCATGGCCAAGTACGTGGCCGACGGGCACGAGGTCATGGTGGTGACCTGCACCGGCGGTGAGCGGGGCGACATCCTCAACCCCGCGATGGACCGCCCGGAGATCACCGCCGACATCCCGGCCGTGCGCAGGCGGGAGATGGCCAAGGCGGCCGAGATCCTGGGCATCGAGCACCGCTGGCTGGGCTTCGTCGACTCCGGCCTGCCCGAGGGCGACCCCAAGCCGCCGCTGCCCGAGGGCTGCTTCGCGCTGGTGCCGCTCGAGGAGTCGGTGCCGACGCTGGTGCGCGCCATCCGCGAGTTCCGGCCGCACGTCGTGATCACCTACGACGAGAACGGCGGCTACCCGCACCCCGACCACATCCGCTGCCACGAGGTCTCGGTGGCCGCCTTCGACGCCGCGGGCGACCCCGACCTGCACCAGGGCGAGGGCGAGCCGTGGACGCCGCTGAAGCTGTACTACTCGCACGGCTTCTCCCGGGCGCGCCTGGTCGCCATGCACGAGGCCCTGCTGGCCGCCGGGCTGGAGTCGCCGTACGAGGAGTGGCTGGCCAACTGGCCCGCCGACCGCGGTGACATCGCCCACCGGGTCACCACCCGGGTCGAGTGCGCCGACTACTTCGAGACCCGCGACGCCGCGCTGCTCGCGCACGCCACCCAGATCGACCCGACCAGCCGCTGGTTCGCGGTGCCGCTGGACATCCAGCGGTCGGTCTGGCCGTACGAGGAGTACGAGCTGGTGCGCTCGCTGGTCGACAGCACGCTGCCCGAGGACGACCTGTTCAGCGGCATCCACGAGAAGGTGTCGCTGTGATCGCGGCCCTCCAGGCCCCGGACCTGGCGGCCACCGTGCCGCTGGTGCTCACCCAGACCAACCCGCCCAAGCCCGCCGACCCGGGCGGCCAGGGCGAGGACTTCGGCAAGTCCTCGCCCCTGGGCTTCCTGATCCTGGTCCTGTTCTTCGTCGCGGTGGCCTTCCTGGTCCGCTCGATGACCAAGCACCTCAAGAAGCTGCCGGAGACCTTCGACAAGCCCGCCGAGCCGGAGCCGCCCGCCAAGCCCGCGCTGGGCTAGGCGCTGCCCGGCAAGTCCGGCACGCGCTACCCGCGCCCGCGCGGCCCCTGGCCGCACGGACGGAAAACCCAAGTACAACCCGGTACGAGCGGCTTCCCGCCCGCGCGGCCAGGAACCACGCGGATCACGAATCCCACGCACCAGACTCACCGGACAGCGCCTAGGCGGGCTACAGGCGCGGGTCCACGGGGTCCGACTCCAGGGCGAGCACGGCGAAGACGCACTCGTGCACGCGCCAGAGCGGTTCGGACTGGGTGAGTCGGGTCAGGGCCTCCAGGCCGAGGGCGTACTCGCGCTGGGCCAGCGAGCGCTTGTGCGCGAGCTTGCGGTCGCGCAGGCGGTCCAGGTGGTCGGGGTAGTCCGGGCCGTAGATCAGCCGCAGGTACTCGCCGCCGCGCACCTTCACGCCCGGGAGAACGGGTTTTCCCTTGCCCAGCAAGAAGTTCGCGGCGGGTTTGACCACCATGCCCTCGCCGCCCGCCGCGGTCAGCTCCTCCCACCACGCCACGCCCGTGGCCACCGAGCCCGGGTCGCCGGTGTCGACGGCGAGGTTGCGGGTGGGGGTGAACAGGTCCGGGTCGGCCACGGCCAGCCGGTCGGCGACCGCGAGGTGCCAGTCGTGCGGGGTGGTGTGGTGGGTGGCGCCCTCGGTCGCCAGGACCTGGAACGGGGCCAGTCGGACACCGTCCAAACCGGACGTCGGGGCGCAGTAGCGGCGGTAGGCGTCGCGGAAGCCGGTGACGTTGTCGAGCCGCTTCTCCGTGCGGGACAACAACTCTTCGACCTCGACGCCGCGGGCCGCGGCGGCCGTCAAGGCGGCGACGCTCGCGGGCAGGGCTGAACCACCGGCGGCCGCCAGGGCGGCGAACTGGTCGGTGATCAGGCCGGACGCCTTGGCGTTCCAGGGAAGCAGCTCGGTGTCGAGCAGCACCCAGTCGGTGGCCAGCGAGTCCCAGTCGACGGCCGCGCGCACGCGGTGCAGCAGCTGGGTCGTCAGGTCGTCGGTGAAGAACGGCCGTCCGGTGCGGGTATAGACGGCGCCGTCGCCTTCGATGCCGAAGCGGCGCGGGGCCACCTCGGCCGAACGCGTCACCAGGACTACCGCACGGGAGCCCATGTGCTTCTCCTCGCACAGCACCGGCATGCCCGGATAGGCCGCGAAAGCCTCCAGCGGGTGCTCCAGGACCGCCCCTGCCTTGTGCGTCTCGGCGGGTGCCATCGTCGGCGGCAGGTACACCAACCAGCGCGGGTCGAGCGCGAACCGGCTCATAACCTCCAGGGCGGCGGCTGCCTGCTCGGCCTTCACCGAGACACGACCGGTCGCGGTCTCGATGGCGCGCTGGCCCACCACGTCGGTCAGCGCCAACGCGTCCGGCTCCCGCTCCTCGACAACCGGCACCAGCGGGCGCACCGGCTCGTACCAGACCTGGTGCGCGGCAACGGACACCAGCTCGCGCTCCGGATAGCGCAGTGCCGTGAGCTTGCCACCGAACACGCAGCCGGTGTCCAGGCACATCGTGGAGTTGACCCACTCCGCGTCCGGCACCGGTGTGTGTCCGTAGAGGACAGTCGCGTGGCCGCGGTAGTCGTTGGCCCACGGATAGCGCACCGGGAGGCCGTACTCGTCGGTCTCGCCGGTGGTGTCGCCGTAGAGAGCGAACGACCGCACCCGGCCGGATGCCCGACCGTGGTACTGCGCGGGAAGGCCCGCGTGCGCGACGACGAGGTTGCCGCCGTCGAGCACGTAGTGGCTCAGCAGGTCGTCGCAGAAGCTCGTGGCGCGTTCGACGAACTCCGGCTCCTCCTCGCCCAGCTGCGCCAACGACTCCGCGAGACCGTGCCGCACGGTGACCTGCTTGCCGCGCAGCGCCCGCACCAGCTTCTGCTCGTGGTTGCCGCACACCGCCAGCGCCGTGCCCGCCTCGACCATGCCCATCGCCAGCCGCAGCACGCCCGGGGTGTCGGGACCGCGGTCGACCAGGTCGCCGACGAACACCGCCCGTCTGCCCGCCGGGTGCGCCGCGCCGACGGCCCGGCCTTCGGCGTCCCGGGCCAGCGTGTAACCCAGCTCCCGCAACAGTTCCTCAAGCTCGGCGCGGCAGCCGTGCACGTCGCCGATCACGTCGAACGGGCCGGTCTCCGACCGTCGGTCGTTGCGCAGCGGCTGGACCACGATCCGCGCTTCGTCCACTTCGGACTCACCGCGCAACACGTGCACGTGCCGGAAGCCCTCCTTGCGCAGCCCGCTGGTCGACCGCCGCAGGTCGGCCACGTGCCGGTGCACCACGTGCGCGCCGAAATCCCGGTCGGGCCGCGCGGCGTTGCGCCGCACGCACACTGACTCCGGCACGTCGAGCACCACCGCGACCGGCAGCACGTCGTGCTCGCGCGCCAGCTTGATCAGCGCCGCGCGCGGTGCCCGCTGCACGTTCGTGGCGTCCACGACGGTCACCAGGCCGGCCTGCAAGCGTTTGCCCGCGACGTAGTGCAGCGCGTCGAACGCGGCGGCCGAGGCGGACTGGTCGTTCTCGTCGTCGCTGACCAGGCCGCGGAAGAAGTCGCTGGAGAGCACCTGGGTGGCGCGGAAGTGCCGCCGCGCGAAGGTCGACTTGCCCGAGCCGGAGGCGCCGACGAGCACCACCAGGGACATGTCCGGGATGATCAGGTCCATCACGCCTCCGCTCGGGTGAACACGGCCAGCTGGGTCGGGGCGCCGAGGTCGGGGTCGACCGGGCCGATCGGTCCGTAGCGGACGGTGTAGCCGCGCCGCTGGGCGACGCCGTCGCCCCACGCCTGGAACTCCGCGCGCGTCCACTCGAACCGGTGGTCCTTGTGGCGCAACACGTCCGGGCGCGGGAACAGCGCGTTGTACTCGATGTTCGGCGTGGTCACGACCACGTGCGCCGGTCGGGCGGTGCCGAACACCGCGCGCTCCAGCGCGGGCAGCCTGCCCGGGTCGACGTGCTCGACCACTTCCATCAGCACCGCCGCGTCGTAGCCCGCGAGCTCCGGGTCGGTGTAGGTGAGCGCGGACTGCCGCAGCGTGACCCGCTCGCGCAACCGGTCGGGCAGCCGGGCCAGACCGCGCTCGGCGATCTCCAGCGCCCGCGCCGCCACGTCGGTGCCGAGGACCTCGGTGAACCTCGGGTCCGCGGCCAGCTCGGCGAGCAGCGCGCCGCCACCGCAGCCCAGGTCGAGCACCCGCCGAGCACCGACCTCGTGCAACGCGGCGAGGACGGCTTCCCGTCGGGTCGCGGCCATCGGGCGCGCCACCGGCTCGGCGTCCGGCGGCGCCGAACCGTCCAATTCGGTCAGTCGCTCGAGCGCGGACCGCACGTACCCGCGCCGGTGCGCGAGGTAGCGCTTGCTGATCAAGTCGCGCTCCGGGTGGGTCGGCAGCCAGTCGCCCGCCGCGCGCAGCAGCTTGTCGACCTCCTCCTCGCCGACCCAGTAGTGCTTGGCGTCGTCGAGCACCGGCAGCAGCACGTACAGGTGGCGCAGCGCGTCGGCCAGCCGCAGCTCACCGTCGAGCCGCAGGTCGACGCAGCGGGCCGCGCCCCACTCGGGGAACGCCGGGTCGAGCGGGACCGGCCGCGCGGCCACCCGCCAGCCCAGCGGCGTGAACAGCCGCTCGGCCAGGTCGGCGCCGCCGCGGCAGGGTGCGGCGGGCAGGTGCGCGGTCAGCGGGATCGGGGTGTCGGCCAGCGCCGGGCGGCTGTCGCAGCGGCCGTTCATCGCGGTGCGGAACACCGAGCCGAGCGCGACGGCGAACATCGAGCCCGCGGTGTACCCGCGGTCGTCGACGTGGTTCACCTTGGTCGGGTCCACCTCTAATAGCAGCGCCGCCGTGCAGGTGTCCTCGGCGGCGGCGGGGTAGAACACGTGCGCCGTCCCCGCGGAGGTGGAAAACGCTTGCGCCTTCCCTGGGTGCTTGTGCAGCAGGTAGCCGAGGTCGGTGGCCGGGCGGAGGGTGGTCGTCAGGGTCAGCAGCACCGGCGAAGTGTGGCGCACCGCGCTGCCCCGCCGCACGTCGTTTGGCAGGCTGGGGCCATGGCGAACCGGCTGCGCGGCTCCACGAGCCCCTACCTGCTCCAGCACCAGGACAACCCGGTCGACTGGTGGGAGTGGGGCCGGGACGCCTTCGACGAGGCCCGCCGCCGGGACGTGCCGGTGCTGCTCTCGGTCGGCTACGCCGCCTGCCACTGGTGCCACGTGATGGCGCACGAGTCCTTCGCGGACCCGGCGGTGGCCGCGCTGATGAACGAGTGGTTCGTCAACGTCAAGGTCGACCGCGAGGAGCGCCCGGACGTCGACGCGGTGTACATGACCGCCACCCAGGCCATGACCGGCCAGGGCGGCTGGCCGATGACCTGCTTCCTCACCCCGGACGCCGAGCCGTTCCACTGCGGCACCTACTACCCACCCCAGCCGCGCCCCGGCATGCCGTCGTTCGGTCAGCTGCTCAGCGCGGTGCACGAAGCGTGGAGTTCGCAGGACGAGGAGGTGCGGGCGGCGGGTGCGCGGGTCGTGGCCGAGCTGCGCGACCAGACGGGCCCGCTGCAAGAGTCCTTTGTGGATGCTGCGGTGCTCGACGGCGCCGCGGTCTCGCTGCTCGCCGAGTACGACCGGACGAATGGCGGATTCGGTGGCGCGCCCAAGTTCCCACCGACGATGGTGCTGGAGTTCCTGCTGCGCCAGCACGAGCGCACCGGTTCGGTCGAGGCTTTGTCCATTGTGGAGGGAACGGCGCGGGCGATGGCCGACGGCGGCCTCAACGACCAGCTGGCGGGCGGCTTCGCCCGCTACAGCGTGGACGCGGGCTGGGTGGTGCCGCACTTCGAGAAGATGTTGTACGACAACGCTTTGCTGCTCCGCCTGTTCGCCCACCTGGCGCGGCGCACCGGTGGCGAGCGCTACCGCGAGGTGGCGTCGGAGACCGCGCGCTTCCTGCTCACCGACCTGCTGACCCCCGAGGGTGGTTTCGCCGCCTCGCTCGACGCCGACACCGAGGGCGAGGAGGGGCTGACCTACGTGTGGACACCCGCCCAACTCGTCGAGGTCCTCGGCCTCGACGACGGCGCGTGGGCGGCCCGACTGCTGGGCGTCACCGACGCGGGGACCTTCGAGCAGGGCTCGTCCACGCTGCGGTTCGTCGCCGAGGTGGACGACCGCGACCGGTGGCTGGACGTCAAGGCCCGGCTGTCGGTGGCGCGGGCGGCCCGGCCGCAGCCCGGGCGCGACGACAAGGTCGTGACCGGCTGGAACGGCCTGGCGATCGCCGCGCTGGCCGAGGCCGGCGTGGCGCTGGGCGAGCCGTCGTGGGTGGCGGCGGCCGAGTGGGCCGCCAACCTCGTGCTGGACCTGCACGTCGTCGACGGGAGGCTGCGGCGAACGTCCCGTGGCGGTGTCGTCGGCAGCGCGGCAGGCGTGCTGGAGGACTACGCGTGCCTGGCCGAGGCGCTGTTCGTCCTGCACCAGGCCACCGGCGCCGCCCGCTGGCTGGACGCCGGGTGCGGACTCCTCGACACCGCCCTGGCCCGCTTCGCCGACCCGGCCGCCCCCGGCGCCTACCACGACACCGCCGACGACGCGGACGCCTTGGTGTGGCGTCCGGGCGACCCCGGCGACAACGCCAGCCCGTCCGGCGCGTCGGCGTTGGCGGGCGCGTTGTTGTTGGGCTCCGCGCTCGCGGGTCCCGACCGCGCGGGGGAGTACCGCGCGGCTGCCGAACAGGCGGTAACGCGCAACGGGCTCTTGGCCGCGCGAGCGCCGCGGTTCGCCGGGCACTGGCTGACGGTCGCCGAGGCGTTGGCGCAAGGCCCGGTGCAGGTCGCGGTCGTCGGACAGCCGGGGGAGCGCGACGAGCTGCTCGCCGCCGCGGTGCGACACGCGCACGGCGGGGCGGTGGTGCTCGGCGGCGCACCCGACTCGGCGCCGCTCTTGGCCGACCGACCGCTGGTGGACGGCGCCCCAGCGGCGTACGTGTGCCGCGGGTACGTGTGCGACCGACCGGTGACGACCGCGGCCGCCCTGGTCGCCGCGCTCTAGTCCGCTCCGGGCGAACACCTGATACGTGGTTACCGGCGTAGCTTGAGTTAAGAGGTAATCATGTAATCAAGGGAGTCGGACATGCGGAAGCAGCAGTGGAGGGGCGGCCCGGGCTGGCAACAGTCCGAGGTCCCGCCCGCGGACGACGCGGCGGCCTGGTTCTCCGGCAGGCTGCCCGACGGGTGGTTCACCGGGCAGCCGGAGGTGACCGTGGACCGCGAGGAGATCCTGGTCGTCGGCACCCTGCCCACCCTGGAGGGCGACTACCCGGACGACGCGGCCCGCGCCGCCGCCGAGTCCGGCCGGATCGCCCGGTGGCGCGAGGACACCCGGGAGGAGCGCATCGAGATCGCCCGGCAGGCCGAGCACCGCTACGGCCGCAAGGTCGCGTGGGGCGCGCGGCAGGGCGACACCGAGGAACTGTTCACCACGTTGTCGGTGCCGGTGATGACCAGGCTGCGCCAGCCGGAACGGCTGATTTTGGACACCCTGGTGTCCTCGGGCGTGGCCCGGTCCCGCTCGGACGCGCTGGCCTGGACGGTCCGCCTGGTCGGCAAGCACGCCGAGGAGTGGCTGGGGTCGTTGCGCGAGGCGATGAGCAAGGTCGACGACCTGCGCGCGCAGGGACCGGACCTGTAAATCGGTTGGCGGGGCCACCGGACTGCCGCCATGGTGGTCCGGTGGCACTGACCGGTGAGCTCGTGCGGCTGCGCCCCATCGAGCCGGAGGACGCCGACCCCATGTGGCGCTGGCACAACGACCCGGACGCGATGCGGTGGATGACCGAGGGCTACCCGGAGTCGTTGGCGCAGCTGCGCAAGCGCTTGGCGGACTTCCCGCCGAACAGCTACTCGCGGGTCCGCTTCGCCGTGGAGACCCTCGACGAGGGCAGGTTCGTGGGCGTGGTGGTGCTCCGCGACGCCGAACCCGAGTCCGGCCGCGCCGAGGTCGACATCTACTTCGGCGACGCGGACGCCCGGGGCAAGGGCTACGGCACCGAGGCCCTGCGGCTGCTGTGCCGGTGGGGCTTCCACAACATGCGCCTGCACGCGATCCAGCTGTACGTGGTCGTGGACAACGTGGCGGCCGTCCGCGTGTACGAGAAGGTCGGCTTCATCGTCGAGGGCCGCCTCCGCGAGGTCTTCCGCCGAGACGGTCAGCTGCACGACATGCTGTTGATGAGCGTGCTGGCCCGCGAGTTCGAGCAGGCCTAGGAGTATCGCAAGGTCGTGGATCCCGCGACTGGAAAGGCGGGGCGGGAGAAGACAGCCCTCTACGGCAAGGGGGACCGCTACAAGGTGCGGTACCTCGACCCGGACGGGCGGGAGCGGTCGAAGTCACCTGTTCCCGTTCTTCGAGCGGAAGTCGCTCGGGGGGATCAAGCCAGGTGACGTGCAGGCGTGGCTGCGTCAGTTGCAGGACAGGTCCGTGGCGGCCAACTACCGGGTGTTGCTGTTCACGCGCCTGGCGTCGATCCTCAACGCCGCTGTCGACGACAAGCGCATTCTTGAGAATCCCTGCCACGCACGGAGCGTCACCCGTCCGCAGGTCGAGCAGAAGCGGGTGGCGGTGTGGTCCGCTTCGAGGGCGTCGGCCGTTATGGACGCGTTGCCCGACCGGTTCAAGATCGCTGTTGCGGTGGGGCAGGGTTCGGGCTTCGGCAGGGTGAGATCTTCGGGCTCTCGCCCGACGACCTCGACCGGGAGGCCGAGTCGGTCAACGTGGTCCGCCAAGTTCGGCTCGTTGAGAACCAGCCTGTCTTCGCCCCGCCGAAACGCCGGAAGACGAGGAGCGCGCCTCTGGCCTCTGGCATCCTGCGGGAGCTGGACGAGTACATGGAGCGGTTCCCGCCCGTGGCGCTCACCCTGCCCTGGCTGCACCCGGACGGGGATCCCGTGACGACGGGATGCACGCACTGCGGCACCTGTTCGCCTCGGTCCTGCTCGACGCGGGGGAGTCGGTGAAGGCCGTTGCCGAGTACCTCGGGCACACCGACCCGGGCTTCACGCTGCGGGTCTACACCCATCTCCTGTCGAGCAGCCACGACCGGACACGCAGGGCTGTGGACACCTTCATCGGCGGCCTGGGCGGGGCCGGCTCTCCTGGTGACGGCCTGGAGGCGGCCTGAGAGGGGGTGAGCCCCCTGAAACCGCAGCTAGGAGTAGATGACCAGCCAGATCGCCACGTAGTGGCAGGCGGCGGCGAGCACGGTGGCGGCGTGGAAGAACTCGTGGTGGCCGAAGGTGCCGGGCCACGGGTTGGGCCACTTCGTGGCGTAGAAGACCGCGCCGACGGTGTAGAACAGGCCGCCGGTCAGCAGGAGGACCAGCGCGGCCACGCCGGCGTGCGAGAGCAGCTGCGGCAGCACGAAGATCGCCACCCAGCCCAGCGCCACGTAGATCGGCGTCCCCAGCCAGCGCGGTGCGTGCGGCCAGAGCATCTTCAGGGCGACCCCGAGCACGGCCCCGCCCCACACCACGGACAGCACGATGTAGCCGGTGGGCTGGTCCATCGCCAGCAGGCTGAACGGCGTGTACGTGCCCGCGATGAACAGGAAGATCATCGAGTGGTCGAGCCGCTTCATCATGGTGTGCGCGCGCTGGGTGACCCACCAGCGCCGGTGGTAGAGCGCGCTCACGCCGAACAGGCCGAGCACCGTGACGCCGTAGACCGAGGTCGCCAGGACCGCGCGGGCCGACACAGTGGCGGCGAGCGAGACCAGGGTGCCGATGGTGGCGACCGAGATGAAGAACGACCACAGGTGGATCACGCCGCGCATGCGGGGCTTGGAGTGACCGGCCGGGGGCTCGGTCAGCGTCGCTGACGTCACCCGACCGACGTTACGGGACCGTAGGTTCACCCGCCACACCCCTGTTGCCGACCCCACCCCCGCCCCTACGACCAGCCCACCACCTCCCGGTGCTCCACCCCCAGGCACCGGTCCATCACGACGTCGAGCCCGCCCGCGGCCGCCACCTCGGCTGCCTCCGGCGAGATCACCCCCAGCTGCATCCACAGCGCGCCCGCCCCCACCTCGACCGCCGCCGCGGCCACCTCGACGGCGAAGGCGGGCTGCCGGAACACGTCGACGATGTCGATCTCCCCCGGCACCTCCGCCAGCGAGGCGTACGCGGGCAGCCCCTCCCACGACTCCAGCCCCGGGTTGACCGGGTACACGGTGAGCCCGGCGGAGCGCAGGTAGCTCGCCACCCCGTGGCTGGGCCGCGTCGGCGAGGCGCTCAGCCCCACCACGGCCACCGTCCGCGACTCGCGGACCAGGCGTTCGATCACCGCGAGGTCCTGCCATATCGGATCGATCCGGATGCGCTGCACCTGCCCAGTGTGCTCCCACGGGCCGCTCGACGGCGTACTCTCTTCGGCCGTGAGTCTCCGCAGGCGCGTGGCCGACGTCGTGTACGGCATCTACGAGAAGCGGCTAGTCCAGCAGGCGGGGGGCCGCACCCCGAGGCACGTGGGCGTCATGCTCGACGGCAACCGCCGGTGGGCCAGGGAGGCGGGGTTCACCGACGTCAACGACGGCCACCGGGTCGGCGCCCGGCGGATCGCCGACCTGCTCGGCTGGTGCGAGGAGGCCGGGGTCGAGGTGGTCACCCTCTGGCTGCTCAGCACCGACAACCTCAACCGCGACCCGGCCGAGCTGGCGCCGCTGCTGCAGATCATCGGCGACGTGGTCGACGAGCTCGCCGAGCCGGGCGCGCCGTGGCGGCTGCGGATCATCGGCGCCCAGGACATCCTGCCCACCGAGACCGCCAACCGGCTGCAGGCGGCGGCGAGCCGGGCGGCGGGCCGCGAGGGCATGGAGGTCAACATCGCGGTGGGCTACGGCGGCAGGCGCGAGATCGCCGACGCGGTGCGCAAGCTGCTCCAGCAGCACGCCGAGGCGGGCACCACGATCGAGGAGCTGGCCGAGGTGCTCGACGTCGACCACATCTCCGAGCACCTCTACACCTCCGGCCAGCCCGACCCCGACCTGGTGATCCGCACCTCGGGCGAGCAGCGGCTCTCCGGGTTCCTGCTGTGGCAGTCGGCGCACTCGGAGTTCCACTTCTGCGAGGCCTACTGGCCCGACTTCCGCCGCACGGATTTCCTGCGGGCGCTGCGCGCGTACGGAATCCGGCACCGCAGGTTCGGTTCCTAGCCACAAGTTTCCGGCCGGACCGGCAAAAGCCCGTAGTATGCGCCGCCCCGGTTGGTCACGCAATCACCCCCGCGACCACGCTGTGTGCCGCCGAGGTGACGGTGCCTACCGTCCGCACCCCGGCTCCCGACTCGAATGGCCGCTGCCGCTGGTCACGACGTGTGGTATGTGGACGGTCGGGCTAACGCTGCGGGGGATGTGGCGCCCAGATGTCATGGTGGTGACGAAATCGAAAATCACTCGCCCGGCCGCATGCCGTTTGTCAGTGGACGCAGGTAGCTTCCGAGGTGTCGGCCCGTGTCCACTGCGGTCCGGCCCGGGAGGCCCTGGTCGTGAGCATGACGATCGCGAGGGGGCCGGCGCCCGGCCCTCGTGGGAGCCGAGGTGGACGCCGCTAAGCCGAGGGCGTCAGCCGATGCGACCCAGCCAGGGCCTGGTGCCCGGCCCACCGAGGAGCGGGCGCGGGTGCCGCGTTCGCAAGGGAGTTGCCGTGACCGCTTCGCGTTCGTCCAGGCGCACCGCAGGCCTTTCCTCAAGCCCGTCGGCCCCTCAGGAGGCCGACCCAGCCAGGCGTACCTATGTCCTCGACACCTCCGTGCTGCTGGCCGACCCGTGGGCGCTGACCCGGTTCGACGAGCACTCGGTGGTCGTGCCGCTGGTGGTCATCAGCGAGTTGGAGGGCAAGCGGCACCACCCCGAACTCGGGTGGTTCGCCCGCGAGACGCTGCGGCTGCTCGACGACCTGCGCCTGCGGCACGGCAGGCTCGACAAGCCGATCCCGATCGGCGACGCCGACGGCACCCTGCACATCGAGCTCAACCACACCGACCCCTCGGTCCTGCCACTCGGCTTCCGCACCGACGGCAACGACGCGCGGATCCTGGCCTGCGCGCTGAACCTGGCGGCCGAGGGCCTGGCGGTCACCCTGGTCACCAAGGACATCCCGCTGCGCGTCAAGGCGGGCGCGGTCGGCCTGGACGCCGACGAGTACCGCGCGGGCGAGGTAACCCCGTCGGGCTGGACCGGCATCGCCGACCTCGACGTCCCGCACGAGGCAGTGGACGCCCTGTTCGCCGAGGACACCGTCGACCCGGTCGACTTCGGCATCCCGGCGGCGGCTGAACTGCCGACCAACACCGGCCTGCGCCTGCTCGGCGGCTCGAGCAGTGCCCTGGGCCGGGTGACGGCCGACAAGCAGATCAGGCTGGTCCGGGGCGACCGCGAGGCCTTCGGCCTGCACGGCCGCTCGGCGGAGCAGCGGATCGCCCTGGACCTGCTGCTGGACCCGGAGATCGGCATCGTCTCCCTCGGCGGCCGAGCGGGCACCGGCAAGTCCGCCCTGGCCCTGTGCGCGGGCCTGGAGGCGGTCATGGAGCGCGGCCTGCACAAGCGGGTCGTCGTCTTCCGCCCGATGTACGCGGTCGGCGGCCAGGACCTCGGCTACCTGCCGGGCTCCGAGAGCGAGAAGATGATGCCCTGGGCGCAGGCGGTGTTCGACACCCTGGGCGCCCTGGTCGGCGCACACGTGATCGAGGAGGTCCTCGACCGCGGCATGCTGGAGGTCCTGCCGCTCACCCACATCAGAGGCCGCTCCCTGCACGACACCTTCGTCATCGTCGACGAGGCCCAGTCCCTCGAGCGCAACGTCCTGCTGACGGTGCTCTCCCGCCTCGGCTCCGGCTCCCGGGTGGTGCTCACCCACGACGTCGCCCAACGCGACAACCTCCGCGTCGGCAGGCACGACGGCGTCGCCGCCGTGATCGAGAAGCTCAAGGGCCACCCCCTCTTCGCCCACGTGACCCTCACCAGGTCGGAGCGTTCCCCCATCGCCGCCCTGGTGACCGAGATGCTCGAAGACCACACAGGCTGACCAGAGGAGGCGGCGGCCCCACCACCGGGCCGCCGCCTCCCGCCAACCCAAGTCGTCTTCCACCACTCGACCGACGTGCCACGCCCAGTCCGTCTTGGCCCCGCCGGGCCGCCCCGCTCACCCACGCGCATCAAAGAACCCGCCCCGCCAAGCCGCCCGCCACAACAGAACCCGCCTGCGAAGCAGCTCTACCAAGCAGAGCCCGTCCTACCAAGCCGCTCCGCCACCCCACAACAGACTCGCCCTACCCGGCCACCCGCCAAGCCGAGCCGGCCCCACCAAGCCCCTCCTGTCGACCACCCCGCCGCCTGCATCCCATACGCAGCCAAAACACGGCCTGTCTCGGGTTGTCAAGGCATCTTTCCCGCCTTGACAACCCGAGACAGGCCGTAGTCACAATTGGCGTAGGGGAAGCAGGAACCCAGGGAAGCAGGCCCCTCAACAAACTAGTCCAGGGCGCGACGCAAGAACCCCCGAATCCCCACCACCCCGAACACCGCACAAGCCCCCACCATCACCAGCAAACTGATCCAAATAGGAATGTGCGGCACCTGCGGCACCAGTTCCGCCCGCATCCCCTCACTGACATAGGTCAACGGGTTCAGCGCGCACACCACCTGGAACCACCGCAGCTGCGACAGCCCCATCCACGGGAACTGCGTGGACCCGGTGAACATCAGCGGCATCAGGATCACCGCGAACAGGATGTTGATCTGCTTGGGCTGCACCGAGGTCCCGATCGTCATCCCGATCGCCGCCCCGACCAGCGACCCCAGCACGATGATCAGCCCCACCGGCAGCCAGGCGGACGCTGGCCAGTGCACGTCGTCCAGGATCAGGAACCCGATCGGGATCATCACCGCCGCCGCGATCACCCCGCGCAGTGCGCCGAACAGCATCTTCTCCACCGCCACCCAGGCGATCGGGATGGGCGCCAGCAGTCGGTCCTCGATTTCCCGGGTCCAGGAGAAGTCCATGATCAGCGGCATGGTCGTGTTCTGCAGCCCGCCGAGGAACCCGTTCAGGGCCACGATTCCCGGCAGCAGGATCGCCGCGTAGTCCCCGCCGACGTACCCGATGCTGGTGAGCACCTTGCCGAAGATGAACAACGTGAAGAACGGTTGCACGATCACCTGGGCGAGGAATGGCAACAGCTCGCGCCCGGTGACGAACGTGTCGCGCCACAGCACGGACCCGAAGGTCCGCAGCGCAGTGCTGGAACTCATCGCAGCTCCCGACCGGTCAGGTGGATGAACACGTCTTCCAAGCTCGGCGTACCGATCGATAGGTCCGTGACCTCACACGACGCTTCACCAAGAACGCGCAGCACAGCAGGTAGCACTACCGCCGCCTCGTGGCCCGTGTAGAGCCGGAACTGTCCCCCAGACGATGGCGCAGGTGCCGGAATCCGCGCCGCGACCGCCGCGGGGATGTTCGGCGGAGGGGCGCCGCCCCCGCTACCGATGCGTTCAACCCGCTCGACGCCGTCAATCCCGGCCAGCACCTTCTCGACGACCTCCCCGTCAGTCCTGTCCAGGTTGACCGTCACGCTCACCGTGGTGCTACCCGGAAGTCCTCGCGTGAGCGCCGTGGGAGTGTCGAGCGCCAGCAGCTTCCCGTGGTCCACGATCCCGACCCGGTCGCACAGCTTGGCCGCCTCGTCCATGTCGTGCGTGGTCAGCACGACCGTCACCCCGTCCGCGCGCAGGTCCTTGACCCGGTCGTGCACGAACAGCCGCGCCTGCGGGTCGAGCCCGGTCGACGGCTCGTCCAGGAACATCACCTTGGGCTGGTGCATCAGCGCCCGGGCGATCATCACCCGCTGGGCCTGGCCGCCGGAGACGATCTCGATCTTGTCCTTGGCCTTCTCGGCCAGCCCCATCCGCTCCAGGATCTCGTCGGCGCGCGCGGTGCGCTCGGCCCGCGGCACACCGTGGTAGGCGGCGTGGAACAGCAGGTTCTGCCTGATGTTCAGCGACCGGTCCAGGTTGTTGCGCTGCGGCACCACCGCCAGCAGCTGCCGCGCCTTCGTGGCCTCGCGCACGACGTCGACCCCGTGCACCAGCGCCTTCCCCGACGTGGGCAGCACCCGCGTCGTCAGAACCCCCACCGTGGTGGTCTTCCCGGCGCCGTTGGGGCCGAGGAGACCGAACACCTCGCCCTGCTCGACGCTGAAGCTCAGGCCGTCCACTGCGGGCTTGGGGTTCTTCTTGTACAGCTTGACAAGGTCCGTGACCTCGACTGCTCTCACGAGGCAACCTTAAGCGCGGCGTCAATTGGGATGATTGGCGCACCCGAGCCGAACCCTCTGCTGTGGATTCACCAGCCCGCGGGCAGCGGCCTTCCCTCGGCGAACCCCGCGGCCGACTGCACGCCCACCACCGCGCGCTCGTGGAACTCCTCCAGCGTGAGCGCTCCCGCGTAGGTGCAGGCGGAACGCACGCCTGAACAGATCGAGTCCAAGAGGTCCTCGACGCCCGGCGCCGCAGGGTCGAGTCGCATGCGCGAAGAGGAGATGCCTTCCTCGAACAGCCCCTTACGCGCGCGGTCGAACCCAGTCTCGGTACGCGTGCGAGCTGTCACGGCCCTCTTAGATGCCATACCGAAGGACTCCTTGTACGGACGCCCTTGTTCATCGCGCAAGAGGTCGCCGGGGGATTCGTACGTCCCTGCGAACCAAGAGCCCACCATCACGCTAGAGGCGCCTGCGGCCAATGCCAGTGCGACATCGCGCGGGTGTCGTACGCCGCCGTCAGCCCATACCGACGCACCCAGCGCGCGGGCCTCGGTGGCGCACTCGTACACCGCCGAGAACTGCGGCCGCCCGACCCCGGTCATCATCCGGGTCGTACACATCGCACCCGGCCCGACGCCGACCTTGATCACGTCGGCACCGGCGGCGACCAGGTCGCGCACGCCTTCAGGGGTGACCACGTTGCCCGCGACCACCGGCACCCCCGGGGCCGCCGACCGCACGGACTTCAGCGCGGCCAGCATCTTCTCCTGGTGCCCGTGCGCGGTGTCCACGACCAGCGTGTCCACGCCGTAGGCCAGCAACGCCGCCGCTTTGCCCGCGACATCGCCGTTGACGCCCACCGCGGCCGCGACACGCAACCGCCCGGCGGCGTCGACCGCGGGCGTGTAGATGTCCGCGCGCAACGCCCCTACCTCGGTCAAGACCCCCGCGAGAATGCCGTCTGCGTCTACCGCGAGCGCTATGGACGCGGTTCGACCGTGCAAGGCGTCGAACACCTCGCGCGGAGCCGCGGACACCGGCAGCGTGACGATCGCCGTATTCGCTACCTCGCCGATCCTGGTGAACCGGTCGACCCCGTGACACGCGGCCTCGTCGACCACGCCAATCGGACGCCCGCCGTCGTCGACCACGACAACGGCCCCGTGCGACCTCTTAGGCAGGAGGTTCAGCGCGTCCGCCACTGAGTCCCCCGCGCGCAAGACCAACGGCGTGTCCCACACCGTGTGCCGCGCCTTCACCCACGCCACGATCTCGCCCACCGCTGCCGGGTCGACATCCTGCGGTAGCACTACCAGGCCACCGCGGCGGGCGACTGTCTCGGCCATCCGCCTGCCCGCCACCGCGGTCATGTTGGCCACGACGATCGGGATGGTGGCCCCCGTACCGTCCGATGTGGACAGATCGACGTCGAACCGGCTCTCGACCGCGGAGCGGCCGGGCACCAGGAAGACGTCGTCGTAGGTCAGGTCGTGCTCGGGCGAGCCGTGGTAGAAGCGCACCTGTTCACCGTACGGGTTCAGCTCCATTCCAGGGTGATACCCGCGATACCGGGTGTCACCGACGGGTAGTACGCGCTGGCCACGAACCCGCGGTCGCAATAGAGGTCCTGGGAGAGCGTGGGCGGTCTCTGGTCGTTGACGCGCACCTCTTGCACGCACCGCGCGGGGAGGTCCTCGGCCGGTAGCTCGAACTGGAGCAAGAACGGCCCAGACGGCGCGCGGAAGATCCGGAAGTACCCAGGGCACTCGATGCCCGACTCGTCGTCGACGGCGTAGCTGAGCACGATGGTGTCGCCCTCGGCGAGCGTGCGGTCGAACATCAGCTCGAACACCATGCCGATCTCGCGCCGCCGGACCCGCCCGAGCCTGCACCCGTCGCCCGCGCTGACCCGCACGCGCGCGATGTCGCAGCCGGGTTCGCCGTGGTAGACGCCGATGTAGCGGTCCACCCCGGCCTGTCGGGCCAGCCCGACGAGCCGGGTGTGCACGCGCCCCTGCGAGCGGTCCGGCGCGATGGTGACGCGCTCGTGGGTCAGCAGCAGCTCGATGTCGGCGTTGCACTGCTCGGGCCGGACGCCGATGTCGGCCAGCAGCTCGCTGGTGATCGGCCCGGCCACCACCAGCTCGGCGAACGAGGCCGACGGCTTGCGGTCGCGCTGGTTGCGCCGGGGCGGCCCGATGAGCACCACCAGCGAGTCCGTCGGCAGCCCGAGCACGGTCTCCAGGCCGCGCACCGCACTGAGCGCGTGGTGCATGTCCGGGTGACGCAAACCGCGCTGCCAGTAACTCAGAGTGGACTCGGCGACATTGATGTCGATCCGGGACAGGTGCGCGCGCAGCCGGGCCAGGGACAGGCCGCGGTGCTCGATTGCCGTGCGCAGAGCCACGTGGAACGGCCCGCGGCGCAGCGCGTCGGCGAGGGCGTCGGCGGACACGGCGACCTCCTGGGTGAACTGGTGTTCCCGATCGGGTGAACTCCTGTGAATGTTCACAGTAACCACTGTCTACCGGCGGGTAAAGGTGCGAACTCGCTGCGGAACGCTCCGCCGCTCACCCAGGGCCCCTTGTCGGCCACTCACCGCAGCCGCACTGTTCCGAGCACTCCGACCCTGCTTAGGAGGCTCGATGAACCGCACCGCGACCCGCTCGGCGTTCGCGGCCACGCTCGTGGCCGTGCTCGCCTGGCTGGTTAGCCAGACCCCCGCGGCAACCGCCGCGATCGCGCAAGCGCCCTCGTTCAGCATGCAAGCCCAGCAGAAGACCAACTGGTGCTGGGCGGCTTCGGGGACCTCGATCGCGGTCAGCAAGGGGTACTCGGTGACCCAGAACCAGTTCTGCGCCCTCGCCAAGAACCGCAATACCGCCTCGGCGTGCCCGAACGACCAAGCCGACCTCGGCGAGGTCCGCAACGGGTTCTCCAAGCTCGGCTTCAGCAACCCGGGCAGCTACGTCTACAACTACCTGACCTACGCGGCCATCCAGTCCCAGGTGAACGCGAACCAGCCCATCGAGACCCGCATCGGCTGGAAGTCCGGTGGCGGTCACATGCACGTGCTCTACGGCGTCGACACGTCCAAGAGCTGGGTCTACTGGGGCGACCCGTGGCCCGACAACTACCGCTACAACTGGGCCACCTACAGCTACTACGTCAACAACTCCAGCTTCGCGTGGACCCACACGCTGACCGGGATCCGGGGGTGAACGGCATGCGGAAGTCGTTGGTGAGGGGCGTCCTCGCCCTCTCGGTCGCGGTGCTCGGCGTGGTCGGCTACGCCGGGTACGCCATGGCGGACCCGTCCCCGGTCGACGGCGCCGTGTCCGCCGCGGACACCGCCAAGGCCCAGGCGGCCGCGACGGCCCCCGACGTGACAGCCACCGTGGGCAAGTTCCTCGGCCAGGCGAACACCGCCAGGTCGGGCGTGGCCTCGGCCGACGTCCAGGCATCAGTCGGCGGCACGTCGGTCGCGGTCTACGAGCTCAACGCCGACTTCGTCGCGGGCCGCTCGCCCAAGGCGGGCCGGTTCTCCTACGTCGCCGTCCCGGCCAAGGGCGCCGACGGCAGCGCGGCTTCGGTCTGGACGGTCAAGGACCAGGCGGGCAACTGGCAGGTGGCCAACATCGCCGCCGGTGACATCGAGTTCGCCCAGGCGACCAAGCTCACCGCGGGCGCGGTCCTGCTGCGCGAGCCGCAGACCAACACCTGGTACGCGCTGACCGGCAACAACGTCCGCGCACTGGCGACCGGCAAGACCATGACCCTCAGCCAGTACCAGCACGATGTGTCAGCCAGGTACGGGGACAAGCTCCCCGGCTCCGCCTACGACCGCAAGGGCACCGCAGGCGGCTTCTCATCCCCGAGCACGGGCCTGATGTCCCCGACCGGTGCGGGCACCACCGCGTCTACTGGTACACCGTGGATCGTGATCGGGATCCTGGTGGTCGGCGTCGCTGTGGTGGCCTTCGCGGCCGCCTCCCCTGCACGGCGGCGAAGCTGACCAGGCGGCGGTGGCCCGGTGAGGAGCAGCCGGGCCACCGCCGCTTCTCTGCTGCAAGAGCAGTTGCCATCCTGGAAATGAACGACGACAGCAACAACAACCAGACCTTGCGCCGCTGCCACTACCACCACTGGCACGACCGCCACTGCCCATCACCACCACAACCGCCACTGCCCGCTGGCGCCGCCGCCACTACAACCGCCGCCGCCACCACCGCGCCGCCACCGCGCCACCGCCACCGCCACCGCGCCGCCACCGCGCCACCGCCACCACCAAACCCTTGTCCCACAACACCAATTCCCTTGTCCCGTAACACAACCCCCACCAAGCCGGTCGCGAACACCCAACCTGCTCGATGGGGTGGAGTGGCTTTGTTTGGGGAGAAAAGAGGCGCTAGCCTGACCCAGGCGGTGGGTATCCCTTTCCCACCCGCTCTACCCACGGCGCCTCTTTTCTTAGGGGCCCCAAACAAAGCCACTCCACCCCATCGAGCACACCGCCAAAGCAAGCCCCGACGCGCCACCGCCAAAGCAAGCCCCGACGCGCCACCGCCAAAGCAAGCCCCGACGCGCCCACCCCAAGCAAGCCCTCGGACGCGCCCACCACCAAGAAGCCCCCGCCGCGCACCCGGCACCAGCCGCGCACCCAGCACCAAGAGCCACCCTCAGAGCAGCAGTAACGCAACCCCCACCCCCAACGACGCAGAGACGTGCGCATCCCCCTCCTCTGGGCAGCCCTAGCCGCACTCACCACCCTGCTCAAACCCGCCGACTGGCAGATCATCTCCCTCGCGCTAGGCGCCCTAGCCCTCGCCGCCACAGCCGTGCACCGCCGCACCCCCGTGCGCCTGCTGGGCGAAGTGCTCGGCGTGCTCCTCTTCCTCTTCAACGCCTTCTGGACCTTCGCCGCCATCGGCATCGCCGTCGAAGCAGGTAGGACTACCGACTGGCTCTTCGTCCTCTCGGCAGCCGCGCAGTCCGCCCTGTTCGCTTGGGCATACGCGACTACCCGGGCAAGAGACCTCGTAGGGTCTCGATAGTGTCGGCCAGCTCCGGTGTCTTGTCGGGGCGGTAGCGCAAGACCCGCGCGAAGCGCAGGGCCACGCCGCCGGGATACCTGGTGCTGACCTGCACACCGTCCAGCGCGATCTCCACCACCAACGCTGGTCTTAAGTAGACAGCCCAGTCGTCGCGGGAGGACTCGTACTCCGGGAACGTGGCGGTCTGCCAGCGCAAGAGTTCGTCCGTGAGCCCCTTGAACGTCTTGCCCACCATGACAAACGGGCCACCGTCAGGGTCGCGGGCGCCGAGGTGCAGGTTGGACAAGAACCCGGTTCGCCGACCGTGGCCCCACTCCGCCCCTAGTACTACCAGGTCGAGGGTGTGCACCGGCTTGACCTTCTGCCAAGCCTTCCCGCGTCTACCGGCCGCGTACACCGACGACAGGTCCTTGACCATCACGCCCTCGTGCCCCGCGGCCAACGCAGCCTCGGTCAGCTCTGCGGCCTCTTCCTCCGACGGCTCTACCGCACCGGGGATGACGTGCGGCCCTACCGCGCGTGCGAGGTAATCGCGGCGGACGCTAAGAGGTTCGTCGAGCAGGTCTACGCCGTCCAAGTGTAGGCAGTCGAAGAAGTACGGCCTTAGCAGCAGCGCCTTGACCTGTTCCTCTACCGTGCTGCCGAACCTGCTCATCGTCTCTTGGAACGGTCGCGGCCTACCGTCGTCGTTGAGCGCGAGCGTCTCGCCGTCGAGGACTACGGAGCGGCAGGGGAACCCGCGCACCAGTTCCACCAGCTCCGGCACACTCCCGGTGATCTCCCGCAGCGTGCGCGTGTAGATGTGCACGTCGTCGCCGTCGCGGTGGACCTGGATGCGGGCGCCGTCCAGCTTGTACTCGACCAGGCACGGCGCCAGCTCGGCCAACGCCTCAGTCAGCGAGGACCCCGGCGAGGCCAGCATCGGCCGCACCGGCCTGCCCAACTCGAGTCCGAACGCCGACAGTGCCTCGGTGCCCCCGCTCAACGCGGCGGACGCGGTGGCGGGCAACGTGCCGGAGAGCATGAACGCCCGTCGCACAACGTCACCAGCGACATCACTTGCCCTAGCGACGGCGTCGAGCATGATCCCTTCCAACGCCCCCTGCCGCAGCTCACCGGTGAGCAACGACCGCAGGAACCATTGCTCATCCGCCGTCGCGCGCGCGAAGAGCGAGCCCAACAGCTCAGCCCGCCGCGCCGCCGACCCCTTGCCCGCCGTACCCGCGACCTCGCCCAGCACGCCGTCGACATCGAGCACCGTCAGTGAGGACTCCACCGCCGGGGTATCGGCGAGGTCCACGATCGTGCGCCAGCCCGCACCGATCCGACCCTGCCGGGGCGCGCCCGCGAGGAACGCCACCACCGGCGCCACCTCCTCGACCGCGGCCCGCCGCAACAACCCGGCAAGCGCGTCAACCTTCGCCAACCGCGACCGGGTAGCCCCGACCGCGGCCGACACCGCTACCACGTCCGCGAAGTCCAGCACGGGCCCATCGTGCCCCGGCCCACCGACAACCGCAGGTCAGACCGCCCCGCGGCTATGCGGGGACGGTGTACCAGCGCTGGTTGGTCCTGCCGTGGCAGTCCCACAGACCCGCGGCCGCGCCGTTGTCCCGGTTCAGGTAGAGCACGTCGAGGCACTTGTTGTGCAACCTGCTCTTGAGCAGCGAGCCGTCGCGGTACCAGCTCTGGTTCGCCCCGCCGTTGCAGTCCCACAGACCGGCCTTCGCCCCGTTGTCAGTGTTGAAGAACAGGACGTCCAGACACTTGTTGTGCAGCGAGCTGCGAATCTGCTCGCCAGTGGAGTACCAGCGCTGGTTGGCGCCGCCGTTGCAGTCCCAGAAGCCTGCGGTAGCGCCATTGTCGGTGTTGAAGAACAGCACGTCCAAACACTTCCCGTGTAGTTCGCTGCGAATGTAGAACTCGGCCGGACCCAGCTCGTGGCTTGTGTCGGCGGTGCTCGTCCCGGCCGCCGTGAACATGGCGGTCAGCATGATCGCGATGGTCGCCAGACCGGGTCGGACCGCACTCCGTAGCCGCATCATCCCTGCTCCTTTCCCTGATGTGTGCCGTGCGACGACCCGCGGGTGCGGGCCGTTGAATTTGATCCGTGACTGCGTCTCGCAATTTCGCCAATAGCCCACCACGGCTCGAGTTGGCCGGACAACCTCTATTCGGGCGAAGCTCCGAAAGGTGTAAAGCGCCACGGTTGGCACGGGTCTACTGACGGGGTCCATAGGTGGTTCGGCAGAATTTCCGAGCGCTCAATTCGCGTTTCCACTGTCCTTTTGGTGAGCTGTTGTGGAATGAAGGAAGAGTTTTCCTGTCGAGTACGTTCCGGAACGGCCACCACCACGAGTCCCCCTCCGACCGCCGGCAGTGGACCTCGGCCGGCGGGTCTGGCCGTGTCCCGGTCGTGGGTCGGCGGGAACTTCGGTCGGGGTTCGGGTGAACCTCGGCGGTTCTCGGCCGTCTAGGAGGGTGAGCCCCCCGTACCAGTGGAGCCCTTCATGCGCTTGCTCTTGGCTGTCGCCCTGCTCGCGGTGGCGGCAGTGTCGGGTTGTGCCGACCGCACGCCGCCCGCCGCCGAGTCCCGTCCTGATCGGGTCGCCCGTCCGGTCGCGCCCCCGGCGCAGACCGCGACCGAGGTGATCCCGCTGGTCAATCCGGTGTGGACTGTCAGAGCCCGGTAGCCGCGGCGATCTCCCCGACGGCGGCGCGCAGGCGGTCCGTGGACAGCGCCGCGTAACCCACGACGAGACCCGGGAACGGGCTCGTGGACAGTGCGTAGCTGGATAGTGCCGGTGCGTTGATCCCGCGCGCGGCAAGAGTCTCCTGCAGCGCCCTGTCATTGACGTGGTCAGGCAGCCTAAGGACCACGTGCAGCCCTGCCGCCACGCCATACGGGCGCCAGTCCGGTAGTTCTGCGGCGACTGCCGCCAATAGAGCATCCCGTCGACGCCGGTAGAGCTGTCTGCTGCGGCGGAGGTGGCGGTCGTATCCACCCGTTCGCAGCAGGTGCGCAAGAGCGGCCTGGGGGAGTGGTGAACACCCGAGGTCCGATAGTCGCTTCTGGTCGACCACTCGCGATCGCAACGCCTCGGGGACGACCATCCAACCCAGGCGGATCGCCGGTGCCAAGACCTTGCTGACGCTGCCCAGATAGATCACCCGGTCGCGGTCGAGCACTTGGGTGGTCCCCACCGCAGGCCGGTCGTAACGGTGTTCGGCGTCGTAATCGTCCTCGAGCACGTACCCGTCCCGTTCACGCGCCCACGCGACCAGTGCGCGCCGACGTTGTGGACTGAGCACTACCCCGAGGGGGAACTGGTGGGCCGAGGTAACCAAGACGGCTCGACAACCCGTGCGCGGCAAGAGGTCTACGCGCATGCCGTCTTCGTCTACCGGAACTGGGACGGGCTTGAGCCCGTGTGCCGCCAACGCCTCCGCCGACCCTGGGTGCGTGGGGTCCTCAACAGCTATGGACCTGTGCCCGGCCGCTCTTAGCACCCGCGCGATCAACGACTCACTCTCGGCCACGCCGTGCGTGATCACCACGTCGGCCGCGTCCACTGCCCGGACTCGCCCCAGGTAAGACGCGAGTTCAGCTCTCAACGCCGGTAGTCCTGCCGGATCCGGGTAGCCCAAGTCGTCGTCGGTCAATGACGCGAGACCGGCCTTGCTTGCGGCCTGCCACTCCGAGCGCGGGAAGGCGCTAAGAGCAGGCACACCTGGTTTCAAGTCGTACCGCCACCGCGGTAGCTCTTGTGCCTCCAGCAAAGGGGCTTCGTTGGTAGCGGTAGGCGCCGCCGCGACGGTTGTCCCTGACCCGTGCCGAGCACGCAGGTAGCCCTCAGCGGTGAGTTGCGCGTACGCCGCGCTCACGGTTCCGCGCGAGAGTCCCAACTGACCCGCTAGATCGCGCGTAGAGGGCAACCGCGTGCCGTGCGGAAGAGTCCCGTCGCGGATGGCGGCTCTTACCGCGGCTTCCAGCGCGCGCCCACGTCCGCCCCGGCCCGCCTCGGCGATCCCGGGCACCAGGAGCTCGCGGAGCATGGGCGCGGTCATGACCCCGAGCCTACGGTCCACCCACCGGCTCGCCCGGGTAACCGGCCCGGGCTCGGGCCCGCTCAGAACTCGATCTTGGCCGACGGCGTCTTCCCGTCCTGGGCCTCCCACGCCCGGGCGACCTCGGCCCTGGCCAACGCCCAGAGCACCTGCTGGTGGATGTCCTTGTCCCCGCCCGCGGAGGCGACCGAGCACGTGATCACCACGGTGCCCACCTTGACCGCGACGTTGTACTCGGCCTTCTGCGCGGAGGGGTCGGGGCCCCCGAAGGCGACCGATTCGTCACCGTCGAGGTCGGGGATCACCAGCGGTTGCACGCCGTTACCGTCGTTCTGGATCCGCTGGCCGCCCACCAGGTACCCCGCGCGGGCATCCTCGGAGCTGCCGAAGGTGTTCACCACGGTCAGCACGGTGAAGCGGCCGTACTTGTAGCCGGCGACGTGGATGGCCGTGCCGCCGTAGCACAGGTTGAACTGGTCCGGGCACGGTACCGGCCCCTGGGCCGTGGTCGCCTGCCACCCGCCGGGGAGGTTCGCTTGATCGGGGGGAATGCCCCGCAGGAGCTGGCTGTCGGTGATCGGCGCGGCGTTGTGCGCGGTGCCGCCGGACAGCGCGATGCCGCCGTAGACCAACCCCGCCAGCACCACGATGGCCACGACGATCGTGATGATCAGCAGCCCGGGCGAGTTGCGGATATTGGTGATCGTCTGCGCCCCGAGCGAGATGTTCTGGCGGCCCCGAAGGGTGCTGCCCTGGATGACCAGACTGCCGGTGTTGTGCACCGGCCCGCCGCGCAGCGCGCTGGTCAGCTGGGCGGTGAACACGGGGTCGCTGACGAGCACCTGCCGCACCACCTCGCGGGCGGCGAGGGCCGCCGCCGGGTCGGTCGGGTTGGCCGCCAGGCCGGTGAGGGCCGCCTCGCCGGGGCCCCACCCCGCTACCCGGGACCGCACCAGGTCGGTGACCGTCTGGCCGACGGTGCTCGCCACCCCGGTCGCCACCTGGGTCAAGATCTGGACCGCCGCGTCCGCCACGCTTTCCGGTGAATCCACGTGACCCTCCGTTCGCCTCGGTTAGATGATCATCGGGTACCGCGGCTGCCCACGTGGGGATGATCGTCCTGGGGATGAGAGGTGAGGACGAGGGAATCGGTCGATCGTCCCCCGATCGGCCGATTCAGCGGGCGAAGCGATCGAGGGCGGCCACGATGTGGTCGGACATGGTAGTGCTACCGGTGTGCCCGGAGTCCCCGATGATGTCCAGCTCCGCGCCCGGCCAGCTGTCGGCGACCTCCTGGGCGATACCGGGTAGCCCGCTCAGGTCATGCGCGCCGTGGATGAGGACTGCGGGGATCCCAACGAGTTTCGCGGGATCCGGTAGTGCGTCCGCTAGCCAGCAGCCGTGCGAGAAGTAGTGGGCGCAGATGCGCACCAGGGCTAGGCGTTCGGCTTCGGTGCGGTCTTGGAACGCGGTGGACAGGCCGGAGGGTTCGGTGGACAAGACCGCGTCTTCCCAGGCGCTCCAACGGTTCGCGGTGCTGAGGCGGACGGCGGGGTCGGGGTCTTCCATGAGCTGGGCGTAGGCGTTGAGCAAGTCGTCGGCAGGTAGCCCCGCGCGGAACCGCTCCCACGCTTCGGGTAGCACTGAGCCGACACCGCGATAGAGCCAGTCCAGCTCGGAGCGGCGGCTCGTGGTCACTCCCGCGATCACGACTTCGGAGACGTGCGCGGCAAACTGTTGTGCGTAAGCGAGGATCAGCGTGGATCCCCAAGAGCCGCCGAACAACAGCCACCGCGAGACGCCGAGGTGTTCGCGCAAGAGCTCCATGTCGGCTAAGAGGTGCTGAGTGGTGTTAACGGACATGTCGGCCGACGGGTCGCTCGCGTGCGGCGTGCTGCGACCACACCCGCGCTGGTCGAACAGGATCGCGCGGTAGCGGAAGGGGTCGAAGTAGCGTCGCCGCACGGGAGACGCTCCCCACCCCGGACCGCCGTGCACGAAGAGCGCGGGCTTACCGGCAGGGTTGCCGCACTCTTCCCAGTACACCTGGTTGCCGTCGCCGACGTCGAGCATCCCGTGCGCGTAAGGCTCGCTAGCTGGGTACATGCCCGCCCTTCCACCAGTTGTGACAGTGCTGTTGTATCAGGCGGGGTAAGTGGACCAGTGGAGAGTGCGAGAAGTGGAGCTATCCACCGGGCCACTTCGCCGGTCAGAGTGGACTGGTGACCGGAAGAAGACAGCGGATGGCCGTCGCTGGGGGACTGCTGACCTCCGCGATGATCGGTGGTTCGGTCCCCGTGTCGGGACTGCTGGTGGACTACCCCTTGCTCACGGGCCAATCGGCGCGGTATGGGTTGGGAGCGGTGCTGCTGGCCCTGTGGGCGCTGACCACGAAGGCGAAGATCGTCCGGCCGAAGGCGCAAGACCTCCCCGCGCTCGTGGCGATCGTCGCGGTGGGGATGTTGGGGTTCAACGCGTTCATGATCGCGGCCCAGCGGTTCGCCGAGCCTGGACTGGTGGCCGCCGTGCTCGGGGGGAGCCCGCTCGTGCTGGCGGCCGCCGCCCCGCTGATGGCGGGGCGACGGCCGAGTGCCCGCACGCTGCTGGGCGCGGCGATCGTGGTCGCGGGCGTGGTGATCCTGTCCGGCGGTGGTACCTGGGTCGGCCCCGGACTGCTCTTAGCCGTGCTGACCATGTTGTGCGAAGCCGGTTTCACGCTCTTCGCGGTAAGAGTGGTCGGCAGGCTAGTACGGCAGCCGCCATTTGGGTTGTGACCTGCGGGAACGTGTGGTGGGGCCCGTGTTCGACGTGGAGCAGCCGCCTGTTGATCATGTGTTTGTGAAGACGACAGGATCGCAGGCGGCTGCGGCT
>NZ_BSTR01000071.1 GCF_030269645.1 Actinokineospora sp. NBRC 105648 | reverse complement strand
ACTGGCTGTGTAGGAACTTCCATATTCCCAGACAGAAGGTCATCCCCAAACCGCACTCCGGACACACCCAGCGTGGTCACCAAACGTGGAAGATCAACTACCACAAGTGATCATGATCTCGCCCTGGCCCGACCCCCAACCATGAACCGATCCCCTGGAAACAACCGGTTCGGTCGTCGCCACCTCGGTCGTCATAGTCCTGCCCATCGCGTTTCCTCCGGAATCTGTCAGCCTGCGCTGCGATCATTGCCCCGCCACCCAGTACAAGACCACGGCGTGAACACGTGTTCGACTATAGCGCTACTTCACCCGGTTTGAGGTGCGCGAACGGTCCTTCACTCGATAGTGGGACTTCGGCGAGAACCACTCGATTCCATGGCACTATCGACACATGGCCCGATTCGCCGTGACACCTGTTGACGCCCCGCTCGACCACCCATTGGCGGTCCGGCTGGCCGATCTGCCCGCATTGCGGGAGGTCGTCGTCCAGTCCGCGATGCGCGATGGATTCGGGCGCCCGCTGGGAGCCGAGGCCACGTTCACGACCAATGAGGAAGGAGAGCTCGACCTCACCACCACGGCGCCGGACTCGGGCGGGTACAACGGAGTCGACCCGATGGGACTGGTCTGGTCGATGACTCCGCGGCCATCCGAGGAGCCTTGGCGCAAGTCCAGCACCGTGCTGCCGCCGGTGACGATCACGTTCACCGCGCTGCTGGACGGCGAACCGGTGGCCGAGACCATCATCAAGAGACGGAGGTTGCCCAAGGGCGTGGCCCGGCGAGTGGTCCGCGACAACGGGCTGATCGGCACCCTCTTCCACACCGACGACGGCCGAGCGCACCCTGGCGTACTGCTCCTCGGCGGTTCCGAGGGTGGCTTGCACGAGGCCGACGCCGCGCTCTTGGCGGCGCACGGCTTCACGGTCCTCGCGTTGGCCTACTTCGGTTTGCGGGGCGTGCCCCAGTGGCTCGTCGACATCCCCGTCGAGTACTTCGGTGCGGCACTTGGGTTTCTGCGCGCACAGGACAGCGTCAGCCATGCCCGGTTGGGGGTGGTTGGCGGTTTGCGCGGCGGGGAGGCCGCTCTGCTGATCGGCTCCGCTTTCCCGGACGTGCGGGCGGTGGTCAGCATCGTCGGCAGCGGGGTGCTCACCCAGGGCATCGGCGAGGGGGCCAACCTGCTCGGCATCCTCGGCAACACGGTCCCGGCGTGGACGGCGGAGGGCGATCCCCTCCCGTTCGTGCCCAACGACATCACGGACGACCTGGTGACCCAGGTGGAGTCCGGCGGACCGGTTCGGATGTCATCCGCGTTTCCGAAGGACCACCCACCGGAAACGGAAATCCCAGTCGAACGAATTCGGGGTGGGGTGCTACTGATCTCCGCGGGCGACGACGGGATCTGGCCGTCCACAAAGTACAGCGCGATCGCCGCCGACCGATTAGCCACGCAGGACCACGTGTTCCCGTTCGAACACGTGGACTATCCCGACGCCGGTCACCTGATCGCGGCCCCGCCGTTCGGTCCGAGCGGCGAGAACACGATCCCCGGTCCCGGCGTCGCCCTGGACACCGGTGGCACACCCGGGAGCAATGCCGCGGCACGTGCCGACGCGTGGCCGCGCGTCGTCGAGTTCCTCACCACGAACCTGAAACCGTAGCGACCACCAACAGGCTGTTGCCCAGGCGGCCGAATCGAAGATCCGACCACCCGGGCAACAACACCAAGGACCTCGGTCAGGCGAGGACGACCTTGCCCAACTCCGCAGGTGTGGCAAGCAATCCGTGCTTGGGGAGGACACGGGCGGTGACACCGAGAGCGCCCGCGTGCGGCAGAGCCAGCTCGGTCGAGTAGCGACCCTCACTCACCGGGTGCATCACGGCGGTGACCACGTCACTGAGCTCGTCGGTGTCGCCGACTCGACCGACGACGGCCTGCACCTCGACGTCGGACGGGTCGAGCCCGGCCAGGTCGACGTTGGCGTTGACGCTGACCCGGTCACCGATCACCGGGGTGTGGCCCTCGTCCAGGGCCAGCTCGCAATCGGTGACGCGGACGCGCTGCCAGGCGCCCGCGAGCCGGTTGCGGTACTCGGCTAGGTCCCGGGCGACGCGGAAGTCGTCAGACTGGGCCAACGCGCCCGCGGTGGCGGCGGGGGCGTAGGCCGACTCGACGTACTCCTGCACCATGCGGGTCGCCTGGACCTGCGGACCCAACGACGACAGGGTGTGGCGCACCATCGCCATCCACCGCACCGGCACGCCCGCGGCGTCCCGGTCGTAGTAGAGAGGAGCAACCTGCGACCCGAGCAACTCGTAGAGCGCGGCCGCCTCGAGATCGTCCCGGCGGACCGGGTCGGTGACCCCGTCCGCGGTCGGGATGGCCCAACCGTTGCTGCCGTCGTAGAACTCGTCCCACCAACCGTCCCGGATGGACAGGTTCAGCCCGCCGTTGAGGGCCGCCTTCATGCCGGAGGTGCCGCACGCCTCCAGCGGACGCATCGGGTTGTTCAGCCAGACGTCGCAGCCCCAGTAGAGGTAGCGGGCCATGGACATGTCGTAGTCCGGGAGGAACACGATGCGGTGGCGGACCTGGGCGTCGTCGGCGAAGCGCACGATCTGCTGGATCAGCGCCTTGCCGCCGTCGTCGGCGGGGTGCGACTTCCCGGCGACCACCAGCTGCACCGGACGCTCCGGGTGCAGCAGGAGGGCGCGCAGGCGCTCCGGGTCGCGCAGCATCAGGGTGAGCCGCTTGTAGGTGGGCACGCGGCGGGCGAAACCGACGGTGAGCACGTCGGGGTCGAACACCGAGTCGGTCCAACCCAGCTCCAGTGCCGAGGCACCACGTTGCAGCCAGGCCGCGCGGACCCGGCGGCGCACCTCGGTGACGAGGCGCTCGCGGAGCCCACACCGCAGCTCCCAGAGCCGGGCGTCGGTGACGGCCGCGGTGTCGGGGTTCGGTTCGGGTGCTTCCTCGGGGTCGCCGACGACAGCGGTGATCTCCCGGGCAGCCCAGGTCGGGCCGTGCACGCCGTTGGTGACCGAGGAGATCGGGACCTCGTCGGTGTCGAAGCCGGGCCACAGGCCGCCGAACATGCTCCGGCTGACCGCGCCGTGCAGCTTCGACACGCCGTTCGCGCGCTGGGCGAGTCGCAGACCCATGTGGGCCATGTTGAACATGCCCGCGTTCTCCTCGGCACCGAGCGCCAAGACACGGCGGAGGTCGATGCCGGGGAGCAGGGTGCCGTCGCCGAAGTAGTACTGCACGAGGTCCACCGGGAACCGGTCGATCCCGGCCGGGACCGGGGTGTGCGTGGTGAACACGGTGCCCGCGCGCACCGCGGAGAGTGCCTGGTCGAAGTCCAAGCCCTGGCCGGAGACCAACTCCCGCAGGCGTTCCAGGCCGAGGAAGCCCGCGTGCCCCTCGTTGGTGTGGAACACCTCGGGCTGCGGGACGCCGGTCAGCTCGCAGTAGGTGCGAACCGCGCGCACCCCGCCGACACCGGCGAGGATCTCCTGGCGGATCCGGTGATCTTGGTCGCCGCCGTAGAGGCGGTCGGTGACCCCGCGCAGGTCGTCGGCGTTCTCCTCGATGTCGGAGTCCAGCAGCAGCAGCGGCACCCGACCGACCTGGGCCTTCCAGATCCGCGCGCGCAGCACCCGACCGCCGGGCATCGCCACGTGCACGAGGATCGGCGCCCCGGACGGCTCGGTCAGCGGCTCCAGCGGGAGGCCGTTCGGGTCGATCACCGGGTAGTGCTCGACCTGCCACCCGTCGAGGGACAGCGACTGCCGGAAGTAGCCGGACCGGTAGAGCAGCCCGACACCGATGAGCGGGACACCGAGGTCGGAGGCCGCCTTCAGGTGGTCACCCGCCAGCACGCCGAGCCCGCCGGAGTAGTTGGGCAGTGCCTCGGTGACGCCGAACTCCATCGAGAAGTAGGCGATCGACCCCGGTAGGCGGGTGCCGTTCGAGTCGCCGTCCCGGCGCTGGTACCAGCGGGGCTCACCGAGGTAGCGGCGCAGGTCGTCGGCGACCTCGGCGACCCTGGAGAGGAAGTCCCGGTCGTTCGACAACTGCTCGAGTCGCTCAGCGGGCACCTGGGCCAGCAGGTGCAGCGGATCGCCGCCCACCCGCTCCCAGATCTCGCGGTCGACGGCGGCGAACAGGTCCTGAGTGGGCGGATGCCACGTCCACCGCAGGTTGGTGGCGAGCACGCCGAGATCGGCGAGCGGCTCGGGGAGCCCGGCACGGACGGTGAATCGACGGACAGCTTTCACGGAGTCCGACCCTAGCGGCCAACCTGGATCGAGCAAGCCATGCGAGGCCCGCCCGACCGCCACCGCGACCCCTGACGGCAGGGAAACCACTGGTCAGCGCAGGTGGTGGAATCGAAAACTAGTCGAAATCCTGCGGGCGTGGCCGTCGGCCGAGACCAGAGGGGACAGACGCCGGGCCCACAGGGAGAGGGAGAGAGAGGGAACGGCCAGAGGGCAGAGGGCAGAGGGCAGAGGGCAGAGGGCAGAGGGCAGAGATAAAGAGATAAGCAGGCGGCAGCAGATCAGACCAATCAGCAGATCAAGTGGAGTGGTGGGTGGTTCGTGCTCGATGCGGTGGTTCACGGGTGAGGTGGCCGCCTGGTGAGGGCTAGGTGAACAGGTGGCGGCTCAACGCATTCCGAGGTGCTGACTGCGGCAAGTGGCGCCCAGGAGGTGCCTGGGGGTGGCGCGGCGAACCCGCTGTACTGGGCCAGGGCACGGCAGGCCTTGATGATGCCGTCGGGGGCGACAAGAAGCGAGGCATTGCCGCAGCGGTGCGAGGTGTCGCGGGGCTGCAGGGTGAGCGGGACACGGAGGCGGCCGCGCCCCTGCGCTGTTAGGCGGGTAAACCAGTGGGCACGAGCTTGATGGGCTGTTAGGCGGGTGAGGCAGTGGCCACGAGCCTTGATGGGGGCTAGGCGGACAGCGGACACACCGACGGGGCCGGGGAGACCCTGCGGCACCGGGGCACTGGGCACCGAATCACCGGAGTGCGGCCGTGAGCAACACGGGTTCAGGTCGCTGGAAAGTGGGTACCTCCCAGACCACCCCTGCGGGTGATCCGGTGTCCTCGACTTTGGTGGAGGGCGGTGTGGCGATCTCAGCCCCGCAGGGCAGACTAGGCGGCAAGCACCCGCGATGGAGAGGAGCCTGACCGGTGAGCGGTCGGCTGGGTATCGATGACGTCTCCCCGATCGTCTCTTGCGGTCGGTACCCCGCGAAAGCCGTTGTGGGGGAACACATCCCGGTCAGAGCCACCGTCTGGCGGGAGGGGCACGACGCGATCGCGGCCACCGTCGCGTGGCGTGGTCCGCATGACGCCAAGGCCCGGCGGACGCGGATGCGGCCCGAGGGGATCGCGTCGGACCGGTGGGTCGCCGACATCGTCCCGGACCGGGAGGGGCTCTGGACCTTCCGCGTCGACGCGTGGAGCGACCCTTGGTCCACCTGGGTGCACACCATCGAGGTGAAGGTCGCCGCCGGGCAGACCGCCGACGAGGTGGCCAACGACCTGGAGACCGGTGCCCGCCTGCTGGAGCGCGTCGGGCGCAGGCCCGATCGCAGCACCGACCGCAAGCTCCTCGTCTCCGCCGCCCGCGCGCTGCGCGACACCGCCATGCCGCTGTCCGCGCGGATCGCCGAGGCGCTGTCGGACTCCGCCCGCCGGGTGATGACCGTGCACCCCGTGCGCGAGCTGGTCACCAAGGGCAAGGCCCACCAGGTGTGGGTCGACCGCAAGACCGCCCTCTACGGCTCCTGGTACGAGTTCTTCCCCCGCTCCACCGGCGGCCTCGACACCGAGGGCAAGCCGGTCCACGGCACCTTCGCGACCGCCACCGCCGAGCTGGACCGGGTCGCCGCGATGGGCTTCGACATCGTCTACCTGCCGCCGATCCACCCCATCGGCGAGGTGAACCGCAAGGGCCCGAACAACTCCGTCGACTCCAAGCCCGGTGACGTCGGCTCCACCTGGGCCATCGGCTCCACCGCGGGTGGCCACGACGCCATCCACCCCGAGCTGGGCACCTTCGACGACTTCGACGCCTTCGTCGCCCGCGCCCGCGAGCTCGACCTGGAGATCGCCCTCGACTTCGCGCTCCAGTGCGCGCCCGACCACCCCTGGGTCAGCAAGCACCCGGAGTGGTTCACCACCCGCCCGGACGGGACCATCGCCTACGCGGAGAACCCGCCCAAGAAGTACCAGGACATCTACCCGGTCAACTTCGACAACGACCCCGAGGGCCTCTACGCCGAGGTGCTGCGGGTGATCCTCCTCTGGGTCGAGCACGGCGTCCGGGTGTTCCGAGTGGACAACCCGCACACCAAGCCGCCGGACTTCTGGGAGTGGTTGATCCGGCAGGTGAAGGCCGTCGACCCCGACGTGCTGTTCCTGTCCGAGGCGTTCACCCGGCCCGCCCGCCTCTACGGGCTGGCCAAGCTCGGGTTCACCCAGTCCTACACCTACTTCACCTGGCGCACCAGCAAGCAGGAGCTGACCGAGTTCGGCGAGGACATCGTCGCGCACGCCGACGAGGCCCGGCCGAACCTGTTCGTCAACACCCCAGACATCCTGCACGAGTCGCTGCAGCACGGCGGCCGGGCGACCTTCGCCATCCGCGCGGCGCTGGCCGCCACCATGGCCCCCGCCTGGGGCGTCTACGCCGGCTACGAGCTCTACGAGCACGAGGCCGTGCACCCGGGCAGCGAGGAGTACCTGGACTCCGAGAAGTACCAGCTGCGCCCGCGCGACTTCGCCGGGGCGCTGGCCGACGGTCGCTCGCTGCAGCCGTGGATCACCCGCCTGAACGCGATCCGGCGGGCGCACCCCGCGCTGCAGCAGCTGCGCACGCTGCGCTTCCACCACATCGACAACGACGCCCTGATCGCCTACTCCAAGACCGACCCGGAGTCCGGCGACACCGTGTTCACCATCGTCACGCTGGACCCGAACACGCCCCAGGAGGGCACCCTCTGGCCGGACTGGGAGGCGCTCGGCCTGGACCCGGACGCCACCCACGGCGCGCACGACGAGGTGTCCGGCCAGACCTGGCAGTGGGGCCGGGGCAACTACGTCCGTCTCGACCCGTGGACCTCGGTGGCCCACATCGTCCACATCCGACGATGATCATCACGGCCGCGTAGGAATCCGCCATCGGTGGTACGTCCCCGGGTGACGCCCGCGGGACGCCGCCGCTGCCGGGGCGCGGCACGACCGCCCACACGAGACACCCAGCGGCAGAGGGGAGACGTGGAGGTCGGACAGGGGTAGCGCGTCGTACCAGCCGGGACGTGGTACGTATTGCGCACCGACAACGACGACGGTGACAGGGCGAGAGCATGACGGTTCAGGACTCCACCGCGCCCGACGCGGCTCTGGGTCTGGCGGGTATTCCCCACACTGGCGAGGGCGTGACGGCCGACGGTCACCTGACCGAGCCGCAAGCCGAGGACTTCCACCACGCGCGGTCAGCACCGCCGGACCCGCGCTGGTACAAGAGCGCGGTCTTCTACGAGGTGCTGGTCCGGGCCTTCAACGACTCCGACGGCAACGGCACCGGCGACCTGCGCGGGCTCGCCGACAAGCTCGACTACCTGCAATGGCTGGGCATCGACTGCCTGTGGCTGCCCCCGTTCTACGCCTCGCCGCTGCGCGACGGCGGCTACGACATCAGCGACTTCCGCGCCGTGCTGCCCGAGTTCGGCACCGTGGACGACTTCGGCTACCTGCTCGACCAGGCGCACAAGCGCGGCATCCGGGTGATCACCGACCTGGTGCTCAACCACACCTCGGACGCGCACCCGTGGTTCCAGGAGTCGCGGCAGCACCCGGACGGCCCGTACGGCGACTACTACGTCTGGTCGGACACCGACGACCGGTACTCGGACGCGCGGATCATCTTCGTTGACACCGAGACCTCGAACTGGACCTACGACCCGGTGCGCGGCCAGTTCTACTGGCACCGGTTCTTCTCCCACCAGCCGGACCTGAACTACGAGAACCCCGAGGTCCAGGAGGCGATGCTGGACGTCCTGCGGTTCTGGCTGGACATCGGCATCGACGGCTTCCGCCTCGACGCTGTGCCCTACCTGTTCGAGGAGGAGGGCACCAACTGCGAGAACCTCCCCCGCACGCACGAGTTCCTCAAGCGCTGCCGCAAGGTCGTCGACGACGAGTACCCGGGCCGGGTCCTGCTGGCCGAGGCCAACCAGTGGCCCGCGGACGTGGTCGAGTACTTCGGTGACCAGGGGGTCGGCGGCGACGAGTGCCACATGGCGTTCCACTTCCCGCTGATGCCGCGGATCTTCATGGCGGTGCGCCGGGAGTCGCGGTTCCCGATCTCGGAGATCCTGGCCCAGACGCCCTCGATCCCCTCGGGTGCCCAGTGGGGCATCTTCCTGCGCAACCACGACGAGCTGACCCTGGAGATGGTCACCGACGAGGAGCGCGACTACATGTACGCGGAGTACGCCAAGGACCCGCGGATGAAGGCCAACATCGGCATCCGCAGGCGGTTGGCGCCGCTGCTGGACAACGACCGCAACCAGCAGGAGCTGTTCACCGCGCTGCTGCTGTCGCTGCCCGGCTCGCCCGTCCTGTACTACGGCGACGAGATCGGCATGGGCGACAACATCTGGCTGGGCGACCGCGACGCGGTCCGCACCCCGATGCAGTGGTCGCCGGACCGCAACGCCGGGTTCTCCCGCTGCGACCCGGGCAGGCTCTACCTGCCCACGATCGCCGACCCGGTGTACGGGTTCCAGGCGGTCAACGTCGAGTCGGCGATGAACAACACCTCGTCGCTACTGCACTGGACCCGGCGGATGCTGCAGGTCCGCACCGAGCACCCGGCGTTCGGCCACGGCGACTTCACCGAGCTCGGCTCGTCGAACCCGAGCGTGCTGGCCTACCTGCGCAGGCACGAGGGCGACGTCGTGATCTGCGTGAACAACCTGTCCCGGTTCCCGCAGCCGGTGGAGCTGCACCTGTCCGAGCACGACGGGTGCGTGCCCGTGGAACTGACCGGCGGGGTGCGCTTCCCCGCCATCGGCGAGCTGCCGTACCTGCTCACATTGCCAGGGCACGGCTTCTACTGGTTCCAGATCACCCAACCCCACGAGGAGGGCGAACCCCAGTGAGCACCCGACCCCTGCACGCCGTGGAATCACTGGCGGACGACCTGCGCGCCTGGCTACCGGCGCAGCGGTGGTTCGCGGCGAAGGGGCGGGACCTGACCGACGTGCGGGTGGAACGCGCGGAGGTGCTCAGCAGCGGCGAGCCGACCCTGGTGCACGCACTGCTCGACGTCGACGGCGAGCTGTACCAGGTGTTCATCGGGGTGCGCTACCAGCTGCCCGAGCACCTCAACGGCTCGTTGATCGGGCGGATCGGGGAGTCCTACGCCTATGAGGCGGCGCACGACCCGGAGCTGATGGCGGGCCTGCTGGACCTGCTGGCCACCAGCGCGGACACCGGGTCGCTGCACTGGCGGCCGGAGCCGGGGATCTCGCTGGTCACCGGCCTGCGGGCGCGGCCGATCGGGGTGGAGCAGAGCAACACCTCGATCGTCTACGGCTACCACTACATCCTCAAGCTGTTCCGCAGGCCCACGCCCGGCGCGAACCGGGACGTGGACCTGCACCGGGCGCTGGCCAGCGCGGGCAGCACCCAGGTGGCCGCGCCGGTGGCCACGGTCGAGGACGACGACTGCGTGCTCGGTTTCGCCCAGCGCTACCTCGGCGACGCCGCCGAGGGCTGGGCGACCGCCACGGCCAGCGTGCGCGACCTGCTGGCCGAGGGCGACCTGCACGCCCGCGAGGTCGGCGGCGACTTCGCGGGCGAGGCCTCCCGGCTCGGCGCCGCGGTGGCCCAGGTGCACGCCGACTTGGCCGAGGAGCTGGGCACCCAGGTCGACCACGACGTCGACGCCGGGGTGGCCGAGATGCACGCCCGGCTGGACGCGGTGCTCGCCGAGGTGCCCGCGCTCGCCGAGCACGAGCGCACGCTGCGCGAGGCGTTCGACGCGGTGCGGGCGGTCTCGGCGATGCCGGTGCAGCACATCCACGGCGACCTGCACCTGGGCCAGGTGCTGCGCACCACGGCGGGCTGGGTGCTGATCGACTTCGAGGGCGAGCCCGCCTCGGCGCCGCGGGAGCGGGTGCGGATGCGCTCGCCGCTGCGCGACGTGGCCGGGATGCTGCGCTCGTTCGACTACGCCGCGCTGCACCTGCTGGCCGGTGACGAGCCGGACAACCAGCGGTTGACCCGGGCCGCGGAATGGGCCGACCGCAACCGGTCGGCGTTCTGCGACGGGTACGCCACGGTCGGCGAGGACCCGCGCGCGGACGCCGCGCTGCTGCGCGCGTTCGAGCTGGACAAGGCGGTCTACGAGGTCGCCTACGAGCACCGCAACCGGCCGGACTGGGTGCCCATCCCGCTGGCGGCGATCCGCCGCGCGCCGGGAATTCCCTGATTACGACTTTTAGGCAGCACGAGTATCGGGTAATCACAATCGTGGCTAACCTGATCGACAACGCCCGTTAGCGGGGAACCGCCAAGATCAGGATCGGGGTGTCCGTCATGCGGATCGCGGATGTGCTGCGGGGCAAGGGCTCCGAGGTCACCACCATCGACCCGGGCACCACGGTGGCGGGGTTGGTCGCGCTGCTCGCCGAGCGCAACGTGGGTGCGCTGGTGGTGATCGACGGCGCCGCGGTGGTCGGCATCGTGTCCGAACGCGACGTCGTGCGCGAGCTCGGCGCCCGTGGCCCGGACCTGCTCAACGCCACCGTCGCGGAGATCATGACGACCGCCGTGCTGAGCGCGCGGCCCGACGACAGCGTCGACAGCCTGGCCGCCACGATGACCGAGCGGCGGATCCGGCACCTGCCGGTGGTCGTCGACGGTTCCCTGGTCGGCATCGTGAGCATCGGCGATGTCGTCAAGAGCCACATCAGCCAGCTGGAAGCGGCACGCGACCAGCTCCAGTCCTACATATCCCAGGGTTGATCCTCTTGGTTGACGAGATCGAGCGCCTGCTCGCAGGCGCGCACCACGACCCGCACTCGCTGCTGGGCGTGCACCCGACCGCGGCCGGGGCGGTGGTCCGCGCGCTGCGGCCCAACGCCAAGTCCGTGGCGGTGCTCGTCGGCGACGAGCGGCACGAGATGACCGAGGTGGCCGACAGCGTCTACGCCGTCGACCTCGACACCGCGCCCCTGGAGTACCTGTTCGAAGTGGACTACGGCGCGGGCCCCGAGCTGGTCGAGGACCCCTACCGCTGGCTGCCCACGCTGGGCGAGCTGGACCTGCACCTGTTCGGCGAGGGCAGGCACGAGCGGCTCTGGGAGGCGCTGGGCGCGCACGTGCGCTCGTACGAGACCGGGCAGGGGACCGTCATCGGCACCTCGTTCGCCGTCTGGGCGCCCTCGGCCCGGGGCGTGCGGGTGTGCGGAGACTTCGACGGCTGGGACGGCCGGGCCAACCCGATGCGCTCGCTGGGCTCGTCCGGGGTGTGGGAGGTCTTCCTCCCCGGGGTGACCCCGGGGACCCGGTACAAGTTCCGCATCCACGGCGCCGACGGCTCCTGGCACGAGAAGGCCGACCCGATGGCCTTCGCCACCGAGGTGCCGCCCGCGACCGCGTCGGTGGTGTCCACTTCGGAGTACCAGTGGCAGGACGCGGAGTGGCTAGCCCGCCGGGACGCGACCGCGTGGGGCTCCGCGCCGATGAGCGCCTACGAGGTGCACCTGGGCTCGTGGCGGCGCGGGCTGGACTACCGCGAGCTGGCCGAGCAGCTCGGCGACTACCTGACCGAGCACAACTTCACCCACGTCGAGCTGCTGCCGGTGGCCGAGCACCCGTTCGGCGGCTCTTGGGGCTACCAGGTCACCTCGTACTTCGCGCCGACCGCCCGGTTCGGCACCCCGGACGAGTTCCGGCACCTGGTCGACGCGCTGCACGGGCGCGGCATCGGCGTGATCATGGACTGGGTCCCCGCCCACTTCCCGCGCGACTCCTGGGCGCTGGCCCGCTTCGACGGCAGCCCGCTCTACGAGCACGGCGACCCGCGCCGGGGCGAGCAGCCGGACTGGGGCACCCTGGTCTTCGACTTCGGCCGCACCGAGGTGCGCAACTTCCTGGTGGCCAACGCGCTGTACTGGATCGAGGAGTTCCACATCGACGGCCTGCGGGTCGACGCGGTGGCCTCGATGCTCTACCTCGACTACTCGCGCAAGGAAGGCGAGTGGCTGCCCAACGCGCACGGCGGCCGGGAGAACCTGGACGCGGTGCGCTTCCTGCAGGAGCTCAACGCCACCGTCTACAAGCACCACCCCGGCGCGGTCATGATCGCCGAGGAGTCGACGGCGTGGCCCGGTGTCACCCGGCCGACGCACCTGGGCGGGCTGGGCTTCGGCTTCAAGTGGAACATGGGCTGGATGCACGACACGCTCAGCTACATCGGCCATGACCCGGTGCACCGCAAGTTCCACCACAACGAGATCACCTTCGCGCTGGTGTACGCGTGGAGTGAGAACTTCATGCTGCCGCTGTCACACGACGAGGTGGTGCACGGCAAGGGCTCGCTCTGGACCCGGATGCCCGGCGACGACTGGAACAAGGCGGCGGGCCTGCGCGCGCTGCTGGCCTTCATGTGGGCGCACCCGGGCAAGCAGCTGCTGTTCATGGGCCAGGAGTTCGGCCAGGTCCGCGAGTGGTCGGAGTCGCGCTCGCTGGACTGGGAGCTGACCGAGCAGCCGCTGCACCGGGGCGTGCAGGCGCTGGTGCGCGACCTGAACGCGGTCTACCGCGAGCAGCCCGCGCTCTACGTCGACGACACCCGGCCCGAGGGCTTCTCCTGGATCGACGCCAACGACTCGGCGGGCAACGTGCTCAGCTTCCTGCGCGTGGGTGCGGACTCGGAGCTGCTGTGCGTGGCCAACTTCTCCGGTGGCCCGCACCGCGACTACCGGGTCGGGCTCCCCCGCACCGGCCGCTGGCGCGAGGTGGTCAACACCGACGCCGAGGTCTACGGCGGCTCCGGGGTCGGCAACCTGGGCGTGGTGCAGGCCGAGGCCACGCCGTGGCACGGCAGACCCGCGTCGGTGGTCCTGCAGCTGCCGCCGCAGGGTGTGGTGTGGCTGGTACCCGAGCCGTCTTGATCCGCGGCGCGCGCCCGCTGGGGCACACTGGACGGGTGCGCACGCGAACTCGACCCGGTCCGGCCCGGCTCGTGCCTGCCCTGATCGCGGTGTTGGCCGTGTTCGCCGCCAGTGCCTGCACGACCGCGATCCCCGGCAAACCGGTCAGCCAGGGCGCGGTCGTCTCGCGCGACGACCCGGGCGGCACCGGTGGGGTCGATCCCTCCTTCGTCGAGAACACCGACGGCGGGGAGATCGACCGGCTGGCCGCCACGGTGATCACCGACGTGCGCTCGTACTGGACCCAGCAGTTCCCGGACGCCTTCGGCAAGGAGTACGAGGACCTCAAGGGCGGCTACTACTCGGTCGACACCGCCGACGCGGGCAGCAAGGCGCCGCCTTGCACCAAGGACGCCATCGACGTCGAGGGCAACGCGTTCTACTGCCCCACCGCCGACTCGATCGCCTGGGACCGGGCCGCGCTGCTGCCGGTGCTGCGCGACCGGTTCGGCGAGGCCGCGGTGATGCTGGTGCTGGCGCACGAGATGGGCCACGCGGTGCAGAACCGCACCGGCGCCGGGGCCACCGAGCGCAAGGCCGACCCGCGCAAGTTCCCGACGATCCTGATCGAGGCGATGGCCGACTGCTACGCGGGCGCCTTCGTGCGCTGGGTGGCCGACGGCAAGGCCGAGCACCTGAGCATCGCCAAGGACCGGCTGGACACCGCGCTGGAGTCGCTGATCAGCTTCCGCGACCCGGTCGGCACCGACCAGACCGACCGCGGCGCGCACGGGGACGCCTTCGACCGCGTCTCGGCGTTCCAGGACGGCTACGAGCAGGGCATCAAGCTGTGCTCGGGGATGACGGTGGACAACCGCACGTTCACCCTCACCGACTTCACCACCGCCGACGACCAGGCGCGCGGCGGCAACGTCACCTTCGACCAGGTCGTCGGCTCGATCACGCCGAGCCTGGAGGAGTACTTCGGCGCCGAGGTGGCCAGGGTGGGCAAGCAGTGGACCAAGCCCGCGCTGCACACCACCCAGGACACCGCCGACTGCGACGCGAAGAAGCAGGGCCCGGTCGCCTACTGCCGCTCGGCCAACGCCGTGGAGTTCGACGCGGGCGCCGAACTGCGCGGGATCCACGCCGACATCGGCGACTACGCCACCGGCACCCTGCTCACCAGCCGCTACGCGATGGCGGCCCTGGCCGCGGTGGGCAAGCCGCTGGAGGGCCCGGACGCGCAGACGTCGGTGATGTGCCTGTCCGGGGCGTTCACCGGTTCCCTGTTCTCCGCCACCAAGGTCTACCTGTCCCCCGGTGACCTGGACGAGGCCGTCCAGGTGTCCCTGGACTACGACTACGCCGCGCGCGACGTCACCGGCGCCGCCCCCAGCGCGGGCTTCGACCGGGTGCGGGCCTTCCGCGAGGGCTTCACCAAGGGCGCCCAGCAGTGCGGGCTCGCCTGATCCGCTCCCGCGGGTTCGAGCGGGCAAGTACTGTGCACCCAGGCCAAACGGATGTGGAGTAGGGGACACGGTGCGGGGAATCGGTGCGCGTGTGCGGGTGGCGGCTGCCCTCGCGGCGGCGGTCGCGGTGGTCGTCCAGCTCGGTGGCTGCGCGGCCCAGCCGATCGAGGGCAGGCCGCGCGGCGTCGGCGACATCGACGCGGGCACCGCGGCGGGCATCCCGGTGAACAACGACGGCCCCAACGGCCCGAAGACCGACGCGAGCGACGCCACCATCCCGGTCGAGAACGCCGACAACGGCGAGATGGACCGGCTCGCGGTCAACGCGCTGTCCGACATCTACGACTACTGGTCCGAGCGCATGCCCGCCGACTTCGACGGCCAGCAGTTCGAACCGATCAAGCGACTCGCCTCCTACGACTCCGACGGCACCGCGATCAAGCTGTGCGGCCAGAGCACCGCCCAGTTGGTCAACGCCTTCTACTGCGGCGCGGACGACAGCGTGGCCTGGGACCGCGGCGTCCTGCTGCCGATGCTGAACAAGCAGTTCGGCCCGATGTCGGTGGTCGCGGTGCTGGCGCACGAGATGGGCCACGCCGTCCAGTTCCGGTTGGGGGCCAAGAGCAACATCAGCCAGTCGACCCCGACGATCGTCAAGGAACAGCAGGCCGACTGCTACGCGGGCGGCTTCTTCCGCTGGGTGGCGGAAGGAAAGGCCAAGCACTTCGACGTGAACACCGGCAAGGGCCTCAACCACGTGCTGGCCACCATGTTCTTCATCCGCGACCCGGCAGGCCTCTCGGCGAGCAAGCAGGGCGCCCACGGACTGGCCTTCGATCGCGTCTTCGCCTTCCAGGCGGGCTTCTCCGAGGGCCCCACCCGCTGCTCCCGGATGAACCAGGACGAGGTCAACAGCCGAGTCGTGGAGAAGGAGCGCAAGGAAACGGAGATGCAGGGCTCCAAGAACGGCGACGTCCGATTCGCGGACGTCAAGGTCCAAGAGCTGCTGCAGAAGAGCCTCGACGACGCCTTCAAGCGCACCGGCGCCAATCCCCCGAAGATCACCTACCAGGGCGCGGACTGCAAACAGGGCAAGTCCACCCCACCGGTCTCCTTCTGCGGCGAGGAGAACGTGGTGGCCATCGACCCGGACGCCATGCAGAAGATCGCCACACCACCCAAGCGCGGACAAGAGCCCGGCGTCGACGGAGCCGGAATCGGCGACTTCGCGGCATTCGCGGAAATCGCGTCCCGGTACTCGCTGTCGATCCAGAAGTCAGTGGGCGCCCCGCTGGACGGCGACAAGACCGGCCTGCGCACCGCATGCCTGACTGGCGCATGGGCGAAGTTCACCGACACAGCGGACTCGGGCGGCGGTCGGAAGCTCAGACTGGCGGTGGGCGACCTGGACGAGGCAGTGGCGGAACTCCTGCAGGACAACAGCCTGGTGGCAGCGGACGCGAACGGCAAACAGGTGCCGTCCGGCTTCGCACGGGTCGAGGCCTTCCGAATCGGTTATTTCGAAGGCGACAAGGGCTGCGCAAACCAGTTCAGCTAGTCCTTCCCTTTGATTTTCATTTTTAGATCTCAAGCCCTACGCTGCGCAACACCCGCTACGGATGTGCTCGATTCAGTGGACTCACTTCGTGTGGGGGGAGAGTACCGCTAAACTTGCCGTGTGGTGGGGATGCTCTTCACCCGCCCTTTTTTCACCACCGCGGTGCTCTAGGGGCCCCGCGCGAAGTGAGTTCACTGAATCGAGCGCCGCTTTAGTCGGGCAACCCGTATGGGCTACGTGTTATGAACTGGGCGTAGCTCGTACAGGTTGCCCGACTAAGACGCGGGCTCGATCTGGCGAACTCCCTTTGCGTGGGGCCCCTAGAGCACCGCGGTGGGGAAAAAGCGTGGGGTGAAGGGCATCCCCACCACCAGGTCAAGGTTAGCGGCACTCCTCCCCCACACAAAGGGAGTCCGCCAGATCGAGCACATCCGTAACGGGTGTTGCGTTCCGTAGGGCTTGAGAATTAGAGAGTGAAGGCAAAGACAGAAGAGCAGGGCAGAGCGGGGCCGGGGCTGAGTAGGCAGGGCGGGCAGAGCGCTGGGCTGGGGGGCCGGGCTGGGGCTGGGCCGGGCGGCAGACAGGCAGGACAGGGCCAGTGAAACGCAGAGGCCCACCGCGAACCGTGTCATGGGTGGTTCGGGGTGGGCCTCCGTTTGTCCACTTGGGACTTTAGAACAGAGCGCTGGCCAGGTCTCGTCGGGCCTTTGCGACGCGCTGGTCGTCTGCGGCGAACAGGTCGAACAGGGAGACCAGGTGCGTGCGGGCCTTGTCCCGTTCCGGTCCCGAGGACCGTCGGACCGCCGCGATCAAGCGGGCGAACGCCTGCTCCACCTGCTGGCCTGCCACCTCCAGGTCCGCCGCCGACAGCTGTGCGTCGACGTCGTCCGGTGAGATGTCCGCGCGGACGATCACCGACGGGTCGGTGGCTTGGGCGCGGGCCAGGAACTTGACCTGGGCCAGTGCTGCCTTGGCCTCGGTGTTCCCGGGTTCGGCGTCGAGGATCGCCTGGTAGGCGGTCTCGGCTGCCGGGAAGTCGCCGCGGTCGAAGGCTGCTTCGGCTGTGGTGAAGCGTTCGTCCTCGGGCTCCGGTGCGGGTTCTTCCTCGGCGGCCGCTCCCTCGCCCGCCTCGGCGGCACGGATGCCGGGGAGGCGGTCTCGGAGGGCGTCCAGGATGCTGTCGATCCACTGGCGGACGCGGTCTTCCGGGGGGACGTCGTTGAAGGCGTCCACCGGTTGGCCGCCCGCGATGGCGACCACCATCGGGACCGCCTGCACGCCGAAGAGCTGGGCGACGCGGGGGTTGAGCTCGATGTCCACCTTGGCCAGCAGCCAGGAACCCCGGTCCTGGGCGGCCAGCTTCTCCAGCACGGCGACGAGCTGCTGGGACTGCGCGGACCAGCTCGCCACCAAGGCGACGACGACGGGGATCTGCAGGGAGCGTTCGACCACCTCGGCCTGGAAGCCTGCCTCGGTGACATCGATGGCGTGCGCGCCGCCCTGGGTGGGGGCGGCGGACGTCCCGGCGGCGGCGGGCGGCGGTGTCTTCGCCGCGTCCGCGCGCGCCTTGAGGGCGGAGAGGTCTACGGCCCGCGAGAGGGCGGCCGACAGTGCGGCGGTCTGACGTGGATCTGGCCTGGTCACCTTGTCATCCTGGCATGGCCGCCCGGGTGCCGTCCGGCCTACCGGTCACCCGGTCGGTTCTCCCGCCAGCCGGACCAGTTCGCGCTCGGCCGCCAGTGCCATCGGGTTGACGAACATCACCTCGTTCGCCCTGGTGATCCGCAGGCTCAGCGGGGCGAGCAGCTCGACGAACCGGGCCGTGCCGCGCTCGCCCAGTTCCAGCCACGGTGCCAGGGCGGCCTCGTCGGTGAGCTGCTCGACCGACTCGCGCAGTTCGGCGCCCTCGGCGGTGAGCACGCCGGGCTCGTCGAGGATGCCGCGTTCGGCCAGCCGGGTCTCGGCGGCGGCCCACTCGTCCTCGGGGACCTGGCGGGCGGCGCGCAGGTACTCCGGGGACAGGTCGCGGTCGGCGCCGATCGCGACCAGGGCCTCGACCGGGTCCAGGCCCGCGGTGACCAGGGCCGCCACGTGACCGTCGCCGCGCGACTCGCGCAGGGTGGTGGCCACCTGCCACAGCGCCAGGTGCGGCTGCTCGGGCAGTTCGAGCGCGGCGTTGGCCGCGCCCAGCGGACGGCCCGCGGTCGGGATCCACGGGACCAGGGAGCGCGCCAGCTCGGCCGCCTCCGCGACGTCCGGGCCCTCGACGGTCTCGGTGCCGAGCATCCGGCGCAGCGCCCCGTCGACCCCGCGCAGCCGGGCGGCGAGGAACTCCTCGGGGGTGGCCACCGACCACGCCTCGGGCAGCGCCCGCTCCACCCTGGAGCGGTGGAAGTTGTAGAACACGCTGGTCACCAGCCACGCGGGCGCGGCACCGAGCGGCGCGGCGCGCAGGCCGAAGTAGCCCATCCACCGGCCCTTGCAGCCCAGCGCGTCGGTCTCGGCGATCGACTCGGGCGTGAAGTAGGTGACGGCGTGGTACGGCTCGAAGCACTGCCACAGCGAGCGAGGGTCCACCTCGGTACTCCCCTGCTAGTTGGTCGCCCGATAGTAGGACGCCCGAGTATCAGTTGGCCAGGTACTGCTCGACCCGCTCCACCTTGGCGGTGAGCTGGCCGGTGTGCCCGGGTCGGATGTCGGCCTTGAGCACCAGGCTGACCCGCGGGTAGTCGGCGAGCAACACCTCGGTGGCGCGTTTCACCACGGCCAGCACCTCGTCCCACTCACCCTCCACGATCGTGTACATCGCGGTGAGCTGGTGCGGCAGCCCGGACTCGCGCACGACGCGCACCGCCTCGGCGACCGCCGCGCCGACGTTCTCCGACTCCCCGCCGAGCGGGCTGACACTGAACGCGATGAGCATGCGTGACTCCTGTCGGGATCGGCCGATGGGCGCACACTATCGAGGTGGCCGGGCGGTCCTGGGTCCTGCACGTGGACCTCGACCAGTTCATCGCCGCCGTGGAGGTGCTGCGGCGGCCGGAACTGCGCGGCCTCCCCGTGGTCGTCGGCGGCACCGGCGACCCCTCCCGCCGCGAGGTCGTGGCCACCGCCTCCTACGAGGCCCGCGAGTTCGGCGTCCACTCCGGCATCCCCCTGCGGCTGGCCCTCAAGCGCTGCCCGGACGCGATCTTCCTGCCCTCGGACCCCGACGCCTACAACCTCGCCTCCGCCGAGGTGATGGCGGTGCTCCGGGACTTCGGCGTGGTCGAGGTCCTGGGCTGGGACGAGGCCTTCGTCGGCGTCGAGACCGAGGACGCCGAGGCCCTCGCCCGGGAGATCATGGCGGCGGTCCTCGAGCGCACCCGGCTGCACTGCTCCGTGGGCATCGGCGACAACAAGCTGCGCGCGAAGCTGGCCACCGGCTTCGGCAAACCGGCGGGCGTCTTCCGCCTCACCCAGGACAACTGGGTCGAGATGATGGCCCACCAGCCCACCGACGCGCTGTGGGGCATCGGCACCAAGACCGCCCGCAAGCTCGCCGAACTCGGCCTCACCACCGTCGGCGAACTGGCCCGTGCCGACGAGGACGACCTGGCCGCGCGACTCGGCCCGACCATGGGCCCGTGGTACCGAACGCTGGCACTGGGCGCGGGTTCGACGAAGGTGAGCGGCACGCCGTACATCCCGCGCTCGCACAGCCGGGAAACCACGTTCCAGGTGAACCTCGTCGACCTGGAGGATCTCCGCGCGGAGACGGTCAAGCTGGCCCGGCGCGTCGCCGACGACGTCGCCGCCGACGGCCGAGCGGTGATCCGGGTGTCGGTGAAGGCCAGGTTCGCGCCGTTCTGGACCGGCACCCGCAGCACCACCCTGCCGGCCCCCACCCACGACCCCGCCGACATCGAGACCGCCGCCCTCACCGTCCTGGAGCGCTTCGACCTCACCAGACCGGTCCGCCTCCTCGGCGTCCGCGCCGAGTTCGAACCGCCCGCGGGCGGCTACTGACCGGCTCCCCCGGTCAACCCACTGGTAGCTTCACTGGTCATGAGGCCGCGCTCGTTGCCCTTCGACCCGATCGCCCGCGCGGCGGAGCTGTGGGAGGACCGCATCGGCGACTCCTCGACCATGGCCGCCGTCACCAGCGTCATGCGCGTCCAACAGATCCTGCAATCGGCGGTGGACACCGCCCTCAAACCGCACGGGCTGACCTTCGCCCGCTACGAGGCCCTGGTCCTGCTGACCTTCGCCAAACGCGGCAGCCTCCCCATGCGGGTCATGGGCGAGCGACTCCAACTGCACCCCACCAGCGTGACGAACATCGTCGACCGTCTGGAAGCGGACGGTCTGGTCAAACGCACACCACACCCCACCGACCGCCGCACTACCCTGGCCGAGATCACCGAATCCGGCCACGAACGCCGCGCGGCAGCCACGGCAGCGGTCACCGCGGTGGACTTCGGCCTGCAGGGCCTCACCGAACGCCAGACAGCACAGCTGACCGACCTGCTGTCCAAGGTCCGCAAAGCAGTCGGCGACTTCCAGGACGACGGCAAGACCACCACCAGCCCACCCCAGCCCGAGCCGTAGTCCCAGTCCCACCCGGCAACACCAGCCGGCCCTGCCGCCACCACACCGCAGCCCCGACGCACCAGGCCGCCTCACCGCACCAGGCTGACCCACCACACCAGCGGCCCCACCACACCAGCGGCGCCCCACCACACCCCCTCCACAGGCTCGCGGACAGGCTCCCCACCCGCTCCACCGCAGCCCGGCAACGCCGGCCACCCCCGCGACCACACCCCGCCCTGCATCCCATACGCAGCCAAAAACACGGGCTGAATGTGCTTGTCAAGGCATCTTTCCCGCCTTGACAAGCACATTCAGCCCGTAGTCACAATTGAGCGTAGGGAAGCAGCACTATTCCACGGGAAGCAGCCCGTCATTCACCGAAGGGCGAAGGCGAGCAGCAACAAACTCACGCCTCAGCGCTGAGCAAAACCCCAGCAAACGCCCGCGACGACCCCACCGGATCCAACTTCCCAGTCCGCAGCGCCCACCGCTCGTAAACCAGCGTCGCCAACGGCGGCACGCTGCACGCGAACGCCCACACAGTCGTCCACCGATTCCATCCCAGCTGCCGAGAAGTGAACCAGGTCACCACGAGATAGGCCACGAAGACCGCCCCGTGGATCGGCCCGAAGACCTTCACCCCGAAGTCACCGAGATCAGTGGCGTACTTGACGAACATCCCCACGAGCAGGCCGATCCAAGACACGGCCTCGGCGAGGGCGACGACGCGAAAACGGGCGGCAGGCGTGTTCATGCGTTCAGTGTGGGGCGTGAGCGCGCTCACCAGCCCCCCGGGGCTAGTTGTCCTCCCAGGTGAACACCTTGGCTGCGACGAAGCCCACAACCAGTGTGAACGCGATGAGAACACCGCACGGCACCAGCAGCGCCTCGGGGCCCTTGCCGCGCACCAGGAAGTCGGTGATGCCGTCGTTCATGTGCCGCAGCGGCAACGCCTTCGACGCCGCCTGCAACCAGGGCGGCGCCAGGTCGATCGGGAAGAACGTGCCGGACAGGAAACTCATGGGCAGCACCACGATGTTGGCCGCGCCGGTGGCGGCTTCCTCGGTCTTGCACAGCGCGCCGACCAGCATGCCGATGGTGAAGAAGGCGAGGACCCCGCACAGGAAAACCGGGATCGCCAGCCACCAGGTGCCCGAGAGTGTGAGACCGAACACCGGCAACAACGCCACCCCGACGAAGATCAGCGCCTGGGTCAGCGCGACGCCGATGGTGACCAGAATGCGGGAGGTGAGAATTGTGGTCGGACTCACGGGCGCCAGTCGCAGCCTGCGCAAGACCTGCTTGCGCCGCCAGTTCACCAATGTCAGCGAGGCGCCGAACACGGCCGTGATGGCGATTCCCCAACTGAGGATCCCCGGGGTCAGGAATTGGATCGGCTTGAGCGAGGCGTCCTCCACCTGCTCAGCGTCGAACTCGTACTTCGGCGGTTGGCCGCTGGCGGTGACGTTGAGCTGCTGGGTGACCCCGGCGACCAAGCCGCGCACGGTGCCCGCCTGGGCCTGGTCGCTGGCCGCGAAGCGGAGGAGGACCTTGTCCCCGGTCGCCTCCACCAGCCCCGGCAGGTCCCCGTCGCGGACCTTGGCCACGCCCTCGTCCACGGAACCGAAGCGCTGCACCTCCACCGCGCCGGTCTGCTCCAGCGCGGCGATCACCGGGCCGTCGCCGACCGCGCCGATCTTGATCTTCTCCGCGCCCGCGTCGCGGAACAGCAGGCCGAAGATGACCAGGAACATCAGCGGGAAGACGAAGGAGAAGAACAGCGTGGCCTTGTCCCGCAGGAAGCCCTTGACCATGGCCGCGGACAAGCTCTTGAACGCACCCTTCACGCCCGGTACTCCCGTCCGGTCAGCTGGAGGAAGACGTCCTCCAGGGTCGCGGTCCGCACCTGCAGACCGTCGAGGGTGCCGCGCTCGGCCAGCGCGGCGAGCAGCGGCGCGGGCGTGCGGCTGCTGATGGTGAGCGACTGCTCGTCCTCGGTAACCTCGTCGGCCCCGGGCAGCGCCGCGGCCGCCTCGGCGGGCAGCGACCCGCGCTCGAGGATGATCCGGGTCGGCGCGTCGAGGCCGCGCACCAGCGCGGCGGGGGTGTCCATGGCCAGGATCCGGCCCTGGTCCATGATCGCCACCCGGTCGCAGAGGATCTCGGCCTCGTCGAGGTAGTGCGTGGTGTAGACGATGGTCTTGCCGCGGGCCCGGATGGCGCGCAGCACGTCCCAGAGGTTGCGCCGGGCCTGCGGGTCCAGGGCCGCGGTGGGCTCGTCGAGGAAGACGATGTCCGGGTCGTGCACCAGCGCGCACGCGATGGAGAGCCGCTGGCGCTGGCCGCCGGAGAGCTTGTCCTCGCGGGTGTCGGCCTTGTCGGCCAGCCCGACCAGCTCCAGCGTCTCCCGCGCCCGCTCGGCGCCGACGCCGTAGAGCGCGGCGAAGGTCTCCAGCTGCTCGCGCGCGGTCAGCTTGTCGAAGAACGCCGACGCCTGCAGCTGCACGCCGATCCGCGGCAGCAGCGCGGTGTCGCGCGGGAACGGGTTGTGGCCCAGCAGCCGCACCGAACCGGAGTCCGGTTCGCGCAGTCCCTCGATGATCTCCAGGGTGGTGGTCTTCCCGGCGCCGTTGGGCCCGAGGATGCCGAAGAACTCGCCGTGGCCCACGGCGAAGGAAACACCGTCCACAGCGTGCAGGTCCCCATAGGACTTGCGGATGTCGCCGACGACGATCGCGTCGCCCGCCCCCGTCTCTGTCATGCCGCGAACCTAGTACGCCATGAGCCCCGCGCGGCAACGAATCCGCGCGGGTAGGGGTCAGTCCCGGCCGACGCCCGCGATCAGGGTGTCGGCGGCGGTGTACGGGTCGAGCTCGCCCGCCATCACGGCCTTGGCGAGCCGGTCGAGGGTGTCGCCGCCGTGCAGGTGCCCCAGCCGCGCGCGCACCGCCTCGACCGCGATCGCCTCGATCTCCGTGCGCGCCCGCAGTGCCCGCCGGTGTTCCAGCTCGCCGTGTTCGACCAGCCAGTCGCGGTGCGCGGAGATCGCGTCGACGACGTCGATTATGCCCTCTTCGCGCGCGGCGACAGTCTTGACGATCGGCTGGCGCCACCGCGGGCCGCGGATCTCCCGGCGGCCCAGCGAGATCATGTACTTCAGCTCGCGCACCGTGGTGTCGGCCCCGTCGCGGTCGGCCTTGTTGACCAGGAACACGTCGGCGATCTCCAGGATGCCCGCCTTGGCCGCCTGGATGCCGTCGCCCATGCCCGGGGCCAGCAGCACCAGCGTGCTGTCGGCCAGCGCCACGACGTCCACTTCGGACTGTCCGACTCCGACCGTCTCGACCAGCACCACGTCGAACCCGGCAGCGTCGAGCACGCGCAGCGCCTGCGGGGTCGCCCAGGCCATCCCGCCGAGGTGGCCGCGGGTGGCCATCGAGCGGATGAACACCCCGGGGTCGGTGGCGTGCTCCTGCATCCGGACGCGGTCACCGAGCAGCGCGCCGCCGGAGAACGGCGAGGACGGGTCGACCGCGAGCACGCCGACCCGCTTGCCCTGCGCGCGGTAGGCCGACACCAGCGCCGAGGTGGTGGTCGACTTGCCCACCCCGGGGGCGCCGGTGAGCCCGATGACCTGGGCCCGACCGGTGAACGGCGCCAGCGCCGCGGCCACCTCGCGCAGCCGCGGACTGGCGTCCTCCACCAGCGAGATCAGCCGGGCGACCGCGCGCGGCTGGCGGTCCCGCGCGCGGTCGACGAGATCGGCGACCGCGACCTCGCGGGCCAAGCTCAGGCCTTGGGCACGCTGATGATCAGCGCGTCGCCCTGGCCGCCGCCACCGCACAGGCCCGCCGCGCCCACGCCGCCACCGCGGCGCTTGAGCTCGTAGGCCAGGTGCACGACGAGCCGCGCGCCGGACGCGCCGATCGGGTGGCCGAGCGCGATCGCGCCGCCGTTGACGTTGACGATGTCCTCGCTGACGCCGAGCTCCCTGGTGGAGACCAGGCCGACGGCGGCGAACGCCTCGTTGATCTCGACCAGGTCGAGGTCGGCCGCGGTGATGCCCTGCTTGGCCAGCGCGGCCTTGATCGCGTTCGACGGCTGCTCGTGCAGGCTCGCGTCCGGACCGGCCACGACGCCGTGCGCGCCGATCTCGGCGATCCAGGACAGGCCCAGCTTCTCGGCCTTCGCCTTGGACATGACCACGACCGCGGCGGCGCCGTCGGAGATCTGCGAGGCCGAGCCCGCGGTGATGGTGCCGTCGCTGGCGAAGGCCGGGCGCAGCTTGGCCAGGCCCTCGGGGGTGGTGTCGGCGCGCACGCCCTCGTCGGTGTCGAAGACCAGCGGGTCGCCCTTGCGCTGCGGGATGGTGACCGGGGCGATCTCGTCGGCGAAGCGGTTCTCGGCGATCGCGGCGGCGGCCTTCTGGTGCGAGGCGGCGGAGAAGGCGTCCTGCGCCTCGCGGGTGAGCTCGTAGCGGGAGTTGAACTTCTCCGTCGAGGCGCCCATCGCGACCTGGTCGAAGGCGCAGAACAGGCCGTCGGTGGACATGTGGTCCTGCAGCGTGACGTCGCCGAACTTGTAGCCGGAGCGCGACTTGGGCAGCAGGTGCGGGGCCTGGGTCATCGACTCCTGGCCACCGGCGACCACGATGTCGAACTCGCCCGCGCGGATCAGCTGGTCGGCCAGGGCGATCGCGTCGAGGCCGGAGAGGCAGACCTTGTTGATGGTCAGCGCCGGGACCGACATCGGGATGCCCGCGGCGACCGCGGCCTGCCGGGCCGGGATCTGGCCCGCGCCCGCGGTGAGCACCTGGCCCATGATCGTGTACTGCACCTGGTCCGGTGCGACGCCCGCGCGCTCCAGCGCCGCCTTGATGGCGATGCCACCGAGCTGCGCACCGGTGAGGTCTTTGAGCGAACCGAGCAGACGACCGATCGGGGTGCGGGCCCCCGCGACGATGACGGATCCGGACACAGCGGTCTCCTAAGCGATGCGAACAGGCGTTAACCTGGACCATACTCGGGATCGACCACTTCGCCCGGGTGGTGTGTGAGTAGCCGCACAGCGGCGGGCTACCGGCTGGTAGGTCGGGCGTATCGTCTGCGTATGAGCGATGTCCTGCGGACCCATGTGGTGGCGATCGATCACGTCGGCGTCGCGGTGCCCGACCTCGAGGTGGCGATCGCGTTCTACCGCGACCACTTCGGGCTGGAGTCGGTGCACGAAGAGGTGAACGAGGAGCAGGGCGTCCGCGAGGCGATGCTCCGCGCGCCGGGCGACGACGGCACCGGCACCGCCGTGCAGCTGCTCGCGCCGCTGGACGAGAAGTCCACGATCGCGAAGTTCATCGGCCGCAACGGCCCCGGGCTGCAGCAGCTCGCCTACCGCGTGGTCGACGTGGAGGCCACCTCGGACGCGCTGCGCGCCGCGGGCCTGCGCCTGCTCTACGACAAGCCCAAGCGCGGCACCAGTGACAGCCGGGTCAACTTCGTGCACCCGAAGGACGCCGGTGGCGTCCTGGTGGAACTGGTCGAGCCCGCGGCAACGCACTGATCTGGCAGCCGGGTAGCGCTTCCGCGCTACCCGGCTATCGGACTAACGGACACCGTTCATCAGCTTGCGCACCAACGGGGTCAGGGCCGCCATCACCACACCCAGCCCGATCGCCGCGCCGCCGAGGATGCCGAAGTACGCGGGCTCGCCGTCCTTGGTGTAGAACTTCGCCAGCCCGCCCGCGACCGAGCTGCCCAGCGCCAGCGACAGGTAGAACAGCGCCACCATCTGCGCGGTGTAGGCCTTCGGCGCGAGCTTGGTCGACAACGACAGCCCGACCGGCGACAGGCACAGCTCGCCGAGCACGAAGATGACCAGCACCAGGACCAGCAGCAGCGGGGCGATCACCTTGTCCCCCTTGGTGAACCCGAGCAGGGCCATCACCAGGAACGCCACGCCCATGCTCGCGACCCCGATCGCGAACTTCACCGGCGTCGAGGGCTGCCGCGACCCCAGCCGCACCCAGAGCGCGGCGAACACCGGCGCCAGCAGCACCACGAACAGCGGCTCCACGGAGTTGAACCAGGACGGCGGGATCTGGAAGCCGAACAGGTCCAGGTCGACCCGCTCCTCGGCGTAGATCGCCAGCACGGTGAACTGCTGCTGGAACAGCGACCAGAACCCGAAGCTCACCAGGAACATCGGGATGAAGGCCACCACCCGCTGCCGCTCGGTCCGGTCCACCTGCTTGCTGAGCAGCAGCACGGCGAACAGCACCACGGCGGCGGTCGCGATCACCCACGTGACCACGGTGGCGAGGTTGTCGGCGTCGACCACGCCGAAGAGCACGAGAAGCACGACCGCCACCACACCGAGCGCGATCACCCCGAACGCCCGCAGCCGAGCCGGACCGTCGAGCGGGTTGGGCACCACGCGCCCGGACTCCGGCAGGTTCTTGCGCCCGAGGGTGTACTGCAGCAGCCCCACCGCCATGCCGACCGCGGCCAACCCGAAGCCCCAGTGGAACCCGAGGCGGGTCTGCAGCAGACCGGTCAGCAGCGGACCGACGAGCGCGCCGAGGTTGATCCCCATGTAGAAGATCGAGAACCCGGCGTCGCGGCGCTCGTCCCCGTCCTCGTAGAGGGCACCGACGAGCGCGGTCGCGGTCGCCTTGAGGCCACCGGAGCCCAACGCCACGCAGATCAGACCGGCGGCCACACCGGTCACGCCGGGGATCACGGCGAGCAGGACGTGGCCGACGAGGATCAGGGAGCCGCTGTAGAAGAGCGTCCGCTCCGGCCCGAAGAGGCGGTCGGCCACCCAGGACCCGGCGATGGTCGCCAGGTAGACCGAGCCCCCGTACGCCCCGACGATCCCCGCCGCGGTCGCCTTGGCGATGCCGAGACCGCCCTCTTCGACGGTGAAGTACAGGTAGTAGAGGAGGATCGCCTGCATCCCGTAGAAGGAGAAGCGCTCCCACATCTCGGTACCGAAGAGGTTGGCCAACCCCCGTGGATGCCCGAAGAACCCCTTCGGCCGCTCAACCTCGGTTGCGGTGCTCACGCGCGGAATGTCCTTTACGCCCGGGTACGGCCCCATCGCCGCACATCAGTCGCGGTGAACCTTCCACCGAACGGGCGTGACCACACGTCCGAATCTCACCGACCACGCAACGTGACCACCAACGCCTCCGCGACCTCGAGGACCGTCGAGCAGTTGTCGCCGTCCCTGGACAGCTTCGTCGTGGTCAACTGGATGCCCTGCCGGTCGGAGAGACCTATGGTCAACGTGCAGTGGACGCCGTCCGGCGCCTCCACGACAGCCGGGAGATCGGCCTTCATCATCGGGATGAACTCGGGTCCGACCTGCTTCCCGCTCGCGTACACCTCGCGCAGGATGTCCCGATCCGGGTACAGCACGATCTCCAGCGTCTTGGCGTCGAAACTGGTGCGCCGCCAACCGCAGCGCGGCCCGTCACCCAAGCCCGGTTCCTCGAACCCCACCGCCTGCACAGCGTGCGCGGGCACCACGGCACAGGCGCCCTTTGAGACATCCCCGAGCCGGACAGGCCGGTCCACGACGGGCACCACGGGTGCCGTGGAGGAAGGCTGAACGGGTCTGGGTGGCTCCGGTTCCGCTCCGCAGCCACCTACCACCGCGCACAACACCACCGCCGCCACCAACCGACGCGCCTCAGTTCGCACCAGGATCACCATCCAGAGCTCGTGAGATCAGCCCGGGTGGGGCCTGCTTCTCGGCGACGTACTCTCCGCGACGCCGGTCGACCTGCGAGCCGAAGCCGGGTGGGGCCTCACCACGGTGCGAAAAGTTCTCGTAGCGGAAGTCCGGGCTGTCCACATCCACCGAGGAGGGCAGCGGGGAGAACAACTGGGTTGGCGCCGAAACCCCGTCGCGGTACCCGACCAGCCTCAGCTGGATCCGGTCCACCGCCTCGAGGTACCTCTGCCGGTGCTCAGTCAGCGCGGCCTGGAAGGACTTCCATACGTCGTCCGGGGTCTCGCCGCCGAGATTGGGGGTGTACACCTCGACGCCCACGGTCGCCGCCCCGGACAAGACCAACAACCCCACCGCGACCCCGGCTCCGGCCGTCGCGGCACCCACGACCGCGGCGACGACCGCCGCACCGATCTTCAGCTCCACGCCCGCCCTCCGCTCGGCGTCGGCCTCCCGGAACTCCCTCGACACCTCGACCCACTTGTCGACCAAGCGCTTGAAGTCCTCGCGCACCTGCACCGCCAGCACATACGCCGAGGCCAACGCGATCAACTGCTCGTTGAGGTGGTCGTTTTGGGCCCGCGCGAAGTGCTCGATCATGCCCAGGTGCGCGGTGAACTGCTCGGCGGCCACCCCGTTCCAGTCGACCAGGGAATCGCGGACCGCGGTGAAAGCACCCAGGACGTCGCGCTGGTAGTCGTCTCGCATGACCTCGGCGAAGTGCCCGAAGTTGTCCCAGATCTTGGGTGGGGACAGGGTCAGGATGTCGCTGGTCTCCATCCACAGCCGGTTCTCGACGCCGCTGAGCAGCCCCGGCGTCTCCAGGATCTTCGCCCCGGTGTCCCCGTACGTCCCGTGCACCGCCAGCCGACCCACCTCGGCGACCACCCGGTTGATCAGGTCGCCGATGAGGTTGTCGTCGGGCCATTGTGGTCCGTCGGTCATCAGGCTCTTCCGTCCGCGCGGCGGTACAGGGCGGCGACGTCGGTCAATGCCGCCGCCGTCTCTTCAACCACCTGGGTCGCGGTGGTGGCGCGGTCGCGCAGCAGGGCGTTGAACTCGTACAACGTGCTCTCGACGTTGGGTGCCATCGTCGACGGGGCGACCCCGTCGAAAGCACTCAGAGCACCCACCTGCCGGGACATCAGGTCCGCGAGCGCGGGCAGGTGCACGGTGGCCGCTCGGGTCAACTGGTCGAGGTCAGCGTCGAAGGCGCGTTCGTCCGGCAAAGGTCCCCCTCAGGTCCACGGCGGCCCCCGCCGCCCGCCAGAGACTACGCAGTCGGGTCGGTCCGTCACGGGGAGTTCGCGGAGATCCATTCCGGGTCGGGCTCGATCGGCTGGACGAACTCCACCACCGGACCCGGGGACGCGGCGAAGAAGTGGCGTTGACCCCAGGGCTCGTCGCGGCAGGGCGCGATGATCTCGACGCCCGCGTCCCGCAGTCGGATTTCCACCGCCGCCGCGTCCTCGACCACGAAGGCCAGAACCGCGCCGCCGACCTGCCCTGCGACCGGCATGGACGGGTGGCCGCGGGTGACGAAGTCGAGCCGGAACGACGGGGCCGACGGGTGCGTCAGGTCCGCGTACCACCCCAGGTCGACCGCGACCGCGCAGCCGAGATGGGAGACGAAGAAGTCGCGGCAAGCGGCGACGTCCTCGACCAAGAACGCCGCGGCGAACGTGCTGAATCGCATGGATCCTCCAAATCACTACGTCCGTAGTACTATAGGCATAGTGATTCGAGGAGGCGCAAGTGCGAACCAACCCCGAGCGGCGAACCGCCTTGACCGACGCGGCTGTCGACGTGCTCGCCGACGAGGGCGCGCGCGGGCTCACCTTCCGCGCGGTCGACACCCGCGCGCAGGTCCCCGCAGGCACCACGTCCAACTACTTCCGCACACGCGACGAACTGCTGGTCGCCGTCGGCGCGCACGTGTTCACCCGACTCGCGCCCGATCCGGCGACCGTCCACAGTGCCCTGTCACATCGCCGCGACCACGCGCTGCTGGGGCAATTCCTGCGCGACATCGTCGACCGGGCGACCGCCGATCAGGCCGCGCACCTCGCACTGCTGGAGCTGCGCCTGGAATCGACACGCAAACCCGCGCTCGCGGCCACCTTCACCGCCACCATGGTCGACGCGCTCCGCGCGAACGTGGCCTTCCACCTCGACGCCGGGCTTCCCGGCGACGAGGAGTCCGTCGAGCTGCTCTACGCGACCACGACCGGGTTGATCATCGAGCACCTCACCCTGCCGGAGTTCTTCAGCCGCGCCAGGGTCGACCGGCTGATCGCCCGGCTTGTGTCCACTATGGAGTGACCCTCCCCCGATCGGGGCACACTCCGGGTGCCATCTGTCACATCGCTGGCCCTGAATCGCTACTCGTAAGTAACCTCGCTCCACCTGGGTGTCCCCGCCCGGACGAGGTAGCCCGAGTCAGCCAGGAGGTCCGCGTGCAGAAGATCCTCGACGCCATCCAGGCCGGTGAGTTCGAGGCGATCGGCTCGTTGCCGGTACCCGAGCACTACCGCGGGATCACCGTGCACGCCGACGAGGTCGGGATGTTCGACGGCCTCGAAACCCGCGAGAAGGACCCGCGCCGGTCGCTGCACCTCGACGACGTGCCCACCCCCGAGCTGGGCCCGGGCGAGGCGCTGGTCGCGGTGATGGCGAGCGCGATCAACTACAACACCGTCTGGACCTCGATCTTCGAACCGGTCTCCACCTTCAAGTTCCTCGAGCGCTACGGCCGCATGTCGCCGCTGTCCAAGCGGCACGACCTGCCCTACCACGTGGTCGGCTCCGACCTGTCCGGCGTCGTGCTGCGCACCGGCCCCGGGGTGCACAACTGGAAGCCGGGCGACGAGGTCGTGGCGCACTGCCTCAGCGTCGAACTGGAGGGCCCGGACGGCCACAACGACACGATGATGGACTCCGAGCAGCGCATCTGGGGCTTCGAGACCAACTTCGGCGGCCTGGCCGAGCTGGCGCTGGTCAAGTCCAACCAGCTGATGCCCAAGCCCGCGCACCTCACCTGGGAGGAAGCCGCGTCCCCCGGACTGGTGAACTCCACCGCCTACCGGCAGCTGGTCTCGCGCAACGGCGCGGGGATGAAGCAGGGCGACGTCGTGCTCATCTGGGGCGCCTCCGGCGGCCTCGGCTCCTACGCCACGCAGTTCGCCCTCAACGGCGGCGCCATCCCGGTGTGCGTGGTGTCCAGCCCGGAGAAGGCCGAGCTCGCGCGCCGGATGGGCGCCGAGCTGATCATCGACCGCAGCGCCGAGGACTACCGGTTCTGGAAGGACGAGCACACCCAGGACCCGCGCGAGTGGCAGCGCTTCGGCGCGAAGATCCGCGAGCTGACCGGCGGCGAGGACCCCGACATCGTCTTCGAGCACCCGGGCCGGGAGACCTTCGGCGCCTCGGTCTACGTCACCCGGCGCGGCGGCACCATCGTCACGTGCGCGTCCACCTCCGGGTTCCTGCACCAGTACGACAACCGCTACCTGTGGATGAACCTCAAGCGGATCATCGGCTCGCACTTCGCGAACTACCGCGAGTCCTGGGAGGCGAACCGGCTCATCGCCAAGGGCCTGGTGCACCCGACGCTGTCGAGGACCTACGCGTTGGCCGACACCGGGCAGGCGGCGCTGGACGTGCACCGCAACGCCCACCAGGGCAAGGTCGGTGTGCTGTGCCTGGCACCGGAGGAAGGTCTCGGTGTGCGCGACGAAGCGTTGCGCGCCAAGCACATCGACGCGATCAACCGCTTCCAGGACCGCTGATCCACTTCGCGGCGGCGGTGTTCCGACCACACCGCCGCCGTGGGGTTTCATCCCAGGGAACACGCGACTACTCGTGAGCGCCCTGTCTCTTACGGGTAGCGTGAGCCCATGGGCTTGGGCGAGGAACGCGATCTCGTGCCGTTGGGTGCCGGTTTCGACATCACCAAGCGGGGCTACAGCCGCGCGCAGGTGGAGGAACACCTCGAACGGCTCGACGCCGAACTGCAACTGCTGCACGCCGACCGCAACGCGGCGGTGTCGCAGGCGGCCGACCTCGCCAACCAGCTCGAGCGCAGCCGCGGCGAGATCAGCGACCTGCGCGGCCAGATCGACCGGCTCTCCCTCCCGCCGACCACCCTCGAGGGCCTCAGCGAGCGGCTGCAGCGGATGCTGCGGCTGGCCACCGAGGAGGCCGACGAGACCAAGGCCCGCGCCGAGGCCGAGGCGGGCCACATCCGCGCCAAGGCCGAGGGCGACGCCGTCGCGCTGCAGCAGCGGTACAAGAACCTGATCGGCGAGCTCGACGCCCGACGCGCCGAGATGGAGGCCGAACACCGCGGCGTGCTGGACAAGGCCCGCGCCGAGGCCGACCAGACCGTCGGCACCGCCCGCGCCGAGGCGACCCGGCTCACCGCCGAGTCCGAGCAGCGGCGCAGCACCGTCGAGGACGACTTCGAGATCGCCATGGCCGCCCGCCGCACCGAGGCGATGCGCGCGCTGGCCGAGCAAGAGGCCACCAGCAAGTCCGAGGCCGAACGCCGGGTCCGCGAGGCCACCGAAGAGGCCAACCGCCGCCGCCACGACGCCATCACCGAGTCGACCGCGCGGCTGCAGGAAGCCACCACCGAGGCCCACCGCCGGGTGCGCGAGGCCACGGAGGAAGCGAACCGCCGGATCAGCCACGCCGCGCAGCGGGTCGCCGCCCTGCGCCAGCTGCGCTCCCGGGTGGCCGACCAGCTGGTGTCCGCCCGCGACCTCATCGCCGACGCCCACGTGCAGCTGGCCGACGCCGCGCCGATCCTCGACCCGCTCCCCGAGGAGCGCACCACCCCGAAGACCATCGACGGCTCCCCCGCCGACGAGTCCCCCACCCGGATGATGGCGCCGGTCCCCGGACCGCCCAAGGAACACTGGGAGCCCGCCGAGGTGGAGGCCGAACGAGTGCCCGCCACCCAGCCGGACCGCCCAGCCGAACCCGCCCGAGCCGCCGAGTCCCCCGACCAGGGCGGCGAACGCACCCAGCGCCTCACCAAGCCCCCGGGCGCTCCGGGCGCCCCGGTCAAGAAACCCCACGCCACAGCCCGCCGCCGCTAACCCCGGCCAGCTCGCTCCTTCTAGGCCCCACTGCATACTTCCAGCCCCGCACAAAGGTAAGTAGCTCACCTTTGTGCGGGGCTGAATTTTGCAGTGGATCACCTGACGCTCGCCAACTTCAACTGACCCAAAAAGTAAGTCACTCACCTTGATGCAAGAAGGAATCCCGCCGAGCCGACATGCCTCAAGGCCGCCAACCCTCCGACCCAACCGACTCCAGGCCCCACCCAACCGCAACTCCCAACACAAGGGCTGGTCTTGCGCCCGACTCCCCCCCCTGCGCGCGGTCTCCCCCAGCCCAGCCCAGCCCAGCCCAGCCCAGCCCAGCCCAGCCCAGCCCAGCCCAGCCCAGCCCAGCCCAGCCCAGCCCAGCCCAGCCCAGCCCAGCCCAGCCCAGCCCAGCCCAGCCCAGCCCAGCC
>NZ_BSTR01000070.1 GCF_030269645.1 Actinokineospora sp. NBRC 105648 | reverse complement strand
ACTCGCTTCGTGTGGGGCCCCTAGAGCACCGCGGTGGAGAGAAAAGGGCAGGGTAAGGGCATCCCCACCCACGGCAAGTTTAGCGGCACTCTCCCCCCACACGAAGCGAGTCCACTAGATCGAGCATTCGTAGCGGGCGTTGTGTTCCAGCGTGGTCGGCCTCTCCACTGCGGTACCAGCGGGGACGGGATCTTGTTGCGTTTTAGCGGGGTCGGCCTCACCGCTGCGGTTAGCTGGGGGGCGGGATTCTCTTGGGTGCGGGCAGAGTCGGCCTATCCGCTGCGGTACCAGCGAGGTGGGGATCTTGTTGCCTGCCAGCGGGGGCAGCCTTTCCGCTGCGGTACCAGCGGGATTGGGACTCCGTTGCTTTGGCGGGCTCGCGATTCCGGTGCGCTTATCGGGCTGGGGACTCGTCTGTGTCTTGTGGTTCCATCACATTCGTCCGCAGCTTCCCGAGCAGTTTGACCAGGGTCGCGGTTTCCGCCTCGTCCAGTCCCGTTCTCAGCCTTTGGTCGAATGCCACTGCCACCTTGCGCAAGGTGTGGAACAGGGCTTCGCCGTCCTTGGTGAGTTCCACCAGGTGCACCCTCCGGTTCGCCGGGTCTCGGCGGCGGGCCAGGAGGCCGTCGTTCTCCATGGCGTTGAGGTGGTGGGTGAGGGTGGCGTCCTGGATGCCGACCGCCGCCGCCAGTTCGCGTTGGTTGGCGACCGGTTGGGTCTTGAGGGTGAGCAGGATCTGCCAGGCCGGGATGCTGCCGCCTGCCTGGGCCATCGCCTCCTCCATGGCGCGGGCCACGGTCTTGGCGCTGTGGGACAGGACCAGGCCGAGTGGGGGAGTGGCGAGGAAGTGCACCGGCCGAGCTTAGCATGTCATTAGACATCTAAACGTTTGACGCCGAAACGTTTGATGTCGTATGGTTGGTGCGTTGGTTCGGCGAGGTAGTGGGTCGAGTGTGGCTGGGGGGACGATGGGTGACGACGAGCGGATCCGTGCGCTGGTGGAGAAGTGGGCGAGGGCCGAGGTCGCCGGGGATGTCGACGCGTTGGCGGCGTTGACTGCCGACACCTTCACGGTGGTCGGGCCGGTGGGGTTCGTACTGGCGAAGACGCAGTGGCTTGATCGGCATCGGAGCGGGGCGTTGGATGTCGAGCGGTTGACCGTCGAAGAACTGTCCGTTCGGGACTACGGCGGTGTGGTCGTGGCGATTGGCAGGCATGCCCAGCGGATGTCGTTCCAGGGGCGCCCGGCCGAGCAGGAGTTCCGGGTCACCCACATCGCGGGGTGGCACGAGGATGGGTGGTTGCTGGTCGGGCAGCACCTGAGCGCGATCCAGGCGCCGGGCGCCGGGCGGGGGTGAATGGTCGTGTGCCCGCCGTGACCCGGGTGGCTGGGGGGCCGACTGGCCCGGGTGCGGTGTGGTGCGCGGGGTCCGGCGCCGAGGCGACTGTCTCGGCGCCGGGCATCGTTCCGCGCGACAGTCCTGCTATGTCCTTTGTGGACCTCTGCGGGTCTCGGTGGAGCTCAGTTCAGGGACGGTTGTTCGACTCGCTGCAGGATCTGCCAGATCAGGCGAGCGGATTCGCGGGGGTCCAGGGACTGGCGTTCGGTGTCGTTCACAGCGAGCCTGTAGGACTGCACGTCGTCCGGGCGGTGCAGCAGCAGCATGGAGCGGCGGGTCTCGATGAACACCGCTGTGGGCAGCTTCTCCGACTCGATCAGGTGGAAAGCGCCGTCCAGCAATGGATTCCAAGCGGCGCCGAACGGGACCACGCGCAGGGCGACGTTGGGTAGCTGCGTCAGCTCCAGGAGCCTGCGCAGTTGGCCCGCCGTGACGGTGGGGCCGCCGAACTGCTGGTGCAGCACCGCCTGGCCGATCAGGGCGACCATCCCGACCGGTCGTGGGCCGGTGATCACCGCCCTCCGGTCGGCGTTGTGTGCCGTAATGTCGTCACCGGCTGCCGCGGCGTAGTCGGTGGTCCGGAGCAGTGCGGGCACGGTCAGCGGTGCCACCGCGTAGATCGTCGAGGCGGTCTCCTCGTACTCCAGGTACGCTGAGAACTGCTGCCGCCGCTCGGCCGCGGAGGTGGCCACCCAGTAGGCCTCGCCCGCGCTGTGCACCAGGCTCATGACCTCTTCGTACTGGGTGCCCGCGACCCCCAGGGTGGACAGGATCTGGGCGGCCTGCTCGGGTTTGGGGATCCGGTCGCCGGTCTCCCAGCGGGACAGCATCGCCGGGTCCCGGCCGATCCGCACCGCGAACTCCCGCAACGTCACCCCTTCCCCCATCCGCGACCGGCGCAGCGCGTTCCCCAGCGCAACCGCCTTGGGGCTCTTGGCCATGGTGAATCTCCACGTTGACGGGGACGGCACGCGGGTCCTGTTGCTGATAGTGCGTGCCTGCATGTGGTCGATTGTAACCACGCTGCGGCCGAGTTGTGGGCAGGCCACCCGGATGGCCCAGCCCCACGGCGCCGGGGCTCCTGCCCGGTGGGCGTGCGCCAGGTTGCCCGCGTGATCGAGATCGGATCCCTCGGCTGGCCACCTGCCCCGATCGGGACGGAACGGTTGGTGCTGCGCGAGTCCGAGGCCGGGGACCCGGTGCGTCCTGGTCAGATCTGCCCGGACGCAAGGGAGTTCGAGCTCGGCTACCTGTTCCTACCCTCGGCCTGGGGACACGGGTACGCCGCCTTCGGCCGCGCTCACGCGCCCGGGTTCAGCGGGAGCCAGACCTGGAAGCGGGTGTCGCCCGGGGTCGACACGACCCGGATGTCGCCGTGGTGCTTGTTCACCACGATCCGCCACGAGATGTCCAGGCCCAGGCCCGTTCCCTCGCCGAAGGCCTTCGTGGTGAAGAACGGCTCGAAGATCCGGCTCTGCACCGCCGCCGGGATGCCCGTGCCGGTGTCGCCGATCTCCACCACCAGCGACGCCTCGCTGCGGAACGTCCGGATCGTCAGCACGCCCTGCCGGGACATGGCGCTGACGGCGTTGTCGATCAGGTTGGTCCACACCTGGTTGAGCTCCGCGGCGTAGGCGGGCAGTCGGGGGAGGTCGTGGTCGTACTCCTTGACCACCCGCACCCCGTCGCCGATCTTCCCGCCCAGCATGACCAGGGTGGAGTCCAGCAGCTCGTGCACGTCGACCACCTGGAACGGCGCCCGGTCCATCTGGGAGTACTGCTTGGTCGCGCCGACCAGGGTCGAGACCCGGGTGGTCGCGTCCTCGATCTCGTTCATCAGGGTCTCGGTCTCGACCGTGTACGCCAGCCAGCGGATGGCCGGTTCCCGGGCCGCCGCCGGGCACTCGCCCAGCGCGGTGGCCAGCCAGTCCACGTCCAGGCCGCCCGCGACCAGGGTCGGGGCCAGGTCCCAGCCGCCCGCGACGCCGTGCTCGTCCAGCCAGTCGCCGACCTCGTCCTCGAGGTCGCTGGCCGCCATCGGCTCCAGCTTCGGCGCCTTGGCGACCCGTTCCACCGCCGACTCCTGCAGCCGCACCAGCGAGGGCAGGGTGGCGGCGTCGATCGAGCCCTGAGCCAGCATGGCCAGCTTGTGGCGCATGCCCGCCACCCGCTCGCGCAGCGCGGCCGTGGCGCGGACCGCCGCGGCGGCGGGGTTGTTGAGCTCGTGGGTCAGGCCCGCGGACAGCGAACCCAGCGCCAGCAGGCGTTCCCGCTGCCCGACCACCGCCTGGGTGTTCTGCATGCCGAAGAACAGGCCCTCCAGCAGGTGCATCGCCATCGGGAACCACTCCCGGAAGGCGGCGCCGAACTCCTCCGCCGGGAGTTGCAGCATCACCACGTCGGTGATCGGGACGACGGTCATCTGGTAGATCCGCTTGGACGCCACCTCCGCGCCCAGGTAGGCCTGCGTGGCGCCGAAGTAGGAGCCGCGGTGGTCGGTGCGGGAGATCTCGACCGTCTCGCCGCCGATCGTCCGCTGCAGCGCGACCGTGCCCTCGAGCAGCACGTAGAAGCAGGTCGCGGGCTGGCCCTCGCTGAGCAGCGGATCGCCCGCGCGGGTGGCCTCCACCTGGCCGTGCTCGACCAGCCAGGCCAGCTGGGTGTCGTCCAGGTGCTCGAAGAGGAACAGCTCGCGCAGCTCGTCGGGGGTCATGGCTTCTCCAGGTAGCGGTGGACCAGCGTCACGGCCATCGCGCCCTCGCCGACCGCGGAGGCGACCCGCTTGACCGAGTCGGCGCGGACGTCCCCGGCGACGAACACGCCGGGCACGCTGGTCTCCAGGTGGTAGGGGTCGCGGTCGAGCTCCCAGCCCGCGGGCCTGCGGCCCTCGACGACCAGGTCCGGCCCGGCCAGCACGAACCCGCGCCGGTCGCGGGTGAGCGTGCCGTCGAGCCAGTCGGTGCGCGGGGCGGCGCCGATGAAGACGAACAACCAGGACGCGGGCACCGTCTCGGTCCGGCCGGTGCTCCGGTCGCGCAGGGTGAGCTCCTCCAGGTGACCGGTGCCCGCCCCGCCGACCACCTCGGTGCAGGCCCGGACCTCGATGGCCGGGACGCCCGCGATCTGGTCGATCAGGTACCGCGACATCGACTGGTCCAGCGAGGTGCCGCGGACCAGCAGGACCACCCGGCGGGCGTGCCGGGCGAAGTACATCGCCGCCTGGCCCGCGGAGTTGGCGCCGCCGACGATGTAGACGTCCTGCCCCGCGCAGCTGGGGCCCTCGGTGGTGGCCGCGCCGTAGAACACGCCCTGCCCGGTGAGCCCGTCCAGGCCGGGTGCGTCGAGCATCCGGTAGGACACCCCGGTCGCCAGGATCACCGTGTGCGCGGCCAGCTCGGTGCCGTCGTCGAAGCGCACCACCCGGGCCGACCCGCGCTGCTCCAGCGCCACGACGTCCCGGGTGGTCAGCATCTCGACCGCGAACTTCGCCGCCTGCCTGCGCGCCCGCTCGGTCAGCTGCTCGCCGGACACCCCGTCGGGGAAGCCCAGGTAGTTCTCGATCCGGCTGCTGGTGCCCGCCTGCCCGCCGGTCGCCATCCGCTCCACCAGCACGGTCCGCAGCCCCTCGGAGCCGCCGTAGACCGCCGCGCCCAGGCCCGCCGGGCCGCCGCCGACCACGATCAGGTCGTAGAAGTCGGTGGAGGGCGTCGTGCTCAGCCCGACCCGCGCGGCCAGCTCGCCGTCGCTGGGCTCGACCAGGGCGTCACCCTCGGTGGTCACCACGACCGGGAGCTTGCTGCCGTCCTGCCCGGCCGCGCTGAGCAGGCGTTCGCTCTCGGCGTCCTCGCCGAACAGGTGCCACCGGAACGGCACCGAGTTGCGGGCCAGGAAGTCGCGCACCTCGTAGGACCGGCTCGACCAGCGGTGGCCGATGACCCGGACCTGCCGCGCGGGCGTGCGCTCGGCCGCGGTCCAGGCCGCCAGCAGCTCGTCGAGCACCGGGTAGAACTTCTCCTCCGGCGGGTCCCACGGCTTGAGCAGGTAGTGGTCGAGGTCGACCACGTTGATCGCCTGGATGGCGGCCTCGGTGTCGGCGTAGGCGGTCAGCAGCACCCGGCGGGCCAGCGGGAACAGGTCCATCGCCTGCTCCAGGAACTCGATGCCGCTCATCTGCGGCATCCGGTAGTCGGCCAGCAGGGCGGCCACGTCCTCGCCGCGCAGCTTGAGCTCGCGCAGCGCCTCCAGGGCCTGCGCCCCGGACTCCGCCCGGACGACCCGGTACCCCTCGCCGTACTTCTTGCGCAGGTCGCGGGCGACGGCCCGGGACACGCTCGGGTCGTCGTCCACGGTGAGGATGGACGGCCGGGCGGCCTTCGCTGTGGTCATGGCCCCCAGTCAAGCAGCCGAATCGCCCTCGCGTCTTCCCCCGGGGTGGCGGGCGAGCCGACCGTGGCAGGGTGGTCACATGGGGGAAGACCACGTGCCCTACGCCGACCCCGGCCACCCGCCCCGGCTCGGTCCGCTGCGCCTGCTGACCTGGCTGGCCGTCCGCCAGCGCGGGCGCATCGCCCGCGGCGCGATGTGGGGGACGCTGTGGATGCTCGGCCTGATGCTGCCGCCCTACCTGGTGTCCCGCGCGATCGACGACGGCCTGCGCGCCCGGGTGCCGTCCGCGCTGTTCGCGTGGGTCGGCGCCGTCGTGGTCATCGGCGCGGTCAACGCCGCCTCCGCGATCATGCGGCACCGCACGATGACCTACGTCCGCGCCGACGCGGCCTACCGGACGGTGCAGGTAGTGGTGCGCCACATCACCCGGCTGGGCGCGGCGTTCCCGCGCCGGGTGTCCACCGGCGAACTCACCAGCGTGCAGTCCTCGGACATCTGGAACATCGCCGAGAGCCTCACCCTCACCGGCCCCGGGGTCGGCGCGGTGCTGGCCTACCTGGCGACGGCGGTGCTGCTGTTCACCATCTCACCGCTGCTCGCGGTGATCGTGCTGGTCGGGGTGCCCGCGTTAGGGCTGGCGATCCTGCCGATGCTGCGCAGGCTGCGCGTGGTCGAGGGCAGCTACCGCGCCGAGCAGGGCGCGTTGGCCGCGCGGGCGGGCGACATCGTCTCCGGGCTGCGGGTGCTGTGCGGGATCGGCGGCAAGCCGCTGTTCGCCGAGCGCTACCGCACCGGGTCGCGGTCGGTGGTGGAACGCGGTTACCGGGTCGGCGAGGTGACCAGCTGGGTGCACGCGCTCGCGGCGTGCCTGCCGGTGCTGTACCTGGCGGCGGTCACCTGGGTCGCGGCGCGGCTGGCGGCGGCCGGGACGATCTCCGTGGGGCAGCTGGTCGCGGTGTACGGGTACGTGGCGATGCTGGTCGTGCCGGTGATGTTCCTGGTCGACGGCGCGGCGCAGCTGACCAGGGGGCTGGTCGCCGCCGGGCGGGTGGTGCGGATCCTGGCCCTCGAACCCGACGTGGCCGACGGTGCCGATGGTGCCGACCTGGTCGCCGGGCCCGCGGCGACGGCCGATCTGGTCGAGCCCGAGTCGGGTCTGGTCGCGCGCGGGGGCGCGCTCACCGCGCTGGTGAGCGCCGCCCCGGCCGACGCGATCGACCTGGTGGACCGGCTGGGCCGCTTCGCCGACTCGGACGCCACCTGGGGGTCGGTCCGGTTGGCGGACATGGCGATCGCCGAGGTGCGGGCCCGGATCCTGGTGTGCGACAACGACGCGCACCTGTTCGCGGGCTCCGTGCGCGACACCGTGACGACGGTGCCCCGGTCACCGGAGGCGCTGGCGGCCGCGGTGCGCGCGGCGGCCGCCAACGACATCGTCGACGGGTTGCCGAATGGGCTCGACTCGCTGGTGGAGGCGCGTGGCCGCGACCTGTCCGGCGGCCAGCGCCAGCGGGTGCGGCTGGTCCGCGCGCTGCTGGCCGAGCCGGACGTGCTGCTGCTGGTGGAGCCGACCTCGGCGGTGGACACGCACACCGAGGCGGCCGTGGTGCGCGGGGTGGCGACGGCCCGGCGTGGGCGGACGACGCTGGTGGTGAGCACGTCCCCGCTGGTGCTCGACCGGGCGGACGAGGTCGTGTTCCTGGTCGACGGCAAGGTCACCGCGACCGGTGCGCACGCGGAGCTGCTCGCGACCGAGCCCGCCTACCGGTCGCTGGTGCTGCGGTGAGCACCGCTCGTGGGGAGTTGTTTGGTGCCAAGGGTTCGTGACAGTCGCGTGGTCGGTGCCGCGGTGCGCGTGTACTGGACGGTCAGACGGCGGTGTTACCACGCGGGGTGGCGTTGGGTGGTGGAGTCCTTGATTGGTAAGGAATTCGTGCAGGGTGTTGGTCGGGCGGTGGTGTCGTGGTGAGTGCCGAGCTGGAGCCGCGGTTACCGGTTGCCTCCGCCGCGCAGGTGCGGGCGGCGACCCGGGCGCTGTTGCGCGCCGACCGCCGTGCGGTGCTCCTTCTGGTGGCACTGACCTGTGCGGCGGCGTTGTGCGGGCTGGCCGGCCCCTGGTTGTTGGGGCGCATCATCGACCGTGTCGACGCGGGCACTGCCAGTACCTCGGTGATCGACGGGTTGGCGCTCGCGGTGGTGGGGTTCGCGGTGGCGCAGCTGCTGTGCACCCGGTTCGCGCGGCTGATGGCGTACCGGTTCGGTGAGCGGGCGTTGGCCAGGTTGCGGGAGGAGTTCGTCGAGCAGGTCCTGCGGCTGCCCACGGGCGCGGTGGAACGGGCCGGGGTCGGTGAGCTGACCACGCGCGCCTCGGTCGACGTCGGGACGGTCGGGCAGACCGTGCGCGACGCGATCCCCGACTTCGCGGTGTCGATCGCGCACGTGGTGATCTTGTACGTGGCGGTGTTCCTGCTGCACCCGGTGCTCGGCCTGTGCGCGGTGGTCGTGCTGCCGGTGATCTTGCTGGTCACCCGTTGGTACCTCGCCCGCGCCCGTGCGGCCTACCTGAACCAGGCGATGGCGAACTCGACCGTCGCGGAGAGCATGACCGCCACCGGCGAGGGCGCGCGCACGGTCGAGGCGCTGGGGCTCGCGGACCGGCGCATCGCCGACACCGACGCCGCGGTGGCGACCGCGTACCGGACCCGGTCGCGAACGCTGGCGCTGCGGTCGGTGCTGTTCCCGGTGGTCGACTTCGCGCACGCGCTGCCGGTGGCGCTGACGTTGCTGGTCGGCGGTTACGGCTACCTGTCGGGCTGGCTGGGGCTGGGGTCGGTGATCGCCGCGGCCCTCTACCTGTGGCAGCTCAAGGACCCGGTCGACCAGATCCTCTTCCGGCTGGAGCAACTGCAGAGCAGCGGCGCGGCGATGGCCCGGCTCAAGGGGGTCGGCCTGGTGCCGCCCGCGCCGGTCGGCGGTCTGCTCCCCACCGACGACCGCATCGAGGTGCGCGGCGCGCGCTTCGCCTACGTCGAAGGTCATGACGTGCTGCACGGCGTCGACCTGACGGTGCAACCGGGCGAGCGGCTGGCGATCGTCGGGCCATCGGGCGCCGGGAAGTCCACACTGGGCAGGCTGCTCTCCGGGGTCGACGAGCCCCGGTCGGGTGCGGTGCTGGTCGGCGGCGTCCCGGTGTCGCGGCTGCCACCGGACGAGCTGGCCAAGCGGATCATCCTGGTCACCCAGGACCACCACGTCTTCATCGGCACGCTGCGCGAGAACCTGCTGCTGGCCGCCCCGTCGGCCACCGACGCCCAGATCGCCGCCGCCCTAGCCGCCGTCGAGGCCGAGTGGTGGCACACCCTGCCCGCGGGCCTGGACACCCACCTCGGCGCAGGCGGCGTGGGGCTCGACGCCGCCAGGTCCCAGCAACTGGCCCTGGCCAGGGTCGTCCTGGCCGACCCGCACACCCTGGTCCTGGACGAGGCCACCTCACTGCTCGACCCGACGACGGCCCGCCTGACCGAACGCGCCCTCGCCGCCGTGCTGCGCGGCCGCACGGTCATCGCGATCGCCCACCGCCTGCACACCGCCCACGACGCCGACCGGGTCGCGGTCGTCGAGCACGGCGTGATCACCGAGCTCGACACCCACGACAACCTCGTCGCCGCGAACGGCCGCTACGCCGCCCTCTGGCACTCCTGGCACGGCGACCCCGTCTGATTTTCGCGACCGATCGGTTCGCCAACCGGATTCCCGCCGGATGAGTGAATTTGTCAATCGGGCACTGCTGCCCGATTTGCCACGCGATTATTCTCGTGAGGCGGGAATGATCCGATGATGTCGCCGCGCCCGGTAGGTAACGCCGAACGGGGCGTGGCAGATGCGCGGGTGGGACCGACACGCGGTGTTCGGCGCGGGGAGAGGGGGGTTGTGGGCGATCTCCCCGAGAACGCGTTGACAAACGCGAATCTGCTTCGAGCCGTGGGGAGTCGACTGCGGCTCGCCCGGGAGCGGCAGGGCTGGTCGCGCGGCCAGTTGGTCGCGCGCCTCGATGTCGACATCCACGTGCAGACCATCGCGACTTACGAGCTCGGTACCCGCCAGTGCCCGCTGGGTCGGTTCGTGGCGATTTGCGAGGCGCTCGGCGTGCCCGCGCCGGAACTGCTCGACGACGCGCTGCGGAACGCGGGGGTGCCCCAGCACCTGCTGGCGTGCACCGTGGACCTGCGCGCTGTCGTCCGGGACCGGGACTTGGCGCTGGAACCGTTGCGGCGCTGGGCTCGTGCCCGGCTCAAGTCTGACCCGGCGCAGGCCCGCACGACGCACTTGGAGCCCGAAGTCGTCGCCGAGTTGGCGATGTTCTGCGGGCTGAGCCACGAGACCCTTTTCCGCAGGCTGTCCGACTTCGCCCCGCGCTGAGCCCGCTCGCGCGGACCCGGCGCGGGAGGGATCCTCAGTACACAAGCCACCAGGCCGTATGGTACACGACCGACTCGTTGGGCCAGTCGGAATGGGCGATGTGGACAGTCGTGGTGACGGCCGGGTAGGCGGCAGTGGTGAACACTGGTGGTTTTTCTCCGCATGTGCTTCGCAACGTGACCTGTTGCGGTGGTGGCATTTCCTTGCGGCGCCATCCTGCACGGTCCTCGGTGATCGCGCAAGTATAGGTATTAGTACCCAACATAGAGTTGGATCTGCAGCACTGTGGGTTTGAGCTGCGAAATTAGTCCGGCGAGCGCCGGTCACTCCACTTTCAGCGCAACGGATCATACTCGATCGAGTGATCAAGCTGCGGAAGCCGGGTGGTCATCGCACGGCGGGTCTGCTCAGCCGGGCACCTGTCGGCCGCCGCGCCCCGTTACGGGGAAACCCGACCGGTGGTTCGGGTGGGCTCGGCGGGCAGCGCGTCCAGCTTGGCCTGTACCGCGCGGCGCGCGACGGCGTCGCCGAGCTTGTCCAGCACACGCACGCTGTTCGACCAAGCACGTGCCGTGGGCCCCACCAGCCCCTGCCGCAGCAGGACGTTGCCCAGCACGTCCGAGGCCCGCGCCTGCAGCGCCAGGTGTCCGATCTCCTCGGCGAGGTCGACCGCTCGCCGCGCCGAGACCTCCGCGGTGCCGACCGCGCCGCGGGCGCACTCGACCTGCGCCAGCTCGGTTCGCGCCGCCGCGATCAAGGCCAGGTCCGCGGTGTCCTCGGCGATCTCGAGCGCCTGCTCGCAGTAGGCGGCCGCCTCGCCGAGGTCGCCCCAGATCCGGCGCACCACACCGATCCCCACGAGGCTGTTGGCGTGTGCCGGGAGGTCGCCGCGCTCCAGCGCCAAGTGTTCGGCCGCGCGGAGGTGGACCAGTGCCTCGTTGAGCCTGCCCAGCCTGGTCATCGCCACGCCGAGCTGGTGGTGCGCCCAGCCCAGCACGCTGGAGTTGTTGAACCGGGAGAGCTCGACGCACCGCTCGAACAGCCGGATCCCACGCTCGGGCTGGCCGCGCAGCAGCTCCAGCCTGCCCAGGTGGAACAGCGTGATCGACTCGCCGTGCCGCGCGCCCACCCGCACGCAGAACCGCAGAGCGCTCTCCAACTGCTCCCGGGCGTCGTCGAGCCTGCCCAGGGACAGGTAGAGCTTGCCCAGGTCCGACGCCGATGAGGCCTCCGCCTCCTCCTCGCCGCAGATCCGGGCGGCGGCCACAGCGATCTCCCTGGCCAGTCTGCAGTCCTCGTGCCTGCCCTTGCGCTCGTGGTCGGTGCAGACCGCGTGCGGCAGCCGCCACGCGATGTCGTGGTGGCCCGCGCGCGCGGCCAGGGCGATGGCGGCGCCGAGGTTGGCGCGCTCGGTGTCGAACCAGGTCCGTGCGGGTCCGGCGCCGTCGAAGGTGGTGGGTGCCACCTGCGGGTCGGGGTCCAGCTGAGGCGCGGCGTCGGTCTCGGGGAACAGCACGCGGTCGGCCGCGCTCGCAGAGGCGAGGTAGTAGCGGAGCACCCTGCGCTCGGCCGCGCGCCGCCGCGCGGTGTCCTCCTCTGTGTCGGCCAGGTGCTGCGCGGATTCGCGGATCAGGTCGTGGAACCGGTAGCGGTCGGGGGCGTCCGACCGCTCCAGCAGCGAGGCGCCGACGAGGGCGGCCAGCATGTCCCTTGCCGCGGGCACGGCGATCCCCGCGCACGCCGCGGCCGCCGCCAGGCTGAACTCGGCCCCCGGGTGCATGCCCAGCAGGCGGAACATCCGGCGCACCGCGGCGGCGAGGTCGCGGTAGGAGAAGGCGAAGATCGCGTGCGGTGAGGTTTGGCCGTCGCCGTTGGCGCCCAGTTCGAGCAGTCCGCGCAGGTCGGGTCGCTCGGCCCGGCCCGCCAAGCGATAGCCCGCGATGTTCTCGCCCAGGATGGTGATCGCCAGCGGCAGGCCGCCGCAGATGCGCACCAGGTCACCGGGGTCACCGTGGTCGGCACCCGGGTCGAGGCGCAGCGCCAGCAACCGCTCGGAGTCCTCAGTGGACAGTATGTTCACCCGGATCCGCCGGATTGCGTAGGACGCGGTGAGGCCGTCGAGTGACTGCCGCGTGGTCACCACGACCAGGCAGTCGGCGAGCAACGGGAGCAACTCGCGGATCTGGTCGGAGTTGCGCACGTTGTCCAGTACCACCAGGGTGTTGCGGCCGGTGAGCAGGCGGCTCAGCCGGACCTCGCGCGCACCCCGCGACGCGGTCGCGGCGGGTTCGTCGCCCAACCACAGCAGCAGCGAGTCGACCGCCGCCGTGTGGGTGAGCGCGGGTTCGGTCGCGAAACCGTTGAGCTCCAGGAAGAGTTCACCGTCCGGGAAGCGCGAGCGGATCCGGTGTCCCCAGTGGACAGCCAACGCGGTCTTGCCGACTCCCGGCATACCCTCGAGCACGATGACCCCGCGCGCCGGTGACCCGGCCTGGCCCACTGCGGCGTCCAGCGCCTCCAGCGCGGTGGTGCGCCCGACGAAGTCGGCCACCTCGTGCGGCAACCTGTGCGGTCGGTAGTCGAGGTCGGCACGCTGGGCGGGGGCGTGGCCGATGACGAGTGCCTTGGCCTTGATGCTGTCGAAGTGCCTGCGCAGGTGTTCGGCGGCTTGGTCATCCCCTTCCCGGAGCAGCCACTTGCGCACGGTGAAGTAGTACTCCGTGGCCTCGTCGCCACGACCCAGGTTGTTCAGTGTGGACAGTCGGACCCGGCACAGCGCGAGGTTGGTCGAGTACTCCGACTGCAGGTCGTCCAGCAGCACCAGCGCGTTCTCGGCTCGGCCGAGGGCGAGCAGCGCGGAAAGGTGGGTGAGGTGCGTGGGGAGCAGCTCGTCGTGCTCGAACCGGGTGCGCCACTGCGCGGCGACCTCGGAGCGCAGGTCCTCGAGCGCGCGGCCGCGGCACAGCTCGAGAGCGGCGGCCGCGCACCGGGCGGCCTCCTCGTGTGCGCCGCCGCGCAGGTGCCCGCCCGCGGCGTAGGCCAGCTCGCGGAACTGGAAGAAGTCGATGTGCGCGCGGTCTGTGTCGAGCCGGTAGGTGCCGCTGGACCCGCGCAGGTCGGCGAAGACCGGCAGCCGGAGCAGTGGCTTGCGGATGCGACTGGCGAGGGTATCGAGGTTGCTCGCCGCGCGGGTGGGGGAGCGCTGAGCCTCGGTCCAGACCCAGCGGGCGAGGGCATCGGCGGCAAGCGGTCGGTTGGGGCGCAGCAGCAGTGCGGCGAGCATGGCCTTGGGCTTGGGGCCCGCCCAGTCCTCGTGGAGGTCGTCGTCCACGCGAAGCACCGTGGGACCGAGTATGCCGAATGCGGGCTCCACCAGCTTCACCCCTCGCGCTGCGGTCCCCCCGGACCATTTACGGACGAGCAACGGAATGTGCCTTGGCGCAGTGCCGAGAAGTGTAGTGACGCCCGGATGCGGGGCGCAGCAAAAGTGGGACGAAAGTCAACCGCTTGGCCGAACCGATTCAGTGGGATCGTCACCGCCTTCCCGCATTCGGCGTAGTTGGTTGGTTCAGTGGTGTCACCTTTCTGGCAGTTGTGCGCGGCGGATTCATCTTCAGCCGCGCTCATCCCGCAGGCGCAACCGTATCTCGTTGCCCGCAAGGGTGATGACAACGCAGAGTTGGATAGGCAGACCTATTGGTGTGAAAGGCTGCTCTCGGGTTACCGGAAGGAGAAGGCGGATCGCGTTCGCGACGCCTCCGGCAATGAGATCGACAGCCCGGATAATGGACGCCTTGTCGTTGCGTCGTAGCGGTGGCCGTGTTCACGATTCCGCACGGTGGCGATATCGGTGCCGCCACGTGGCATTCACCGGTGGGCCGCGCGGTCGTGTCGGGTGCGGTGGTAAGCCGATGAGCGGGAACTGCGCGCCGGCTAAGTCGCCGTTGCCCTGGTAGGTGCCGTTGGCGTTGAGCTCGATGGCGTGGACCGTGTGCTAGACGTCGGTGGTGTTCGCGTAGTGGCCCGCGATCACCCGGCCGCCGCCGCGCCGCCGCGGTGGTCGTCATCCCGCGGTTCACCACCGGCTCGGGCCGGGCCGGGCTGCCCACCGAGGTGTCCACAGCCGCTCCCGAAGGGGTTCGCTCTGGTGGATTCTTTGCGGTGTAACGAGAACGCGTGCCTCCAGTCTGGACAGACGGTGGACGGGGTGCGGGCTGTCCGGTTGGCGTTGTTCGGGCGGTGTGTCCGCGGGGTGAGCGGCGGCACCCTTGCGGGTGGGTCCGGGGATGCTTAGCATAGCTAAGCGATAGGGAGGTGGACGCCCTGATGACCGCTGGGCTGAACGCGCGGGTGGACCGCAGGCGCAAGTCGGCCGACGAGCTGGGGCCGCGCTACAAGTGGGTGGCGTTGTCGAACACGACGCTCGGGATGTTGATCGCGACGATCAACTCCTCGATCGTGTTGATCGCGTTGCCGGACATCTTCAAGGGGATCGGGATCAACCCGCTCGAACCCGCCAACACCGGGTACCTGCTGTGGATGATCATGGGCTTCCTGGTGGTCACCGCCGTGCTGGTGGTCAGCTTCGGCAGGCTGGGCGACATGTACGGCCGGGCCCGGATGTACAACCTGGGCTTCGCGGTGTTCACCGTCTCCTCGGTGTTCCTCGCGATCACCTGGTTCGACGGCGACGCGGCCGCGCTCTGGCTGATCGGGTGGCGGGTCGTGCAGGGTGTCGGCGGCGCGTTCCTGATGGCCAACTCCTCGGCCATCCTCACCGACGCGTTCCCGGCCAACCAGCGCGGGATGGCGTTGGGGGTCAACGGGGTGGCCGCCATCGCGGGGTCGTTCCTCGGCCTGGTCGTCGGCGGCGTGCTGGCGCCGGTCAACTGGAACCTGATCTTCCTGGTGTCGGTGCCGTTCGGCATCGGCGGCACCATCTGGGCCTACCTCAAGCTGCACGACACCGGGGTGCGCAAGCACGCGCGGATGGACTGGTGGGGCAACGCGACCTTCGCGGTCGGCCTGGTCGCGGTGCTGGTCGGCATCACCTACGGCATCCAGCCCTACGGCGACGCGCAAACCGGTTGGGGCAGCCCGTTCGTGCTCGCCTGCCTGATCGGCGGGGTGCTGGTGCTGGCCGCGTTCGTGGTGATCGAGAACCGGGTGGACAACCCGCTCTTCGACCTCTCGCTGTTCCGGCTGCGCTCGTTCTCCTGGGGCAACCTGGCCAACTTCGCCGCCTCGCTGGGCCGCGGCGGGCTGCAGTTCATCCTCATCGTGTGGCTGCAGGGGATCTGGCTGCCGCAGCACGGCTACAGCTTCGAGCAGACGCCGCTGTGGGCGGGTATCTACATGCTCCCGATGACCGTTGGCTTCCTGCTTTCCGCGCCCGCCTCGGGAATCCTGTCCGACCGTGTGGGCAGCAGGTTGCTCGCCTCCGGCGGGTTGGTGGTGAGCGCGCTGTCGTTCCTGTTGCTCATCGCGCTGCCGGTGGACTTCCCCTACTGGGCGTTCGCGGCGATCCTGGTGCTCAACGGGATCGGCATGGGCATGTTCACCTCGCCCAACCGCGCCGAGGTGATGAACAGCCTGCCCGCCGACGCGCGCGGCTCCGGGTCCGGGATGATGACCACGTTCCAGAACACCGCGATGGTGCTCTCGATCGGCTTCTTCTTCAGCCTGATCATCGCCGGGTTCGCCAGTACCCTGCCCACCGCGATGCACGACGGCCTGGTCGCGCACGGGGTGGCGCCCGAGGCGGCCACCCAGGTCGCCGCCCTGCCCGCGGTGGCCGTGCTGTTCGCCGCGTTCCTGGGCTACAACCCGGTGCAGCAGCTGCTCGGCGGTCACCTGGGCACGCTGCCGCCGGACCAGGCCGCCTACCTCACCGGCCGCGGGTTCTTCCCGCAGCTGATCTCCGGCCCGTTCTCGCACGGCCTGGCGATCGCCTTCACCTTCGCCATCGTGCTCTGCCTGGTCGGTGCCGTGGCGTCCTGGCTGTGCGTGCCGGGCAGGCCCCCTGCCGAGCGCGAGACCGTCGGGGCCGAGCTCGCCGCGGCGGCGGGCGAACCGTGACCGGAACTCCGGGGCCACCGGTCCTGGGATGATCCGTCTACTGTGGACAAAATGGTGACAATGCCCGGAATTCACCCGACTGGACGATGCGGAGCCGAAACGCCCTTGCCCCGGAGTGCGATCATCCGGTAACGCGCGGCGACGTCTCCGCGCTGGAGGGGGGACCCTGTGCGTCGTCCAGTCGGGCCGGTGTCGGCCTGGTGAGTTCGGTCAGCACCTCGTGGGGCGGCGCTGGGGAGACCTTCCTCCGCCGGATGCTGTGGCGGCGGGTGGACCGCCCGGAGCCGATCGTCGCTCTGCTCGGTCCGCCGGGCAGCGGGCGCGGCGCCGCGCTGGAAGCGCTGTCGCGGGTCTGCGGCGGCACGGTGGTGCACGCGAACATCGACTTCGGGCAGACCGGGCCGGACGGTGCCGCCGTCGAACCGGACCCGGTCACCGCCACCGCCCTGATCGCCTTCGAGCTGATGCGCGGGTGGCGGAACCTGCGCGGGGACCCCACGTTCCACCGGGTCGGGCTGTGCCTGCTGGCGCTCAACGAACGGCTCGACGCCGACCGGGGCGCCGCGCGCAGGCAGATCGAGGCGCTGATCGACCAGTACGCGCGCGGCACCCGGGAGGGCCGGGCGACCGCCGCCATCGAGCAGACCGTGGTCACCTCGGTCGAGCTGGCCGCGGCGCTCACCGAGGTCGGCACACAGGAGGTCGTCGACGTCGTGCGGGAGCGGGCCAAACCGGTCATCGGCGCGCTGCTGCGCCCGATCGCCAAACGCGGTCTGCGCAAGGCGTTCCGCTGGCACAGCCGCAACCCCACCGCCGAGGAGGCCGGCCTGGTCGACTCGCTGATCGCGCTGAGCCGCACCGAGCGCACGCAGGCCGCGGGCAGGTTGATCGAGGCGCTGCTGGCCGACATCGAGGACAACGCGGCGGCGAAGCCGATCCGGTCGACCTGCGCCTGCCTGGTGCCCGACGACGTCCGCGCGCACGAGCACTCGTGGGTGTTGCTGGTCGACAACGCCGACACCGAGTCGGGCCAGGCCTTCCTCACCGAACTCGGCGAGGCGCGCACCCGGCGGGCCGAGCACGGCGACGTGGACCCGTTGCTGGTCGTCTGCGCCGCCGACCGGTGGCGCACCGAGTGGAACCACTGGTGGGCGCCACCCGCGCAGGCGGGTCCGCCGACCGGTGAGCAGCGCCGGGTACCGCTGTTCGCCGAGGCCACGCACGCGCTGTGGGCCGAGCACGACGCCGCCCGCGACCACCGGGGCGACGACCCGGTCGCCTGGTGGTACCCGGTGTGGCTGGGGTCGCTCAGCCCGACCGCGGTCAGCGAGGTCGTCGCCCCGCTCGCCGCCCGCGCCCGGGACACCGAGCTGGGCGGGTTCACCTTCCACCTGGCCGCGGGCCACCCGCTGGCCGTGCGGGAGATCGGCGCGGCGCGGGCCGCCGACGGTTCGGCCGGCCCCGAGTGGCGCACCGGGCTGTGGACCCGGGCCACCGGTGGTGCGCCGTGGTGGGAGGCGATGGCGCGCCGGAGCCTGCGCGGCGTGGTCCCGCTCGACGAGCGGCCGTGGCACGAGCTCCCCGCGGTCGTGGTGGCCGCGGCCTACCTGGCCGACCCGTGGCGGTTCGCCGACAGCAGGCTGCCCACCGGGTTCCCGGCGCTGGCCGCGGCGCTCGCCGAGCTCCGGGAACACCTGTGGATCAGCACCTACGGCCCCGAGTCGCGGCTCACCGCGCTGACCAGGGGATCGCCGCTGCCCGCGCTGCACCCCTGGCTCGCGCGGTGCCTGTTGGCGGGCTTGGCCACCGAGACCGCTGCGGGCCCCGACGACGGCCCGGTGGCCGCGTGGCCGCTGCTGTTCGGTGCCCTGCGCGCCGAGTTCGGCCCGGCGTCGGCCGACCGGGAGCTGTTCTACCAACTGGCCCTGGGCGAGTTCACCGAGGTCTCCGCCGCGCTGGCGGGGCGCTTCGACACCGTCGACCACCGCGAGTGGATCGCCACCCTGGAGGACGTGACCTCGGCGCCGTGCGGGCTGCTGGCCACGACGGCCGGGGACCCGTGCCACCGGCTGCTGCTCGACCGGCTGCCCGCGCGGCGCACCGTCACCGAGGTGACCGTGGCCAAGCTGGTCGCCGCGCTCTGGCTGCACCGCGACCCGATGGCGGGCGGCCCGCGGCGCTGGTACCGCGAGATCCGCGAGGGCTTCACCCACCTGCACCACAACTCGACCCGCATCGACGTCAGCGGGCTGCAGGAAGCCGCCCTGCGCTTCCGCTGACGCCCCAGAACCGTTCGGAGCACCCATGACTCGTCCGGAGCACCCATGACCACCGTCGTGCAGTCGCCTCGCCTGCGTTGGATCCGGGTGCACCCCATCGTCTCGGCGGTGCTCGGGGTCGTGCTGGTCGCCACGCTCGTCGTCGGCGGCAAGTACACCTACAACCGCCTCTTCCCACCCGCCCTGTCCTGCGGGTCCGGGATGGTCGTCGCGAGCGCGCAAGAGGCGTGTGTCGGCCTCAACCTGGACTCCTCGCCCTTCGTGTCCGACGAGGCGCCGGAGTTCCGCGCGCTGCGCGAGCAGGTCCGGACCAACAACGCCGGCGCCGCGGGCGACTACCTGGGCATCGTGCTGCTGCTGAACATGACGCCGGTCGCGGGCGTGGACACCTACACCACCCGCGAGCTCTACCCGCAGGTCGAGGGCGCGATCACGGCGATCTGGCGGGCGAACGCCACCTCCGCGTTCGGCGGGGAGTCGCACAAGATCAAGCTCTACCTGGCGAACATGGGGGCCGGGTACCGCGACTGGGAGGAGGCGGTGCGCCAGATCAAGGCGAACGCCACCTCCGCGCGGGTGACCTCGGTGGTCGGGCTGGGCCAGAGCACCGAGCAGACGCAGAGCGCGGCGGCGGCGCTCTCCGGGCGGACCAACGAGCCGCACCTGCCGGTCATCGGGGCCACGGTCACCGGTGACTCGATGGGGATCGACCCGCTGACCACGTTGCCGATCCAGAACTTCTTCCGCGTCTCCCCCACCAACTCCAACACCGTGCAGAGCGCGGCGAAGTACCTCCAGGACACGCCGAAGGAGCAGATCCTGCTCGTCGAGGACACCGCGGTGGGCGACGACTACACCACCTCGCTGCGCACGGCGGCGGCCAACTGGTTGAAGCAGCCCGGGAAGCGGACGAACAGCCTGCAGTTCCGCTCGCCCGACGGCGACTCCGCGGTGCAGCGGTCCGACCCGCTGACCGACCAGTTCAGCACCATGCACTCCAACCTGTGCCAGGCCCGGCCGGCGGCGGTGTACTTCGCGGGCCGGGGCGTGGACCTGGCCGCCTTCATCCGCAGCTGGTTCGAGGGCGCGCCGTGCGGCACGGGCAAGCTCAACATCGTCTCGGGCGACGACGCCGCGTCGGTCATCGGCGACGACGTGGTCGCCAAGGCGATCGAGGTGGGCGCGGTCTCGCTGACCTACACCGCGCTGGCCACCCCCGACCAGTGGGACCCGGACCGCTGCGCGGTGGGCACGCCGCCCGCGGCGGAGGTGTCCGAGACCTCGGGGGCGCGGCGGAACTACGGCACCTTCCTCGCCGCGTTCACCGGCAAGGTGAACAAGTGCGCCCCCGTCGCGGGGGCCCAGCCCACGACCAACTTCCCGGAGGCCGACCTGGGCAGCGGCCAGGCGATGCTCACCCACGACGCCGTCGCGGTGGCGGTCACCGCGGGCAGGCGCAGCTCGACCGCGGTCGAGCACCCGGAGACCCAGGCCGGGATGATCCTGGGGTTCACCTGCACGAACATGGTCGCCGGGGCGAGCGGCTGGCTCGGCTTCTACAACGGCGAGGCGCGCGACAAGCCGATCCCGATGGTCCGGCTGGGAGCCGACCACCGGGTCACCACGGAGAAGCTGGTCTGGCCGGCCGAGGAGGTCCTGAACCTGCCCACCTCGGCGAAGCCGGGCGCGGAGCCCTGCTGAGACCTGTTCTCCTGTGGTGGTTTCTCGCAGCAGGTGCGGCTGCGGCGCGGGTAGTCGTGGGCGTGGTGTTCTCAGCGGGGTCGGTGCGGTGGTGGCGGCCGGGGTGCGTTCGACGACCCATCGGTGTTGACCGAGTCGGCGCCCGGCGCGGACGGTCAGTCGGCGTCGAACAGGTGGTAGGTCTCGAATCCGTACCGCGCGACCTGTGGGGCCCACTCCTGGTAGAGCGCGACCGTTCGGGGCGCCCGCGGGGTGGCGTCGAACCAGTCGGCGAGGGCGCCCGTGGTGCCGATGACGTCGTAGATGTCGGAGGACGCGGGCTCGCTCCGCAGGGTGATCAGGATGGCGCGGGCCTCGGTCGGCATCCCGACCACGATGGCCAGCAGCAGTGCGGCCGCCTGGTACGGGCCGGTGTCGCCGGTGCCCACGAAGTCGTCGAGCCGGTCGTGGACGCTGATGCGCAGCAGGCGGTAGAGGTTGGCGAGCTTCTTCATCGCGCGCGGCGTCGGCAGGAGCACGCGCAGTCCGGGGAGGAAGTCGTACTCGGCCTCGGTCAGGCTCAGGGTCAACTCGGACAGGTCGTGCTGGGAGCGTGCGGCGGCCGGCGTTTCCCGGCGTGGTGCGGCCTGTCGGGACGCGGCCGCTCGCGGTGCTGAGGTCGGCGTCGGGGGCAGCCCGGCCTCCTCGGGCTGGTCCTCGGGTACCGGCAGCTCGGCGGCGGGCGGTAGCGGCAGCAGTCCGCGCAGGTAGGTCTCGGCCTGGTCCTTGTTCGGCGGTCGCAGGGCGTAGGCGATGTGGAAGATCTTGTCGAGGTAGTCCAGGGCGCGCCGCTGACCGGAGTCGGCGATCGGCCCGGCGGTGAGCAACTTGTTGCCGTAGTGGTCTTCCAGGGCGCGCAGCAGCCACGGCGGGTCCACCGCGACCACCACGGCGAACAGCGACATCGACAGCAGCAGGTTCACCGCTTGGAGCACCTCGACCACCCGGTCGGGTCGGCAGCGGTCGAGGTCGTCGACGTAGAGGATCACCCGCTGCAACGGCGGCGAGTCGCTGGTGTCCTCGGTTTCCCAGTCGCGCCGGGCGGCCTGGAGCTGGCGGTCGAGGGCGTCGAGGTCGTGGTGGATGCGGCCGGTGAGCCCGCGGAAGGCCTCGTAGCGGCCCGCCTTGCCGACCTCGGCCATCAGGTTCGTCAAGCGCTGCAGGGGATCGACCTCGCCCAGCGCCCGCTCCAGGTCGGCGACGGCCTTGTCCCGGGCGGCGGCCTGCTTGACCAGCTTGCCGTGCAGGTCGTCGGCGAGCCCGTGCGCCCGCTTGGCCGCGGCGGTGACCGGCGCGGCCAGGCCCGTGGCCGCGACGACCACACCGCCGACGATCCCCAGTAGCGCCTGGCCGTAGACGACGCCTAGGACGACGGCCACCGCGCCGACGACCAGCAGTGCCAGGCCGAGCCAGATCGACCGGCCGCGACGGGCTTCCCGCCAGATGTCGACCCCGGCCGCCCGCAGCAGCCGCCGCGCCCGGAACGGCTGGTTCAGCGAGCCGAGCCAGCCGCCGACCTCGATGTCGTCGACGCGCTTGAGGTCGTCCTTGAGCTGCTTGGCGGACTTCTGCGCGTCGCGCAGCCGGGTCCGCAGCGCCGCCCGGTCGCCGGTGGGCGGCTTGTCCGGACCGCTGGAGATCTCGCGCAGCAGGTGCTCGATCAGGCCGGTCCACAGGTGGTCGTCGCTGTAGTGCCAGGCGTTGAACCGCACCTGCTTGACCCGGGCGACGAAGGCGCTGCCCCGGGAGTCCTCTGTGGACGCCTCGGCCAGCCGGTCGACCCGGTCGGCGACCTGGGCCATGAAGCTGGACTTGCCCATGCCCCAGTCGCCCAGCAGCGCCACCGACAGCGGCAGCGCGGTGCTCTTGGCGGCGAGCAGCGTCGCCATGGTCTCCACGTCCGGGCCGATGCCCAGGCCGTCGACGCTGTTGGCCGCGTCGCTGAGCACCCCGGAGTGCGGCCGGTCGCCGTCCACCCGGATGGTGCTGATGTCCGGCGGCTTGCGCCCGACCCGTTGCGCCTCAGGGCCTTCGATGACGCCGAGCATGCAGAGCAGGGCCACCAGGGGTTGCAGCACCCTGGCGGGCGCGACCTGCTCGAAGCGGCCGGACTCGGGGGGCGAACCGGTCGCCGAGACGAAGTGGTAGGTGCAGCGGTCGAACTGGTGGTAGAGGTCGAACAGGGACCTGTCCGCGTGGAGCCGGCGCAGGACGCGGTGGACCGCCCGCCCCTCGGTGGCGAAGCGGTCGGCCGAGATCGCCCCGCTTTCCTGCGGAACCGCCAGCCACTGCGCCACCTCGGCGTGCCTGCGCAGCAGGTCCGCGTTCCCCAGGACGAAGGCCGCCGCCAGTTTCCGGCCGCTACTGCGATCGAGGGCCTCGGTGAACGGTGAGGTGCTCCAGTGGTGCACGCCACCCGCTTGGGCGGCGGTCGCCGGTGCGAGGAGGTCGGCGGGTTCGACGAACAGCAGGCCGTCGGCGGACGCCAAGAACGCGTTCGCGCTGAACCCTGTCGAGCTCCCCGAGCCCAGGCTTTCTCCCTGGGGGTCGTAGAACAGGACCAGGCGCTTGGTCTCCGAGTTCCGCAGCACGAAGCCGACATCGGGCAGATCCTTGTCCACGGGCTCCCCGGGGAGCCGCAGGCCGCTCTGGTACGGGTCGATCTTGTCGCGGGTGTACTGGCGGAACTGGTGGAGGCTGAACGGTTCGACCAGGAAACCCAGCCTGCGCAGCCCGCCGCTGAGCAGTTGGCTCGCCATGGCGGCCAACAGGGTCGTCTTGCCCGCCTGAGGCCGGCCGACCAGGCCGATGAGCAGCGGTCGGTCGAACTCGCCGTAGGCGATCGGGAGGAAGTGCACCGGTCTGTCAGCGGATGGGTTGGGGCACTGGAGGTACTGCTCGCCCCGCGCGGGCGTGGAACTCGTGGCGGGCAGGAACCTGCCCAGTCCTTCGTCGTACTCGAGCGGTTCGCTCTCGTCCCAGCGGATCTCGTCGAAGCAGATGGGGCAGAGCCGGTGATCGGTCCTGGGATCGGTCATGCGTTGGCGCCCACCCTCTCCGCCTCGTCCATCGCCGCGTCGCTCACCCGCGCGACCACGGCCAGCAGGGTCAGCGCGAGCACGCCCATGATCCCGAACACCGCGCGCAGGCCGACGAACTGGGCCAGCACGCCGCCCGCCGCCGCGCCCAGCGGCATCGTGCCCCAGGCGACCAGCCGGTAGCCGCTGTTGACCCGGCCCAGCAGCCGGTCCGGGGTGATCCGCTGGCGCAGCGACACCATGATCACGTTGGACACCACGATGCCGATCCCGCCCGCGAACGAGCCCGCGCCGATCACCCAGACGTTGGTGGTGAGCGCGGGCATGCCGATCAGCACCGCGCCGAGCAGGTAGCAGGCGGCCAGCGCCTTGGCGCGGCCGAGGACGCGCTGCACCCAGCTCGCCGCGAACGACCCGGCCAGGCTGCCCAGGGCCATCGTGGTGAGCAGCAGGCCGAACTCCTGCTCGGACAGTCCCAGCGACGACTGCGGGCCGACCGCGAACAGCACGAGCACCGACATCGCGGCGTTCGAGGCGAAGTTGAAGATGCCGACGGAGATGGCGAACGTGCGCAGCAGCCGCAGCCGCCAGAGGAAGCGCAGGCCCTCGACGACGTCGGCGCGCAGGGTGGTCCGCTGCTCGCGCGCGGGCCGGTAGTTGCCGCGCACCAACCACATCGCGGCGACCGCGATGATCCACAGGCCCGCGGGAGCGCCGAACGCGACAGTCGCACCCGCCGCGGCGAGCAGGCCGGCCACCGGCGGCCCGACGAACTGGTTCGCGGTGAGTTCAGCCCCGTACAACCGGCTGTTCGCCACCGAGAGGTGGTCGCGGTCGACCAGCTGCGGCACGATCGACTGGGCGGCGGTGTCGTGCACCGTCTCGGTGATCCCGACCAGGAAGACCACGACGTAGAGCACCCAGATCGAGCCCGCGTCGAAAGCCACCAGCAGGGTGAGGCCGGTGAGCAGCGCGGCCCGGGTGATGTTGGCCAGCAGCATCGCGCGGCGGCGGTCGAAGCGGTCGGCCAGGACGCCCGCGGGGAGGGCGAAGACGAGCCAGGGCAGGGTGAAGGCGAAGGTCAGGCCCGCGATGAGGGCGGGGGAGCGGGTGTAGCCGATCGCCACCAGGGGCAGTGCGACCTTGAGGACCCCGTCGGCCAGGTTGGACAGGCTGGACGCGATCCACAGGCGCCAGAAATCGCGCCCCAGACTGGACTCCATACCTGGACACTCCCACACCAATGGACTTTTTTCCACCGATTAGAACTCCCCCCACCAGTGGACTAAACTCCACCCCATGACGTCGCGCAGGCGCCCCGCCACCACCCAGGAGGTCAAGGCCCTGGCCCACCCACTGCGGCTGCGCATCCTGCGGCTGTGCGGACAGGCGGAGCTGACCAACAAACAGCTGGCCGACCGCGTCGAACGCGATCCCGGCACCGTGCTCTACCACGTCCGCCTGCTGGTCTCGGCTGGTCTGCTGGAGCAGGCGGAGGTGCGCACCGGCCCGAGCGGAGCGATGGAGAAGCCCTACCGCTCCACCGGCCGCTCCTGGTGGCTCGAGGGTCCGCTGCGGGAGGAGGACACCGCCTTCGCCCCGGTAGAGGCCTTCCAGGAGGACCTGGCCGCCGCGGGCCCGGACTCGCTGCTGCTGTGCTCGAGGTTCGCCCTACACCTGTCGGACACCGACCTGGCCGAACTGGACCGCCGCATCCACAAAGTCCTCGACGACTACATCGATACCGACCACCACCGCACCAACCACCCACTACACGGCGGCGCCATCATCCTGCACCGCATGGCGGAGTAGCGCGCACGAGACGGTCCTTCCGACCCCGACCGCGCCACCCGGGACCACCTCACCGCAAGGCAGCCCGACGCGCAGTGCATGCTTGCGCGCCACCCGCGCCACCCGCGCCACCCGCGCCACCCGCGCCACCCGCGCCACCCGCGCCACCCGGCCGACTACTTCACCGGCACCGCCCACGCCGCCGCACCGCCCACTTCCGGCGCCACCCGCCCCGCCACCCGCCCCGCACTGGCACCACCCGCGCTCCGCCCACTTCACCGGCACCGCCCGCACCGCTGCACCGCCCACTTCACCGGACGCCACCGCACCGCCACCCGCACCGCACCGGCGCCACGCTCGCACCGCACCGCCCACTTCACCGGCACCGCCCCCAGCCCCATCTCTTGATCCCGAAATGCCAAGCCCGCTGGTACGCAACACCCGCTACGGACATGCTCGATTGGTTGGACTGCCTTCGTGTGGGGGGAGGCGACCGCTAAACTTGACCTGTGGTGGGGATGCCCTTCTCCCCACGCTTTTTCCCCACGCGGTCGCCTAGGGGCCCCACGCGAAGGCAGTCCAACCAATCGAGCCCCGCTCTTACTCGGGCACCTCAATGGACACGCCACACCCCGAGCGACACGCCAAACCCCAGCCCGAGCAACGGATCTAGCGATTGCCCCGCACCCGTTCCGCGATCAGCCCCGCCGCCGCGATCGTCGTCTCCTCCGGCTCATCCAGCAACGGCAGCAGCACCACCGAGTCCGCCCCCGCCGCCCCCAGGGCCTCGACCTTGGCCACGCACTGCTCCAGCGTCCCCGACACGCTCAGGTGCTCGACCCACTCCGGCCGCAACCCCTCGGCCACGTCGGCCCCCGACTCGACGAGTTCCACCACTTCCGCGCCGAACGGCAACGGCCGCAGGTGCTCCACCCCACCCGGCGACACCGACGACGCCACGCTCGCGCGGGCGCGTTCTCGGGCTCGTGCGGGGTCGTCGTCGAGGGCCAGCCAGTTGTAGGTGATCACCTCGTGCGCCGCCGCCGCGATCTTCTCCCGGGCCGCCACCACGTACTCAGGTGCCGCTGGTTCGGCCAGGATCGTCCCGTCCGCCGACCGCCCGGACAGCGCGAGCGACTTCGGCCCGCGCACCCCGGCCACCACCTTCGGCACCACCGACGGCGGGAACTCGAGTACCACGTCGTCCAACCGGACCTGCCTGCCCGAGGTGGACACCCGCTCCCCGGCCAACAGCGCCCGCACGGCCAGCAGCGTCTCCTCCAGTGCCGCCAACTGCGAGGGCGGGAACGCGCCGATCTGCCGCATCCAGGACGCCACCCCGTGCCCGAACCCGGCGATGAGCCGCCCCGGGTGCATCTCGGCCAACGCGGCCAGCTCCATCGCCACGATCGCGGCGTTGCGGGCCACGGCGGGCAATACCCCGATGCCCACGGTGACCCGCTCCGTCACCGCCAACGCCGTCGCCGCGGTGGCGATGGCACCCGCGTAGAAGCAGTCCTCCACCACCCACAGCTCGTCGACCCCGACCCGGTCGGCCATCCGCGCCAGCTCGACCAGCCTGCCGCTCGGCCGCTCACACGGGATCCGCACCCCAACGCGCATCTTCGAGCCCCTCCCCGGTAGTCGTGTTTTTCACGCTACAGCGGTCAGGGGCCGGGCGCGATCGAGCCGGGCGCGATCGGGGTCTGTCAACAGAGGACTTGACCGCAGACAGCGGGGATGTCGGCCTCGGCTGTGTAGGTCGTGGTGCCCGCGGCGGTCGTGACGGTCACGGAGACCGGGAAACTCTTGTCCGCTCCGGAGGAGTAGGCCCGGAGTCGGCAGTAGTCGTTCGTGGTGCCGCAGCCCGACTCGACGGTGTGGGCCTTCGCCGGGCGGGTCCACACGAATCCGGTGGCCCCGGTGGTGTTCTGCAACTGGTAGCTCAGTTGGTACGAAGCGGACGGTGTGCCCGAGGCGCAGTAGGGGCCGGAGTACGGCGCGGTGTTCGGTGGGAACACGCGGCAGACCAGTTGGGGGATGGTGGCCGATGCCTTGGTGGGGACCAAGAGCGGGATGGTGGCCACGGCCACGGACAACAGGGTTGTGCGCAGGGAGACCATGGGGCTTCCTTCCAGCGGGGACAGCCGGATCTCGATCATCGGGCATGTCCGGGCTCGCGGCAATCGGCCGAAGTGCCGCCGCCACCGGGCATTCGGATCGCACCCGATCAGCTCCCGCGGTCCGCGATCAGCCGAGTCAGTCGCGCGGACCAGCTCCGGACAGCCGTGGCCCATTGTCCACAGTGGTCAGTCTGGGTGGAGTCCGGTCAACAGCTCGTGGGCGTGCGGGTGGTCGAGGGTGGCCAGGATCCGCACTGCCTCGGCGGTGTGGGATCGGGCGGCATCGTTGTGGGACAACGACTTCAGCGTCTCGGCCAGGTGGGTGTGGCACAGCGCCAGGTAGTAGTGGTTGCCCAGGGTCTCGTTGATCAGCAGGGCCCGCCCGTACGCGCACGCGGCGGCCCGGGGGCGGCGCAGGGCAGTGAGCACCCGACCGCCCGCGTCCAGGGTGTTGGCCTGGCCGTAGTCGTCGCCCGCGGCGCGGAACAGGCGCAGGGCCCGGCTGTGCAGCCGCAGGGCGGCGCGCGGGTTCCCCTGTGCGGCGCGGATCCGGCCGATGAGGTTGAGGGTGCTGGCCCGCCCGATCACGTCGTCCCTGGCCTGGTAGGACGAGAGGGCCTCGGCCGCGTCGGTGAGTGCCTCGGTGTGCCTACCGAGTCGGAGGTGGCTGCCGCCGCGGCCGTTGAGCGCGCTGGCGCTGCCGTTGCCGTCGCCCAGGCGTTGGTAGGCGAGCAGGGCCGCCGAGTAGCGGGCGCACGCCTGCTCGTACTGGCCGAGCTCGCTGTGGGCGCGGGCGAGGGACTGGAGCGTGCGGGGCAGGGCATCGCCGGTGGCACCCTGGGGCTGCGCGGTGTGCGGGCTCTCGTCGTCCGCCTGCTCCAGCGCGCCGAGCGCGGCCTCGTGCGCGGTGATCGAGTCCCGCCACCGGCCGCGCAGGTACAGGAAGTTGACCATCGCCCACGGCAGTTGCCAGGCGTGCGGGAGCGGTGCGGTGCGGGCGACGGCCAGGGCGTTGTCGACCTCGGCGGTGAACCAGTCCACAGCCGCGGCGTAGGTGTCGGTGCGCGGCAGCGTCCCGGCGGGCGGCGGCTCGGTCAGCGCGATCGGCCTGCGGTGGGAGTTCAGCTGCCGGTCGGCGGCGACGGCGGCGTGCAGGTAGTGGTCGAGCAGCCGGTTGGCCGCCGCCGCGCGTTCGGCCTCGGTCTCGGTCTCCGCGCAGCGCTCCCGGGCGTACGCGCGCAGCAGGTCGTGCAACTGGAAGCGGTCGTCCGCGGTCTCGGTGAGCAGGTTGTGCGCGCACAGCTCGTCCAGTGCCGCCCGCGCCGCCCGGGTGGGCAGGCCGGTGATCGCGGCCGCGGTGTCACCGCGCACAGAGTCGCCGGGGTGCAGGCTGAGCAGTCGCAGCACCCGCGCGGTCGGCGCGGGCAGCAACTCGTAGGACCAGGACAGCACGGCCCGCACGTCGGTGGCCGGGCTGTCGAGGGTGAGCGACCCGAGCCGGGTGCGCTCGTCGGCCAGGTCCGCGGCCAGCTCGGGCAACCGCGCCGAGGGGCGCAGCGACACCCACGCCGCCGCGATGGACAGCGCCAGCGGCAGGTCGCCGCACCGACGCGCCACCAGGTCCACCACGGCCCACTCGCGTGCGACCCGCTCCATCCCGAGGTAGCGCTCGAACAGGTGCCGGGAGTGCGCGCGCGGCAACGGCCCCAGCCGCAGCCGCTCGGCGCCGTGCAGCGCGTGCAGTGCGGACAAGCGCTTGCGCGAGGTGACCAGCACCAGGCACGAGCCCGCGCCCGGAAGCAGCGGGAGGATCTGGTCGCTGTCCTTCGCGTTGTCCAGCACCAAGAGCACACGGCGGTGGTGCAGCAGGTCGCGCAGCAGGGCCGTGCGCGCGTCGAGGTCGTCGGGCACCTCACCGGCGGACACCTGCAGCGCGGTCAGCAGCAGCCCGGCGGCGTGCGCGACGTCCATGGGCTCGCCGCCGGGGGTGTACCCGCGCAGGTTGACGTAGAGCAGGCCGTCGGGGAAGAGGTCCGCGGCCTGGTTCCCCCACCGCACCGCCAGCGCGGTCTTGCCGACCCCGGCGGCGCCGTCGATGACGCACAGCGAGCTGGTCGCCGCGAGCTCGGTGAGCCGCGCCAGCTCCACGTCCCGGCCGACGAAGTGCCTGCTCACCGCGGGCAACCCGTGGGGAGCCGTGAACTCCGCGCGGGCCCGGTGCACGTGCACCCCGCCGCGGATCGTGTGCGCCTGCACGAGGGTCTCCGCCGCCGTGCTCTCCGTGCTGTTCCCGCCGTCCACGCCACCTCCCGCACCGTACAGCGTATCCAGCCACGCCGCGCCGGGCGAGCCGACGGGGCCATGAATTGACAGGCGCGCGCCGCGCCCAGCCGCCGGTCCCGGTGTCTCGGTCCCCGAACGCGCCACGGTCAACGAGCCGGGTCCGCGACGCGCTCCTTTGCGTTGGGTGGGAAGTGTAGGTATTCATCTGCTTACGCGAGTTTGTCGGCGCTCTTTACCGCACTCGCTTTCCGTGCCGTCGATCGGGTCGCCCTGAATGGTTCGCCGCTTCCTTTGCCGGGCAGGGGCAACCGTTGTGGTGTCTACTGTGGATGGTCCGGGGCGGATGGTTGAACCCAGGTCGTTCCCATATTCCCAGAATAGGTGTTCCGGTATTACGCTCTGACCTCGACTATTTTTCCCGAATCTTTGTCCGGGGTAGCGCAAATGTCCGATATCTTGTCGTGATATCCCTACTTTCGTAGGGTGCCCGGTCTCCTGGCGATGAGATCGAATATGCCCCGGCGCCGCCGCTCGCCCCTTTCTCCTCGAGCGCGGCCCGATTCTCCCGTCCCCCACCTCCCTTGAGGAACCAATGCGCATCAACAAGACGGTGGCCTACAGCGCCGCGGTCGCCCTCGTCGGCGTCACGGTCGCCGTGGTCACCTCCTCGGCCGACGCCGCCCCCGCGCCGGCCGCGGCCCAGGTCCCCGCCTACGGCATGGGCCTGGACATCACCAGCATCCGGCAGAACCGCGGCCTGGCCGCGCCCGCCGAGACCGCCCAGCCGGTGTTCGCCGCCGCCGCCGCGGCCGCGGTGCCGGAGAGCTTCGACCTGTCCCAGTACGCCCTGCCGCCGGGCAACCAGGGCCAGGTCGGCTCCTGCGTCACCTGGGCCACCGGCTACACCGGCTACGGCATCCTGATGAAGGAGCAGGGCATCGCGGGCGCCCCGATGGCCCCGATGTTCATCTACGCCCAGATCTCCAAGGGCAACGACCGGGGCACCTCCGCCTCGGTGGCGCTGCCGATGGAGCAGCGCCAGGGCATCGACACCAAGGCGCACTACAGCCACGGCGACTTCGACTACACCACCCAGCCCAACGCGGCCGAGCGGGCGAACGCGGCCAAGTACAAGCTGTCCGGCTTCAACGAGCTGCCCACCAGCGGCAGCGCGGCCAAGACCGCCATCAAGAAGGCCATCTCGCAGGGCATGCCGGTGCCGATCGGCGTGCAGATCCACAAGAGCTTCATGAACGTCAGCTCCACCAAGGCCGCGAACTACTCGTACCTGCCCGGCTCGCGCGCTTCCGACCCGATCGTCGGCGGCCACGAGATCACCGTGATCGGCTACGAGGCGCGCGGGGTCAAGATCGAGAACAGCTGGGGCACCTCCTGGGGCGCCCGCGGCTTCATCACCGTGCCGTGGAGCTTCTTCGACACCGGTGACGTGATGGAGATCCACGCGATGGGCAAGCTGGTCAAGTAGGCCGGGCGACCGGGGGGCCTGCCGCGCGGGCGGCCCCCCGGTCTCGCGCGGGAACCTTCCCGGCCCGCGCGCCGTTGGCCCGGCATGGGCTGGTTGTGGGCGATGAGCCTCCCCGGGCTGGTCGTGCTCCTGGTGGCGCTCGCCGCGCTGGAGCGCTTCGGGCTGTGGATGAGCGAGCGGAGCCTGCTCCCGTGGCGCCGGGGGAACACCGGCACGCCGGTGTCCGCCGCGGGATTCGAGGAGCTGGGCGCGGTCTTCTCCGGCGAGAAGCGCCACGAGCTGGAGTACCGGCAGTCCGCGCTGATGCTGCGCGACGACGAGGACGACGGCGCCCCGCCCCGGCACAGCACGGTCGACCTCGACGGCTACGGCGTGCGGGTGGTCCTGCCCGGTCGGGAACCCCGGTCCGGCAACGAGCCCGCGGCGACGTAAGCCCGCGCGGACGGTAGGTCGAGCACCGGGTGCCCGCTCACCACCGCCGCGCGCAGGCACCGCAGTCGAGGCGTCGGCTCGATACCCAAGGTGTCCGCCAACAGGGCGCGCAGGCGCTCGTACACCGCCAGCGCCGCCGGGGCGCGACCACCGCGGTAGAGCGCGATCATGAGCTGGGCGTGCAGGTTCTCGTGCGTCGGGTGCGCCGCGCTCAGCTCCCGCAGCTCGTCGACCAGCCGGTGGTGGCGGCCCAACCGCAGGTCGGCCTCGACGCGCTGCTCGAGCACCACCAGCCTGGTCTCCTCCAGCTCCACCACGCGCGCCGAGCACCGCGGCCCCACCCGCACGTCGGCCAGCGCAGGACCACGCCAGAGCCGCAGCGCCGCCGCGAACAGCTCCGCGGCGCGGCCGTCGTCGGCGCACGCCGCGGCCGAACGGCCCGCGCGCACCAGATCGCCGAAGGTGAACCAGTCGAGCGCGCCGACGGAGAGCTGGTAGCCCTGGTTCTTGGTCGCCAGCGACACACCGGGCGCGCCGCGCAGGGCTTGGCGGATGTGCAGGATGTGGGACTGCACCGTCGACATCGCGCGCGCGGGTGGCGCTGAACCCCACAGCTCGGTGGCGCACTCGTCCGACCGCACCATCCGGTTGGCGTTGAGCAACAGGAAAGCGAGCAGCTGGCGCGGCTTGGGCGCGCGGGGGACGAAGCTCTTCCCGTTGGCGGAGAGCAGCAGTGGGCCCAGGACACCGGTCTGCATCAGCGACTCCCCCTCGTCCACCCCCGTGGCCCAGCGGTTTTCCATCCTATGAGCGACCATCGGGCTGCGGCCCGGGTTCGTATCAGAACTGCGGGAACCCGCCTTCACACGAAAGGCCCATGGCGCCGCGCGGCCACACCCGAAAAACTGGTCTCCCAGCGATGTGCCAGTTCCCGCAGGGGGTCTCGTGGAGTTCGGGCTGCTCGGCCCGCTCTCGGTCACCGAGCGCGGCGTCGACCGCACACCGACGGCGCCCAAGCAGCGGCAGATGCTCGCCCTGCTGCTGTTCAACGCCAACCGGGTCGTCACGACGGTGCAGTTCGTCGATGAGCTGTGGGAGTTCGCGCCGCCGCCGAGCGCGGTCGCCGCCGTGCACACCTACGTCCGGCAGCTGCGCCGCACCCTGCCCGGCCCGAGGTTGATCACCCGTGACCAGGGCTACCGGGTGGAGGTGCGCCCCGGTGAGCTGGACCTGGCGGTCTTCCGCGCCCGGGTCGCCGATGCCCGCACCACCGCTGATCCCGCCGTGCTCGCCCGGCGCCTGCGCGCGGCCCTGGACCTGTGGCGGGCGGCCCTGCTGGTCGACGTCACCCCCGGCCCGCTCCTGCGCGGGGCCATCGCGGCGGTCGAACGGGACCGGCTGGCCACGGTGTGCCTGCGGATCGACGCCGAGCTGCACCTGGGCGGCCACCACGACCTGATCGGCGAGCTCAGCGGCCTGACCCACCGCCACCCCGGTCACGAGGGGCTGGCCGCGCACCTGATGACCGCCCTCTACCGCTCCGGCAGGCAGGCCGACGCCTTGACCGCCTTCCACCGATTGGGCCGGGGCCTGGCGGAGGAGTCCGGCTCGCCGCCCTCGCCGCGCCTGCACCGGCTCTACACCGACATCCTGTCGGCCGACCCGCGCCTGGAGGGTCCGGTGGGGCTGGGTCCGGCGCTGTCGCTGGACCTGGTCGCCCAGTCACCGCTGTGGGCCGCGCACCGCTAGCGGGGGTGTCGTGCCCTGCTCCGCGCCGGCCGTGGGACCGCGCCTGCCGCCTGTCGAGTCTCGGGAACCGGGTCAATGCTGCCGGGCCGGGCCGGATCACTCTGGGCGAGCGCGGGTCGGGTGGCCGCTGGCCGAGTCGCTCCGGGCTGGGTGAGTTCGGCCTGGGCGGAGTTGAGCCGGGTGGGTTCGGCTCGGGTGGGTTTGGGCTGGGTGAGTTCCGGCCGGGTGGGTTCGGGCTGGGTCGGTTCGGGGTTGGCCGCGAGGATGCTCGCCCGCGCGATCGCGTCCGCGTCGGCGAGGATCACCGAGTTGACCCCGGGCCGGGCCCCGGCGGCGGTGGCCCAGTGGACGGCCTCGGTGGGGATGCCGAAGGCGAAGCGTCGTGGGTGGGCGTGGCCGGTCGCGTCGACCAGGTGGTACGGGCGTTCGGTCACGGTCAGACCGCCGGTCTGGTGGTCGTCGATGACGTAGGGCGTGCCGTGGCCGTGGGCGAGCAGGTGGCGGATCAGGGGGTCGGTGGTGCGCCGCACGTCCACCTCCGGCAGCCGGGCCTCCACCAGCGCCGCCACCGGGACCGGGGGACCCGGGACCAGCGCCGAGGACACATCGAAGCCGGTCGAGGTCGGGGTGATCACCAGGCCGGGGCCGACCGGGCGGACCACGTCGGCCTCGATCAGCGCGGTCAGCTCGGCGATCCGCCGGGCGGGTGGGCCGATCGAGAGGAACGCGTTGAACGGCGTGTACCAACCCTGAAGGTCATCGCGGTAGGAGCGGCCGGTCAGTCCGCCGTGGTCGACCACCAGCCGGACCTCGTTGCGCAGGTCGCGCAGGACATCGAGAGCCGCCTTCACCGGGCTGTCCCGATTGCCCCGCCGCGCCTCGCGCAGATCGGCGCGCAGGTAGTCCAGCAGCCAGGCGCGGAACTCGGTGTGGTCGGCGAAGGTCCGATCGCGGTACGGCCGGGCGATCCAGTCCCAGTCCCACCGCAGCGCCAGGGGCAGGTCGTACCGGTCGAGCAACGCCCGCTCGGCCTCCACACCACGCGCGACGGCCGGGAGGTACTCCGCCAGGAACCCCGGACCGAGCAGGGTGGCGTAGTAGACCGAGCGCACCTCAAGGGAAACCAACGGCCACACATCCCTCCTGAACGACCCGGGCACATCGATTCGAAGTTTCTCGATCACCTCCCCGGTGAGAAACCTCGGCACGTGCCGTTCGGCCACGCCCTTCTGATTCTCACCCCGCCCGTGATAGGGGATGCCCCGCCGGGATCCGGCGTAGACCAGCGGTTCCCGACCGGAGGGCAGGTAGACCAACTGCCCGCCCTGCTCGGTGAACTGCCCACCGCGCCCCTCGGTGAGCAGGGCCAGGTAGTCGAAGAAGTTGAGCCCGACACCACGCAGCGCGACAGCGGTACCCGCCCGCACACCGGACAGATCCACATCGGCAGGGTTGGCGGGCGGCAGGTAGACCAGATCGTGCTGAGCCGCATGTGTTGCCAACGCTTGCTCCGCATCCTCTGGTGGCATGGGGACGTGGCCCTGGGCAAGCACCACTGAGTCCATAGTGGACAAGATGGTGCCGTCGTCGAGGGTCACCACCTGCGTCCCGTCCGCCGCATCATCGACCGACGCGGCAGTCTTCCGGTGCACCACGACCCTGACCCGCTCGTCAGCCCGCTCCACCAGCTCGCGCAACACCCAGTCGAGGTAGTGGCCATAGCACGCGCGCGTCGAGTAATCGTTGGGCCCGAGCCGGCCCGCTTCGCGGAGGATGTGGTCGGGGTAGGCCGAGTCCATTCGGGACAGTGACCGCACCCATTCGTACAGGGTCGGGCCCGGCCGGATGGGCCCGGCGCACTCCACGCTGTCATCCCCGAACAAGGTCACCTGCGATGTCACGGTGTTCATCAGCAGCTCGGCGGGCTGCCCGGTGGACCAGACCGCACCACCGCCACCGGCAGCCGGATCCACGACGTGCACCACTAGCTGCTGGTCGACCCCGATGAGCTCGGAAGCATTGGCGCACAACCGCTCCACCACGCACACACCACGTGGCCCCGCACCCACGACACACACCTGACGCACCGAGCGGACCCCATCCGCCGGAACCGGGACCCGCGCACCGCTCGACCTCATCCACTCGCCGTTCGTCGCCACACCACCGGGGAAACCGCCCGGCACAGCCAGACCGATCACACCCGGACGGACGAAGGCCATCTATAACGGCATCGGGCGCACACCGCAGGTCGACGGATCCACGCGACCACCAACCACACGGACGTGTTCACCCGATCGAGGTTTCCGCCCCCCACTGGAACACATCAGGATCCCGATCCCGCACGCACGCACGCACGCACGCAGGAGAATCCCGTCCCCCAGCACACCGCAGCGGATAGGCCGACCCCACCGGCACGCGACAGGATCCCGACCTCGCTGGCAACCAAGAGAATCCCGTCCCGCGCAGCGCAAAGGTCACCCCTCACCCCGCCGATACCGCAGCTGAAAAGTCGCCCTCACCCCGCTGGTACCGCAGCGGATAGGCCGACCCCGCTGGAAAGCAATGCCCGCTACGGATGCTCGATCTAGTGGACTCGCTTCGTGTGGGGGGAGAGTGCCGCTAAACTTGCCGTGGGTGGGGATGCCCTTACCCTGCCCTTTTCTCTCCACCGCGGTGCTCTAGGGGCCCTTGACCTCAAGGGGTCGATGCGCCGGGTGTGGGATGATCTCGGTGAGCGAGTGATCGGAGATCATGTCTGTGGCGGGTCATGTGGTGTTGGGTTGTGAGGATCGGGAGACGATCTCGCGGGAGTTGGCGGCGCGGCGGTCGTTTCGGTTCATTGGGAAGGTGTTGGGTCGGCATCATTCGGTGATCGCTC
>NZ_BSTR01000069.1 GCF_030269645.1 Actinokineospora sp. NBRC 105648 | reverse complement strand
GGGCCCCTAGAGCACCGCGGTGGGGAAAAAGCGTGGGGTGAAGGGCATCCCCACCACACGGCAAGTTTAGCGGTGCTCTCCCCCCACACGAAGGCAGTCCACCCAATCGAGCACAAACGTAACGGGTGTTGCGTACCAGCGAGCTCAGCATTTAGAGATTTCAAGATTAGAGCATTGGGGAATGCGGCGCTGTCGTTGTGGCGGGGATCAGATGGGGGCGCGAGGATGGGAGGCGGAGGTGGGCGTGGTGGGCGGTGGGGACTGGGGTGAAGATCTAGACCCGCACTGGGACCGGCAGCGGCATCAAGGCTGGCAGCGGCATCGGCGGCTGGCGGTTTGGGCTGGGTGGGTCATCCCCTTCTCCGCCGTCCTTACCTCCCTGGCCATCACCACTCTCATGACCAAGCCAGTCCCCTACCCCCTCACCGCCACCCTCCTGGCACCGCCGCTCTTCGCCGTCCTGGCCAACCTGCTCGACCGCACCCAGTGGACCCAGCTAGCCCGTCTCCGAGCCATCCAACTGGCCGCCGTCGGCGCCTGGCTGCTCACCATCACCGCCTGCGTCGCCGCGCTGGTGACGGTTCCCCTTGCCCTGCAATGGATCCTCTACGCCCTGGGCGCCACGACATTCGCGTTCGCGGTGATCGTCGCGGTCTACGGTGCGGTTCACTTTCCCGATCGGCGGTTCAGGCGCCCAGGTTGACGGTCTCGGCCGCCGGTGCCTCGGCGTAGAGGTCGTCGATGTCGTGTGCGTACTTGTCCGCGATCGGTTTGCGCCTGAGCTTGAGGGTCGGGGTCAGTTCATCGCCGCCGGGTTCCCAGAACGCCGGGACGATGCGGAATCGCTTCACCTGTTCCACCCGGGACAGCTTGGTGTTACCCGCTCGGACTGCGTCGGCAATCAAGGTGCGTACCTGGTCGCTCGCGGCGACCGCGCCCGGTGAGGACTCCGGCAGGCCGTGCTTGACCGCCAGGCCCGCCGCGGCGTCCTGGTCGAGCACCACCAGCGCCGAGATGTACGGTCGGGCGTCGCCGATGGCCACCACCTGGCCGATGAGGGAGCTGGCGGCCTTGATGGCGTTCTCGATGTTGGTCGGCGACATGTTCTTGCCCGACGAGCTGATGATCAGCTCCTTCTTCCGGTCCACAATAGACACAAAACCGTCTTCGTCGATCCGGCCGATGTCGCCGGTGTGCACCCAGCCGTCGGTGTCGATGGTCTCGGCCGTGCGCTTGGGATCGTCTCGGTAGCCGCGCATCACCGAGGGGCCTCGGATCAGCAGTTCGCCGTCGTCGTCGAGGCGGACCTCGGTGCCGTGCACCGCCGTGCCGACGGTGCCGATCTTGTTCCGGCCGACCAGCCCCGAGGTGCCCAGCCCGGCTGTCTCGGACATGCCCCAGATCTCGTAGACCGGGATCCCGATGGCCCAGAAGAACTCCAGCGTCTCCACCGGGATCGCGGCCGCGCCGGAGGCGGGCACCTTGGCCTCGGCCAGGCCGAGTCTCGCACGCAGCTTGGACAGCACCAGCTTGTCGGCGAGCGCGTGCTGCGCCGCCAACGTCGGCGGTACCGACTTGCCCGCCTCCACCAACCGGACCCGGCGGGTACCGACGTCGATGGCCCAGGCGGCGATCTTCCGCTTGGCGGCGCTGGGTTCGGCGGCCAGCGCGGTGTCGATGGCGAGCTTGAACTTCTGCCACACCCGGGGCACCGCGAAGAACAGGTGCGGCCGGACCTCGGGCAGCGCGGTCGCCAACTGCTTCGCGTCGGCCACGGAGGTGACGACCGTGCCGAACAGGATCGAGGCGTAGTGCGAGACGACGCGGTCGGCGATGTGGGCCGAGGGCAGGAAGGACAGCACGCGGTCGCCCGGCAGCAGCTCGAAGGCCGCCTTCACCGCGCCGGACACCGCCATCACGTTGGCGTGGGTCAGTTCGACGCCCTTGGGCGGGCCGGTGGTGCCCGAGGTGTAGATGATCGTCGCGATGTCATCGGGCCGGACCGCGCGCCAAGCGGCGTCGAGGTCGAAGTCCGGGTCGCCGCCCGCCTCCAGTTCGGCCAGCGTGGTCGCGCCCTCCGCGGGGCCGTCCACGCTCACCAGCCGCGCGTCGGGCACCGCCGCGCGCAGGGTCGGGACGAACAGCCGCTCCGTCACGATGACCTTGTTGCCCGCGTTCGAGAACACGTAGGCCAACTGCTCCGGCGCGCTGGTGTTGTAGACCGAGAACGGCAACGCCCCCAGGTGCAGCGCGGCCGAGTCGACCAGGTGGAACTCCGGGCGGTTGGTGAGCATCAGCCCGACGGTGTCGCCGCGCTCGACGCCCACCGCCGCCAGTCCGGCCGCGATCGCGCGGACCCGCCTCGCGTACTCCGCCCAGGTGATCGACACAATCCCGCCCGGCGTCCGGAGCGCGACCAGGTCCGGGTGCTGCCGCGCGGTGGCCTGGAAGGCCGCGACCAGGGTGTCGTGCTCGCTCATGGGCGCGCCTCCGCCGGGTGTGGTCCACAACACAAGAAGTGGTGATGTTAGGGACCGCGACCACCCGTTGTCTACGGGGCGTTTCGCCCGATTCGCTAACCGGCGCCCAGGCAGATGAACGGCCGCCGGTACGGGTCCTCGGCGATCGACTCGGCCAGCGCCCTGGCCGGGCCGACCCCCTTGGCCAACCGCTGGTGGTAGCTGACCATGGCGGTGGCGGCCGACTCGTCGCCCACCCGGCTGGTGGCCGCGACGACCGTCCGCACGCCACTGGCCAGCAGCGCCCCCGCGTACCCGAGGGCCTCGTCACCCGGCCGCACGTAGTTGAGCGCGAGCTCGCACGCGGCCAGCACGACCTGCCGGGGTGGCTGGCGCAGCCGGGCCACCTCGTAGGCGAACAGCGGCCCGTCGGCCAGCTCCAGCCGGGAGAACAGCGCGTTCGTCGGCTCGTGCTCGCCGTGCGCGGCGATGTGCGCGAGCTCGGCGCCGTCGAGCGCGGACAGCACGTCGGCGACCGTCGCGCCCGCACCGTCCAAGGTGACCGCGTTGGGGTAGATGTCCTGCAGCGGTCCCTCCTCGGCGACAAGACCGGTGAGCATCGGGCCGCGGGCGAGCACAGTGCGCCCGCGCGGGGCGGTGCCGGTGGCCGCGCTGAGCCACGCGGTCGCTGACGGCGCGACCACGACCGGCCTGCCGCACAGCGACGGCAGGCTCCCCCACGGGACCGCGTAGAGGCTCCCGGTGGGCACGATGACCAGCTCTCGGTCGTCGATCAACGGCAGCAGCGGCGCGATGAGCTGGCGGTCCAGTCCCCCGGCACTGCGCGCGGCGGAAGCCTTGACCACCTCGACGACCGGGGCGGGCAGCGTGTCCGGGGCCAGCACGTCGAGGTCGGCGTGCAGCCGCAGCGCCCACTCGGTCGCCGCGGTGGCCGAGCCGAGGCGCACCATCCGCGCGCCGTTGCCCGCGATCACCACGGCCACGACCTCGTCGCCGGAGGTCGCGAAGGACACCAGCACCCGGCCGTCGAGCGCGGGCGCCACCGCCTCCAGCGTCGCCACCGGCCGGGGCCTGCCCCACGGACTGGCGTACCAGCCCTCGCGGACGACCTCGCGCTCCAGCGCGGCGGTCTGCTTCTCCAGCTTGTCGGCCGAGCGCCCCTCGAGCCGGATCAGCTGCACGGTGCGCCGCGCCAGCCGCAGCTCGGTCGCCTTCTCCGCCAGCCGCGGGTCGGCGATGTCGGGCATGGGCTCGTAGCGGTAGACCTGCGCCCGGGTGCGCTCGAGCCAGCCGAAGAGCCGCCGGGCGTCCGGGCGTGGTCGCTCTAGCACCAGGCGCACCGCCAGGTCGCCCAGCTCACGGCCGTGCACCGCGGTGCCGCACACGAGGTCCAGGCCGCCCATCCGGTCGCGGGCGCGGCCCAGTTCGGAGAGCCCGGTCTTGGCCTCGCTCAGCGCGGTCCGGGTGTCCTCGCGCGCGACCGCCAGCTCCGCGCGGCACAGCCTGCGCAGCATCCGGTGGTCGACCGGGGTGGTGACCCTCGGCTTGGGCACCTCCGCCAGCCGCGCGGCCGCCGCGTCGAGGTCGCCGCGGTGGATCTCCAGCCGGACGGCGAGCATCAGGGCCAGCGCCGCCTCGTCCTCCAGCAGCAGCCCGCGCAGCTGCTCGGCCAGCCGCACGGCGGTGGCGGGCAGCGCGCGCGACGGGCGGGAACCGTTGCGGCCAGGGTGGTTCGGGCCGCCGTCGAGTGCGGCGAGGGTGTCGGCGCGCAGCGCGGCCAGGGCCGCGACCGAGGCCCAGCGCACGTTGCCGCGCCGGGTGAACATCCGTTCCGAGCGCCGGGCCCGCCGCCGGGCCTGGACGGTGTCGCCGTGCAGCAGGGCGGCCGCGGCCCGGGCGATCTCGGCCTCCGCGGCATCTTGGCCGACGCGCTGGCGGCGCAGCCGGGGCAGCGCGTCGTCGAGGTGGCGGGCGGCCTCGTCGACCAACCCGCCCGCGAGCAGCGCCCGCGCCTGGTCGAGCTGGACGACGGCCAGCATCCCCGGCGCGCGCTCCTGGCACTCCCGCGAGGTCTGGGCGAAGTAGCGCAGCGCGGTGGGCACGTCGCCGATCATGTGCGCGACGTAGCCGCGGTTGTGCCGGGCCTTGATCGCGATGTCGTGCAGCTCGTAGCGCTCGCACAGCTCGATGCAGGTGTCCAGCTCCTCGATCGCCGCGGCGGTCTGCGCGCGCTCGATCTGGGCGAGGCTGCGGTTGAGGTACAGGCTCGCCAGCACGTACGGGTCGCCGACGCCGTCGGCCAGCCCGGCCCGCAGCAGCTCGGCCGCCTCGCCGAGCAGGCGCAGCGCGAGCTCGATGTCGCCCGCCCGGATGTGCAGGAAACCCCGCTGCTCCAAGGAAAGCCCGGCCAGCTCGGTCCGCCGGGGACCCAGCGGCAGCTTCTCCAGCAGCTCGTCGGCCTCGGAGAGGCGCTTGATGCCGATGGTGACCGAGCGGCCCTCGGTCTCGGCGTAGGCCAGCGTCACCAGCACCCGCACGCGCAGTTCGACCACGTCGGGCAGCTCCTGCACGGGCGCGGTGTCCAACACGGCCAGGGCCTCGCCGAGCAGTGCCCGCGCACGGGCGAAGGTGTAGGCGTACACGGCTTTTCGACCGCGTCGGTAGAGCGCGCCGGCACGCCGGACAGCGGGCATGGCCTAAACCCTACGTGCCGCGTCCACCCGTGGTGGACGCGGCACGTGGGGTGGGCGGCGTCCCGCCCGGACTCAGCTGCGCCAACCGAGCGCGGCCAGGTCGGTGTCGCACAGGTCCCGGGCGGTGCCCGCCCGGGTGCACCGGTCGGCCACCGTGCCGGCGTCGGCCAGCTCCAGCAGCCGGGTGGCCAGCATGCCCGCCACCACCGGGGTGGCGAAGGAAGTCCCGGCCCACACGGCGAACCCGCTGGTGAGGTCGTCCGGGTCGAGGGTGGCCCGGCGCAGCGGACCCGGGCCCGCCGACTCGATGTCCGGCCCTTCCGGACCCTGCCACAGCGGGACGGTGCTCACGACCGCGTTGCCCGGCGCCCACCGGGTGACCCAGTCGCCCTCGTTGCTGAACGCCGCGACCGTGCGGCCCGAGGCGTTGAGCGCGCCGACCGCGATCAGCAGCGGGTTGCCGCTGTTGGAGCCGTCGGCGTTGAGCGCCATCGCGGCCGGGACGAACGGTCGGGTGGTGGCGTCGTTGCCCGCCGCGGCGACCACGACGACACCGAGGTCGGTCAGCTTGCGGACCGCCTCGGCCAGCGCCAGCCCGGTCTCGTGGTCGGTGTGCTCGGGGTAGAAGCCCAGCGAGATGGACACGATGTCGACCAGGTCCGCGGGCCTGCCCTCGTCCAGCGCCCGCTGCACGCGCTCGCGCAGCCACTCCAGCGCCAGCAGCACCGAGCCGTCGGTGGTGATGCCGTCGGTGTGCAGCACGCGCAGCGAGAGCACCCGCGCGTCCGGGCAGTTCTGGAACACCAGGCCGGTCACGAAGGTGCCGTGCCCGGAGTGCGAGTCGGTGAGGCCGAGCAGCGGCTGCAGCACGTCGCGCTCGTCGGTGGGCGAGGCCAGCGACGGCAGCGCACCGCCGCTCTGGTCGGTGAGCGTGGTCTCCAGGTCGGTCAGCAGGCCCTGGAACTCCGCCGAGGTCTCCACCACCGGGTCCGGGTCGGGCGCGGTGGTCAGCCACGGGTGCTCGCCGATGCCGGTGTCGAGGACCGCCACCACCGGGCGGCGGCCGAGCGCGAGGTCGCCGGGTGCCCGGCGGTGCGGCTTGGGCATGAACAGCCGCACGGCGTTGCGCGAACCGTTGCCCAGGGCGATACCCCCACCGCCCACGCCGTTGCCGAACGGGACACCGTTTCCGAAGGGGACGCCGTTGCCGAAGGGCACGCCGTTCCCGAACGGGACACCGTTGCCGAACGGCGCCCCCGTGCCGTAGGTGTGGCCGTCCATCCCGACCGACGCGGCCAGCGCCAGGTGTTCCAGGCCGATCCCGCTGACCGCCTCGGCCCCGAGGCGGCGGCGCAGGTTGGCCAGCACGGTCCACGGGTCGGGGGCGTGCTCGGTGAGCGCGTCGTCGCGCAGGTGCAGCAGGACCGGGATGGCGAAGTCCTCGTCGAAGGTCTCCAGCGCGCGCTTCCAGCGGCCGGTGGTCGGCAGCTGCACGACCAGCTCCACGCCCAGCGGCACGAGGGCCTCGTTGAACCGCCCGATGGCCGCGCCGTCGCGGGCGACCCGCAGCGGGACGAGGAGGGTGTTGGACCGGTAGGCGGTGGCGTCGGGGCGCCTGCCGCGCTCGCCGGGCACCGCGGTGGACGGGTTCAGGACCTTGGCCCGGTGCCGGACGAGGATGTCGACCGGCAGGCCGATCACCTGCGGGAAACGAGCCAGGTCGTCGGCCCTGGTCTCGTTGGCTGGTTGCTCCCCGCCCGTGCTCAAATCCGCCATTGATTTCCCCACCCCGAAGTCGTTGGTCACGGTCGGTGTCGTAACCCCACCGACCCGCTCATCCGTAGTAGAGCAGTCGGTGGCGCACGAGATACATCGATTGGCATAGCCCCTGCGTAACGGGCATGCGGAACCCAACTGATGGGTGACGCCAATCTGACCGAGCGTGATCAACAAGCATAATCGTCACCCGAATGGCCCAGTACAAAGTACGGTGTCAGGTGGCCGTTAAAGTTGCCCCGAGTGCCGTCCAGGCCCGTCGACGATGGGGAGAACCCGTGCGCGCCATCCAGATCACCGAGTTCGGCGGACCCGAGGTACTGGTCCTGGCCGAGCTGCCGGACCCGGTCGCCGGACCGGGCGAGGTGCTGGTCGAGGTCTCGCGGGCCGGGGTCAACTACGCCGACACGCACAACGCGGAGAACTCCTACCTCGCGCCCGCGACCCTGCCGCTGATCCCGGGCAACGAGGTCGTCGGCCACACACCGGACGGCAGGCGCGTGGTCGCCATCGCCGACGCAGGCGGTTACGCCGAGCGGGTAGCCGTCCCCGAGGCGATGGCGGTCGAGGTCCCCGACGGAGTAGATGACGTCACGGCGCTCGGCTTGGTAGTACAAGGCACCACCGCATGGCTGCTGCTGCGCCACACGACCCGACTGGAGCCGGGCGAGTCCGTCGTGGTGCACGCGGCGGCAGGCGGGGTCGGCACGCTGGCCGTACAGCTGGCCAAGGCCATGGGCGCGGGTCGGGTGATCGCGTCAGCCAGCACACCGCGCAAGCGTGAACTCGCCCTCGAACTGGGCGCGGACGTGGCGATCGACCCGGCAGCCGACGACCTCACCGCAGCGATCCGAGCGGCGAACGGGGGGAAGCGAGTCGACGTGGTGCTGGAGATGACCGGCGGCCGAGTAACGGACCAGAGCATCGCCGCACTGGCCCCACTGGGCAGACTCGGCTTCTTCGGCATGGCCAGCCGGACCCCGCCGAAGCCGGTGAACCTGGCCGCACTGCTGTCACACTCCACCACCGTCAGCGGCCTGTGGCTGCCACACGCGTTCACCCGTCTGGGGCTGTTCGAGCGGGCGATGGGCGAACTGTTCGCCGCTGTGGTCGATGGTTCGCTCAAGGTGGTGCCGGGCGGGGACTACGCACTGTCTGATACAGCCGCCGCACACACAGACATCCGATCACGCGGAACAGTGGGAAAGCTGGTACTCGACCCATCACGCTAGAGCCCTATTCCCTAATCTTCAATCTATAAATCTCTAAATGCCGAGCCCGCTGGTACGCAACACCCGCTACGCCAGTGCTCGATTGGGTGGACTGCCTTCGTGTGGGGGGAGAGCACCGCTAAACTTGCCGTGTGTGGGGATGCCCTTCACCCCACGCTTTTTCCTCACCGCGGTGCTCTAGGGGCCCCACGCGAAGGCAGTCCAGCCAATCGAGCCTCCGCTTTACTTGGGCAGCTCGTGGGGTGTGCCGCACGCCGACCTACGGTCGACCTTGTTGGCGGCGCATCGCATGGGCTGCCCGATTTACAAGCAGGGCTCGATCTAGTGAACTCGCTTCGTGTGGGGCCCCTAGAGCACCGCGGTGGAGAGAAAAGGGCAGGGAAGGGCATCCCCACCCACGGCAAGTTTGGCGGCACTCTCCCCCCACACGAAGCGAGTCCACTAGATCGAGCAACCGTAACGGGACTTGCGTACCAGCGGGGTCGGCCTCACCGCTGCGGTTCGCTGGAGGACGGGGACTTGGCTCCGGCGGGGTAGGGATCTTGTTGCCTTGGGCAGGTGTCAGCGGGTGGCGGAGATCATCGCGCTGCCGAGTACTACATCGCCTTCCGGGTCGGGGCGGTAGAGCACTACCGCCTGCCCTGGTGCCACGCCGCGCAGGTCGCTGTTTGGGCGGACCAGTAGTTCGCCGTCTACAAAGGAGGCGATGACGTCTGCCGTGCCGCCGTGTGCGCGTACTTGGGCGACGCACTCGACCGTCCCCTGAAGTTCCCTACCGGACGGCCACACCGGACGGCCTGCCACGATTTCGCGCACGGACAACCGTTCCAGCGGTCCCACCCGCACGGTCCCCTGTACCGGCTCCAATGAGAGCACGTAGCGCGGGCGGCCGTCGGGGGCTGGCGCGTCGATGCCCAGGCCGTGTCGTTGGCCGACGGTGAACCCGTGCACGCCCGCGTGCACGCCGAGGACCGCGCCGGTCGCGTCGTCGACGAGGGCGCCGGGGCGGGTGCCGAGCTTGTCGGTGAGGAAGGCTCGGGTGTCGCCGTCGGGGATGAAGCAGATGTCGTAGCTATCGGGCTTCTCGGCCACGGCGAGGCCGCGTTCTCCGGCCTCGGTGCGCACGTCGGCCTTGAGGGAGTCGCCGAGTGGGAACATGGCGTGTGCCAGCTGCTCTGGGGTGAGCGAGGCGAGCACGTAGGACTGGTCCTTGGCCAGGTCGACCGCACGGCGCAGCTGCGGGTGGCCGTCGACCGTCTCCAGTCGGGCGTAGTGGCCGGTGCTCACCGCGTCGAAGCCGAGGGCTATGGCCTTGTCCAGCAATGCCTCGAACTTGATGCGCTCGTTGCACTTGAGGCAGGGGTTGGGGGTGCGGCCCGCGGCGTACTCGGCGACGAAGTCCTCGACGACGTCCTCGGTGAACCGCTCGGCGAAGTCCCAGACGTAGAACGGGATGCCGAGGATGTCGGCCACCCGCCGGGCGTCGTGGGCGTCCTCTACCGTGCAGCACCCGCGCGAGCCGGTGCGCAGCGTGCCCGGCTTGGCCGAGAGGGCCAGGTGGACGCCGACGACGTCGTGGCCCGCGGCCACCGCCCGGGCGGCCGCCACCGCCGAGTCGACGCCGCCGCTCATCGCGGCCAGTACCCGCATGTCAGACCTCCGCCGCCGAGACACCGCGGCGCAGGCCGGCCAGTCCGGCGTTGCGGGCCCGGTCGACTACCGGGCCGATCGCGTCGGCCAGCGCGCGCACGTCCGCCGCGGTGGAGGTGTGCCCGAGGGAGAAGCGCAGCGATCCGCGCGCGGCCGCTGCGGGCACGCCCATGGCGATCAGCACGTGGGAGGGTTGGGCGACGCCCGCAGTGCAGGCGGAGCCGGTGGAGCACTCGATGCCGCGGGCGTCGAGCAGCATCAGCAGGCTGTCGCCCTCGCAACCGGGGAAGCTGAAGTGCGCGTTGCCCGGCAGCCGGGACGGCGCACCGTCTACTTCGGACTCGCCGGGGTCGCCGTTGAGGACCGCGCCGGGTACCGCGGCGCGGACGGCGCGGACCAGGTCGTCGCGCAGCCCGGCCAGTCGTTCGGCCCGCTCGACGCGCTGCTCGGTGGCGACCCGCACCGCCGCGGCCATGGCCACGATCGCGGGGACGTCGAGGGTGCCGGAGCGCACGTCGCGCTCTTGGCCGCCGCCGTGCGAGACCGGGGTGCAGGCGACGTCGCGCCGCAGCAGCAGCGCGCCGACGCCGTAGGGGCCGCCGAGTTTGTGCCCGGACACCGTCAGCGCGCCCGCGCCGGACTGGCCGAAGTGCACCGGCAGCACGCCGACGGCCTGCACGGCGTCGGTGTGGAACGGGATGCCGTGGGTGGCGCAGGTGCCCGCGAGCTCGCGCACCGGGTTGACCGTGCCGACCTCGTTGTTCGCCCACATCACGCTGACCAGCGCGACGTCGGCGGGGTTGTCGGCGATCGCGGCCCGCAGGGTGTCCTCGTGCACCCGGCCGAAGTCGTCGACCTCGAGCAGGGTGACCTCGGCGCCGTCGTGCTCGGCCAGCCACAGCGCCGCGTCGAGCACGGCGTGGTGCTCGGTGGCCGAGACCAGGATCCGCCTGCGCGCCGGATCTTGGGCACGGCGCGCCCAGTAGATGCCCTTGACCGCGAGGTTGTCGCTCTCGGTCCCACCGGAGGTGAACAGCACCTCGGACGGACGGGCACCGAGCGCCTCGGCGATCGACTCGCGGGCCTCCTCGACCGCGCGCCGGGCGCGCCGTCCGGAGGAATGCAGCGAAGAGGCGTTGCCGTAGGCGGACAACGCCCTGGTGAGGGCCACGACCGCCTCCGGGAGGATCGGCGTGGTGGCCGCGTGGTCTAGATAGCTCATCGCTCGTCCAGGGTAGACCGATCCGGTCTCGGACCGGCAACAGGCCAGGTCAGACGCGCTCGTCGGTCGAGCGCCGGAACACCAGGGCCCCGACCAGCGCCACCGCCGCCATCAGCAGGTTGAACGGCACCAGCGCCAAGGTCGGCGCGGCGGGCGAGGCCAGCGAGGTCAGCAGGACACCACCGAGCCCGACCAGCGTGGCCGAGAACACGGTGTCCGACACCTGCAACGCAGAGGAGGTGAACCCCCGCTCCGCCTCGGGCGAGACCCGCAACGCCAACACCGTCAGCGAGGCGATCGACATGCCCATCCCGGCACCGCTGATGACCCACAGCAGCGCGGCCAGCCACGGCGGTCCCCAGGGCACCGCCACGAACACCATGGCACCGAGCCCCACCGCGAGGATCACGAACCCGCGCCGGATGAACGTGGTGCGCGGGACATCCGGGTTCCGCCCCTGCCACGCCGAAGCGAGACACCAACCAAGCGCACCCACGGTGAGCGGGAGGCCGGAGAGCGCCGGTGAGAACCCGTGGACGTTGGTGAGGGTCAACGGGATGTAGGCCTCAACACCGAAGAACGCGCCCGCGAACAGACCACGCGCCAACACCACCCTCGGCAGCCCCGACCGCGCCCGCAATGTGCCTGCCGGGAGCAGCACGCGCAGAGCGGGGACGAGCAGCACCAACCCACCAACCCCGAGCCCCGCCGTCGCGATGGACGGGTGTTGAGCTGCCCAACCAAGCGACGGGATCCCGACTCCAGCGGCAAGAGCAGCCAACACGACGCTCTTGCGAAGCGGCTTGCCAGGCCCGGACTCGGAAAGACCACGCAAGGCCGGGACCAGCAGGACCACACCGAGCACCGCCAACGGCACCAACCCCAGGAACACCCACCGCCACCCGAACCGCTCGGTTACCAGACCAGCCAACGTCGGCCCAACGATCGAGGGCACCACCCACGCCGCCGCAAACAGCCCGAAGACCGCAGGCCGAACCCGCTCCGGATAGACCTTGGCAACCAGGACGTAGATCGCGACGACCTCCCCGCCGAGACCAAGCCCCTGCACGAACCGACCGGCCAAGAGCAGGGGCATCGCATCAGCGGTACCAGCCACCACCAGCCCCGTCAGGAAGAGCGTCGGCGCCACGAAGAACACCGGCCGAACCCCGAAGCGATCACAGACCTGACCACCAACGACGGTCGACATGACGTGAGCGGACAGGAAGGCGATGAACGGCCAAGAGTAGAGCGCCTCACCACGCAGATCGGCCAACATGCTCGGCATGGCGGTGGAGACCCCGAGCTGCTCGAAGGCGGCGATGGTGATCAGCAACAGGATGCCGAGCGTCGTCAGGCGGTTCACCGGACCCCACAGGTACCGCCCAGGAGCCTCAGAAGCCGATGGCGCTTCTGGCGCCTCGATGTCGGGTGTGGTCACCGACCTATCTTGCGGGCTCTAGCGGGGTAGAGGTCCAGGGGTTTTCCCAGAGATCTCGACGACCACCCACCCACCCAGCACGACAGGGCTCTCCACACATCCCCGTCCCCACCCACCACCACACCGACCCAAGCCCAGCCCAGCACCCCTCCTTGCCCCCTTGCCCCCTCGGCTCCTGTCCCCTTGCCCTTGCCCTTGCCCTTGCCCTTGCCCTTGCCCTTGAATCCCTAATTCCCAAGCCCTACGGAACGCAACACCCGTTACGGATGTGCTCGATCTGGCGGACTCCCTTTGTGTGGGGGAGGAGTGCCGCTAACCTTGACCTGGTGGTGGGGATGCCCTTCACCCGCCCTTTTTTCACCACCGCGGTGCTCTAGGGGCCCCGCGCAAAGGGAGTTCGCCAGATCGAGCCCGCGTCTTAATCGGGCAACCTGTATGAGCTACGCCCAGTCGATGAGGCGAGCAACGCCGTGTGTACCCGAGTAAGAGCGGGCTCGATTCAGTGAACTCACTTCGCGCGGGGCCCCTAGAGCACCGCGGTGGTGAAAAAAGGGCGGGTGAAGGGCATTCCCCACCACACGGCAAGTTTAGCGGCACTCCTCCCCCACACGAAGTGAGTCCACTGAATCGAGCACTTGCGTAGCGGGTGTCGCTTTGCGTGGGGCTTAAGATTTAAAGATTGTGTCGACTTGCGCTGGCTTGGGCTTAAGATTTAGGAATTGTGTCGGCTCGCGCTGGCTTCGGGCTCAAGTTCTAGGGATTGTGTCAGCTTGCGCTGGCTTCTGGCTGGAGATCTAGAGATCGTGCGTGTTGGGTCCGCCTAAGTCCCCACTCAGCTCAGGCCGCGGTCTCCGGCGCGTGTGCGTGCTTCGGCTTGGGGACCACCAGCGTGAGCTTCCTGCGCCGCTGGGTCGGCAGCGTGACTCGGCCGAGGGCTGAGTTGATCGCGGTCTCGGTGAGCGCCGCCAGTTCTCGTCGGTTGTTCGCGCGGCCGGGTGCGATTTCCGGCAGGACCTTCATCTCCAAGGTCAGTCCGCGCAGGCGGGCCACTCGTCGGACGGCGTCCACGATTGTCTCGTCGCCGACGAAGGCCGGTGCCGGGGTTTCCCTTCCGTCGGACATCCGGAAGCGGATCGCGATCGGTTGGACCGGGACGCCGCCGTCAATGGCCGCCTGGAACAACGCATGCCGGAATCGGCCCATTCCGCCTTGGCCGCACCAGGTGGTGCCTTCCGGGCACACGTACACCAGCGAGCCCGAGCGCAGTGCGTCCGTCAGGTCGGTGACTGTCTTCGGCAGTGTGCGCAGGCTCTCGCGGTTGACGAAAAGCGTGCCCGCGCCCGACACGACCTTTCCGAGGACCGGCCAGGAGCGGATGTCCTCCTTCGCGAGCGCGCGCATCGGGCGGACGGCGTTGACCGCTGCGATGTCGAGCCAGGAAATGTGGTTGGTGGCCACCAGTGCTCCGCGTGAGCGGCCCTCGCGCAGGCCCTCGGCGCCGGTGACCACCAGTCGCACGCCGAAGGCGCGCAGCAGGGTTCGGAAGATCCCCTTGGCGAGCAGCTCCCGGCCGGCGCGGCCGATGATCGGCATCATCGGGACCGCCAGCGCGCTGGCCAGCAGCACGCCGAGGGCGCCGGTGAGCCGGGCGGCCGCGCGCAGCGGTCCGACCGTGGGCTCGTCGCCTGCCAGGCAGGACGGGCCGCACGGTGAGGTGGGCATCCAGTCGTGCGCCATGGTTCCTACTCCCCCAGGAAGAACTTCAGGTAGCGCTGGTCGACGTTCGCGAGGTCGAGCAGGACCAGGAAGTCGGCGACGCCGAAGTCCGCGTCCAGGGCGGGTGGGCCGCACACCTTGGCGCCCAGCCGCAGGTAGCCCTTGAGCAGCGGCGGCACCACGACGCGCGCGGGCGGCTCGACGGCGTCGGCGTCCCACGGGGTCAGCGGGCGGACCCGCAGCTCCTCGCCGGTGTAGTGCCTGTCGCGCACCGTCTTCCACACCCCCGCCGCCAAGGAGCCGCCGTCGGCCAGCGGGACCGAGGCGCACCCCGCCAGGTAGCTGTGGCCGGAGAGCAGCATGTACCGGGCGATGCCCGCCCACACCAGGCTCACCACGGAGCCGTTGCGGTGGTCGGCGTGCACGCACGAGCGGCCGGTCTCGACCAGGGCGCCGCGGATGGCCGCGAGCGCCGAGAGGTCGAACTCGGTGTCAGAGTAGAGCGAACCCGCGGCCGCGGCGCGGTCCGGGGGCAGCATCCGGTAGGTGCCGACGATCTCGCCGGTGGCGTCCTCGCGGACGACCAAGTGGTCGCAGAACGGGTCGAAGTGGTCGACGTCGAGGCCGGGGGTGCTCGACGTGAGCGTCGCCCCCATCTCCTCGGCGAAGACCTGGTACCGCAGTCTCTGGGCCGCCTCGACCTCGGCTCCGTCGTGTGCCACGAGGAGCGAGTACGCCGGGGCTTCCGTTCCGGGCTTCGCCGTGCTGACCAGCAACTGGGCCTGCGTCATACCTCAGACTAAAGCGATCACGGCGAAGCCTGTGTGCCCATTGCCGTGACGTGCCGGTGGCAACTGAGTGAATTACCGGATATGAAGATCACGAATGGCTACCACAACACCGAGGGCGGTACCCGATCGGGTACCGCCCTCAGCTCTGACGTGCGGTTTCTAGCCCTTGCGCTTGCCGACCTCGTCGGTCAGCTGGGGGGCGACGGTGAACAGGTCGCCGACCACGCCGAAGTCGGCGATCTCGAAGATCGGCGCCTCGGCGTCCTTGTTGACCGCGATGATGGTCTTCGAGGTCTGCATGCCCGCGCGGTGCTGAATGGCGCCGGAGATGCCGAGCGCGACATAGAGCTGCGGGGAGACCGTCTTACCGGTCTGGCCCACCTGGAACTGCGCCGGGTAGTAGCCGGAGTCGACCGCCGCGCGGGAGGCGCCGACGGCCGCGCCGAGGGCGTCGGCCAGCTTCTCCACGACGTCGAACTTCTCGGACGAACCGACACCGCGGCCGCCGGAGACCACGATCGAGGCCTCGGTCAGCTCGGGGCGGTCGCCACCGACGATCGGCTCCCGGCCGGTGACCTTGGTGGCCCGGGCCGCGTCCACCGCGGGGACCTCGACGGTCTCCTCGGCGGCCGCGCCCTGCGCCTGCACCGCGTCGACGCCGCCGGGGCGGACCGTCACGATCGGGGTGCCGCGGGTGGCCTTGGACTTGACCGTGAAGGCACCGCCGAAGATGCTCTGCGCCGCCACCACCTCACCGCCCGCGGACTCGACGCCGACGGCCTCGATGAGCACACCGGAGTCGGTGCGCACGGCCAGCCGACCGGCGATCTCCTTGCCCTCCGCGGTAGCGGCGATCAGCACCGCGGCGGGCGAGGCGGACCCCACCAGCGCGGCGAGCACGTCGACCTTGGGGGTGACCAGGTAGCCCGCCACGTCATCGGACTCGGCCACGTAGACCTTCGCCGCGCCGTAGCCGGCCAGCGACTCCTTGACCTTCGCGGCGGTGCCGGGCGCGGCGACCACGACGGCCGACGGCTCGCCGAGCTCGCGGGCCGCGGTCAGCAGCTCGAAGGTGACCTTCTTGACCTCGCCGTCGACCTCGTCGACGAGGACCAGTACCTCGGACACTGTTCTTCCTCCTTCGCTGCTTCTCAGATGAGCTTCTGGCCGACCAGGTACTCGGCGATCTTGCTGCCGCCGTCCCCGGAGTCCTCGACGCGCTGACCGGCCGCGCGCGGCGGCTTCGGGGTCGACTCGAGCACCGCGGTGCTGGCGCTGGCCAGGCCCACCTGCGCCGGGTCGATGCCGAGGTCGGCGACCGAGAGGGTGTCGACCGGCTTCTTCTTCGCCGCCATGATCCCCTTGAACGAGGGGTAGCGCGGCTCGTTGATCTTCTCACCGACGCTGACCACCGCGGGCAGGGTGGCCTGCAGGTGGGTCAGCCCGGTGTCGGTCTCGCGCGTGACGGTGATCGTGTCGCCCTCGATGGTGACCTTGCGGGCGTGGGTCAGCTGCGGGAAGCCCAGGACCTCGGCGAGCATGGCCGGGACCGCGCCGCCGCGGCCGTCGGTGGCCTCGTTGCCCGCGATCACCAGGTCGACGCCCTCGACGGTGCCGATGGCGGCCGCGAGCACCTTGGTGGTCTGCAGCACGCACGAGCCGTGCAGGGCCGGGTCGGAGACGTGGATCGCCTTGTCGGCGCCCATCGACAGGGCCTTGCGGATGGCCTCGGTGGCCCGCTCCGGGCCGACGCTGAGCACGGTGACCTCGCCGCCATGCGCCTCCTTGATCACCAGCGCCTCCTCGACGGCGCGCTCGTTGATCTCGTCGAGCACCGCGTCGGCGGACTCGCGGTCCAGCGTGTGGTCGGCGTCGGAGAGCCTGCGCTCCGAGTAGGTGTCAGGCACCTGCTTGACCAGGACAACGATGTTTGGCATGGGTCTTGTTCGACCTCCTGGGACGAGCAGCTGGGACGAGCGCCGGGGCGACCTGCTCCTCGTCTGCACAGCGCGGGTTTCCTGCGGTTCGGCTGACCATGCCATGTCCGGACACTGGTCGGCACGGTGGGCTTTGCCACCGCTATGTTACCCGCGAGTAGCGCGCTCGCAATCAGAGACCCACCCCCTGGCCGGTGACGGTGCTCACCAGGCCCACCCGGACCCACCCGCGAAACGCCCGAAGGCCACCTTCACGGGGAAGGTGGCCTTCGGGAGGTGATGACCAGGGCGCGCTGGTCGGATCACAGCCGGTCGGTGGCAGGCGACGCCGGACTCACGCCGTCGCGGGCAGCCACTTCGCGCGACCCGGTGACGTGGGCAGCCAGCAGCCGTTCAGCGCGGCGTCCGCGCCGAGCCGGCCGAGGACACCGGGGGTGCGGTCGTCCGGCAGGTCGATCATCTGACGCAGCACCTCGTGCACGGCCCCGATGCGCTGCCACAGCACCACACTCGGGTTGAGCACGTCGTCGGTGTCCAGGGGGACGCGGGAGGCGATGACGTTGTCCTCGGCGTGCAGCCGGACGACGTCGATCACGTTGTGGTGGGCGCGCACCCCGACCACAGCGGCGATCTCACCGCTGGCGTCGCGCGGGTGCAGGAACTCGAACCCCCGGCTGACCAACTGGCGCAGGTACGCCTCGGCGGCGTGCGCCGCGTCCGGGCTGGTCACGATGCCCTCGTTCACCGCGCGGGTGAAGGAGGCGATGACCGGGCCGTTGAACACGAGGGCCTGGCCGTGGGTGTTCTTGGAGTCGCGGATCGCGGTGCGGACATCGTCGACGGGAGCAACCTCGACACAGTTGCCCACAGCGCCGCTGCGGCTGCCCTTGCGCCACCGCGCCCCGGGCACCATGTCCGCCGCCATCCCGTTGCGAATCTCGCTCACTGGACCTCGCCTTCCCGCCGCCGTCGTCACGCAGTGCAGATGCACGTGCATTGATAGTGACGACGGTAACACGAACCGGTGGCCCAGCAAATGCACGTGCATACGAACGGGCCAAGCGCACGAGCATGTTGAAGATGCAACAGATCCCCAGGTACAGCCCACATTCGGCGTCCGGGCGACCATCCCCGCTGGTCGGAACCGGTACCCGGCGCCATCGAGCAAACCGGGCGCCCGGTCTCATAGTCGCCCGATCGGACGCGGCCGATCGGCCCAGCGACCCACCGACCGCGACCGCCGTGCGGCGGAAGCGACTCCGGCCGCCGCGCCCGCCCGAGCAGGCGCGGCGGGGTCAGATCTCGGTGCGGCGCTTGCTCAGCAGCTGGCGGGAGCGGCTGGGCGTCTCGGCGTCGACGGTCAACCGGTCCACGACGCGGCTGTACAGCTCGATCTCCTCGACCCGGTCGAGGTAGAGGGCGCCGCCGAGGTGCTCGATGTAGACGAGGTCGGGCAGCTCGGCCTCGACGAAGCGCAGCATGGTGAACGAGCCCTCGGCCGCGTACCCGCTCAGCGGGTAGGGCATGACCTGCAGGGTGATGTTCGGCAGCCGGGTCATCTCCAGCAGGTGGTCGATCTGCTCGCGCAGCACGCGGTGGCCGCCGATGGGGCGGTGCAGCACGGACTCGTCGATGACGGCCCACAGCTTCGGCGCGTCCGGGCGCTGCAGCACCTTCTGCCGGGACATCCGCAGCGCGACCCGGCGGTCGGTCTCGTCCTTGGCCAGCTCCGGTCTGCCGTGCCCGGCGACCATCCGGGCGTACTCCTCGGTCTGCAGCAGGCCGGGGACGAACTGCAGCTCGTAGGTCTGGATCCGGGCCGCGGACTCCTCCAGGCCGACGAAGTCGTGGAACCACGGCGGCATCAGGTCGCTGTAGCGGTGCCACCAGCCCGGTTCGTTGGACTGCTTGACCATCGCCAGGAACTGGGTGCGCTCGGTCGGGTCGCCCACGCCGTAGAGGGTGAGCAGGTCGGCGACGTCGCGCTCCTTGAAGCCGACCCGGCCCAGCTCCATCCGGCTGATCTTCGACTCGGAGCCGCGGATGTGGTAGCCGGCGTCGGCGCGGGTGATCTCCGCGCCCTCGCGCAGTCTGCGCAGCTGCGACCCGAGGACGATCCTGCGCGCGGTTGGCCCGGCGCCCGTTCCCTCACCCTGGCTATCGGCCACGACCGTCCCTCCCAGTGCCCGGCCGAGAACCCAGCGTGGCCTCGCCCTTGCCGCTACCCCTAGGGTGAGCGTACTCCTTGGGTGCGTAACGTCCATGATCCACGACGCTCTGTGAGGAATGATGTCGATCTCCGGTCCCCTGCCCGCCGACCGCGAGGTGCCGATCTACATCGACACCAGCAAGGCCAGCATCGCCCGGGTCTACGACGCGTTCCTCAACGGCAAGGACAACTACGAGATCGACCGCGAGGTGCTGCGCCGCGTGCAGCGGGTCGCGCCGGAGGCGGCGCAGCTGGCCTTCGACAACCGGGAGTTCCTGATCCGGGCCACCCGGTTCATCGCGCTGCAGACCGGGATCAAGCAGTACCTCGACTGCGGTTCCGGGCTGCCCACCGCGGAGAACACCCACCAGGTGGCGCAACGGATCCAGCCCGACTCCACGGTCGTCTACGTCGACAACGACCCGGTGGTCCTCGCGCACGGGCGCGCGCTGCTGGAGGAGAACGACCGCACGCACTTCATCGCCGAGGACATCTTCGAGCCGGAGAAGGTGCTCGCCGACGAGGTCGTGGTCAAGCACCTGGACTTCACCGAGCCGATCGCCCTGTTCCAGATGGGCACGCTCCACCACTACGACGGCGAGCGCAGCCCGCAGGACATCATGGCGCGCTACATCGACGCGCTGCCCTCGGGCTCGATCGTCGGTGTGACGCACTTCTACGACCCGGAGACCACCGAGTACAGCAGGCTGGCCCGCCGGATGGAGGACGTGTTCCTGCACAGCCCGATGGGCACCGGCCTGTTCCGCACGATGCCCGAGATCGAGGGCATGTTCCCGGGCCTGGAGATGATCGAGCCCGGGGTGACCCTGTGCGCGACCTGGTGGCCCGACGGCCCCCGCCTGCGGCCCCTCGACCAGGTCCAGTACTGCATCGTCGGCGGCCTCGGCCGCAAGCCGTGACCCCGTAGGCGCCACGTCAGGCGGACTGGGTGGGGGTTCGGCGGGCTGGGTTACTGTCGCGTAGTCGAACCACCGGTCTGCCCGCTCGGGGCCGAAGGAGAACAGCGCTGTGTCACTTGCCAGCCCAGGGTCACTTGCCGGCCCAGGGCACTCACCCGGTTTGCCGCTGACCGGCGAGCGCACAGTTCCCGGCATCGAGCGGGAGAATTACTGGTTCAGGCGCCACGAAGTGGCTTACGTCCACCTCGCCGACCACTGCACCGACGCCGTGGTGCTGGAGGCGGGCTGCGGTGAGGGCTACGGCGCCGACCTGTTGGCGCACCGGGCCGAGCTCGTGATCGGGCTGGACTACGACGAGGTGACCGCGGGCCACGTCGCCCGCGCCTACCCGTCGGTGCGGGCCGTCCGGGGCAACCTCGCGAGCCTGCCGCTGCGCGACGGCGGGATCGACGTGGTGGCGAACCTGCAGGTGATCGAGCACCTGTGGGACCAGGAGGGCTTCCTGCGCGAGTGCCGCCGCGTGCTGCGCCCCGGCGGGTTGCTGCTGATCACCACGCCGAACCGGCTGACCTTCTCCCCCGGCCGCGACACCCCGCTGAACCCGTTCCACACCAGGGAGTTGGCACCGTCCGAACTGGACGGCCTGGTGCGCGGTGCCGGGTTCGCGGTGGAGTTCCTCGGCGGTGTCCACCACGGGCCGGCCCTGCGCGAGCTGGATGCCCTGCTCGGCGGGTCGATCATCGACGCCCAGGTCGAGGTGGCGGTCTCGGGCGCGCCGTGGCCCGCTGAGCTGGTCACCGCGGTCGCCTCGGTCAGCGCTGCCGACTTCGAGATCACCACCGACGACCTCGACGCCAGCCTCGACCTCGTCGTGGTCGCGCGGGCATGAGCGAACCGGTCGGTGGTTTCGCGCTCGTCCTGCACAGCCACCTCCCGTGGTTGCCGCACCACGGGACCTGGCCGGTAGGTGAGGAATGGCTCTACCAAGCGTGGGCACACTCCTACCTGCCCATCGTGGACCTCTTGCGCCGCATGGGCGAAGAGGGCCACCGGGATGTCCTTACGCTCGGCGTCACCCCTGTTCTGGCAGCCCAACTCGACAACCCCTATGCGCTGCACGGGATGCACGACTGGCTGGGCAACTGGAACCTGCGCGCCCAGTACGCGGCCGTGCGTTGGCACGGCGCGGATCCGCGGCTGCGCGACGTGGCCGCGGCGGAGTACCGGGCATCCGCGGCAGCGCTAACGGAGTTCGAGACACGCTGGCGCCACGGGTTCTCCCCCGTTCTACGCCCGCTGGTCGACAACGGCGTTGTAGAGCTGATCGGCGGCCCCGCGACCCACCCGTTCCAGCCTCTACTCGATCCGCGTCTGCGCGCTTTCGCTCTCCGCCTCGGTCTTGAAGACACCGCCGTACGGATTGGACACGCGCCGGAAGGGATCTGGGCGCCCGAGTGCGGCTACGCGCCGGGCATGGAAGACGGGTACGCCAAGGCGGGCGTGCGGCGGTTCTTGGTCGACGGGCCCGCTTTGCACGGCGACACCGCCTTCGCGAGGACCGTAGGCGACTCGGACGTCCTGTGCTTCGGGCGCGATCTAGAGGTCACCTACCGCGTGTGGTCGCCCAAGGCGGGGTATCCCGGCGACAGCTCTTACCGCGACTTCCACACCTACGACCACCCGTCAGGTCTTAAGCCGTCTCGAGTCACTGGGCGGCAGGTATCTCCCGAGGACAAGAAGCCGTACGAACCGGCTCTTGCCGCAGACGCCGTAAGACGGCACGCCGAGGACTTCGTGGACACCGTCGTGCGCAGACTAAGAGGACTCCGCGAGCAGCACGGACGTCCGGGGCTCGTGGTGTCGGCGTACGACACGGAGTTGTACGGGCACTGGTGGCACGAGGGTCCAGCGTGGCTGGAAGCCGTTTTGCGCGCCCTGCCGGAGGTCGGTGTCAACGTGACAACGTTGCGCGGAGCTGTCGAGGCGGGCTATGTCGGCGGCAAGGTAGAACTACCGGCGTCCTCTTGGGGCTCAGGCAAAGACTGGCGCGTATGGGACGGCACGCAGGTCGCCGACCTCGTTGACGCAGGTGCAGAACTACAGCGCGATCTGCTGGACCTGGTAGACCGCACGCCGGTAAGCGTCGGTCGTGACGCCGTACTCGACCAGGCCGCGCGAGAGGCGCTGCTGGCGCTGTCGAGCGACTGGGCCTTCATGGTCACCAAGGACTCCGCTGCGGACTACGCCCGCCGACGCGCCAAGACCCACTCCGAGCGGTACGCCGAACTCGCCTCGCTGGTGCGCGCGGGTTCGCGCGACCGCGCCACGAGCCGGGCGACGGCACTGCGGCGCGCGGACGGGTTGTTCGGCGGGCTCGATGCACGGGACCTGCGTACCGGCGAGTAGGGTTGGCCCACCATGCGCGTGCTGATGTTGTCCTGGGAGTACCCGCCGGTGGTCGTCGGCGGCCTCGGCAGGCACGTGCACGCCGTCGCCCGGCACCTCGCGGCCCAGGGCCACGACGTCGTCGTGCTGTGCAGGCACGAGGCGGGCACCGACGCGCTGACCCACCCCACCGAGGACGGCAGGCACGACGGCGTGCGGGTCATCCGGGTGGCCGAGGACCCGACGCACCTGGTGTTCGAGAAGGACCTGGTCGCCTGGACGCTCGCCATGGGCCACGCCATGATCCGCGCGGGCCTCGCCCTGCTGGGCGGCTGGCACCCGGACGTGGTGCACGCGCACGACTGGCTGGTGACCCACCCGGCGGTCGCGCTGGCCGAGCAGGCGGGGGCGCCGCTGGTGGCCACCGTGCACGCCACCGAGGCGGGCAGGCACAGCGGCTGGCTGTCGCAGCCGCTCAACCAGCAGGTGCACTCGGTCGAGTGGTGGCTGGCCAACCGCGCGGACGCGGTGATCACCTGTTCGTCCGCGATGCGCGCCGAGGTCGCCCACCTGTTCGAAGTGGACCCCGCGGGGATCACGGTCATCCACAACGGGATCGAGCCGCGCGACTGGCGCGTACCACCGCGCGCGGTTCGGGCGGCGCGCGCTGCGTACAGCGTTGAAGGCGCTCCGTTGCTGCTGTTCTTCGGCAGGCTGGAATGGGAGAAGGGGGTGCACGACCTGATCGCGGCCCTGCCGCGCATCCGGGCCTCGCACCCGGGGACCCGCCTTGTGGTGGCGGGCAAGGGGTCGCAGTCCGGGGCCCTGTTGGAGCTGTCCCGGAAGTTGCGCGTGCGGCGAGCGGTGGATTTCGTGGGGCACCTGTCGGACACCGAGTTGGTGGCGACGCTGTCCGCCGCTGACGCGGTCGTACTGCCCAGCCGGTACGAACCGTTCGGGATTGTGGCGTTGGAGGCTGCCGCGGTGGGGGCACCGTTGGTCGCGTCTACCGCGGGTGGGCTGGGTGAGGTCGTGGTGGAGGGGGAGACGGGGGTCTCGTTCGCGGCTGGGGATGTCGAGGGGATCGCCGCGGGCGTGCGGCGGGTGTTGGATGATCCTGGTGGGGCTCGTCGGCGTGCTCGCGCGGCCAAGGCTCGGTTGCCGGTGGACTTCTCCTGGGAGTTGATCGCTACGCAGACCGCGGGAGTCTATGCGTCTGCGGTTGTTGGCGAGCGTGTCTTGTTGGGACGACCGAAGATCGCCACGGGCAACGCCTTCGGGTGAGTCCCTGCTTCCCCTCCGCACAATTGTGACTACGGGCTCATTCTGTTTGTCAAGGCGGGAAAGAGTACCTTGACAAACAGAATGAGCCCGTGTTTTGGCTGCGTATGGGATGCAGGGCGGGGAGTGGTCATCGGGCCTGGTTGGGAGGCCGGGCTCGGCAGGGTGGGTGGCGAGAACTAGTAGCGGGGCTATAACTGGTGCCGGCCAGGGACTGGCGGGTGGTTGGAACTGGCCGGCGGTCAGGACTCCAGGGTCTTTTGCAATGCCTTGGCAGCTTTCCTTGCCATGTCGGCCACCGCTGCTCTGCGTTCGGCGTCGGCCTCGTAGGCGGTTCTGCGGTCACGGACTATCTTCGCCGGGATGCCTGCCGCCACCGCGTAGTCGGGGACGTCTCCCCGGACCACCGCGTGCGCGCCGACGACGCAGCCGCGTCCGATCCTGGTGCCCTTGGTGACCGTGACCTTCGTGCAGATCCAGGTGTCCGGGCCGATCCGGACCGGGGACTTGACGATGCCCTGGTCCTTGATCGGCTGGTGGATGTCCGCCGTCACGTGGTCGAAGTCGCAGATGTAGACCCAGTCCGCCACCAGGGCCGCCTCGCCCAGTTCGATGTCCAGGTAGCAGTTGACGACGTTCTGCCTGCCGAACACCGCCTTGTCGCCGATGCGCAACGAGCCCTCGTGGCAGCGGATGGCGTTGCCGTCGCCGATGTGGACCCAGCGGCCGATCTCCAGGCGGCCGAAGCCGGGGCGGGCGTGGATCTCGACGTCCTTGCCGAGGAAGACCATGCCGCGCAGGATGATGTGCGGGTTGGCGACGCGGAACCTCAGGAGTCGCCAGTAGCGGACCAGGTACCACGGTGTGTACGCGCGGTGGCGCAGCACCCAGCGCAACGACGCCATCGTGAGGAAACGGGCCTGGGCCGGGTCTCGGCGGGTCCAGAAGCGCAGGCGCTGGGTCAGCGGGGAGCCCCACATCGAGGTCATGCGGGTTTCCGGCCACTGATCAGCACGTTGTAGAACACGCTGCGGGGCAACACCTTCCGCAGTAGCTTCTCGTCCAGGGTGGTCAGCCGTTGCCAGGACTTGAAGGCGAACATGGCCCAGCCGAAACCGAGCTTCTCCCTCGGGACGGCGGCCTCGAAGGTGCGCACCGGCCAGCCGAACAGGGCGGCGGCGAACTCCTCGGTCACGGCGGCCACCTCGACCATTCCCGCCTCGCGGGCGGTGGTCTCCAGGGCCGCCGGGTCGAAGGTGTGGATGTCGACCACGGCCTCCAGCGCGGCCGCGCGCGAGGACTCGTCGAGCTCCTCCTGCGGGCGGCGCCACTGGCGGAGCGGGGCGAGCTTGGTCAGGTTCGTGGTGAGCCACCAGGTGGCCTGACCGAGCTTGCGGGCGTACCGGTCGCCGATCTTGGTGGGCTCGCCCGCGAAGACGAAGCGGCCACCGGGCTTGAGGACGCGGCGGACCTCCTTGAACGCGGCGTCCAGGTCCGGGATGTGGTGCAGCACCGCGTGGCCGACGACGAGGTCGAAGCTGTCGTCGTCGTAGGGGATCCGCTCGGCGTCGGCGACCCGGCCCTCGACGTCGAGGCCGAGCTCCTTGGCGTTGCGCAGGGCCACCTCGACCATGCCCGGCGACAGGTCGGTGACGAAGCCCTTCTTCACGACCCCGCCCTGCATCAGGTTGAGCAGGAAGAAACCCGTGCCGCTGCCCAGTTCCATGGCCGTCTCGTACGGCCAGTCCCGCTCGCCCGCCGCGGCCCGGAACCGGCCGGTGGCGTAGTCGACGCAGCGCTCGTCGTAGGAGATCGACCACTTCTCGTCGTAGGTGCCCGCCTCCCAGTCGTGGTAGAGCACGTTGGCGAGCTTGGGATCGGTCCAGGCCGCCTCGACCTGCTCGGCGGTGGCGTGCGGGTTGGGCGTCGGGTCAACGGCCATCGAACTCCGCCTTCCCGGGGCCGTTCTCGATGAACGAGCGCAGCCCGGTGGTCCGGTCCTCGGTGGCGAACAGCGCGGCGAACAGGTTCGTCTCCAGCTTGAGGCCGCTGGCCAGGTCGTTGTCCAGACCGCCGTCGATGGCGGCCTTCGCCGCGGCCAGCGCGCGGGACGCGCCCTTGGTGAACTGGCCCGCCCAGCGCTTCGCCGCCTCGTACACGTCGTCGGGGGCCACGACCTCGTCGACCATGCCGATCGCCAGGGCCTCCTCGGCCTTGACGAAGCGGCCGGTGTAGATCAGGTCCTTGGCCCGGCTCGGGCCGACCAGCCTGGTCAACCGCTGGGTGCCGCCCGCGCCGGGGATGATGCCGAGCAGGATCTCCGGCTGGCCGACCTTGGCGTTGTCGCCCGCGATCCGGCGGTCGCAGCACAGCGCCAGCTCGTAGCCGCCGCCGAGGGCGAAGCCGGTGATGGCCGCGACCGTCGGCTTGGGCAGCTCGGCGATGACCGCCAGCGACCCGGACAGCTCCGGGGCGTAGTCGGCGATGTCGGTGTAGGACATGTCGGCGAACTCCTTGACGTCCGCGCCCGCCGCGAACACCTTGGGGCCGCCGTAGACGATCACCGCCCGGACGTCGGCGCGCTTGCCCGCCTCGAGCGCGGCCTCGCGCAGCTCGGCCTGCAGCTGCCGGTTGATCGCGTTCATCGGCGGCCGGTCCAGCCGGATGGTGCCGATGCCGTCCTCAACCTCGAGCCGAACGAACTCACCCACGGTGATGCCCTCCTGCCAGTGCCACGGTCGTCGAAAGGTTACCTGCCGGTAGCGAACTCAGCCCCGGCGGCGCGCGAAGTACCGGTCGCCGGAGCGCTCCAGCTCCAGCGGCTGGCCGAAGGTGGCCGAGAGGTTCTCGCTGGTCAGCACGTCGGTGATCAACCCCTGGGCCACCACGCCGCCGTCGGCGAGCAGCAGCAGGTGGGTGAACCCGGGCGGGATCTCCTCGACGTGGTGGGTGACCAGCACGGTCGCGGGCGCGTCCGGGTCGAGCGCCAGCTCGGTCAGCCGGGCCACCAGGTCCTCGCGGCCGCCCAGGTCCAGGCCCGCCGCGGGCTCGTCGAGCAGCAGCAGCTCCGGGTCGGTCATCAGCGCGCGGGCGATCAGGGTGCGCTTGCGCTCGCCCTCGGACAGCGTGCCGAAGGTGCGCTCGGCGAAGGCACCGATGCCCATCGCCTTGAGCAGCTCCTCGGCGCGGCCGGTGTCGAGCCGGTCGTACTGCTCGCGCCAGCGGCCGAGCACCGCGTACCCGGCGCTGACCACGACGTCGATCACCTTCTCCTCGGCCGGGATGCGACCGGCCAGCGCGGCGGTGGCGAACCCGATGCGGGTGCGCAGCTCGAAGACGTTCACCCGGCCCAGCTGCTCGCCGAGCACGTGCACGGAGCCGGTGGTCGGGTGCAGCTCCGCGCCTGCGAGCCGCAGCAGGGTGGTCTTGCCCGCGCCGTTGCCGCCGAGGATCACCCAGCGCTCGTCGAGCTCCACGCTCCAGTCGACGGATTTGAGCAGGTCGGTGCTGCCGCGACGGACACCGACGTCCGCCATGTGCAGCACGAGGTCGTCGAGGTCGCCCTGTGGGTCGGGTCCGGTGCCGTCCTGAGTCCGCGAGGTCACGGCGCCATTCTGCCTTTGCCCACCCGTGCGCTCCGCTTGCCTCCCTGCGCAGCGCGGACTGCGCCGGACGTGGTGCGCGCCGTTGACTGGGACCGAGCACGAAGGAGCGTGGCCATGGCATCCGGGTACACCGTCAACACGACCAGTCTCGCGATCCGCGTCGGCGAGCTGAAGGCGCTCGCGGGCGAGGTCGAGGCCGCCGCCGGGGCGTTGCAGGGGGTCAGCGGGGACCTCGGCCCCGGCGACATCGCCGCCGCCGCGCAGGAGGTCGCCGACCAGTGGCGCGACGACCTCGGCGCGATGCGGGACAAGATCGACAAGATCGCCGACAACGTGCGCGGCGCGGTGGACAACTACGAGCTCGTCGAGCAGGGCGGCGCCGACCGGATGCGCTACGCCGTCGACCAGGCCGTGGCCGACCAGCAGCTCGACGCGCTGCGGGTCGCCGCGGCCACCCAGCAGGCCCGGCTCGACCAGCTGCTCGCCGACACCGCGAAGTCGCAGCGGGCGGGAGGCAGGCCGTGAGCCGCGGCTACCCGACGCTCGGGTTCGACCCGACCCCCGGCGAGCAGTCGGCCGTGCGGACGACCCTGGTGAACCTCGCCGAGGTGCAGACCATGCTCGCCGCGGTCGCGCCCCGGCTCAGCGAGGCGTGCGAGATCACCGACGACGCCGACTGGGGCGGGTCGGCGGCCGAGGAGTTCAGCGACTACGGCGACGACCTGCCCAAGGGGATCGTCAAGGGCGCCGAGTCGATGGCGAAGGTCACCCAGGCGCTGGTCGTGTGGGCGGGCCGGATGAAGGCCAACCAGGACAAGGCCGAGGAGCTGGAGTCCCGGGCCAAGCAGCTCAAGAAGCTGATGGACGCTGCCGAGGACGCGCAGACCCGTGCGGCGGGCGCCATACCGCGGGATGTGAGCAACCCGCACTACAACGACAAGTACAACGCCTTCTTGACCGCGGTGGGTGAGGCAGCCGACGCGCGGGCGGCGTTCGAGAAGGTCATCGACGATGCGCACCGGTTGGCGAAGAAGCACCTTCGAGAGGCGAACGACGCTGCCAAGGGCATCCGCAGCGGACCGGACGAGGTGTTCAAGCCGGAGAACGACGCCTGGTACGTGCAAGCGCTCGACGGCATCGGTAAGACGTCCGGGATCGTGTCCAGTGCCTCGGCGGCCATCGCCGCGGGTTCGTTGCTGATCCCTGGCGTTGGTGAGGTTGTCGCGCCGGTAGCGGGGACGGTGGCTGCAGCCTCCGGTGGGATCAACGCGTTGACCGGGCTGGCGCAGAAGGGGGTCGGTTCGAGCAACGCCCCAAGTTGGCTGGATATCGGTCTAGGACTCGTCCCAGGGCGGACAGTCACCTCAGGTGCGGTAGGCGCGGGCAAGGGCCTCTTGGACGACATCGCTGAGAACGGAAGCCGCCTGCGCAACGCCGGTAAGGGTGCCCGCGACGGGGCGAAGGACGGGTTCACCTCCGCAGGTCTTGGTCAAGCGGCTAAGAACATCAGGGAGTTGCGGGAGCTGTCGAAGAACAGCTCAGTCCGAGAGGCTGTGCGCGAGAAGGGCGCCAAGGACCTGCGGGAGAAGGGCGACAAGATCGCCAAGCGGTTCCAGGACCCGGAGAAGTTCACCGACGCTCAACGCGACGCGTTCGGCAGGCTGCGCTCGGCGGGCGAGGCGTACTCGGCGGCGGTCGACACCACCGTCAAGTCCATGCAGGCCGCCGGTGTCGAGCTGACGCCCGCGCAGCGCCGCGAGATCGAACTGCTGAAGCTGGCAGGCAACCCCGGTCGCTCGGGCGCCGAGAACGCGGTGGTCAACACGACCGCCGCCTCGACGAGGGAGCACCTGAAGTGAAGCTCGCGATGCCGTCGTCGGCCCGGCAGGTGCCGCTGGCCGAGCCCGCCCGGGCGGTGCGGGAGTTCGCCGGGATCATCGGCGAGATCCGAGACGCACCCGCGGGCGCCGCGGCCGACCTGGAGGCGCTGGCCGCCGAGGCGGTGGAGACCGCGGTGCGCGAGGGCGCGTTCCTGATGGCCGTGGTGCTGCCCGAGGACGCCGACCCGGCGCTGCTCACCGGGGTGGCGCTGGTCGTGCCGCCCGGCTGGGACCTCGACACCGCAGACTCGCTGCGCGACGCCGTGGAGGACGTGGGCGGGCCGGACGTGCGCGAGACCGTGGTCGTGGACAGCCCGATCGGTCCCGCCGTGGTCGCCCAGCGGGTGCCCGGGGTGGAGCAGGCACGGGCACGGCTGCCGCTGACGCTGCAGTTGCAGGCGTTCATCCCCGAGCCGGGCACCGGGCGGATGCTGATGCTCACCCTGGCCGCGCCGTCACGGCGCGGGTGGGCCGTGCACCAGGGGCTGTTCACCGCGTTGGTCGCCTCGGCCAGCCCGTCGGACACGAGTCCCGCCCGCCCCCGGCGCCGCGCGCGGGTGGTCGAGGACGAGTCGTTCGAGGAGTACACCTACCGGCTCTGACCGGCCACGACGGTCTCGATTCGATCTTCATCCGGTCGGGGCCCGCCCGCGCCGTCAGTCCCCTGGTCCAGGATGGAGGGGTGCCGCACACAGCTCAGCGCCCGCTGCCCGGTCATCCGTTCCCGCTCGGCGCCCACCCGGAGGCGGGGGGCGTCCGGTTCGCCGTGGCCTCCTCGGTGGCCGACGCGGTCGAGGTGTGCCTGATCGGCGAGGGCGAGGACGGGCCGGTGGAGCAGCGCATCGAGCTGACCGAGCGCACGTTCGGGATCTGGCACGGCGTGGTCCCCGGCGTCACCCCCGGCCAGCGGTACGGCTACCGCGTGCACGGGCCGTACGAGCCCGCCCGCGGCGTCCGGTGCAACCCGGCGAAGCTGCTGGTCGACCCGTACGCGCTGCGCATCGCCGGGCGGGTCACCGACCTGGGCGCCACCCGCGGCTACCGGGGCGACCCGATGACCGGGGCGCCGTCGCGCATCGACTCGCTCGGTTCGGTACCGCTGTCGGTGGTGACCTCCCCGGGCGGTCCGGACACCGGGGCCCGGCCGAACGTGCCGTTCGAGGAGACGGTGATCTACGAGCTGCACGTGCGCGGGTTCACGAAGCTGCACCCGGACGTGCCCAAGAACCTGCGCGGGACGTACCTCGGGTTGGCGCACCCGGCGGTCGTGGAGCACCTCGTCCGGCTCGGGGTGACCGCCGTGGAGTTGCTACCGGTGCACTCTTACGCCGATGAGCCGCTCTTGCTGCGGTCGGGCAGGCGCAACTACTGGGGCTACTCGACCCTGGGCTACCTGGCGCCGCACGCGGGGTACGCGTGCAGGCCCGGACGCGAGGTGGAGGAGTTCCGCACCATGGTGGCCGCGCTGCACGCCGCGGGCATCGAGGTGATCCTCGACGTCGTCTACAACCACACCAGTGAGGGCGGCGTCGGCGGCCCGACGCTGTCGCTGCGCGGCCTCGACGCGCCCGCCTACTACCTGATGGACGGCAACGGCCACGACGTCGACTTCACCGGCTGCGGCAACACCCTCGACCCCGGCTCCCCCACCGTGGTGCGCCTGGTGACCGACTCGCTGCGCTACTTCGCCGCGGAACTAGGCGTCGACGGCTTCCGGCTCGACCTCGCCAGCGCCCTGGGCAGGCCCCGCGGCGGGCGGTTCGACCCGAACTCGCCGCTGCTCACCGCGATCGCGGCCGACCCGGTGCTGGCCCAGCGCAAGCTCATCGCCGAGCCCTGGGACGCCACCGGTGAGGGCTACCAGGTGGGCGGCTTCGGCGTGCAGTGGACCGAGTGGAACGGCCGCTTCCGCGACGGCACCCGCGACTTCTGGCGCGGCGCCACCGACCTGCGCGACGTGGCGTACCGGCTCTCGGGCTCCTCGGACCTGTACGCGGGCAGCGGCAGGCGACCGTGGGCGTCGGTCAACTTCATCACCGCGCACGACGGTTTCACGCTGCGCGACCTGGTGTCCTACGACCACAAGCACAACCACGAGAACGGCGAACACGGCGCGGACGGCACCGACGACAACCGCTCGTGGAACTGCGGCGCCGAGGGCGAGACCGGCGACCCGGCGGTGCTGGCGCTGCGCGACCGGCAGGCCCGCAACCTGCTGGGCACGCTGCTGCTGTCCACCGGCACCCCGATGCTGGTGGCGGGCGACGAGCGCTGGCGCACCCAGCACGGCAACAACAACCCGTACTGCCTGGACAACCAGACCTCCTGGGTCGACTGGAACGCCAGCCAGCAGGCCGACGACCTGCTCGCCTTCACCCGGCGCCTGATCGACCTGCGCGCGGACTCCCCGGCCCTGCGCCAACCCCAGTTCTTCGACGGCAGGCCCACCCGCTCCGGCGAGCCCGACCTGGTCTGGTTCCGCCCCGACGGCAACCCGATGACCAGCCCGGACTGGTTCGACGAGTCCCGCCGGACCCTCGGCATGTGGATCGACGGCTCGGAGTGCCTCTCCCGCGACCGCGAGGGCGAACTCGTGGCCGACGACTCCTGGCTCCTGCTCCTGCACGCGGGCCCGTCACCGATCACGGTCACCCTCCCCAGCGACCGCTACGGCCGCCAGTACCTCCCCGAACTGGACAGCGGCACCCCGCGCGGCGTGCCCACGGACAGGAACCCGCTCCCACCGGGAGACCAGATCACCCTCCCCGCCCGGAGCCTGCTCCTGCTGCGCGCCCCCCGCGTGACCCCCTGACCGTTTCCGCAAGACACGACACATGCCCGCCACCGCGGCACCCGCCGGCGTGGTGGGCATGGTCTTGTCGCCTCACTCGATCCCGATCCGCGGCCCCTGGACCCGGCTTGCAACTCGCTGACGCGGCCGCCGTCCCACCCCCGTCCAGTCGCCTGTTTCCGCTGATCAGCCCGTCGAATACCACTTTGTGAGACCGGTGGCCGGCCCCTAGGGCCCGTGCCAACATGGCGACGTGACCAGGTCACTCATCTCGTGGTGCGACCGCACGATCGACCTCCTGCTGGTGGCGTCGTGCGGCTGTACGGCCACGCGGCGCCGCGGGTCGTGCCGAGTGCACGCCTGACCTGGTGGTGCCGCGTTCGCTTGTCGTGAGAAGGCATCCGAACGAGGAGTGAGACATGACCGCCCCGACCATCGACCTGGACATCCACCCGCGCTTCGACCAGCCGCTGCTGCGCGAGCTGGTCGCCCCACGTGATCCGCTGTGGACCCCGCGCGAGCTGCGCGACCTGACCGCGACCGTCACCACCGAGCTGCGCGCCAAGCTCGTCGACACGGTGCGCTTCTCCAGCCCCAAGCGCTGGTGGACCCGCCTGGCGGTGACCGACGAGGTGGAGCTGTGGCTGCTGTCCTGGCTGCCCGGCCAGGGCACCGCGCCGCACGACCACGGTGGCGCCGCCGGTTCGTTCACGGTGCTGCTGGGTGAGCTCGCGGAGACCTACCGCTACCCGTCCGGCCCGATCCGGCACCAGCTGCACGGCCACGACTCGTCAATCGGCTTCGGTCAGGGGCGGGCCCACCTGGTGCAGAACCTCGGCACCGCGAACGCCGCCAGTGTGCACGCGTACTCGCCGCCGCTGGTTCCCACCCGCGAGTACGCGAGCCTGCGCGACGTTCCCGACGAGCTGCCCGGTCTGCCGCTCCCCCGCCTGTCCTGACACCGTCCGCGGCAGGCTCTCCCTGAGAAGCGCGCTCGGCGGGTGAACCCCGCCTGGCGTGACCGAGAGCAAGCTGGCCCGCACCACTCGACAACCGTGGAGCACTCCGTGAACGCTCATCCCTCATCCGCCCCCGGCACGCGTCCAGCCACCCGAAACGGCGTGCACCGATGAGCGCCGTCGACGACCAACTGGCCGCCGCCCGCGCGGAACTCAGCCGAGTCGACCCGCCGACCGCCGATCGCCTGCGGGCCGAGGGCGCCCTGCTGGTCGACATCCGCCCGATCGCCAACCGGTCCGCCGAGGGCGAGATCCCCGGCGCCCTCCCCATCGAACGAATCCACCTCGAATGGCGCCTCGACCCACAAGGCGACCACCGAGTCGAGGGGTTCACGGCGGACACCACGGTCATCGTCCTGTGCAACGAGGGCTACGCCTCCAGCTTCGCCGCCCGCGACCTCAAGCGCCTCGGCCTCTCCCAGGCGACCGACCTGATCGGCGGCTACCGCGCCTGGAAGACGGCGGGCCTGCCCGTCCAAGAAGGTGGCACACCAGCGATTCCATAGCCGACAACAGCGGAACCCGCACGCAGCGAGCGTTTGCGCGCACAGCAGACCGGCCCAGACTCCAAGCACCACGGCGCCGCCACACCGGCGGCCACCTCTCGGTGCTCCGGATCAGGCGGTGGGCAACCGGCGCGCCTGCTCCAGGAACTCCCGGATCAACCCGGGATCCTTCACGCCCCGACTCGACTCGACGCCGCTGGAGACGTCAACTCCCCACGGCCGAGCCGCGGCCGCCGCGTCGGCGACGTTGTCCGGGCTGAGTCCGCCCGCGAGGATCCAGTGCCCCACCGGCCGCGCACTGTCGAGTGTGGACAGATCCCACCGCTCCCCCGACCCCGCGACCGGGGAGTCGAGCAGGAGCATGTCCTCACCCCACGCGCCGGTCCGCAGCTCGGTGCCCGCCGTCAGCGACGTCGCCCGGATCAGCTGGACCGGCAGGTCGCGGACCTCGTCGAAAGCAGCCCGCGGGTAGTCACCGTGCAGCTGCACGACGTCGATCCCAGCCGCCAGCGCCAACTCCCCCGCCCTGGACGCCGGGACGCCCCGGAACACTCCGACGGTCAGCACATGCTCGGGAACCCCGGCCGCCAACTCCCGGGCCTCGTCGACCGACACCTGGCGCACGCTGTCGGTGAACACGAACCCGACCGCGTCGGCCCCGGCGGAGACCGCCACGTCAACGTCGGCAGCCGTCCGCAATCCACAAACCTTGACGAACATGACCGCACAGTACCGGCCTGCGACTGGCCTGCCCCGGCCGCAAGCCGGTCAACCGGGCACCAGGGCGAGACCGTCTCCCCGCCACCAGCGATGCCTGATCTATGAGCGGGACCTATCCGCCCACCAGTGAACGGACGAACTGAGCAGCCGCAACACCCGTTGCTCAGTTCGTCGGAGAGCAGTCCGTCTCGTCGTGGAGCAGATCGCCAGCAAGCCGACAGCCACACACACCCACGCGCCACTGCACACATCCCCGAAACGGCAGCAGTACTGGAATTCCCCTCCGCTACAACACAAACAGCTTGCCACACCGCTAGTACACGCACTGCCAGGATGATCGACAGCACTCATCCGGCCGCTGGCGGTGCCAACCGCCACCAGCAGTCACCACGCCTGTCTCACCGCGCCTGTCTCATCACCATGGTCCACTGGCCCACAGTGGTTGCCCAACGGCGATTCCGGACCTCGGAGTCGACCGGCCACTGTGCCCCCATCCCTGCGCCCTCACTCCTGGGACCCGCACTCCATTCACATCCATGACGTGCCCGCATCCCCGCTCCCGCACCCGCCGTTCAGGCCGGGCGTACGCGGTTCTTCGCCTGCGGCGACCACCCGGATGCCCGCGAGGAGGTCCCTGGTGGATACGGACAGCGCCCGCTCGATCCTCTTCGCCGCGATCGGCCTCACCGCACCGTGGGCGTGCGTGGTCGACGTCGCCGCAGACGTCCCTGCGCCGATCGCGGGCAAGTGGGCGTCCTTGAGCTGGAAGCCGGTCGCCCGCGCGCAGCGCGCCGAAGACCCGCCGCCCGCGTGACGTGCGCTGCCGTTGGACCCGCTCAAGTGCTCGCCCTCGCAGGCCATAACGCCTGTAGACAGTTCTCACCTGCGGGAACGTGCGCACACCCGCTGACCAAGATCGGGAACCCGGACCCCCTCCCCCGCGTCTGTTGCTCGTGCGGCTCCTCCGGATTGTGCGTCACCCGCTCGTCCTGCTGGCGGTGGTCACCAGCGCGGCAGTGGGCATCACGCACGGTTCAGCCGCCGAGGTCGGGTGGGGTCTGGTGGGCTTGGTCGTGGGCTTGCTGTCCGGCCTCCTCTCGTTGCAGATCGGGATGCTGGTGGGCGCCGTGGCGCTCGGCGCCCGCGTGCACAAGGTGGTCGTGGGCGTCGGCACCCGGGTGGCCGACTGGACCACTCCGCGTCGAGCCGTGGTGCTGCGTGCTGTCCCGCTGTTCCTCTCCGTCTCGGTCGGCCCGGGCCGGGCACCCGCCCGACCCCGGATGTGGGGAGCGGCGCTGTGTTCGGCGCTGCTCGGTCTTGCCTGGTGCGGCCTGGTGATCACGGCGCTGGCGACCTGGGGCGGTGGCTTCACCCTCGGGCTCGCCATCGCCGGTGTCGCCACGGTGGCCAATGCCTTGGTGCCCCGGAAGTCCCCGGGTTCGACGTCCACCGGTTGGCTCCTGGTGAACCTGCCCCGACTCACCGGAGTCCGGGCACAGCAACTCGACGCGGCCCCCCTGGTCAGCGCGACCGTCGACGCCGCGCAGGACGGCGACCTGGCGGGCGCCGCCAAGTTGGCGGGCAACCTGGCCGACACCTACCCCACCCTGCGCACAGCCACCGCCGCCCGCGTACTGGTGCTGCAGGCCCAGGGCCGGTTCGCCGAGGCGTTGCTACTCGCCATGGCCCTGGCAGGCGACACCGACCAAACCCCAGCGGAAGCCGCCGTCTCGTTCGCCGCGTTGGCGGGACTGGCCTACGCGACGGTCGAGGCGGGCCACCTCGAACCCGAACTCGGACTGGGCACAGCCGCCCAGGCACTGGAAAACGCTGAAACGCTGGGCTACCCGACGCACAAGCTCAACGGCTCCCGGGCGCTGCGAGAGCTACTCGCGGGCAACACCGAACAGGCCATCTCCCTCGCCCGACTCGCCGCGGACTCCGGCGACGACCGCCTCGGCCGCGCCGACGACCTGGCGACCCTGGCCCGCGCCTACATGGCCGCAGGTGACAACCGCGCCGCCCGCCAAGCCCTCGACGAAGCCGAACGCATAGTCCCCTGGTGGCCCCGAGTGGCGATCACCCGCACCAGACTCGACCTCGCCTGACACCCGACTCCCGCCACTGCCAGCCACCCGGCTGCCTGGCCGCCGGCTGCCCAGCCACCTGACCGCCTAGCCGCCCGGCTGCCCAGCCACCAGGCCGCCTAGCTGCCCGGCCACCTAGCTGCCCAGCCGCCTGGCTGCCCGGCCACCTAGCCGCCTAGCTGCCCAGCCACCCAGCTGCCCAGCCACCTAGCTGCCTGGCTGCCCAGCCACCCAGCCACCTGGCTGCCTGGCTGCCTGGCCGCCTGGCTGCCCGGCCACCTAGCTGCCTGGCTGCCTGGCCGCCTGGCCGCCTGGCTGCCCGGCCACCTAGCTGCCTGGCTGCCTGGCCGCCTGGCTGCCCGGCCACCTAGCTGCCTGGCTGCCTGGCTGCCTGGCCGCCTGGCTGCCCGGCCACCTAGCTGCCTGGCTGCCTGGCTGCCTGGCTGCCTGGCTGCCCACGAGTTCGGTTCCCGCCGCGCACGGTTCCCGCCTCTCCCGCCTCACGACACCCAACTCCCGCCGCACAGATCTCGATTCCGCTTCCCGGCAGCCCCCGCCCCCGCTTCCGGCGCACACCTCACGGGATCTCTTCGGTTCCCGGCGCACGCCTCCCGCCGCCCAGATCTCGGTTCCCTCCTCACGAATCTCGCCTCACGGCTCCTGGTTCCCGCCTCGCGGGTGTGGATTTCGGCCGCCAGCTCACGCCTCCCGGAACTCGGTCCCACCTCACGGCGCCCTGCCCCGGCTTCCGGCTTCCGGCTTCCGGCTTCCGGCTTCCGGCTTCCGGCTTCCGGCTTCCGGCTTCCGGCTTCCGGCCGAGTATCGGTGGTCTGCGCCCGACCCCCAGGGCTAGATCAAGATCACCTTGAGTAGCGGAGTGTCACTTTAGGTGGCGAGTAGTGGCAGTGCTCTGGTGCGATCTCGGCAGATTGATTCGGTAGTTCGCTTGATGTCATGATGACCGTTGAGTC
>NZ_BSTR01000068.1 GCF_030269645.1 Actinokineospora sp. NBRC 105648 | reverse complement strand
AACTCGCTTCGTGCGGGGCCCCTAGAGCACCGCGGTGGAGAGAAAAGGGCAGGTAAGGGCATCCCCACCCACGGCAAGTTTAGCGGCACTCTCCCCCCACACGAAGCGAGTCCACTAGATCGAGCATTCGTAGCGGGTCTTGCTTTCCAGCGGGGTCGGCCTCACCGCTGCGGTTGGCGGGTGGAAGAAGGGAAAGAAGGGGCGAGAAGGGAAAGAGAAAAAGGTCGGGAGGGGAGAGGTGGAAAAGCAAGACGAGGAGGTTGGATGGAGACTTTTGTCAAGTTGTGCAGGCTGGGGGTTGGCACAGGAGGTTGCTCAACGCCTTATAGAAGATCTCGCCGATCTTGGTCGGGTCCGGTGTGCTGAAGGCCTGTCCGCCGGTTGCCCCGCTGATCGCCTTCAGTTCCGCCAAGTCGGTGTCCGGGCCGATGCCGATGCCGACCAGTTGTAGGGGTCTGCGGGGGTCTTGGAGCTTTTCCAGCTCGGTCAGCAGTTGTGCGCGGCTGATGCCGTTGCTGTCCTCGTTCTTGCCGTCGGTCAGGACCACGACCAGGTTGATGCGGCCTGGTTCCCAGTTCGTCCTGGCTGACTGATAGGCCGCCAGGACGCTGTCGTAGAGGCCTGTTGCGCCGCCCTTGATTGCCTTGACGTTGCGTAGTTTCTCCAGTGCGCCGGTCTGGAGTTGTTCTGCCACTGGGAGAACTGGTAGCAGTTCTCGGTAGTCCTTGTCGCCGTCCAGGTTGGTGGAGAAGAGCCACATGCCGAACTTGGTGGTGGGGCGGAACAGGCCGATGCCCAGTTCTGCCGCCTTCAGCGTCACCGCCATGCGGTCCAGGCCGGTGCCGGGGACTGGTTCGGCCATCGAGCCGGAGACGTCCAGTAGTACCTGCATGCGGGAGCTCAGGTTGACGCCTGCCCACAGGTTCAGCGCTTGGTCGATGTCTGAGGCCGCGGGCAGTGGGACCTGGGCGACCGGGTCCAGGGATGTGCGGCCGTCGGCTGATCGGTCTCTGAGCACGGTGCCGTCTGGGCCTCGGAAGCCTGCGTCGCCCAGGGCGGCGAGGGTCTCTGGGGTGCGCAGTCGGGTCAGGAACTCCTGGGCCACCGGCGCGGATGTCGCCGTGGGCAGCACTGTGTACGGGTAGTCCAGGGACGGGACTGGTGGATCGGCGTAGGAAGCGACCAGGCGGTAGGCCGTATCACTGGCGTTGTGCTTGAGCAGGGCGTTCTCCGACGTCGGGAACGCGCTGATCGGGGCGGCGGGCGACGTGCCGCCGGGCAGTCTGGCGAACATGTCGGCGGCCTGGGGGAGGGTGTTGGGGGAGAGCTTGCGCAGGGCCGAGGTCGTTGCTGCTGCGGGGTCGGCGGCAGCGGCGGTCAGCGCGCGGACGCCCAGCAGGGCCGACAGCCCTACGGGGTCGCGGGAAGGGTCCGGGAGGCCGACCGGTGTGGCGGCCTGGTCCAGGATCGTTGCCCAGGTCGGTTTCGTGCCGGGCCAGCCGAGTGGGGTGGCGACTTCCTCTGTCACCGCAAGGACAACGGGGGAAGAAGCTACCGAAGTGCCTGGTATGTCTATGTTCCAAGCTCCCCTGTCCTGCGCGCGGCGGAGCCACAGGGAGGACTCCGGGATCCAGACGTCCGGCTGTGGTGAACCGTCGGAGACCACCAGGGCCTCGGTGACCGCCGCCGAGTCCTTGGCGGTCACCGCGACCCGGTAGCAGGGGTCTACTTGGGACGTTCGGTCGCCGACCGCGGTGATGACCGGGGCGATGTCGGGGGACGCGGTGACCGCGAGCGTGCTGATTGTCGGGCAGCTCGGTGTGTCCGAGCGGTCGCTGACGGTGTCCAGGGCGAACCAGCCCCCCACCACGAGCGCCAAGAGGAGGATCAAGAGCACCACTGTCCAGCGGAAGCTCAACGCCTGCCTCTTGGGCGACGAGTGTCGGCCCATGGTGGCTCGCCTTCTCCGGGGAGTCGGCGACAGACTAGACGCAAGTCGGGCTCACGAGTAGAGCTTGTCGACCTCGGAACCGAAGTCCTTCATGATCACCCGGCGCTTGAGCTTGAGGGACGGGGTGAGGTGGCCGGTCTCCGGGGTGAACTCGGTGGCCAGCACCCGGAACTTGCGCACCGACTCCGCCTTCGACACTGCGGCGTTGCCGTCGTCGACCGCCTTCTGGATCTCCTTGAGCAGGTCCGGGTCCTCGACCAGGTCCGCGACGGTGGCCGTCGCCGGCTTGTCCACAGTGGTCTTCCAGTAGCTGAAGTAGTCCGGGTCGACCGTGATCAGCGCGGCGATGTACTTCTGGCCGTCGCCGACCACCATGGCCTGGCCGACCAGCGGGTGCGCGGCGATCCGGTCCTCGATGACGGCCGGGGCGACGTTCTTGCCGCCGCTGGTCACCAGGATCTCCTTCTTCCGGCCGGTGATCTTGAGGTAGCCCTCGGCGTCGAGCTCGCCGAGGTCGCCGGTGCGGAACCAGCCCTCGGCGTCGAGCACCTCGGCGGTGGCGGTGTCGTTGTTCCAGTACCGCCCGAAGACCTGGCCGCCCTTGAGCAGGATCTCGCCGTCCTCGTCGATCCGGACCGCGGTGCCCGGTAGCGGGCGCCCGACGGTGCCCGGCTTGAAGTGGGCGAGGGTGTTCACCGTGGTGGCGGCCGTGGTCTCGGTGAGCCCGTAGCCCTCCAGCACGGTGAGCCCGACGCCGCGGTAGAAGTGCGTGAGCCGCGAACCGAGCGCGGCGCCGCCGGAGATCGCGTACTGGGCCTTGCCGCCCATAGCCGCGCGCAGCTTGCCGTAGACGAGCCGGTCGAACAGGGCGTGCTTGAGCTTGAGCCCCAGACCGGCCTTCCCGTCGGCCTCGCTGTAGGCGATCGCGGCGGCCGCGGCGGCGTCGAAGATCTTGCCCTTGCCGCCCGCGTGCGCCTTCTGGCGGGCGCCGTTGTAGACCTTCTCCAGCACGTAGGGCACCGACAGGATGAACGTCGGCTGGAAGGTGGCCAGGTCGTCGAGCAGGTTCTTCACGTCCGGGCCGTGGCCCATGGTGCACCGGGCGAACACGCAGCCCACCTGCACCATCCGGCCGAAGACGTGCGCGACCGGCAGGAACAGCAGCGTCGAGGGCTTCTCCGCCAGGCCGTGGCCCTTGAACAGCTCGGGCAGGATCTCGACGCCGTAGCCGACCTCGTCGAAGAAGTTCTGGTGGGTGAGCACGCAGCCCTTGGGCTGGCCGGTGGTGCCGGAGGTGTAGATGATCGTCGCGACGTCCGCCGCGGCGACCGCCGTGCGCCGGGCCTCGACCTCGGCGGCGTCGACGTCCTTGCCCGCGTCGAGGACGGCGTCGAGGTCGTCGACCCGCCAGACGTGCTTGAGCTCGGGCAGGTCCGCCCGGACGCCCTCGACCCTGGCCAGGTGCTCGTCGGTCTCCACGACCACCGCGACCGACCCGGAGTCGGACAGGATCCAGCGCACCTGCTCGGCCGAGGAGGTCACGTAGATCGGCACCGGCACCCCGCCGACGGCCCAGATCGCGAAGTCCAGCAGCGTCCACTCGTACCGGGTGGCGGCCAGGATGGCGACCCGGTCGCCCACCCCGACCCCGGCGCCGACCAACCCCCGGGCCAACCCGGTGACCTCGTCGGCGAAGGTGGCCGCGGTGACGTCCACCCAGGCGGCCCCCCGGCGCCGCCGGAACGCGACGTCCTGGGGCCCCTCGGCCGCGTTGGTGAACACCAGGTCCGCGAGCCCGCCCGCCTCTTCGCGCTTGGCAATGGGCGGTACGGCGAACTCGCGCATGTCCTGCTCCTCCGGCACACGGTGGGCACCCGGCCGACGCCGACCGGCTACCTATCGGTAACTTGGACCGTATCCTGCCCGCTGTCCCCCGTGTCGGCCAGAGCTGCGGCCCAACTGATATCTCGCAATGGTGACAAAAGCCACGGGCCCGCCACCAGGCACCCCCTGCTCACCGCACGCGCCCACCCGACTACTCGAACTCCGGTGCGGCTTCCTGCCACTCGACGCAGGTGGGGCGGACGCGGGTGCGCAGGAACTCGCCAAGTGCCGTGTAGACGGTGTCGATGGGCACCTCGCCGTGCGGCGGAATACCGGTCTCCTCCATCCCGGCGAAGTGGTAGGTCAGCCACTCGGTGTTGGAGCCGGTGGTGGGAACGAAAGCGTGCTCGCCCTGCTCCCAGGTGAGGGCGCCGCGGTCGTTGTTGATCCCGAAGGTCAAGGCCGCTTGATCGCGGGAGTAGGGGTCCAGCACGGTCTCGGTGAGGGTCCACGCCCAGGGGATCCGCACACCAGCGGTGTTGAGGTCGCGCACCTCGGCGAGCAGGTCTTCGCCGGGCCGCATGGCATCCATCGCGATGTACCCGTTGTGGGTGATGGGTGTGGTCACCGACTCGCCTCTCCGTCGTAGGTCCGCTGGAAGGGGTCTCCATTCCGGTCCGTCCCGAGAACAGTCAGGCTCCGGCCCCGCGGGATGAAGCCTGGCAGAAATGTGTGGCAACCCGGTAGTTCTCCGGCCCGCGATCCGCAGGGAGCGTGATTGATGACCACCGTCGCGTGCTTCGCGTTGCCCTGCACCAGGATGACGACCGCCTTCATCTCCACGTGGTTGTGCACCCGGCGAGCGGCGAACATACCGAGGTCGGTGAGTCGTTGCCAGGCATCCTGGGCCCACGTGTCGCCGCGGGCGGCCGTGACGGTGCCGACGTAGCGGCCGTCGACCTCGATGTAGCCGATGATCGGGGCGTTCTGCGTACCGCGGATCACCCGCGGTGGCAGGTCGATGGAGTACGGCAAGGACTCGTGCGGGTAGCAGTCTCCGTGTTGGTTGGGCGCGTCGCGTGGCGGCTGCCGCCGTTCTGCTGGCTGTGCCGTCGGGTTCGACGAGGTGCCCAGGTGCCAGAGGGCGGAGCCCGTGATCAGGTGGCCCGCCTCAGTCAACGCCGCGTGCAGGGCCGCCAGGGCGGTTTCGGCGGCGTCGAGGGCCGCGGCGATCTCGCGGTGCCGGTGCGTGCCGGACAGGGTCGCGCCCACCAGTTGTCGGGCCTCAGCCAGCCAGTGGGCGAGTGGGTCCAAGGTCTTCCTGGTCGCCAAGACGGTGTCCGCGACCGCGCGGAGTCTGGTGGCCTGGTGGGCGATGGACACACCTCGACCCTACGGGTGCGGGGGGCTCTCCGGGGCGGGTGCAATCCCTTGGGGCTAAAGCAAAAGGGCCTGCCCCCGTCGAAACCGGGGGGTTCGACGGGGGCAGGCCTGCTGCGGTACTACGACTGCCTGGCGGCCACTACTGCCGCCTGGTGACTAGAACGTCAGCTTCACGTTGTCGATGTAGCCGGTGTCCTGGGCGTAGGTGTCCTGCACCTTGAGCCGCCACGTGCCGTTGGCCGCCTCCGACGAGGCGTTCACCGTGTAGGTGGCCAGCACGTTGTCCGCCGAGTCGCTCGTGCTGGAGCTCTTCAGCCGGTACGCCGAGCCGTCCGGGGCCACCAGGTCGATGACGAGGTCGCCGCGGTAGGTGTGCTTGATGTCGACGTCGACCTTCAGCGTGGACGGGGCGTTCCCGCTGATGCCCGAGACGGCGACGTCGCTGTAGATGGCGGCACCGGCGTCCGGGATGTTGACGTTGTTGGCGTTCTCGAAGACCCGGCCGTTCGGCGGCTGGGTCGTCGTGGTGGGCGGGGTGGTCGTGCTGCCGCCGCCGAGTTCGGTCGCCTTGGCCGCGATGGCCGAGGACAGGGCGCTCACCTGCGAGTACACGCCCGGGTAGTTCGGGCGGGCGCAACCCTCGCCGTAGGAGACGATGCCGACCTGGATCCAGGCGTTGGCGTTGTCGCGGCGGAACATCGGGCCACCGGAGTCGCCCTGGCAGGTGTCGGTGCCGCCCTGGCTGTAGCCCGCGCAGATCTCGACCGCGGACTTCAGGCTCGGGTACGCGCTCTTGCACGAGGAGTCCGCGACGAACGGGACCTGGGCCTTGAGCAGGTAGCGCTGCTGCGCCCCGCCCTCGGACGCCGCGCCCCAGCCCGCGATGGTGAAGGTGCCGGAGTCGTACTCGGTGGTGGTGGCGATCTTGAGCTTGGCCGCGCCGGTGATCGGGCTGGACAGGCGGATCAGCGCCCAGTCGCCGCCGGTCGAGGTGGAGTAGCCCGGGTTGCGGTAGACGTAGTTCGACGTGCGGGTGACCCGCGAGGAGCCCTGCAGGTCGACGTCGCCGTAGGTCGCGGTGATCGAGCTGTTGTTACCCGTGCTGTTGACGCAGTGCGCCGCGGTGAGCACCAGGTTGTCGGCGTACATCGCGCCGCCGCAGCCCATCGACAGGCGGACCATGAACGGGAACTCGCCCTGGGCGGCGCGGGTGCCGCCGACGACCTGCGGCTGCATCGTGCCGGGGTCGGAGCTCGGCGGAGCGGCGATGGCCTGGCCCGCCACCGCGGCCGCCGCGGCGACTGTGCCGACGGCCAGGGCTAACGCCTTCTGGAGTCTGTTGAGTCTCTTCACTTGTCTGTCCTCTTTTCAGTGTCCACACAGCACTCCGTCGATCGGCACGAGTGCTGTTGCAGGGTGTGGGAAAACGATCAGAACGTGAGCTTCCAGGCGTCGAGGTATCCGGTGTCCTGGGCGGCCACGTCCTGGAGCTTGAGCTTCCAGCTGCCGTTGGCGACCTCGGTGGACGCGTTCACCGTGTAGGTGGCGAGCACGTTGTCGGCCGAGTCGCTGGTGCTGGAGTTCTTGAGCCGGTAGGTGGAACCGTCCGGCGCGACCAGGTCGAGGACCAGGTCACCGCGGTAGGTGTGCTTGATGTCGACGTCCACCTTCAGCGTCGACGGCGCGTTGCCGGTGACCCCGGAGACCGCGATGGTGCTGGTGACCGCGGCGCCCGCGTCCGGGACGTTGAGGTTGTCGGTGTTCTGGAAGACCTTGCCCGCGGGTGGCGTCGTGCCGCCGAGGTTCTGCGCGGCCGCGGCGATCGCGGCGGCGAAGTGGCTCACCTCGGTGTAGATGCCATACTTCTTCGCCCGCGCGCAGCCGTCGCCCCAGCTGACGATGCCGACCTGGATCCACGCGTTGTTGTTGTCCCGGCGGAACATCGGGCCGCCGGAGTCGCCCTGGCAGGTGTCGGTGCCGCCCTGGCTGTAGCCCGCGCAGATCGAGTCGGACTTGACCAGGTTCGGGTAGCTGCCGGTCGCCGAGCAGGTGGCGTCGCTGACGAACGGCACGGTCGCCTTGCGCAGGTACCGCTGCTGCGCGCCGCCCTCGCTGGTCGCGCCCCAGCCCGCGATGGTGAACGTGCCGCTGTCGTAGGCGGTCGTGGTGGTGATCGGCAGCAGGGCCGCGCCGGTGATCGGGCTGTTGAGCTTGACCAGCGCCCAGTCGTTGCCCTGCTCGACGTCGGTGAAGCCCGGCGCGACGTGCACGTAGGTGGAGGTCCGGGTGACCCGGGTGCCGTCCTGCAGGTCGACCACGCCGTAGGTCACGCCGATGCTGGTGTCCGGGCCGGTGCCGTCGACGCAGTGCGCCGCGGTGAGCACGATCTGCTCGGTGTACATGGCGCCGCCGCAGCCCATGGAGAGCCGGACGAGCCAGGGGAACTCGCCCTTGGTCGCGGTGGTCCCGCCGACGACCTGGGGCTGCAGGGTCCCGGGGTCGCTCGGCGGGGGCGCGGCGACGGCTTGGCCCGCCATCGTCGCGAGGACGGCGGCGGTGCCCGCTGCCAGGGCTGCCGCCTTCCCGAAGATGTTCTTCCGCACGATCATCCTTTCCTTACCGTCCACAGTGGAGCTGAGCAGGGGGGTGGGCGGTGGGGTCGGTCTCGCTGACGGCCGCCGTGGTCGGTGGCCGGAACTGGAGACGCCCCGGACCGGCGAGTGCGCAGCCGGTCCGGGGCATCCGTCTAGCGGGGAGGTCGCCGACCGGTCAGAAGGTCAGCTTCCACGAGTCGATGTACCCGGTGTCGGCCTGGTAGGTGTCCTGCACCTTGAGCTTCCAGGTCCCGTTGGCCACCTCGGTGGAGGCGTTCACCGTGTAGGTGGCGAGCACGTTGTCCGCGGCGTCGCTGGTGCTGGAGTTCTTCAGCCGGTAGGCCGATCCGTCCGGCGCGACCAGGTCGATGACGAGGTCGCCGCGGTAGGTGTGCTTGATGTCGACGTCCACCTTCAGCGTCGCCGGGGCGTTGCCGGTGACACCCGTGACCGCGATGTCGCTGGTGATCGCGGCACCGGCGTCCGGGATGTTGACGTTGTTGGCGTTCTCGAAGACCTTGCCGCCCGGGTCCGGCGGGACGGTCCCGCAGGTCTGGCCGATCGAGCGCTTCGGGCAGTCGGCGTAGTCGAGCAGGTAGAAGACCGCTTCCTTGTTGCGCGAGGTCTCCCGGCTGATCACCTCGTCGGGCGGGTAGAAGCCGCCGCCACCGGCGCCGGTGGGGTACATCTCGAAGGTGTAGCCGTAGATCTTGTGCACCCCCCACAGCCAGTCGTCGATGGACCCGTCGGTGATGTAGAGGTCCGAGGACTGCTCCGGGGTGTAGTTGTTCTTCGCCGCCATGGCCTTGCCGATGGTGGAGAAGACTTTCTGGTCGTCGGTGGTCAGGTCCGGCGCGGTGTCGTTGGTGGTGTAGCCGTAGGGCCAGAGCACCAGCTCGGAGTAGGTGTGGAAGTCGATGCCCGCGGTGATCTGCTGCTTGCCGCCGACCACCCGGCCCGCGACGAAGTTCTGCAGCGCCTTGACCTCGGGGCTCGACGCGGCCGACGGGCCGCGGTAGGTCTCACTGCTGGTGGTCCCGGAGGAACCGCCGCAGCAGCCCCACTTGAAGTCCCAGTTGCGGTTGAGGTCGGTGCCCACGTTCGACGAGCCGGAGTTCGGCTGCCGGTTCTTGCGCCAGCTCTGGTAGGAGCCGGTGGAGATGTCGAACTCGCCGCCGTCGGGGTTGACGTCCGGGATGATCCAGATCTCGCGGCTGTCCACCAGGCCCTTGACCCGGGTGTCGGTGGTGTAGCCGTCGGTCAGGGTCTTGACCAGGTACAGCGCCATCTCGACGGTGAGGTGCTCGCGCGCGTGCTGGTGCGCGGTGAAGAGCACCTCGGGCTCGTTCTCGTCGGTCGCGGCGTTGTCCGAGATCTTGATCGCGAAGATGTCGCGGTTCTGGTAGGTCTTGCCCACCACCTGCTTGGTGATGATGCCGGGGTGGTCGGTGACGGCCTGGTTGAGCTCGGCGGTCATCTCGGCGTAGTTGTGGTAGTTCGAGTCCGCGCTGGGGAAGTCCGCGGGTGCCAGCGCGCCCCGGGCGCCGTTGGCGGTGACGTCCGCGGTGGCCTCCTGGTTCACCTTGAAGCCCAGCGACTGGATCTTGCGGACCTCGTCCGGCGTGGCGGTGATCAGCAGGCGGCTGTCCTCGACGCCGTTCACGGCGGCACCGGTGCTCGCGATCGCCGAGCGCTCCTGGTGGGTCTTCACGCCGACGACGGCGTACTCGGCCGAGGCCCGGGGTGTTGCTTGCGGGGCCCGCGCGGAGGCGGCCCCGGTGTTCATCGAGAGGATGAGGGCGAGGGCGGCTGCCGCCCCGACCGCGACGGACAGGCGTTTGCGTTTCACGCGTGTGCCTCCTGCAAGGGGTGCCGGGGTGACCGGCACTGGAGGTGGTATGTGGTTGTTCCGCGCGGTCCGGACGAACCCGAAGGTGCCCTCACGACCGAGGCCGCACGGCTTGGCAGACGAATGGTGACCCGGCGCCGGCGGCCACCACAAGGCTGCGGAGGAAGTTCGTCGTTACCGGTTATTTCCCAGAGGATTACCTCTGTCGGGGGCCTCAGGACGCAATAGATAGGTATCCCTACCTACCGCAGCCTCGATTGTTCGGTGCCGCGCGGACCGGCAGAGTCCTCCCCGGCGCGACTGGTGTCCGCACCCGCCGCGCCGACCTCGGGACACTCGGGAGGGAGGCGCCCACGCCCTCGTCTTCCTCCCGCCCGAGGTGTTAAAAACCCCGGCCACGCCGTGCGGTCCCTCGACCGGACGGCCACCGGAGCACGGCGACCCGCGCAGGCGTTCGGCACCGGCTGCGCGCGCGGCGACCGGCCTTGATGCAGGGGGCCGGATCGCGCCGCCGTCGCTCCGCGGAAGAAGAGGACCGTCCACACTGGACGGTCCTCTTCTTTTCGTCCGGACCCCGGGACGAGCGCCCCGGCGCGGCCGGTCGGGTACTGGCGGGCGCCCGCGCTCAGCTCAGGTCTTCGGCCTGCAGCTCCGCACGCGAGGACACGCCCAGCTTGCGCAGCACGCGCGCGGCGTGCTGCTCGACGGTGCGCGGGGACAGGAACAGCACGTCGGCGATCTCCCGGTTGGTGTGCCCGGCCGCGAGCAGCCGCGCCACCTCCTGCTCGCGCGGGGAGAGCTCGTTGCCGTAGCCGCGCCTGCCGCGCCGCGACGGCTTGCCGCCGCCCATGCCGCGCAGCAGGTGCCTGCACCGGGCCGCGTCGCGGGTGGCCCCCAGCCCGTCGAAGGTGTCCACCAGCGCGGAGAGGATCTCGCTGCCCTTGTCGTTGTCGTCGGGCAGCAGGCAGATCGCCTCCCGCTCGGCGACCAGCGCGGCGAAGTACGGCGCGGGCAGCTGGTCGTAGCGGGCGACCGAGTCCTGGTAGTGCCCGACCGCGCTCGCCAGCTCGCCGCGCGCCTCGGCGAGCCTGCCCCGGCACTGGGCCAGCGCGGCCACGCTCATCGGCACGTCCAGGCCCTCGATGCCGGCGGCCATGTCCTCGATCACCTTCTCCGCGTCCAGCTCGCGGCCCGCGGCCAGGTAGGTGGCCACCGCGACCGGGCCGAGCTCGCAGGTCCACGCCCAGACGCCCTTGGCCCGCACGATGTCCATGCCGCGGTCGGCGTCCACGCAGGCCCGGGTGATCTCGTCCTGGGCCAGCATCGTCCACGCCAGCGCCGCGCAGCCCGCGATGGCCACCGGCGCGATCGACTCCTCCGGGGCGAACGCGCCGGTCTCGGTCAGGTAGCTGGTGGCCTCGGTCCACTCGCCGCGGGCCATCGCCAGCGAGCCCAGCACCAGGCACAGCTCGCTGGCGTTGGGGAACAGGTCGCGGTACTCGTCGAGCAGCCGCAGGGCCCGCTCGGCCAGCCCGGTCCACTCGCCGGTGAGCCAGTCCAGCCGGGCCTTGGTCACCCGGGCGGTGCTGGCCACGAACGGGGCGCCGCACTCGGTGGCGTGCCGCAGGCCGGTGCGCAGCAGGTCCTCGGCCAGCCGGAAGTGCCCGCTGGAGGTGCACGCGTCGGCCAGGTTGCACAGCAACCTGGCCAGTTGGCGCTGCTCGCCGGGGGTGGACACGCTCTCCGGCAGCGAGTCGAGGTTGCGCAGCACGGTCGGGTCGCCGGTGTGCAGCTTGGAGCCCAGCTCGTTGGCCAGCAGCGAGATGCGCAGCTCGTTGTTGTCGGTGGTCTCGCGATAGTGCACGGTGCGGTCGAGCCAGGGCATGAACTCCGCCAGCGGGGTCATCCCGGTGAACGGCTGGCCCAGCACCGAGGTGCCCTTGGCGGCCAGGTCCGGCCGCTCGGCGAGGTCGGCGACGGCGACCTCGATCTCCGCGCGCGCCTCCTCCACGCCACCGGCCTGCCGGATCAGCAGCAGCCCCCGGTAGAGCCGCACCTCGCCGCGCGCGGAGGTGGACAGCCTGCGGTCGCTGAGCAGGCGCTCCAGCGTCGCGGTCGGGTCGTGCTGGTCGAGCCCGAGGTGCGCGACCTGGCCGAGCTTGATCGAGAGCCGGTCGACGTCGGCGGCGGGCACGGTCGGCTCGGCCAGCAGCCGCTGCAGCAGCGCGGTCGCCGTCCCGGCGTCGCCGAGCTCGGCGGCCCGGTCGGCCGCCGCCTCGCCGTAGTGCAGCCACGCCGCGGTGCGGCCCGCGCGCTCGCTGTGCTCGGCCAGCTGCACCAGCGGGCGCGGCTCGACCTGGTCGAGGGCGTCGATGGCCCGGTTGTGCAGCTGCTGGCGGTCCGGGCCGCTGAGCGTGTCGTAGACGGCCTGCTGGGCCAGGGCGTGCCGGAACCCGTAGCGGCCGGAGACCGCCTCGTGCAGGACGTGCCCGTTGAGCGCGTGCGTAAGCGCCGTGCGCAGCCGCTGCTCGCCGATCGCGGCGACCTCGCCGAGCAGCTCGGCGGGCGCGGGCACGCCGAGCACGGCGGCGGCTTGGGCCAGCCGGGTCGCGGTGGTGGGCAGCGCGGCCAACCGCTCGGCCATGGCGTCGCGCAGCAGCACCGGGACGTCGACGTTGTCCAGCAGCCTGCGCGCGGCGGCGCCGTCGGCGTGCACGGCGCCAGCGGGGTTGCGCAGCGCCCGCAGGGTCTCCTCCACCACGAACGGGATGCCCGCGGTGCGCTCGTGCAGCTTGGTGGCGAACTCGGCCGAGACGGTCTGCTCGTCCAGGATCGCCGCGGTCAGCGCCCGGACCTCGTCCACGTCCAGCGGACCCAGCTCGAGCAGCATGCTGGTGATACCGCCGGGCGGGCGGTAGGCCGAGCCGAGCGGGACCCCGCCGGGCACGTCCTCGCGCCGGTAGGTGACCACGACGGTCAGGTTGGCGGGCGGGTCACCCATCAGGAACCGGAGCAGCTGGCGCGAGCCGTCGTCGGCCCAGTGCAGGTCCTCGACCACCAGCAGGACCGGGCCGAGCACGCTGATCACCTCGCGCAGCGCCCGGAACACCCGGTGCCGGTCGGTGCGCGGGTCGCCCGTGGGGGCGGGCGGGGCGGGCAGGAACTCGGCGATCTCGGGCAGCAGCGGGCCCAGCACGCCCGCGACCGGGCTCAGCCGGGGCCGGTGCCTGGTCAGCTGGTCGTAGGAGCCGCGCAGCGCCTCGAGCACCGCGCCGTAGGGGAAGGGCTCGCCGACCGGCTGGCAGTAGCCCATGAGCACCAGCAGCGGGCCCAGGTCGGAGTCGAGCAGCTCGCGGACCAGCCTGCTCTTCCCGACCCCGGCCTCGCCCTCGATCATGATCACGGCGGGCTGCTCGGGCACCGCGCTGCGCAGCGCGCCCAGTTGGTCGCCCCGGCCGACCAGCACCGGGGAGCTGGTGCGCATCAGGGACGCGCCGGTGCCGCGCTTGGCGTTCGGCCTCGGTGTCCGCGTCATCCGCACTCTCCCGCACGTACCGCACCTGTTGGGGTTTTTCGGAGCCTAGGCGGCCGGGCGGTGATCTGAAACTCCATCGCCCGGGTGGGTCGCTGGGGAACCGAGAAGTTGATCTTAGGTGAAAGACGGGTATCCCTACGTACCGATATCCGGATTGTTCGTATCGGCGCGCCGCCCGATGGTGATCCGCAAGTGGCTGTCAGTTACGAACCCTGCCCGGCAGCCACACCTCCGAGTGGTGTCGACCGCCCGGAGGAGCGGAATGGAGAAGCCCAGATGCGACTTGATCGCAAAACCCGAAGGGTCGCCGTAGCCGGAACAGCCGTGGCCGCGACCGCGTTCGCCGTGGTCGCGACCGTGGCGGGCCCGGCGTCGGCAGCGCCCACCGGCGCGATCCTGAACGTGGCCCAGCCGGTGGCGGGTAGCTACATCGTCGTGTTCAAGGACGACAAGAGCACCGCCCCGGTGACCAACGGCAAGGCGATCGACCTGGCCCGCAAGCACGGCGGCAAGGTCAAGAGCACCTACACCGCGTCCATCCGCGGTTTCGCGGTGCAGCTCGACGAGGCCGCCGCCAAGGCGCTCGCGGCCGACCCGTCGGTGGCCTACGTGCAGCAGGACGGCTACGCGCGGATCTCCGAGACCCAGACCAACCCCACCTGGGGCCTGGACCGGATCGATCAGACCAGCCTCCCGCTGGACCAGAAGTACACCTACGCCAACACCGCCTCGAACGTGACCGCGTACATCGTGGACACCGGGATCTACAAGTCCCACCCGGAGTTCGAGGGCCGGGCCAAGGACGGGTACGACTTCATCGACAACGACGCCGACGCCTCGGACTGCCAGGGCCACGGCACGCACGTCGCGGGCACCGTCGGGTCCAAGACCTACGGCGTGGCCAAGCAGGTCAAGCTGGTCGCGGTGCGCGTGCTGGACTGCAACGGCTCGGGCCAGTTCTCGCAGATCATCTCCGGTGTCGACTGGGTGGCCAAGAACGCGGTCAAGCCCGCCGTGGCCAACATGAGCCTCGGCGGCGGCGGCGACACCGCGACCGACAACGCGGTGAAGCGCGCGATCGCCGCGGGCGTCACCTTCGCGGTGGCCGCGGGCAACAACAACCAGGACGCCTGCGGCACCAGCCCGGCCCGCACGCCGGAGGCCATCACCGTGGCGGCCAGCGACAGCGCCGACAAGCGCTCCATCTGGACCGCGGGCTCGCTGGAGTCCAACTACGGCACCTGCGTCGACATCTTCGGCCCCGGCACCGGCATCACCTCCACCAAGAACGGTGGCGGCACCACCTCGATGTCGGGCACCTCGATGGCCACCCCGCACGTCGCGGGCGCCTCGGCGCTCTACCTCTCGGCCAACCCGTCGGCCACCCCGGCGCAGGTCCGCGACGCGCTGGTGAACAACGCCAGCTCCGGCAAGATCACCGACCTGAAGGGCTCGCCGAACAAGCTGCTCAACACCAGCTTCATCGGCGGCGGCAACCCGGACCCGGGCACCTGCGCCCCGGCCACCAACGGCGACGACGTGGCCATCCCGGACACCAACACCGCGGTGTCCTCCTCGGTGACCGTGGCCAACTGCACCGGCAAGGCCGCCACCACCACCTCGGTCAAGGTCGACATCAACCACACCTACACCGGTGACCTGGTCGTCGACCTGGTCGGCCCGTCGGGTGCGGTCTACAACCTGAAGAAGGCCCGCGGCGCCAGCTCGGCCGGTGGCGTGCACGAGACCTACACCGTCGACGCCTCCGCCGAGAACCGCAACGGCACCTGGAAGCTGCAGGTCACCGACGTGTGGACCTACGACACCGGGAACATCGACACCTGGACCCTGACCAACTAGTCGGGTTCCGGTTGCCGCAGGCCGGTGACGACCGCCCGCGGCGGTAGTTGAAGGACACCGGGCACTCGGCGCGCGGTGCGATCGCGCACCGGGTGCCCGGGCCTTCGCAGCACCCCTTTTAGGGCTCCTCGAAGGGCGAACACCCTGTTCGGCCGTGCTCGCACGGCTGTCGACCATCGTGGAAGGACCTCCTCCAATGCAACGAACCACTCGCCCCCGTGGGCGGGTCGCGCTCGCGGTCGTGGGCGCGGCGTCCGTGGCCGCGGCCCTCGTGGCCATCGCGACCCCGGCGACCGCGGCCCAGGCCGACTACGTGCGGGCAAGCGCGCCCGCCGCGGGCGGCAGCTTCATCGTGTCCCTCAAGCCCGCCGCGGGTCTGTCGTCGGCGGCGAGCATCCAGTCCGCCTCGGCGGGGCTGGTGCAGAAGTACGGCGGGAACCTCGACTACGTGTTCTCCAAGTCGATGCAGGGCTTCCAGGTCAAGGGCCTGACCGACGCCAAGGCGCGCCAGCTCGCGGCCGACCCGGCGGTCAAGAAGGTCTACCAGGACGGCACCGCCAAGGTCGCCGACACCCAGACCAACCCCACCTGGGGCCTGGACCGCATCGACCAGGCGAACCTGCCGGTCGACAAGAAGTACAACTACCCGACCGCGGGCGCGTCCAACGTGACCGTGTACGTCACCGACTCCGGCATCAAGACCGGCCTCAGCGAGTTCGAGGGCCGGGCCAGCGTCGGCGCCGACTTCATCGAGGACGGCCGCAACGGCCAGGACTGCTTCGGCCACGGCACGCACGTCGCGGGCACCATCGGCTCGAAGACGTGGGGCGTGGCCAAGAAGGCCAAGCTCGTCGCGGTCCGCATGCTCGGCACCGACTGCACCGGCAACGGTCCGGACTCCGCGGGCGTCAAGGCGATCGAGTGGATCACCGCCAACGCGGTCAAGCCCGCCGTGGTCAACGCCAGCTGGACCTTCGACACCGCCGACATCGGCAACGACGCCCTCGCGGGCCTGGTCAACGCGGGCATCCAGATGGCCGTCGCCTCGGGCAACAGCTCGACCGACGCCTGCTCCACCGGCCCGGCCAAGACCGCCGCGCTGATCACGGTGAACGCCACCAGCAGCAACGACGCGCGCGCGTCGTTCTCGAACTACGGCACCTGCACCGACATCTTCGCGCCGGGCGACAACATCACTTCGCTGTCGCTGAACGAGGGCAGCAGCACCAACATGTCCGGCACCTCGATGGCCACCCCGCACGTCGCGGGCGTCGCGGCGCTGTACCTCTCGGCCAACCCGTCGACCTCCCCGCAGGCCCTGCGGGACGCCCTGGTGAACAACGCCACCAGCGGCAAGGTCACCAACCCGGGCAGCGGCTCGCCCAACAAGCTGCTCTACAGCGGCTTCATCACCGGCGGCCCCGGCCCCGACCCCGACCCGGGCACCTGCGGCCCGGGCACCAACGGTGACGACGTGGCCATCCCGGACAACAACACGGCGGTGTCCTCCTCGGTCACCATCGCCAACTGCACCGGCAAGGCGTCCAACGCCAGCAAGGTGAAGGTGGACATCAACCACACCTACACCGCCGACCTGGCCATCTCCCTGGTCGGCCCGTCCGGCACCGTCTACAGCCTGAAGAAGGCGGGCGGCGCCAGCTCGGCCGCGGGCATCCACGAGACCTACACCGTGGACGCCTCGGCCCAGGACCGCAACGGTGCCTGGAAGCTGCAGGTCACCGACATCTACACCTACGACACCGGCAACATCGACACCTGGACCTTGACGGTCTGAGTGGACTTACCGCTCGGGAGGGGTCTGGGGTGTCCCAGGCCCCTCCTGGGCTTTCCGGAGCTGTTCGGCCAGGTCTGCGGGAACGACCTCGTCCGGGCAGGACTCCAGCTGAGCGGCCGACCACCACCGGCGCTCGATCACCCCGACCCGCTCGGTCTCGGTGAGCCGCAACGGTTTCTGTGGCTCGGTGGTGGTCGTGCGGCCGAGGAAGACGTGATCGACCCGGTGGCGCTCCTCGCCACGGTGCAGCTCACTTGTCCATAGTGGACGAACGAGCTGGATCGCGTCGATCCCGGTCTCCTCCAGCACTTCCCGCCGCGCGGCCTGCTCCGGGGTCTCACCGGGCTCGAGGCCCCCGCCCGGGAGCTCCCACCAGTGGTGGTCGGGCTCATCGGGGTCTAGGGCGTGGATGAGCAGCACCCGGTCGTCCGGGTCGAGCAACATCACTCGCGCGCCGATGCGCGGCCCCGCCGAAGGTCGCATACCAACACCCTGCCAGATCGGCTCATCGAACCGGTGGCAGCGCATCCATTTCCGTGAGTGCTGCTTGGCCCGCCCGCACGAGCGCGGCGAGGCCCGCCCGAGTGAACACCATGCCGAACTCCTGATCGTCATCGACCACGACTACCTCGACGTCCTCGTCGTCCTCAACGGTGTACCTGACCTGACACGTACCAATCGAGACCGATGCGTGAACCCGCAAGTTCCTGTGGTTGAACATGGTGTCCCCTGCCTGTGCCTGTCGCCGTCGCCGTCGTCGGCGATGTGCACAGCCTGGACGATCGCGGTTCGCGGGTGAACGAACCACTGTGGCACTTCCGGTGCACTTCGAGTGCGGCGGTTGCCAACGGCGTGGTTGCATGTGTGGCGAGGAGGTGCGATCGGTGACACCGGTTCGGCATTGGAGCGGCAACGAGACGCGAGCGCTGCGGCAAGCCCAGCGGATGAGCGTGCGGATCTTCGCAGAGTACCTCGGCGTCGCGGTTCGCACTGTCACCAAGTGGGAGTCGCTCGGCGCGACCACATCACCCCGCCCCGACTCCCAGGCCATCCTCGACACGGCACTCGCTCGTGCCGACGCGGACGCCCAGCGCCGCTTCGAGTTGTTGCTCGCCAGTGGTGATGTTCACGTGGGTCGGACGCGGTATCGGGGCACTCCGAATCCAGGCACTCCACGCGAGTGGCAGTACGAGACCTGGACCGATGACCTCGACAGGGCGCTCTTTTCCCTAGCGAAGCAGGATTTCGCGCGTTCGGCCTCGCTGGTCGACCGCTGGCTGCGGCGGTTCGGTGCTCAAGACCTGGACGGCAACGGTCTCTACCTGCGGGCCCGTTCACTTGCCCTGCTCGGCGACATCAGGGTTGATCAGGGCAACATTCATGGTCCGCACTCCGCTCGGACGTCCTATTGCGGTGCCTTGCGGTGGTTCCGCGAACTGGGAATACCACGCCGCGCTGCCCAGGTTGAGTTGTCCCTGGTGGTGATCGACGAGATGCTGGGTCATGTCGAGTCGGCTGCCAAGCGCTACACGGCATTGGCTGCCGATGATCGACTCTGTGGGCGGGACCGCGCCCGGGCCACATTGTGGGTGGGCACCGCATTGGCCAAGCATGGTGACCATGAACGTGCCATTGTTGCGATGGGTGAGGCAAGCAAGTGCTTTGACGAACTCGACGAACCGGTGGATTGGGCGGCGGCACAGCAGAAACTTGCTTTGGCGCATCGAGGGGCCGGACGCCTGTCGGACGCGCTGAGGTATGTTGAGGTGGCCCGGTCTAATTGCCCGCCGGAAACGCCGATGCAGCGTGTACGGATGGGTACCGCACACGCACACATCCTGCTCTCGGACCAGGCCACGGCAGAAAACGGTCTCCAGATGCTGGATGAAGCAGCCCGAGAATCGCAACTGTTCGGCATGGCCCACCGACTTGCCAGCAATATGGCCATCCGACAAGGTTTCGAGCGTGCTCGGCAACGGGGTAGGGGGCGTTCGTGACTCAGGTTTCCTGCATCACCGAACAGCAGTGGCGCGATGCGAAGGCAGTCTGGGACTACCACCACATGGGCCATGGCCTCCGCCGGTGTGACGCTGCGGTCGTGTTGGGCAGTCATGATATCGGAGTAGCCACCCGTGCCGCCGAGTTGTACCAGGCGGGGTACTTCCCGGTAGTGGTCTTCAGCGGTGCGAATAGTCCGGCGACGGCTGATTGCTTCCCCCGTGGCGAAGCGATCCATTATCGAGAACACGCCCTGGGGCTCGGTGTGCCGGAATCCGCTATCCTGGTAGAATCGGAGGCGGCCAACACTGGTCAGAACATCCTATTTTCGCGGGCAGTACTAGCCGCACGGGAGATCTTCCCCCGATCGCTCCTCCTCGTCTCCATGCCGTACATGGAGCGCCGAGCCTACGCCACAACTCGGAAACTGTACCCGGGAGTCGATGTCGTGTGCGCATCGGAAAGTGGTGAATTCGTTGACTACGTCCGAAGGAAAGATGACTCCAAGCTCGTGATCGACATGATCGTTGGAGATCTGCAACGGGTGGTCGAATACCCCAAATCCGGATTCGCCATCCCGCAGGAAGTACCCGCCACAGTGATCGACGCTTATCGCCGTTTGGTCGACGCGGGCTTTGACAGTTGCTTGATCAAGTACTGAGGACGTATCCCCAGGAGAGGAGTGGCTCATGCCTGCCCTGCTGAGTGGATCTATGCGGTCGGGTCGGGATCTGATCGACCCCGGGCTGTTCGACCGGTTGGTCGCGAAGGTGGACGACAGTGCGCGGTTGGGTCCCGAGCTGTCGGCGCGGGTAGTGGACCAGGCGCTGGCCTTCTTGGCCTGTTCTGTGCGCGGATCCGGACAGTCGATGACGCCGAGTCGACTGGTGGACCTCGGTTGGCATGTCTTCCTGCTCTACACCCGCGAGTACGCGCAGTTCTGCGAGCGGGTAGCGGGCGGCTTCATCCACCACGTTCCACACGACACACTGGTGTCCGGCGCGTCGAGTGCGGCCGTGGACACGCTCAGCGCTATCGAGGCGGCTGGGTACCGTGTTGACCATGAGTTGTGGGCGATGAGTGCGGGCAGGTGCGGTAGCTGCCACGAGGACGGCAACTGCCGTGCCAGCGGTGAAGATGGCAACGAGAACTCGGACAACCGTGGGAAGTAGGCCCTCGAGGTGACCATCTCGTGGCGTGAACTCCCGCAGGAGGTGCGGGCGGCGGTGGAGCGCCATATCGGCACGGTCACCGACGTGGTCGAGGTCGCCGTGGGGCAAAGCAGCGACCTGCTTGCTGTGCTCACCGCCACTGACGGGCGGCGCGTGTTCTGCAAGGGTGTGCGCGGTATCAGCAAGCGGATGCGTTGGCTGCGCAACGAGATAGTGGGAAGCCGTGTCGCGGCCGGTATCGCGCCGGAGGTGCTCTTCCACGAAGACGTCGAGGCCGACGCGGACTGGCTGGTGGTGGGTTACGCGTACCTACCCGGCCGCCGGGCAGACCTCAGCCCGGGATCGTCCGATCTCGCCGCGGTGGCTGGTGCGCTCGAGCGGATCCGCGCGAAGCCCGCAATGGATCTGCGTCCGTTGCGCGAGCGCTGGTCGGGTACTGCCTGGTGGACCCGATTGGCCGACGAGCGTCCCGACGCGGTCCACGGCTGGGATGTCGCCGAGATGACCAGGCTCTCGGCGCCGGTTCCGACGCTGGTCGACGGGGATCGCCTGCTGCACACCGATCTGCACGCCGACCAGTTCGTCGTCGCCGACGACGGGAGCGTGCACGTCGTCGACTGGGGCTACCCCGGCGCGGGTGCGCCCTGGGTCGACGCCGCGTTCATGACGCTGCGCCTGGTCGACGCAGGGCATCCGCCCTCGGCCGTGCAGGCGTGGACGCGGGCTGATCCGGAGACGTTGACCGCGTTCGCCTGTTACGTGGCGGGTTTCTGGACGCACCTGGCTGTCGCCCAACCAGGTCCGGGCACCGAGCACCGTGCCCGCCTCGCCCTGGAGTACCTGAGGTGGCGACTGGAGGCGCCCCGAGCGCAGTAAGGTGTACGGTCTGCGGAGGTCCGGCTGAGGGGTTGGCATGGAGCGGGCAGACGAGCCGAGCGCGGTGTCCAACGTCGTCGACGGTGGGGTGGGCAACAACGTCGTGCAGGCGGGGGCGATCCACGGTGACGTCCACCTGCACAACGGCCCCCGTCTGATCCCCACCACAACCCCGCCCGCCAGGCCGTTCGGGCCCGGTGCCGAGCTCGGCGTCGACGGCGTCACCTGCCTGATCCACGACTTCCCCACCCACGAAGGTCCCTCCGCTGACGGCGGTGCCGTTCTCCGGGCCGGTCGCTGTTCGCTGATCACCCCCGACGGCAGGCGGACCGGCTACGGCTGGCTGCGTCAGGTCCAGATCCACCACGACACCCAGCAGGCCCGTGCCGAGGTGGCGGCCCTGGCCGATGAGCACCAGCTCAACCCCGGTCGCTTCGTGCGCACCGCCCGGTCCGCCACGCTGGTCACCGAGTGGCCGGAAAGTCGCGCGGGCAAGCCCTGCGACTCCCTTGAGTCCCTGCTCGGTCCCACGCCGATGACCGACTCCGGCAGGCTCTACCACCTCTCCGCCGGTCTTGTCGGACTCTGCAAAACCCTTGCGACCCTGCACAACCGTGGCCGCACCCACCGCGCGCTCACGCCTGCGGGTCTTGTGGTCCGGGACGATGGCCGCCTGGTGCTCCGCGACCTCGGGTTGGCCGTGCGCCCGTTTCGCCCAGGTGAGCACGCCTGCGACTACCAGGCCCCCGAACAGCGCCCGCGCACCGCCGGGACTCCCGGGCCGCACACCGACGTGTACCAACTCGGCGCTGTCGCGTACCACCTGGTCACCGGACGTGTGCCGCACCGGGCAACGTTGCCCGTCCACACGTGGGCCCGGACGGCGCCGGTCGGACTGGCCGCCGCGATCGACGCCGCGCTCGCGCCGGACTGCGGCCGGCGGCCGGATCCGGGTGCGTTCGCCCGCATGGTCCTCGGCTGAAGGAGCCCCTTGTCGTTCCGGACGGTGAGTCTGCCGGGTCTGCTGCACCTCGTGCCTTCCAACACGCTGCACACCCAGCTGTGGGAGAAGGCCGCCGTCCACCCCGGCCTGCCGGGCGGTGTCGACGAACTCACCGGGCAGCTCAACGAGCGCGCCGACGGTGTCCCGGTGACCGTGCAGAAGTCGCACAAGACCGGCGGCGACCCGAGTTTGCTGCTGCACGGCCGCGCCTGGGTGGCCCGCGCGTTCCCCACCAGGAACCGGGGCGGCTACCTGCTCGTCTCGGTAGACCCGCTGCGGGTCCGCGATCACCACCGGCTGTCCCAGGGCTGCCTGCTCGTGCGCTCACCTGGCTGGCGCAGGGTCCTCGCCTTGCGCGACCTCCCGCCCACGGCGAACGCGCAGTGGGAGACCGTTGACGCGCAATGGCAAGCGCTCCTCCGCGACCGGAACGCGGACCACGGCCCAGCCGAGCTCGCCGCGGCTGAGACCGGCTTTCTCGACTCCGTCGGCCGGTTGATCGAAGCGACCCAGGAACTCACGACCGCCGAGGCGGGTGCCGAGCCGCCGTACCCGTACCGCGCGGTCAAACCGGTGGGGGAGCGCAGGCACGGCACGTTGGCGGTCTACGAGTTCGAGCTGGTCGGCGGGCGCGTGCCCGCGGGCGACACCTACGTGCAGGTGCGCGGGGAGCGTGAGCAGCGCGGTCAGGTGACCCGGGTGGCCGAGCGGTCGGTCACGGTCCGCTTCGACAACCCGGTCGACTGGGAGCGGATGAGCCAGACCGGCGAGCTGGAGCGGACGCAGAACACGATCACCTTCGCCAAGCAGCGCGAGGCGGTCGAGCTGCTGCGCGATCGGCGGGCGCGCAACGGCGCGCTGCTGTCCGGGCTCGTCGACGGCCGGGTGCGCCCGATGGCCACGGCCCAGACCGAACCGGTCGTCGACCTGGACCCCGACCAGCTCGTGGCGTTCCACCGGGCGCTCGCGGTGGAGGACCTGCTCGTCGTCCTCGGCCCGCCCGGCACCGGGAAGACCCGGGTGATCAGCGCGGTCGCGGACGCGTGCGCCATTGGTGGACAACGGGTTCTCGTCACCGCGCACACCAACCGCGCGGTGGACAACATCCTCGCTCGCCTCCCGCGCGAGCTGGAGGTCATCCGGGTCGGCAACGACGGCGCGGTCACCGAGGACGGCAGACCGTACCTGTTGGAACGGCGGGCAAGCGAGCTGCGGGCACGGGTGATCAGCGGCGCCCAGCGCACGCTGTCGAGCTTCGGAGACCTTGAGACAGCAGGGAAATGGGCCGACGAACTCGGCCGCAGGCTCGACTCGCACGCCGCTTCGGTGGCGGCGGCCGACCACGCCGCGGCCGCTCTGAACGCGGCACGGCGAGCAGTCGGCGGTCTACAGTGGTCCACTATGGACAAATTGGCAACCGCGTGCGCCGCGCTGGTGAAGTCTTTACAGCGAAGCGGGAACACCGCAACCGCCGCCCGGCAGTGGTTGGCCAGAGCTGATCAGGGGCAGTTGTGGGCACGCGTGCTGCGGCCGTGGTGGCAGCGGCGACTGCACTCCAGCACAGCCAAGATCACTCGCGATTCCGTTGAACGACAACGGGTTCAGGTCGAGCTGGACGCCGCCGAGCGCGCGCTGGACGAGGCCACGCGGCACGCCCCGGAAGTTGTCGACGCGCGAGCGCGAGTGGATCAAGCCACTCGCGCGCTCGCGGTGGCCGAGGACCACGCGATCGCCGCCGCCGAGTCGGTGCGCTCGGTGCTGGGTGTGGCCCCCACGCCCTACGAGGGCGTCGCCGGACTGATCGCCCTGCGGGAGTGGCTCGTGGGCCGACTCCCGTTGCTCGCCGCTCGCGCCCGCCTGCTGACCGACTGGAGCGCCGAGGTCTCCGGTGCGACGGACCAGCTTCACCCCGAACTCGTCCGCTACGCCGACGTCATCGCCGCGACCGCCATCGGCACCGCGTCGCGCGCGGAGCTGGCCGCGGTGGACTTCGACGTGGCGATCATCGACGAGGCCGGGCAGATCGCCGTGGCCGACGCCCTGGTCCCGCTGGTGCGGGCGCGGCGGGTCGTGCTCGTCGGTGACCACCAGCAGCTGCCGCCGTTCCTGGACTCCGAGGTGGCGGAGTGGGGCAAGCGGATCGACGACCCGGTGGTGCGCGACCTGATGGCGCGCAGCGCGCTCGAGCAGCTGGTCGACCGGTTGCCCCCGGCCAACGTGGTGCCGCTGACCCGGCAGCGGCGGATGCCCGAGGTGATCGCCGGCTTCATCTCCGCCCAGTTCTACCGCGGCACTCTCGTGACCGCCGTGCGACGCGAGCACCGCGGTCCGCTGTTCGCCAGCCCTCTGGCCTTTGTGGACACATCAGGCCTACCGGCCGCGCGGCGGCGCGAGCGGGCACCGGAGCGGCGGACGGGTGACGAGCGCGGGTACCGCAATCCGGCCGAGGCCGCGCTGCTGATCAAGTTGGCCGCGTACTACGACCGGCTCGGTCGGGAGTGGGCGGTCATCGTGCCCTACCGGGAGCAGATCGCCGCGGTGGTAACGGAGTTGGGCCGCCGCATCGGCGACGAGCGCAAGGCAGCCCTGAACGTCGGCTCGGTCGACTCGTTCCAGGGCGGTGAGCGCGACGTCATCCTCTACGGGTTCACCCGCAGCAACCCGCACGGGAACGTCGGCTTCCTCAGCGAGCTGCGCCGGGCCAACGTGGCGTTCACCCGGGCCAAGGAGCAGCTCGTGCTCGTCGGTGACCTGGCCATGCTGACCACCGCGCGGGACACGGGTTTCCGCAACCTGCTGGTGGCGCTGCGCGACCACCTCACCGCCTACGGCGACATCCAGCCCTACACCGCCATCGACGCGAAGGTCGACGAGTGAAGAAGCTTTTCCCCTACCCCGAGCAACGAGCGCTGGAAGACGCTGCCTTCATCCGATCTGTTACGCCGCAACGCATCCACTCCCTCTTGCTGCCGATCTGGAGCGTCACCGTCGCGGCGAGCGTGACCGAGGCCCAGGACTACGAGCTCATCGACCGCTACCTCAGTCGCGGCATCGCCGAGGGCGGCCTGCGCACGACCGCCGAGCTGGCCGAGTTCTTCGCGCTGGAGCCGATCCTGGTCGACCGGGCGTTGCGCGCCCTGTTCGCCATCGGTCACCTGCGGCACGCCGGTGGCGTCTGGACCCTCACCGACCTGGGCCTGCGCTCGGTCCGCGACCAGAAACGCTACGTGCTCACCAGGGAGGACCGCCGCAAGCTCTACTTCGACGCGTTCGGGTCCCGCCCGCTCACCCGGCCCTACTACGATTCGAACCGGATCACCCTGCTCCCGCTGAGCGCCATGGAGACCGATCGGCGGTTCCAGGCGCTGGTCGCGTTGCGCCCCTTCGACACCCGCGCCCTCGCCGCGCTGGCGACCGACCCGCGCCGTGACCTGTTCAACCTCCCCGAACGGATCGACAACCCGCGGGAGGTCGAGCCGCCGGAACAAGTCCTGTTGCCGTTGTACGTGGTCCGCGGCAACGGAACCGACGGCCGGGTGCACCACCTCGCCTACAACCAGGAGGTGGGGGAGCAGGAGCCCTACCTGTCCGAACTCGTGGAGCAGACCCCGGATCTGGTCGCGCTGCTGGCGACGGAGGAGCGCGACGCCAAGGTGGGCGACGTCGAGGAGGGCGCCCGGCGTTGGTTCCGGTCCAAGGGCCTGGACGAGTACCCCTCAGCGCGCACGTCCGGCGGTCTGGTCCAGGTTGTGCTACCCGCCAAGCACTTCGCTCGCGGCGGCAAGGTGCCGATCAACCAACTCGGCTCGTTCGTCATGTGCGGCACCGGCTTCTTCCAACTGTGGTGCCCGGACCTGACCGCCCGTCGCCGCGCGTTGACCACCCGGGTGGACACGTTCCTGGGCGGCCGGTCCCGTGTCGACCGGTCGGCCCTGGAGGTGCTGGTGGACGCCGTGGCTCGCCAGCTCGACCTCGACGTCGTGGACCTGGCCGATGTGCGGGAGCTGGCCAGGGAGTTCGGCCACCGGTCCTTGGTGATCCAGCTGGACAAACTCATAAGTCCCTAGTGGACAGTGCGTCACCAGCCCCAGTGCACGCCCAGGATGGCCGCTTCCGAGCCCTGCGCGGACGCGTGCACACCGCCGAAGGCGCCCAGTTCCAGCGACTCCCGGCGCACCTCCGCCTCGTCGACCCCCTCCTGGGTGTAGGAGAAGCACCACCCCGGCAGGGCCGACTGGTGGAAGTTCACCTCCACCAGGTAGTCCCGCAGCGGTCGGCGCGAGCCGCGGGTGTAGCGGGTCGCGCGGACCTGGCCGTACCAGCGGACCTCGTACTCGAACACCGCCGTCTGCCCGGCGGCCAGTGCCCGGTCGAAGAGCACCTCGCCGACGGTGAACCGGCTCGTCGGCACCGAGCGCACCCGGCCCATCGCGCAGCCGGTCGAGGCCAGCAGGGTCGGCAGCGCCCGGTCGGACTCGTCGGCCCGGTGCAGCACCACCAGCGACCGCAGTCCGTCCACTTCGGACCGCACCAGCATCCGCACCCGGGTGCGCACGTCGCGGCCCTGGTGGTCGAGGAAGTGCTGGTCGTGCACGTTGAGGTAGCTCAGCTCGCCGGGGGCGGGCTCGTCCAGCTCGGCGAGCACCGGCGCCAGCCCGAGGGTGTTGTCCCACAGCACGTCGTGCGCCCGGACCGCGCCGCCCCGGGCCACCCAGCGCCCGCGCGGCTTGCGCGGGCCGAGCAGCGACACCAGGTACCCGCGCGGCAGCTTCAGGACGTCCTCGATGACCTCGACCGCCCGCAGGGACTCCGGGCGCTCCGGGCGGGTGCGGCCGCGCCGCCAGTAGCTCAGCGTCGAGAGGCTCACCCGGATGTTCTCGGCGGCGAGCTTGCGCTGCAGGTGCTCCAGGCTCAGCCCGCTGCGCTCGATCGCCCGCGACAGCACGGTCGGGAACGTCTCCAGCGGCACTGGTTCGCCAACGCGTTGGTACATCGGTCCTGCCTCTCTTGGCGAAGAACGCAGGAAAGGCAGGCCCCCGGTTCCGGAGGCCTGCCGTCCCTGTCCGATCAGATCAGCTCATGCTCCGGTTGAGACCGGCGTTGTACGCACCGAACTTGGTGACGGTGAGCGTGAACGTGGTGGTGCCGGTCTTGCCGTCGGCCGAGGTGGCCTTGATGGTGATCGGGTAGGTGCCGACAGGCGTCTGGAAGTTCGTGAAGAACCAGACGTTGCTGGAACCGTTCTGGGCGATGGTGGCCGGGTTGAAGGTCACCTGGGTGCCGGTGGGGGCACCGGTGGCGGTGAGCTTCAGGGAACCGGTGCCGCCGCTCGCCTTGACCGTGGTCTGGATGAGCTGGCCCTGCCAGCCGCTGCCCGAGCCCGGGGTCGCGGTGACGGTGACGTCGCCGGTCGGGGGCTCGGTGCTGCCCTCGACGGTCAGCGCGACGGTCGTGGTGGCCGTCTTGCCGTTGGCGTCGGTGCCGGTGATGGTGACGTTGCTGGTGCCCGCGGTCGCGGTGGCCGAGGCGTCCAGGGTCAGCTTGGCCGAGCCGCCCGCGGTGATGCTGGTGGGCTGGAAGACGGCCTTCACGCCGCTGGGCAGGCCCGAGGCGGTCAGGTCGATCTTCTGGCCGCGGGTGCCGTCGGCGCTGTTGATGGTGGTGGAGACGTACTTGCCCTTGGCGACCTTCACGCTGCTCGGCGAGGCCGAGAGGGTGAAGTTGCCCGGCTGCGGGTCGCCGCCGCCGGTGACCGTCAGGGAGAACTTGCCCGAGGCGGTCTTGCCGCTGGAGGTGCTGGCGGTGATGGTCACCTCGTAGGTGCCGTTCGCCGCGGTGGTGGCCGCGTCGAAGGTGACCTTGGCCGCGGTGCCGGTGGTGACCGAGGTCGGCTGGAAGACGGCCTTCACGCCGCTGGGCAGGCCGGTGGCCGAGAGGGTGGCGTTCTCCGCGCCGCCCGAGCCCGCGGTGGTGTTGACCGTGGCGGAGAGGTACTTGCCCGCCGCGACCGAGCCGGAGGTCGGGTTGACGGTGACGCCGAAGTCACCGGTCGGCGGGTCGACGGTGCCGACCTCCGACTTGACCCAGTCGCCCATCTCGTTGTCGAGGCGGCCGTAGACGGAGTACCACTTGAAGTCCGAGCGGCTCCAGGACGCGACGCCGTAGATCTTGCCGTCGACGACCAGCGGGCCACCGCTGTCGCCGGGCAGGATGGTGACGCGGCCGTCGGAGTAGCCCGCGCAGATCATGTACGCGGCCTTGAAGCCCGCGCCGACACCGGTGCAGACCGACGCGCCGTCGACGACCGGCAGGGTGGCCTTGTCGAGGGTGGCGTCGAACGAGGTGTCGTTGAAGTCCTTCTTGCCGTAGCCGAAGCCCTGGCCGCTCTTGCCCGGGGACGCGCCGCCCGCGTCGGCGGAGGTGGCGAACTTCGGGTACGCGGCACCGCCCTGCAGGGCGATGTCCTTGTCCACCGTGACGACCGCGACGTCGTAGCCCTGGTCGAAGTTCACGTACTTCGGGTGCTTCTTGTAGCTGACCACACCGACGGCGAAGCCGGACCCGCTGCCGCCCTTGTAGTCCTTGAGGTCGTTGAGGCCGTAGACGAACTTCTTCTCGCCCTCGGCGTCGGCGCAGTGCGCGGCGATCAGGATCTTGCGCGGTGCCACGACGGTGCCGGTGCAGGTCTCACCCTCGGGCCGGGGACCGCCCGCGCGGATGCCCGCGATGATGCCAGGGAACTCGCTCACGGTGGCGTCCTGGCCGCCGACGAACGACGGGGACACATCGCCGAGGTTGGTCGGGACAGTGGAGCCCTCGTAGTTCGCCGCTGGGGCGTTGGCCGGGCTACCAGCGGTCGACTCGGCCGCGTTCGCGATGGTGGTGCCGATGGGCACCAGCACCGTGGCCGCGGCCAGAGCCATCAGACCCCAGGACCGTGGTGTTCGTTTCACGATGGTTCCTTTCCGGATCAGGAACGCTCGCCTCTAGGCAGGGACGGCGGCGGTTCGCTGCAGGTCACTTTCGGGTGACGCCCGGTGAGGAACAATCAGGGTCGGTATCCGTAGGGGTACGGAACTTAATCCTCACCTGCGGAAACGCGGGTGGAAGGCGGGGTTGTGGAGAGCACCGACGAGACGCGCTCGCGGATGAGCAGGCAGCGGTCGCGGGACACCCGCATCGAGGTCGCCCTGCGCAGGCACCTGCACGCGCTGGGCCTGCGCTACCGGGTGCACCGCAGACCGGTCCGCGCGGTCCGCAGGGAGGCCGACGTGGTCTTCGGCCCCACCCGCGTCGCGGTCTTCGTAGACGGTTGTTTCTGGCACGGCTGCCCTGACCACGCGACCTGGCCCCGCCGCAACGCCGAATTCTGGCGGACCAAGATCGAGACCAACCAGCGCCGAGACCGCGACACCGACGCGCGACTGGCCGAAGAGGGCTGGACGGTGGTCCGGGTCTGGGAGCACGACGACCCAGCCGCAGCCGCCGCCCGGGTCCGCGATGTGGTCCTGCAACTGCGCACCCAAGCCCGGCCAAGCACTGACGGTCCCGCCACTGTGTAGTCCGGACACGCTGAACACCCAGTCCGGACTCTTGTTGAACAATCCCAAAGTTCACACGTAGAATCATAGGATTGTTCAACAATCTACGAGAGGCGCTTGTCTGGTTCCGCCGTGGGTCGGCGCCGGCGATGCAGAGCTGCCGACCGGACAGGAAGGTCGGCGACCTGCCGCGCCACCGCCCCGCTGGTACCGCAGCGGTGAGGCCGACCCGCTGGTTCCGCCGGCCCCGCTACGGATGCTCGATCTAGTGGACTCGCTTCGTGTGGGGGAGGAGTACCGCTAAACTTGCCGGTGGTAGGGAATGCCCTTCACCCGCCCTTTTTTCACCACCGCGGTGCTCTAGGGGCCCCGCGCGAAGTGAGTTCACTAGATCGAGCCCCCTATCTTTTCCTCGGGCAGCCCCAGCGATGAGCCGCCACCGAGGTCGACCGTAGGTCGGTGTGCGGCACGCCGTCCGAGCTGCCCGAGTAAGAGTGGGGCTCGATTGGCTGGACTGCCTTCGCGCGGGGCCCCTAGAGCACCGCGGTGGAGATAAAAGGGCGGGTGAAGGGCATTCCCCACCACCGGCAAGTTTAGCGGCACTCTCCCCCCACACGAAGGCAGTCCACCCAATCGAGCACAAACGTAACGGGTGCTGCGTACCAGCGGGCTCGACATTTAGAGATTAGAGATTTAGAGATTTAGGGACTAAGAGACCGAGGGATTAAAGGATCAAGGGATTGGTCGGAGTGGGTGCGGGATTTCTTGTTCGCTCAGGAAGTCTGCCAGTGCCTGGTTGAAGCTGGCCGGTTGTTCCAAGTTGGGCAGGTGGGCCGCATCCTCGATGACTACCAGCTTCGTCGCCGGTATCTGCGCTGCCTCTTCGACCGGTGTGTAGCTGTCCTGGTCCCCCACGATCACCAGTGTCGGTACCGGGTTGGCCATCAAGCTCTCCCGGTAGTCCGGCCTGTCCGCCCGTCCTCGTTGCGCTGCCGCCGCCCCCATTGCCGGTGCTCGCAGCATCATCTCCAGTACGAACTCCGAGGCCTCCGCATTCCTCGGTAGCACCATTCGGTCCAGCACCTCGCGCGCGTATGGCTCGATTCCCTCTCGGCGCAGTCGGTCTGCTGTGTCCAGTCGGGCGGTGCGGCTTTCCGGGGTTTCGGGCAGCGCTGTTGTGTCGGCCAAGATCAGGGCTCGGACTCGGTCGGGGTACAGGCGGTGGAATTCCATGGCGATCTGGCCGCCCATGGAAAGTCCACACAGGACGACAGGTTTCCCGGGCGGGACCAGCCCCGCCACGTCGTGTGCGAAGGTCGAGAAGGGTGTCGTGCCGGTGGCGGGGAGGCCCGATCGGTAGCCGCGCAGTGATACCGCGGTACCGCCGAAGTGGTCGAGTTGGGGTGTCCACATGGTGCGGTCGAACGGGTGTCCGTGGATGAAGAGCATGGGTCCTCCTTGTGCGACCCAGGCTAGCGAGGTCATAATCTCAGGGCAATGAAAACAATGCCCTCGGAGCAATCAAATGGATTATCGCCAAGTGGCCGACCAAGTGGCCGAGGACATCGCGCGGGGTGTGTTGCGGGCCGGTGAGCAACTACCGACGCAGCGGCAGTTCGCGCGGCGGCGGGGGATCGCGGTGTCGACTGCGTCTCGGGTGTACGCGGAGTTGGCGCGGCGTGGGCTGGTGGTCGGGGAGGTGGGGCGGGGGACGTTCGTCCGCGCGGGGATGGCAGCGGGGGAGGTGGTCTTGGGGGAGCCCGCCGCTGCCGCGGTGGATCTTGAGCTGAACTTCCCGGTGCTGCCTGAGCACGCCGCGATCTTGGCCGAGGGCCTGCGGGCGACGTTGCGGCCGGATGCGATGGCCGATGCCATCAGGGCGACCGGGCCCGCGGGGACACTGGAGGCGCGGCGGGCTGCCGCCGGGCTTTTGGCGCGCGGCGGATGGCGGCCGGACGCCGATGACGTGCTCTTCGCGGGCAACGGCAGGCAAGCGATCGCCGGGGTGCTCGCGGCGCTGGTGCCGCCGGGCGAGCGACTCGGGGTGGAGGAGATGACCTACGCGGTCGTCAAGGGGATCGCGGCGCGGTTGGCGATCAACCTGGTGCCGTTGGCGATGGACGACGAGGGCGTGACTCCTGCCGCACTTCGAGCCGCCGGGCCGGTCAAGGCCGTCTACCTGCAACCCGCGCTGCAAAACCCGCTCGGGGTCTCGATGAGCGCGCGCCGGCGGCAAGAGGTGTCAGAAGTCCTGCGCAGCAGGGAAATCCCTCTCGTCGAGGACACCATCTACGGCTTCCTGCACGATGATCCGCCGCTGTCGGCACTGCTGCCGGACAACTCGGTCCTCGTTGACAGCCTGTCCAAGCGGCTCGCGCCAGGGCTGAGTCTCGGGTTCGCGGTCACCCGGTCGCGCGACCGGGTCATCTCCGCCATCCGATCCGGCGGCTGGGGACCGCAGCGGTTCGCGCTGGCCGCCGCGACCGGGTGGATCACCGGTGGGGTCGCCGACCGGCTCCGCGCGGACAAGCGCGCGGATGCGCTGCGCCGTCAGGAGATCGTGGCCGACAAGTTGGCCGGGTTCGACGTCCGGGCTGATCCCCGCGCCTACCACTGCTGGTGGGTGCTGCCCGCACAGTGGCGCGCCGAGACGTTCGTCGCGGCCGCCGCCCGGTCTGGGATCGCGGTCACCCCTGCCGCCGCGTTCGCCATCGGCACCGCGCGTGCACCACACGCAGTGCGCCTGGCGTTGGCGTCGCCGCCGTTGCCCGTGCTCGCCGCCGCACTGGAGCGGCTGGCCGGGATCGCTCGAGCGGACGATCCTGGCCCGGACTGACTGCCCCACGGACGGGGCTCGCGGAGAGCGGACGGCCGTGGTGGGCGGTCGACCCGCGGGCCGCCTGGTTGGGGAACAAGCGGTGGACGTGTGCCCGCAAGACCCTCGAGGTTGGCGTTTTACCACCTCGGCAATTGTGACTGACGGCGACATCGAGACAGCCGTGCTTCTCCGCTGGTCGTTCGTAGTGGACCGGTCCGTCTTCCTGGACTGGTCTAATTGGGTGAATTGAAGGATTGGGGCTGATAGAACTGCCGACTCCCGTGGTTTCGTCCGGCATGCAGCGATTCCAGGTCGGTACTATGGTGTTTCGTGGGTGGGGGCCCACGAGTCACCGGGTGACGAAGTCGGCGAACAGGGCGGTCGATGGCGGGCAATAGTTGGTCAGGTCGAATCGGAGTGCTCGTCGCGGCTGCGGCGCCACCAACGGCGGCCGGATGGTTGTGGTGGCCCGCTGTAGCCGGAAACGTGCTGCTTGCCGCTGGCATCTTGGTTGCGTATGAGACCGCATTACTTGTTTTCGCATTCGCCGGAGATGTGCTCAAGGAACTACGTCGCCGGTGGCACGACAGAACCGTGACCGCGATTGACCAGTTTCTGTCCAGGAAGGCAGCGCGTTTCGACAAGCACTACCGGGATTTTGTCAGCGCCGGTGTGCGCCGCGTCGACCTGCAGGGCCTCGCGACGAAGTCCTTCTACACGCCTGATCTCGAGGACGTCTTCGTCGATGTCGGGTTGGTTCCGCGGGCTGCGCACAACATCGAGGGACACCTGTTGCCGGAGGTGCCCCATGAGACTATCGACCGGCGTTCCCTTGAGACCTTGCTCGATCACGAGAGTCCCTCGATCGTTGCCGTGATCGGCAGTCCGGGAAGCGGTAAGACCACGCTGTTGCGGCACACGACGCGCAAGATCTGTCGGCGGAAGAAACGGCGGCGCAGACCCACACCGATCCTGTTGTTCCTGCGCGACCACGTGCGGTGGATCATCAGCACCCCGCAGGACGGCCTCGCTTCTCTGCTAACGCACAGCCTGACCCAGAATAGCCTGGTCGTGCCACTCGGGTGGTTCGAGCAGCGCTTGCAGAGTGGTGACTGCGTCGTTTTCCTTGACGGCCTCGACGAGATCGCACTGCCGGAGCACCGCAAGGCGGTGGCGGAGTGGATCGAGGTGCAGACCACGCGCTATGCCAAGAATGACTTCGTCATCACCTCCCGGCCGCACGGCTACCGCACGACGCCGATCGACGGGGCGACCGTGGTGCAGGTCCAACCGTTCTCCGAGGAGCAGGTCAAGTTGTTCGTCCACCGCTGGTACGAGGCGGTCGAACGACACGGAATGGGCAACAGTGAGGATGACGACGAGTCGACGGGCAGCTTTCAGACCGGGGCCGATGATCTGCTCGACCGGCTCAAGAACTCGGTTGGCTTGGCCGATCTGACTGCGAACCCCTTGCTGCTGACCATGATTGTGAACGTGCACCGGCACCGCGGCGCGTTGCCGGGCAGCCGGGTCGAGCTCTACGGCGAGATCTGCCAGGTCATGCTGTGGCGGCGCCAAGAGGCGAAGAAGCTCACGGTGGCGCTGCGCGGTGATAAGCGGGAGACCCTGCTACAGAAGTTGGCCTTCACCATGATGGAACAGCGCGTGCGCGACCTGCCGAAGGCCAAGGTACTCGGCGCGTTGCGGCCGTCCATGCGCCGGCTGTCCAAAGACCTCTCCGCCGAGGAGTTCCTCGATGACCTGGGTGTCAACGGCCTGCTCATTGAGCGCGAGGCGGAGGTGTTCTCGTTCTGCCACCACACATTCCAGGAGTACCTTGCGTCGGCGTACATCCAGAGCAAGGGCCGCGTGGACGTCTTGGTCGAGAACGTGGACGACATCTGGTGGCGGGAGACCGCGATCCTCTACGCCAGCCGAGCCGACGCCGATCGGGTGATCAACGCCTGCATTACCTCCGGCAGCGTCACGGCGCTCGCGCTCGCGTTCGACTGCGTCGAGCAGGACGGCGATGTCGATCCCGACCTCCGGGCGAGGTTGGACGACTTGACGCGGTCAGCCTCGGACCTGTTCTCCGAGTTCCGCGTTCGCCAGCTCATGACCGGGGTGTTGATCGCTCGGCACTTCCGCCACTTCGTGTCGACCAGCACCCGGTCGCGCGTGTGCACCCAATTCCTCACCGCCGCCATGTATCGGCTCTACCAGCAGCAGACGATGCGCGCGCACCCACACGAGACCGATTCGGAGGACGGGGCGAGCGAGACCAGCCCCGCCCAGGGCATGCTCGGCAGGGAGGCGGTCGGGTTCATCGGCTGGGTAAACGAGATTACCGGCAGCTCCGGCCGCTACCGGTTGCCGACCACCGCCGAACTGGATGATCCGTTCGTGGGACGGGCGCTGGAGACCGTCGTTCCGGAGCCGGACGACCTGTTGCTGTGGGCCACAACCGACGATACCCGCGGGCGGTTGGTCCTCTGGTCGAACCGCCAGGGTGCTGTGCACCCGCATTCAGTCAGCGGGACGGTGCTCGTCCAGTACTGCCTCGACGATCTGCGCAGCTCCGCGAACGCGCTGGATCGCGTCGCCATCCTCATCGCCGTCCAGGTGTCGAGCCAGCTGGTCGGCACGCTGAGCGAGGTGCTCAACCCAGTCACGGCGGTCGTGCCGAGTGCCCTGGTCAAGTGGCGGGGTAGGGCTACCAAAACGGCCCGGGAGCTGCACAAGCTGCTCTCGATCCTCGTGCCGCGGCACCCGGGATTGGACGCGGCACTGACGCTAGCCGATTTCGTGATCGTCAGCCTCACCCGGAACTACCAGGTCTCGCAGGGCGCCCACCGCGACCGGGTCGAGGTCGCCTACCGCTTGAACGACCTCATCACTGGCAATCGCCTGAAGGGGCTGGAGTACGGCATCGCCAGCCTTCTGGCGTTCGAGGACGAGCGCGCCATTTACCTGCCCGTAGTGCTCGACCAGTTGGTGTACCGGGCGGTCCGTGAGCTGAAACACGGCACCAGACTTGCGGAGTTCACCGACAACGTGTTCACCAACCTGGCCGACGCGGTCAAGAATCTGGTTCGGGCGGGGAGTGCCACCGACCTGGACTCGGTAATGGACCAGGTCGTCGCGGGAAAGCCTGCGGTCATCGCCGCGGTCGGCGGGAACTCTTGGGCGTCGCGCGTACTCGGCTACCTCGAGCGCGTAGCCGGTCCGGTGTTCGCGGGCCAGGTCGGGCTCACCCAGCAGAGGGCGGCCGCGATCCGGGTCATGGCGCTGCTCACCTGCCTGGAGTTGCGGGCGCGGGGCGTCCCCGCACTCGGCGCGGTATTCCTCGACCTCGCACTCGCGGTCACCCTGCTGCAGCGGCGTGACCAGGGGCTGGCGCCCATGCCCGAGATGGTCACCGTGGCCGTCGGATAAGGCCCGGCGCTGCCCGCGCAGCAGCCACTCGGCCTCGGCCCGGGGCAGGTCGGCGTGCAGCGTCACCGGGTTCTCCACCAGCCTGCGCCGCACCGCGTGCTCGGTGCCCAGCTGCCCCGACGCGGCAGCCAGCTCGCCCTGATGCCGGTGCGCACCGCCCGCACCGGTGGCCGATTACGCGGAACGCGGTCCCATCAGCGGCAGCTCCGCGTAATAGTCCATTGTGGATGGTTGGTGGCGGTCAGTGCGGTGACGGGTTGGCTCAGGGCCGCGGCGATCCGGGTTAGGGCGGTGGTGGTCGGTTTGCGCAGGCCTCGTTCGAGCATCGAGAGGTATTGGTGCGAGTAGCCGGTCTCGTGGGCCAGGGAGGTCAGGGTGTGTCCGCCGCGCACGCGCAGGGTGCGCAGCTGGGACCACGGGTCGCGGTGGTCCGGTTTGTCGGCGAGGGCCAGGCCCCGGTCGGTGAGGGCGGCGGTGACGTCGGCCAGGGCGACTGGGCCGAACGAGCGGATTCGGAGCAGCTCGGTCCCGCTGTGGGTGACCAGGTCGTCCACGGTGCGGATGCCGTGGCTCAGGAGCCTGCCCAGGGTGCGGCGGCGCAGCGGCAGGTCGGTGATGGGCATGTAGCACACATTAGAGAAACTATCAGCAACTGACAACAGCGGGCGTTTCGTTACCGCGCTATCGCTTGGCGTGCGGGATTATCTGCGCCATGACCGGGCGGAAAGGCGAAGACAAGACCTCTTGGCCACTCGGCGAAGTCTTGCGGCAGGCACGGGACGGCAAGGGCTGGTCACAGGAGGACGCGGCGCAGAAGGCGCGCTTCTCCCGGACGTCGTGGCAGCAGCTCGAGAGCGGTCGGCGCGCGGACCGCAAGCCCTTCCGGCCCAAGGCGGACACGGTGATCAACGCCGCACTCGCCGTGGGTGTGGAGCCCAAGGAGGCGCTGGAGCTCGCGGGTCTGGACCCGACCCGCTACGAACCCGCCCGGGCGGGCAGGCCGACGGCCACCGTCACGGAGGTGCGGGAGCTGGTGATGCGGCTGACCGACGGGCAACGGCAGGCGGTGGTCGACCTGATCATGGCCTTCACCGACGCCGCGGACGCCGACGACGAGTCACCGACGACGGCGGAGGCGTACCGGCACCACGCCCGTGAGAAGGCCAAGGGCAAGGACTGAGGTTCACCCGATCGTGTGCTGTCCGCGCTGTGGATAGGTGTTGCTGAGCTGTGGACAGGTGCTGCTGGGTGGACCGGGTTTGTCGGTGCCGTCTGGGAGGATTAAATCGGGGGCTGCTCTTGGGCTGGTGGGTCTTGGGGGCTCGAAGTCGTTGGGCTTCGTGTGTTCGGTGAGCTTTGCGGCCTTGTGTTGGCTGGCGTTCGGCCGGGGCTTGATCCAGGGCCCGCCTCGGTGTTGCCGTCTTCGTTGCCCGGGTTACAAGCGGGGCTCGATCTAGTGAACTCACTTCGTGTGGGGCCCCTAGAGCACCGCGGTGGGGAAAAGCGTGGGGTGAAGGGCATCCCCACTACCAGGCAAGTTTAGCGGTGCTCTCCCCCCACACGAAGCGAGTCCACTAGATCGAGCATCCGTAGCGGGGCTGGCGATACCAGCATGGTCGGCCTGCCGCTGCGGTCTGGTGGGGGCGGCAGCCTTCGGCTGCGGAGCCAGCGGGGTTGGGGACCTGCTGCGGTACCAGTGGGTCGGAGAGTTGCTGCAGTACCAGTGGTCGGGCTTCCGTCGGGTACCGGTGGGGTCGGTTTTCTGCTGTGGCACCAGCGGGAGCGGTCGCTCCGGGTGCGGTGGGCTTGTCTGCAAAGATCGGGCAGTCGTAGCGGGGCTGTTGCTGGCGGGGTCGGCCGCTTCGCTGCGGGTTTGCTTGTCGCCGGGTCGGGCGTTCGCGTGGTGGGGCTGCTGGTATCTGCGTAGGCGGCCTTGCTTCTGTGGTGGTGGGCGAGTTTCCGTGGCTTGGTGGCTGTCGCGTCAGCGGGGCGTGGTGTGGTGCGGGTGGTGAGGTGGGTTCGCGCACTCCGTTCCTGAGTCCATCCGGGACTGCCCCGGGTTCGGTTGACACTCGGGGTTGATGGTTCTCAAGCCGCCTGAGCGGCCTTGTAGATGGTCTCAAACTCGACTGGGGTGAGTCGCCCGAGGCTCCGTTGTCGGCGTCGTCGGT
>NZ_BSTR01000067.1 GCF_030269645.1 Actinokineospora sp. NBRC 105648 | reverse complement strand
ACAACCCACTGGGTGAACTGGCGACGCACCCACCAAGCACGCTCACGCTGGTTCCACAAACGCACCAGACTCGCCCGCGACATCGAGAACACCCAGGTCAGCTAACAAATGGCGGCTGCCGTACTAGCCAGGAAGACCACGTCTGGTTCGCCGCGGGGAACCGGGACCGGGAGGACTTCGACGTGGGTGAACCGGTCCCGCAAGGCCGCCGTGAACGGTTGGCTGTCGGCCGCGCTCCAGATTGTCAGGATGCCGCCGGGGGTTAGGCGGGAGGCGAGGACGTCCAGGCCTTCGGCGGAGTACAGGGACGCGTTGCTTGACGACAGTGTCCAGTCGGGGCCGTTGTCTATGTCCAGGCAGAGGGCATCGAAGCGTTCGGGGGTCGTCGCCAGCCAAGAGACCAGGTCGGTCTGGAGGCATCGGACTCGTGGGTCCGACAGCGCCGCCGTGTTGCCGAAGTGCTGGTGGTTCCAGTTCACCACCGCGGGCTCGCGTTCGACGACCGTGATCGACCGGACGTCGAGGGACAGGGCCTCGTGCAGGGAGATGCCGACACCTAGGCCGCCTATCAACAGCCTGTGGCCGGGCATCCTGGCGGCCGCCGCGCGGACCAGCAGCCGCTCTGACTCGCCTGCTCGGGTGTCCATCAGGAACATGCCGTCGGCGATGATCTCGTAGTGGTGGCCCGCGCGGCGCAGTACCAGGTCGCCGCAGGTGCCGGGGGCGGTGTCGATGATCGTGGGTGAGTCCATCGCCGTCCACCTTAGAAGTACATTCCACGCGTGAACTCCGTGCCCTCCCCGCCCACGATTCCCGGCCTGACCATGGCAGGCCCGCTCGGCCAGGGCGGGTTCGGCACCGTCTTCCTCGCTCGGCAGGACCGGTTGCGGCGCGACGTCGCCGTGAAGGTCGACAACCGGGTGCTGCAGACCGACCGCGACCGGGACCGGTTCCTGCGCGAGGCCCGGGCAGCCGCCCGGCTCTCCGGGCACCCGCACGTGGTCAACGTCTACGACGCCGGGGTGACCGCCGACGGCAGGCCCTACATCGTCATGGAGCTGTGCACCGGCGGCTCCCTCGCCGACGTGCTCGCCCAGCGCGGGCCGCTGCCGGTGGGCGAGGTGGTCGAGATGGGCGCGCGGCTGGCCGACGCCCTCGCGCACGCGCACCAGGTGGGGATCCTGCACCGGGACATCAAGCCGGGGAACATCCTGGTCAACGCATTCGGCGCGGTGAAGCTGGCCGACTTCGGGTTGGCCGCGATCCTGGACGCACACGCCGAGAGCACCGTAACGGTAGGAGCTCTTAGCCCGTACTACGCCGCGCCGGAGGTCTTCGCGCACGCTGCCCCTAGCGCTTCCGGGGACATCTACTCGCTAGCGGCCACCCTCTACATCCTCGCCTCAGGCGCCCGCCCACGTGAGATCCCGTGGCCCGCGCAGTCACTAGATGGCCTGATCGCAGCTCTTAGGGCGCCGGTGCCTCCCATCGAACACGCGCCCCCCGCGTTGAACGCTGCGCTCTTGAACGCTCTTGCCGCGGACTCCAATCAGCGCACCCCCACCGCGGCACAGCTGCGCGACGAACTCGACGGTCTTCGCCCTGCGCGACCTCTTCCGCGGGTCGCATCCTCTAGGGGCAAGAGCGGGAGGGTTGTCGCGGCAGCGCTTACCGTGCCGGTCTTGGTCGCGGCGGGGTTCTTCGGACGCGGGCTCGTAACACCGGTGACGAGCAACGCAGCTCCCACACCGACGACGGCTACCACTACTTCCGAGCCCGCGGTCGGGCCGCCACCAGGTATGGCTGCCTGTGACGGCAGCGCTGAGCGCGGGTTCTGCGTCAAGGACAAGTGCTTCGGCGGCCTGATCAACCTGGGCGGCGTCGACTTCAAGGCCTCCCCGCTGGACTGCGCGGGCCCGCACAGCTGGCAGGCCTTCTCGGGCACCTGGCTCCCCGCCGAGGACATGAGCGAAGACCAGGTCAACGCGCTGCCCGAGGTCGTCAAGTTCTGCTCGGCCGAGGTCATGGCGGCCCGGACCCGCCCCGGGGCGGACACCACCGGCTGGAAGATCGATATATTCCCCACCAAGGTCGGCAGCCCGAACCGCACCTACGTGTTCTGCATCGCTCGGCCCGCTTCGGCGGGGCAGCCGACGGGGAGCGCGTTCAGTTCGGCCTAGTATCGGGCAAAACGGATATTCTGACCCGGTCATCACTCCTACCCCCTGGGGGCACCATGCGATCCCGGCTGGCGACCGTCCTGGCCGCGGCGGCCCTGCTCAGCGGCCTGACCGCGTGCGAGGCCGTCACCAACGCGACCAGCGCGGCGAGCAACGCCACCGACAAGGCGGGCATCTGCGTCGAGGCGCTCAAGCTCGCCAACTTCACCCCGAGCGCGCAGAACGTGGAGAAGACCGCCGAGGACGCCAAGCGCACGGCCGACGACCTCACCGCCCTGGCGGAGAAGAGCCCGGACGCCGCGCTGCGCGAGGCGCTCAACGACATGTCGGACAAGGTCAGCGAGCTGACCGTGCCCAACCTGGACCCGACGAGCATCACCAGCTGGGCCAAGAACAAGGTCGACGCGGTCAACACGCTCTCGCAGGCCTGCCTCTGACGCGTCGACGGCCGCCTGCCCGACAAGGAGGGCAGGCGGCCGTCGCACGCCGCGGGAGCGGGTCAGGTGATCACACGTTGGTGATTTCCTCGATCAGGGCATCGATGTCGAAGTAGTCGCTCTCGGTGCCCAGCGGCACCATGGCCGCGGTGGTCGCGAGGAAGTTCTGCACCGCCTCGTAGTCCATCTCGAGCAGGGCGTGCCCGTCCGGCGACTCGATCTCCAGGACCAGCACCGCGTGCCCGTCGACCACGTCCGGGCTCAGCCGCACGTCGCCCTCGCCCGCCGGGCCGGACAGGCCGTCCACCAGCAGGTCGCGGCCGAAGATCCACTCCACCCAGCGGTCCTTGTCGGTCTGGAAGGCGGCGGCCACGGTGAACGGCTCGTGCGCCCGATAGGTCCAGCGCGAGCGCACCGGCGTGCTGCCGCCGTAGAGCGAGATGATCTGCTCGGAGTGCTCAGCGTCAATGGTCATCTCGTTGCCTCCTGTCCCGGTGTTCGCGCTGTGGTTGTCGGCGAACCGTCAGCAGGGAAACGCATTTCGCGGCGGTATGTGATGCCATCTCCGCAACGTTCACGCTATCGGGGCATACAGCCACGAATGGGTTACACATCCGGCCGCGCTCCGACCTCGTCTCGGTAGCACCGGGAACAGGAAGTGCCGCAAGGCCGTGGACACCCACTTACCAGAGGCGAAAGTACTTTTGTGGACTGTCGCGCGAACTGCTCGCCGCCAGGGCCTTGGCAAGATCGGGACCAGCGTCGACGATCAGCGCAGTCAACAGCGCGTCGCGGCCGCGGGTACACCAGTCCGGTGTGGACCCCGCCAGTTCGGCGATCGCGGCCACCCCGGAGAAAAGGGAACAACACGTGAAGGTCGAGCAGGTCGTCATGGTCGAGAAGGGCCGGTTGGCCACGCGCGAGGTCGAACTCACCCGCGACCCGGCGAAGGCGTTGGTCCGGGTCGAGGCGGCCGGGGTCAGCGCGGGTGACGGCGAACTGCTGCAGGGGCGGTTCTACAACCAGCCGAAGTTCCCGTTCGTGAGCGGCTACGACCTGGTCGGCACCGTCGTCGAGGGGCCGCTGGCCGGGCAGCGGGTCGCCGCGATGCCGCGGACCGGGAGCTGGTCGAGCCTGGTCCAGCTCGACCCGGCGACCCTGGTCCCGGTGCCCGACGGCCTCGACCCGGCCGACGCGGTCGCGCTGGTCACCAACGGTGTGACCGCGCTGCGGATGATCGAACTGGCCAAGGTGCGCGCCGGGCAGACGGTCTTAGTGCACGGCGCGTCCGGCGGTGTCGGCATGCTCCTGACCCAGCTCGCCGTGCAGCGCGGCGCGTCGGTCGTCGGCACGGCGTCACCCGCGAAGCACGAGGCCGTTCGCGCGTTGGGTGCCACGCCGGTGGACTACCACGGCGAGGTCCGGGTAGCCGCGGACGTGATCTTCGACCACCTCGGCGGCAAGCACTTGGTCGCCTCTTACGGCCTGCTCAACCGCGGCGGAACGGTCGTCGCTTACGGCAACGACTCCGGCGACAAGACATCCGGACCGCCGATCCTGCCGTTCCTCGTGATCGCGGGGCGGGTCGCCGTGTGGCAGGCCCGCCGCGTCCTCGGGCTGGGGCGTGGCAGGCGGGCCTACCTGTTCAACGTGAAGCCGGACAAGCAATTCGCGGAGGACCTGGGCACCGTGTTCGCGTCGGGGATCCGAGTGCCCGTAGTGCGCTACCCGCTCAAGGAAGCAGAAACGGCGCTGCGGGAACACCTTGGCCGAAAGATCACCGGTAAGCCTGTCTTGATCCCTTAGCCGAGAACAGTCTCCGCGATCTCTTCGGCCAACTGGGACGTGGCCGCCGCGATACCGGACCAGCGTCGAGTCAGGTCCGGGTCAAAGGACAGGTCCCGGCCATGCGCGTCGATCACGGCGCCGCCCGCGGCCGGGACAGTCACCAGGGCGGCGGCCAGGTCCACGATCCGCAGGGTGTCCGAGCCCGCGTCGGCGAACGCGTCGACCGAGCCCTCGGCGACCAGCACGCACTCCAGGCAGGTCGTGCCCAGGATCCGCAGCCTGCTCGCTCGGTCGGCCACCCGCAGCCAGGCGTCGCGGTTGTTGTCCTTCGGCCGCAGCAGGTTCACCGTCGCGCCGGCCAACGTGGTGCGTCCGGTAGTGCGGTACGGAGTGGCCTGGCCCCTCTTAGCCCACCAAGACCTACCGGTGTCGAGCCACACGGTCAGGGCCTCTTCGGCGATGGAGTCGCGCGCCACAACACCGGCGAAACAGGAGAGCGGAACGCCCGCAGCGGCGTTGGACGAACCGTCCATCGGATCTATGACCAAAGTGGTCGCCGAGCCGTTGTCGATGAAACCGGCCTCTTCGGACAAGAGGTTCACTCGGTTGCGGTGAGCGGACTCGGCGATGGCGTCCTCTACGAGTGAGTCGACCCGCATCGTCGGGGTGCCGTCGGCGCCCATCGCGATCTCTTCGGCCAACTCGGGCCGGGTCAGCAGACGGCGGGCCTCGCGGTACGCGGCCGAGGCCGCACGGGCAGCGTCGGCCAGGACAGCGCTGACGTCCGCGGTCAACTCGGGCTCGGGGACCGGCCAGGGGATGAAGGTCACCCGTGCACCGTAAAACACCGCGGCGGCCGCTACCGAGGTTCCGGTAGCGGCCGCCGCGGTGGGAGCTACCGAGGTTCCGGTAGCGGCCGCCGCGGTGGGAGCGTGGGGATCAGATCAGGCCGAGGGCCTTGACCGCGTCGCGCTCCTCGATCAGCTCGTTGACCGAGGCGTCGATGCGGGTGCGGGAGAAGTCGTTGATCTCCAGACCCTGGATGATCTCGTACTCGCCGTCCTTGCAGGTGACCGGGAACGAAGAGATGAGCCCCTCCGGCACGCCGTAGGAGCCGTCGGACGGGACGGCCATCGAGGTCCACTCGTTGCCGAGCACCCAGTCGTGGACGTGGTCGATGGCGGCGTTGGCGGCCGAGGCGGCCGAGGACGCGCCGCGGGCCTCGATGATCGCCGCGCCGCGCTTGGCCACGGTCGGGATGAAGGTGTCGGCCAGCCAGGCCTCGTCGTTCACCAGCTCGGCGGCGGTCTTGCCGTTGACGTCGGTGTGGAAGACGTCCGGGTACTGGGTGGCCGAGTGGTTGCCCCAGATCGTCAGCTTCTTGATCTCCGCGACGGACACGCCGAGCTTGGCCGAGAGCTGCGAGATGGCCCGGTTGTGGTCGAGCCGGGTCATCGCGGTGAAGCGGCCCGCCGGGACGTCCGGGGCGTGCTGCTGGGCGATCAGCGCGTTGGTGTTGGCCGGGTTGCCGACCACCAGGACGCGGATGTCCGAGGCGGCACCGGCGTTGATCGCCTCGCCCTGCGGCTTGAAGATGCCGCCGTTGGCCTCGAGCAGGTCGCCGCGCTCCATGCCCTTGGTGCGCGGGCGGGCGCCGACCAGCAGCGCGACGTTGGCGCCGTCGAAGGCCTTCTTCGCGTCGTCGGTGACCTCGATGCCGCTCAGCAGCGGAAACGCGCAGTCGTCGAGCTCCATCGCGGTGCCCTCGGCGGCCTTGACGGCCTGCGGGATCTCCAGCAGCCGCAGGCGCACCTGGGTGTCCGGGCCGAGCAGCGCGCCGGAGGCGATGCGGAAGAGCAGGGCGTAGCCGATCTGGCCGGCCGCGCCGGTGACCGTGACGTTTACGGGTGCCACTTGGCAGATCCTCCCGAGACAGGTGAATGAGACAGCGGAGCGATCACACGGCAGTCCCACGCCCTGTCGGCGACGTCGCCCGGCACCGGGGAGGCTACCAACTGCGGGGGCGCGCGGACCCGCGCGGTGAGCAGGGTCTCGACCCCTTCGGGTGGTTCTGCCCCGACAAGGCTCTGAGCTGCGCGAATCCAGCGGCCCCGGCCCCGATCATGGCGCTGTGACGCTGCACCCACCGGACACCACGGTCCGGCTCGAACTGCTCGGCGAGGAGCTCCGCGGTTACCGGGAGACCGCCGGGCTGAGCCTGGCCGACGTGACCGCGAAGACCGGGATCAGCACGTCCAAGCTGAGCCGGATGGAGAACGGCCGCAAGCCGCGCAAGATCGACGACGTCAAGGCGCTGCTGGTGCTCTACGGCGTGCGCGGCCCGCAGTACGACGACCTGGTCGCGCTGGCCCACGACGCCGCCGAGCCGACCGCGTGGCCGGAGGAGACGCCGTCGGCCTCGCTGCGCGTGCTGGAGTCCAAGGCCGAGATGCTGGTCGACTACCAGGCCGCTCTCGTACCCGCCCTGTTGCAGACAGTCCCGTACGCGCAAGCGGTGCTGCGCGAGGTGGACATGGTCGACGAGCACGCCATCGAAGAGCGGACGACCGAACGCATCCGCCGCCAAGCTGTTCTGCGCAAGAGCCATTCCCCGCGCTACTACGCCATCTTGGCCGAGAACGCCTTACGCACCACGGTCGGCGGTGGCGACGTCATGCGCGGCCAGCTGCGCTACCTGGTCGAGGCGGGCCGCAAGAAGGACGTCACCATCCGCGTGGTGCCGCGGCTCGGCCACGGCCACCCCGGCCTGCGCGGCTCGTTCCGGCGGATGCAGTTCCCCAACCGGGGGGCGCTGGTGCTGCTGGAGAACCGGACGTCGAGCCTGTTCGTCGAGGACACCGCCGAGGTCAAGCGGTACGACCAGGTGGTGGTCGAGCTGCTCAGCGTCGCGCTGGACGAGGCCGCCTCAGCCCGGCTGATCACCGAGATCAGCGGCTGAGCGGCCCGCCCTGGATGGTGATCGCGACCACCAGCACCAGCACGCTGAACATGCCGTAGAGCAGCACGTCGATCGGCCTGCTGCGGATCGCGATCAGCCCGGCCTGCTCGTCGCGCAGCAGCACCCGCAGCCCGGCGGCGAGCAGCAGCGCGAGACCGATCCACACCGTGCCCTCCCGCCAGGAGTACATCGCGATGCGCACCAGCCCGACCACGACCACGGTCATGACCAGGGCGAACGGCAAGTGCACCAGCACCGGGTGCTTGCCGCCCCGCTGGGGGCCGGTGCTCACGCCCGCAGGCTCCGCTCGGCCGCCTCCACGGTGTTGCGCAGCAGCATGGCGATGGTCATCGGGCCGACGCCACCGGGCATCGGCGCCAGGAAGCCCGCCACCTCGCGCACGTCCGGGTGCACGTCGCCGACCAGGCCCGCGTCGGTGCGGGTGACCCCGACGTCGAGCACGGCCGCGCCCGGCTTGACCATGTCCGCGGTGATCAGGCCCGCGTTGCCCGCGGCGGCCACCACGATGTCGGCGCGCCGCACCTCGGCGGCCAGGTCCTTGGTGCCGGTGTGGCACAGGGTGACCGTGGCGTTCTCGCTGCGGCGGGTGAGCAGCAGGCCCAGCGGGCGGCCGACGGTGACACCGCGGCCGACGACGGTGACCCGGGCGCCCGCGATCGGGACCTCGTAGCGGCGCAGCAGCTCCACGATGCCGACCGGGGTGCAGGGCAGCGGCCCGGAGTCGCCGAGCACCAGCTTGCCCAGGCTGACCGGGTGCAGGCCGTCGGAGTCCTTGGCCGGGTCGACCCGCTCGAGCACGCGCCCGGCGTCGAGGTGGCCGGGCAGCGGGAGCTGCACCAGGTAGCCGGTGCAGTCCTGGTTGTCGTTGAGCTCGTCGATGACGGCCTCGAGCTCGGCCTGCGTGGTCTGCGCGGGCAGGTCGCGGCGGATCGAGTTGAGGCCGATCTTCTTGCAGAAGTTGTGCTTGCTGCGGACGTAGGCGTGCGAGCCGGGGTCGTCGCCGACCAGCACCGTGCCCAACCCGGGGACGACGCCGCGCTCGGCGAGCGCCTCGACCCGGGTGCGCAGCTCGGCCAGGATGGCGTTGCGGGTGGCCTTGCCGTCAAGGATCGTCGCGGTCACGGTGGTCATCCTCTCACTCGGGCGGTGCCCCGCCGTCCGCTGGGCACCGCGGCGACCCCGGCGGCCAGCAGCGTGATCGCCACCCCGATGAACGTGGTGGGTGGGATGACGGTTCCCGGGGTGGGGACGAACAGGTCGAGCAGGACCGCGCCGATCACCTGGCCCGCGACCAGGCACAGCCCGAGCATCAGCGCGCCGATGTGGCGGATGGCGAACACCCCCGAGGACATCCCGATGATCCCGAGCAGGCCGCCGAGGTAGAGCCACGCCTGGGTGGGCGGCGGGGCGGGCAGGCCGCGCACCGCGACGTCGATCCCGCAGGCCAGCAGCAGCACGGCGACGCCGACGACGAAGTTGACGAACGCGGCGAAGGCCACGCTGCCGGTGGCGGCGCGGACCAGGCCGTTGGCCGGGGCCGCCCAGCCGATGCCCGCGCCCGCGACCGCCGGGATCAGGGAGAGCCACAGGGCCTGGGTCGACACCCCGAGCTCGTGCGAGACGGCGACCAGGACGGCGACCACGGCCAAGCCCGCGCCCAGGGCCCGGGTGGGCGTGACCGGGCGGGGCTCGCCGGGGCCGAAGCCGGACCGGTCGACCAGCAGCCCGCTGACCACCTGGCCCGCGACCCCGGCGACGGTGAACAGCGCGACGCCGAGCAGCGGCACGGTGAGCCCCTGCGCGGTGACGAAGCCCGCTCCCGCGACGCCACCGAGGCAGTGCCACGGTGGCAGCGTGCGACCGCGCAACGCAGCGGTGAAGCGCGGGGCCGCCGCCCGCCAAGACGGCGTGACCGCGACCGCCACCCCGAGGATGACCGTGCCGACGACGAACGAGATGAGCGCGGCGACCAGCCCGTCGCCCAGGTGCAGACCGAGCTGGCCGTTGACCCGGCCCTGCGCCGCGAGCGCGACACCGCCGAGTACGCACACGACCGCGCCTAGCAGCCGCACTTCAGATCCACCTGTGCCGCACGGCGTGCACGGCGAGCTGGAACCGCGAGGTGGAGCCCGCGTGGTCCATCAGCCGTTGCAGGTGCCGGAACACCGTGCGCCTGCTCACGCCGAGCTGGCGGGCGATCGAGTCGTCGTTGGCGCCCGCGGCGAGCAGTCCGAGCAGGCGCTGCTCGATGGGCTGCACCGGGGAAGGCGCTTTGGCGCCCGCGTGCAAGGGGACCGCGAGACGCCAAGAGGCCTCGAACAAGCCGATCAGCGCGGACAACAGGCTGCTCGGCCGCACAACTAAGAGCGAGCGGTTCACATCGGCTTCCGCAACCGGTAGCGAGACCGTCGCGAACTGCTGGTCGACGATCGTCAGCTTTACCGGCACCTCTGGGAGCACCCTGGCCTGTTCGCCCGCGGCGACGCACGGCTGGATGTTCTGCGCGTAGCGCCCCGGGTCCTCGATCGCCGCCCGCGCGTAGACGACCTTGTAGGTCACCTCACCGCGTGCGAGCTGCTCGAGCTCGGCGTTGTTGACGTGGCCCTCGGTGAAGTACGGCGGCGAGTCGAGCCTGCGGATCTCCTTGCGCGCGCTGAGCTCCATCTGCTGGATGCGCTGCGCGATGGCGGTGCCGGTGACGACCTCGATCAGGTCGTCGGTGCGCTGCGGGGAGATCGCGCGGCGGAAGGTGTCGTAGGCGTTGAGCGTGGCGACCCTGGCCTGCTCCAGCTCGGACTCCCGGCGGCGGCTGAGGATCTGCAGGCCGGAGGCGGGCGGCACCGGGATGATCACCTCGCCGTCCGGGCCACCCGCGCCGACCAGGCCCGCGTCGACCAGGGTGCGCACGGCGACCCGGACCGCGTCCACCGGCTCGGCCGCGCCGCCCGCGATCTCCTCCACTGTGGACGGTCCGGTGCGGAGCAGGAACAGGTAGCTGCGGATCTCGTCGTCGGGCAGCCCGAGACGGTGCAGGTGCGGCGCGAGGTCGCCGTCGGACATCGGTTCTCCTCCAGGTGTGCCGCAGCAGGCTGGCACAGATGGGACGTTGACACAAACGTCACGCCGGTACCCGCCGACCAGTGGGATCGGGCACCGCGAGGGCCAGCGCGGCGGCGATCAGCGCCACCACCGAGGCCGATCCCGCCGCCGCGGCGGGTCCGATGTGGTCGAGCAGCCAACCCGCCACCGGGAGCATCAGCGCGGAGCCGAACAGCGAGGCGGTGAGCACCCAGCCGAACGCCTCGGCCGCCCGCCCGGGCGGGGCCAGCTCGCCGATCCGGCCGTTGATCGCCGAGAGCGCGGGCGCGATGGCGAACCCGCCGAGCCCCAGCACCAGACCGATGACCAGGGCCGAACCGTCGATCACCGGGGGCAGCACCGGGACCAGCGCGACGTAGCCCAGGGCCATGACCAGCGCGCGCAGCCCGAGCCGGGGCGCGGCCTCGCGGGCACCCATGACCAGACCGCCGACCGCGGACGTGATCGCCCACACCGCGACGAGGACACCGGACAGCGCCGGCGCTCCCGCGTCGCGGGCCCAGGCCACGATCGTCATGTCCAGGGTGGTGAGCGGCGCGACCACGCACAGGCTCATCAACACAGCGGCGGGCATACCGGGCGCGCGCAGCACAGGGCCGTTGCCGTGCGTGCGCTCGACCGGGGTACGCAGACCGATGTGATGCAACGCCCGCGCGAAACCCAACGCGCCCGCGAGCGCTAGGCCCGCAGACATCAACACCCCCGCGCGGGGACTGACCGTGGCGACCACCACAGCGGTAAGAACCGGTCCGACGACGAACAGCAGCTCTTGCAGCGTTGCCTCTACCGCGTAGAGCGACTGCCGCGCGGCCCCCTCCGCCAACCGCGGCCACGCGGCCCGGGAGATCTGGGTCACCGGCGGCTGCACCGTGCCGGTGGCGAAGCCGATGACGACCGCCAACACCCAGAGGCGGGCCGGGAAGATCAGCGGCGCGAACGCCAGCAGGGTCATGCCCGCCGCGTACAGCACGCCCGCCACCAGCAGCAACCGCGCCGGGTCGCCGCGGTCCGCCGCCCGGCCGCGCAGCGGTCCACCCGCGGCGATCCCCACCGTGTAGGCACCGCTGACCACGCCCGCGGCCACGTACGAGCCGGTCCAGCCCGCGATGAGGAACGTGGTCGCCAGCGCGGTGCCCGCCAGGTGCAACCGGCCCAAAAGCGACCAGATGAGCAGTCCAGGCAGCCGCGGGACGGTCAGGAGTTGACGATAGGGACCCAGCACGTCGTCACTGTGCCCCACACCACCGACCGGCTGAAACCGATATGTCATTGTCCAGGCAGACCGGTACCACTCGATCCCACCGTATGCCGACGGCGTGCCCGCAGGAGAAGATGTCACCGTGGCCCTACCGACGCAGCTGAACCCGACCGAACAGGACGCCCTGGTCAAGCAGATCGGGCTCGCGCTGCTCCGGGGAGCCCCCGGCCGGTGGGAGTCGATCTCGGTGGAGTACCGCGCCCTTGGCCGGTACATGGAGACCACCGGGCGCGTGACCTTCGCCGACGAGACCTCCGACGAGCTCAAGCTGTCCCCGGACATCACGATGCTCTTCAGCCGCCTTCGCGCGGGGATGTACCGGGAGGGTCGTGGTACCTGGTTCAACGCCCGCTACCAGCTCGACCAGCCCTCGGCGTACAACCTGGAGTACGACCGCGAAGAGCCGAAGTGGATCGCCCCGCCGCCGCCCCCCGCCTACGCCGACGACCTGCGCACCTTCCCCCGGGACGAGGAGAACGTGCCGGAGTGGCTGGTCCGGCGGATGGCCGCGCTCAAGCCGCCGTTCCGGGTGGCCCGCATCTTCGACGGCAAGGGCCCGTCCGGTCCGGTGATCAACCGGCCGCCGGTGGCCGAGCCCGAGCGCGTGCTGCGCTACCTCGACGAGGCCCCGCAGGCCATGCCGGTGCGCGGTCTGGACACCGACCACCTCGACGAGGAGGGCCGCAAGTCGGTCCCGGTCGCCTTCCACACCGACGGCACCTGGATCTGGCCCGCGGCGGTCAACTACTACCTGCGCGCGCACGGCGTGCCCCCGGAGCCCGACCTGGTCGAGCACATCCGGCGGGCGGAGTTCACCGTGCCCGAGGTCGACGACCAAGCCCGTGCCGGGGCGGCGTCCTTCCTGGGCGTGGCCCCGGTCCGGCCGCCACGTCCGGGTGGTTTCGCCCAGGGACACCCGGACGTGACCGCGCAGCCGCAGCCCGCCGACGACGCCGCGGCCGCCCCGGGCCCGAATGGGTTCGCCGTGCGGCCCGCCCCGGCCGAGCACGGCTCGGAGCAGGCCGAGAGCCCGCAACGCTCGCGCGCCGAGCGCCGTCGGGCCGAGCAGGACGGTGCCCCGGCCGCGCCTGAAGCCGCGGTGGACCAAGCCGAGGTGATCAGCTCGGCCAACGGGTTCGCCCCGTCGGGCCCGCCGCAGGCAGGCACCCGGTTCGGCGCCGCGCAGCCGGGACAGGCCCCCGCCTTCGAGCCCGCGCCCGAGGTCGGCCCGTCGGGATTCGAGCCGTCCGCTCGGGCGGCCGCGGGTGTCGAACCCGGCACCGACAGGTCCGCCGCGCCCGCGCGGCCCGTTGCCGACCAGTCCCCCGGATTCGCGCCGTCCGCCGGGTTCGACTCGCCTGCCGCGGACAACCGGACGAGCTTCGCACCGCCACCTGCCGAGGCGCCCCAGGCCGATCCGACCAGCGGGTTCGCGCCCGAGCCGGTCGGCGCCGAGTCGCCGAAGGCCGAGCACTTCACCTTCGCCCCGCCGTCGCCCGAGCCCGCGCAGGCCCCGCAGACCGGTTTCGAGCCGCCGCGGGCCGACCAGCCGACCGGTTTCGAGCCGCCCGTGCCCGCGGGGTCGGACGAGCCGCTCGGGTCGCCGAGCCCGGGCAGGTTCGAGGAAGCCGAGCAGCGCGCCGAGACCGACTCGGCGACCGCGGAGACCACCCCGCCGAGTCCGTGGACCGGTTTCGAGCCACCGCAGTCCACCGGGTTCACCAGCCCGCGCGCCGAGCGGTCCACCGAGGTCGAGGCGGCCCACGGTGCCACGGCCGACCGGCCCACGGGGTTCGAGCCCCCGCGGACCGACCAGGGATCCGAGCCGGAAGCCGACCAGGTCTTCGACTTCCAGCCCGAGACCTTCGCGGGTGCGCACGCCGAGAAGCCCGTCGGGCCGGTTGACGAGTTCACGTCGCCGCAGGCCGGTTTCGACCCGTCGAACGCGGAGAGCGCCGCTGATCAGCAGGAGACGCTGCCCGCGCCGGCCAACCCGCCGGGCGTGTCCGCCGACGGTTTCGCCGTCGCGCAGCAGATCGACGCGCACCACGCCGAACCGCCCGTCGAGTTCACCGACGGCATCGACACCCGGGAGGCCGCGGAGCCCGCTCCTCTGGAGTCGGCGCAGCTCACCGAGCACGACTCACCCGCGGAGTTCACCAGCGGGATCGACACCTCGCTGCCCGCCGAGACCACCGATGAGTCCGAAGTGGACGCATCGGACCCGACCGCGGATTCGCGGGAAGCGCGCGGCGGTGTGACCGGGTTCGACGCCGAGGGCGCGAGTGGGCCGCGGTTCGAGCCGCCCGCCATCGCGCTGCCCGAACCACTCGGCGACGCGGACGGATTCGACGCCTTCGCGCCGGTGGAGCCGGTCGGCGACACCGGGCCCACCGAGGTCGCCGAGGCGTTCATCGTAGCGGGCGAGAACGGGGCCATCGCCGCGTCCGCCGCCCCGTTCGGTACCTCGTTCGACGCGTTCCGACCCGCGCCCGCCGTGGCGGAGAACCCGCCGCCGTGGTCGCGGACGCCCGCGGAACCGGAGGCGTGGGCCTTCACCGAGGACGAGACGCGGGTCGGCAGGCGGCGGGCACCGGAGAGTCCACAGCAGACCCAAGACTCGCCGTGGGCGCCGAAGCCGGAGACGTCGACGCCCGCTTGGGCGACCCCGGCGGGCATGCCGATCGAGGACGTGCGGCGAACCCCGGAGCCCAGCACCTCGCCGTGGGCCCCTGCCGCCGAGGCGGCGGACGACGCCCAGTCGACCACCGCCCAGTCAACTACCGCCCAGTCGACCACCGAGCAGGCGGCCGTCGAACCCGCGGGCGAACAGCTCGGGAGCGACTTGGCGAGCGGTCCCCGGCACGACGACGGGGACCAGTCCGGTGGCGACCTGTCGCACGACGCAGGCGCCGAACCGGAAGGGACTCCGCAGGTCGACGCCGCGGCTCGGTCACTGGCCGAGTCGGCGACCGCGCCCACGGTCGAGCGGCGATACGACGTGGCGGACGAGCCAGCGGCCGACCAGCGGCACGGCGCCGTGGACCAGTCCACGGCCGAGGCGCTGCCCGAGACCGGGCAGGCGAGCGATCGGCGGCGGGATGTCGTCGGGCAGTCGACCGCCGCGTGGAGCATCGACGACGAGGAAGACGAGACGCCGCAGGCTCCCGAGCAGCACAGCGCGCCCCTGCCGCGCAGGCGTGAGCGGTCGCAGGAACCCTCGGCCGGACGGCGCGCGCTGGCGGACCCACCGGCCGAGGGTGAGCAGACCCGGCCCGGGCCGGTCCACCGGAGCGAACCGGTCCGGTCCACAGCGGACACCAGGACGCCGCCCGCGGCGGCACTGCCGTCCCAGGAGCCCCCGGCGGCCGCGGTCAACCAGCTCCGCGATCGACTCGCCCGGTTGGGGGTCCCCGAGTCGAGGTATCGGATCGGGTCGCCCGCGGCCGCCGCGTGGACGATGGAGCAGACCGGTGAGGGCTGGCGGGTGGGCTGGTTCGACGAGCGGTTCGTCGCGCCCGCGATGTTCGAGGACGTCGCCGACGCCTCGGCGTTCCTGATCGGCAAGATCCTGCTCGACACCGCCGACGAGCCACGGGACCCGGGGCCCGCCACCGTGCGGGCCACGCCCGCCGACCTGCGCGACGACGATGATGACGAGTACGGCGCTCGCTCCCGCAGGCAGGCCCGACCCAGCCCGACCGCGCGTTCGCGCACCTCGGACGGGGATCCAGCGGCTCGGCCCGAGCCGCAGGCCACGATGGCCGCGCCCGCCCCGGTGTTCGACGACGATGACGACGACTTCACCCCGCGCCGCCCGCAGCCGCGGCAGGCGCAGGTGGCGCCGACCGGGCAGGCCGGACAGCTCGGACAGGCGGGACAGGTGGGGCTCGGGCAGCTCGGGCAGGGTGGACAGCTCGGACAGGCTGAGCAGCACCGGACCGAGCCGACCTCGCGCAGGCCGCAGGACTGGCCGATCCAGCCCTGCGCGGGTGAGCCGCCGCTGACGCTGTTCCGCGGCAAGCAGCTGGCCGAGCTGCCCGCGGGCACCGAGGTCGACCGCTACGGCGAGCCCGACGGCAACCTGACCTACGCCGCGGGCACCCCGTTCGAGCGACGGTCACTCGTGCCGGATTGGGTGAACCGTCCTTACCGCGCGTACCGGATCGTCAAGCCGACCGAGGCGCTGACCGGTGTGGCGATCCCCTGGTTCGAGCAGCCCGGTGGCGGTGTCGCCTACCTGCTGGCCCGGTCGATCACCGAGCTGCTGGACAACGGCCACCTCGTCGAGGTCACCGACCGGGACGCCCCGACCCGCCCGTAGTCCCGCTGGTCAGTCGATGACCAGGCCGTGCGCGGCGGCGAAGGTCACCGCGGTGCCCAGGTCCACCCGGGCACCGCGCAGGCTGGCCTGCACCAGGCCGTCGGCGTCGATCCGCGCGCCGCGCAGGTCGGCGCCGGTCAGCTTGGCGCCGCGCAGCCGGGCGCCGCTGAGGTCGGCGTCGCGCAGGTCGACCTCGGTCAGGTCCGCCTCGATCAGGTTGGCCTCGCGCAGGCGCAGCCCACGCAGCGTGGTCTTGGCCAGCGCCGCCCGGGAGAGGCTGACCAGGGTCAGGTCGGTGTCGCGGATCGTGATCGGCCGGAACCGGACGTCGGTGAAGGTCGACCCGATCAGGGAACAGCCGACGAACGAGCTGTCGGTGAGCGTGACCCGGTCGAACACGCAGGTGCGGAAGGCCGTCGTGGTGTGCGAGGACTCACCCAGGTCCGCGCGGGTGAACATGCAGCCGGTGAACGTGCAGCCGACCGTCACCAGGCCGCGCAGGTCGGCGCCGGTGAAGTCGCAGTCGGTGAAGTGCCGCTGCTCCCAGTGCTGCTCGTGCAGGTCCGTCTCGCTGAAGTCCTCGCCGATCGCGTCCACCCGGCCAGCCTGTCACGGCACCACGACAACGGGGCGCCGGGCATCGGCGACGAGCGTCTTGGGCACCGAGCCGAGCCTGCCGCCGTGCCGGGAGCGGCCGACCACCACGCAGTCGTCGGCGGCCTGCTCGGCGACCGACTCCAGCCCGCGCGCCGGGTCGCCCCGGCCGTGCACGACCTCCCAGGCCACGCCGATCGGGTCGAGGTAGCGGATGGCGTCCAGGCGCAGCTCGTCGACCAGCGCGGCGGCGGCCTCGGTGGCGCCCTGGACGCCGATCCCGGTCCAGTAGGCGGGGTTGGCCAGCGGTTCGATGTAGACGAGCAGCAGCTTCGCCTGCTCGCGCCGGGCGAGGCCGACGGCCCAGGCGAGCGCGTTGCGGGCGGGCGGGGTGCCGTCGACACCGACGACGATGAGCGCGAGGCCGTCCTTCTCACTACCCACCATAGGTCGATGGTAGGCGTTTTTGCTTTACTGCCAAGCGATCCGGTCGAACAAAGTCTTGAGTTTCGCGGCCCGCGCCGGGCTCGCCGCGCCCGTCCAGGCGATGCGGCCGAGCAAGTGGGCGCGGAAATCGCTGTGGCCGTCGCGGTTCTGCGCCGCCGGGCCGGTGCGGGCGCAGTTGTGCAGCAGGGCGCGCAGGGCGTCGAAGTCGTCGCGCGGTGCGGCCGGGGAGTGGTTGACGACCAGCCCGGCGAGTCGTTGGCGCTGGTGGGCGGCGGCGACCCGGGTCTTGGCGGGGTGCACGCGGAACCCCTCGTCGGCGGCGATCGCGGTGACGGCGGGCAGCAGCCGGTGTACGCCGGTGTCGAGGGAGAAGGCCAGGTCGTCGGCGTAGCGGGTGTAGCGCGCGCCGAGCCGGGCGGCCAACCCGGCGAGCCGGGTGTCGAGCCGGAACGCGATCGCGTTGGCGATGGCGGGTGAGGTCGGCGCCCCCTGCGGGAGGTGCGGCGCGGCGAGGGCGCGGCGCAGCGTCCAGTCTCGCGCGGAGTTGGCGACTTCCGCGGGAGCGGCGGTGGTGCACAGGGCGGCCAGCACAGCCGCGACCTCATGCCGGTACCCAGCCGTGGCGAAGAGCGCACGCACGCGCGCGGCAGTGATCGTGCTGAAGAACCGCGCGAGATCGACCCGGACGACGGTTGGCCTACCGGCGTGTGGGCGCGCGAACGTGTGCACGGACCGGCCGGGGCGGAACCCGTGCGCGGCCTCGTGCAAGGGGATGGCGCTGAGCACGTGCCGCAACAACCGCCGCTGCACCTCGGCCAACCGCGGCTTGGGCGCCTCGATCAGGCGGGTCGGGGTGACCCAGCGGTACCGGTAGTTGCGCAACGGGTCGGCGGCGCGGCGGTTCCAGCCGCGCGCGTCGGCGAACCAGTCCAACTCGGACGGTCTGAGCCCGAGCGCGGCCGCGACCTCGCCGGGGGTGTGCCACTCGGGCACGGGCCAGCGGGGCGGCCGGTCGACGGGCGCGGCAGGCGGTTCGAGCAGTGGCCGTTCGAGCAGTGGTGGTTCGGGCAGTGGCGGCAGCAGGCGGATCAGCCGAGCCAGGTCGGCGGCGGTACCGGTCGGGTGACGGGGGCTGTGGGCGAGCAGGAGGGTGGCCAGTTCGTCGGCCTGACCGGGACCGGTGTGCGGCAGCAGCCGGTCGGCGAGCTCCGAACGCGTCCACAGACCACCGAGCACCGCGTCGGCGATGACGTGCGCGTGTCCAGGATCGTTGTGCGACAACGAATCCGCACGAACAGGCGCGGCGACGCGGGGTGACGACTTCTCCGTCATGCCACGCGCACGAACTCGTACGCGGAGCGCACCGGGGCGCGTGGGGCGCCACGGGTCGATGCGGTCTTGCTCCCCGGGGTTGCCCCGGAGGGACGAGTGCCCGTGCGGGCATTCGTCAGCTCACCTCCGCGTCGCCGCACGGGGTCGACGGTACCCGGACGGTGGCCTTGGCGTGAGCGGATAAGCGCACACGACGGGGATACGGCGTCGGTCGATGGCCGTCTTGGTGGGCTGGCGCGGCGGCCGGGGAGCATCGTCTGCCGACTCCGCCTGCGCGAACACAGTTCCGGTCGATGACGCCCGGGTGGAACCGCTGCTGGGGCGAGTGCGGCTGGGGCGTGGCTATGGTGGTGATCATGCGAGTGCTCGTCGCCTCCACCGAGGGGGCCGGACATGTGGGGCCGCTGGTGCCGGTGGCCGACGCGTTCGCGCGGTGTGGCCACGAGGTGCTGTTCTTCGGGCCGCCGCGGCTGGCCGGTCGGGTGGGTGGGCACGCGCTGCGGGCCGGGCCGGAGTCGCCGCCCAGTGCGGAGTTCCGGGCCAGGTTGGACAACGCGTCCCCGGCGGAAGCCGCCGTCCTGGTGGGTCGGGAGTACTGGGGACGGCTGTGCACCGCGCTGATGTTGCCCGTGCTCGAGGACCTGTGCCGGGAGTGGCGCCCGGACCTGGTGCTGCGCGAAACCTGCGAGTACCCGTCCGCGATCGCCGCCGAACGGCTGGGCGTCCGGCACGCCCAGGTCGCGATCTCGGCCGCCGCGGTGGAGGAGACGTCGCTGCGGATCGCCGAACCCGCGCTGGAGCCCTACTCCGCCGGGATCGTCGAGCGCGTCCGGCAGGCGCCCTACCTCACCCGGTTCCCGCCGTCGCTGGACCCGTCGCCGTTCCCGATCACCATCCGCTTCCACGAGGGCGAGCACGCGCAGCCGTCGCGGTCCGCCACCACCGACAGCGAGGACGGGCAGCCACCGCCTGGTGGGCGCGGGGGTGGGGCGGGTGAGGTGTACGTGACGTTCGGCAGTGTCGCGGGTGGTCTGCCGATCGGGCGGCGGGTGTTCGGCACGGCGGTGGCCGCCGTGGCGGGGTTGCCCGCGCTGATCACCACCGGCCACGGCGGGCCCGACCTCGGGCCGCTGCCACCCCGGGTGCGGGTGGCGGCCTGGGTGCCGCAGGCCGAGGCGTTGGCCCCGGCGGCGGTCGTGGTGTGCCACGGCGGGTCGGGGACGGTGTTCGGCGCGCTCGCGGCTGGTGTGCCGCTGGTGGTCGTGCCGCTGTTCGCCGACAACCCGGTGAACGCCCAGCTGGTCGCCGACGCGGGCGCGGGCCTGGTCGTGGCACCTGACGCGGACCCGGCGACCCTGCGCGCCGCGATCGACGCGGTGCTGGGGACGCCGTCGTACCGGACCGCGGCGGGGCGGGTGGCCGCCGAGATGCGGGCACTGCCCGGCGTCGACCAGCTGCCCGGGCTGCTCAGCGGAAGTCACGGGACTTGGCCGGGATCCGCAGGTGCAGGGTCCGCAGGTGGTCGGCGTACAGGCTGACCACGCCCTCGGTGTTCTCCACGACACCGCGGATGAGCAGGGCCGAGCTGGTGCGGGCGACGCGGCGGTAGCGGGCCCAGAGACCGGGTGAGCAGACCACGTTGACCATGCCGGTCTCGTCCTCGATGTTGAGGAAGGTGACCCCGCCCGCGGTCTGCGGGCGCTGGCGGTGGGTCACCGCGCCGCCGAGCAGGACCCGGGTTCCGCGGTCTGTTGTGGACAGTGCGGCGGCCGGGATGGCGCCGAGGCGGGTCAACCGGTCGCGGATGAACTGGGTGGGGAAGCTGTCCGGGGACAACCCCGTGGCCCACACGTCGGCGACGGCGAGCTCGACCTCGTCCATCCCGGGCAGCGCCGGGGCGCGGACCCCGACCGCCGTACCCGGCAGCCGCCCCTTGCCCTCGCCCGCGACCGCCCCGGCCGCCCACAGCGCCGCGCGGCGCTCCAGGCCGAGGGAGGAGAAGGCCCCGGCGGTCGACAACGCCTCGATCTGTTGGCGGGTCAGGGAAACACGGCGAGCGACGTCGACCATGTCGACGAAGGGAACCGCGCCCCGCGCGGTCACGATCCGGGCGGCCAGGTCGTCGCCGATCAGGCGGACCGTGCCCAGACCGAGCCGGATCGCGGGCTGGCGCGGGACGACCGGCGGCCCGGGCGCGGGCTCCGGGCCGTCGACCGGCTCCAGACCGGGGCGGTCGAGGCTGGCGTTGATGTCCGGCCCGAGCACCGTGACACCGTGCCTGCGCGCGTCGGCGACCAGCGACTGCGGCGAGTAGAAGCCCATCGGCTGCGCGCGCAGGAGCGCGGCGCAGAAGGCGGCCGGGTAGTAGAGCTTGAACCACGCGCTGGCGAAGACGAGGTGGGCGAAGCTGAGCGCGTGGCTCTCCGGGAAGCCGAAGTTGGCGAACGCCATCAGCTTCTCGTAGATGCGGCCCGCCAGCGCCTCGTCGACGCCGTGGGTGGCGGCGCCCTCGTAGAAGCGCTCGCGCAACCGCTCCATGCGGCGGGTGGACCGCTTGGCGCCCATCGCCCGGCGCAGCTCGTCGGCCTCGGCCGGGGTGAAGTCGGCGACGTCGACGGCCATCTGCATCAGCTGCTCCTGGAACAGCGGCACCCCGAGGGTTTTCCGCAGGGCGTTCTCCAACCGCGGGTGGTCGTAGGTGACCTTCTCCTTCCCGTTCTTGCGCCGGATGTAGGGGTGCACGGAACCACCCTGGATGGGGCCGGGGCGGATGAGCGCGACCTCGACGACCAGGTCGTAGAACTTCCGGGGTTTCAGCCGCGGCAGTGTGGCCATCTGCGCCCGGCTCTCCACTTGGAACACCCCGACCGAGTCGGCCCGGCAGAGCATGTCGTAGACGTGGCGGTCGGCCAGGTCGAGCGCGCCCAGGTCGACCCGGCGGCCGTGGTGCTCGGCGACCAGGTCGACCATGTAGTGCAGGGCGGAGAGCATCCCCAGGCCCAGCAGGTCGAACTTCACCAGGTTGACCGCCGCGCAGTCGTCCTTGTCCCACTGCAGCACGGTCCGGTCGGCCATCCGGGCGGGCTCGACCGGGCAGACCTCGCTGACCGGCCGGTCGCAGATGACCATGCCGCCGGAGTGGATACCCAGGTGGCGCGGGAAGTTCTCCAGCTGCCCGGCCAGCTCCAGGACGGCGGCGGGCACGTCGAGGTGGTTGTCGCCGACGGTGCTGGTCAGCGGCCCCCACCGGTCGATCTGCTTGCTCCAGGCGTCCTGCTGGCCCGGTGAGTAGCCCAGCGCCTTGGCCATGTCCCGCACGGTCGACTTGGCCCGGTAGGTGACCACGTTCGCCACCTGCGCGGCGTGCCGCCGGTCGTGCTTGGCGTAGACGTACTGGATGGCCTCCTCCCTGCGGTCGGACTCGATGTCGAGATCGATGTCGGGCGGCCCGTCGCGGGCCGGGGCGAGGAAGCGCTCGAACAGCAGCTCCCAGCGGACCGCGTCCACGTTGGTGATCCCCAGCGCGAAGCACACCGCCGAGTTCGCGGCCGAACCCCGCCCCTGGCAGAGGATGTCCTGCGCGCGGCAGAACCGCACGATGTCCCAGACGACGAGGAAGTAGCCCGGGAAACCGAGCTCCTCGATGACGTCCAACTCGTGCGCGATCTGCGCGTGCGCCCGGGGGGCCTCAGCGAACGAGCCGTACTTGACCGCCGCGCCGCGGTACGCGAGCTCACGCAGGTAGGTGACCTCGGTGTGTCCTTCAGGGACGTCGAAGGGCGGCAGCTTGGGAGCGATGATCTTCAGGTCGAAGGCCAACCGCACGCCGAGCACCGCGGCACGCTGCACGGCCCCGGGGTAGCGGGCGAACCGCGCGGCCATCTCCGCACCCGTGCGCAAGTGGGCGGTGGGCGCGGGTGGCAGCCAACCCGCGAGCTCGTCGAGACTGCGCCGCGCACGCACGGCGGCCATCGCCGCCGCGAGGTGCCCCCGCGCGGGATGGGCGTAGTGGACGGCATTGGTGGCGACCGTGGGCAACCCGAGATCGGCGGCCATCCCAGCGAGCAGGTCGTTGCGGGTGGAGTCGTCGGGGTAGCCGTGATCGACCAACTCGACGAAGACGCGGTCCCGACCGTAGGCGACGGTCAACAAACGCAACTGCTCGAAGGCAGCGGCAGGACCACCGAGCGCCAACGCCTGCCGGACAGAACCCTTGCGGCAACCGGTGAGCACCACACAGTGGTCCCGAGTCTCCTCGACGACATGGGCCAGGTTGTACGCGGGCTTCCCCTTCTCCTCACCGTCGAGATGCCCGGTAGTGAGAACACGGCACAACCGGTGGTACCCCTCCTGCTGGTCCGCGAGGAGGAGAAGGTGCTCCCCCTCCGGATCAGCCACCCCGTTCTGCGGCGCGGTGAGCCCGAGGCTCAACTCCGCCCCGAAGACGGTCCGCATCCCCACTTCCCGTGCGGCCTCGGCGAACCGCACCACCCCGTACATCCCGTCGTGATCAGTGATGGCGACCGCGTCGAGCCCCAACAACGCCGCCGCTTCGACCAACTCCTCAGGATGACTCGCACCGTCGAGGAAGCTGAAGTTGGAATGGCAGTGCAACTCGGCATACGGCACCCGAGCGTCCCCATCGGCCTGATCGGTGACCCGAGACCCATCAAGCCCAGCAGGCGCCAGGTACCGCTCACGATGCCGGGTCCACGCCGGACTGTCGCCACCATCACCGATCTCCGGCGCCCGCCCGGAGAGGATCCGTTCCAGCTCCGACCAACTGACCGGAGGATTGTGCCAACCCATGACTTCCCACTTCAGCGCACCAGGAGCCCACCCAGGGACTCCCCACCAACTCAACCATTCCGGGCCAACCAACCCACAACGCCCAACCCCGCCAAGCCCAACCCAGTCCAGGCCCGGCCCCGCCAAGCCCAGTCCCGGCCTCGCTAAGCCCAGTCCCAGCCAAAGCCCCTCGCCTCACCCCTCGCCCAGCCCAAGCCCGCGCTTCCCAAGCCCTCGCCTTTGGCTCTAAAACCCAAGCCCCACGGCACGCGACCCCCGCTACGGACACGCTCGATCCAGTGGACTTGCTTTGTGTGGGGGGAGGCGACCGCTGAACTTGCCGTGAGCGTGGGGATCCCTCCACCCCACCGCTCTTTCCCGCGCGCGGTCGCCTAGGGGCCCCGCACAAAGCAAGTTCGCTGGATCGAGCCCGCTCCTTAGCCGGGCCCCCCGAACGAGCAACCCCATGAGGAGCAACCCAAGACGCATCACCCAGGTAAGCGGTTCTCCGGAGACCGCCGTTGCTCAGGGATCAACTCGGCCAGGTCGATCAGATCCACCCAGTCGGCGAACTCTTCATCATGGATCATCAGTCGTACACCCCTTCCACGGACCACTTCTCGTTCTCCCGAACGAGGAGCAACGCCTCTTGACTGTCCTGTTCGGACTTCTCCGCCAGCAGCACCTGCAACCGGGCCCGCCGCCGCCCCGCCCCCAGCTCCCACCACCGCTCGTCCGCGGGCCACGGCCCGGCCCAGGCCACCACCCGTCGGACGGCGCCCGCGATGGTGACCTCGTCGGGCTGGCCGCTGAGGACGAACCGGCCGGTGACACCGACCTCGGCCCCGTCGCGGTCGACCACCGAGACCACCACCGGCCGCTGTGGCACCGTCGCCGGGGACGGCGTGGGTAATCGCCCCGGCCAGGGCCGGGCGGGCGGCGCGGCCGGGGTGCGTTCGTCGCCCCAGGGCACGAGGGTGACCTGGTCAGCGGGGCCGCGCCCGCCCGCGAGGACCGGGGTGAGGACGCCCTCGGGGCCGAGCAGGCCCTGGACGTGCACCATCGCCCGGGCGGCGCGTTCGGCCTGCTCGTCGTGGCCGCCCTGCCACAGGCCCAGCTGCAGGGCGTGCCCGTCGACCATCTCCTGCGGCTCGAGCCGCAGGACGGTGATGCCCGCCGACGGGCGGCGGGAGCCGCGCAGCCAACCGTCGAGCTGCCAGCGGACGCGGTCGGCGATCCCGGTGGGGGTCAGCGGTTCCGCGCAGCGCCACACCCGGCTCAGCTCCTCACCGTTGCCCGTCGAGGCGTGGATGGCCAGGCGGGTGCAGGCCAGGCCGTGCACGGCGAGCCCGGCGTGGAACCGCTCGCCCAGGCCGCGGGCGGCGAACGCGGCGGCGTCGACCCGGTCGATCGGCGGGTCGGGGGTGTGGGTGACGGACAGGTCGACCGGCGGGCGCCTGCGCGAGGGCGGGCGCTGCTCGAGACCGCGGGCGAGACGGTGGGCGTGCCCCGCGTCGGCACCGAAGCGGGAGGTGACGTCGACCGGGTCGAGCGCGGCGAAGGCACCGAGGGTGCGGATGCCGAGCCTGCGCAACAGGTCGACCAGTTCGGCCCGGTCGGCCGCCCCGGTGCCGCCCGCGAGCTCGTGCACGCCCAGCGGCGCCAGGAACTCCGCGCTGCGCCCCGCCTCGACGACGAGGCCGCGGCGGGCGGCGAGGGTGGCGGCGAACAGCCCGTCGGCGATGCCCACCAGCGACTCGGCACCCGCCCGGGCGGCCACCTGGTCGATCAGCCGCTCGGCGGCGGCCGCCTCGGTGCCGAAGTAGCCCGCCGGGCCGCGCGCGGGGACCGCGACCACCCCGGGGCCGACCACCTCGACCCCCACGGCCAGCTCCTCGACCGCGGCGGCGACCGGCTCGAACAGCCGGGCGTCGCGGTCGGGGTCGTCGGGCAGGACGGCGATGTCCGGGCAGCGCCCCTGGGCCTCCCGGCGGCGCATGGCCTGCTGGACGCCCTCGGTGCGCGCGGGCGCGTTGACCGCCACCACCCGGTTCGCCGAGACCACGACCGCCGGGGTGCCCACGGCGAGCCCGGCGGCGGCGGTCGCGGCGACGACCGGCCAGTCGGGGCACCAGAGGACGAGCAGACGGGTCACGGCTTGCTCCGGGTCAGATCAGGACAGATCAGGACAGGTGGGATCGGGAAGGGCTTGCTTGTTCGAACTTATGTTCGAACGGAAGGGCCGTCAAGGCTGCGTGGGGACTACCACCCTGGAGAGTGAACGGCGCCCGCGACGGCCGGGCCGCGGCACCGCGACCACGGGCGAGGACGTCGACCTGGCGCGCCGACAGGTGCCCGTGACCGACGCCGAGACCCGACCACCGACCTCGCGCGCAGGTGAGCTCGATGTCGGCGCCCGGCCAGCTCCCACCGAACGGGAGCAGGACCGCGCCGCGGTTGCGGGCGCGGGCGGAGAGCCTGCGGGCGTGCGCGTCGCCGACCCGGTCGACGGACATCGCGACCAGGTCGAACCCGTCGAGCAGCGCCGCGACGACCGCCGGGAGGTCGACGCCCGGCCGCGGCACCAGCGCGAGCCGGTCGACGGCGATGCCGAGCTCGGCCGCCGCCACGATCCCGAGGTCGGGGAGCCCCACGACAGCCACCCAGGAACCGTGCGCGCTGGCCTCGGCGAGCAGCGACAAGAGGAGGGCGGCGGAACCGCGAACCGCCACCGTGCCGCCGCGGCGAAGACCTCCCCACGGGAACAGCTCGGCCAAGCCCTCGCGGACAGGGAGAACTCGGGGACCGGTCTTCTGCGCGAGCGCAGCCTCGAGCTCCGCATGGGATTTGCGCGGGCCCTTGCCCGACAGGCCCGGCTCCCGCGCCGCCGGGGACGTCACGCGTCGCCCTGACAGAGGACGGGGTGGTCGCCGACTGCTCCCGAGTACTTCCCCGCGCCGAGAGCAGCCAGCGACCACACCACCGCACACCTCCCTCGGTTGTCACGCGTACCGCTCGTTACGCGGAACAGCCGTGGGGAGCCGGCGGTCCGGGGTGTCCAACCACCCCGTCGAACGTGTGTTCGATGTGGACAGACTACCTCGCCGGAACACGGTGTCAACCGGAGGTGGGGCGCACGTCATAGTGTCCGACCAACCCGTACTTCACCCGCTACTGTCAGCTCAGTTGCTTTGAACTACTGATGAGGGGGCGGGCATGACGGCACTGGCCGGAGTCGAGCGGATCGACGCCAGCTGGCGGTCTTGGACGGGGGCGCACGGTGGTCTCCTGGCAGGCATCGTCCTGGACCACGCGGGCCGCCAGGTACCCGGACTGCCCGCGCGCGCCCTGCACGCCTCGTTCCTCAACGCGGTGCGGACCGAGGAGGTCCAGGTCGCCACGGAACTGGCGAAGACGGGCCGCACGAGCTCGACCGTCCTCGGCAGGCTGCACGCCGAGGGTAGGACCACCGTCCTGAGCACCGCGACCTTCGGCACCGCCGCGACCGGTCCGAGCACCCCGGCCGCCACCCGGCCCGCTGTCCCCACCCCGGACGAGCTCGACCCGTTCACGCTTCCGGTTGATCTGGTGCCGTTCGCCCAGCACCTGGAGTTCCGGCCCGTGGGGCCGTTGCCGCTGATGGGTGGTGACGTCCCGGAGTTGGTGGCGTGGGTGCGGATGACGACACCGCCCACCCGCCCGGAGGCCGCGGCGACGGTGCTGCTCGATGTGCTCCCGCCCGCGCTCTACGCGGTGCGCACCGCACCGGTGCCGATCCCGACCGTGGAACTGGCGGTGCACTTCACCGAGGCGGCCCACGACTTCGACGCCACCGACTGGGCACTGGCCCGGATCCGCACCGAGCACGCCGACGCGGGCTGGTGCGTCGACGCCAGCGAGGTCTGGCGCCGCGACGGCCACCTCATCGCCACCGCCCGCCAGACCCGGCGCGTCCTGACCGGCTGAGGACCGGGGCCGCCCGGGTGCGCGGGCCCCCGGGCGACCCACGCCCTAGTGCGCGAAGTGCCGCGTACCGGTCAGGTACAGCGAGATCCCGGCGGCCTCGGCGGCCGCGATGACCTTGCCGTCGCTCACCGACCCACCCGGCTGCACGATCGCGCGGACCCCGGCCTGGGCGAGGATCTCCAGGCCGTCCGGGAACGGGAAGAAGGCGTCGGAGGCGGCTACCGAGCCCGGCGCCCGGTCGCCCGCCCGGGTGACCGCCAACCGGGCGGCGTCGACCCGATTGACCTGGCCCATGCCGACCCCGACGCTGGCCCCGTCGTGGGCGAGCAGGATGGCGTTGGACTTGACCGCGCGGCAGGACCGCCAGGCGAAGGCGAGGTCGGCCAGCGTCGCGTCGTCCACCGCGGGCCCGGTCGCCAGCGTCCACTTGGCCGGGTCGTCGCCCTCGGCGCCGATGGTGTCGGCGGTCTGCACCAGCAGCCCGCCGGACACCGGTCGCAGCTCGGCCCCCTCGCGGCGCGGCGGCTCGGCGACCAGGATGCGCACGTTCTTCTTGCGGGCGAGCACCTCCACCGCGCCGTCGGCGTAGGCGGGCGCGACGACGACCTCGGTGAAGATCTCCGCCACCTGCTCGGCCATCGCCACGCTGACCTCGCGGTTGGCCGCGATCACGCCGCCGAAGGCGCTGAGCGGGTCGCAGGCGTGCGCCTTGCGGTGCGCCTCCGCGATGTCCACATCGGACACCGCGATGCCGCACGGGTTGGCGTGCTTGATGATCGCCACGCAGACCCCGGCGTGGTCGTGCGCCGCGCGCCAGGCGGCGTCGGCGTCGACGAAGTTGTTGTACGACATCTCCTTGCCGTGCAGCTGCGTCGCGGTCGCCAGCCCGGTGGACCCGTCGCCCTGCACGTAGAGCGCCGCGCGCTGGTGCGGGTTCTCGCCGTAGCGCAGCACGTTCCGCCGCTGCCAGGTGGCGCCGACCCAACCGGGGAAGCCGGAGCCCTCGTCGTCGGGGGCCAGGACGTTGCCGATCCAGGACGCGACCGCCACGTCGTAGGAGGCGGTGTGCCGGTAGGCCGCGGCGGCGAGGGACTGCCGGTCGGCCAGGGTGAACCCGCCCGCGGCGACCTCGGCGAGCAGCCAGCCGTAGCGGGCCGGGTCGACGACGACGGCGACGCTCGCGTGGTTCTTGGCCGCCGCGCGCACCATCGCGGGACCGCCGATGTCGATCTGCTCGACGCACTCCTCCGGTGACGCGCCGGAGGCGACCGTCTTCACGAACGGGTAGAGGTTGACCACGAGCAGGTCGAACGGCGCGATCTCCAACTGGTCGAGCTGGGCCACGTGCGCCGGGTCGCGCATGTCGGCCAGCAGGCCCGCGTGCACCCGCGGGTGCAGGGTCTTGACCCGGCCGCCGAGCGACTCGGGGAATCCGGTGACCTCCTCCACCGGCGTGACCGGCACGCCCGCGTCGGCGATGGTCTTCGCGGTGCCACCGGTGGAGACGATCTCCACCCCGGCCGCGTGCAGGCCGGTGGCCAGCTCCAGCAGTCCGGTCTTGTCCGACACGCCGATCAGCGCGCGGCGGATGGGCCTGCGCTCGGCAGATTCGGTCACGGGATGCTCACCTTTCGTCCGTCGACGGTGTAGCCGTGGCGGGCCATCCTGGCGACCACGTCGACCAGGAGCCGCCGCTCCACCGCCTTGATCCGTTCGTGCAGGCCCGCCTCGTCGTCACCGGCGGCCACCGCGACGGCCTGCTGGGCGATGATCGGGCCGGTGTCCACGCCGCCGTCGACCAGGTGCACCGTGCTCCCGGTGACCTGGACGCCGTGGGCGAGCGCGTCGGACACCGCGTGCGCGCCGGGGAACGCGGGCAGCAGCGCGGGGTGGGTGTTGATCACCCGGCCGCCGAAGCGGGCCAGGAAGGCCGGGCCGAGGATCTTCATGAAGCCCGCGGAGACCACGAGGTCGGGCCGGTGGGCCGCGACCGCCTCGGTGAGCGCGGCGTCCCACGCGGCCCGGTCGGGGTGGGCGCGGACGCGGACGGCGAACCCGGGCAGTCCGGCGCGCTCGGCGCGGGCCAGGCCCTCGATCCCCGTGCGGTCGGCCCCCACGGCGACGACGCGGGCCGGGAACACCGGGTCCACCGCCTCGTCGAGCAGGGCTTGCAGCAGGGTGCCCGACCCCGAGACCAGGACGACGATCCTGGCAGGCGCGGCGGGCGGGTACTGGGCGCTCAGCGTGGTCTCCTGCGGGAGCCGGAACGGGATGCGCCCAGCGTATGCGGTCGTCAGTCGATCTTGCTCGGCGCCCCGGGCCCCGACTCCGGCTCGGGGTCGGACGCCTCGTCATCGGCAGGCTCGCCGTCGGCTTCCGGCTCAGCCTCGGTCGCTTCCGCGTCCTCGACTCCTGCTGGTTCCTCGGCCTCTTCCGCCTCTTCCGCCTCTTCGGACTCGTCGTCTTCTTCCGGTTCGACAACCACTTCCGGCTCCACAATCTCGAGCACCGGTTGCGGCCCCTGTGTCCACGCCACTATCGCGCCCGGTAGCGCTACCCACACCACCACGGCCAACGACACCCACGCCGCCCTGAGGTCCAGCGGGTGGAACGGACCGCCGCCCAACGCCCCGCCCGCGCTCCCGCCCAGCACCGCGAACGCCAAGGCCACCACGACGGCCGCCACCGAGACGGCGCGCAACCGTCCTCTTGGGGACTCGTCGGCGTCCCGCAGCACCCAACCCACCAGCACACCGACCGCGGCGGGCAGCAGGAGCAACAGCCACCACCACAGCTGGCCGCGTTCCGGTAGCGCGCCCAGCAGCGGTAGCGCGGGAACCGGGCCGCCCGCGAAGTCCAACGGGGACACCGTTACCGAACCCAGGGAAAACCCCGGCCCCGCCGCGAACCCGGTAGCCGCAACGACCGCGTTGGGCAGGTAACCCAACGACAGCAAGAGCATGCCGATAGCGCTACCGGCACCGTCTCCGAGGAATAGCTGCTTCACTGTCCCGAACGACAAGACCAGCGCGAGTACGAGCACCGCGCCACCAACCGCCAAGAGGGCGACAACCGCCAACGCACCGGCCCGGATTCCGCGCAGCGCCAGCGGATCCACTCGGGCCGAGACCAACGCCCACACCCCCGAGGCGGGCAAGACCCCGGCGATAGCGGCAAGAGCGGCCAGCAACGCCGGGTAGTACAAGCCCGCCAAGGGGTCCACGGTCACCGGGCCGCCGGAAACCAGCAGCGCCAAGGCCAACCCCACTACCGCGTGCGCACCGGCGACCGTCAGCACGACGCGGCCAGCTTCACGGAGGGTGCTTATCTCCAAGCGCTCAGCCGCACCCGCGGCCGCGCGCCACACCAAGACCATCACCAACACCGTTGGCAGCAACGGCAAAGCACCGAGCTCGTGCCCATCGATGCGCACCGGAACCTGGTAGGCCGCGAGCCACCCCGGCACCGCGGCGGTGAGCACACCACCGGTGGAGAAGTGCGCGCGGGCGGCGATCGCGGTGACCAGCGCGAGCACCGCGGCCACCGCGGCGTAACCGGTGAGCACCGGTCCTATCGCGACTACGGCCAACACCTTCGCCCGCGTGGCCGGTGCGACGACCCGGTCCTCGTCCGCCGCCAGCAAGTCGGTGTGCGCCATGGCCCCACTCTGGCACCCGGGCCCGCCCCCGGCGGTCAGGCACGCCGCCGTCATACCTTCCGGTGAACCGCGGCACACAGCACAACGGCGGGGTGGCACCGGATCCGGTGCCACCCCGCCGTTGTGGAGGTCGTGGAGGTCGTGGAGGTCTCAGCCCTGCTGCTGCGGGTACCCGCCCGGCGGGGTGCCTGGCGGCGGCAGCGGCGGCTGGCCGAACTGGCCCGGCTGCGGGGCGTAGGTGGTCTGCTGGCCGGTGGGCGGGACCGGCGGCTGGCCGTAGCCGGGCTGCTGGAACTGCCCCGACGGCGGGTTGTAGCCGCCCGGCTGGCCGAAGTGGCCGGGGTGCTGGTGCACGCGCGGCTGCGGCGGCTTGAGCACACCCGACTCGTAGAGGAACGCCACCACGGCGCCGATCGACTGCAGCAGGCCGAAGATCAGCACCATGATCCCGCCCGCCTTCGTCTCGCCGTCGGCGGCGAAGACGCTGAACAGGAAGGAGAGCGTGACGCCCAGGGTGACCGCGACCGAGAGGATGCCCGCCTTCTTGTCACCGGGCAGCACCGCCTGCAACGCGAGCAGCCCGCCGACGAACAGCAGCCCGGGGATCCAGCCGACGAAGCCCTCGTAGAAGCTCGAGGTCCCCGACAGCGGCGCGAAGCCGAGGAACAGGTTGAGCGTGCCGAGGACCGCGACCACCAGGTGCAGCGTCTGCGCGAGGGTGAAGCGGGGGGCCACCGGGGGCGGTGGCCCGAAGCCCTGCGGTGGCTGCTGCGGTCCTGGCCCCGGATATCCGCCCGGTGCACCGCCTGGGTAGGTCATCGCGTGCTCTCCTCAGCGACGAAGAAATATCAGAGCCAACGAAAACGCTAGCCCATCCCGACCATTCGACGCGCACCGGTCGTGACCGGTTCCCGTTCGGGTGAACAAGCGTGGGGCCGGACGCTACACCAGCGCCCGGCCCCACGCCCCGCTCAACACCCTCAGTGCGCCTGGAACAGCTCCCGCGCCAGCGCGGCGGTCTCCGACGGCGTCTTGCCGACCTTGACCCCGGCGGCCTCGAGGGCCTCCTTCTTCGCCTGCGCGGTGCCCGCCGAGCCCGAGACGATGGCGCCCGCGTGGCCCATGGTCTTGCCCTCGGGGGCGGTGAAACCCGCGACGTAGCCGACGACCGGCTTGGTGACGTTGGCCTGGATGTAGGCCGCGGCCCGCTCCTCGGCGTCGCCACCGATCTCACCGATCATCACGATCAGCTCGGTCTCCGGGTCCGCCTCGAACGCGGCCAGCGCGTCGATGTGCGTGGTGCCGATGATCGGGTCGCCGCCGATGCCCACCGCGGACGAGAAGCCGATGTCGCGCAGCTCGTACATCATCTGGTAGGTCAGCGTGCCCGACTTGGACACCAGGCCGATCTTGCCCGGGCCGGTGATGTCGGCCGGGATGATGCCCGCGTTGGACTTCCCGGGGCTGATCAGGCCGGGGCAGTTCGGGCCGATGATCCGGGTCTTGTTGCCGGTGGCCACCGCGTGCGCCCAGAAGTAGGCGCTGTCGTGCACCGGGATGCCCTCGGTGATCACCACGGCCAGGCCGATCTCCGCGTCGATCGCCTCGAGCACGGCGTCCTTGGCGAACTTCGGCGGCACGAAGATGACCGACACGTCCGCGCCGGTCTCGGCGATCGCCTCCGCGACGGTGGCGAACACCGGCAGCGAGTGGCCCTCGATCTCGACCTTGGTGCCCGCCTTGCGCGGGTTCACCCCGCCGACGATGTTGGTGCCGGACTTGAGCATCCGCGCCGTGTGCTTGGAGCCCTCGGAGCCGGTGATGCCCTGGACGATGACCTTGCTGTTCTCGGTCAGGAAGATAGCCATGATCAGACCCCCGCAGCCGCGAGCTCAGCAGCCTTGTCAGCCGCGTTGTCCATCGTGTCGACAACAGTGACGAGCGGGTGGTTGGCGTCGGCCAGGATCTTGCGGCCCTCGTCGACGTTGTTGCCGTCCAGCCGGACGACCAGCGGCTTGGTGGCCTCGGCGCCGAGGATCTCCAGCGCCGCGACGATGCCGTTGGCGACCGCGTCGCAGGAGGTGATGCCGCCGAAGACGTTGACGAACACCGACTTCACCGACGGGTCGTTGAGGATGATGTGCAGGCCGTTGGCCATCACCTCGGCGGACGCGCCGCCACCGATGTCGAGGAAGTTCGCGGGCTTGACGCCCTTGTGCTTCTCGCCCGCGTAGGCCACCACGTCCAGGGTGGACATGACCAGGCCCGCGCCGTTGCCGATGATGCCGACCTCGCCGTCGAGCTTGACGTAGTTGAGGTCCTTGGCCTTGGCCGCGGCCTCCAGCGGGTCCTCCGCCTCCTGGTCGACCAGGTCGGCGTGCCCGGGGTGGCGGAAGCCCGCGTTCTCGTCCAGGGTCACCTTGCCGTCGAGGGCGATGACCTTGTCCTGCGGGTCGCGCACCAGCGGGTTGACCTCGACCAGCGTGGCGTCCTCGCTGACGAAGGTCTCCCAGAGCTTGACGATGACGTCGGCGGCCTGGTCGGCCACCGCGGCCGGGATCTTCGCCTCGGCGACGATCTCCCGCGCCTTGGCCAGGTCGACACCCTTGATCGCGTCGATGGCGATCTTGGCCAGCGCCTCGGGGCGCTCGACGGCCAACTGCTCGATGTCCATGCCGCCCTCGGCCGAGGCCATGGCGAGGAAGGTCCGGTTGGCCCGGTCGAGCAGGAAGGAGAAGTAGTACTCCTCCGCGATGTCGGAGGCGACGGTCACGAGCACCTTGCGGGTGATGTGGCCCTTGATGTCCAGCCCGAGGATGGCCTCGGCCTTTTCCTGCGCACCGGCGGGGTCGTCGGCCAGCTTGACGCCACCGGCCTTGCCGCGGCCACCGGTCTTCACCTGGGCCTTGATGACGACGGTCTGACCGAGCTCCTCCGCGATGGCGCGGGCTTCCTCGGGGGTGCTTGCCACGTCGCCCGGCAGGACCGGGACCCCGTGGGCGGCGAAGAGATCCTTCGCCTGGTACTCGTACAGGTCCACTCGACAGTCTCCTGACTACGGTGTCGACGTGCTGCTGTCGGACGTCACGGAACCCTAGCGACGTGGGATTGGGGTTGACACGTCGCACCCGGTGAGGTGGGTCACGACCGGCGGTGAGTTCGCTCACCGGCGGCGCCGACGGCCCAGGCCAGGGCATCCTCGGGTCCGATCACCGCGATGTCGGGAGCGTCGGCGAGGGCGAGCAGCCGGGTCACCCCATCGTGGTCAGTGGGCGTGATCACAGCGTCGACGTCCTCTTGTAGAGCGGTACTCACAAGCTGTCGGGGATCGACGTCACCGAGGTAGACCACTTCGACACCGGAGTCACGCAGTTCGCGCGCGAGCGCTTGGGCATCGGCAGCGAGCACGACCCTCACCGACGGGCCCGCGACCCGACCGCGACGAGCGCGCTGACGACGAGCGCGGCCACGCACGCGAGTGAGAGCCACATCCCCGGTCCGGGGCCGGCCCCCTCGGCGCGACCGGCGGTGAGCGGGTACTCGAGCAGGCGCACGGCGACCAGGCCCGCGGCACCGAGGAGCAGTGCGGCCGCCCGGGGCGGGCGGGACACCGGGGCGATCGCGGTCGCGACCAAGACCACCAGGACGGCGATCAGCAGCCCCCAGGAGGCGAGCCGGAACTCGCTCCAGATACCCGGCGGCACCAGTTCGGGGGCTTTGACCGCGGGCAGCCCGAACGCGCCAACGGCGAACAGCGCGGCGGCGGCCAGCGGCCCGGAGAGGGCAAGGTTGGCGCGCCGTTCGGTCAGGTCGACGTCGTCGCGCTCGGCACCACCGGCGAGGGCGGCGGCCACGGCGGCGGCGATGGCCAGGACGAGCGCGGCACAGGCGAACCAGACACCCGCACCGATCCGCACGGCGGCGCTGACACCCGTCGCGGTGAACGCGGCGTCCAAAGTGGACGCACCGGCGAGCGGCACGGCGGCCAGGGCGACGGTGAACGCGGGGCGCACGGAGCTCGCGGCCCTGGGCACCAGCAGCGCGACGGCGAGCGCGAGCACGAGCAGACCGGCCGGGATGAACAGGCGGTTGGAGTAGGTGACGGGCTGTTCCAGTCCGTCGGTCACCACCAGCTGGGCCCCGAACGCGGCGACGAGCGCGGCGACGCCGGTGAGGACACCGAGCACACCCGCGACCCGGTGCACCCGCCCGGACTCCAGGCTCACCTCGGCCTGCTCAGCGGGCGGGGCCAGCCGACCGAAGAGCCAGACGATGGCGGTGAGCACGGTCAGACCGAACACCGCGAGGTACGGCCCCGGGGCTGACCCGAGCCGGTCGACGGCCAGCCCGGCCACGATCTGCGGCACGGCGACCGCGGCGACCGCGAGCGTCGCGCCCAACAGGACACCGCGAGCGACCGAGGGCCGGGCGGACCCGGCACCGAACACCGCCGCCACGGCGGTGGCCACGGCGAGGGCGAGGGTGCCGTAGCGCAGCAGTCCGGGGTTGTCGACGACGTTGCGCGCGAGCTGGTAGGCGTCGGTGGAAGTGAAGGGGGACAACAGGAACCCGACGGCGGCGGTGGTCCCGGCGATCAACGCCACCAGCAACGAGGTGCCGCGCGCCCGGGCCGAGCGGTCGTCGGAGTGGTCGTCGAACTCGGCGGCGTAGCCAGTGGCGGACTCGGCACCGGCCCGCCCTGCGGCGAGCAGGCCCGCGGCGCCGACCAGGACGTGACCGGCGAGCAGCAGCCAGAGACCGGCGGCGGGAGCGAGCGGGGCCAGGCTGGTCGGGACCATCAGTTCCGGCCGCGAAACCAGGAGCGGGTCAACGAGCAGCTGGGTGTCGACGAGGAGCCGACCGGGCGCGATCAAGGCGGAACCGACCAGCACCCCTGCGGCCACGACCGGCTTGCGCACAGCGAAGAACCCGGCGGCGACGAGCGGTGGGAGCAGTGCCAGCACGACCAGCAGCGGCATGGACGAGAACCCCGGGGCCGGGGAGTCCCGGAGCAGACCGACCACCGGACCGGCGATCAGCAGAGCGGCACCGAGAACGGCGAGCCCGAACCCGATCCGCAGCCGCGGTGGGCTCTCGGCCCACCCGATCCGCTGCTCGGGCACGGGTCCGTCCGCGGCGGCCACAGCGGCCGCGGAACGGGTCGGCGGGGTTCGGGTCCGCGAAGTCATCGCGGGCAACGCTAGCAACCCCCTGCGGCAGCTGCGGGCCCGCCGGGGCGGCGTCGCGTGGAGGAGGTGGTGTTTGTGCAGGTCAGAGGGTTTCGCAGGGGTAGAGATTGGGAGAAAACAGCCGAAACCCGCCGCAGCCTTCGTGGCGCGGCGATTCGTGGTGGTGGTTGTGGGGTTGATGGCGAGTGGATTGACGTGTGGCTGGCGGGTGATCGCCAGCGCTGGCGCCGAGCCGAGCGAGTTTGACCGTGGACCCGCGACCACGAGCTGCAACGGCGCGCGGGTGCTGGCTGAAGAAGTAATGGATGACCGGCAATAGCGGGCGGCGGGCGGCGTCGGTCGCCTGCTGGACGTGGCCGCCCGGAGGGAGCTGGCTGGAGGTAGCCGACCAGCGTTGACCAAAGTGGCTGGCCGGAGGTGGCAGCCGGTTGGCCACTGGCGGCAGCGATGGCTGCCGAGGCCGTCGAGTCGATGGCCGCCGGTCGATGGGGACGACGACCAGTGGCGGCAACTAATAGGTGCTGGTGGCGACAGAAGGCAGCAGCCGGTGGCAGCGGCCGGTGGCAGCGGTGACCGCAGTTGTGGCCGCTGGTTGCGGTGATGGCCGCTGGTTGCGGTGGGGGCGGCTGTCAACTGTGGTGGTTGACGGGCGGTGGTGGCAGCCAGTCACTGGCGGCTGGTGGAGGTGAGGGCCACCAGCTAGTAGCCCCAGTAGCCCCAGTAGCCATGTGGCGGACTGCTCGCCGGTCATGGCGGATCACCGGCCACCGATGGTCAACGGCGGGCGAGACCGGCGGCCAGTTGGTGGCGGTGGGCGTGGCGGCCAATGGTCGTGGGCAGCGATCAACGGTGGTGACCAGCGCTGTGGATGTTTCATGGCCGGGTGCGCCGTGGTTGGCGCCTCGCGATCGGTGCGCTGTGGCTGCGGACCAGTGCCGACAGCCGACGAGATCGTGCAGTAGTTGGCACCCGGGGGGCTGCGGGGACCGGCGTTGAGAGCCCTGGTTGACCGTCCGGGGTGTGGCTCGTGTGGCGGGTGTCGTGCGTGTGGGTGAACCTTGGAAGGTCACGCCCGTCGTGACCTGGGCAGCATCCGGTGACCCGCGCCGTGACGCGTGGGACGTGTGTTGGTTGCCACCCGGATGGCCGATTGAAACGAGATGCAAGTCACACTAAGGGTGTGACCTCGACTTAACTTTGCGTGATAGTCGCTGGACATCAACTTGGAGCGGGGCTGAGGATGATCGGAAACGGGTGAGCGCTGTTGCCTGCCGCGCTTTCTGCCCGTTACTGTCCCCGGGTCCGTTGTCACAGTCCGGTCACGAATAGGACAGGGAAGGCATCCAGCTCCACGCCTGCCCGATCCGGGTCCCCCGCCCGGTGTCCGACACCGACGCTCGTCCCCCGCGAGCGGGTGTTCGAGCCGGACTCCCCGAAGGCGGAAGGCTAGGTCTTGTCCCGACATCGTTCCACCGGTGAAGAGCAGGAGTTCACCGCGCTGGATGAGGCACTCGAACGCGGCGCACGCCGTGCCAAGGGTGCCCATCGCATTGCTCCGCCCTCCAGTGCCCTGCGCGGCCGGGTCGTGGTGGCCGCTGTCGCGGTCGGCGCGTTCGCCGCCGCCGCCGCAGGCCAAACGCTCCAAGCGACCGCGGGATCCGCGGACGAGATCGTCCCGCTGAGCGGCACCCGCGAGGCCTCCGCCTCACTCGGCATGGGCGGCGACGTGGCTCCCCCGGCCACCGCCACGCCCGAGCTGCTCTCGGTGGTCAACGAGGCCGATGGCTCGCTCGAGGCCCAGAAGATGGCCACCTCGGAGCGCGTCACCCAGGCCCGCAACGCCAAGGCCGCGCAGGACCGCGCGAAGCAGGAAGAGGCGGCGCGGCCCAAGTTCATCAAGCCCACCCAGGGCACGTTCACCTCGGGCTTCGGCGCCCGCTGGGGCGTCACCCACTACGGCGTGGACATCGCCAACAGCATCGGCACGCCGATCGTCTCGGTCGCCGACGGCACCGTCATCGAGGCGGGCACCGCCAGCGGTTTCGGCCTCTGGGTACGCGTGCAGCACGAGGACGGCACGATCTCGGTGTACGGCCACGTCAACGACTACGTCGTCCGCGAGGGCCAGAAGGTCAAGGCAGGCCAGCTGATCGCCCACCTGGGCAACCGCGGCCAGTCCACCGGCCCGCACCTGCACTTCGAGATCTGGGACGCCAGCGGCCGCAAGATGAACCCGCTGCCCTGGCTCAACGCTCGCGGGATCAACCTCTGACCTCATCGCCTCGCTAGTGGGTTACCTCCTCTGGTCGCGGTCCAAACACGGTCTCAGCTCCAGGTTCAAGCCCGGTCGGTCGACCCGAGGCTGAACGGTGTGGTCGTCCCCAACGACCACGGCGGGCCCCCACGCGCGCCGGGCGAACGATCTCACGGCGCTATGCCGCGCGAGAACCGATTTACGGCGGGCGCGCACGCGGCTCGTCGACGGGTAGCGAACGCACGAAGTACGCGCCCGCGACTCGCCACACGGTGCAGCCCACCGGGTAGCGCGGGCCCGCTCGCGCCAGGCGCGGCCGATCGCACGCCGCGCAGTGCCGCCGCTGCGGCAGGTGCAAGCCGAGCAGCACCCGCCAGGCCGCCACGAGCCTGCGCAGCTCCACCGCCACCGCGTGCTGCTGCCGCGCCGCGAGCCGCTCGACCGAGTCGAAGTAGCGGCCGACGGCCTCGGCGAGCAGCCGGTGCAGTCGCTGGTCCACGTGTTCCATCCCCCCTCTGGCTTGGTGGGAGTAGTGAACCGCAGGGGTACGACAATTTCTCGAACGGGAGTTCGAGGTCGGCGATCGGGCTGGGTTGCCCGCATGAGTGGACTGTCGCAGGCGGGGCTGGACCGGTGGCGCGCGACGATGACGGCGCACGTCGAGCGCGGTTCGGTGCCCGGACTGGTCGCGCTGGTCAGCAGGAACGGCGAGACGCACGTGCACACCGCGGGCCTCCAGGAGGTCGGCGGCGTGCCGATGGCCCGAGACACGATCTTCCGGATCTCGTCGATGACCAAGCCGGTCACCGCGGTCGCGGCGATGATCCTGGTCGAGGAGTGCAGGCTGCGGCTGGACGATCCCGTCGACGACCTCTTGCCGGAACTGGCCGATCCACAGGTCTTGCGCTCACTCGACAGCCCGGTCGACGACACGGTCCCCGCGCGCGGGCCGATCACAGTGCGGCACCTGCTGAACTCGACGTTCGGGCACGGCCTGATCATGGCCGCGCCGGGCACGTACCCGATCCAGGACGCGCTGGCGGAGCTGGGGCTGACGCCCGGACCACCGGCGCCCGCGTCCACACCGGACGCCGACGAGTGGTTGCGGCGCCTGGGTTCGGTGCCGTTGCTGGCGCACCCCGGGGAAACGTGGCGCTACGACACGGCCTACGACGTGCTCGGGATCTTGGTGTCGCGGGCCGCTGCGCAGCCGTTCGAGGAGTTCTTGCGGGAGCGGGTGTTCGAGCCGCTGGGGATGGTCGACACTGGATTCTTCGTGCCCGCGGCCGACCTTTCCCGATTCGCTACCGCGTATTCAGGGGACTCGGTGTTCGATCCGCCTGCGGGGCAGTGGAGTTCCGCGCCGGCGTTCTTCTCCGGGCGCGGCGGACTGGTGTCTACTGTGGACGACTATTTCGCCTTTGGGCGGATGATGTTGGACGGCGGGGTGTTGTCCCGGTTGTCGTTGCGGACTATGACGATGGATCAGCTGAATGCGGGGCAGAAGGTCGGCGGGGAGTTGACGCCGGGGTTCTTCAAGAGTTTCGGGTGGGGGTTCGGGGTTTCGGTGGTGACTCGGCAGGACGCGGTGGACAAGGTGCCGGGGCGGTTCGGGTGGAGTGGCGGGTTCGGGACCTCGTCGGCGATGGATCCGTTGTGCGGCATGGTTTCTGTGTTGATGTCTCAGCGGGCGTGGGAGTCGCCTGGTGGGCCTGATGTGTATCGGGACTTCTTGACTACTGCTTATGCTGCGGTGGAGTGACTTGCGTCTTGCTCGGGTTCTGGATTTGCTCGGGTTCTGGGTTTTGCGGGGTTCGGGACGGCAGGTTCAGACGGTCGTAGCATGTGATCTTGGTGTTCGGTGAGGAAGGATTCCCTGTCGTGCGCAGGATGTTGACGTTGGCTGATCGGGAGGAGATCTCCCGGGGCCTGGTGGAGTTGTTGGAGT
>NZ_BSTR01000066.1:33983-40945 GCF_030269645.1 Actinokineospora sp. NBRC 105648 | reverse complement strand
GAGAGTGCCGCTAAACTTGCCGTGGGTGGGGATGCCCTTACCCTGCCCTTTTCTCTCCACCGCGGTGCTCTAGGGGCCCCGCACGAAGTGAGTTCACTAGATCGAGCCCCCATCTTTTCCTCGGGCAGCCCATGTGTATGTGCTGCCCGAGGGGCGTGCGTGCTGCCTGTGGAGTGTAGCCACCCGTGAGCCCCTGAATCCCCTACGCCAATTATCACTACGGCCTGTGATTGTTTGTCAAGGCGGGAAAGAGTACCTTGACAAACAATCACAGGCCGTGTTTTGGCTGCGTATGGAATGCAGGGGGGATGCTGGTCAGTGGGGAGTTTGGGGTGGCCGGGTGCTGCTTTGTTGGCTTGAAAAGCTTGAAGGGATTTAGAATTGGGAGCCGGGAATCGGGTAGTGAGCGGTGCTGCGATTGCCGGTGGGGTGTGCCAGCTCGTTATGCGGCTTCGCTGGGGCGCTTGTGGTAGGTGTCCACGTATTCCTGGCCGGAGAGTTCCATGATGGCGTACATGATCTCGTCGGTTACCGCGCGGCGGATGGGTAGTGAGTTGGCCATGCCGTCGTACCTGGTGAAGTCCAGGGGGGTGCCGAACTTGACGGTGATCCGGTGTGGCCTGGGGAACTTCTTGCCTGCCGGTTGGACCTTGTCGGTGCCGATCAGGGCGACCGGTACCACCAGTGCCTTGTGCTCCAAGGCCAACTGGGCCACTCCGGTCCTGCCCCGGTGGAGCTTGCCGTTGAGTGACCTGGTGCCCTCCGGGTGGATGGCGAAGGCCTGGCCCTTGTCCAGGATCTCGCCCGCCACCTCCAGTGAGGCCAGTGCGGCGCGGCTGTTGTCGCGTTCCACCGGGATCGCGCCCAGGGCGCGGAAGAGGATGCCGACCATGCGCTTGCGGGGGGAGCCGCCCGCGAAGTACTCGGCCTTGGCGAGGAAGGCGACCTTGCGGGGGACCATCATCGGGACCACGAAGCTGTCGATGACCGCCAGGTGGTTGATCGCCAGGATCACCGGACCCCTGGTCGGTACCCGGTCAGCGCCCTCGACGACTGGTCGCAGGTACATCTTGGCCAGGAAAGACAGCACGACACGCAGCGCGCGGTAGAACACGTCGGGGCCTCCTAGGTCTGGGCCCACTGTAGCCGGCGGGCTGGGGGGACGGCGCGCTCGCATGGCACCATCGGGAGCCGTGAGTACTCTGCGGTTCGGTGGGCGCCAGGTGGCGCAGGATCGTGCCCTGGTGATGGCGATCGTCAACCGGACCAGGGATTCCTTCTACGACCGGGGTGCCACCTTCGACGCGGGCGCGGCCCTCGACGCGGTCGACCGGGCGGTGGCCGAGGGGGCCGACATCGTCGACATCGGCGGGGTCCGGGCCGGGTCGCACGGTGAACCGGTGGACGCCGCCGAGGAGGCGCGTCGGGTGGTGCCGTTCGTCGCCCAGGTGCGCGAGCGCCACCCGGGGCTGGTCATCAGCGTCGACACCTGGCGGCACGAGGTCGGTCGGGCGGTGTGCGAGGCGGGCTGCGACCTGATCAACGACACCTGGGCCGGGGCCGACCCGAGGCTGGCCGAGGTCGCGGCGGAGTTCGGGGTGGGCATCGTCTGCTCGCACACCGGCGGTGCCGCGCCGCGCACCGACCCGCACCGGGTTCGGTACACCGATGTCGTCGCCGAGGTCGTCATCGAGCTGGTCGCCCGGGCAGAGCGGATGGTCGCGCTCGGGGTCCCGCGCGAGGGCGTGCTGATCGATCCGACGCACGACTTCGGCAAGAACACCTGGCACGGACTGGAACTCCTGCGCAGGCTCGACGAGCTGGTCGGGACCGGGTGGCCGGTGCTGATGGCGCTGTCCAACAAGGACTTCATCGGCGAGACCCTCGACGTCGAGCTGGACGACCGGGTCGACGGGACGCTGGCGGCCACGGCGGTCTCGGCGTGGTCCGGGGCCCGGGTCTTCCGGGCGCACCAGGTCCGCCGGACCCGGCAGGTGGTGGACATGGTCGCGAGCATCGCGGGCACCCGCCCACCCGCTCGCGTCCTGCGGGCGCTGGCGTGAGGACCTGGCAAAGTCCTGAGTGGACAGTGTCGGACCTGGTGGCGCGCAAGCGCGGCCGCACGGTCAGCGTGGTGTTGCCCGCGCTGGACGAGGAGGCCACCGTCGGCGCTGTGGTGGCGTCGGTGCGGCCGATGCTGGGTGGGCTGGTCGACGAGCTCGTGGTGATCGACTCCGGCTCCACCGACCGGACCGCCGAGGTCGCCTCGGCGGCCGGGGCCCGGGTGGTCCACCGGGACGAGGCGTTGCCCCAGCTCGAACCCCGTCCGGGCAAGGGCGAGGTGCTGTGGCGCTCGCTCGCGGTGACCACCGGTGACCTGGTGGTGTTCCTCGACTCCGACCTGGTGGACCCCGATCCCGCTTTCGTGCCCTCTTTGCTCGGCCCGTTGCTCAGCGTCGACGACGTTCACCTGGTCAAGGGCTTCTACCGGCGCCCCCTCCGCCTGGAGTCCGCCGAGAACGGCACGGGTGGGGGCCGGGTGACCGAGTTGTTGGCCCGCCCGGTCCTCTCCGCGCTGCGCCCGGAGCTCTCCCCGGTGATCCAACCCCTGGGTGGCGAGTACGCGGCCACGCGCGACTTCCTGACCTCGGTCCCCTTCGCCGCCGGGTACGGCGTCGAGATCGGCCTGCTGCTCGACGCCCACACCCGCTACGGCCTGGCGGGCCTGGCGCAGGTCAACCTCGGCGTCCGCAAGCACCGCAACCGTTCTCTGCTCCAGTTGGGCGTCATGTCCCGGCAGATCCTCGGCACCGCCCTGGAGCGCTGCGGCGTCCCCACCGCGTCCGCCGACCTGACCCAGTTCACCCAGGTGGCAGGCGAATGGCTGCCCACCCACATCCCGGTCCTGGTCGCCGACCGCCCGCCGCTGGCCTCGCTCCTGGTCGCCGATCCCGACGCCTGAGCGGCTATCGGCCACCGGCGCGCGGTTCGCCGACCTCGTCGGCCACAGGGCGCATGCGGTCGGCTACTTTGGGTCTTGATCGAATGGTCGAGCCCAGGGGGCGGGATGGCTCAGCGACGGTCGCCAGGACAGGCCGCGAAGCAGGCGCAGCAGCGGCTGCGGTGGGAAGAGCAGCAGCGCAAGCTGGCCGCCCGCGAGGCCGAGCAGCAGCGCAAGGTCGAGGAGCGGCAGCAGCGGGAGGCCGAGCTGGCGCGCCAGGTCGAGCTGGCCGCCGAGCGGACGGCCGCCGTGGACGCGCGGGTCCTCGAGTTGACCGGCATCGTCGCCCGGGCGCTGGCCTCGCAGGTCGGGCCGCTGGACTTCGAAGCCCTGAAGGTCCCCACTGACCTGGCCGTGCTCGACCTGGGGGTGGACGCCAGCCCGGCCCCGGCCCCGCGATGGGAGCAGTACGCGCCCTCGGCGCCGGGCGCGATCAGTCGGGCGTTCGGCGGGGCCCGCAGGCACGAGCAGCAGCTCGCGGCGGCGCAGCAGGCGTACCAACGGGCGGGACACGAGCACGGTGTCGCCGAGGCCGCCCGGCAGCACCGGGTCGAAGTCGCCCGTGCGCGGCACGCCGCCGAGGTCGAGATCGCGCGGCAGCGGGTCGCGGCCCAGCACGCCGAGGTCGACCAGTTCCGGGCCCAGGTCCTCGACGCCGACCGGCACGCGGTCACCGACTACTACCAGCGGATCATCGACACGGTGGTCGTCCCCGACGGCTTCCCGGCCCCGCGCCGGGCCGCCTACGTGCCCGAGTCCACGTTGCTGCTCATCGAATGGGACGTCCCCGACCTGTCGGTCGTGCCGGTCGAGAAGGAGTACCACTTCGTCAAGACCCGCAACGCCATCGAGGTCCGCAAGACCCGGCCCGCCGACGAGATCCGCAAGACCTACCAGAGCGTGGTGGCGCAGCTGGCGTTGCAGGCGCTGCACCTCGCCTACGCCGCCGACCCCGGCGGCCTGGTCAACACGGTCGTGTTCAACGGGATGATCGACAAGATCGACCCCGCGACCGGTCAGCAGATCCGACCCTGCCTGATCACCCTGCGGGCCACCCGCGAGCTGTTCGACGGGGTCGTGCTGAGCAGGGTGAATCCGGTCGACTGCGTCCGCAAGCACTTCGCCGCCGAGGTGTCCGACCACCCCGAGGCACTGACCCCGGTGGAGCCGTTCCTGGACTTCGACATGGCCGACCCGCGCATCGTCGACCCGCAGGACGTGATCAGCTCCCTGGACCGCAGGCCCAACCTGATGGACCTGAGCCCCAAGGACTTCGAGCACTTCACCCAGAACCTGTTCAACCGGCTGGGGTTCGACACCAAGCTGTTCCAGGCCAGCGGCGACGGCGGCATCGACTGCATCGCCTACGACCCGACCCCGATCCGCGGCGGCAAGTACGTGATCCAGGTGAAGCAGTACACCAGGACCGTGCCGCCGTCCGCGGTCCGCGACCTGTTCGGTGTCGTGCACGACCAGGGCGCGACCAAGGGGATCCTGATCACGACCAGCGGGTTCGGCCCGTCCAGCCACGAGTTCGCCAACGGCAAGCCGCTGCAGCTCTACGACGGCACCACGCTGCTCGGCCTGTGCCAGCAGGTGGGGATCGACGCCCGGATCGTCATGCCGCCCAAGACCCGCAACCGCCGGGACTAGCGCGACGCCGGGTCAGAGGAACAGGGAGAGCTGGTACTCGGTCAGGGTCGGGTCGTTCGGGTAGGCCATCGTCTCCCCGGTGCGCGTGAAGCCGAGCCGCTCGTAGAAGCGCAGGGCCCGCGGGTTGTTCTCCACCGCCCAGGCGTTGATCCGGGTCGAGCCCTCGGCCCACTCGACCACGGTGGTGATCATGGCCGTGGCCAGGCCGGTGCCGCGGGTGCTGGGGTGCGTCCACACCGAGATCAGCTCGACCGCGTCCCCCGGGATCCCCACCGCGATGGCCACCGGGTGGGCGTCCGACCAGGCCAGGAAGACCGCGTGCTTCGCGGGCCACTCCTGCCAGTGCCCGGCGGGCAGCGGCTCCTCAGCCGCCAGGTTCGACGCGAACGCGTACGGCGCCTCGGCCAGCGCGAGCAGGCGGATCGCGCGCACGTCCGCCCAGTCGTCGGGGGTGGCGCGGCGGATGTGCGGCAAGACCATGACCGCAGGCTCCCCGGAACCCGACCCACCGGACAAGGACTTTTCGCGCGGAGTTCCCCGGGCCGGGTTTTTCTCGGTTCCGGGCGCTGCGCCGGACGGGTCGGGCGTGACACGATCTGGCGGTGACCACCGTCCTCATCTACCTCGTCGTCATGGCGCTCGTGGCCGCCGTGGTGTTCCTGCTCGCCTCGGTGCTGTTCGGCCGCGGCGAGGAGCTGCCCGCGCTGCCCCCCGGTGCCTCCCCGACCCGGCTGCCCGCGACCGGCGCGACCGGTGACGACGTGCGCGACGTGCGGTTCCAGCTCGTCGTGCGCGGCTACCGGATGACCGAGGTCGACTGGGTGCTGGGCAAGCTCGGCGCCGAGATCGACCAGCTGCGCGCCCGGGTGGCCGAACTCGAGGGCGCCAAGGCCCCGGTCGACGACCCGCGGTGATCCACGTCACCGAACGCGTCGAGGTCGCCGCCCCGGCCGCGGCGACCTGGGCCGCGCTCACCGACTGGACGACCCAGGGCGAGTGGATGCTGGGCACCCAGGTGCGCGTCACCCGCGGCGACGGCCACGGGGTCGGCTCGACGCTGGCCGCGTTCACCGGGCTGGGCAAGATCGGGTTCACCGACCACATGGAGATCACCACCTGGGACCCGCCGCACCGCTGCGAGGTCACCCACACGGGGCGGGTGGTGCGCGGCACGGGTCTGTTCGAGATCCTCGACCGCGGCGCCGATGGGTCGACGTTCGTCTGGCAGGAAGACCTGCGACCACCGCTGGGCAAGCTCGGCGACCTGGGGTGGCTCGTCGTCGGCCCCGCGTTCCGGTTGGGCGTCCGGCAGTCGTTGCGCAAGTTCGCCGCTTATGTCGAGGCGCGTGCATGACCGAGCTCGTCCGCTGCGCATGGGGCGACAGCACCCCCGACTACGCCGCGTACCACGACGAAGAGTGGGGCGTTCCGCTAAGAGGGCAGAACGAGCTCTACGAGCGGGTGTCGCTAGAGGCGTTCCAGTCCGGACTGTCGTGGATCACCATCTTGCGCAAACGCGAAGCTTTCCGCGCGGCGTTCGCGGGGTTCATCCCGGCTAAGGTCGCCGCGTTCGACGCGACGGACGTCGAGCGGCTGATGGCCGACGCGGGCATCGTCCGCAACCGCGCCAAGATCAACGCGACTATCGCCAACGCCCGGGCCATTGAGGAACTCGACGTCCCGCTCGACGACCTGCTGTGGTCCTTCGCCCCGACCGGCCCACGGGTCCGACCCGCGACGATGGCGGATGTCCCCGCGGTGACCCCGGAGTCCAAGGCCATGGCCAAGGAGTTGAAGCGCCGCAGGTTCAGCTTCGTCGGCCCGACCACGTGCTACGCCCTGATGCAGGCCACCGGCATGGTCGACGACCACATCGCCACCTGCTGGCGCGCGACCTGACCCGGCTGCTCGCTGGTCTGGCCCACTACCTGCTTGCCCTGCCTGCCTGCTAACCCCAGCCGCCTGCCCGCCTGCCTGCCGTGCCGTGCCTCTGCTCGGCGTGTCTCCCGTCTGCCGTGCGTGGACCTCACCTAGACCCCGTCCGCCCAGCCGCGTCGCTCTTCGATTTCCCCCGACCGGGGGACAGAGTTGTCCACAGGCAAGATCCACACCGACCGTTTCCCGTACCCCCGCCGGTAGAATGGCGTCGGGGATGGTCCCCCTGGGTTGGGCGGGCCGTGTGGGTTGGGCGGGCCGTGTGGGTTGGGCGGGCCGTGTGGGTTGGGCGGGCCGTGTGGGTTGGGCGGGCCGTGTGGGTTGGGCGGGCCGTGTGGGTTGGGCGGGCCGTGTGGGTTGGGCGGGCCGTGTG
>NZ_BSTR01000066.1:0-33886 GCF_030269645.1 Actinokineospora sp. NBRC 105648 | reverse complement strand
GTGGGTTGGGCGGGCTATGGCGGGCCTGCGGGGGTGCACCGCGACTGCCGCCGCCATGACCGCCAACACGACTGTCGCCACCCCGACCCCGACCGCCGCCACGACCATCACCGCCGCCACGACCGCGATCGCCACGACAATGACCACCGCCGCCGTCACGCACCTCGACCGCCATCACGGCCACCGCTACGACACGGCCGCCATCACGACCACGGCCGCCGCCACGGCCATCGGGGTCACTTGCCGGTGAACTCCGGTTTGCGCTTGGCCACGAACGCCGCCACGCCTTCCCGGTGGTCCGCGCTGGCGCCCGCCTCCGCTTGCGTCCGGCCTTCGACAGCCAGGCCCTCGCCCAGCGTGCCCCCCGCCGACGCGAGCATCGCTTCCTTGATCTTCGCGTAGGCCGTCGTCGCGCCCGCCGCGAGCCTGCTCGCCAGGGCGTGGGTCGTCGACAGCAGTTCCGCCGCCGGGACCACCTGGTTGACCATGCCCACCCGCAGCGCCTCCGCGGCGTCCACGGGCTTGCCGAGCAGCATCATCTCCATGGCCCGGCCGTACCCGACGAGTCGCGGCAGGGTCCATGCCGCACCAGAGTCTGCCGTGAGGCCGATGCTGGCGAAGGCCATCAGGAACTTGGCGTTGTCCGCCGCGATCCGCAGGTCGCACGCGTAGCTGAACGACGCGCCCGCGCCGGCCGCCATGCCGTTGACCGCGGCGATGATCGGCTTCGGTAGCTCCGTGATCGCTGTCACAATCGGGTTGTAGTGCTCGGTCACCGTCGACAGCGGCGTTGGGTCGCCCGCCTCCAGCAGAGCCAAGTGCTCCTTGAGGTCCTGCCCCGCGCAGAACGCCTTGCCGGCCCCTGTCAGCACTACCGCGCGCACTGAGTCGTCCTGGCCCGCCTCGCGTAGGGCGGTGAGCAGCGCTTCCTTGAGTTCGACGGTCAGCGAGTTGTACGCGTCCGGGCGGTTCAAGGTGAGCGTGCGCACCCCGTCGAGGTCCACCGACTCCAGCACAGTCACGGGCTCCTACCTTCCAGCCGGTTACGCGGTCGACCTCTGCTTACCACCCCGGTTCAGGCAGTCGTCCAGGAACTCGGTCACCGCGGGCGCCAGTCGGGCCGTGTGCTCGTCGAAGAACGCCGCCGCTGCCGCACCCGGCCAGTCCGCGGGCAGCAGCTCGGTGGGCAGGCCAGGGTCGCGGAAGAGGAACTTGCGCCACGCGTGCAGCAGCCGTTGGGACGCGGCGAAGGCCTGGGCCGGGTCGGCTCCGTCCACAGCGGACACCACCGGCGTCCACTCGGCCACGAACCCGCGGTACTGGGCGCCCAGGCCGTCGAGGTCCCAGGCGCGCGCCGCCAGGTCCGCGTCGGAGCCGTCGTGGGCGCCGTGGAACACGCGGGCGGGCAGGTCCTCCAGCACGTCGGCCAGCTCCGGTGAGGGGCGCGGCGAGACCCAGGTCGCCACGCCCAGCGGTCCGTAGCCGAGCAGCCGGAGCGAGGAGGCGAGCCGGTCGCGGTCCCCCCGGGCCGGTACCCCCTCCAGCACCACCACGTGCCAGCGGTGGTCCCAAGTGGAGCTGCCGGTGCGGTAGATGCGGGCCGCGGCCTCGTCCAGGCGCCGCTCGGCGCGGCTGGTCAGCGCGTACCCGGCGCCCTCGGTCAGCCGGACCGGGGTGAGCCAGCCCTGGCGGACCATTCTGGACACCGCGGTCCGGATCGCGGGCGCGCCGAAGCCCAGTGGCTCCAGCAACCGGACCAGCGCGGCGATGGTGGCGGAGCCACCTCGACCGCGCAGGTAGCCGCCGAATACGTCGAAGAGGGCGGAACGGGCGCGCACGACGCCCGAGTCTGTCAGCCCGCGTGGGCCGCGCGCCACCTATCGTGGCCGGTCACCCGACACGCGATGATCGGTTCCGATTTCACCGCCGCGAGTCCGATAGGGGAGAATGACCGGGACCCGGTCGGTCCGCCGCGACGTGGACCGCCGCCGGGTGGGCAGGCTATGACGGAGGGAGCACGCTATGGCGGCCATGAAGCCCCGGACCGGTGACGGTCCCCTCGAAGTGACCAAGGAGGGCCGGGGCATCGTGATGCGCGTCCCGCTCGAGGGCGGCGGACGTCTGGTGGTCGAGATGACCCCGGAGGAGGCCAGCAACCTCGGCGACGCGCTCAAGTCCGCCGCGGGCTGACCCCCGCTCCCGTCCCGACCCCAGCCCCCGCTCGGAGGAACGCTTGTCCACGCCGGTGCCGACCCTGCCGACGACGCTGCCCGACGTGGAGGTGTCCGCCGGGGTTCGCGCCGGCGTGCCGCGCGCCGTGCTCAGCCGGGCCCCGGAAGGCGAGGGACCGCCACTGCTCGGTCCGGGTGGCGAGGACATCACCGCCGACTGGGTGGCCTCGGTGGCGCTGACCGGCGCCGCCGGTGAGGCCGTGTCCGGCCCGTTCCAGTCGACCGCGCGCTGGGTGGTCGGCATCGGCAAGGGCACGCCGGGGCACTGGCGCGACGCCGGGGCCGCGCTGGCCCGGGCGGTCAACGCGCGCCTGGCCGCCGAGCCCGACGCCGACCGGCGGGTGCAGGTGGAACTGCCGCCGGACGCCGAGGAGGCCGAGGTCGCCGGGTTCGCCCGCGGCCTGGCCCTGGGCGGCTACCGGTTCCGGGTGAGCAACGACGAGGTCAAGCCCGGCCTGCGCACGGCCCGGCTGGTGGTGTCCGAAGGGGACCGTCGCGAGCGGATCGAGACCGTGGTGCGGCGCGTGCTCGCGCTGGCCGCGGCCACCGCGTTCACCCGCGACCTGGCGAACACCCCGTCCAATGTCAAGGACCCGGCCTGGCTGGCGCGCACCGCGGCCAAGGTGGCGGGCAAGGTCACCGGCCTCACCGCGCACGTGCGCGACGAGCGCTGGCTGGCCCAGCACGGTTTCGGCGGCCTGTTGGCCGTGGGCGGCGGTTCGGCCCGCCCGCCGCGGCTGCTGCACCTCGACTACGCCCCCGCGGGTGCCGTCGGCCCGCACCTGGCCTTCGTCGGCAAGGGCATCACCTTCGACACCGGCGGCATCTCGATCAAGCCCAACGAGGGCATGCACCTGATGCGCACCGACATGGCCGGTGGCGCCGCCGTGATCGGCGCGGCGATCACGATCGCCCGCCTTGGCCTCCCGGTGCGGGTCACCGCGCTGGTGCCGTGCGCGGAGAACCACGTGTCCGGGTCGGCCTACCGCCCGGGCGACGTCGTCCGGCACTACGGCGGCACGACCACCGAGGTCACCAACACCGACGCCGAGGGCCGCATGGTGCTCGCCGACGGCCTCGCCTACGCCCGTGAGCTCGGCGCCGAGGTGCTGGTCGACGTGGCCACCCTCACCGGCGCCATGAAGATCTCGCTGGGCGTGCGCACCGGCGGCCTGTTCGCCAGCGACGACGCCCTCGCCGACCGCGTGCACGCGGCGGGCGACCAGGCGGGCGAGGCGTGGTGGCGGATGCCGCTGCTCGAGGAGTACGCGGGCGAGGTGGCGAGCGGGCTGGCCGACCTGCGGCAGTGCCCGCCCGGCCCCGGCGGGATCACCGCCGCGCTGTTCCTGCGCGAGTTCACCGACGGCCTGCCCTGGGCCCACCTGGACATCGCGGGCCCGGCCCGGGCCGACCGGAACTACGCCGACGTGGTCCCCGGGGCCACCGGGTTCGCCGCGCGCACGCTGGTGGAGCTGGCGGCCTCGTACGCGTCCTGACCCTGGTCGAAGACCCGGTCCAGGAACGCGTACTTCGCCACGAACACCGGCAGTCCGCTCAGGATGTATGTGACGTTGAGCACGAGCGTGCGGGTGGCGCGGTCGGTCAGCAGCGGGCCGATCAGCCAGTCCGCGCCCGTGGTCAGCAGCACGGACACGACGCCGCCCAGGACCGTCACCACCAGGTAGCCGACGACCTGCCTGCTCAGCCGGGGCATGCCGCGCTGGCCCCAGGCCCACCAGCGGATCATCACGAAGTGCGGCACGGCGCCGACGGCGAAGGCGATCGCGCTGGCGGTCATCGCGCCCAGCCCACCCCAGCCGTAGAGCGCGAAGAGGACGAGCTGGCTGATACCGGTGGCCACCAGGGAGGCCACCGTGTATCGGCTGAAGCGCGTCTTCACGCCAGAACGTCCGTGCACGTCACCACCGTAAGAGTCAGCCGCTGACTGTTCTCTCAGACAGTGTCGAGCGATACACCGCGACTGTCTGCTCCGCGACCGACGCCCACGAGAACTCGCGTTCCGCGCGTGCGCGGCCCGCGGCGCCCATCGCGGCTGCGCGCGCGGGGTCGGCCAACAGCTCGTTGATCGAATCGGCCAGACCGACCCGGAACGGCGAGGTGTCCGCCTCGTCGTAGTGCACCAAGAGCCCGGTCTCGCCGTGCGCGACCACCTCGGGGATCCCGCCGACGTCGGAGGCGACCACCGCGGTGCCGCAGGCCATCGCCTCCAGGTTCACGATGCCCAGCGGCTCGTAGACCGACGGGCAGACGAACACCGTGGCGTGGCTGAGGAACTGGCGCACCTCGGCGGGCTGGAGCATCTGCTGGATCCAGAACACGCCCTCGCGCGCGGCGGCCAGCTCGGCCACCGCGGCCCGGGTCTCCTCGGCGATCTCCGGGGTGTCCGGGGCGCCCGCGCACAGCACGACCTGGGCGGCCGGGTCGATGTGGTGGGCGGCGGCGACCAAGTGCCCGACGCCCTTCTGCCGGGTGATCCGGCCGACGAAGACCACCGCCGGGCGGTCCGGGTCGACGCCGTGCGCGCGCAGGGCGTCCACCTCGGACACCGGGTGGTAGGCGGCCGCGTCGATCCCGTTGCGCACGACGTGCACGCGCGCGGGGTCGAGTTCGGGGTAGCAGTCGAGCACGTCGCGGCGCATGCCCTCGCTCACCGCGATGATGGCGTCCGCGGCCAGGTAGGACGTTCGCTCGACCCACGAGGACAGCCGGTAGCCCCCGCCGAGCTGCTCGGCCTTCCACGGCCTGCGCGGCTCCAGCGAGTGCGCGGTGATCACGTGCGGGACGCCGTGCAGGACACCGGACAGGTGCCCGGCGAGGTTGGCGTACCAGGTGTGCGAGTGGACCAGGTCGACGTTGTCGGTGGCCGCCGCCATCGTCAGGTCGGCCGAGAGGGTGCGCAGCGCCGCGTTGGCGTGCTCCAGCCCGGCCGCCGGGTTGTGCGCGGTGGCGTCCGCGCGCGGACCGCCGAAGCAGTGCACGTCCACGTCGACGAGCTCGCGCAGCCGGGGGACTAGGAACCCGACGTGCACCCCCGCCCCGCCGTAGACCTCCGGTGGGTACTCCCGTGTCAACAATCCGATCCGCACCCCGACACGGTAGCCGCTGCCCGCTCGTCGTAACGCGATGCGGCGGGTGGGTGAACGGAACGGCAACGACCGACCACACGGAGCAGCACGTCTGGCAGGACTCTTGCGGGGACGGTTAGATTCAGGACGTGAAGGGCCAGCCGCGCGTACTCGGGATCGTCTTGGCCGGTGGCGAGGGAAAGCGGCTGTGGCCCCTGACCGCCGACCGCGCCAAGCCCGCCGTCCCGTTCGCGGGCAACTACCGCCTCGTCGACTTCGTGCTGTCGAACCTGGTGAACGCGGGCTTCCACCAGCTCTGCGTGCTCACCCAGTACAAGTCGCACTCGCTCGACCGGCACATCTCCACCACGTGGCGGCTGTCGAACGTGCTGGGCCAGTACGTCACGCCGGTGCCCGCGCAGCAGCGGCTCGGCCCGCGCTGGTACACCGGCAGCGCCGACGCGATCTACCAGTCGCTGAACCTGGTCTACGACGAGCAGCCCGACCACATCGCGGTCTTCGGCGCCGACCACGTCTACCGGATGGACCCGGGGCAGATGCTGGAGCAGCACATCGCCTCCGGCGCCGGGGTGACGGTGGCGGGCATCCGGGTGCCGCGGCTGGAGGCCAGGGCGTTCGGCTGCATCGACTCCGACGCCGGTGGCAAGATCACCCGCTTCCTGGAGAAGCCGGACAACCCGCCCTCGGTGCCCGACGACCCCGAGGTCACCTTCGCCTCGATGGGCAACTACATCTTCACCACCCGGGCCCTGGTGGAGGCGCTGCGCACCGACGCAGCCGACAAGGACTCCATGCACGACATGGGCGGCGACATCATCCCGATGCTGGTCGACCAGGGCACCGCGCACGTCTACGACTTCGACGACAACATCGTCCCCGGCGCCACCGAGCGCGATCGCGGCTACTGGCGCGACGTGGGGACCCTGGACGCCTACTACGACGCGCACATGGACCTGGTGTCGGTCCACCCGGTGTTCAACCTCTACAACCGCGAGTGGCCGATCCGCACCGCCACCCCGCCGCTGCCGCCCGCCAAGTTCGTCAACTCCGGCTCGGCGATGGAGTCGATCGTCGGTCCCGGCTCGATCATCTCCGGCGCCTCGGTCACCGACTCGGTGATCAGCTCGGACGTGCTGATCGAGGACGGCGCGATCGTCGACGGCAGCGTCCTGCTGCCCGGCTCGCGGGTCGGCAAGGGCGCGGTGGTGCGCAAGGCGATCCTGGACAAGAACGTGTTCGTGGCCGACGGCGTGCGCATCGGTGTCGACCCGGAGCTCGACCGCGCGCAGTACACGGTCAGCGCGTCCGGCGTGGTGGTCCTCGGGAAGGGCAAGCGCGCCGAGTAGGTCAGCGGGCAGGTCAGCCGATCTTGGCCGCGACCAGGAGCCCGTCGCCCAGCGGGAGCAGCAGCGGGACCAGCCGGTCGTCCTCGCGGACCGCCCGCACGACCTCGCGCAGCGCCAGGGTCTCGGCGTCGCGGCGGGCCGGGTTGGCGATGTTGCCCTGCCAGAGGATGTTGTCGAAGGCCATCACCCCGCCCGGGCGCAGCAGGCGGACCCCTTGCTCCTGGTAGGCCGGGTACTCGGTCTTGGCCGCGTCGACGAAGAGCAGGTCGTAGCCGCCGTCGGTGAGCCGGGGGAGAACGTCCAGCGCCCGGCCCATGATCAACCGGGTGCGGCCGGGGGCGACCCCGGCGGTCCGGAAGGTGCGCTTGGCGACGGCCTGGAGCTCCGGCTCGACGTCGATCGAGGTCAGGACACCGTCGGCGGCCATGCCGCGGAGCAGGTAGAGCCCGCTCACGCCGACCCCGGTGCCGATCTCCACGACCGCCTTGGCCCGCAGCGCGCCCGCCAGGAACCGCAGGGCCGCGCCGCCGCCGGGGCTGACCGGCGCGCAGCCCAGCTGCTCGCCCAGGGCCCGCGCCGCGACGAGGGTGTCGTCCTCGGCGAGGTGGCCCTCGACGTACTCGCTGAGCTCCGCCGAGCGTACGGCGGGCGATTCCGGTCCCACGGGAACGCAGATTAGCGGCGCGGGTGGCCAAAACGGGTGAACCTGCCCGGAAGGTCACCCGCGACGTTTTCTCAGGCTCGTCTCAGCTGGCTCTCACGGTCACCATAAGGGCGTAGGGCACCGTGGTGGTCACAGGCGGGGATGTGGCGAAAGTGGGGAACACCGTGGGCCAGGCGCGCGTTGAGCGGGTGAGTGGGCAGGACAGCCTTCAGGAGGTGCGTATCCCCGCCATGCAGAGCACCACCGAGGTGAAGCCGGTCGAACTGGCCGCCGCCGAGTGGACCGTGCCCAGCTGGGACGAGGTCGTCCGCGAACACGGCGACCGCGTCTACCGGCTCGCCTACCGCCTCGCGGGCAACGCCCACGACGCCGAGGACCTGACGCAGGAGACCTTCATCCGGGTCTTCCGGTCGCTGGCGTCCTACAAGCCCGGCACCTTCGAGGGCTGGCTGCACCGCATCACCACCAACCTGTTCCTGGACATGGTCCGCCGCCGCTCGCGGCTGCGCATGGAGGGCCTGCCCGACGACACCGACCGCATCGTCGGCGACGACCCGAGCCCGGAAGAGGTCTACGAGGAGACCCACCTGGACCCGGACCTGCAGGCCTCGCTGGACGAGCTGCCCCCGGAGTTCCGCGCCGCCGTCGTGCTCTGCGACGTCGAGGGCCTGTCCTACGAGGAGATCGGCGCGACCCTCGGCGTGAAGCTGGGTACTGTGCGCAGCAGGATCCACCGCGGCCGCCAGGCCCTGCGCGCAGGCCTCGAGCGCCGCCGCGCGCTCGCACAGGAGGCAGCGGTATGACCCGCGACAGCGACACCGTCGACGTGGAGGTCGGCTCATGACGTTCGAACGCGCCCTCGGGCTGCCCGAGCAGCACCTGCTGCCCGACGCCGTGGTCGCCTTCGTCGACGGCGAACTCACCCGCTCAGCCCACGACCGCGTCACCACCCACGTGGCCGGCTGCACGTGGTGCTCAGCCGAGATCACCGCCCAACGCCAGGCCAGCGCCGCAGTGCGCGCCGCAGACACCCCGTCCATGCCCGCGGGCCTGCTGGCCGGACTCCTGGCGATCCCCCAGGAAACCGAACTCCCGGCAACCCCGGACGGCCTCGCCATGACGGCCGACGGCCAACTGGTCGCGGTACAGCGCCCCGACCGAGTCCCGGCAGGCTTCGGCACCAGCGCACCGCTGGGCTCCTCCCCGAAGCTGGGCGAGGGCAGAACGGTGCTGGGCCGCAAGAACAGACGCGCCGCACAGGGCGCGGGAGTCGTGGTCTCAGGCTTGGTCCTGGGCGCCTTGGCCCTGGTCAACACCACCGGCGCAGGCCCAACCTCGGACGCCCCTGAAGTGACACCACCCTTGGTGGGTGGCGGAGTACAACCGGTCGGCTTCGTAGGCGCCACAGTGACGGCATCGCTGTCACCGAGCTTCGGCATGGTCGCAGCCAGGTAGCAACCGAGGACCAACCGAGGACCAGCAAAGGGTAAGAGCGCAGTCGCCCCAAAGCCATTTTCCAGCATTTGAGGACCAAAGCCACATGAGGCTTTGGTCCTCAAGTCTTTCAGCCCTTAGTCTCTAGACCGACCCCGCCAAACCGCAGCGGCACCGCCCCCGCTGACACCGCAGCGGATAGATCGACTCTACTGGCATCCAAAGCGAATCCCGTCCCCCAGCAGACCGCAGCGGTGAGGCCGACTCTGCTGGCACCCAAGCAAGTCCCGTCCCCCGGCAAACCGCACCGGTGAGGCCGACCCCGCTGGAAAGCAACGCCCGCTACGGATGCTCGATCTAGTGGACTCGCTTCGTGTGGGGGGAGAGTGCCGCTAAACTTGCCGTGGGTGGGGATGCCCTTACCTGCCCTTTTCTCTCCACCGCGGTGCTCTAGGGGCCCCGCACGAAGCGAGTTCACTAGATCGAGCCCCTTGTCTTTTCCTCGGGCAGCCCCAGCGATGAGCCGCCGAAGACGGTGGACCGTAGGTCGGTGTGCGGCACACCGTCCGAGCTGCCCGAGTAAAGCGGAGGCTCGATTGGCTGGACTGCCTTCGCGTGGGGCCCCTAGGCGACCGCGTGGGGAAAAAGCGTGGGGAGAAGGGCATCCCCACTACTGAGGCAAGTTTAGCGGTCGCCTCCCCCCACACGAAGGCAGTCCACCCAATCGAGCACTGGCGTAGCGGGTGTTGCGTACCAGCGGGCTCGGCTTTTAGGGATTGAAGGAAAAGGGCGAAGAAAAGGAGGGGCTTGATTTGGGCTGGGGCTGGGCGCTGGGTGGGAGGTGGGGAGGGCAGAGGCAGGGCAGTGCGGGGAAGAGCAAGGCGGGGAAGAGTAAGGCGGGGAAGAGCAAGGCGGAGAAGGGCGGGGCGGGGTGAGCCGGGGTGGGGTGGTTGATCGGTGGGCCGTGCTGGCCACTACCCCACCCGGATGAGCGCACGCGCACTTCACCGCTGGTTTGGCAGGGTGGAGGGTGATGAACCAGCAGAACTTCGACCCCGCTGAAGGTGCCCTGCGCAACGGGGTGGTGCCCGGGGGTGAGCAGCGGGTGGCGCCTCGGCCGTTGGAGCGGCCCGCGGTGGATCCGTCGGCTGCGGCCGCCTTTGGCAGGCCCGCTGGGGTGGACGGTGCCTTTTCGCCGTCTGCTGCCGCGCGTCCGGTGATCGGTGAGCTCCGGTCCGCCCCGCCTCCGCCTGAGGCGTTGAGCAGTGCGTTCGGGCGTGCGCCGGGGGACCGGACCGTCTTGCAGCGGCCGCCGGGGTCGAGTCCGGGTGGGGCTGATGGGGAGGACGCCCTCTGGACTGAGGAGTCCGATCCCTGGCGTGATCCGTCCGCTGGTGCGGTGATTGGTCCGCCTGCGGTGGAGCGGTCCGAGGACAAGGTGGAGCGGGCCGGTGCTGTTCAGTCCGGCAAGCTGCTGAGTCTGCCGGAGGTGCTCTTCGGGCGGCGTGTGAAGCCGGTGGCGCTGGTGGTCTTGGGGCTCGTGGCCCTGCTGGTCGGTGCCGCGGGTGGTGTGCTCGGGTGGTTCCTGGCCCGCGGTGGCGACAGCCTGAACAGCGAGGTGACCCTGGCCCAGGCCGAGCCGGGCAAGGAGCGGCCCGCCGGGTCGGTGTCGGACATCGCCAAGCGGGTGCGGCCCGCGGTGGTGTCGATCGAGGTCAAGCTCGAGCAGGGGGGTGGCACCGGGTCCGGGGTGGTGATCGACGGCTCCGGCTACATCGTCACCAACTGGCACGTGGTCACCCTGGAGGGTCGGGCCGATCAGTCGGCGAAGATCACCACGGTGTTCACCGACGGGACCCGGGCCGAGGCGCAGCTGGTCGGGACCGATCCGAAGACCGATCTCGCGGTGATCAAGGTCAAGGTGACCAACCCGACCGTGCTGCAGTTCGGCAACTCCGACGAGCTGCAGGTCGGTGATGCCGTGCTGGCCATCGGATCGCCGCTGGGGCTGGCCGACACGGTCACCCAGGGGATCGTGAGCGCGCTGCACCGGCCGGTGGTCGCCGGTGGGGACAACGGCGAGGCGCCGATCACCTACGACGCCATCCAGACCGACGCGGCGGTCAACCAGGGCAACTCCGGTGGCCCACTGGTCGACTCGACCGGGGCGCTGGTCGGGATCAACTCGGCCATCCGCAGCTCGGCGGGCAACACCGGCAGTGTCGGGCTCGGGTTCGCCATCCCGTCCAACGACGCCAAGCGGATCACCGAGGCGATCATCCGGGACGGCAAGGTCAAGCACGCCGACCTCGGGGCCAACGTCAAGTCGGTGTCCGCGGAGACCGCCGAGGGCGCCCAGGTTGTCAACGTGACCGACGGCGGTGCCGCGGCCAAGGCGGGGATCGCCGAGGGCGACGTCATCCGCAAGCTGGGCGACCGCCAGGTGCGCAACGCCGCTGAGCTGACCGTCGCGGTGCGCCAGCACCAGCCCGGTCAGGCCGTTCCGGTGGTGTTGGCCAGACAGGGACGTGAGCTGACCATTCAGGTAACCCTCCAGTCGGACTGACCGGCTACTCTGGTCTGCAGAGGCGTAGTTCGGAGGTATCGGGGTGTTCGAAAGTGTCGGCTGGGCCGAGATCCTCGTTCTCGGCGTCGCCGGATTGTTCATCCTGGGTCCCGAGCGGCTGCCCGCCGCGGCGGCCTGGGTGGGGCGCAGCATCCGCAAGGTGCGCGAGTACGCCACCGGAGCCCGCGACCAGCTGAAGAACGAGCTGGGCACCGACTTCGACGACCTGCGCAAACCACTGCAGGACCTGCAGCAGCTGCGCAGCTTCGACCCGAAGCAGCTGGTGGCCAAGCAGCTCTTCGGCGACGACGACAACGGCACCAAGCCCAACGGCTTCGCCGGCAGCAGGCCGTCGGTGCCGAACCCGATCCAGAGCCAGGCCACGCCGCCGCCGGTCAAGCCCGACCCGCCGAAGCTGGCCCCGGGCGAGCGTCCCCCGATCGACCCCGACGCCACCTGATCGACCGAACAACCGCGCCCCGTCCACCCAGTGGACGGGGCGCGATGTCGTTCCGCGGGTGTCCCACCGAGCAGACCGGACTGCGGTGGTGTCCGTGGCTGCCGCGCTGGAGAGTGCGCCGGTGGACGAGCAGGCACTCGGCGCCACAGCTGAGCGACGGTTTCCCGAGGGAGTCGGGTCTGCCGTGGCGGGCGTCGGCTCGGGGCTCTGGCCGATCCCGGTGACCCGGAACAGATCGTCGACAGGGTCCTGGGCAAGACCTGCCGTGTGCCCGGCACGCACACGGGCGGTCGACGACCCAGACGGTCCGTCAGCGGGTCGTTGACTGGTCCAGACCGGTGGTGGTCGGTGTGGCAGGCTCGCCCGCCACACCGATCGACGTCAGCGGCCCGCGGGGGAGACCGACAACATGCGGCCGGACAGGCCGCGGGCGCGGACCGACAGCTTGGTCGCGATGTCGATCAGCACCTTGGCCGCGGGCGCCTCCGGCTGGGAGATGACCAGCGGGTCGCCCGCGTCGCCGCCCTCGCGCAGGTGCGGGTCGAGCGGGACCTGGCCGAGCAGCGGCACCGCGGAGCCCACCGCGCGGGAGAGCGAGTCGGCTACCGCCTGGCCGCCGCCCGAGCCGAAGATGTCCATCCGGGTGCCGTCCGCGAGCTCCAGCCACGACATGTTCTCGATAACCCCGGCCACCCGCTGGCGGGTCTGCAGGGCGATCGCGCCCGCGCGCTCGGCGACCTCGGCCGCCGCCTGCTGCGGGGTGGTGACCACCAGGATCTCCGCGTTCGGGATCAGCTGGGCCACCGAGATGGCGATGTCGCCGGTGCCCGGGGGCAGGTCGAGCAGCAGCACGTCCAGGTCGCCCCAGAACACGTCGGCGAGGAACTGCTGCAGCGCGCGGTGCAGCATCGGGCCGCGCCAGACCACCGGGGTGTTGCCCGGGGTGAACATGCCGATCGAGATGACCTTCACGCCGTTGGCCTCCGGCGGGAGCAGCATCTTCTCGATCTTGGTGGGCTTCTCGGCGGTGCCGAGCATCCGCGGGATCGAGTGCCCGTAGATGTCCGCGTCGACGATGCCGACCTTGATCCCGCGCGCGGCCATGGCCACGGCCAGGTTCACCGTGACGCTCGACTTGCCTACGCCGCCCTTGCCGGAGGCGACGCAGTACACCCGGGTGAGTGACCCCGGCTGGGCGAACGGGATCACCGGTTCCTCGGCGTCGCCGCGCAGCGACTTGCGCAGGGCGGTGCGCTGCTGGTCGTTCATCACGTCCAGCTCGACGGCCACCGAGCGCACGCCCGCGAGCGCGGACACCGCCGCGGTGACGTCCTTGGTGATCTTGTCGCGCAGCGGGCAGCCCGCCACGGTGAGGAAGATGGCGACCTCGACCCGGCCGTCCGGGTGCACGGTGATGTCCTTGACCATGCCGAGGTCGGTGATCGGGCGGTGGATCTCCGGATCCTGGACGCCCGCGAGAGCCTTGCGCACGGTCTCGACGCCGGGAACCTGCTCGGTGGTGGTCACCCGTCCATGCTACGGGCGGGTAGCCGGCCGGTGGCGGCCGGATGGCACGCGCCACAGCGGATGTCAAGGGCGCTGTGCGGTGCTCCACCCGCATTCCGTAACATCGTCACCCTGTTTGGGCTAGAGGAGGATCTCGTGACCGTGCCGGACCAGTCCGCCCGGCCCACCCGAGAAGAACTGCACGCGTGGCGCACGTTCCTGCGGGCGCACGCGCACATCACCCGCTCGCTGGAGACCGAGCTGGTCGCCGAGCAGCGGCTCTCCCTCGGTGGGTACGACGTGCTCGTCCAACTCGCGGAAGCCCCGGACCGCAAATTGCGGATGGCAGAACTCGCCGACGCGGTCCTGCTCTCGCGCTCCGGCGTCACCCGCCTGGTGGACCGCCTGGAACGGGCGGGCATGGTCGCCAGGGAACGCGTCGCGGGCGATGGCCGCGGCGTGGTGGCCACCCTCACCGAACAGGGCCTGGACGTCCTGCGCACGGCATCGGTCACCCACCTGGCGGGCGTGGTCCGGCACTTCGTGGCCCGACTCGACCGCGACCAGTTGCGCTACCTGGGCGATTTGTGCGCTCGACTGGTCGACTGAACCGGCCAGAACGTGAAATGGGCTTCGCCGATGGTCTCGTGCATTCGGACTAGTCACCGGTTTAGCTTCCATTTCTGAGGGTAACTATCTAGGCCGTACATTTTCGCAGGTCATTTCGGTGCCCTAAATGGGACCGTCGCAGTGCCTTCTAGCTGGCGTTTCCCGCAGTGTGGGAGCTTTGCTCTTTCGAGCGAACCGTCACCCATTCGGCTGACGAATACTGGGTGTCGACTTCCTTGGAGGAGGTGATGCCATGAAGTCGAATACTCTGGAAATGTCATTGCGAAGCGCTGTCGGTCAGACACTGCGGCGGATCGCGATGATCAGTGGAACCCTTTTCGGATTTCTGTTCCTCGCGGTGCTGTGGTCGTCGGAGGCGAGTGCCGACACCCGGCCCGCGCCACCGCCGGGACTGCTCGACTTGACCGGGCAGGTGGCCGACCTCGGACCCGGGGTGATCAAGCCCTTGGCCCAGTCGGTGGTGGGCGCCACGCCCGCACCCCGACCGACCGAGCAGTCGCCGAAGCCCGCCAAGCCGAGTGCGACCCAGGTGGTGGCCTCGGCCGCCAACCAGCCGGTGCGGCCTGCGACGTCTGGTTCGGCGTTGGCTGGTTCAGCCCCGTCGGGCGCGTCGCAGCGGGTCGTGAACGCCGGGCTGGTCGCGCCGCTGGTGCGATCGGTCGAGCCGGTGGTCCGATCGGTCGAGTCGGTTGGCATTGAGTCGGTTGGCACAGCAGCGGTCCCGGTGGTGCGATCCGCTGAGTCGGCGGTCGCACCTGTGGTCCGGCCCGTGTCCGGGGTGGTCGAAGGTGCAGCCGCTCCGGTGGTTCGGAGTGTTGTGCCTGCGCTTGTGCGGCCGGTGTCTCGATTGGTCGCTGAGCCGGTCGCGGTGGTGGCGGGCGTTGTCGAGCCCGCCGTGCGACCGGTCGCCGGGCTGGTGTCCGTCGCGGATCCGCTGGTCGGTGCCGTGACTGGGCTGGTTGGCCACTCCGTGCTGGAGCCGGTGCTGAGCACCGTGGTCCAGCCCGTGGTCAGTTCCGTCGTCGAGCCGGTGGTGGGCGCAGTGGTCCAGCCGGTGGTTGACGCGGTGGTCGAGCCGGTGCTCGGTGATGTTGTCGAGCCCGTGTTGGGTGCCGCGATCATGCCCGTGGTCGGCACCGTTGTGGTGCCGGTGGTGGGCTCGGTGGCCGAGCCCGTAGTGGGTTCGTCCGCTCCGGCGGGGCGCGTGCTCGTGCCGCCTGTGGTCTCGGCTGAGGCCGGTGCCGCTGTTCAGCACCCCGTGTCCCCGCCCCGTGCCGTGCCGGTTGAGCGCGTCTCAACGGCCGCGGCGTGGGTGAGCACGACTCGTTGGTCCACATCGGACGCCCGTTGGTCGGTTCCGGCCCCTGGGGCCGGGTTCACCAGCCCGCCGGGGAGTCCGCTCCCCGGTGGTGCGCCGGGCGCTCCGTTCGCTGTCTCAGGTGGGATGTCGTCGGCCGCTGGTTCAGGGTCGAACGGTCCCGTGAACGCGGTGACCGCCATGTCGTCGGTGGTACCGCGACCCCACCAGAGCTTGCGCGCCCCGCCGGGGCCGCGGGCCGAGGGTGCCTGGTTCGACCCGTACGGGTTGAACCACCCGAGTTGATCGTCCTGCCAGTTTCGAGAGCTCGTGAAACCTCAAACCTGGTAAGGAAAGGAACGCCATGCACAGGTATGTGCGACGCGGTCTCATGACCGCCGTGATGTCGGGTGGGTTCGTCCTGCTCGGCACCGCGATGGCCTCGGCCGACACCGCCGCGACACCGCTCCCGGTGGTCGGCGGCCTGATCAACTCGGTGCACGACACCGCCACCGCCGCGACCGGTGGGTCCGGCGGCGACTCCGGTGCGGGTGGCAACGCCACCAGCACCAACACCGCGCGCTCCGGTGACTCCGGCGCGTCGGGCAACTCCGGTTCGACCGGCGGCAACAAGGCAGGCGCGGTGTGCGTGCTGTCGAACTGCTCGACGTCCGCGTCGTCCGGGAACTCGGGTAACACCGGTTCAACCGGTAACACCGGCGACGCCACCGTCCACAGCACCACGGGCGGCGGCAAGTCCGGCAACGGTGGTGCGGGCGGCAACGCCAACACCGCCACCCGCGGTGGCAATTCCTCGTCGACAGCGGGCAACGGCGGCACCTCGGGCAGCGGTGGCAACGCCACCAGCTCGAACGGCGCCACGTCCGGCCGCTCGGGCAACTCCGGCAACTCGGGGTCGACCGGCGGAAACTCGGCGGGCTCGCTGTGCGTGCTGTCGAACTGCTCGACCTCGGCGACGTCCGGGAACTCGGGCAACACCGGTTCAACCGGTGACACCGGCAACGCGGTGATCGGCAGCACCACCACCGGCGGCAACTCGGGCAACGGCGGCGCGGGCGGCAACGCCCAGGCCGCCAACTCGGGCCACTCGCGGTCCACCGGCACCTCGTCGGCGACCGCGGGCAACGGCGGCAACTCGGGTGCCGGTGGCAACGCCACCAGCTCGAACGGCGCCACCACGGGGAACTCGGGCAACTCCGGGAATTCCGGCGCCGCCGGCGGGAACTCGGCGTACAGCGTGAATGTGGGCGGCCAGCGCTTCGGCTGGTCGCACCGCGATGGTGGTTCGGTCACCACCGTGGGGTCGGGCAACTCGGGTGACACCGGTTCTACCGGTAATACCGGGGACGCCACTGTCCACAGCACCACCGTGGGCGGCAACTCCGGCAACGGCGGGGTCGGCGGCAACGCCACTTCGACCGCGACCGGGTCCGACCACCGCCGATCTGGCGGTGACTCGTCCTCGACGGCCACTGCCGGCAATGGCGGCAACTCGGGTGCGGGTGGCAACGCCTCCAGCTCGAACGGCGCCACCACGGGGAACTCGGGCAACTCCGGGAACTCCGGCACCACCGGCGGGAACTCCGCGGTGAACCTGGGCGGGCGCGAGTCCGGTCGGTCGCACCGCGACGCTGGTTCGACCACCAAGGTCGGTTCGGGCAACTCCGGCGACACCGGTTCATCCGGTAACACCGGCGACGCCGTGATCATCAGCGACACCCGTGGCGGCAACTCCGGCAATGGTGGTGCGGGCGGCAACGCGCACGCCACCACGGCGGGCACCTCGGGCCACGGTCGTTCGAACGGCGACTCGTCGTCGACCGCGACCGCGGGCAACGGCGGCAACTCGGGCCCCGGCGGCAACGCCACCAGCTCGAACAACGCCACCACCGGGAACTCGGGCAACTCCGGGAACTCCGGCTCGACCGGTGGCAATGCCGCATACACCGGCACCGTCGGTGGCCGCGGTTGGCACCGCGACGGTGGTTCGACCACCAAGGTCGGTTCCGGCAACTCGGGTGACACCGGTTCTACCGGTAACACCGGGGACGCCACCGTTCACAGCACCACCGTGGGCGGCAACTCCGGCAACGGTGGTGCGGGCGGCAACGCGCACGCCACCAGTGCGCGGACGCACGAGTCGGGTCAGTGGGGTCGCCAGTCCGGTGACCACAAGCCGCGCTGGAACCACCGCACCGGTGGCCACCAGGGCGACTGGAACCACTCCGGTTGGAACCACCAGGGCACCTGGAACCACAACACCGGGTGGAACAACCAGGCCGGCTGGAAGCACGACTCCGGTTGGAAGCACAACGGCTGGAACCAGAACGGTTGGGGCCACGACAAGTGGCAGCACTCGGGTGACCGCACCGCGACCGCGAAGGCGGGCAACGGCGGCAACTCGGGCCCCGGCGGCAACGCCACCAGCACCAACACCGCGACCACCGGCAACTCCGGCGCCAGCGGGAACTCGGGTACGACCGGTGGCAACACCGGTGCGGCCTTCTTCCGCCAGCACGGTTCGACCACCTCGGTGACCTCGGGCCACTCCGGCGACACCGGTTCTACCGGTAACACCGGTGACGCGGGCATCTGGAGCCACACCACCGGTGGCAACAGCGGCTCGGGCGGCAACGGCGGCACCGCCGTCGCGACCGTCTGATCTAGACAGTCCACAAAGCACTGCGGGGGTTCCGGTTCCGGAGCCCCCGCAGTGCTTTCTTGTGCTGCGGGTTCGACGGTGCCTTCGACCCCCGCGTCTCGCACGGCGGCGATCACACGCCACCGACAGGAATGCCCGTCTTCGCCACCGCACCACCAGCCCGCCCGCAGGCGCTCGACCCAATGCTCGATCGGGCGGACCTGGTTTATCTGGGCGAAGAGGCGCCGAGCTGCCTGGCAAGTGGGTGGATCAACCGCCGCGCGCTGACCAGGGAGCTGGAGCGCCAGCTCGCCCTGGGCGCGCGCGGGGCGTTCCTGCTGCTCGACCTCGCCCCTTCCCCACCCGCCTTGTCCACCGCGCCTCTTCCGGGGTCCCAGCAAGCCGGTCCGCTCAATCGAGCCCACAACGCAAGCGAGCGCCCGAAATGCTCCACGCGAGCGCACAGCAAGCACGGCCTAGAAGTCGGAAGCCCACCCCCTAGTGGCTGTTGTCCGACACCTCGGCGTCGTCCCAGCGTGGGTCGTCGCGGATCTTCTCCGCTGTTGAGCGCTTCTTCCCGCCCTTGCCCTTGATGTCCCCGCGCAGCTTGTCCAGTTCGCCGCGCAGGTAGTCGCGGGTGGCGACTTCGCCGATGGCGATACGCAGGGCGGCTAGTTCGCGGGCGAGGAACTCGGTGTCGGCCTTCGTCTGGGTCGCGCGGGCCCGGTCCTCCTCCAGTGACACCCGGTCCCGGTCGTCCTGGCGGTTCTGTGCCAAGAGGATCAACGGCGCGGCGTACGCGGCCTGGGTGGAGAAGGCCAGGTTGAGCAGGATGAACGGGTACGGGTCCCATTGTAGGCTCAGCCCGATCAGGTTGATCGTGATCCAGGCGACCACCAGGAGCGTTTGCCAGAACAGGAACTTGCCGGTCCCCAGGAACCGCGCCAGCCGTTCGGAGAAGCGGCCGAAGGCGTCCGGGTCGATGGCGAAGTGCAGGCCGCGGGGTCGCCTCGGCTGGTCGAGGCGCCTGCGGGGGCTGGGCTCAGGCACGCTCACCCTCCTCCACCAGCGCCGACTCGCGTTCCCGCCAGCCGTCGGGCAGCAGGTGGTCGAGGACGTCGTCCACGGTCACCGCGCCCAGCAGGTGGTCCTCGTCGTCGACCACCGGCGCGCAGACCAGGTTGTACGTCGCGAAGTAGCGGGTGATCTCGACGAGCGAGTCGGTCGGGCGCAGCCGGGCCAGCTCCCGGTCCACCGCGCCCGCCACCAGGTCGAACGGCGGTTCGCGCAGCAGCCGCTGGATGTGCACGCAGCCGAGGTAGCGGCCGGTCGGGGTGGCCGAGGGCGGGCGGCAGACGAAGACCATGCTGGCCAGCGCGGGCGTCAGGTCCGGGTTGCGCACCCGGGCCAGCGCCTCGGCGATCGGCGCGTCCGGCGTGAGCACGATCGGCTCCGGGGTCATCAGGCCGCCCGCGGTGTCCGAGGCGAACTCCAGCAGCCTGCGGACCGGGGCGGACTCCTCGGGCTCCATCAGCTCGAGCAGCCGGTTCTTGTCCACATCGGACAGCTCGGCCAGCAGGTCGGCGGCGTCGTCGGGGTCCATCGCCTCCAGGACGTCGGCCGCGCGCTCCTCGTCCAGGTGGGCCAGCAGGTCCTTCTGGTCGTCCTCCGGCAGCTCCTCGATCACGTCGGCGAGCCGCTCGTCGTCGAGCGCGTCGGCCACCTCGTACCGGCGCTTGAGCGGGAGGTCCTGCAACGCGGTCGCCACGTCGGCGGCGCGCATCGTGTCGAACACCGCCAGCAACTGGTGCGCGCCCTGCGGCTGCCCGGTCAGCTCGGTGATCCCGGGCGCGCGGATGTCCGACCAGTTCAGCACCTGGACCGGCCCGCGCCTGCCCAGCCGCCCGGTCCGCTCGCGGATCGCCAACCTGCCGAGCACCCAGTCCCGCGTGCGGGTCGGCTCCATCGCGGTGTCGACCACCACGGCCGAGGCCCCGGAGGCGGTCACCTCGACCCGGGCGTCGAGCAGCTGGCCGACCACCAGCACCTCGTTGGGCCGCTGGTGGAAGTGCCGCAGGTTGACCGACCCGGTCGCCAGGGTGATCGCGTTCGAGTCGATCCCGGCCACCCGCAGCATCGGCACGAAGATCCGCCGCCGGGTGGCCAGCTCGATGACGATGCCCAGCACCCGGGGCGGCGCGCCGTCCGCCCGCAACCCGGCGACCAGGTCGCGGATGCGGCCGATCGACTCGCCGTCCGGGCCGAAGACCGGCAGGCCCAGCAGCTGCGCCACGAAGATCTTGCTCATGCCCGCCACGTCGGCCAGGCTAGCCGCCCGCGCCCGCCACCACCCCCTCGGCGCGGGGCGACCGGACCCACCAGGATCGAGCCGGGCCGGACGATCACCGCAGGGCGTTCCCGTGGTCAGTGCGCCAGTACAGCACCGCCCGCCGGTCGCGGGCCTTGGCCACCAACCCGGACCCGTGCAACACGGACAGGTGATACGACACCGTCGCGGGCGCCAGTCGGTGCCGGGTACTCAGGTCAGTCGTCGTCCGCGGCACGTCCAGATCGCGCAACAGCGTCGCCCGGGTCGGACCCAGCAGCCGCGACAGCGCGGGCCCACCCACCGCCCGCGGCACGCCAAGGCCGTTCGCCGGGAAGTACACGACCCCGTCGGTCGGCTCCTCGATCTGCACGAACAGCGTCGGCCACGCCAACGCGGCGGGCGCGAGCACCAGGCCCGACGGGTGGGACTCGAAGTCCCACGGCTTGTCCACCTGCAGCGCGGACCCGGTCCACCGGATGTCGGTGTGCAGCGTGCCGAGCAGCGCCCCGACCCCCTCGGTGGCCATCGTGCGGGCCCGTTCCGCCAGGTCGCTGTCGAGCCGTTCGCGCAGGCCCGACCAGCTGTCGGCGATGGCCGCGGTCCAGAACCGGGCGAGACCGTCGGCGGACCGCTTGGCGAAGGTGCCCGCCTCGACGGCGTCGAGGGCGTCCCGGGACGGGTTGCTGACCGCCGTCATCTGGTAGGCCACCGTCTCGGCGTCGGTGGCGGCGACCTGCTCGAGCTGGGTCTGCCAGGCCCGGTCGGCGGCGACGGCGGGAGGTTGCGGGGTGAACAGGTCCGGCATGTAGCCCTTGCCGACCGGCAGCGTGCCCGCCACCATCCGCACGTCCGGGTCGCGCAGCGCGAACCGCGCGGACGGACCGGGGTCGCCGAAGATCGGGTGCGGGTGTCCCTGGATCGTCAGCCGCAGCCAGGCCAGTGCCTCCATGGCGGGGGAGATCCCCAGCCGGACCTTGCTCATCGCCGCGGCGTCGAGATGGGCGGTGATCACCTGACCAAGACTAGGCCGCGTTCGAAACGGCTCGAATCGTTTCCCCCAAGCCCGTGGTCTGCGGTGTGCTGTACGCGGGGCACCCGGGCGGAGGGTCCGGGTGAGGGGGGAAATGGTGGCCGGGGCCGTGCGCCCCGGCCACCAACACCTCTTAGCGCAACGTTTCCCCTTGCTCCGTGCGCCAATAGAGCACCGACCGCTTCTCCCGCGTCTTCGCCACCAGACCTGAGCCGTGCAACACGGACAGGTGGTAGGACACCGTCGCCGGGGACAAGTGGTTGCGCTTGCTCAGGTCGGTCGTGGTCCGCGGCACGTCCAAGTCGCGCAGCAAGAGCGCCCGGGTGACGCCCATCAGCCGCGCGACTGAGTCCTCATCCGCCCGCTCGGCGACCCCCAGCCCACTGGCCGGGTAGTGCAGCACCGCGTCGTCGGGGTTGGACAGCTGCAAGAGCAACAACGGCCAGGACAGCGCGCTCGGCGTCAAGACGAGCTGGTTGAGGCTGGTGGGGTACTCGTACGGCTTGGCGATGTCGATCGCCGACCCGCTCCAGCCGACCCTCGGGTCCACTGTGCTCAGCAGGGCGCCGATGCCGCGCGTGGCCATCAGCTGGGCGCGTTCGGTCAGGTCGGTGTCCAACCGCGCGCGCAGACCGGACCAGCTGTCGGCCATCGCCGCGGTCCAGAACCGCGACAGCGCGCCTGCCGCCCGGCGCGCGAACGTGCCGGAGTGCACTGCCGCGTGGACAGCGGGGTCGAGCCCCTCGATGCGCGCGAACTGCCGGGCGGTCTCCTCGGCGCTGGTGGCGGCGATCCGCTCCAGCTGCTGCCGCCAGCTGCGCTCCGGTGGGCCGACGGGCGGGCTGGGCGTCAGCAGGTCCGGCAGGTAGCCGACGAGCCCCGCGGGCACGGCGGCCGCGACCATCCGAACCTCGGGGTCGCGCAGGGCGAAGCGGGCTGACGGACCGGGGTCGCCGAAGATCGGGTGCCGCCCGCCCGCCGCGGCCAGCCGCAGCCAGGACAGGGCCTCCAGCGCGGGCGAGACCGCGAGCCGGACCCGGCTCAGCGCCGCCGCGTCCAGGCCGATGGTGATCACCGTCCCGGCCCCGCGCGATTCGACCGTGCTCGAATCGTTGTCGGCGGGCGGTCAAACGCGGTGTGCTGGTCCCGCAAGGCACTGGGGGAAACGGTCGGGACGGGCCCCAAGCCCCGTCCCGGCCGTTTTTTACCGGTCACGCGAGCGCGCGGGCGATCCGGGGGGCACCGGCGACCGCGGGGTTGGTGTCGTCCTCGCCGTCGATCCAGTCGTCCAGGGCGCGCACGAAGGTCCAGCGGCGGGCCCGGTCGGGGTCGGCGCCGGTGGCCTCGACCAGCCAGGCGAGCCGCTCGACCGGGTCGGATTCGTCGATCCGGTTGGTCAGCAGCGGGATCAGGCCGAACTCCGGGTCGCCGGAGAGCGGCTTGGGGTCGATCACCAGCCACGGCTCGCGGTCGGCGCGCAGCACGTTCTCGAAGTGCAGGTCCTCGTTGACCAGCCGCGCCGCCGAGGTCGGGCCCAGCTCGCGGCAGTAGGCCACCGCCTGCTCGACCAGTTCGGCGGGCACCCGGCCGTCAGCGTTGTCCAGGGGGAACGTCGCGGCCCAGCGCTCGGCGATCTCCGCCAGCGTGCGCACCCCCGCCGGGGCGGGCCGGTCGAGCCTGCGGACCAGGGCGGCGACGACCTCGAGCGCGGCGGCCAGCGGCTCGTCGTCGAGGCTGTGGTGCGGGTCGAGGCGCTCGAGCAGCAGGGCCCAGTCGTCGGCGTCGTGGTCGAGCAGCCGGACCGCGCCGTCACCGTCCCAAAGGGACAGACCGAGCGCCTCGTGCGCGGCTTCCCGGTGCGGCAGGCCGAGCTTGAGCACCGCGGGCGCGCCGTCCGCGCGCCGCACCGGCAGCACGATCGCGGTGTGGCCGTAGAGGGTCGGTCCGTCCCGGGTCAGGTCCCACCGGCCGAGGTGGTGCCGGGCCAGTTCGGGCAGGGCGGCCAGCCACCGGCGCTGGGCGGGTTCGGTCAGGTACCGGCCGAACGACGGCGGCACCAGCGGTGTCGCGGTGGCCACAATGGCACTCCCCTCTCGCGCGTGGTCGACTACAACTCGTACACGGTTACCGGCCGGTCACCCTCGAACGGAGGCTCGATGCGCTCACCGAAGGACTTCTTCCGCCCGCTCGCGGTAGGTGCGCCCGAGCCGGTGCGGGAGATCCCGTTCCGGCCGTCCCGGATGATCCACTTCTTCGACCCGGGCAACGAGAAGATGGCCGCGAAGGTTCCCGACCTGGTGGCCCAGGCCGATGTCGTGCTGGGCAACCTGGAGGACGCGATCCGGGCCGACCGCAAGGAAGCGGCGCGCGCGGGCCTGGTGAAGATCGCGCGGGCGACGGACTTCGGCGACACGCAGCTCTGGACCCGGGTCAACAGCCTGGACTCGCCGTGGGTGCTCGACGACCTGGTCACGCTGGTCACCGAGATCGGCGACAAGCTCGACGTGATCATGGTCCCCAAGGTGGAGGGGCCCGCCGACATCCACTACGTCGACCGGCTGCTCGCCCAGCTGGAGGCGCGCGCCGGGCTGACCAGGCCGATCCTGGTGCACGCCCTGCTGGAGACCGCGGCGGGCGTGGCGAACGTCGAGGAGATCGCCACCGCCAGCCCGCGCATGCAGGGCATCTCGCTGGGCCCGGCCGACCTCGCCGCGAGCCGCCGGATGAAGACCACCCGGGTCGGCGGCGGCCACCCCGGCTACCTCGTGCGCAGCGACCCGACCGGCGCCGACCTGACCGCGGGCCGCACGACCTACCAGCAGGACCTGTGGCACTACACGGTGGCGCGCATGGTCGACGCCTGCGCCGCGGCCGGGATCCTGCCGTACTACGGGCCCTTCGGCGACATCGCCGACGTGGTGGCCTGCGAGGACCAGTTCCGCAACGCCTTCCTGCTCGGCTGCGTCGGCGCGTGGAGCCTGCACCCCAAGCAGATCGCCATCGCCAAGCGGGTGTTCTCCCCGGATCCGGCCGAGGTGGCCTGGGCGCGCCGGGTGATCGCGGCGATGGGCGACGGCACCGGCGCGGTCATGATCGACGGGAAGATGCAGGACGACGCGACGGTGAAGCAGTGCCGCGTGGTGGCCGAACTGGCCGACGCGCTCTCCGCCCGCGACCCCGAGCTCGCCGCCGCCTACGCCGCCGTGGAGGAGAACGCCGATGCCTGAGCCGCGCCCCCGCCGATCCGTGCTGTACATGCCCGGCGCGAACGAGCGCGCGCTGGAGAAGGCCAAGACCCTCGACGCCGACGCCCTGATCCTCGACCTGGAGGACTCGGTCGCCCCGGACGCCAAGGCCGAGGGCCGCGACCGGGTGTGCGCCGCGGTGCGGTCGGGCGAGTACGGCCGCCGCGAGGTCACCATCCGGGTCAACGGCCTGGACACCGAGTGGTTCGCCGCCGACGTGGCCGCGGCCGCGGCGGCGGGCCCGGCCGCGGTGGTCGTCCCGAAGGTCAACTCGGCGGCCGAGGTTCACACCATCGAGCGAGCCCTGGAGTCCGCGGGCGCGCCCGCGCACACCGCGATCTGGGCGATGGTCGAGACCCCGATCGCCATGCTGCGCGCCCACGACATCGCCTCGGCCGCCGACCGGCTGACCGTGCTGGTGCTGGGCACCAACGACCTGGCCAAGGAGCTGCACGCCGAACACGTCCCCGGCCGCGCCCCGCTGCTGGCGAGCCTGTCCCTCGCCCTCCTCGCCGCCCGCGCCGCGGGCAAGGTCATCCTCGACGGCGTCTACAACGACGTGCGAGACCTGGACGGCTTCGCCGAGGAGTGCACGCAGGGCCGCCAGTTCGGCTTCGACGGCAAGACCCTGATCCACCCGGCACAACTGGAACCGTGCAACCAGATCTTCGCCCCGTCTCCGGCGGAGGTCGAACACGCCGAGAAGGTCATCAAGGCCTTCGAGGCCGCCTCCGCCGAAGGCCGCGGCGTGGTGACGGTGGACGGCCGCATGATCGAGAACCTGCACGTCGACAACGCCCGCCGCATCCTGGCCGTCGCCACCGCCATCGCCTCCCGCGACTGACCGGGACACCCGTGGTGCACTGTGGACAACTCTGCGTCGCGAGTCGCACTTGGCGGAGATCCGCCTACGACTGTGTGGACCGAGTAACGGGTACAAGGCCGTTCTGGTCCCCGCGGCCAACGACGAGCTCATCTTCGCGAGCGAGACAGCCGAGTTCTACGGCGAGGGTACGAACGGCCGGACAAGACCGCCGTCGGTGGAGGGCACCGCGAAACCCGGCTGATGGGAGCGGCGGCAGAGCGGTTTGGTCCCTCGCCCGCCTCCTACGTTTTGGACCTGCTGGCGGGTTGTCGGGCATTTCACGTCCACGACACGAGCCTGACGCGCCGGTGAAGCAGTTCCGGCCGACAGCGGACAACCTCGAACTGAGCCGAGACGCGGGCAACCTGGCGGCTGTGCTGTTGTCGATGCGCGAAAGCGCGGACCGCGCCGCGCAGTCCGCCTCTCGCCGTGTCGGCGCCGCTGTTCGCCAGGTCGCGCCATTCTTCCAACCGGGATTTCGTGCTGGTCCCGGAGAACAACGACCTGGTGCGGTTGCGCTGGCTCCAGACGGTCTCGGACGCCGTCTTCTCCGCCAACCAAGATGTCGGACGACACGCTCCGGTTCCTCGTGACAAGAGGTCGAGCGGACTCGACCACCAGAGAGGCGTTGTGAGCTTGTGGCCAGCTGAACCGGGACATCCGGGCTACTGAGCCTCCGCCGCGGCGAATAGCCGGCTCTGCGGCGCGGCGATCCCGCCTTCGCTGGCCGTGGCCGAGTTGGGTCCGCGGGCTGCGGAAGCGGGCCCGCGCGTACACGGATGGCTCGCTTCGCTGCTCGGCCAGTCCTGGGAGGATGGCTCGCATGGGGGACTTCCTGGGTGGGCCCGCCGACGGGCCGCGGCGGGGGACTGGCGACTGGTGGGTGTTGGTCGAGCGGTTCGGTGACGACGTCTCGACCATGGAGACCTACCGCGCCGCCACGCGGGAGGGGGCTGAGGAGCTGGCTCTTAAGGCAGCGCGGGAATTTCTACCCCGTGTGATGATGCGGGTGCGGAGGCGCACCATCCTGCGTGATCAGGGCGGTGGGTACCTCGTGCAGGTCGAAGGGGCCATGGCCGCGCAGACCTTCCGCGTGCACGTCGCCGAGGTCGTCGAAACCGTCGACGGGCGCGGGAATCCGGTCACCTAACGCTGACATTAACCCTCTTGTGATTCGCCTCAAGATCCCTCGAAGGTGTCACGGTGCAGGTCAGGGACGTGACAGCGCGTGAAAGGTTGCCGTGACATAACGCACAGATCACGGCTTCTGCTTGTGCTGTGACCCTCCCGTGATGTGCCCTTGTGGCATGGGTAGACACAGCCTTCCAAGCGAGTCGCGTGGCGTCCTGAGCATTTTCGGGGGCAGGCGTGCTCAGCGGGACGACCTGTTCGACCGGAGCTTCCGCCCCTGCACCGGCTGCGGCGCCGACGTCTACGTCCTGGCTGAGGACTGCAAGGACTGCGGCAGCGCGTTCGAACTCCGCGCAGGCTGACTACCACCCGTCCGCACCCGTCAAACCGACCCGGATCGCCGCAGCGGCGTCCGGGTCGCTTGCTGTGAGTGGTCCTGCGCACTTCCATGACGCGAACGAGCGTTAACCAAGAGATACTCGCGGGTAACTCAAGAGCCGTCTCGTAAGGGAGCTCGCATGGCCCGCCTCGCCCAGACCGCCGGACTGACCGACATCCAGCGGGAGATCCTGTCCACCGTCAAGGACTTCGTGGACAAGGAGATCATCCCGCACGCGCAGGCCCTCGAGCACGCCGACGAGTACCCCACCGACATCGTCGCGGGCATGAAGGAGATGGGCCTGTTCGGGCTGACCATCCCGGAGGAGTACGGCGGCCTCGGTGAGTCGCTGCTGACCTACGCCCTGGTCGTCGAGCAGATCGCCCGCGGCTGGATGAGCGTGTCCGGCGTGATCAACACGCACTTCATCGTGGCGCACCTGGTCAAGCAGCACGGCACCGAGGCCCAGAAGCAGCACTACCTGCCCAGGATGGCCGCGGGCGAGGTCCGCGGCTCCTTCTCGATGTCCGAGCCCGACCTGGGCTCCGACGTCGCCGCCATCAAGACCAGGGCGAAGCGCGACGGCGACGGCTACACCGTCGACGGCGCCAAGATGTGGCTCACCAACGGCGGCAGCTCCAACCTCATCGCCCTGCTCGTGCGCACCGACGAGGGCGCCGAGAAGGCGCACCAGAACCTGACGACCTTCCTGGTCGACAAGCCCGAGGGCTTCGGCGAGGTCGCCCCCGGCCTGACCATCCCGGGCAAGATCGACAAGATGGGCTACAAGGGCGTCGACACCACCGAGGCGGTGTTCGACGGCTTCAGGATCGACGCGGGCCAGGTGCTCGGCGGGGCGCCCGGCAAGGGCTTCGCGCAGATGATGGACGGCGTCGAGGTCGGCCGGGTCAACGTCGCCGCCCGCGCCTGCGGCATCGCCATCCGGGCCTTCGAGCTGGCCGTCGAGTACGCCCAGCAGCGCAAGACCTTCGGCAAGGCCATCGCCGAGCACCAGGCCGTCGCGTTCAAGCTCGCCGAGATGGCCACCAAGGTCGAGGCCGCGCACCTGATGATGGTCAACGCCGCCCGGCTCAAGGACTCCGGCGAGCGCAACGACGTCGAGGCGGGCATGGCCAAGCTGATCGCCAGCGAGTACTGCGCCGAGGTCACCCAGGACTCGTTCCGCATCCACGGCGGCTACGGCTACTCCAAGGAGTACGAGATCGAGCGGTTGATGCGCGAGGCGCCGTTCCTGCTGATCGGCGAGGGCACCAGCGAGATCCAGAAGACGATCATCTCCCGCGGCCTGCTCCGGGAGTACCGCTCGCGGGGCTGATCCGGTGTCGGGTTCGCACCGTCGTGCCCGGGTTGGCAGGATAGTGGTATGACCGGTGCGTTCTCCGGCCCTGGACGAGCGAACCAGGGTCTACCCAAGGTGCCGACGCCCCCCACCGGGTGGCCGATCGGCTCCTACGACACATACCAGGAGGCCCACCGCGCGGTGGAGCACCTCGCCACCAGCGAGTTCCCCGTCGAGGAGGTGACCATCGTCGGGGTCGACCTGATGCTCGTCGAACGGGTCATCGGACGGCTGAGCTGGGCGAAGGTGCTCGGTACCGGCGCGCTCTCCGGCGCCTGGTTCGGCCTGTTCGTCGGCCTGCTGCTCGGGCTGTTCAACCAGCAGCAGGCCTCGTTCGCGCCGATCCTGGTCGGCCTGTGCGCGGGCGTGGTCTTCGGCCTCGTCTTCGCCGCGGTCGGCTACGCGAGCACCCGGGGCCGCGGCCGCGAGATCGCCTCGGCCACCCAGCTCGTCGCCGGGCGCTACGACGTGCTGGCCCAGCCGCGCAACGCGGAGAAGGCGCGTGACCTGCTGGCCAAGCTCGCCATGCGCCCGAACAGCGGTATCGACTAGTCCCTCCGCCCCGGCCGTCCACATCGAATTGCGGGTCCTGATCACCCGGCTTAGTTTCAGTGGACCCGGTCGCGGGTACCGAGCTACCCGCGTGCCGGTGCACGTCGAGGTGCTTGGTCGGGTGGCTGTGCCTTCTTCTCGGCGTGATGGTCGGAAGGAGGCTGGACGATGGGTCCTACTCATCTGGTTCCGGGCCGCCGAGGACGACGCCTCCGGGTGGCGCTCAGCGCCGCCCTGGTCGCGTCACCCCTGTTGGCCGCCTGCGGTTCGGACAGCGGCGGCATCGCCGTCAACGTCTACTACTCCACTGAGGAGAACTTCGACAAGGTCGTCGCCACGTGCAACGACGCGGCCCAGGGCCGCTACCGGATCGTGCTCAACGGCCTGCCGCGCGAGGCGGACGGCCAGCGCGAGCAGATGGTCCGCAGGCTCGCCGCAGGCGACACCGACATGGACGTGCTGGGGCTGGACGTCACCTGGGTGTCCGAGTTCGCCGAGGCGGGCTGGATCGCCGAGTGGACCGGGCAGGACAAGACCGACGTCGAGACCGGCACCCTGCGCGGTCCGCTCGACACCGCGCGGTGGAAGGACAAGCTCTACGCCGCGCCGAAGAACACCAACGTGCAGCTGCTCTGGTACCGCGGCGACCTCGTGCAGACCCCGCCCAAGACCTGGGCGGAGATGCTGGAGCAGGCGAACAAGCTCAAGGCCGACGGCAAGCCGAGCACGGTCCTGATGACCGGGGCCCAGTACGAGGGCCTGGTCGTGCAGTTCAACACCCTGGTCGCGGGCGCGGGCGGCAAGATCCTCTCCGACGACAGCACCAAGGCCGTGGTCGACGAGGGCGCGGTGCGGGCCCTGCAGGCGCTCAAGGACCTGGCGACCTCGCCGGTGGCCAGCGCGTCGCTGTCCAACGCCAAGGAGGACGACATCCGGCTGGCGTTCCAGGGCGGCGGCGCCGCGTTCGAGCTGAACTGGCCCTACGTCTACGCCGCGATGGGCAAGGCGAACCCGGACCTGGCGAAGAACTTCAAGTGGGCGCCGTACCCGTCGGTCGACGCGGACAAGAACGGCTCGGCCACCATCGGCGGGTTCAACCTGGCGGTGAGCGCCTACTCCCAGCACAAGCCGGAGGCCTTCGAGGCCGCGAAGTGCTTGCGCAACGCGGCGAACCAGAAGTTCTCGGCGATCAACTCCGGCGTCCCGCCGACGATCGAGTCGGTCTACGACGACCCCGAGATGGTCAAGCCCTACCCGATGCGCGACGCCATCCTCGACGAGCTCAAGAAGGCCGCCGTCCGGCCGATCACCCCGGCCTACCAGAACGCCTCGACGCTGATCTCCACCATCCTCTCCCCGCCCGCGGCCATCGACCCGAAGGCGACGGCCGACCGGCTGCGCTCGGAGCTGCAGGACGCCTTGGACTCGAAGGGAGTGCTGCCGTGAGCCAGACCGCGGAGCGGACCGCCGACACCCCGGTGTCGCCACCGGCGAAGAAGGCGGTCAGCGAGGGCAAGAAGGCCGAGCGCAAGCTCGGGCTGTGGCTGTGCGCACCGGCCGCGCTGGTGATGATCGCGGTGACCGGCTACCCGATCATTTACTCGATCTGGCTCTCGCTGCAGCGCTACGACCTGCGCTTCCCCGACCAGCAGAAGTTCGTCGGGCTGGAGAACTACGTCACCGTGCTGTCCAACTCCTACTGGTGGACCGCGTTCGGGGTGACCGCGATGATCACCGTCATCTCGGTGGCCATCGAACTGGTGCTGGGGATGGGCTTGGCGCTGGTGATGCACCGGACGCTGGTGATGCGCGGTCTGGTGCGGACCGTCGCACTGATTCCCTACGGCATTGTGACCGTGGTGGCGGCGTTCTCCTGGCGCTACGCCTGGACCCAGGACACCGGCTACCTCGCGCAGCTGTTCGCCCCGGACTCGGCGCTGCTGACCCAGCGGGTGCCCGCGCTGGCGATCATCATCCTGGCCGAGGTGTGGAAGACCGTGCCGTTCATGGCCCTGCTGCTGATGGCGGGCCTGGCCCTGGTACCCGACGACCTGCTCAAGGCCGCGTCGATGGACGGGGCGTCGGCGTGGCAGCGGTTCACCAAGGTGATGGTGCCGGTGATGAAGCCCGCCATCCTGGTCGCGCTGCTGTTCCGCACCCTGGACGCGTTCCGGATCTTCGACAACATCTTCGTGCTCACCAGCGGCGCGCAGGAGACCGGGTCGGTCTCGATGCAGACCTACAACAACCTGATCAAGGGGTTGAACCTGGGCATCGGCTCCACCATGTCGGTGCTCATCTTCATCGCGGTGGCCGTCATCGCGTTCATCTTCATCAAGGTGTTCGGCACCTCCGCGCCGGGCAGCGACGACGGGAGGAAGCGCTGATGGCCGTCATCGGGGCGACCGCGTCCAGCGGCGCCAAGACCCGCTGGGCGCTGATCGACATCGTCGTGGTGATCTACGCGCTGGTGCCGGTGCTGTGGATCGTGTCGCTGTCGTTCAAGACCAAGGAGACGCTGACCGACGGGAACTTCATCCCGCGGTCGTGGACCCTGCAGAACTACCGGGACATCTTCAACACCAGCGAGTTCCTGCGCGCGCTGCTCAACTCGATCGGCATCGCGCTCATCGCGACGGTGATCGCCGTCGTGCTGGGCACCATGGCCGCCTACGCCATCGCCCGGCTCGACTTCCCCGGCAAGCAGCTGCTGGTCGGCGCGTCGCTGCTGATCGCGATGTTCCCGCAGGTCTCGCTGGTCACGCCGCTGTTCGAGATGGAGCGCACGCTCGGGCTCTTCGACACCTGGCCCGGTCTGATCCTGCCCTACATCACCTTCGCGCTGCCGCTGGCGATCTACACCCTCTCGGCGTTCTTCCGGGAGATCCCGTGGGAGCTGGAGAAGGCGGCCAAGATGGACGGCGCCACGCCCGCGCAGGCGTTCCGCCGGGTCATCGCGCCGCTGGCCGCGCCGGGGGTGTTCACCACCGCGATCCTGGTGTTCATCTTCTGCTGGAACGACTTCCTGTTCGCGATCTCGCTGACCTCGACCACCTCGTCGCGGACCGTGCCCGCGGCGCTGTCGTTCTTCACCGGGTCCTCGCAGTTCGAGGACCCGACCGGGACGATCTCCGCGGCCGCCGTGGTGATCACCATCCCGATCATCCTGTTCGTGTTGTTCTTCCAGCGCCGCATCGTCGCGGGGCTGACGTCCGGTGCGGTGAAGGGCTGAGCATGGCTGAGATCGTCTTGGACAAGGTGACGAAGCGGTACCCCGACGGCGCGCTCGCGGTGTCCGATGTGGACATCACGATCGGCGACGGCGAGTTCATCATCCTGGTCGGCCCGTCCGGCTGCGGGAAGTCGACCACGCTCAACATGATCGCGGGCCTGGAGGACATCACCGAGGGCGAGCTGCGCATCGACGGCAAGCGGGTCAACGAGCGCGCGCCCAAGGACCGCGACATCGCCATGGTGTTCCAGTCCTACGCGCTCTACCCGCACATGAGCGTGCGGGAGAACATGGCCTTCCCGCTCCGGCTGGCCCACGTGGACAACGCGACGGTGACCAAGAAGGTGGAGGAGGCCGCGCGCATCCTCGACCTGACCCAGCACCTCGACCGCAAGCCGGGCAACCTCTCCGGCGGCCAGCGCCAGCGGGTGGCCATGGGGCGCGCGATCGTGCGCAGCCCCAAGGCGTTCCTGATGGACGAGCCACTGTCCAACTTGGACGCCAAGCTGCGGGTGCAGATGCGCACCTCGGTGGCCAAGCTGCAGCGGCGGCTGGGCACCACGACGGTCTACGTCACCCACGACCAGACCGAGGCGATGACCCTGGGCGACCGGGTCGTGGTCATGCGCGGCGGGCTGGTGCAGCAGGTCGGGTCGCCGCAGGCGCTCTACGAGCAGCCGACGAACCTGTTCGTGGCGGGCTTCATCGGCTCCCCGTCGATGAACTTCCTGCCCGCCACGCTGGCCGACGGGCAGCTGCAGACGCCGCTCGGCCCGGTTCCGCTCAGCGACCGGATCCGCAGGCTGGTGGAGGCCGCCAACGCCCCGAGCGAGGTGATCGTCGGCCTGCGCCCGGAGCACTTCGAGGACGCGGCCCTGCTCGACGAGGGCGAACGCGGCCGCGGCGGCCGGTTCACCGCGACGGTCGACGTGCTCGAGTCGATGGGCTCGGACAAGTACGCCTACTTCACCGTCGAGGGCGAGACGGCGACCTCGGCGGAGCTCGACGAGCTGGCGGCGGAGTCCGGGTCGACGGAGATGACCGACGACGGGTCGCAGATCGTCACCCGCCTCTCGGCTGCCTCGGGCGCCCGGGAGGGCGCTGAGCTGGAGGTCTGGTTCGACGAGGACAAGCTGCTGCTGTTCGACCCCAGCGACGGCCGCAACCTGACCTACGCGGGCTGAGCCTGTGGACAACTTCTGACGGCTGCTTGCCATCTCGGCCATCCTCTGCCCTCGATGGACATCCCGACCGGGATGCCCACGAGGGCAGAGGGGTTTCTGATGCGTTTCATCGTCGTGGGGCTGCTGGCGGTGCTGGGGCTGGTGTCCGCGCCGGTCACGGCGGCCGCCGCCGTGGGGTGCGACCGGGGTGAGCTGTGCCTGTGGCCGGCGACGGGGTTCCGGGGGGAGGTGGTGCGGATCAGCCTGGCGGAGACGAACCCGGGCGAGTGCGTGCCGTTGGAGGTGGCTGCTCGGTCGTTCGTGAACTTGATGAGTCGGGACGTGATCGTGTACCAGACGGGGGAATGCACTACTGAAGGGGATTTTCGGACTTATCCGGGGGAGGGGACGTATGTGCCGGTGTCGCCGTTCGTGGTGCGGGGGATTCAGCTCTGGCCTACGTGAGGGTGGCTTGCTGCCGGGGTTGCAAGCGGGGCTTGAACTCGCCTCGGTGTTGCCGTCTTCGTTGCCCGAGGCTCGATCTACGGAACTCGCTTGGGTGTTGCCGTCTTCGTTGCCCGAGTAAGAGCGGGGCTCGATCTAGTGAACTCGCTTCGTGTGGGGCCCCTAGAGCACCGCGGTGGGAAAGAAGGGCGGGTGAAGGGCATTCCCACCACACGGCGAGTTTAGCGGTGCT
>NZ_BSTR01000065.1 GCF_030269645.1 Actinokineospora sp. NBRC 105648 | reverse complement strand
CCAAGTACTTCTCCAGGTCCAACAGCTTCGCCGCCTCAGCGACCTTCTCCCCGATCACCTGCTTCGACAAACCCTGCAACTTCAACGCGAACCCCATGTTCTGCGCCACCGTCATATGCGGGTACAGCGCATAGGACTGGAACACCATCGCGATGTCCCGACCCTTCGGCGGCACCGCCGTCACATCCCGATCACCGATCCAGATCGAACCCTCATCCACATCCTCAAGCCCGGCCACCATCCGCAACGCCGTCGACTTACCCGACCCAGACGGACCCACCAACACCAAGAACTCACCATCGGCGATCGACAAGTCCAAGCCGTCCACCGCACGCACCGGCGGTGAACCCGGGTAGACCCTGGATGCCGCTTCGTAGCGGACCTCGGCCATCGGCACATCCTCACCGTTCTCGGGACACAGGACACCTCACCATGCCGCACTCCCCGGCGCCCCGCCAAGGGCTCGCGAGTCTTACCCCGAAAGGGTCGCCCGTTTGGCACAGGAGGCCGTCACGAAAGGATAACGACGATCAACTTTGCGTTCCCCCACGGCCGAGTTGCGAGCACAGTCCGCTCCACACCGAGCAGTGGTCCACGACCGCCACCGGGCGGGATGTGGTTGCTCCGCAACGCTTTCGGGAGGCGTCGTGGTAGTGCGAGGTCGTGTTCGCGGTGCCGTTCTCGCCACCGTCCTGCTGTTGGGCGCGGGCGCGTGCGGGGGCGAGACGGCGCCGGGAACGGACGCGGGCGCCTCGGCTCCGGCCGTGTTGGACGGCGTCGGGCCGATCAGCCTGGTGACCGGCAAGGACATCTCGGGCAACCTGCAGAACCAGGTGGACGAGTGGAACTCCGCGCACCCGGACCAGAAGGTGACCGTCATCGAGCTGCCGGAGGACGCCGACGCGCAGCGCCAGCAGATGGTGCAGAACGCGCAGACCAAGTCCGACGCGTACGGGGTGCTCAACCTCGACGTCGTGTGGACGGCGGAGTTCGCGGCGAACCAGTGGGTGGCGCAGCTGCCCGACGCCGAGTTCCCGCTCACCTCGCTGCTGCCCGCGACCGTGGAGACCGCGCGGTACTTCAAGCGGCTCTACGCCGTCCCGACGACCTCCGATGGCGGATTGCTGTTCTACCGCAAGGACTTGCTGGACGCCGCGGGCGTGGCACCGCCCAAGACCTGGGCCGAGCTGTCCGCCGCCTGCGAGAAGATCGTGCCCAGCCAGCCGGGGATGTCCTGCTATGCCGGGCAGTTCGAGAAGTACGAGGGACTGACGGTCAACTTCACCGAAGCGGTGAACTCCGCGGGCGGCAGTGTGGTCGGCGAGGACGGGAAGCCCACGCTGGGCAGCGAGCAAGCCCGCCAAGGGCTGAACTTCCTCGTCGACGGGGTGAAGTCGGGCAAGATCGCGCAGAAGGCGCGCACCTTCAAGGAGGAAGAGGGCAGGCGCGCGTTCCAGGCGGGTGAGCTGCTGTTCCACCGCCAGTGGCCCTACCAGTACGCCAAGGCGAACGCCACCGACGGGTCCTCCACGGTGGCGGGCAAGTTCGCCGTGGCCCCGCTGCCCGGCCTGACCGGGCCCGGCTCCTCAGCGCTGGGCGGGCACAACTTCGCGATCAGCTCGTTCGCCAAGAACAAGAAGACCGCGCTGGACTTCATCCGCTACATGGTCGACGAGAAACAGCAGCGGGCGAACCTGGAGAAGACCTCGCAGGCCCCGACCTGGGCGGCGCTCTACGACGACCCGGCGCTGGTGGCGAAGTTCCCGTACCTGACCCAGCTGAAGAAGAGCATCGAGACGGCGAAGAAGCGGCCGTCGGTGGTCAAGTACCAGGAGGTCTCCAGCGCGATCCAGGAGGCCGCCTACAGCGCGATGAGCGGCACCAGCACGACCGAGCAGGCGCTGACGTCGTTGCAGGGGAAGTTGGAGTCGCTCACCGGCAAGTGACCCGGCCGCGGGTCCCGGACCGGGACCCGCACCGGGCCGCTCCCCTGGTCCAGGAGGACAGATGGCCATCCTCATCGACGCGCCCGCGGGCCCCGAGCCCGCCCGACCCGCGCCGGGCCTGCGCCGGACCGGGGTCGGCAAGCTCGCCGCGCTGCTGGTGTCGCCGACGCTGCTGGTGCTCGCGCTGGTCGTGGCGTACCCGATCGTCTCCGCGCTGCGGCTCGCGTTCTACCGGCGCGACGACACCCCCGACCCGGTGACCGGCCTGCTGCGGCCGGGCGACCACTTCGTCGGGATCGACAACTTCACCGACATGTTCGCGGGCGAGAGCAGCACCCGGTTCCTCAACGCGCTGTGGAACACGACGACGTTCACCGTCACCGCGGTCAGCCTGGAGGTGGTCATCGGGGTGCTGATGGCCCTGGTGATGCACAAGGCCTTCCGCGGCCGGGCGCTGGTGCGGGCGAGCATCCTGGTGCCGTGGGCGGTCCCGACGGCGATCGCGGGCCTGCTGTGGCGCTGGATCTTCCAGGCGGACGGGGTGGCCAACGACCTCATCCCCGGCCCGCCGATCCTGTGGACCACCGACGGCGCGCAGGCGTGGTTCGCGGTGGTGGTCGCCGACAGCTGGAAGACCGCGCCGTTCATCGGGCTGCTGGTGCTGGCCGGGCTGCAGGTGATCTCCACCGAGGTCTACGAGGCGGCGCGGCTGGACGGGGCCTCGGCGTGGCGCACGTTCTTCTCGATCACGCTGCCGCTGGTCAAGCCGACGCTGCTGGTGGCGGTGCTGTTCCGGATCCTGGACACGCTGCGGATGTTCGACCTGCCCTACACCCTGATCGGCCCGGGGAAGAACGCCACCGACACGGTCACCGTGCTGGCGTTCGAGGAGGCGGTGAAGTTCGGCAAGTACGGGCCGGCGTCGGCCTACGCGGTGTTCCTGTTCGCCTACGTCGCGGTGGTGGCGTTCGTGTTCGTGCGGCTGCTGGGCGCGGACGTGCTGGGCACGAAGGCGAGGAGGGGCAGATGACCGGCCGCCGGCGGTGGGTGCCGTACCTGGGCATCGCGGTGATCGTGGCGTACTGCCTGGCGCCGTTCTACTGGATGCTGGTCTCGAGCCTGCGGCGCGCCAACGACATCTTCGACTCGGCCCCGGTCCCCACCCCGCTGTCCCTGGAGTCCTACCGCGCGGTGTTCGGGTCCAGCAACGGGTTCGTGCGCTCGCTGGGCAACAGCTTCCTGGTCGCGGGCATCACCACGGTGCTGGTCCTGCTGATCGGCACCCTGACCGCGTACGCGTTGGCCCGGCTGGACTTCCGGTTCAAGAACGTGGTGCTGGCGGTCATCATCACCACCAGCATGTTCCCCGGCATCTCCCTGCTGGTCCCGCTGCTGCAGCTGTTCTCCGGGATCGGCTGGATCAACACCTACCAGGCGATGATCGTGCCCAGCATGAGCTTCGCCCTGCCGCTGGCGGTGTGGAACCTGACGGCGTTCTTCAAGCAGATGCCGCTGGAGCTGGAGGAGGCCGCCCAGATCGACGGCTGCACCCCGGCCCAGGCGTTCCGCAAGGTGATCCTGCCGCTGGCCGCCCCCGGGGTGTTCACCACCGCGATCATCACCTTCATCGCCGCCTGGAACGAGTTCATCATCGCGCTGTCGGTGGTCAACAAGCAGGAGCTCAAGACCGCTCCGGTGATCATCAGCCAGTTCACCGGCCTCACCCAGTTCGACTCCCCCTTCGGCACCCAGATGGCGGCGGGCGTCGTGGTCACCATCCCGCTGGTGGTCCTGGTGCTGCTGTTCCAGCGCCGGATCGTGGCGGGCCTGACCGCCGGGGGTGTGAAGTAGCCTCTCACCCCGTGAGCGATCCGGAAGCCCTCGGCACCCGACTGCGCCACGTCCTCGAACTGCTGGAGGGCGACGTGGCCCGGGTGTACGTCGAGCAGGGCCTGGGCTGGTACCGCCCCCGCTTCAGCGCCTTCCTCCGGCACCTGGCGGTCTCCGGCCCGTGCGCCATCCGCGACCTGGCCGTGGCGGTCGGGGTGACGCACTCGGCGGCCAGCCAGACCGTGGCCCAACTCCGCCGGGACGAACTGGTGACCCTGGCGGCCGGGGAGGACGCCCGACAACGGATTGTCGCGTTGACCGACCGGGCTCGGGACCTGCTGCCAGTGGTCAACGCCGAGTGGACAGCGACAGCGGCAGCGGCGGCAGGGCTGGAGGCGGAGCTGCCGTACCCGTTGACGGGGGTGCTGGCGGCACTGGAGGAGGCATTGGCCCGCAAGCCCTTCCACCAACGAATCGCCGAACAAAGCCCCTCCCCGAACGAGTAGGCGCTCCGCTGCGCCCTAGCTCCAGGCCACGCGCGGCGAGTCACCCGACCAACATCAAGAGTAGCGAAATCAGTACTGTCCGTTACACTCTCGGCAGCTGTGGCTTACGTTGCGACCGATGTTCCCGACCTGCGTGGGAACTTGCGAGGAGGCGTTGTGGGTACGCGGACCGGGAGCGGCCTGCTGCTGCCGGTGGTGGTTGTCGCGACCGTCGCGGCGGTGTTCGGCGTCGGCAAGATTACGGATACGGTGTCCGACATCCTCGGTGGTGTCGCCGACGGTACCGAGATCATCGGAGCGGGAGACCACCAGATCATGGTCAGGTCAAGCGAAAAGACCCAACTCGACGACTGCACGGCGAAACAGGTCATCGCCGAGAAGAAGTGCGGCGATGCCAGGGTAGTGGTCTTCGACGCCGAGAAGATGCCGTTCATCACCCGGAACATCAGCCAAGCCTGGAGTTCGGGCCACCCGGCGGTGTTGACGATGAACCGGGCCGCGGAGACGGCCAACCGCAGGGCGGCCTGCGGGCGTTTCACCAGAGTCCACCCCAAAGGCAGTTGTGACGAGTACCCCATGGCTGCCACCGACCAGGGCGGTGTTGACGCGCGCACCGAAGAGGTGCCCGATCGCGAGAACAGTTGCCAGGGCGGAACTGTGCGGTGGCAGTACCCGCGAGATGGCGAGGACTTCCTCGTCGTGATCGCGTATCCGCAGAAGATCGCCGATCGACCCTACTGGGGTGTTGATATCGCGAAGGACCCATCATGCGGAGTCTGATCGAGCACTACCTGTGGATCGAGGACCCGTCATTGGATCTCGTGTGGACGATCGCCGTCGTGCGCAGCACGAGCGTGGACCGAGTGGTGCGGACCTACGGCGGCGACCCGTCGCAGCCAGTCGAGATGACGTTCCAGGAAGCGGAGGCGGACGCCGCCGAGCAGCCCGGTGCGTACTTCAACGCTCAGGCGTTCTCGGCGGGGCACCACGTGGTCGTCATCGAGAACAACGGGTGGAGTGGCAGCGTGCCGGAGCTGGGCCGACGTGCTTCCGTCGATGACAGTCACTACTTCAGCTTCTACCACAGCCACACCGGCAACCGCGTCCTTCAAGCCGTGGACGGACAGGTGACCGCGTGCTTCGACCCCATGTTCGTCGGTTATCCAGCCGCCCAGGCGGATCTGACCCCGGACTGGACCGCAGGACTTGAAGCCGAGTTCGAAAAGCACTACAAGGCGACATGTCTCGCGGTGATGGAGCAGCAGACCTCAGTGGCGTTCGATCGGGCGTGGCTGGACGAGAAGCTCCCGACCTACCGGATTCCCGATCCCGATGTCCTCTTTCGAAACGTGGACAACGCGCGGACGCCGTAACCACCCTCGTCAAACCGGGCGCTAGCCCCTGATGTCGACTGCGGGTACCTCGTGATCAGGGTGCTCGACCAGGACCACGCTCTGCATCGGCGACGGGCACCGCACCTGACCGCCGCCGTCGACCTGGCTCTCAATGGAGTTGCGGCGCAGTACAGGCAGCGCCTCGGCCAACACCGTGCGCAGGGCGGAGACTGCGGCTTCGGTCAGGTTGAGCGTAGCCAGGAGGCCCATTTCCTCTTCCCCGAGAAAGATCTCCACCCATTTGCCTGCGACCCGGTACTGGATCTGCCCACCCTGGACGTCGATCGTCGCGGTGATAGTGGTGTTGTTCATCGGACTTCCTCCAGCGTCACGTCGAGTGCTCGAACGAACGCTAGGGGTAGCCGACGCCACGCCGTTCACACAGTGTGAACCTAGTTGCCGATGCGGTTGCCGAGGCTGTCCAACGCCCAGGTGCGCACGGTCGCACGCCCGTCCAGCTCACGCAGGAGCTCGCGGGCGATGGGGTCGTGGCGGACGCGCTCCGGGGCCGTGCGGTCGGCGGCGTCGAGGTGGTGGATCGCCCGCGCGTCACCGCTTCCGCCCGCCTGCGCGTGTGCGCGGGCCAGATCGAAGTGCAGGGCGGCCCGGCGGTCGGCAGTCGGGAGTTGGTCGGTGTAGCCGGGTGTCCGATCGACCCGCTCGGCCATCGCGGGTCCCGCGCCCAGCTCGACTTCGACGCTCAGCGTCCAGGCGCGCACATTCGCCGGACCGAAGCTGAACCACAGCCGGTTGCGCTCCCCGGTGCGCTCGGCCAGCGCTCTGGCCTCGGCGAGGTGGGTGCGCGCCTCGACCGGGCGGTTCTCCTTCGCCGCCAGCTGGGCAGAGCACAGGTGCAGCATGCCCGCGGCCTCGGCGACGGAGGTGTCGGCAGCCCACGGGTCGGCGATGCTGTCCGTCTGCGCCAACGCCCTGGCCGCGACCTGGCGGGCGCGGTGACGGGCGCCGAGCCTGCTCAGCGCGCTGGTGCTGCACATGGCCGCGAACCCCACCAGCCCCGGATCACCGATCCGAGCCGCCGCATCCTCGGCTCGGCGGGACGCCACGATGGCGAGATCGCCGTTGCCCACGGTCCGCGCCACTGCCGATGCCGCGAAACCGGCCTCGACAACGCCCGCCAGCGCGGTCCGCCGCTCGGCGGCCGTGCCGGTGGCCACCCACACGTGCAACTCGGCCAGAAGAGCGCCCATCTGCCGTGCGGCGTGGGAGTACCGGGAGTGCGCGGTGTGCTCGTTGGCCAGTCGCGCCCACCGGACCAGCTCGGCGAGCGGCCGGGGTCGCAGGTCGGCCGCGTCGTCCAGGGTCGAGTCGTACAGGGCGAGGGAGATGTCCGGGAGCGCGCACAACAACTCAGCCGATGCCCGGTCGCCGGGCGGGTACGGCTGGCCGGTGAGATCGGCGACGGCACAACCGAGCGCGGTCGCGAGGTCCTCAAGCAGACCGCGCCGTTCGAAGCCGCGCTGCCCGCGTTCGAGCATCGACAAGTAGCCCTTGCTGATCCCGGCCAAGCCCGCTGCGGTTTCCAGGCTTAGTCCGCGCCTGCGGCGTATGCGGCGGGCGCGTTGGCCGATCTCCGACGGTTCGGACGGCATGTGCTGGATGGTACGGGGTGCTTGGGCTCGGGTTCAGGCCGTCGTGGCGTTTGAGTTCAGGTCGTCGTGGGGATTGAGTTCGGGCCGTCGTGGGGATTGAGTTCAGGCCGTCGTGGGGATTGAGTTCAGGCCGTCGTGGGAACCCGGCTTGAGAGCGGGCTCGATCTGGCGAACTCCCTTTGCGCGGGGCCCCTAGAGCACCGCGGTGGGGAAAAAGCGTGGGGAGAAGGGCATCCCCACCACAGGTCAAGTTTAGCGGCACTCTCCCCCCACACAAAGGAAGTCCGCCAGATCGAGCGCGTCCGTAGCGGGTGTCGCGTTCCGTAGGGCTTGAGAATTAGGGATTCGAGAGCAATGCAATGCAAGGGCAAGGGCAAGGGCTCAGAGCGAAGGCAAGGGGTCAGGGCTGGGCTGTCGGTCAGCGGGCGAATGCGGCGGTGGCTCGGGTGTGGGCCGCGTTGTCTGCTTGGAGGTGGTCCAAGCCCAGTCTTGCGGCGCCGAGGATCGGCGGGGACTGGACTACCCGCAGGGTCGCGAATGGGGCTCGTGCGGTGTAGCCCGATTCCACGGCCGCCAGTAATTGCGGTGCACCGCCGGTGAGGACTCCTCCGCCTAGGACCACGTCTGTCGGGATGTTGCCCAGTTCCAACCGGTCCAGGATTGAGCAGCCCAATAGGCAGACCTCCGCCGCCAATCGTGCCACTAGACCCAGTGCTACGGGGTCGGATGAGGTCAGCAAGGGCACCGTCAATTCCGCTAGCCGTCCCCGCGGGATGTCGCCGCGGTGTACCGCCACTGCGACGTCTGTGGCGCTGGAGGCTCGGAAGTGGCCGCACACCAACGAGACCAGTTCCGTTGGTGATCCGCGGCCGTCCTCTGCCCGGACCGCGTTCCAGAGGACTTCCTCGCCCAGGTGTTGGCCTCCGCCCCAGTCGCCGGTGAGCCTGCCGAGGGCGGGGAATCTGGCGACTCGGCCGTCGGGGCCGATGCCTGCCGCGTTGACGCCCGCGCCGCAGACCACGGCGACGCCCCAGCCTCGGGTGGTTCCGGCGCGGAGTAGGGCGAAGGTGTCGTTGCCGACCTCGACCGTTCGGCCCAAGCCGCGGCGGAGGAACTCGGTGCGCAGGGCGGCTTCCTCCTCCGGCAGGTCGGCGCCCGCGAGGTAGGCGGCGACGTGGTCGGCGAAGGGGGGCTGGATCCGCAATGCCGCGGCGGCGGTGCGGGCCACGACGTCCACGGCCGCGGCGACGCCGACCGTCTGGGGTTCGAAGCCGGGGCCGCGGCCCTGGGCCAGCACCGAACCGTCCTCGCGCAGCAGGGCGACGTCGGTCTTGCTGTTGCCCCCGTCGACGGCCAGCACCGTCCTCATCGGACCGGGGCCCACGGCAGGTGGGCCTGGTTTACCTCGATGAGCCGGGCCGCCAACCGCTCGGCCACCGAGACCTGGCCGATCAGCGGGTGCGCCAGCAGCGCCTCGGTGACCAGGTCGACGCCGCCCTGGATGGCCGCGCGCACGGCCAGCGTCTCGTAGGCCGACACGTGCCCGATCAGGCCCGCCAGCAGCGGTGGGACCGGTGCCATCGGCCAGGTCTGGGCGCCCGCGCCGGTGACCGTGGCGGGAACCTCGACCACCGCGTTGTCCGGCAGGAACGGCAGGGTGCCGTTGTTGCGCACGTTGACCACGTGCACGTCTCCCCCGTCGCCGAACAGCGAGGCCAGCAGGGCGACCGCGGCCTCGGAGTAGTACGCCCCGCCGCGGCTGGCGAGCAGGTCGGGCTTGGTGTCGACGGCCGGGTCGGCGTAGAGCCGGAGCAGCTGGTCCTCGACCTCGGCGACCGCGCTGGCCCGCGACGGGGACACCCGCTGCTCGTCGACGACGGCGTCGTGCTCGTAGAAGTAGCGCAGGTAGTACGACGGCACGATGCCCAACCGCCGCAGCACCGGGGCGGGGAGGCCGACGTGCTTGGCGATCTCCTCGCCGTGCGTGTCGAGCAGCCTGGGCAGGACGTCCTCGCCGCGCACGTACACCGCGCGCTCCCAGGTGAGGTGGTTGAGGCCGACGTGGTCCAGGGCGACGCGGGCCGGGTCGACGCCGAGCATCGCGGCGAAGCGGCGCTGGAAGCCGATCGCCACGTTGCACAGCCCGATGGCCCGGTGGCCCGCGTCCAGCAGCGCCCGGGTGACGATGCCGACCGGGTTGGTGAAGTCCACGATCCACGCGCGCGGTGCCACCGCGGCGATCCGCTCGGCGACGTCGAGCACCACCGGCACGGTGCGCAGCGCCATCGCCAGCCCACCCGCGCCGACGGTCTCCTGCCCGACGCAGCCGCACTCCAGCGGCACCGTCTCGTCCTGGTGGCGCATGGCCTGCCCGCCGACGCGCAGCTGGACCAGCACCGCGTCCGCGCCCGCCACGCCCAGCTCCAGCTCGGTGCTGGTGGTCAGCCGGGCCGGGTGCCCGGCGCGGCTCAGGATGCGCGCGGACACCCCGGCGACCAGCTCGAGCCTGCGCTCGTCCGGGTCGACCAGGGCCAGCTCGGTGACCGGCAGGTCGGTGTGCAGCCGGGCGAGGCCGTCGACGAGTTCCGGGGTGTAGGTCGAACCGCCGCCGACGACAGCGAGTTTCACTTGAGGGCTCCCGAGGTGAGTCCGGCCTGGATCTGGCGCTGGAACACGAGGTACACCAGCAGCGCCGGGATGATCGTCATGGTCAGCGCGGCGAACAGGCTGGGCCAGTCGGAGCGGTAGCCCGCGCTGGTGGAGATGTTCGCGATGCCCTGGGTCAGCACCCACTTGTCCTCGACGTTGCCGGAGAGCAGCACGATCGGCAGCAGGTACTGGTTCCACTGCCCGATCACGTTGAAGATGGTGATGCTGATCAGGCCGGGCTTGGCCATCGGGACCATGATCTGGAAGAACGTCCTGGTGTGCGACGCCCCGTCGATCATGGCGGCCTCGGCGATGGAGGCGGGCAGGCTGCGGAAGAACGCCGAGAGGAAGAAGACGGTGAACGGCAGCGAGTAGGCGATGTAGACCAGGATCAGCCCGGTGTGGGTGTCGAGCAGGCCCAGGTTGCGCACCACGAAGAACAGCGGCACCAGGGCCAGGAACACCGGGAACACCATGCCGGAGACGAACAGCAGGTAGACGAACCGGTTGCCCCGGAAGGAGAACCTGGCCAGCACGTACGCGGCCATCGAGCCGAGCAGCATGGTGCCCGCGGTGGCCAGCACGACCACGAAGACGCTGTTCAGCAGGTACTGCCCGACGTTGGCCTTCTCCCAGGCGCGGCCCCACGAGCTCCAGCTTACCGACGATGGCAACCCCAGCGGGTCGGTGAAGATCTCGGTGTTGTTCTTGAACGAGGCCAGGAAGGTCCACAGGATGGGCAGGATGACCGTCGCCGCCCAGACGAACAGGGCCACATGCGACAGTCCACCTAGGACGGGGTTGGGGCGGTCTCGCCTGGTCATGCGTAGTCGATCCGTTCCCGCCGGGTGACCCGCAGGGTCAGCACGGCGAAGGCGAGGCTCAGCACGAACAGCGCCACGCCCATGGCCGAGGCGTAGCCGTACTTGGAGAAGGTGAACGCCGTGCGCCAGATCTCCAGCGGCAGCACGGTGGTGGCGTTGTCCGGCCCGCCGCGGTTGACCGAGAGCACCGCTACCAGCGCGAACCCGTCGAAGGCGGCGATGCCGAGGTAGACCCAGGCGACCTGGACGGTGTCCCACAGCAGCGGCAGGGTGACCCGGAAGAACATGCCCGCCCGGGAGCAGCCGTCGAGCTCGGCGGCCTCGACGATCTCCTTGGGGATCGAGGACATGCCCGCGGCGAAGAGCACCACGTAGAACCCGACCGCCTGCCACACCATCACCGCGATGACCGACCACAGCGCCAGGTTCGGCTGGGTGAGCCAGCCGATCGGCGCGATGCCCACCGAGCCGAGCAGGCCGTTGAGGATGCCGCCCTGGTCGGGCCGGTAGACGGCCTGGAACAGCACGCCCACCACGGCGACCGCGAGGACCTGCGGGAAGAAGAACACCGCCTGGTAGAACCGGGAACCCCAGACGCCCTTGGTGCCGGAGCCCATGTTCAGCAGGAAGGCGAAGAACAGCGCGATCGCCAGGGTGGCCAGCGGCAGCACCAGCACCAGCAGCGCGTGGTGGCCCACCGCGGTCCAGAACGTCGGGTCCTTCACCAGCCGGACGAAGTTGTCGGTCCCGATGAACTGCGGGTTCGACGTCACCCCGTGCCAGTCGGTGAGCGAGAGGTAGAACGCCTGCGCGTAGGGGCCGATGACGAACAGGAGGTAGATGAGGACCGGCAGCGCCAGGAACGAGATGACGAACCTGGCGCCGCCGCGGGGCATCCTCACGAGGCGCGGTTCTGCTTCGGCACGGCCGGGTCCGCCTTCACCGCGTCGGCCTTGCGCTGCATGTTGGCGCAGAACTGCTCGCCGGTGATCCGCCCGAACATCAGCGCGTTGGTCTGCGAGCGCAGCTCGGTCTCGAGCTCCTTGTACCAGTTCTCGAACAGGCTGTAGGTGATGATCCCGCTGTCGCCCGCCTTGGCCTGCGCCTCGGCGGCGCTCTTGTTGCCCGGGGAGAGCGGCAGCCCGTCGGCGGCGCCCTTGACCACGGTCAGGTTGCCGGTCTTCTCGGTGAAGCCGCGCGCGCCCTCGCGGGAGAGCATGATCCGCAGGTACTCCAGGCCGCCGGGGGCGTTCTTGGCCTTGGCGGGCACGATGTAGCCCTCGCCCGCCGCCGCGCGGATCGAGCCGTAGGGCAGCTTGTCCGAGGCGCTGATGCTCGGGGTGGCGGCCACGGCGTACTTGAACGTCGCCGGGGTCTGGTCCTTCTGCTCGTTCTCCAGCCAGGAGCCGCACGGGTAGAGGCCGACCCGGCCCTGGTTCTGCGCGGTCTGCACCTCGGTGTGGGTCAGGCCCTCGAAGCTGGGGTCGAGGTACTTCTTGCCGATCGCCGCCCACGCCTCGGCCGCTTGCTTGACCGCGGGCGCGGTCCAGGCGCCGTCCTTGAGGTTGTCGATGTCGAGCAGCACCTGGTTGCCCGCGATCTTGGCGGCGGAGATCAGGATCATCCAGTACTGGTAGTACGCGGCGTTCTTGCCCGGGTAGGCGTAGGGCTGCAGGCCCGCGGCCTTGATCTTGCCCAGCAGCGCGTCGAGCTCCTCGAGGGTGGTGGCGGGCTGCCAGCCCTTGGCCTTGAACAGCTCGGCGTCGTACCAGAGGCCGTAGGCGGTGAAGATGTAGTTCAGCACGTAGGGCTTGCCGCCGACCAGGCCGGACTCCACGGTGCCGGGCAGCAGCGTGTCGCGCAGCTTGCCGCTGCCGCCGATGGGCGGCGCGTCGAACAGCTTGGTCAGCTCGAGCAGCTGGCCCGCGTCCTGGAGCACGCCGGTGTCCATCAGGTCGGTGCCGGAGTTGGCCACCACGTCGGGCACGTCGCCACCGGCGAACCGCGGCTGCAGGGTCTGCGCGATCTGCTGGGTCGGGACGTGCTTGATCGCGGCGTTCGGGAACTCCTTCTTGTACATCGGCTCGTGCAGGCCGGTGGCGTACTCGTCGCCGAGCCCGCCCTTGAAGATGACGACCTCGAGCGGGGCGTCGGCGGCGACGCCGAACGGGTTCTCCGGGGTGACCGCGCCGGTCGGGCCCGAGCTGCTCGGGCTGTCGGAGGACCCGAAGGCACAGGCCGAGAGCGGGGTGACGGTGAGGGCTACGATACCGAGCCCGCGCAGCACATCGCGTCGGGTCGGCTTCTGCGGAAGCGCAGCGGACATCTGCAAAACTCCTTCGACCGTCACGCGACCGGTTCGCGAGGCCCGCCCACTATCGGGGTGGCCGGTATCGCCCGGCAATCGGACGGATGGGTGATTTGGTCTAGACCATACTCTGGCGATATGCCCGTGGCCAGGGGCAATGCTGAACTGGATCATGGCCGAACCGAGCAGTGCAAATCGGACAACGCGCGGTCAGGTTAGGGTGTGGCAATATTTCGACGGCCGAGAATGTGGCTGGTCGAATTACCGGAAAAGGTCCGACGCGGAAAAGCCCCGACCCGCGTGACGGACAGTCCTTTTCGGACTGAACGGGTGTTCAGCGCAGCGTTCGGTGGAAGAACGTGGTCGGCCGCGCGACGCCCGCCGGGTCCAGCGCGTGGCCGGGGACGACACCGAGCTCGACCCATCCCGCCGAGCGGTAGAGGGCCTCGGCCGGGCTCCCGGTCTGGGTGTCGAGCAGCAGCAGGCGCACCCCGGCGGCGACCGCGCCGTCCTCGGCCGCCGACAGCAGCGCCCGCCCCAGGCCCCGACCGCGCGCGGCGCGGTGCACCAGCAGCTTGGCGAGCTCGGCCCGGTGCCTGCCGTTCTCATAGTCGGTGAGCCGCAGCTGGACGGTGCCCACCACCCGGCCCGCGTCCCGGGCCACCCACAGCAGCGCCCGGCGCTCGGCCAGGGCGGGCCCCAACCGCGACCACCACGCCCGCGCGACCGACGGGTCGAGGGGGTGCAGGAAACCCACGGACGCGCCACCGGCGACCGCGTCGACCAGCACCTCGGCGAGGTCGTCGCGGACCCCGGCGAGCCAGTCGGCGTCGATCCGCTCCACGGCACCGATCCTCCACTCCGGAATACCGGCGCACCAGCCGTCCCACCGGTGGCCTCTGGCACACCGGGTGGGGCCGTCCTGGGCCGGGCTGGGCTGGCTGGGCCGGGCCGGGCCGGGCTGGCTATGCCGGGCCGGGCTGAGCCGGGCCGGGCTGAGCCGGGCCGGGCTGAGCCGGGCCGGGCTGAGCCGGGCCGGGCTGAGCCGGGCCGGGCTGAGCCGGGCCGGGCTGAGCCGGGCCGGGCTGAGCCGGGCTGAGCCGGGCTGGGCTGGCCGGGCCGGGCCGGGCTAAGCCGGGCTGGGCTGGCCGGGCCGGGCCGGGCCGGGCTGGGCTGGGCCGGGCTGGGCTGGCTATGTCGGGCCGGGCTGGGCTGGCTGTGGCGCGGGTGCTCGCGGGGTGTGGCACCGTGGCCGGGTGCGGGAACAGCGACGCGGCACGGTCGCCGCGGTGGCGGCGGGTGGCGTGCTGGGGGCACTCGCCCGGTACGGCGTCGGCACGCTGTGGCCCGGGAACCCGTGGGCGACACTGCTGGTCAACGCGGTCGGCTGCCTGGCCATGGGGTGCCTGGTGGTGCTGGTCGTCGACGCCCACCCGCTTGTCCGGCCGTTCCTGGGCACCGGCGTCCTGGGCGGGTTCACCACCTTCTCCGCCTACTGCGCCGACACCCAGCACCTGTTCGCCACTGGCCACGCGGTCCAGGCCCTCGCCTACCTCGTCGCCACGGTCGTCGCGGCGCTGGCGGCGGTCACGCTGGGGGTCGTGCTCACCCGGCGGCTGCGGTGATCGGGGCCTTGCTCGTCGCCGCAGGCGCGGCCTTGGGCGCACCGCTGCGCTACCTCACCGACCGCGCCGTCCAACGCGGTCGCGATCGGTTCCCGTGGGGCACGCTCACGGTCAACGTCGTGGGCAGCCTCATCCTGGGCGTGGTCGTCGCGGTCGGCGACGACCAGTGGCGGCTCCTGCTGGGCACGGGCCTGTGCGGCGCCCTGACCACGTACTCCACGTTCTCCTACGAGACCCTCCACCTCGCCGAGACCGGGCGGGGCAGGCAGGCGGTGGTCAACGTCGTGGTCTCGGTCGCCTGCGGTCTCGCCGCGTTCACGGTGGGGTTGCTGGTCGCGCGCTCGCTGTTCGGTTGATCGTCTTCGGGCCGGGGTACCTTCCCGGGCGCCACCCCAGCCCAGGAGCGCCGATGAAGCTCTACGCCGACCACCCCGTCCGCTGGTCCCGGCAGGTCGTCGCCGACGTCGCCGCCGTGCTGCTGGTCCTGCTCGCCATCTGGCTGGCCAGCGAGGTGCGCGACACCGTCCTGCTGCTGCGCGCCCCGGGCGACGGCCTGGTCAACGCGGGCAACGCGCTGCGCGGCACGTTCGACTCCGCCGCCGCCAAGGCCGACGACGTCCCGCTGGTCGGCGACTCCCTGGCCGAGGCGCTGCGCTCCGGCGCGGACGCGGGCAACCGGCTCAGCGGGGCCGGGCAGCAGCAGATCGCTGCCGTGGAGGACCTGGCCTTCTGGCTCACCGTGGTCCTGATCGCGGTGCCGGTGGCGCTCCTGCTCATCACCTGGCTGCCGCTGCGGCTGCACTACGTGCGCCAGGCCAGCGGGGCCGAGCGGCTCCGGCGGTTGGGGGCTGAGGGGCACGACGTGCTGGCGTTGCGGGCACTGATGACGCAGCCGTTGGGGCGGCTGGCTCGGAGTCGGGATGTGGGGGCGGGGTGGCGAGCGGCGGATCCGGGGGCGATTGAGGCGTTGGCGTCATTGGAGTTGCGCCGGTTGGGTCTGCGACGGTTGTGATCTTCTGGTTTGGCTTGGTGGGCGTTGCTGCTCTGCGTTGCCTGGTTGGGTTTGCGGCCCTGGGTTGCCCAAGTTAGAAGCGGGGCTCGATCTAGTGAACTCACTTCGCGCGGGGCCCCTAGAGCACCGCAGTGGTGAAAAAAGGGCGGGTGAAGGGCATTCCCCACCACCGGCAAGTTTAGCGGTGCTCTCCCCCCACACGAAGCGAGTCCACCAGATCGAGCATCCGTAACGGGACTTGCGTACCAGCGGGGTCGGGAACCTGCTGGGGTTTGCTGGGCGTAGTGGTCTGTTGCGTGCCAGCGGGGTTGGCCCTTCTCCTCCTCCCTCCCCTCCCTCTCCCCTCCTCCTCTTCCCTTCTCCTCCTCTCCCTTCCGCTGCGTTGGCGGGTGGGGTCGGTGGCCCGAAAGTGGACCAGGTGCAACCGATCGGCCGATGGCTGGGTCGGGGTTGGCGTGGTTTGGTGCGATTGCCGGGCTGTTCTCGGGAACGATGCCGCCGGAGGTTGTGATGGGTCGGGGGATGCGGGCTCTGGTGGCGCTGGGGCTTGTGGTTCCGCTGCTGGCGGTTCCCGAGGCAGTGGCCGCCGCTGGTGGTCGGTTGGCGGTGGGGGAGGTCGTGGATGTCGCGCCGGGAGTTCGGCCCGGGGATCGGTTCCTCGGTCGGGATGTGGTGCGTGCCGGGTTGTCGGGTGAGCGGTTCTACTTCGTGATGCCGGATCGGTTCGCCAACGGTGATGTGGGTAATGATCGTGGCGGTACCACCGATCCGGACCGGCTCAAGACCGGGTTTGACCCGTCGGACAAAGGTTTCTACCACGGTGGGGATCTGGCCGGGCTGCGTTCGAAGTTGGGCTACCTGGATGGCCTTGGTGTGACGGCGATCTGGATGACGCCGATGTTCACCAATCGCTGGGTGCAGGGGGTTGGGGCGGATGTCTCGGCCGCTTACCACGGTTACTGGACTACCGATTACACCAGCTTGGATCCGCACTTCGGGACCACGGCGGACATGCGTGCGGTGATCACTGAGGCGCATCGGCGTGGGATCAAGGTGTTCTTCGATATCGTGGCCAACCACACTGCTGATGTGATCGATCATGCGGAGGGGCGGCATGAGTATCTTGACACCCGGGCTCATCCCTACCTCGACCCAGCGGGCAACGCCGTCGACATCAAGGCCATCGCTGGGAGGCCGGGCTTTCCCGTGCTATCCCCGCCCTACACGCCCGTCCAGGTTGACCCGGGTGCCAAGAAACCCTTGTGGCTCAACGATGTCGCGCTCTATCACAACCGGGGTGACTCGACCTTCACCGGTGAGTCCACCGAGTACGGTGACTTCTCCGGGCTCGACGACCTGATGACCGAGCACCCGCGCGTGGTCGAGGGCATGGAGCGGATCTTCACGAGCTGGATCGACACGCTCGACATCGATGGCTACCGGGTAGACACGGTCAAGCACGTGAACATGGAGTTCTGGCAGGCCCTGGCGCCGCACGTCAAGGCGTACGCGGCTCGGCGGGGGAAGCCGGACTTCTTCGTGTTTGGGGAGGTCTACAGTGGGGACGCCGAGCAGACGTCGGCCTACACCACCACGGGGCGCATGCAGGCGACCCTCGACTTCCCGTTCCAGGATGGGGCACTGAACCTGTTGGCGGGCCGTGGTTCCGCGCGGCTGGCCGACGTGCTGCTGGCCGACGACCAGTACACCGACGCCGACTCCAACGCCGCGAGCCTGCCGACCTTCCTGGGGAACCACGACATGGGCAGGTTGGCCTGGCAGCTGCGGCTCGCCCGGCCCGGTATCGTTGACGCGGAGCTGCTGCGGCGCCTGGAGTTGGGCAATGCGCTGATGTACCTGTGGCGTGGGAACCCGGTGGTCTACTACGGCGACGAACAGGGCTTCGCGGGCGGTGGCGGGGACAAGTTGGCCCGTCAGGACATGTTCGCCAGCCGCACCCCGGAGTATGCCGCCGAGAGGCTGGTCGGCGCCGGTCGCACCGGGGCGCAGGACAACTTCAACCCCGGCCACCCGCTGTACCGGCAGCTCCGCGCACTGGCGTCCTTTGTGGACCAAGACCGGGTGTGGGCCGACGGCAACCAGCAGCTGCGCCTGGCCGAGGGCAACGTGCTCGCGTTCACCCGGACGACCGCCCGCGAGCAGCGCGAGCACCTGGTGGTCGTCAACGCGGGCACCGAACAGACCACAGTGAACGTCCCGGTGTCCGGAAAGCGCTATCGCGCAACACTTCCTGCTGGCGACACCCGACTGGAGAGCAGTGCGGGTAAGGTTCGGGTAACGATCCCGGCGTTGAGCGTCGTCGCGTTCCGGGGGATTGACCGCCTGGCCGCGACCACACCCGCACCGACCCTCGTGGTGCCTGCGCGGGGGACGGTGCTCGACCGTCGCGTCGAGTTGCGGGCCGATGGTGTGACCTCGTACACGCAAGCCACCTTCGCCGCGCGGGTCGAGGGCGCGCGCGAGTGGACCGTGTTGGGCACCGACGATGCCGCGCCGTACCGGGTGTTCGCCGACGTGGCGGCACTGCCGGGGGCGGGTGTCGGCAAGAGGGTCGAGTTCCGCTTGGTGGCGAAGGATTCGGCGGGCGGGCTCGGCGCGGATGGCGCGTCGATCCGGCTGGCCGCTGCTCCCCCGCTGCCGGAGCCTGGACCGAGCCCCGACTGGCTGGTGGTGCACTACAACCGCTCCGCAGGTGACTACCAGGGCTGGGGCCTGCACGTGTGGGGCGATGTCGAAGCACCGACCGAGTGGGCCGCGCCGCTGCCGTTCGCGGGCGAGACGGACTACGGCCGCTTCGCCTGGGTGCGGCTCAAGCCAGGGGCGCGTGAGGTCGGGTTCGTCGTGCACCGGGGCGACGAGAAGGACGGCGGCGACCGGCTGGTCGACCCCGCGACCAGGGCGCAAGTCTGGCTGCGGCAGGGACAGGGAACCCTGTACACCAGCGAGATCGCCGCCAGCGACCACGCGACCGTGCACTTCCAAGCCCCGTCAGGCGACTACTCTGGTTACGCCGTAAAGGTTCCCGGTCAAGCCGAGGTGCCGCTGACCGGCCGTGACGCGTTCGGCGCCACCGCGCAGGTCGCGCCAGGGTCGGAGTTCAGGCTGGTGCGCAACGGAAGCACGGTGGTCAGCGGTGCCTTCCCCGGCGCGGCGGCCTGGGTCCGCGAGGGTGACGCGCGGGTGCACCCGTCCCGCGCTGCCGCCGAGAACCGTGCGGTGATCCACTACCACCGCCCGGCGGGCGACTACGCGGGTTGGACGCTCTACCACTGGACCGGCTCCCAGACCCCGAGCCCGAGCTGGCCCGAGTCCCGGCCCCCGGACGGGACCGACGGCTTCGGCGCGTGGTGGTCGGTGCCGCTGGCGCCGGGCGCGGGCGGGCTCAGCCACATCATCCACCGCGGTGACGCCAAAGACCCCGGCAGCGACCAGTTCCTGGACGTGACCGGCACCGGCCACGAGGTCTGGTTCGTCTCAGGGGCCACCCGCCCGGACGGCTCGGCGTCCTACGTCCTGCCACCCTCGACGAGCCCCGCCGAGGTGGACCTGGCCCACCCCAAGGCCTTCTGGGTGGCTCCCGACCGCCTGGTCTGGGACGTCCCCGCGTCCCCGGCGGACGGCCACCAACTCCGCTACGGCGACGTCACCGTGACACCCACCGACGTGCGCGGCGGGAAGATCATCCGCCTGTCCCCCACCGGTCCCCTGACCGGCGACCTGGCCACGGCCTTCCCGCACCTGGCGGGCAAGCCGACCTTCACAGCCCGCGACCGCGAGCGCCTGCCCGAGGCACTGGCCGCGCACCCGATCGCCGTCCACCTGGACTCGACCGGAAACCTCCGGCACGCCACCACCACCGCACCCACATGACCACGACAACCTCCGCGACGGACAACGCAGCGAGCACCGGCCCGCCCCGTGGGGTGGACCGGTGCCCGACCGGGCTCGCCAGCCTGCGGTCGGGCACCGGGGCCTGTGCGGACTCGCGACTTACTTGGCCAGCAGCACGTCCGGCTTCACTGCCTTCTCCACCCCGATGAAGCTGTCCGGGACCGGGTACTCGCCGAGGATGAAGTGCAGGATCGCGGCGTGCATGGTCTCGACCGGCTGGATCGTGGCGGCGGTCATGATGCCGCCCGCGTCACCGACGTTGGCGGTGGCGAAGGTGTAGGTCTCGGCCGCGGCCTGCTCCAGGCCCAGGGCCAGCTTGGCCACGTCCGGCACCGACTTCGCCTCGCCGAGGGCCTTGACCTGGTCGGCGGTGATCGAGAGCGGCGCGTCGGTGATGGTGGGCTTACCCGCCTTGCTGAGCACGCCGTTCCACGCGTCGGAGTGGTCCTTGTGCTGCTTCATGGCGGTCTGCACGAACACGCCCACCGCCGGTGGGACGGTGCCGAGCGTGCCCTTGCCCGCGGCGTCGAGGGCGCCGGTGTAGGCGGTGACCGCGAGGTTCTCCAGGGCGGCGGCCAGGGCCACCACCTTCAGGTCGCCCTCGTAGGTCGCCCCGGCGGCGGTGCTGGCCGCGGCCGTGGTGCTGGTGGTCGAGGCCCCCTTGTCGCTGCTGGAGCAGGCCGCGACGAGGCCGAGGGTGGTCGCGCCACCGACGCCGAGCAGGAAGCCCCGGCGGTTCTTGGCCGCCCCGCGGGCCAGGCCCGCGAGGTTGGCCGAGAACTCGTCGAGCATGCCGCGCACACCCGGGAACGTGGTCTGGTGCAGGTCGTCGAGGTCGCGGGTCAGCGCGTTGAGCTCGCGCTCGGTGATGCCCATCTCGGGGCGCTTGTCGGTCACTTGACCGCTCCTTCCTCGACCGGCGAGGCCTTGTCGGTGGGGAAGAACGCGTCCGGGAAGCCGACGCTGCCCGCGGCGTCGGGCAGCTTCGCCGCGTCCGGGGGCAGGGCGATCAGCTGCGGGGCGCCCCCGTCGAGCAGCGCCTTGACCGCCAGCAGGATCGCCTTGTGCTGCGACTCCACGCCCGCGACGCTGGCGAAGAGCTGGCGCAGCTCGGCGGTGGAGACCTGACCGACGTTCTTGGTGTAGGTCTGCGCGGCCACGTCCTCCAGGCTGATCGCCAGGGCGACCACGTCGCCCGCGCCCTTGATCGTGGGCACGGCCTGCTGGACGACGGCGGCGTACTTGGCGTTCGGGTCGTTCTGGACCTTGCCGCCGAGCTTCTGCACGGCGCCGTTGAACGCCTGGGCGTGCTCGGTGTGCTGGGCCATGGTCTTGGTCGCGAACGCCTTGACCACGCCGTTGGCGTCGGCGCCGCCGATGAACGGCAGCGTCAGCGCGGTCTTGTAGGTCGCGACCGCGAGGTTCTCCAGGCTCGCCGCGGTCTGCAGCGCCTGGACGTCCAGTGCGGTGTCGGCGAAGGCGGGCGAGGCGGCGAGCAGGGTGCCCGCGCCCGCCAGACCGACGGCCAGGCCCGCTCGGCCCCAGCCGGGCCACTGGCCCCCGGGGTCACGGGATTCGGACCGCGCCTCGAGCGCGGCGTCGACGTAGTCACCGAGATCGCGCTTCGCCGAACGCATGGCGTCGGATTGCAGGTCGTCGGACTCCACGAGGAGTTCGCGCAACCCGCGCTCGTCAATCGGATGGTGCACAGAGCCTCCTAGGTCCTGACGTCCGGGGTGGTGGTGAGTTCGGACGCAGTCAGTGCGGGATGAGTGCACCAGGCATTCGGAGTAGCGCTGTGACCCAGCTCGCCCTCCTCACCGGAAAGAGTGAGGACTGTCATCAGTTAAGGGCAGGTGTGGGCGGCCACTGGACTGGGTAGTACCCCGACGCGTACCCAAACCGAGGAGTCCGCTCTGGTGATGACCAACCCGCACGCCCTCGACATCACCCGTATGGCCGACGGCGGACTCGCGGTCGGCGGCGAGCTGGACTACACGAACGCCACCGAGCTGACCGCCGCCTTCGCCGAGCTGCGCCTCGACCCCGGCGCCACGCTGGCCCTGGACCTGGGCGAGCTCGGCTTCTGCGACTCCAGCGGCCTGTCCGTGCTGCTCGCCGCCTACAAGCGGCTGGCCGGGCTCGGCGGGCGACTGCTGGTCACCGCCATCGACCCCAACCTGGCCAGGATGCTGGCGATCACCGGGCTGGCCGAGCTGTTCACCCCGCGGGCTCAGCCCTAGACCGGGGAGCCCTGGACCATCGGGCCCTGGACCGTCGAGCGCTAGTCCGTCGGGTCGTAGGCCTTCCCGCCGTACCGCGCCAGCGCCGCCCGCAGTTCGACGAGCTCGTGCGCCTGCCTGCGCGACCCTGAGGTGTGCGCGACCGGGTAGACCCGGTACCCGCCGTGCTTGCGGGAGTGCCTCGCGCCCAGACTCGCGCCGGAGTCCGCGGCAGCGCTCGGCCAGACCACCAACCACGGCTTCCCGCGCTTGTCCGCGACCCGAACCAGCTCGATCTCCGCCCAGGTCAGGACCCTGGTCGCGTCCGCCGTGCGCACCGCGAGCCCGTGCTCGGACACCTCGACCCGGCGCCGCTTGGCGACCGCGAACCGGGCCAGGGACCGGACACCGGAGAGCCCGAGCAGGACGATGACCACGAGAGCTCCCGCCGCCAGGTCGGAGCGGCCGTGCTGGGTGGCGTAGTCCGCGACGGCGGCCCCGGCGGCGACGCCGAAACCAGCCGCGACAGCCCAGAACAACATCATCACCCGCGAGGTCCGGAACACCGTGCGGCCCGCGGGCTCGGGCGCCGCGGGACGAGGCCGTTGTGCGGGCACCCGGGCCGGAGCTGGCGCCTGCCGCGGCGGAGTGGCAGGCCGCACGGGGGTGGCCGAGTGCGGTGGGGCGGCAGGGGGCGGCGGAGTGGCGGAGCGCGGTGGGGCCGACACGCGGGCACGCGGCTCGGCGAACTCGGTGAAGACCCGGGTCGGCGGTCGGTGCACGGGCGCGTTGAGCTCGGTGCGCCGGTCCTCGACCAGGGTGCGGACGGCGGCGGGCAGCCAGCTCCCGGTGTCGAACGGGCCCGCCTCGACCAGCAGCTCGGCGGGCGTCGGCCGGGCCTGGGGGCGCGCGTTGAGGCAGCGCGACACCGCGGGTCGCAGGGCGTCAGGCACGCCGCCGAGGTCGGGTCCGGCGTGCAGCGCGCGGTAGAGCAGGGCGGTGGGCTCACCCTCGCCGTAGGGGCCGCGCCCCGCGGCGGCGAAGACCAATGCCGCGCCGAGCGCGAAGATGTCGCTGGGCGGGCCGACCGGCTCGCCCGCGATCTGCTCGGGCGAGAGGTAGCCGGGGGTGCCGACCACCAGGCCGGTCGAGGTGAGCGGGGCGGCCTGGATGGCCTTGGCGATGCCGAAGTCGATCACCCGGGGGCCGTCGGCGGCGAGCAGCACGTTCGACGGCTTGAGGTCGCGGTGCACCAGGCCCGCGGCGTGGATCGCCGAGAGCGCCTCGGCCAGGCCGGCCAGCAGCCTGCGCAGCACCGGCTCGGGCAGCGGCCCGTGCGCGGAAACCGCCTCGTGCAGCGTGGGGCCGGGCACGTACTCGGTGGCCAGCCAGGGCAGGTGCGCGTCCGGGTCGGCGCCGACGACCGCGGCCGTCCAGAACCCGCCGACGGCGCGCGCCATGGCGATCTCCTGGCGGAACCGGGCGCGGAACTCCGGGTCGGCCGCCAGGCCCGCCCGGGCGATCTTCACCGCGACCGGTCGGCCGCCCAGCGAGCGCCCGAGGTACACCGTGCCCATCGCGCCACGGCCGAGCCTGGCCACCAACGCGTAGTCACCGACCTGCTCCGGATCGTCGATCTGCAGGGATCGCACCCGTGACTCCTCACAACGGCATCCCCAGCAGGCTACCGATTCGTTATGCCGCGAGCAGGCGGTTGGCCGGGTTCCGGTCGGGATGAACCGGACAAAACCTGCAAGGGTGTCGCGCGTCCCGTCCACCGCACTGGACATCCCAAGCAAGCCTTACCTACATTCCCAGAGGTAAGGCTTGCCAAATCCCGGGAGACGTCGAGTGAACTTCCTGATCAGCAGCGCGCTGATCGGCCTGCGCGAGGGCCTGGAGGCCGCGCTCGTCGTGAGCATCCTGGTCGCCTACCTGGTCAAGACCGAGCGCCGCGAGTCGCTGCGCTGGGTCTGGGCCGGGGTCGCCGCGGCGGTGCTGCTCTCGGTCGCCGTCGGCGCGCTGGTCACCTTCACCAGCGCCCAGCTCGGCTTCGAGGCGCAGGAGACCTTCGGCGGGGTGATGTCGCTCATCGCGGTCGCCTTCGTCACCGGGATGATCTTCTGGATGCGCTCCACCGCGCGCAAGATCAGCGGGGAGCTGCGCGGCAAGCTCTCCGACGCGGTCGCCATCGGGCCGGTCGCGATCATCGTCGTGGCGTTCCTCTCGGTCGGGCGCGAGGGCCTGGAGACCGCCGTGTTCTTCTACGCCACCGCGCAGTCGGCGGGCGAGAACAGCGGCCCGCTGATCGGTTTCCTGATCGGCATCACGGTCGCCGTCGCCCTGGGCTGGGCCATCTACCGGGGCGCGCTCAAGGTCAACCTCACCAAATTCTTCACCGTCACCGGGGTGCTGCTGATCTTCGTGGCGGCCGGCGTGCTCGGCTACGGGCTGCACGACCTGCAGGAGGCCGGGGTGCTGCCCGGTCTGCGCGATCTGGCCTTCGACCTGTCCGGGCCGGTGCCGGAGGACTCCTGGTACGGCGCGCTGCTCAAGGGCCTGTTCAACTACTCGGCCCAGACCACCTGGCTGCAGGCCGTCGCCTGGATCGCCTACGTCGCGATCACCCTCACCGTCTTCCTCTGGCCGAAGCGCTCGTCGGCGCCCTCGGCCACTCCCGTCCCCGTCCAAGGAGAAGCCCCGTGACCCGTCCCAAGCTGCCCGCCGCCCTGGCGGGCCTGGCCGCGCTCGCCACCCTCGCCGCCTGCGGCGACAGCGGGAGCGGCGCGAGCGGCGGCACCCCGGCCGCCGCGGGCGGCCCGATCGCCGTCGAGGCCAAGGACGACGCCTGCGGGCTGACCAAGGCCGAGGCGGCGGCGGGCACCATCACCTTCGAGGTGAGCAACAAGGGCAGCCGGGTCACCGAGTTCTACCTCTACGGCGAGGGCGACCGGATCATGGGCGAGGTCGAGAACATCACCCCGGGCATCACCCGGCGGCTGATCGTCGAGGTGCCCGACGGCGGCAAGTACCAGACCTCGTGCAGGCCCGGCATGACCGGCGACGGCATCCGCGCGGACTTCACCGTCACCGGCGCGGCCACCCGCCAGGCCGACGCGAACGTCAAGCTCGGCGAGGCCACCAAGGGCTACCAGCGCTACGTCAACGCCCAGGTCGAGCCGCTGCAGGCCAAGACGGGCGAGTTCGCCGCCGCGGTCAAGGCGGGCAAGGTCGACGAGGCCAAGGCGCTGTTCCCGGTCGCGCGCACCTACTGGGAGCGGATCGAGCCGGTCGCGGAGAGCTTCGGCGACCTGGACCCGCGGATCGACGCGCGCGAGGCCGACCTGGAGCCCGGGCAGGAGTTCACCGGCTTCCACCGGCTGGAGAAGGACCTGTGGGTCTCCGGCCTGCGGGCCGACAGCGGCAAGATCGCCGACCAGCTGGTGACCGACGTCAACGAGATCGTGACCAAGGCCAAGGCGGTCGAGCTGACCCCGCTGCAGCTGGCCAACGGCGCCAAGGAACTGCTCGACGAGGTCGCAACCGGGAAGATCACCGGTGAGGAGGACACCTTCTCGCACACCGACCTGTGGGACTTCCGGGCCAACGTCGAGGGCTCGCAGGCCGCGGTCGCGGCGCTGCGCCCGGTGGTCGCCGAGCGCGACCCCGCGCTGGCCAAGGCGCTCGACGAGAAGTTCGCCGCGGTCGACGCGCTGCTGGAGAAGCAGCGCAGCGGCGAGGGCTACAAGCTCTACACCGACCTGACCCCCGATGAGGTCAAGGCGTTCGCCGAGGCGGTCGACGCCCTGGGCGAGCCGATCTCCAAGGTCGCCGAAGTGGTGGCGCAGAAGTGAGCGACCGGAACGGGGGTGTCTCGCGCAGGCGGCTGTTCGGGCTGGCGGGCGCGGGGGCGGCGGTCGCCGGACTCGGGGCGACCGCCGGGGTCTTGGCGACCGCGCGCGACCCGCAGGTCCGTGCGACGGCCGTCGACACCTCCGCCCCGGTCCCGTTCCGCGGCCCGCACCAGGCGGGCATCGTCACCCCGGCCCAGGACCGGATGCACTTCGTGGCCTTCGACGTCACCACGCGCAAGCGCGAGGAGCTCGTCGCGCTGCTCAAGGACTGGACGCTCGCGGCCGAGCGGATGACCGCGGGCGAGGAGGCCACCCAGGGTGGCGCGGTCGGCGGCGCCCCGCAGGCCCCGCCCGCCGACACCGGCGAGGCGCTGGACCTGCCCGCCTCGGCGTTGACGCTGACCATCGGGTTCGGGCCGTCGCTGTTCGACGACCGGTTCGGGTTGGCCGACAAGCGACCAGAGGCGCTGGTGGAGCTGCCCCGCTTCCGCGGCGACGACCTCGACGCGCGGCGCACCGGCGGGGACATCTGCGTGCAGGCCTGCGCCAACGACCCGCAGGTGGCGGTGCACGCGATCCGCAACCTGGCCCGGATCGGCTTCGGCAAGGTCGCCGTGCGCTGGTCGCAGCTGGGCTTCGGCCGGACGTCGTCGACCTCGACCACCCAGGCGACCCCGCGCAACCTGTTCGGCTTCAAGGACGGCACCAACAACCTCAAGGCCGAGGACCCGACCGCGCTCGCCGAGCACGTGTGGGTCACCGAGGGTCCACAGTGGATCGTCGGCGGCAGCTACCTGGTGGCCAGGCGGATCCGGATGCACATCGAGATCTGGGACCGCACCTCGCTCACCGAGCAGGAGGCGATCGTCGGGCGGGCCAAGGGGACCGGCGCGCCGCTGGGCCAGACGGCCGAGTTCGACCAGGTCGACCTGCACGTGCGCGGCCCGGGCGGGGTGCCCCGGATCGCCGAGGACGCGCACATCCGGCTGGCCTCCGCCGAGAGCCTCAAGGGCGCCCGCATCCTGCGCCGCGGCTACAACTTCACCGACGGCTCGGACGGCTTCGGCCACCTGGACGCCGGGCTGTTCTTCATCTGCTTCAACCGGGACACGCGCACCCAGTTCGTACCGATGCAGCAGGCGCTCTCGGCCAACGACAAGATGATGGAGTACCTGGAGCACAACGGTTCCGGCCACTTCGCCTGTCCCCCGGGACTGTCCCAGGGCGGCTACTGGGGCGAGGGACTGCTCGGCTAGGAACTCAGGAACGGGTCGATCGGCGGCGCGGGCGCGGGGACCGGCTCGGTGTCGGACAGCGGCTTGGCGGGCCCGAACAGCGCCCGCAACTCCGCCGCGGTGACACAACGGGCCGGGAACGCGGCCGCGGCGGCCCGTTGCGCCACCGCTCGCACGGGCAGCTCCCCGGCGGCCGCGGCCAGCACGATGTTGCCGAACCGCCTACCGCGCAGAACACCCGGGTCGGCGAGCAGCAGGACGTTGCCGAACACCGCGGACAGGGTGGCCACCACCCGGCGGGCGAAGGGCAAGCCAGGGCCGTCGGAGAGGTTGGCCAGGTAGACGCCGTCGGCGCGGAGCACCCTGGAGATGTCTCTTGTGGACTCGATGGTGAGCAGCCCGCCCGCTAGCATCCCCCGCTCGAACGCGTCGACCACGACCAGGTCGGCCGAGGCGTCGGGCAGGCAGGCGACGATCTCCTTGCCGTCCCCGACGGTGACCTCCACACCGGGCACGTCGAGCCCGAAGTGCGCGCGCACCAACGCGACCAGGGCACCATCAGCGTCCACCACGCGCTGCCGCGACCCCGGCCGGGTCGCGGCGATGTAGCGGGCCAGCGTGCACGCTCCCCCACCGACGTGCACCACGTCCACGGGCTCGTCGGGGTCGGCGGCGGCGTCGACCACGTCGGCGATCCGACGCACGTAGTCGAACTCCAGGTGCGTCGGGTCATCGAGGTCGAGATAGGACTGTGCGACACCATCGACACTGAGCAACCAGCCATTGGCCCGATCCAGGTCGCGCAGCAGTTCGGCGGTCCCGAACCGCACCGGATACCGCCCCTGTCGTGGCCCCGCCGCCTCGTGCACGAGGACAGCAGACCACGCCACCCGTCCCGTGGGCCACACCGACCCTTGCAGATTCACTTCGGGCGCGCCCTGACCGAGGTCGACCCGGGCGGGTCGAGGTCCGGGCGCCCGGGTGGAGATCAAGGGACCGATGGCCGAGCAGCTACGAACACGACACCACACGGTCTGACCGACGTCCAGTTCGTCCTCCCGGCGCCCCTTACCCCTTGCCCCTTGCCCTTTGCCCTTTGCCCTTTGCCCCCTCTCCTGTCTCCCTTTCCCTCCATTTCTCTCTTCATTCTTAGAACCCAATCCCGCTGGTACGCAACACCCGTTACGTTTGTGCTCGATTGGGTGGACTGCCTTCGTGTGGGGGGAGGCGACCGCTAAACTTGACCTGTGGTGGGGATGCCCTTCTCCCCACGCTTTTTCCCCACGCGGTCGCCTAGGGGCCCCACGCGAAGGCAGTCCAGCCAATCGAGCGCCGCTCTTACTTGGGCAGCTCGGAGGGTGTGCCGCACGCCGACCTACGGTCGACCTGCATGGTGGCTCGTCGCTGGGGCTGCCCGAGTAAAAGCATGGGCTCGATCTAGTGAACTCGCTTCGTGCGGGGCCCCTAGAGCACCGCGGCGGAGAGAAAAGGGCAGGGTAAGGGCATCCCCACCCACGGCAAGTTTAGCGGCACTCTCCCCCCACACGAAGCGAGTCCACTAGATCGAGCATTCGTAACGGGACTTACTTTCCAGCGGGGTCGGCCTATCCGCTGCGGTTTGGTGGCGGAGGGGGCGGCCTTTCCGCTGCGATTTGGACGGGAGGTAGGGGCCTTCTTTCCGCTGCGACACCAGCGGGGTCGGGATCTTGTTGCGTTCCAGCCGGGTCGGCCTCACCGCTGCGGTTTGGACGGTGGCGAGGGCGCCTTTCCGCTGCGACTGGGCGCTGTCGTGGTGGGGTTAGAGTCAGACTAGTGGTCCTTGGCAAGCGATGACGGCTATCGTGACATTGTCGTGGCCGCCTACCTCAAGTGCGTCGGTGAGAAGTTCCTGGGCGATCTCTGCCGGTCTTCCCCGATAATCCGCCAAGACCACCAATCCCGCGTCCAGGTATCTCGACAGGCCGTCGCTGCACACCAGGATCAGGCCTGGCGTGGGTGGGGTGAACTGGTAGACCTGCGGTACCACTTCACCCGCGTCGGCGCCCAGCCAGCGTTCCAGGGCGTGGGCTGTGGGGTCGGCGAGGCGTGGGTCCTCCAGTTGTACGCCCGCGGCCGTGAGTCTTCCCGCTGCGGAGTCGTCGACGGTGAGTCTGCTCAGGCCCTCTGGTCCCGCCCAGTAGGCGGCGCTGTCGCCGACCCAGCCGACGGCTGCCTCGTCTTCTGCCGCTAGTGCGGAGACGTAGGTGGTGCACGGGGGGTTGTCGTCGCTCGGGTCTCCCAGCGCTGCCGCTGCTGCGGCGCCTGCCAGGGCGCCCGCGGTGGTCGCGATCGACGGATCCTCGCCCCGTGCCGCGGCGTCGAGCAGTCCGCGTAGGCCTGCTTGTACCGCGTGGCTCGCGGCCGCCGCGGAGCCCGGTGAGGAGGCGACGCCGTCGCAGACCACTGCCGCGGACAGCGGGCCCAGGGTGCCGACGGCGACCGCGTCCTCGTTGTGGTCGCGTCGTCTGCCCCGGTCGGTGATGCCCGCGACCTGGCGCAGGTCCAGGGCCTCGGCCGGGCCGGAGAACAGCATGCGCTGTTCGGCGCCGCAGTGTTCGCAAAAGTGCCTGCCCGGCTGCACGGGGGCGGTGCAGTGCCTGCAGTCGACCGATTCGCTCAACGCATCACACCATCGTTCGGGCGGACCGCTCCCGGCCCGGGGGCGGGCTGGCGCGCGGCGGACCCCCAGTGACCGACCGCGATCGGAACGGTACCGAACGGCGCGGGCATCGGTGTCGAAAACCACACTTTCGCCACCCGGATGGTCGGGTTCCTGGTAGATCGTTGACGCGGTCGGGCGACGGACGGGAGTGACGTGGTGGACGGGTACGCGGTTGTCGACGTCGAGACGACGGGGCTGTCCCCGGCGCGGCACGACCGGATCGCCGAGATCGCGGTCGTGCGGACCGACCGGGCGGGGGCCATCGTCGACGAGTGGTGCACGCTGGTGAACCCCGGCCGCGACATGGGCCCGCAGCGCATCCACGGCATCCGGGCCGCGCAGGCGCGCCGGGCACCCGCGTTCGCCGAGATCGCCGGTGCGGTGGGCGAGCGGTTGCGCGGTCGGGTGATCGCGGCGCACAACCTCGCCTTCGACGCCGACTTCATCGCCGCCGAGTTCGACCGGGTCGGGGTAGTGGCGCCGGTGCGCGACGGGGTGTGCACGATGACGGCCGCGCCGCTCTACCTGCCGTCGCCGTCGCGGTCGCTGGCGAGTTGCTGCCGGGTCGCGGGCATCGACATCGGTCGGGCGCATTCCGCGCTGGACGACGCCCGCGCGTGCGCCCGGCTGCTGGCCCGGTTCCTCGACAGCGGCGCGGAGTTCCCCGTCGAGCCCGGTGGCTGGCCCGAGGTGCCCGAGGCCACCCGGGCCGCGCTGACCCGGGACGCACCCGTGGTGCAGAGCCACTTCCTGGCCCGCCTGGTCGACCGGCTGCCCCGGGTGTCCGAGCCCGCGCGGGCCGACGAGTACCTGGCGTTGCTCGATCGCGCGCTGCTCGACCGGTATGTGTCGCTCGACGAACAAGAGTCCCTGACCGCGCTCGCGCACAGCCTTGACCTCTCAGCCGCGGACGCGCGCCGTTTGCACGAGACCTACCTCGCTGCCATCGCCAAGGCAGCGCTATCGGAAGGTGAGATCGGTTCGGCTGAGCGCAATGACCTGCGTGAGGTAGCCGCATTGCTCGGTCTGTCCGAGGACAGCGTGGACTCCGCGTTGAAAAGCGAGTCCCGCCCGGTTCCGCTGTTCCGCTTGGTCCCGGGTGACGTGGTTGTGTTCACCGGGGAGGGGACCGTTGAGCGTGATGATTGGCACACGCGCACGGTCGCCGCCGGGCTGGTGCCCGCACCCGGGGTTACCAAGGCGACCCGGTTGGTGGTGGCCGCCGATGCCGACTCGCAGTCCGGCAAGGCGGAGAAAGCACGTCGGTACGGCATCCCGGTCATTTCCGAAAGCGCGTACGCCGCCCTGCTGGCCGAGGTCGCGAAGAAGACCTAGCGGGAGTTTGCGACGATGCGCTCGCTGGTGTCCTCCCACCGCCATCGGCTCCGACCTCGGTGTCGCGGGCGGCCCGGCCGGGACGCCGAGAGAGGAGCCATCCGATGAAGTACATGCTGCTGGCCTACACCAACCGCGACGCGTGGGAGGCGGCCACCCGGGAGTGGACCGAGACCCAGCGGATGCCCGCCGAGGTGCAGGCGGCCTGCGAGTTCTACGCCGAGCTGGGCAAGGAGCTGGTCGAGTCCGGCGAGTTCGTCGCCGCCGAGGGGCTGGCCGACCCCTCGCACAGCAAGACCGTGCGGCGGACCGGCGGGGTCGCGGTGGCCACCGACGGCCCGTTCGCCGAGTCGAAGGAGGTGCTGGTCAGCTACGGCATCGTCGACTGCGCGAGCTACCAGCGGGCGGTGGAGATCGCCGCCCGGATCACCGACGCCACCGGCGACAGCGTCGAGCTGCGGCCGATGATGAGCCCGGCCGGGGACCTGGGGGTCTGAGCGTGTCCGTCGGGGACCTGGTGCGCGGCCTCGCGCCCCGGGTGCTCGGCGCCGTGGTGCGCCGCTACGGGCACTTCGACGCCGCGGAGGACGCCGTGCAAGAGGCGCTGATCGCCGCGGCGGCGCAGTGGCCGGTGGACGGCACCCCGGACGACCCGCTGGCCTGGTTGGTCCGCGTGGCGGCGAACAAGCTCGTGGACGCGCTTCGGTCAGACGGCGCGCGCAGGCGCAGGGAGGAGACCGTCGGCGCAGAGGCGCCGGTGGTCTCCCCCGCCGCGGATGAGGACCGCGTAGACAGCGATGACACGCTCGTCCTGTTGTTCTTGTGCTGCCATCCGGCTCTTACGCCCGAAGCACAGATACCGCTGACGCTGCGCGCGGTCGGTGGGCTGACCACCGAGGAGATCGCCCGCGCGTTCCTGGTGCCGCCCGCGACCATGGCTAAGCGGATCACCCGGGCGAAACAGCGGGTCAAGGCGTCGGGGATCGGTTTCCGGCTGCCGCCGCCCGCCGAGCGCGCGGACCGGCTCGGAGCGGTGCTGCACGTGCTCTACCTGGTGTTCAACGAGGGCTACACCGGCCGCGAGGAGCTGGCCGCCGAGGCGATCCGGCTGGCCAGGGCGGTCCACCGGGCGCTACCCGGGGACGGTGAGGTGACCGGGCTGCTGGCGCTGATGCTGCTGACCGACGCCCGGCGCGCGGCCCGCACCGGGCCCGGCGGCGCCCTGGTGCCGCTGGCCGACCAGGACCGGGACCTCTGGGACGAGGCCGCCATCGCGGAGGGGTCGAGGCTGGCCGCGGTGGCGCTGACCAGGGACCCGGTGTTCGGGCCGTACCAGTTGCAAGCCGCTATCGCGGCCGTGCACGACGAGGCGCGCACCGCGGCGGAGACCGACTGGGCGCAGATCCTCGCGCTCTACCACCTGCTCGAGCAGGTCTCGGAGAACCCGGTGGTGACGCTCAACCGCGCGGTCGCCACCGCGATGGCGCACGGGCCCGCGGAAGGTCTGGACCTGCTGGACACCCTCGCCGACGACCCGCGGGTCGCGGGGCACCACCGGCTGGTCGCGGTCCGGGCGCACCTGCTGGCGATGGCCGGGGACCACGCCGCCGCGAGCGAGCACTACCGCGCCGCCGCCCGGCTGACGCTCAGCGCGCCGGAACGGGACTACCTGCTGGCGAAGGCCCGGCTGAGCGCGAGCTCAGCCGGGCCACCACTCAGCCGGAGAAAGCGGCCTTCTTGACGCGGGGAGCGCGCTTCGGCTTGGCGACCGGGGCGGGCTCGGGCTCCGGCTCGGTGTGCGCGGTCTCGAACGCGTCCACCACCGCGGAGGGAATGCGACCCCGCTCGGAGATGTCGTGGCCGTTCTGCCGGGCCCAGTCGCGGATGGCCTTGGTCTGCTCCTTGCTGCGGCCCTCCCCGGCGGGCTTGGCCGAGGCGGGACCGGCGGCGCGCTTGATCCGACCGCCGGTGCGGCGGGCGGCGGCCACGAAATCGGCCAGCTCCTCGCGCAGGCGCTCGGCGTTGGCCTCGGTCAGGTCGATCTCGTACTGCACGCCGTCCAGGCTGAACTCGACCACCCGGATGTCATCACTGGTCGATCCGTCGAGGTCGTCGTAGAGCTGGACGATTGTCTTCTGAGCCATTCGGGCACCTCATTGCACAACGGGTTGCTGGTTGGAATGGAAGTTAGCAGCCCGAAGCACCGGTCGCGGAGCGACCCGGCCCGCGTGTCCACACCGGAACGGCGCGAACCGGGTCGGGCTCCGATGTGGACGGGCTCAGCCGACCCGCCTGCCGGTGACCCCGACCGGCCACCAATAGCGCCGGACCGGCTCGAACCCGCTGTGGGTGAACCAGGTCTCGACCTGGGTCGCGGAATAGGTGTCGCGGTGGCGCGGGGAGAGCACGTCGAACCAGGTCAGCGCCAGCTCGTCGTACTCGCGGCGGCGGGTGAGGATCTTCGCGTGGGTGCTGCGGGCGACCAGTGAGCGCAGCCCCGGCAGGCCCGCGACGGTGTTCAGCACCCGCACGGCGAGCAGGGTCGGCAGCGAGAGGGCGCGGCAGAGCCGGTAGGTCGTGCGGTGGCTCCACCGGTGCAGGCCGAGCGGGCGGAGCAGGTCACGAACCAGCACCAATGGGCTGAACTTGCGCTGGTAAACCCACACGAACAGCTGACCGGCCGGGCGCACCAGCCGGGCCAGGGCGGTGAAGGCGATCTCGGTCGCCCCGGTGTGGTGGATGACCCCGTTGCACCACAACCGGTCGACGCTCTGCTCGCGCAGCGGCAGGGCGAACACGCTGGCCTGGACCACGTGCAGGTTGGGCAGGTCGGCGGCGAGCTTGGCGACCTCGGCGATGGCCGGGTTGAGGTCGACGGCGAGGAAGGTGGTGCCCGGGTGGCGGCGGGCCAGCTCCGCGGTCAGCTTGCCGCTGCCGCAACCGATGTCCGCGACCACCAGGCCCGCGATCGGCTCGGTGGCGGTGTCGAAGACGTCGTCGAACTGGGCCACGTCCTCCTCGATGGTGCGCCCGAAGACGGTGTCGCTCTCGAAGCCGCCGTCGTGGAAGGTCTGCCACTCGAAGCCGAAGCTGGCCGAGACGTGGTCCTGGTTCGCCCGCTCGCGCGCCGAGAGCAGCCGCGGGACGCCGTCGGTGACCGGGTAGGCCAGCGCGCAGTCGACGCAGTCGAGCTCACCGGTGTGCACCTCGCCCGCGTCCCCGCCCAGGGACAGCCTCAGCTTTCCCGAGCAGGCCGGGCACACCAGGAGTTCGACCAGGCTGGACCGCATGACGGCACCTCGCAGAGTGGTAGTGGCACAACGGTTCGCGGGCGCGCGGGCGCCCCCTTTCGATCCGTATCGCGTACGCGACGGGGTCGTGTCAGCCGGGGGTGGTCCACCACCCGATAAGACCACCCGGAGCCGAACGGCCCCGGCTGATCGGGCGCACCGGTTGCCCGGGTCGTGCCAACGCCGTGCACTTGGCGTTCGGCGGGACCATCCGCACGTGCACGGTCATGCGGCGGGTTGTGCGCGGCCGGGCCTGTGGACAACTCCCGGCCCGGTGTCGTACCGCGGGCCTATGGTCCTGCCCATGCCGATCCTGACCACAGCCCAGCCGCCCGGGACCCCCACCTGGCTCACCCTCGCCACCACCGACCTCGACGCCGCGATGGCGTTCCACCACGCCCTGTTCTCGTGGGACTTCGCCGTGTCCGGCGGGGCGGCGGTGTGCCTGCTCGACGGCCGCCCGGTGGCGGCGCTGACCGGGGGCACCCCGGACCCACCCACGTGGACAGTCCACTTCGCCACCGAGGACTGCGCGGGCACAGCGGCATCCGTTGTCGTGGCGGGAGGTCGCCTGGTGGCGCCGGTGCGCGAGGTCGACGGCGCGACGGTGGCGGAGGCCGAAGACCCGACCGGTGCCCGCTTCGGCCTGTGGCAGGCTCGCGGCCGGATCGGCTGCGAGGTGGTGAACGAACCGAATTCCCTGGTGCGCAACGATTTGGCGACACCGGACGCCGCGGCCGCCCGGGCTTTCTACGCCGAGGTGTTCGACTTCACGCTGGACGGGAACCAGGACCTGCCGGACTTCGACTTCACCTTCCTGCGCCGCCGGGACGGCCACGAGATCGGCGGCATCTTCGCGAACCCGGGCGGGTCGCCGTTCTGGAACACGACGTTCGAGGTGGCCGACACCGACGAGGCGGTCGCCCGCGCGGTGGCCGCGGGGGCCACGACGACGGCGCCGGAGGACATGGTCTACGGCCGGATCGCCACGGTCACGGCGCCGTGGGGAACGGAGATCTCCGTGATAGCACGCCCCTGAGAGCCACCGGGCTGGGCATGTGTCCACAACAGACTGTTCGCATGCGCGGGTGCCGGGCGAACAGGTGGTCGTCGCGGACGGCACGTAGAACTGGGCTTTCAGCAGCTGTCCGGCCCGGCCGATCCGGACTGGCCGCGAGTCCGCGAGCTCCTTGCGAGTCCGCTCACCCCGTCGACGTGCGCGGCATCGGGGCCGCGGGCCGGATTCGCTTGGCGCTCACGAGGCCGGTCTGGCAGAAGGCACGCCGACGGCACGGTCGGGCTCGAGCGGGTGGGACGCGACGCGCCCGAGATCTCCTGTGCCCGAAATCCGCTGTGCCCGAGATCTGCTGTGCCCGAGATCTGCTGTGCGACGGCAAGGGTGTCCGGGCCGGGTGCGGGCTCCCCGGTCAGGCGGTCACACGGTCAGGTCGGCGAGGGTGTTCCAGAACATCAGCTCGTACCCTTGGAGCAGGCGGCCGTACCCGATCGAGGTCTTCGGGGTCCAGCCGGCGTCCAGGGCCTCCTGGATCGCCACGACGTACTGCTCTTCCAGCTCCGGCACCGGCGTGGCGAAGAAGTCGAAGAAGGCGGTGCCCTTCTCGTCGAAGCCGTAGTGCTCGCGCAGGCCCGCCGAGATCGTCGCGCAGTAGCCGCCCCAGGCGGCGAAGTTGGCGAGGATCGCGAGGAGGGCGTCGCGGGGGTTGCCGTTGAGGGCGAGCCACGCCAGGTAGGCGGGGTACGCCTGGCACCCGGGCTGCGGCTGGTAGTCGCGGACGTCGTCCTCGCTGAGCCCACACGCGGCGGCGAAGTCGCGCAGGTTGGCCAGCGCGATCCCCTCGCCCGCGGCCAGCGAGCTGAACACCTCGCGCGCGGTCGGGTCGACGGCCTGGGCGGCCAGGGTGAGGAACGTGCGCCAGTCGCTCTGGATGATCCGGTGTTGCTCCGCGGCCAACGCGCCGAGCACCGCCACCGGAGCCTCCCCGCTGGCGACCAACGGCACCAACCGGTTGTCGCCCTCGGCGGGCAGGAGTTCGCGCTGCACCCGCTCCAGCAGCTCCTTGGCCGACCGCGTCATCCGTGCCACCCTCCATCGCACCACCGGTTCGCCCCGAGCCTAGATCATCTGGCAACACCGCCGAACGGACCAGAACACTGCTCCAGCATGGAAAACGACCAAACCGCTCGTTCGAGTGGATCACGTCGCACCCAGCCGGGCGAAGGTGGACACCGGGTGGGGGCCACTCGCCTCGGGACCGGACCTACCCGGACCGACCGTCCGACCACCGTGCCCACACCGGTACAGACCGCGCCGCATGCCATTAAGGAAGCGGAAAAGCGATGGCGCCTTCTCCCTCACTACCGCCGCCGATTGCGGGAGGGAGATCGAACCGGCCTTGCCGACCCGGCGAGGTGGAGCAGGCGACCATGGCGCACAGGTGTTGCCGTCGAGAGCACTACCTACCCGGTCGACAGTGGACTGCGCGGACCTCACCGAACGCCAACCGCGCCATTGGTCCGATGGAATCGGAAGCCCGGTGGCCGGTCCGCGCCGGGCGGATCCTAGGTCAGGCGCCAGGCTGATCAGCCCGTGAGGGCACAGCGGGCAGTGACACAGCGGCAGTGACACGACGGGAGTGACACGGCGGGCAATGGTGTGGCGGCAATGGCATGGCGCGGCGATAATCCGCCGGCCGCCGCTCCAGCCGAGTGGCGCTCACCCACCGCCGGGCCGGGCGGGAAGAGCTGCCGGGTGTCCGCGCCGAGGAGTGGCAGAGGTTCGAACCACGAGACAGGTGGTCTAGACCTTGACGGCGGTTGGGCCAATCGGCTTAAGTGGGATCGGCCCGGCTGCGGCGGCGCGCGAGCAGGCCGCGGCGGGGCCGTTCCCTGCTCGCCTGCCTTGTCCCGGGCAGGCCCCTAAGGAGTGATCCCGTGTCCAGAAACCGAATCCTCGCCGCGGTCGGTGCCGCGGCGCTGGCCGGTGGGTTGGCCTTCGTGCTGCCGTCGGTGTCCGCCGAGGCCGCCTCCTGCGTCACCGCGTGGAACAGCTCGTCGGTCTACACCGGCGGCAACACCGCCTCCTACAACAGCCACAACTGGTCGGCGAAGTGGTGGACCCAGGGCGAGACCCCCGGCTCCGCCCAGGTCTGGTCCGACCAGGGCGCCTGCGGCGGTGGCGGCACCACCCCGCCGACCACGCCCACGACGCCGCCGACCACCCCGCCCAGCGGGTGCAACCACCCCGCCTGGGTGCAGGGCAAGGCGTACGTCACCGGTGACATCGTGAAGTACACCGACGGCAAGTTCTACATCGCCGAGCACGACAACCCGGGCTACAGCCCGGTCGTGAGCACCTGGTACTGGGACCCCTACACCTGCACCGGCGGCACGACCCCGCCGACCACCACCACCCCGCCGACGACGAGCAACCCGCCCAGCACCGGTTTCGTCGTCACCGAGGCCCAGTTCACCAGGATGTTCCCGAACCGGAACCCGTTCTACACCTACAGCGGCCTGGTCGCGGCGCTGAGCGCCTACCCCGGGTTCGCCAACACCGGCTCGGACACCGTCAAACGCCAGGAGGCCGCCGCCTTCCTGGCCAACGTCAACCACGAGACCGGCGGGCTGGTCTACATCAAGGAGACCAACACCGCCAACTATCCGCACTACTGCGACGCCACCCAGTCCTACGGCTGCCCGGCGGGACAGGCCGCCTACTACGGCCGCGGGCCGATCCAGCTGAGCTGGAACTTCAACTACAAGGCCGCGGGCGACGCGCTGGGCATCGACCTGCTGCGCAACCCGTTCCTGGTCGAGCAGGACGCGGCCGTGGCCTGGAAGACCGCGCTCTGGTACTGGAACACCCAGAAGGGCCCGGGCACCATGACCCCGCACGACGCCATGGTCAACAGCCGCGGCTTCGGCGAGACGATCCGCAGCATCAACGGCGCCCTGGAGTGCAACGGCGGCAACCCCGCGCAGGTGCAGAGCCGGATCAACTCCTACCAAAGCTTCGTGGGCATCCTGGGCACGACTCCGGGCAGTAATCTGAGCTGCTGAACACCGCCGTCCTGCCGGGGGCCGCAATCCCCCGGCAGGGCGGCATTTTGACACGAATGGCGTAATGGCGGGGTCGCACGGGTTCTTACGGAGAGTCGCGTCACGGGTCGGAATCCCGCTATGCCAATCTGTCCGAGTGGTCGACATCGCCGGATTCCCTGCCGACGGCGCGCACGCGGGCCACCGGTCGCGCTCCCATGCCGGGGAAGGCCGAACCACCACCGCGGAGGACGCCGACACCCCATGGCCGACGCGATGACCGCCCGCGAGGACGACACCGCCGGGGTGGGCACGGCGATCCAGGCGACCACGCCCCCGTCCCGGAGCGGACCACCGGCGGCGAAGCACCCGAGCAGGCTGTGGCTGGTGTACCTGGCCGCCGGGGCCGTGCTCATCGCCTTGTACTACCAGGTACCGGTCCGCGTCGGCGGCTTCCCGCTGCGCGTGGTGCTGTACTGCCTGGTCAGCACGTCCGCGGCCGCCGCGGTCTGCTACGGGCTCCTGCGCAACCGGCCGCGGCCCGGGCTGCCGTGGGTGATGATCGCGGCCAGCCAGCTGGTCTACGCCGCCGCGGACGGGATCTTCTACATCTCGCACTACGTCTTCGACGTGACCGAGTACCCGTCGCTGGCCGACCTGTTCTACCTCGCGCACTTCCCGCTGGCCGTGGTCGGCCTGCTGCTGCTCATCCGCCGCCGCACCCCCGGCCGCGACCTGCCCGGCCTGCTCGACGCCGCGACGCTGGCCGTGGTGGCCGCGATGCTGTCCTGGCTCTACGTCATCGGCCCGCAGACCCGCCGCGGCTCACCGGTGCTGGTGGAGCTGGGGTCGCTGGGCTACCCGGTGATGGACCTGGCCATGCTCACCGTGGCGCTCGGGCTGATCCTGGGCTCGGGCTCGCGGCCGAAGGCGTTCTTCCTGCTGATCACCTGGCTGGCCGCGATCATGACCGCGGACACCATCTACGTGCTGCAGCAGCTGACGGGCAACTACCAGGCGGGCAACTTCCTCGACGCCATCTGGCTCACCGGCAACCTGGCCCTGGGCGCCTGCGCCCTGCACCCGACCATGCGCCTGCTGGCCGAGCGCTCACCTGTCCCCGACGCCCCGCTGAGCCCGGTCCGGATCGCGGGCCTGTCGGCGGCGGCGCTGGTGGCACCGGCGGTCCTGGTGCTGCAGTGGGCACACGGCTCGGTCCGCGACGTCCCGGTGGTCGCCGCGGTCTGCGCGCTGCTGTTCGGCCTGACCATCGCCCGACTCGCCGGGCTGGTGTCCGACCAGCGCAGGCTCGCCATCACCGACGCGCTCACCAGCCTGCACACCCGACGCTTCTTCGAGGCCCAACTGCCCCTGGAGGTCGCCAGGGCCCGGCGCTCCGGCGGCACGGTCGCGGTGCTGATCGCCGATGTCGACCACTTCAAGACGATCAACGACCAGCACGGCCACCCGGCGGGCGACCGCGTGCTGGTCGAGATCGCCACCCGCCTACGCTCGACCGTCCGCGACGGCGAGGTCCTGGCGCGCTACGGCGGCGAAGAGTTCGCACTGATCCTCCCGAACGCGCCCGCGGACACCCTCCCGCTGATCGCCGACCGCCTCCGCGAACGCGTCGCCGGCGCACCGATCGCCATCTCCCACGAGCAGTGGGTGTCGGTCACGGTGTCCATCGGGACAGCGGTCTACCCGATCCACGGCGAGGACCCGCACGAACTGGTGTCCCTGGCCGACCGCGCCCTCTACGCCGCGAAGGAAGCGGGCCGCGACCGCGTCGTGGTCGGCCCAGACCCCAGCGTCCCCCGCACCGAGACCACCGACTACCTCCACCGCACCGCCGACGAGGTAGACCGAACGCTGTCCAGCTACGAACACAGCCGCGCCATCGCCCGGTGGACCAAACTGCTGGCCACCCACGCGGGCCTGCCGACCGAGTCCGTCCAGCGCGCGGAACTGGCGGGCAGACTGCACGACATCGGCAAGATCGTGATCCCCCGCGCCATCCTGACCAAGGCCTCCCGACTCAGCCCGGACGAGTGGGCACTGATGCGCGCACACCCCGACCACGGCTTCCGATTGGCCTCAGTGGTCCCCGGCTACGCGGACGTCGCAACGATCATCCGCCAACACCACGAACGCTGGGACGGCACCGGCTACCCAGACGGACTGGCGGGCAACGACATCCGCGTCGAGGCGAGGCTGCTCGCGGTCTGCGACTCCTGGGCAGCCATGCGATCAGACCGGCCCTACCAGGCGGCCTTGAGCGAGGACCGAGCCCGGGAAGAAGTCCGCGGCGGACGAGAAAGCCAATTCGACCCGGACGCGGCGGACCTGTTCCTGGACCTGCACCACCGGGGCCTGATCGGACAGCTGAACCTGATCCAACACCCAGAGAACTGACCGGCGAGAACGGCAGTACCTGCCCTGGATCAGGCCCACCTCTCGCCAGCCCGATCGCCCACCACCTGCCACCTGCCGGTCCCCGCCAGGCCCGGTCCCAGCCCAACCCGGCCTCAGCTCGACCCAGCCCAGCCCGGCCCAACTCCGCCCGGAATTCCGATCCGGCCCGCTCCCTCTTTTTTTGTTTCATCTTTAGATCTCCAAATGCCGACCCCGCTGGTACGCAACACCCGTTACGTTTGTGCTCGATTGGGTGGACTGCCTTCGTGTGGGGGGGAGAGCCAGGGGAGCGTCAAGGTTTGTGATCTTGGTGTGAAGTCGGCGGATGTAGTGGCCGGTATCGACACATGAACGAAGAAGGTGGCCTCCTGCCTGCGATGATGCGGGTTCTCACACCATGCACATCGCA
>NZ_BSTR01000064.1 GCF_030269645.1 Actinokineospora sp. NBRC 105648 | reverse complement strand
CACCACCGCCCGATACCCCTCACGACCACCGTGTCGGGCCACCTCCCGCGACACGACCGAGGGACCACGCCCGATCAGGACGGCGATCTCCCTGTACTCCAACGACTCCGCCAGACCACGCGAGATCTCCTCCCGCTCGGCCAAGGTCAACATCCTGCGCACGACAGGGAATCCTTCCCCACCGAACATCAAGATCAGATGCTACGACCGCCTGAACCTGCCAGGTTCTGCGGCTGCGCGGTGCGGGCGTCGAGGGCGAGAATGCCCAGGTGCCCTCACAGCGGCGGCTTGGGATCCGAGTCGAGCAGCCGCGCGGTACCGGTGCCGCTCAAGTGTGCCGAGGCCGACAAGGGTTTCGCCTTGGGCGGGGAGCGGCCGTCCACCCCGACATGACAGGATCGATACCGTGCTGCGCTGGATAACCGCTGGAGAGTCACACGGACCCGCCCTGGTCGCCGTCCTGGAGGGCATGGTGGCCGGCGTCGAGGTCACCACCGCCGACCTCGGCGACCAGCTCGCCCGGCGCAGGCTGGGCTTCGGCCGCAGCCCGCGGATGGGCTTCGAGACCGATGCCGTCGAGTTCCTCGGTGGTGTCCGGCACGGGCTCACCCAGGGCGGCCCGATCGCCGTGCGGATCGACAACGCCGAGTGGCCCAAGTGGGAGAAGGTCATGTCCGCCGACCCGGTGGACCCGGCCGAGCTCGCCGAACTCAGCCGCAACGAGCCGCTCACCCGCCCGCGCCCCGGCCACGCCGACCTGCCCGGGATGCAGAAGTACGGCTTCGACGAGGCCCGGCCCGTCCTCGAGCGGGCCAGCGCCCGGGAGACCGCGGGCCGCACCGCGCTGGGCACCGTCGCGCGCGCGTTCCTGCGCCAGGTGCTCGGCGTCGACATCATCAGCCACGTCGTCTCCATCGGACAGGCCGCGGCCCCCGAGGGCCCGCTGCCCGGTCCACAGGACCTCGCGGCGATCGACGAGAGCCCGGTCCGCGCGTTCGACCAAGCGGGCACCGACGCCATGGTCGCCGAGGTCGAGGCGGTCAAGAAGGCCGGTGACACCGTCGGCGGCGTCATCGAGGTCATCGCCTACGGGCTGCCCCCGGGTCTGGGCTCGCACGTGCACTGGGACCGCCGCCTCGACGCGCGGCTCTCCGGCGCGCTGATGGGCGTGCAGGCCATGAAGGGCGTCGAGATCGGCGACGGGTTCACCACCGCCCGCCGCTGGGGCAGCCAGGCCCACGACGAGATCGACCGCGCCGAGGGCACCGTCGCCGGGGTCAGCAGGCGGTCCAACCGCGCGGGCGGGCTGGAGGGCGGCATCACCAACGGCGAGCCGCTGCGCGTCCGGGTCGCCATGAAGCCGATCTCCACCGTGCCCCGCGCGCTGTCCACAGTGGACGTCACCACCGGCGAGGCGGCGGTGGCCATCCACCAGCGCTCCGACGTCTGCGCCGTGCCGCGCGCGGGCGTGGTGCTCGAGTCCGTGGTCGCCCTGGTGCTGGCCGAGACCGCGCTGGAGAAGTTCGGCGGCGACTCGCTGGCCGAGACCAAGCGCAACGTCGAGGGCTACCTCGACGCGCTGCGGAACCGCTGGTGAGGCCGGTCGCGGTGGTCGTCGGCCCGCCCGGTGCGGGCAAGACAACCATCGGTGCGGCCCTGGCCGCCGCGCTCGACGTCGAGTTCCGCGACACCGACGCCGACATCGAGGCCGCGGCGGGCAAGCCGATCACCGACATCTTCACCCAGGACGGCGAGCCCGCGTTCCGCGCCGCCGAGGCGGCGGCCGTGGCCACCGCACTGGCTGAACACCCGGGCGTCCTTGCCCTTGGCGGCGGCGCCGTCCTGGCCGCCGACACCCGTGCCCTGCTCGCCGAGCACACCGTTGTCTTCCTCAACGTCGGCCCGAGCGAGGGCCTGCGCCGCACCGGGCTGTCCACCGCCCGGCCGCTGCTCGCCGGGGTCAACCCGCGGGCCACCTTCAAGGGGCTCCTCGACGCCCGGCTTCCGCTCTACCGCGAGGTCGCCACCGTCGAGGTCGCCACCGACACCGCCTCGCCCGAGCAGATCGTCGCCGACCTGGTCGAGGCGCTGAGCCCGTCCGCACCACCGAGGGGGAGCGAGTGACCGCCCAGCCCCAGCGCATCCGCGTCGCCAGCGACCGGCCCTACGACGTCGTCATCGGCACCGGCTTGCTCGACGAGCTGGTCGACACCGTGCGGGACGCGTCCAAGGTCGCGATCATCCACCAGCCCACCCTCGCCGCCACCGCCGAGGCCACCCGCGAGGAGCTCGTCAAGGCGGGTGTCGACGCCCACCGGGTGGAGATCCCCGACGCCGAGGACGGCAAGGCCCTCTCCGTCGCCGCGTTCTGCTGGGAGGTCCTGGGCCGCATCGGCCTGGACCGCCAGGGCGTCGTGCTGGCCATCGGCGGCGGCGCGGTCACCGACGTCGCCGGGTTCGTCGCCGCCACCTGGATGCGCGGCGTGCGGCTGGTCAACGTCCCGACCACACTGCTCGGCATGGTCGACGCCGCTGTCGGCGGCAAGACCGGCATCAACACCGACGCGGGCAAGAACCTGGTCGGCGCCTTCCACGAGCCGTCGGCGGTCCTGGTCGACCTGGCCACCCTGACCACCCTGCCGCGCAACGAACTGGTCGCGGGCATGGCCGAGGTGATCAAGGGCGGTTTCATCGCCGACCCGGTGATCCTCGACCTGATCGAGGCCGACCCCCAGGCCGCGCTCGACCCGACCGGCCCGGTGCTCGCCGAGCTGGTCCGCCGCAAGATCCAGGTCAAGGCCGACGTGGTCGCCGCCGACCTGCGCGAGTCCAGCCTGCGCGAGGTCCTCAACTACGGCCACACCCTCGCCCACGCGATCGAGCGCCGCGAGCGCTACCGCTGGCGCCACGGCGCCGCGGTGAGCGTGGGCCTGGTCTTCGCCGCCGAACTCGCCCGCCTCGCCGGTCGCCTCGACGACGCCACCGCCGACCGGCACCGCGCGGTCCTCACCGCCGTCGGCCTCCCGGTCGCCTACGACGCCGACGCGCTCCCGCAGCTGGTCGAGTACATGCTCGGCGACAAGAAGACCAAGTCCGGCATCCTGCGCTTCGTGGTCCTCGACGGCCTCGCCAAGCCTGCCCGTCTCGAGGGCCCGGACCCGTCCCTGCTCGCCGCGGCCTACTCGGCGGTCGCCACGACCGCCCCCTCCACCGGAGGAGTACTGCTGTGAAGGTCCTCGTCCTCAACGGCCCCAACCTCGGCAGGCTGGGCACCCGCGAACCCACCGTCTACGGCAACACCACCTACGCGGACCTGGTCACCCTGTGTGAGGAAGCCGGTCGCACCCTGGACCTCGACGTCGAAGTCCGCCAAACCGACCACGAGGGCGAAATGCTCGGCTGGCTACACGAGGCAGCCGACCACAACACCCCAGTAGTACTGAATGCGGGCGCCTGGACGCACTACTCCATCGCCGTCCGCGACGCCGTCGCACAACTGCGCGCACCACTGGTCGAGGTGCACATCTCCAACGTGCACAAGCGCGAGCAGTTCCGCCACCACAGCTACATCTCCGAACTCGCCGCAGGCGTCATAGTCGGCCTAGGCGTCGACGGATACCCCCTCGCCCTGCGCTGGCTCGCCACCAACGCCCGCTAACCCTCCTCAACACTCGACGGTCACGGCCAACCACACGACCCAGCGGTCGTTCACCTGGCGCTCGCCCCAGTGGATGCGCCCGCCCATCCACGGCCGACCGCGTGTGCGACACCTCCGGCCCCCTCGGCCGACCAGGCGACCAGGTTTCCGTTCTCCAGCAAGAGAACCACCACTCACCACACAGACATCGGCGACCCACACAGACCTCGGCGACCCGAGACCAAGCCGCCGAAGAAGCAGCGCCCGTTCTGGCGTGCTCACCCGACGGTCTCCGCCCATCCATGTCCACGATCCACACCAGAGCCGCCAACAAGCCCGCTTCCGGACACCCGACACGGCTTCCCCACAACCCGGCACGGTGACTTCCCGACAACCCGGCACGGTGACCTGACAAACTCGGCAAGGCTGCTCGACATCCCGAACACGACTGCCCGACAACCTGGCACGGCTGCCCGACCTGATCCCGGCACATCTGCCCGCCACAGCCGCTGCCCATACCGGCCGCCCGCCACCGCCGCTGCCCATACCGCCGCCGGACCTGCCAGCTACCCGAATGTCCCCACGAAGCGCTCTCCAGCCCGCAGGACGCATCCGCTCCAGTTGGTCGCTTCAGCTGGTGTCGCCGTCACCACCACCCTGCCGCCAGCCGTACGGATTTGACCGGAGGCGGCCTGGCGGAAGGCGGGCCGTATGGGTCCGGCTACTCCCAGCGTGGCGCTCCCTTGCCAACCCGGCGCCCGCTCCTCAGCCCGGGCGACCCCTCCCCAGCCCGGCGACCTGCCCTCGGCGACTTGCCCGCAGGGACACAGGCCTTCCAGCAAGGGGCGGGCCGCCGTGGGGCCACGACGGGTGCGCGTGGTTACGGCAACGGGGGACCGGGGCGGATGTGGTGGTGGGGCTTGGAGCGGGGAATGCGGTACTGCTGCTCGTCTGCTGGGCTCCTCTGGTGCTGGACCGGCCACTCGCGGTCTTGTGGTGTTGCCTGTCCCCGCCGCGCGCACTGCATATATGGCGAACGTTCGAACTAGTGTTCGAAGTTCCCGATTTCGACCACTCGACCAGGTGTATCTCCGGTAACTCTGTGGAGTCGGTCGGAGCGGTCTTCGGAACCGACAACGTCGGTTCGCTGTTGTCGGTTCCTCGGACTGTGGTGCAAGCCTCAGGTTCACTCGACTCCGGGATGTGTGGCGGTCGGATACCTACACTGTGTCCACCGCTTCACCGGTAGGGGAGGTTCCCGCGTAGTCATGGTCACCCGGGCTCGGCGTGCCGCTGTGGCGATCTTCCTCGGGATCGTCGTGGCAGGGTGCTCGGCGCCCACGCCCCCGCCGGTGCCCTCGCCCGCCGCGCGGGTCGAGACCTCGCCTGCCTCGCCGGGGCCGGTGCCGCCGCCCAGTCAGGAGCCTTCGCCCGATCAGGTGGGGTTGGGCACGGACCGTCCTCGGCGCAGTGCCGAGGTTGTCGCCGCGGGGGCGGCGGACGCTGTCTACAACTACGCGCCCACTCTGATGGTTGATGAGGGGCGTTATCGGATGTGGTGGTGCAGTCAGCTCGGTGGGGCGGGGCCGCCGGGGGACGACATCCTGCTCGGCGACGCGCCCTCGCCCGACGGGCCGTACGGGAATCCGCTTTCCGCTGTGTTCAGCGGAAACCCAGGCTCGTTCGACGGCATGCACACCTGCGACCCGTCCGTGATCCGGGTCGGCGGGACCTACTACCTCTACTACACCGGCGCCGCGGGCAACCACGCCAACGGCAACGCCATCGGGCTCGCGACCAGTCCGGACGGTCGCACCTGGACCAGGGCCAACGACGGCAAGCCGATCGTCACCTCGTCCCGCGACGTCATCCGGGCGAACACCTACGGTGCCGGACAGCCCGCCGTGGTGCACCTCGATGGTTGGTTCTACCTGATGTTCACCGACACCACCGGGAAGGCGGCGGGGTGGAACGGTGCGGGGCAGTTCGTGATCCGCGCCAAGGACCCCACGTTCGTCACCGGTGTCGAGTTGCTCAGTCCCGGCGGTTTCCGCAAGGCCAACGGCACCGCCGACCGCCTGCGCTCGGTTGTCGACGCCTTCAGCGTCGACTTCATGTGGGTCGACGCCCTCGACGCGTTCGCCATCGCCCACGAGACCCAGGACGGCACCACGATCACCTTCTGGGACCGGGACTTCCGCCGCGCCCCCTACCTCCCGGTGTTGATCCCCGGACCGTGGCAGGAGGGGCCCGGACTGGTCCGCGACCCCGAGGGCCACAGCCCGCGCTCGGTCGAGGCGCCCTGCGACCGGGTGCCCGTCGACCTGGTGCGCGCCACCCGCACTCTCGACGCGCCGACCGACTTGACCCACTTCGGCGCCGACCTCACCGGCACCCGCGCCTGCGCCGACCCCGACCGCGCCCTGCGCGCCCTGGAGGGCTACGCCGTCCCGTCGCCGCAGCGCACCATCGACCTCATCCGCGATGGGCGTGTCGTGCGCGTGGAGAGGCGGTCGGTCGCGGAGCGGCTCGCGGTGCGCGTCCTCGACGAACGGGTCGTCGCGCTGGACACCGTCCCGGTCGCCGCCCGGCTCAGCGCCGCCGCGACCGCCGTGCGCGCCGGGGCCCGGGTCGGGTTCGTGCTCGACGACGACCGGCTGTGGACGATCCCCGACCCGGCGGTCGCCACCCTCAACTCCTCGACCATCGCCACGGTCACCCAGGGCCAGTTCGACTCCTACGAACGCGGCCCCGACCTCGCCGCCGCCCGCTGAGGTCAGGGGGACGGCGCCGGGGTCTCCTCGTCCTCGTCCCGCCGGTCGCCCGCCAAGCGCGGCCCGACGACCAAGCCGAGGGCCGCCGGCACCAGCACCAGCAGCGCGGTGAACGCCGCGCCGCCGGTCAAGGCCTGTCCCAGCGCTCTGACGCCGGTCTGGTCCACGAACACCGCGCGCCCGATGACGCTGAGCACCGCCGAGCCCCACCCCGCGACGAGCGCCGCGATCACCCACGCGCGGCCCCGGTCGGGCACGTCGAGCCACCCGTCCACCGCCGCCCACACCGCCGCGACCGCTACCAGCGCGGCCAGCGCCAACGCCTCGACCGTGCCGGTGCCGGTGGGGTCGCCCGCCCGCACCGCGGCGACACCGACTGCGACCGCCGCGTGCACGACCGCCAACACCACGCCCCGCACCAGCCAGGTTCGCATTACCCAAGAGTAGGGCCCGGATGACCTGGCGACGCACCGGCGCGCTGCCCCTAAGCTCGACCCCATGCCCGAGTCGCACCTCCGGCGCCGCGCGGCGCTGCGCACCAGCCTCCGCGAGCGCGGTCTGGACGCCCTGCTCGTCACCGACCTGCGAAACCTCCGCTACCTGACCGGTTTCACCGGTTCCAACGGCGCCCTCCTGCTCGACGCCGAGGACGAGGCGGGCAGCACGTTCTGCACCGACGGCCGCTACCAGCAGCAAGCGGGCGAGCAGGTGCCCGAGTTGGCCCTGGTGGTCGACCGCGCCAGTGCCCTCGCCCTCGCCGCGGGCGCGGGCACCCGGCGCCGGGTGGGGTTCGAGAGCCAGCACGTCACCGTCGACGCCTTGGACGCGCTCGCCGAGACAGCGCGACCCGCCGAGTTCGTCCGGGCGCCGCACCTGGTCGAGGCGTTGCGGCTGATCAAGGACGACACCGAGGTCGAGGCGCTGCGGATGGCCTGCGCCGCGGCCGACCGAGCGCTCGCCGACCTGGTCGAGCAGGGCGGTCTGCGCCCCGGGCGCACCGAGCGCGAGGTCGCCCGCGACCTGGAGGGCCGGATGCTCGACCACGGCGCGAGCGGCCCGGCGTTCGCCTCGATCGTCGCCGCCGGCGCCAACTCGGCGGTGCCGCACCACCGGCCCACCGACGCCGTGCTCGCCGCGGGCGACCTGGTGAAGCTCGACTTCGGCGCGCTGGTCGAGGGCTACCACTCCGACATGACCCGCACCCTGGTCCTGGGCAACCCGGCCGACTGGCAGCGCGAGGTGTACGACCTGGTCGCCGCCGCCCAGGCCGCGGGCCGCGCCGCGCTGCGCCCGGGTGCCCAGGTGCGCGCGGTCGACGCCGCCGCGCGCGGGGTCATCGAGGACGCCGGGCGGGGCGAGCAGTTCGTGCACGGCCTCGGCCACGGCGTCGGGCTGGAGATCCACGAGGCACCCAGCCTCGCCAAAACCGGCGAAGGTACACTTTCGGCCGGAATGGCGGTCACCGTCGAGCCGGGCGTGTACCTGCCCGGGCTGGGCGGGGTCCGCATCGAGGACACGCTCGTCGTGCGGGACACCGGTCCCGAGCTCCTCACGCTGACCACCAAGCAGCTCGTGGTCGTCTGAGAGTCGAGTCTTGCAGGCTCAGGACGGCCGCGCGCGGACAACAGGAGATCCATCCAGTGGCCTCGACCAACGACCTGAAGAACGGCCTGGTGCTCAACCTCGAGGGCCAGCTGTGGACCGTCACCGAGTTCCAGCACGTCAAGCCCGGCAAGGGCCCGGCGTTCGTGCGGACCAAGCTCAAGCACGTGCTGACGGGCAAGGTCGTCGACAAGACGTTCAACGCCGGCGTCAAGGTCGAGACCGCCACCGTGGACCGCCGCGAGATGACCTACCTCTACAACGACGGCTCCGACTTCGTCTTCATGGACGGCGACACCTTCGAGCAGATCTCGATCAACGCCGAGACCGTCTCCGAGCAGTCCCGCTTCCTGCTGGAGAACGGCACCGCGATCGTCTCCTCGCACGAGGGCGTGCCGCTGTTCATCGAGCTGCCCACCTCGGTCGAGCTGATCATCGAGCACACCGACCCCGGTCTGCAGGGCGACCGCTCCACCGGCGGCACCAAGCCCGCGCGGCTGGAGACCGGTGCCGAGATCCAGGTGCCGCTGTTCGTCACCACCGGCGAGAAGGTCAAGGTCGACACCCGCGACGGGCGCTACCTCGGCCGGGTCAGCAACTGACGTGGGTGCCCGCAGCAAGGCGCGAAAACGCGCGGTCGACCTCCTGTTCGAGGCGGCCGTGCGCGGCGACGACCCGGTCACCCTGCTCGCCGACCGGGTCGGCTCGCCGGACGTGCCACCGGTCAGCGACTACACGATCACCCTCATCGAGGGGGTGACCGCGCACCGGGCGCGGATCGACGAACTGCTCACCGAGCACGCCGAGGGCTGGACGCTGGCCCGGATGCCCGCCGTCGACCTGGCGGTGCTGCGGCTGGGCCTCTACGAACTGCTCTGGGCCACCGACGTGCCCGACGCGGTGGCCATCGACGAGGCCGTCCAACTGGCGAAGTCCCTCTCGACTGACGACTCGCCGCGGTTCGTCAACGGCCTGCTGGGCCGGATCGCCGGAATCGCCGACCGCCTCCGCGCGACGCTCTGAACCGGTTGCCCCTGCGCGGCCTCTCTGAGCGGCTCGGCTCTGAACTGCGTGCCCTCTCTGACTGAACTGCTTGATGCGCGGCTGCCGCCCCCGGCAGCCGCGCTTCCGGCTGCGGCCGGAAGGCAGTGCGCACGCGGGATCCCCGGCGGTTCCGAATCGGCTGTCGGCGCCGTGATCGCCGGATGCTCACGTCGGCAGTCCGCAAGGAGTGACTCCCGGCAGCCGGATCGGGCCGCTGGGTCGCGAGCTCGGCCTTGGTCGACATGGGTTCGCGTGAGCGTGACAGTCGAATGTGGACGGTCGGAGGTCGGGACCGGCTCGGCTCGGCGGCCCCCTTGGGGCGCCCGGGTGCACATGCCTGTCCTGTCTGGCACCTGCCCGTTGATGCCTCGATTATTGCTCTGCCCGCGTGACCGGTCCGGCACCTGCCCGTGGGTGCCCCGGTCATTGCTCTGCCCGCGTGACCAGAGAGTGCTCTCGGCACCGCTGGCTCAGCGCGATGGCAGCCCCGAGGCGCGGACACCGACCGGCATCGCGGAACGCGCCACCCGCTGGAGCCGCTCGAGCCACTTCCCGAACCACGGCCCGAGCCCCAGCCCGAAGCCGAACCCAGAACGCCCCGCACGCCAACCCCCACGCGACGCACACCGGCGACCCCACGCGAAGCACACCGACCCCACGCGAAGACTTGCCGACCCCCACGCGAAGATCGCCGGCTCGCCGACAACCCCCTCAGAAAACGAGCCCCCACCCGACCCCGGGGGCCGTGCCCTGCGCCAGTCTATCGGGGGTGGGCGGCGGGGGGAGGGGGTGCCGCGGGGGTGTGGACAGGTTGGGGGATTGAGGAAAGCGGGGCGGGGGTGGGGAATGGGGGGTGAGCTGGGGGAGTGGCCGTGGGTGTGGCGGGGGTGGTGCGAGGATCACCCGACTGCGCAGCATCCCCGTCTGCGCGGTCGGGTGTCTCGACCGGCGAATCTAGTCCTCCTTGGACGGACGGGCCTCGGGCGGCAGCACGCCCCAGTCGATGAGCTGCTCGGTGAGCTCGCCGGGGGTCATGTCGTAGATGATCGCCAGCGACCGCAGGTCCTCGGTCCGGATGGAGAGCACCTTGCCGTTGTAGTCGCCGCGCTGGCTCTGGATGGTGGCGGCGTAGCGGGCCAGCGGGCCGACCTTCTCCGCCGGTAGCTGCTGCAGCCGCTCCAGGTTGATGACGATCTTGGTGGCGGGCTCGGCGCCGGAGGGCACGCGGCCCTCGGGCAGGAGTTCCACCACCGGTACGCCGTAGAAGTCGGCCAGCTCGGCGAGCTTCTGGACGGTGACGGCGCGGTCTCCTCGCTCGTACGAGCCGACCACGACGGCCTTCCAGCGGCCACCGGACTTCTGCTCGACGCCGTGCAGCGACAGCCCCTGCTGCTGGCGGATGGCGCGGAGCTTGGCCCCTAGCGCCTTGGCGTAGTCGCCCATGCGGCGGTTCTCCATTCGTTCGCCCCGTCGGCGCTAAGGACTGCCGCGGGTAGCTTCAAATCAACACGCAGAGTAATGGTTACCCAGAGTTGTCACCAGGTCAAGCCGTTCGCCCAGGACAGTCGTCGGAAGCGACGCAGACCACCCGGTCGGTGGGCCGCGCGCGCCTGATACCGTCGCGTCGATCCCAGGTCAGAGGGGTCGATAGACACCTTTAATGACCCGTCCAGAGAGGCGGGGAAGGAGTCCGCCGTGCCGCCGCGTCCCCGTGGCGCGCCGGAACCGGCCGGGCAGCGGGAGCTGCTCTCAGCCGGTGACGTCGCGCGCACCATCGCCCGAATGGCCCATCAGGTCATCGAGAAGACCTCGCTCGGCGCGTCCGGCGCACGCCCGGTCGTGTTGCTGGGGATCCCCACCCGGGGCGCGCCGCTGGCCCACCGGCTGGCCGCGCGGGTCGCTGAGTTCAGCGGGGTCGAGGTTCCGGTCGGCACGCTCGACGTCACCCTCTACCGCGACGACCTGCGGCGCAGGCCCACCCGCCCGCTCGGGCAGACCGCGCTGCCGCCCGGCGGCGTCGAGGACGCCCTGGTCGTGCTGGTCGACGACGTGCTGTTCTCCGGCCGCACCATCCGCGCCGCCCTCGACGCGCTGCGCGACGTGGGCAGGCCGCGCGCGGTCCAGCTGGCCGTGCTGGTCGACCGCGGTCACCGCGAGCTGCCCATCCGCGCGGACTACGTGGGCAAGAACGTGCCCACAGCGCGCACCGAGGAGGTCCACGTCCTGTTCACCGAGACCGACGGCCGCGACGCGGTCCGGCTGCACCGGGCGGGTGATCCGGAGTGAGGCACCTGCTGGGCACCGACGGGCTCGACCCGGCCACCGCACTGGCCATCCTGGACACCGCCGACGGTCTCAAGCGGACACTGCTCGGCCGCGAGGTGCGCAAGCTGCCCACGCTGCGCGGCCGCACCGTGATCACCATGTTCTTCGAGGACTCCACCCGGACCAGGGTCTCCTTCGAGATCGCCGGGAAGTGGATGAGCGCGGACGTGGTCAACGTCTCCTCGAGCGGGTCGTCGGTGAAGAAGGGCGAGTCCCTGCGCGACACCGCGCTGACGCTGGCCGCCGCGGGCGCCGACTGCGTGATCGTGCGCCACCCCGCCTCCGGCGCCGCCCACCGGCTCGCCTCCTGGCTGGGCCACACCGGCACCAGCGTGGTCAACGCCGGTGACGGCACGCACGAGCACCCCACGCAGGCGCTGCTGGACATGGCCACGCTGCGGGACCGGCTCGGCGGGGTCGAGGGCAGGCGGATCGGCATCGTCGGTGATGTGCTGCACAGCCGGGTCGCCCGGTCCAACGTGCACCTGCTCACCTCGTTCGGCGCCCAGGTCGTGCTGGTCGCCCCGCCGACCCTGCTGCCCACCCGGATCGCCGACTGGCCGGTCGGCGCGGCGGGTTCGCTGACCGTCGCGCACGACCTCGACCCCGAGTTGCCGACGCTGGACGCGGTCATGATGCTGCGGGTGCAGGCCGAGCGGATGCACGGCGGCTTCTTCCCCTCGGCGCGGGAGTACGCGATCACCTACGGCTTGAGCGAGGCGCGGGCGGCGATGCTGCCCGAGCACGCGGTCGTGCTGCACCCGGGGCCGATGCTGCGCGGGATGGAGATCTCGGCCGCGGTGGCCGACTCCCCGCGCGCGGCGATCACCGAACAGGTCGCCAACGGCGTGCACGTGCGGATGGCCGTGCTCTACCACCTGCTCGCCGGAGAGGAAGAAGCTGTATGAGCGCACTGGTCATCAGGGGCGCCACGCCCTACGGCGAGGGCGCGCCGGTGGACATCGCCGTCCGGGACGGCGTGATCACCGCCATCGGGTCCGCTGTGGACGCCGACGGCGCCCAGGTGCTCGACGCGGGCGGGCTGGTCGCGCTGCCCGGCTTCGTCGACCTGCACACGCACCTGCGCGAGCCCGGCCGCGAGGACACCGAGACGATCGAGACCGGCTCGCGGGCCGCGGCGCTGGGCGGCTTCACCGCCGTGTTCGCCATGGCCAACACCGACCCGGTCGCCGACAACGCCGTGGTCGTCGAGCACGTGTGGCGGCGCGGCCGGGAGGTTGGCCTGGTCGACGTGCACCCGGTCGGCGCGGTCACCGTGGGGCTCAAGGGCGAGCGGCTCGCCGAGCTGGGCACCATGGCCCGGTCCGCGGCCCAGGTCCGGGTGTTCTCCGACGACGGGCTCTGCGTCGCCGACCCGCTGATCATGCGCCGCGCGCTGGAGTACACCCGCGCGCTCGACGCGGTGATCGCCCAGCACGCCGAGGAGCCCCGGCTCACCGTCGGCGCCCAGGCGCACGAGGGTGAGCTGGCCGCGCGGCTCGGGCTGGCGGGCTGGCCGTCGGTGGCCGAGGAGGCCATCGTGGCCCGCGACTGCCTGCTGGCCCGGCACGTCGGCGCCCGGCTGCACGTCTGCCACGTCTCCACCGAGGGCACCGCCGAGGTGCTGCGCTGGGCCAAGGCCCGCGGCACCCGGGTCTCGGCCGAGGTCACCCCGCACCACCTGCTGCTCGACGACGAGCGGCTGAGCAGCTACGACCCGGTCAACAAGGTCAACCCGCCACTGCGCACCGCGGCCGACGCCAAGGCGCTGCGCCAGGCGCTGGCCGAGGGCACGATCGACTGCGTGGCCACCGACCACGCCCCGCACGCGAGCCAGGACAAGGACTGCGAGTGGTCCGCGGCCCGGCCGGGCATGCTGGGCCTGCAGACCGCGCTGCCGATCGTGGTGCGCACCATGGTCGAGCCGGGCCTGCTGGACTGGCGCGGGGTGGCGCGGGTGCTGAGCGAGCGACCCGCCGAGATCGGCGGGCTGCCCGACCAGGGCCGCCCGATCGCGGTCGGCGAGCCCGCCACGCTGGCGCTGGTCGACCCGGCCGGGCGCTGGACCGTGCGCGGCGCCGAGCTGGCCAGCATCGCGGCCAACACCCCGTACGAGGGCATGGAGTTGCCCGGCGCGGTGGTGGCCACCCTGCTCCGCGGCAAGATCACCGCACGCGACGGGAAGGCGACCGCGTGAACCGGCTGACGCTGACACTGATCTTCCTCGCGGCCTTCCTGCTGCTGGTCGCCCTGATGTGGTGGGGCTACCGGGCCAGGGGCCGCAGACAGGCCAAGGTGCTCCCGGGGTTCCCGGTGGTGCCCGCCGAGCTGCTGGCGGGGGTGCGCGAGGGCACGGTCGAACCGCTGCTGCCACCGAGCACCGGCGTCTACGCCAGCACCGTCACCGACGCGAGCTGGCAGGACCGGGTCGCGGTCGGCGACGTCGGGTTCCGCGCCGAGGCCACCGCCCACCTGCTCGCCGACGGCCTGCTGTTCGACCGGGTCGGGGCCACCCCGGTGTGGATCCCGGCCGGGTCGGTGCGCGCGGCGCGCACCGAGGCCGGGATCGCGGGCAAGGTGATGGGCCGCGACGGCCTGCTGGTCGTGCGCTGGGCGGTGGAAGACCACGAGTTCGACACCGGCTTCCGAGCCGACGACAAGGACGACTACGAGCTGTGGGTGCCCGCCCTGCGCGCCCTCGGCGATGTGCAGACCCAGGAGCGCCACGGTGAGTGAGACGAACGAGCGGACGGCGGCGGCGCTGGTCCTCGAAGACGGCAGGGTGTTCCGCGGCGAGGCGTTCGGCGCCACCGGGGAGACCTTCGGCGAGATCGTGTTCTGCACGGCCATGACCGGGTACCAGGAGACCCTGACCGACCCCTCCTACCACCGCCAGATCGTGGTGGCCACGGCCCCGCAGATCGGCAACACCGGCTGGAACGACGAGGACGACGAGTCCGGTCGGGTCTGGGTGTCGGGCTACGTGGTGCGCGACCCGGCCCGGATCACCTCCAACTGGCGGGCCACCGGCTCGCTGGCCGGGGCGCTGGTCGAGCAGGGCGTGGTCGGCATCAGCGGGGTCGACACCCGCTCGCTGACCCGGCACCTGCGCGAGCGCGGCGCGATGCGCGCCGGGGTGTTCTCCGGCGCCGCGCTGGCCGCGCCGGACGCGATGCTGGTCCGGGTGCTGGAGAGCCCGCGGATGCTCGGCGCCGACCTCGCGGGCCAGGTCACCACCGCCGAGCCCTACGTGGTGCCCGCCGAGGGCGAGCGGCGGTTCCGGGTGGCCGCGCTGGACCTGGGCATCAAGTCCAACACGCCCCGGATGCTGGCCGCCCGCGGCATCGAGACGCACGTGCTGCCCAGCACCACCACCCTCGACGAGCTGCTGGCCGTCGAGGCCGACGGGGTGTTCCTGTCCAACGGTCCGGGCGACCCGGCCACCGCCGACCACGCGGTCGCGCTGACCAGGGGCGTGCTGGAGCGCCGGGTGCCGCTGTTCGGCATCTGCTTCGGCAACCAGATCCTCGGCCGCGCGCTGGGCCTGGGCACCTACAAGCTGCGCTACGGCCACCGGGGGATCAACATCCCGGTGATCGACGTGGCCACCGGCACGGTCGCGATCACCGCGCAGAACCACGGGTTCGCGCTCGAGGGCGAGCCGGGCAAGGACTTCGACACCCCGTTCGGCAAGGCCGCGGTGAGCCACTACTGCCCCAACGACGGCTGCGTCGAGGGCGTGCGCGCGCTCGAGGTGCCCGCGTTCTCCGTGCAGTACCACCCGGAGGCCGCCGCCGGGCCGCACGACGCGGCCACCCTGTTCGACCGGTTCGCGACGATGATGGAGGCCCGCGGTGCCTAAGCGCGAGGACATCAGGCACGTGCTGGTGATCGGGTCCGGCCCGATCGTCATCGGCCAGGCCTGCGAGTTCGACTACTCCGGCACCCAGGCCTGCCGGGTGCTGCGCGAGGAGGGCCTGCGGGTCAGCCTGGTCAACTCCAACCCGGCCACGATCATGACCGACCCGGAGTTCGCCGACGCCACCTACATCGAGCCGATCACCGCCGAGTTCGTCGAGAAGGTGATCGCCGCCGAGGCGGCCGCCGGGTTCCCGATCGACTCGATCCTGGCCACCCTGGGCGGGCAGACCGCGCTCAACACCGCGGTCTCGCTGCACGAGCTCGGGGTGCTCGACAAGTACGGCGTGGAGCTGATCGGCGCCGACATCGACGCCATCCAGCGCGGCGAGGACCGGCAGAAGTTCAAGGACATCGTCGCCGACATCGGCGCCGAGACCCCGCGCAGCCGGGTCTGCCACTCGATGGACGAGGTCCGCGACACCGTCGCCGAGCTCGGCCTGCCGGTGGTCATCCGGCCCTCGTTCACCATGGGCGGCCTCGGTTCCGGCATGGCGCACACGCCCGAGCAGCTCGAGCGGCTGGCCTCCACCGGGCTCACCGAGAGCCCGGTCACCGAGGTGCTCATCGAGGAGAGCGTGCTCGGCTGGAAGGAGTACGAGCTCGAGCTGATGCGCGACCGGCACGACAACGTGGTGGTCATCTGCTCGATCGAGAACATCGACGCGATGGGCGTGCACACCGGCGACTCGGTGACCGTGGCGCCCGCGATGACGCTGACCGACCGCGAGTACCAGCACATGCGCGACGTCGGCATCGACGTGCTGCGCGCGGTCGGGGTGGACACCGGCGGCTGCAACATCCAGTTCGCGGTGAACCCGGCGAACGGCCGGATGGTCGTCATCGAGATGAACCCGCGGGTGTCCCGCTCGAGCGCGCTGGCCTCGAAGGCCACCGGCTTCCCGATCGCCAAGATCGCCGCCAAGCTGGCCATCGGCTACACCCTCGACGAGATCACCAACGACATCACCGGCGAGACCCCGGCGTCCTTCGAGCCGACGCTGGACTACGTCGTGGTCAAGGTGCCGCGGTTCGCCTTCGAGAAGTTCCCCGGTGCCGACCCGACGCTGACCACCACCATGAAGAGCGTCGGCGAGGCGATGTCGATCGGCCGCAACTTCGTCGAGGCGCTGGGCAAGGCGCTGCGCTCGATGGAGACCAAGGCGGGCGGCTTCTGGACCACGCCGGACCCGGCGGGCGCCACCGTCGAGTCCACTGTGGACGCGCTGCGCACCCCGCACGACGGCAGGCTCTACACCCTCGAGCGGGCGCTGCGGCTGGGCGCCACCGTCGAGCAGGTGCACGAGGCCTCCGGCATCGACCCGTGGTTCATCGACCAGGTCGTCTCCCTGGTGGAGCTGCGCGACGAGGTCGAGCGGGCCCCGGTGCTCGACGAGCGGCTGCTGCGCCGCGCCAAGCGCTCGGGCTTCTCCGACCGGCAGGTCGCCGCGCTGCGCCCGGAGCTGGCGGGCGAGGACGGCGTGCGCTCGCTGCGCCACCGGCTCGGCGTGCGGCCGGTGTTCAAGACCGTGGACACCTGCGCCGCGGAGTTCGCCGCGCTCACCCCGTACCACTACTCCGCCTACGAGCTCGACCCCGAGGCCGAGACCGAGGTGCTGCCGCAGCCGGACCGGCCCAAGGTGCTGATCCTGGGCTCGGGCCCGAACCGGATCGGGCAGGGCATCGAGTTCGACTACTCCTGCGTGCACGCGGCGATGGCGCTGCGCGCGGCCGGGTACGAGACGGTGATGGTCAACTGCAACCCGGAGACCGTCTCCACCGACTACGACACCTCCGACCGGCTCTACTTCGAGCCGCTGACCTTCGAGGACGTGCTCGAGGTCGTGCACTCCGAGCAGGCCTCCGGCACCGTCGTGGGCGTGATCGTGCAGCTCGGTGGGCAGACCCCGCTGGGTCTGGCGCAGCGGCTGGCGGACGTGGGCGTGCCGATCGTGGGCACCTCGCCGGAGGCCATCCACCTGGCCGAGGACCGCGGCTCCTTCGGCGACCTGCTCACCGGGGCGGGCCTGCCCGCGCCGAAGTACGGCACCGCCACCTCCTTCGCCGGGGCCAAGCGGATCGCCGACGAGATCGGCTACCCGGTGCTGGTGCGGCCGTCGTACGTGCTCGGCGGGCGCGGCATGGAGATCGTCTACGACGAGGCCACGCTGGCCGGCTACATCGAGCGGGCCACCGAGGTCAGCCCGGAGCACCCGGTGCTGGTCGACCGGTTCCTCGACGACGCGATCGAGATCGACGTCGACGCGCTGTGCGACGGCGACGAGGTCTACCTCGGCGGGGTCATGGAGCACATCGAGGAGGCGGGCATCCACTCCGGCGACTCCTCCTGCGCGCTGCCGCCGATCACCCTGGGCCGCACCGACCTGGAGGCGGTCCGCCGCTCCACCGAGGCGATCGCCAAGGGCGTGGGCGTGCTCGGCCTGCTCAACGTGCAGTACGCGCTCAAGGACGACGTGCTCTACGTGCTGGAGGCCAACCCGCGCGCCAGCCGCACGGTGCCGTTCGTGTCCAAGGCCACCGCGGCGCCGCTGGCCAAGGCCGCGGCCCGGATCATGCTCGGCGCCACCATCGCCGAGCTGCGCGAGGAGGGCATGCTGCCCGCCGTCGGCGACGGCGCCGAGCTGCCCGCGGGCGCGCCGGTCGCGGTCAAGGAGGCGGTGCTGCCGTTCCACCGGTTCCGCACCCCCGACGGCCACGGCGTCGACTCGCTGCTCGGCCCGGAGATGAAGTCGACCGGCGAGGTCATGGGCATCGACACCTCGTTCGGCAAGGCGTTCGCCAAGTCGCAGACCGCCTCCTACGGCTCGCTGCCCACCTCGGGCCGGGTGTTCGTCTCGGTGGCCAACCGGGACAAGCGGGCGATGGTGTTCCCGGTGAAGCGGCTGGCCGACCTGGGCTTCGAGGTGCTGGCCACCTCCGGCACCGCGGAGGTGCTGCGCCGCAACGGGATCCCGTGCACGGTGGTGCGCAAGCACTTCGAGGGCGAGGACAACATCGTCGACCTGATCCGCGAGGGCGGGGTGGAGATGGTGATCAACACCCCGTACGGCAACCACGGGCCCCGCGTCGACGGCTACGAGATCCGCACCGCCGCGGTGTCGCGGGACATCCCGTGCGTCACCACGATCCAGGGCGCCGCCGCCGCGGTGCACGGGATCGAGGCGCTGATCCGCGACGACATCGGTGTGCAACCGCTGCAGGCCCTGCAGGCCTCGCTGCGCGCGAGCTGGGAGACCAAGGCGTGAGCGCGGCGTTCGGTGTCCGGCTGGCCGAGGCGGTGGCCGCGCGCGGTCCGCTGTGCGTGGGCATCGACCCGCACCCCGGTCTGCTCGACGACTGGGGCCTGCCGCGCGACGTCGAGGGGCTGGAGCGGTTCGCGCTCACCTGCGTCGAGGCGCTGGCGGGCCAGGTGGCGATCGTCAAGCCGCAGTCGGCGTTCTTCGAGGCGCACGGTTCGCGCGGTGTCGCCGTCCTGGAACGGGTGATCTCCGGGTTCGCGGGCAGCGGCACGCTGGTGCTGCTCGACGTCAAGCGCGGCGACATCGGCTCGACCATGACCGCCTACGCCCAGGCGTACCTCGCCGACGGCTCACCGCTGGCCGCCGACGCGGTCACGCTCTCGCCCTACCTCGGGTTCGACTCGCTCGAGCCGGCGCTGGCCGAGGCCGAGCGCACCGGCCGGGGCGCGTTCGTGCTCGCGCTGACCTCCAACCCCGAGGGCGCGAGCGTGCAGCGGGCCAGGGCGGGGGAGCGGTCGGTGGCGCAGTCCGTGGTCGACGCGGCCGCCGCGCGCAACGCGGGAGCGGCCCCACAGGGCTCTGTGGGCGTCGTGGTGGGCGCGACCGTGGACCGTACGGATCTTGACCTCGCGGGCCTCAACGGGCCCATCCTGGCCCCGGGACTGGGTGCCCAGGGCGCGGGACCGCGGGACCTCGCCCGGCTCTTCGGCGACGCGCTCCCGTTCGTCCTGCCGACCAGCTCCCGGGACGTGCTGCGGCACGGCCCGGACGGCGCGGCGGTGCGCTCCGCCGCGCTGCGCGTGCGCGACTCGCTGGCGGCCGCCGCTCGCTGACCGACCCCGCCGAACCACCCCCGGACGCCCGATTTGCCGCCTCCGGGGGTGTTCGGCGTGCCCGCGTCAAGTCTGCCCAGGTAAACGCCTATGGGCTGACCGGGTGTGCTCGGCGGTCCGCGAAGAGTGGCGGAGGCGACACTTTCGCCGCGCGTGGACAATCGATCGCGCTCCGTGACGCCAATAGTGACCACTACCACAGCGGCATAGACGCAGGTCACACCCTCGAAATCACGCGTTGTTGATCAACTTCTCGGTACCGGTCACCCTGCGCACAGGGGAGCCCCGCGTTGTCCTCGCAGGCCAGAGGTCGGTAACGTCGCGGCACCGATCCGGAAGAAATCCCACCCCCACGGAGGAAATCGTGGCCCTTCCCCAGCTGACCGAGGAGCAGCGGGCCGCAGCGCTGGAGAAGGCGGCTGCCGCCCGTCGCGCACGAGCCGAGCTCAAGGAGCGCCTCAAGCGAGGTGGCACGACCCTCAAGGACGTGCTGGCTCAGTCCGACAACGACGAGGTCCTGGGCAAGATGAAGGTCACCGCGCTGCTTGAGGCCCTCCCGGGCGTCGGCAAGGTGCGTGCCCAGCAGATCATCGAGCGTCTCGAGATCGCCCCCAGCAGGCGACTGCGCGGCCTCGGCGACCGCCAGCGCAAGGCCTTGCTCGCCGAGTTCAGCGGCGAGTGACCGACAGATCTCACGGCCGTGGGCCGGGACCGGGCGTCGCTGCCCGGGCCCGGCTCACTGTCGTGTCGGGCCCCTCCGGGGTCGGCAAGTCCAGCGTGGTCACCGAACTGCGCGGGCTGCACCCGGACATCTACTTCAGCGTCTCGGTCACCACCAGGACCCCCCGTCCCGGCGAGGTCGACGGCGCGCACTACCACTTCGTCGACGCCGCCGAGTTCGCTCGGCTGGCGGCCGCGGGGGAGCTGCTGGAGCACGCCGAGTACGCGGGCAACTGCTACGGCACCCCGCGCGGCCCGGTCGAGGCCGCGCTGGCCGCCGGCAGGCCCGCGGTCCTGGAGATCGAGCTCCAAGGGGCCCGCCAGGTGCGCCGGGCCATGCCGGAGGCGCTGCTGGTGATGCTGGTGCCGCCGTCCTGGGACGCGCTGGTGTCCCGGCTGACCGGCCGCGGCACCGAGGACGACGCCGTGGTGGCCCGCAGGCTGGCCGTGGCCAAGGACGAACTGGCCGCCGAGGCCGAGTTCGACGTGGTCGTGGTGAACGCCGAGGTGCGGACCACCGCGAAGGAGTTGCTAACCTTGGTCTTTCCGGACACCTCAAGCCAGGAGCATCGCGAGTGATCACTCCCACCGAGCTGGGCGCCCTGGGCGAGCCGACCACCGTCCTCGAGGGCATCACCAACCCGCCGATCGACGACCTGCTCGACAAGGTCAGCTCGAAGTACGCGCTGGTCATCTACGCCGCCAAGCGCGCCCGCCAGATCAACGACTACTACGCCCAGCTGGGCGAGGGCCTGCTCGAGTACGTCGGTCCGCTGGTCGAGCCGGGACCGCGCGAGAAGCCGCTGTCCATCGCCCTGCGCGAGATCCACGCCGGCCTGCTCGAGCACACCGAGGGCGAGTGACCCCCCGCCCGCGCGTCGTCCTCGGCGTCGGCGGCGGGATCGCCGCCTACAAGGCGTGCGAGGTCCTGCGCGGGCTCACCGAGACCGGCCACGACGTGCGGGTCGTGCCGACCGAGGCCGCGCTGCGGTTCGTCGGCGCGGCCACGTTCGAGGCCCTCTCGGGCAACAAGGTGCACACCGGCGTGTTCTCCGACGTGCCGGAGGTGCCGCACGTGCGGCTGGGCCAGCAGGCCGACCTGGTGCTGGTGGTGCCGGCCACCGCCGACCTGCTCGCCAGGGCCGCGCACGGCCTGGCCGACGACCTGCTCACCGGCACGCTGCTCACCGCGCGCTGCCCGGTGCTGATGGTCCCGGCCATGCACACCGAGATGTGGGAGCACCCGGCCACCCGGGCCAACGTCGCCACGCTGCGGGCGCGGGGCACCGTCGTCACCGAGCCCGCCAGCGGCAGGCTCACCGGCGCGGACACCGGCAAGGGCAGGCTCGCCGAGCCCGCCGAGATCCTCGACCTCGCCCGGTTGCTGCTGCACCGGTCCGACGCGCTGCCCCGCGACCTCGAGGGCGTGCGGGTCGTGGTGTCCGCCGGCGGCACCCGTGAGCCGCTCGACCCGGTGCGCTACCTGGGCAACCGCTCCTCCGGCAAGCAGGGCTACGCGCTGGCCCGCACGGCCGCGCAGCGCGGCGCGCTGGTGACGTTGGTCTCCGCGCACACCCTCGCGCTGCCCGAGCCCGCCGGGGTCGAGGTGGTCAAGGTGGGCACCGCCGCCGAGCTGCGCGACGCCGTGCACAAGGCCGCCGCCGACGCCGACGTGGTGGTCATGGCCGCCGCGGTCGCCGACTTCCGGCCGGTCAGCAGCGCCGCGTACAAGATCAAGAAGACCGCGCGGGACCCGGACCCGATCGCGCTGACCCGCAACGCCGACGTGCTCGCCGAGCTGGTCGAGGCACGCCGCGGCGTCCCCGGCTCCGAACAGGTCATCGTGGGCTTCGCCGCCGAGACCGGGGACACCGGTGCCGACGTGCTCGACCACGCGCGGGCCAAGCTGGCCCGCAAGGGCTGCGACCTGCTCGTGGTGAACGCCGTCGGCGAGGGCAAGGCCTTCGAGGTGGAGGACAACGCGGGCTGGCTGCTGGCCGCCGACGGGTCCGAACGGCCCATCGAGCTGGGGTCCAAGTCGCAACTGGCGACCGAAGTCTGGGACGCCGTCGCCCGCTTGCGCGATCGTTGAGCGGTTCCTCAGCGCGCTTCAGTAAGGTCCCGGAGGGATATTCACCGATGATGTGGGGTACGTCGTGAGCGAGACTGGCAGCCGCAGGCTGTTCACATCTGAGTCAGTGACCGAGGGCCACCCGGACAAGATCTGCGACGCGATCAGCGACTCGGTGCTGGACGCGCTGCTGTCGAAGGACCCCCGCTCCCGGGTGGCGGTGGAGACCTTGGTCACCACCGGCCAGGTGCACGTCGCCGGTGAGGTGACGACCGAGGCCTACGCGGACATCCCGAGCATCGTGCGCGAGGTGATCCTGCGCATCGGTTACGACTCGTCGGCCAAGGGATTCGACGGCAACTCCTGCGGGGTCAACGTCGCGATCGGCGCGCAGTCGCCGGACATCGCCCAGGGCGTGGACACCGCGCACGAGACCCGGGTGGAGAACGCCTCGGATGAGATCGACCGCCAGGGCGCGGGCGACCAGGGCCTGATGTTCGGTTACGCCTGCACCGACACCCCCGAGTTGATGCCGTTGCCGATCGCGCTGGCGCACCGGCTCGCCCGCAGGCTGACCAAGGTCCGCAAGGACGGCGTGCTGCCCTACCTGCGCCCCGACGGCAAGACCCAGGTGACCATCGAGTACGACGGTGACAAGGCCGTCCGGCTCGACACGGTGGTCGTCTCCAGCCAGCACGCCGAGGGCGTCGACCTGGAGAAGCTGCTGGGCGTGGACGTGCGCGAGCAGGTGGTGCTGCCCGAGATCGCCGAGCTGGGCATCGACACCTCCGACGTGCGGCTGCTGGTGAACCCGACCGGTCGGTTCGTCATCGGCGGTCCGATGGGCGACGCCGGGCTGACCGGTCGCAAGATCATCGTCGACACCTACGGCGGGATGGCCCGGCACGGCGGTGGCGCGTTCTCGGGCAAGGACCCGTCGAAGGTCGACCGTTCGGCCGCCTACGCGATGCGCTGGGTCGCCAAGAACGCGGTCGCCGCGGGCCTGGCCGCGCGGATCGAGGTGCAGGTGGCCTACGCGATCGGCAAGGCCGCCCCGGTGGGCCTGTTCGTGGAGACCTTCGGTACCGAGAACGTGGACCCGGCGAAGATCCAGGCCGCGATCCGCGAGGTGTTCGACCTGCGGCCCGCCGCGATCATCCGCGACCTGGACCTGCTGCGCCCGATCTACGCCCAGACCGCCGCCTACGGGCACTTCGGCCGCCCGGAGCTGGACCTGCCGTGGGAGACCACGGACCGGGCCGACGCGCTCAAGAGCGCCGTCAACGCCTGACGCACCGCGCTTATCACCTCCCCTCCCGGGTACCCGGGAGGGGAGGTGATTCGTTGTGCGACCTGAGACTGTGCCTAGCATTCCCGGCATGCGTCCCCGACGGCCCGGCCCACTGCGTTGGCTCCGCTACGCGGTGGGCGGCACGCTGCCGGACCAGTACCGGCACTGGGTGCTGCACGACCTGACCGCGCGCACCTGGGTGCTGCGCCACTTCGCCCGGGTGATGGTGCTGTTCCTGCCACTCTGGCTGATCCTGTTCGTGCCCGGCCCCCTGTCGCTGCGGCTGTCGATGATCGCCGGGGGCTACCTCACCGGCCTGTACTTCTCGCTGTCGTTCATGGAGGACGCGAGCGAGCGCAGGCTGATCAAGCACGGCTACCCGGTCGGGCTGAACCGGCGGATCCGCGAGGAGGCGCGCGGCGGCGACCGGGACGAGATCGTCGCCATGTACGCGGCCTACCACTCGGACGACCCGCGCTGAGGTCTGGTAGACCAGCGGCCATGTCCGCACCCGACCCCGACGCGCTCTTCGACGTCGAGGTCGCCCCCGCACCCGTCGAGGCCGCCCCCGCGCCACCGCGACCCGCCAAGGGCAGGCCAGTACCCGCGGCGACCCTCCCGGTGGCCCGCGTGCAGGTCGACGCGCCCTTGGCGCACCTGGACCGGACCTTCGACTACCTGGTGCCGGACAAGGTCGACGCCGAGGCGGTGGTCGGCTGCCGGGTCCGGGTGCGGTTCAGCCGACAGCTCGTGGACGGGTTCCTGATCGAGCGCGTGGAGCGCTCCGACGTCGACCCGCAGAAGCTGCTGTTCCTCGATCGGGTGGTCTCGGCGGAACCGGTGCTGGCCCCGGAGGTCGCCGAGCTGTGCCGGGCGGTCGCCGACCGCTACGGCGGGACCATGATCGACGTCCTCCGGCTCGCCATCCCGCCCCGGCACGCCCGCGTCGAGGCCGAGGAGCCGCCGGAACGCGCACCCGTGCCGGAACCGCCCGATCCGGCGGGCTGGGCGCGTTACCCGCGTGGCAGCGCCTTCTTGGACGCGTTGCGCGCCGGCAGGCAGGCACACGCTGTGTGGCAGGCGTTGCCGGGGGAGGACTGGCCCGCGCGGCTCGCCGAGGTCGCCGCCACCGCGGCGGCGGCGGGCCGGGGCGCGGTACTGGTGGTGCCCGACCACCGTGACGTCGCCCGGGTGCACGCGGCGTGCGTCGCGTTGGCGGGGGCGGACGCGGTCGTAGCGCTGTCCGCGGATTTGGGGCCAGCCAAGCGATATCGGGGCTGGCTCGCGGTGTGCCGGGGTGTCGCGCGGATCGTGGTGGGCACCCGGGCCACCGCGTACGCGCCGGTCGCCGACCCGGGCGTGCTGGTGGTCTGGGACGACGGCGACGACCAGCACTCCGACCCCCGTTCGCCCTACCCGCACGTGCGCGACGTGCTCATCCAGCGGGCCACCCTCAGCGGTGCCGCGCTGCTCGTGGCCGGGTTCGCCCGCACGGCCGAGGCCCAGCTGCTCTCGGAATCGGGGTGGGCGCCGCAGATCGTGGCGACCAGGGACCAGGTGCGGGCCGCGGCGCCCCGGGTGACCGCGATCGGCGAGCACGACTCGCAGCTCGCGCGCGACCCGGCCGCGCGCACGGCCCGGATCCCGTCGGTGGCGTTCGAGGCGGCCCGGGCATCGCTGACCGCGGGCCACCCGGTGCTGGTGCAGGTACCGCGCCGGGGTTATGTGCCGTCGTTGACCTGCCAGGACTGTCGCACGCCTGCGCGGTGCAGGCGGTGCGCGGGTCCACTCGGTCTCCCTGCGGGCGACGCGAAACCCCCGGCCTGCCGGTGGTGCGCGGCGACCGACGCCAACTTCCGTTGCCAGCACTGCGGTTCCCGCAAACTGCGCGCGGCCGTCATCGGCGCGCGGCGGACCGCCGAGGAGCTGGGCCGGGCGTTCAGCGGCTTCCCGGTCCGGACCTCCGGTGCCGCCGAGGTGTTGTCCACAGTGGACTCAAAACCCGCGCTGGTGGTGGCCACCCCCGGCGCGGAACCGGTCGCCGACGGCGGCTACGGCGCCGCGCTGCTGCTCGACGGCTGGGCCCTCCTCGGCCGCGCCGACCTGCGCGCGTCCGAGGAGGGCCTGCGCCGCTGGATGACCGCCGCGGCCCTCGTGCGCCCCGGCGGCCAGGGCGGCCGCGTCGTCGTGCTGGCCGAGTCGGCCACCACGCCGGTGCAGGCCCTGGTCCGCTGGGACCCGGTGTGGCACGCGGGCGTGGAGCTCGCGGCCCGTGCGGAGCTCGGCTTCCCCCCGGCCGTCCGCATGGCCTCGGTCGACGGTCCCCCCAGCGCCGTCGACCGGCTCCTCGCCGACCTGCCGCTCCCCCCGAGCGGCGAGGTCCTGGGCCCGGTGCCACTCGGCGAACCCGACGCCGACGGCCAGGCGGTCCGCGAGCGCGCCCTGATCCGGGTCGACCGCGCGCACGGCCGCGCGCTGGCGGCGGCCCTGGCCCACGCCCAGGCCGTGCGCACCGCCCGCAAGGACCCCGACCCCCTGCGCGTCCAGCTCGACCCCCTCGAGCTGATCTGACCGGGCTCACGACGCCGCCAACTCCCCCTCGTAGGGGCCTTCCAGCGCGCCCAGCAGCCGCACCCGCAGTCCGCGCGGGAGGGTGCCCGGGCCACCGTCGCCGGTCTCGTCGGAGATCCGCAGCGCGAACGTCCCGCCGGACAGCGGCACCTCGGTGGCGGTCCCGCCGCCCGGCGGCCCGACCGTCATCGTGGCGTACACCCCGCGCACCACCCCGACCACCCAGGTGCCCTCGCGGCACCGGTAGGTCCGCAGGTAGCGGACCGGTCGGTCGTGCACCACCGACGGGCTCACGACGCGGAACTCGTAGGTGCTGCGGCCGTCCCGCTCGCGCGCCGCGCACTCGGCCAGCGCCGTTCCGCTGCGCGCCAGCACGAGCGTGTCGCCCGTGCTCGGGGTCATCGCCCCGGCCGTCCAGCTCAGCGGGTCGGGCACCGGCCGCGTCGACTGGGCGATGCACGTGCCGAGGAACCGGCCCTCCGGGCTGGTCCGCTGCCCGGTCGCCGCGGGCCGGTCGACCACCGCGACCCCCGGGCCGAGCACCGAGACCGGCTCGTCCTGGGTCACCGGCGGCGTGGTGCTCGCCTCCCGCCGCGGCCCGATGAGCTGGGCCGAGGGGAGCTCCCTGGCCCGGGCGACCGGGGTGGGGACGAGCCACACGCCGTCGACGACCGCGAACGGCCGCACCGGCGCCTGGTCCGCGGTGCGGACGGTCATCGCGGCCCACCGGCTGCCCACGACCCCGCCCAGCGACCCGGCCGAGGTGGCCAGCAGCGCCAGCGGCGCCCCGTCGCCCCCGGGGTCGGGAGCCGTCGGGTCCGACACGGTCACCGCGGTCAGCGTCGTCTCGCACAGCACCGGGCGCCCCGACGTGCGGATGGCGACCACGATCGGTGCCACCTCGCCGAAGCGCGCGCCGATCCGCCAGCTCGCCCGCGGCGGGTAGTCCGCGGTGCGGCCCGCGGCGACCACCGCGGCCCAGCAGCGGTCCAGTGGTGACTCCTCCTGCCGCAGCGACACCCCCGCCCCGGGCTGGACGGTCCGCCCGATCGGCATCAGCACCGCCGCGCAGGCCACCAGCAGGGCCACGGCGGCGGCCACCGCGAGCGGCGTGCCCGACCCCAGCCAGGAGGGCGCGCGGTGGTCCGGTCCCAGCACCCGTGCGCGCAGTCGGGCGCGCACGGCGTCGGGCAGCTCGCGCCGCGGTGGGAGCGGTGGGGTCCAGTCCTCGGTCACGGGGTCACCTCCAGGAGCGTCCGCAGCCGTCCGCGGGCGCGGCTGAGCCGGGCGCGCACGCTGGCCTCGGCGATCCCCAGCAGCGTCGCGGCGTCGACCGTCGACAGCTCGCCGAGCAGGCACAGCTCGACCGCCTCCCGCTCGGCGCGGGGCAGGCGGGCGACCGCGGTGGCGACCTCCCGGGTGCGGCGGTCCACGTCCACCCGGTGCGCCACCGCCTCGGCGTGGTCCTCGGCGGTGCCGTCCTCGGGGAGCCTGCGCACGGCGCGCGCGAACCGCGCCGTGCGGCGGTTCTCGGTGCGGACGATGTTGCCCGCCACGGCGTAGAGCCAGGGCAGCGCGCTTTCGCGCACCAGGGTGATGCCGCCGACCTTGGCCCAGGCCGTAAGGAACGTCGCCGAGGTGATGTCCTCGGCCAGCGCCCAGGAACCGGTGAGCCGGTAGCAGTGGTTCCACAGCGCCTCGGCGTGCCGTTCGAACAGCGCCCCGAACGCCTCCCGCTCGCCCGCGGCCGCCCGCCGCCACAGCGACGTGTCCGGGTCGGCGGTCCGGCTCGCGTCCAGCTCGCTCGCCCCCCGGGTCGACGGGTCGGTGATGGTCACGACAGGAGGTGTCCGCACCACGCTCCCGCGTTGCGGCCCTGCGCCATCGGGGTGAATAGACTGGCCGGACCGCACCGCGCGCTCGAAGGGGAGTCCCGTGACCGTCCAGCAGATCCGGCTATTCGGCGACCCGGTGCTGCGCACGCCCGCCGCCGAGGTGGTCGACTTCGACCGGGAGCTGCGCAACCTGGTGCGCGACCTGTGGGACACGATGAGCGACCAGGGCGGCGCCGGGCTGGCCGCGCCGCAGCTCGGGGTGGGCCTGCGGGTGTTCACCTACCACTGCGACGGCGCCGAGGGGCACCTGGTCAACCCGGTGTGGACCGCGCTGGACGAACAGACCCAGGACGGGCAGGAGGGCTGCCTGTCGATCCCCGGTCTGTACTGGGACTGCGTGCGCCACCGCAACGTCGTGGCCCGCGGCTGGGACATGCACGGCGAGCCGGTGGAGATCCAGGGGAGCGACCTGCTGGCCCGCTGCGTCCAGCACGAGACCGACCACCTCGACGGCGTGCTCTTCCTCGACCGCCTCGACGAGCAGACCCGCAAGCAGGCGATGGCCGAGATCCGGCAGGCGTCCTGGTTCGACGGTGCCGTGCCGACGGTGAAGCAGAGCCCGCACCCGCTGTTCGGGACCCGTTGATGCGCCTGGTGTTCGCGGGCACGCCCGAGGTCGCGCTGCCGTCGCTGCGCGCGCTGATCGCCTCCGGCCACGAGGTCGCCGCCGTGGTCACCCGGCCCGACGCACCCGCCGGGCGCGGTCGGCAGGTGCTGCGCTCGCCGGTCGGCGCGCTGGCCGACGAGCACGGCATCGAGGTGCTCACCCCGGTGAAGGCGTCCGACAAGGACTTCCAGGCGCGGCTGCGCGAGATCGCCCCGGACTGCTGCCCGGTGGTCGCCTACGGCGGTTTGCTGCCGCAGTCCGCGCTCGACATCCCGCCGCACGGCTGGGTGAACCTGCACTTCTCGCTGCTGCCCGCGTGGCGCGGCGCCGCCCCCGTGCAGGCCGCGGTGTGGCACGGCGACGAGATCACCGGGGCCAGCACGTTCCGCATCGTCAAGGCGCTCGACGCGGGCCCGGTGTTCGGCGTGCTCACCGAGCCGGTGCGCCCGACCGACACCGCGGGCGAGCTGCTCGAGCGGCTCGCCGCGGCGGGCGCCGGGCTACTGTTGTCCACTGTGGACGGTATCGCCGACGGCTCGCTCACCCCGGTCGAGCAGCCCGCCGACGGGGTCAGCCACGCCCCCAAGATCAGCGTGGACGACGCGCGCGCCGACTTCAGCCGGCCCGGCCAGGCGGTCGACCGGCGCATCCGCGCGGTCACCCCGGAACCGGGTGCCTGGGCGGGGTTCCGCGGCGAACGGCTCAAGCTCGGCCCGGTCACCCGGGCCGAGTCCGACATCGAACTACAGGCGGGCGAGATCCTGGTGGAACGCAAGCGGGTCCTGGTGGGCACGGCTACCTGGCCGGTCAGCCTGGGCGAGGTCCAAGCCCAGGGCAAGAAGCGGATGCGGGCGCCCGACTGGGCCCGCGGCTCGCGCGTCGAGGCCGGGGAGCGGCTCACGTGACCCAGCCCGGCAGGCGGCCGCACCGCCCGTCCCGACCGCAGCGCGCGCACCCGCCGAAGCGGCCGGACACCCCGGCCCGACCGCCGAGCGACGACCCGGCCCGCCGCGCCGCGCTGGACACGCTGCGCGCGGTGCGCCACGACGACGCCTACGCCAACCTGGTGCTGCCCAAGATGCTGCGCGACCGCCGGATCACCGGTCGGGACGCGGCGCTGGCCACCGAGCTGACCTACGGCACCTCCCGCGCGCTCGGGCTGCTCGACGAGATCCTCACCGAGTGCTGCGACCGGCCGCTGGCCAAGGTGGAGCCGGTGCTGCTCGACGCCCTGCGGCTGGGCGCCTACCAGCTGCTGCGCACCCGCATCCCCTCGCACGCCGCGGTCGCCTCGACCGTCGACCTGGTGCGCAACGAGCTGGGGTCGCGGGTCACCGGCTTCGCCAACGCGGTGCTGCGCAAGGTCGCCGAGCTCGACGAGCCGGGCTGGCTGGACCGGATCGCCCCGGACGCGACCACCGACCCGGTGGGCAACCTGGCCGTGCGCACCGCGCACCCGCGCTGGGTCGCCCGCGCGTTCGCCGACGCGCTGGGCAGCACCGGCGAGGAGCTCGCCGACGCGCTGCGTGCCGACGACGAGCGGCCCGCCGTGCACCTGGTCGCCCGGCCCGGCGAGGTCAGCGCGGACGAGCTGGCCGCGATGACCGGCGGCGACCCCGCGCCCTACTCGCCGTACGGGGTCCGGCTGGAGGCCGGCGCGGGCGACCCGGGCGACCTGGAGCCGATCCGCGAGCGGATGGCGGGTGTGCAGGACGAGGGCAGCCAGCTGTGCGCGGTCGCGCTGACCCGCCCGGAGGTCGAGGGCGCCGACACCCGCTGGCTCGACCTGTGCGCGGGCCCCGGCGGCAAGGCCGCGCTGCTCGGTGCGCTCGTCGGGATCAACGGCGGCACCCTGGACGCGGTCGAGCAGGCGCCGCACCGGGCCAAGCTGGTCGAGCAGATCACCAAGGGCCTCCCGGTCACCGTGCACGTCGGCGACGGCCGCGAGCCGGGCCTGTCGGGCACCTTCGACCGGGTCCTGGTCGACGCGCCGTGCACCGGTCTGGGCGCGCTGCGGCGCAGGCCCGAGGCGCGGTGGCGGCGGCGCCCGGAGGACGTCGGCGACCTGACCAAGCTGCAGCGCGAGCTGCTACTCAGCGCGCTCGACCTGGTGCGCCCGGGCGGCGTGGTGGCCTACGTGGTCTGCTCGCCGCACCTGGCCGAGACCGAGGGCGTGCTGGCCGACGTGATCCGCAAGACCGGGGTCACCGTCCTCGACGCGCGCGAGTCGTTCCCGGAGATGCCCGGTCTCGGCGACGGGCCGTACGTGCAGCTCTGGCCGCACCGGCACGGCACCGACGCCATGTTCTGCGCCCTGCTGCGCAAGTGAGCGGGCGCGTCCTCGGCCTGGTGTCCGCGGCGGGCGGCGGGCTCGACCGCAGGCTGCGCGCCGAGGTCGCCGAGCCCGCGGTGGCGAGGGGGTGGCGGTTGGCGATCACCTTCACCCCCACCGCGGGCCGCTGGATGGACGCGACGGGGGAGACCGGGCGGCTGCAGGCCCTGACCGACCTGCCGGTGCGCAGCGAGTCCCGGCTGTCCACCGAGCCCAAGCCCTACCGGATGCCCGACGCGTTCCTGTTCGTCCCGGCGACCGCGAACTCGGTCGCCAAGCTCGCCCTGGGCGTCGTGGACAACCAGGCGCTCACCGCGCTCGGCGAGGCCCTCGGCACCCCCGGGGTCCGCGTCGTGGTGCACCCGCAGGCGGGTCCGGCGCAGCGGGCCCACCCACTGTTCACCTCCCACCTGGAGACTCTTCGCGCGGCGGGCGTGCTCATCGCCGACGGCGCGCCGGACGACCCGTGGGAACCGCTGCTCGACCTGCTGGAGGCTTGACGTGGTGCGACGGATCGCGGTCATCGGCATGGGCGGCACCATCGCCATGGCCCCGGGCGCGGGCGGCGGGGTGGTGCCCGCGCTGGACGCCGCCGACCTGGTGGTGGCCGTGCCCGGGCTGGCCGAGCTGGACCTGGAGATCACCGCGCGCGGGCTGCGCTCGCTGCCCAGCCCGTCGCTGGGCTTCGGCGACCTGGTGGCGCTCTCGGCCGCGGTGCGCGCGGAGATCGATGCCGGGGCGACCGGGGTGGTGGTCACGCACGGCACCGACACCATCGAGGAGACCGCGATCTTCCTCGACCTGACCGTGGACAGCCCGGTGCCGGTCGTGGTCACCGGTGCCATGCGCGCGCCGACCTCGGCGGGCGCCGACGGCCCGGCCAACCTGTTCGCCGCGATCAACGTCGCCGCCGCCGAGTCCGCCCGCGGGCTGGGCACCCTGGTGGTCATGTCCGACGAGGTGCACGGCGCCCGGTTCGTCCGCAAGGGGCACACGAGCAGCACCGCCGCGTTCGTCTCGCCCGGCTTCGGGCCGCTCGGCCTGGTAGTCGAGGGCGAGCCGCGGCTGCGCGGCACGCCCCGGGTGCCGCTGCGGCTGCCCGCGGGCCCGAACGTCGACCAGCTGCGCGTCGGCCTGGTCACCGTCGCCCTCGGCGACGACGGCGAACTCCTGCGCCGGGGCGGCGACGCCTTCGACGGCATCGTGCTCGCCGGCCTGGGCGCGGGCCACGTGCCCGCCGGGATGGTGCCGCTGGTCGCCGGGCTGGCCGCCCGGGTGCCGGTCGTGCTCGCCTCCCGCACCGGCTCCGGCCCGGTGCTGCGGCACACCTACGGCTACCCGGGCTCCGAACGCGACCTGCTCGACCGCGGCCTGCTGCACGCGGGTTTCCTCGACCCGGCCAAGGCGCGGGTCCTGCTGCTCCTGCTGCTCGCCGACGGCGCCGACCGCGACCGCATCGCCAGTGCGTTCGAGCACTACCGGTGACGTGGTCACCCGGCTCCGTTTAGATGTCGACCATGGACCTCCTCACCCCTGAGCTCGACGCCTACCTCGTGGCGCACTCCGACCCCGCCGACGACCTGCTGCGCGACCTGGCCGCCGAGACCGCGGCCGCGTTCCCGGACGCCGCGCGGATGCAGATCTCGCACGACGAGGGCGAGTTCCTGACCATGCTGGTGCGGCTGGTCGGCGCGCGCTCCGCGGTGGAGGTCGGGGTGTTCACCGGGTACTCCTCGATCTGCCTCGCCCGCGGCCTGGCCGACGGCGGCACGCTGCTGGCCTGCGACGTCAGCGAGGAGTGGACCGACATCGCCCGCAAGTACTGGGACCGCGCGGGTCTGGCCGACCGGATCGAGCTGCGCGTCGCGCCCGCGCTGGAGACGCTGCGCGCGCTGCCCACCGACCCGGTGATCGACTTCGCGTTCATCGACGCGGACAAGGTCGGCTACGCGGGCTACTACGGCGAGCTCGTGCCGCGGCTGCGACCCGGCGGACTCATCGTGCTGGACAACGTGCTGCAGGGCGGGCGCGTGGTGGACCCGGCCGAGCAGGGCGACGCCGTGCGGGCGATCCGCGAGGTCAACGACCTCGTCGTCGCCGACGAGCGGGTGGACGCGGTGATGCTGCCGGTGCGCGACGGCGTGACGCTAGCGCGCAAGCGCTAGCCGGGCCCGGAACTCCTCGTCCAGCAGCACCCGCAGCACCCCCGGCGGCAGGTCGGCGAACACCTCGGCCGCGCCGGGGCGGGTGCTGTAGCGCAGCATCGCCTGCACCACGTCGGCGAAGGGCTGCTCGTGCACCGTGCGCACGACCTGCTCCATCGTCGAGGTGTCGGCGACCGAGCGGGCCGACTGCCAGCTGCCGATCAGGAAACCCAGGGTGGTGCGGGCGTTCTGCCTGCCGCGGGTCAGGATGTCGCGGTTGAGCCCGCAGACCCGCTCGGTGACCTCGCCGCGCTCGGTCAGCGGGAGGTAGCGGCCCAGGGTCAGCGACAGCGCGAGGTGCTCGAACGGGTCGTCGCGGGTCGGGTCGAGCAGCAGCGGCCTGCCCCGGTCGTCGCGCGGGAACTGGTCGCGCTTGTGGTGGCTGTTGCACACCGAGCACGCCAGCAGGTGGTTCTCCCAGGCGAAGGTCAGCAGCGGGGTGAGCGCGACCGGGGAGAAGTGGTCGATGTCGGTGCCCTGGTTGTCCCCGCAGTACATGCACCGCTCACGGCCCGGCGCGAACTCCCGCAGCCGGGCCCCGACGGCCTGGCGCAGCGTCGACCGGGACCGCCACAGGGTGCGCGCCCTCGCGCCCTGTTCCTTGCGGCTCAACGACTTGAGCCCGTCCGTCGCGCGCTGCAGGTTGTCCGCCAGCTCCCCGGGGAGCGGCGGGCGGGTCAGCCTGATCACCGGTGCTCGTCGCCCGCGATCATCCGCGCCGCCACCTCGGTGACCCGCGACGACGGTGAGCTGGTCAGGGTGCCCTTGAGCGCGTGGTAGCGGGCCCGCTGCCGCTCGTCGGCGGTGCCGTCGAGCACCCGCAGCTCCAGCTCCACCAGCTCGTGGCGCAGCACGATCGCCCGCGCCGAGTAGGCGGTGTCCAGGCCGAACAGGTCGGAGAGCACCGCGTCGTCGCCGGTGCCGTAGACGATCCGCTCCCACAGGTCGTCGTCCACCGTCTGCGGGCTGGTGTCCTGGTCCGGGCCGGGCAGCCGGATCAGGCCCGCCGGGTCGGCCGACTGGCAGATGTAGGGGCTGTGCGTGGTGACGATGAACTGGATCGCCGGGAAGTGCCGCTTGAGCCACTCGCCGATCCGCTTCTGCCAGGAAACGTGCAGGTGCGCGTCGATCTCGTCGATGATCACCACGCCGGGCACGCCGACCACCGCGCCGCCGCTGTCGGTGGACTCCAGGTACAGGTCGCCGAAGCTCTCGTAGAGCTGCTTGAGCAGGTCGACCACCAGCGCCACCACGGTGCGGTAGCCGTCGCTCATCTCGCGCAGCGGGAACCGGTGGCCGCCGTCGGAGACCCACAGGCCCTCGGAGTCGACCTCGTTGATCCGGTAGTCGTCGGGCAGCAGGCCGTCGCCGAGGATGCGCAGCGCGGACTCCTTGAGGTAGCGGGCCCCCTCGCGCCGCTCCAGCGCCCGCAGGTGCTGCTCGATCAGCCAGGCCACGCCCTCGGCCAGCGAGGCGTCCTCGTGGAACAGGCTCGCCATCCGGGCCACGCTGCCCGAGCCGAGCATCAGCCGCTGCACGTCGCCGGTGCCGCCGACCAGCCTGCGGAACGGGCCGTAGGCGGCGCAGAACCAGCCGGATGGGTTGTCGTGCCACGGTCCGTTGCGCGGCGCGGTCTTGGCCCGGCCGTCCTCGCTGTGCTCCTCCAGCGAGGGCTGCACCGGGCGGCGGGCACGCGCGGTGTCCTCGGCGTCGGCGGCGGTCCAGCGCAGGCCCGCCCAGAACGGGCGCTCCGGCGGCCTGCCCTTCTTGAACCGCTCGAAGTTCGGGTCGAAGGTCAGCTGGACGGCGGCGGTCGCGTCGGGCTTGCCGACCGAGATCCAGTTGTCGAAGTCGGCGACCAGGGTGCGCGCCGCCGCCGGGCCGCCGACCGCGAGCGCGATGCCGCGCAGCAGCGAGGTCTTGCCCGACCCGTTGCGACCCGCGAGCACCGTCCAGCCCGCGTAGCTGCCGTCCGGCCTGCGCAGGTCCAGGTCGACGGCCCGGCCGTCGTGGAAGCCGCGGACGTTGGCGAGCCGGACCCGCGAGACGTACATGGTCCGAACACTATCGCCCGAGGGCGACGATCGCGGTCCGCAGGAACGCGTCCCGGCGCGCGGTCGCGGTGGGTCCGTCGAGGTCGGTGCGGCCCTGGTCGTGCAGCACCGGCAACCAGTCCGCCATGTCCGCCGGCGTGCTCAGACCGGCCATGACGTCCCAGTAGGCGACTTCCGCGGCGGGGCCGCCGGCCTCGGCTTCCCAGCCCGCGAGGACCTCGTCGACCGCCTCGACCCCGACCGAGGTGGCCACGTCGCAGCGCAGCGAACCCAGGTCGACCCCGTGCGGTCCGACCCCGGCGTACTCCCAGTCGACGATGCCCAGGCAGGTGTCGCCGTCCCAGACGGTGTTGCCCTGCCACAGGTCGCCGTGCACCAGGACCGGGCGCGCGGGCGCCGGTTCGTAGTCCGCCACGGCGGCCAGCGCCTCGACCTGTGCGGGCGAGCGGGCGGTGAACTCCTCGCTGTCCAAGGGTTTCGCGCGCAGCGGCAGCGCGTCCGTCGGTGTCATCGGGGCGGTCAGCCTCGCGGTGACCGCGCCCAGCGCGCGCAGGCGAGACGTCGAAGGTGGACCGGTGAGCTTGCTGGTGCCCGCGAGCGCGGTCATGGCCATGGCGGGCAGCAGCGGGTTGAAGGCGATCAGGCGCGGCGCGGGCAGCCCGTGCTCCTCGGCCGCGGCGAGTGCGGCGACCTCGACGCCGAACCGGTCGTGGTCGCCGTCGGCGGTGCGCAGCACCACCGCGGGCGCGTCTGCGAAGCGCACGATCCACGGCGTGCCGCCAGCGCGCAGCCCGGTGACCCCGGTGACCACCGCACCCGCCACTTCGGACACCCAGGCCAGCACCTCGTCGGAAGGTCTCATGCGGACAACGCTAGATCGCATCCCGCCCGCCGCGCCTGCGGATTCCACGGGGACCGGCCCGGCAGACCCCCTGAACCGCCGGGCCGGTCCTGGTCAGCGGTACGAACCGGTCTGCGCGTACGCGGTGTGCGCGCCGACGTCAGCCCACCCGAACGCGTACGAGGTCACGCGGTTGTCGTTGAGCTGCGCGGTGTAGCAGCCGTGCGCTCGGGCCGGGATGGCGCAGTGCTGCTCCCGCCCGTCGCTGTCGCGGTGCACGATGGCCTGACCGCAGAAGTCCGAACCGGGCACGCAGTCCGGTATGCCGAGCGTGGTGACCCGCGCCCACGCGGTCTTGCAGCGTGGGCTGTAGCGCAGCTCCACCAGCACCCGGTCGACCCCGCCGAGCGCGCCGCGGGCCTCCCGTGCGGTGAACGCGTCGTTCGCGCAGCCGGTGCGGATCGGGTCGGTCCCGTCCGCCACCTGGCGCGCGTCGGCGCTCGCGGTGCCCGCGCCCAGCCCGATCACCGCGATGGTCGTCGCCACCAGGACTGAGACGCTGCCGACCTTGCCGAACTTGCCGACTTTGCCGATCTTGCCGATGAGCCCCATCGCTCCCCCTCGGGTCCGGGCGAGCGGCCCCCATGACCCGCTCGCCACACCAGGAGAAGAGCGCGGGGAGCGGCCCCGGATACCGCGCCGCCGCGGCGGCGTCGGGAGTTCCCCCGATGGGGGCCGAGCCCGACCGTCCAGTCCGGACCGCCGGCGGGCTCAGAGGCGCGACCGCAGCCAGGCCAGGGCCGGGCTGGCCTGGGCGCGCTGGAAGTCGCGCAGCCGGGGCAGGCCCCGCGGGGCGGGCAGCAGCGCGGAGTGGGCGAAGTAGCCGGTGACCGCGGCCAGGACGGCGTTCACCGCGTCCGGGTCGGCGCCGCGCGCCAGCGGCGAGGTCCGCCAGGTCTCGGCCGGGTCGGGACCGCCCTGCATGGCGACGCTGGGCAGCATGCACAGCAGGTCGACCCAGCGGGCCCCGACGGCGGCCTGCGGCCAGTCGACGAACACCACGCCCTCGGCGGTGAGCAGCAGGTTGTCCGCGCGCGGGTCGCCGTGCAGCAGCGTCTCGCCCGCCGCCGCGGCCGGCCAGCGGCGCTCCAGCTCGGCGAGCCGGTCGAGGTTGGCCCGCGACCACGGGTCCAGCCGGGCGGCCAGCGCCGGGTCGGCGGCCAGGCTGCGCCAGCCGGAGAAGTCGTCGCCGTCGGCGTTGATCGGGTTCGCCTCGACCGGGCTCGGGGTGAGCACCTCGGCCAGGCCCACCAGCGCGGCGTGCACCCGGTGCCAGTCGGCGCGCTGCCAGGGCAGGGTCGGCTGGTGGCCCGCGACCTCCTCGAAGACCAGCACCACCCAGTCGCCGTCGTCGTGCCACCACAGCAGCCGGGGCGCGGGCACGGTCGCGGGCAGCCGGGCGGCGACGTAGGCCTCCCGGCGGTGCAGGTCGGTGGTGACCGGGTTGAGCGCCCGACCCGCGGCCTTGACGAACACACCCCGGCCGTCGGCCAGCCGGACCCGGGCGGCCAGCCCGGGGGAGAAGCCGCCCCGCTGGTTCACCGCCCGCACCACGCCCGATCCCAGCGCCGCCTCGACGACCGCGCGCACGCCCACCGGGACCGCCTGCCACTCCAGGCGGTTGCCGCCCACCCCATCCACCATGCCCTGAGTATCCCCAGTGGGCGAACCGGGTTTCGCTAGCCCAGGTTCAGGTGCTCGCGCAGCGTTGTGCCTTCGTAGGCGGTCCGGTACACGCCGCGCTCCTGCAGCTGCGGGACCAGCCGGTCCACGATCTCGTCCACAGTGGAGGGGACCAGGTAGGGCGTGATGTTGAACCCGTCCACCGCGCGGGTGCGCACGTAGCGAGCCCACTCGTCGGCGATGCCCGAGGGCGTGCCGATGAAGACCCGCTCCCGCGGCTGCACCTCGAGCACCAGCTGCCGGATGGAGAGCTGCTTGTCCTCGGCCAGCTGCCGCCACTGCCGGATCCGGTCGAGCTTGCCGGAGCGGTCCGCGATCGAGATCGTGCCGCGCGAGGGGTCCAGCTCGGCCGCGGAGGGCTCGATGTCGGGCAACGGGCCATCCGGGTCGTAACCGGACAGATCGGCGTCCCAGTACTGCTCCAGGAACGCGATCGCCCGCTGCGGGTTGATCTGCTGCCCGCGCACCCACTCGGCGCGCTCCTGCGCCTCGGCGACGGTGTCGCCCAGGATCACCGCCGCGCCGGGCAGGATGCGCAGCGAGTCCGGCGACCGCCCGTGCGCGGCCAGCCGGGCGCGCAGGTCGGCGGCGTAGGCCAGGGCCTTCTGGTAGTCGGTGTTGGCGGTGAACACCACGTCGGCGTGCCGCGCGGCCAGCTCCCGGCCGCCGGGGGAGTCGCCCGCCTGGAACAGCACCGGCCTGCCCTGCGGGCTGCGCGGCACGGTCGCCGCGGCGCGCAGGTCGACCAGGTCGGTGTGCCGCTCGACCTGGGTGTCGGTGCCCCAGGCGTCCCAGATCGCCTTGGCGGCCTCGACGAACTGGGTGGCGCGCTCGTAGCGGCGCTCGTGCGGCAGCCAGCCGCCGCGCCGGAAGTTGGCCCCGGTCCAGGCGTTGTCGGTGGTGACCACGTTCCAGCCCGCCCGTCCCTCGGACAAGTAGTCCAAAGTGGCCAGTCGACGGGCCAGGTCGGCGGGGAAGTTGTAGGTGGTGTTCTGGGTGGCCACCAGACCGATCCGCTCGGTGGCCCCGGCCAGCGCGGACAGGTGGGTGATGGCGTCCGGCCGACCGGCCACGTCAAGCGCGAGGATCTCGCCCCGGTTCTCCCGCACGCGCAGGCCCTCGCCGAAGAAGAAGGCGTCGAAGAGGCCCCGCTCCAGGGTGCGGGCGACCTCGACGATGGTGTCGATGTCGTTGTGCTCCCCGGCGGACGGGTCCGCCCACAGGTAGTGCGGTCCGACCCCGGTGTAGAAGACGCCGAGGTGCACCTGCGCGTTCTCGTCGTAGGGCGCGCTCATCGCGAACCTCCCCCTGTCGCGGCGAACCGGTTGGCGGGCTTGCCGAGCCCGAGCGTGGCCCGCAAGGTCTCCCGCTGTGGCGGGAGGTCCAGCGCGGGCAGGACGTGCTCGGCGAGCACGGGCAGGTCCAGCGCGAGCTCGGCCAGGTGCAACCGGACACCGTCGACCGCCCCGCGCAGCTCGTCGAGCAGCCGCACCAGACCGGCGGCCGACCCCACGTGCCGGATCCTGGTGGAGTGCCACGGTTCCGCGTCGTCGAGCCGCCCCAACCGGTCCGCGGCGGGCTCGTCGGTGTCCAGGACGACGTCGAGCTCGGCGAAGACCAAGCCGGGGCCCGCCTTGGGCGCGGTGACGAGGGTGATGTCGGCGTCCACACCGAGACCCTCGGCCGCGACGACGACCGGCTGGCCCTGCGGCGGACGGGGGGTGATCAGCGGTCCCTTCACGCTGAAGGTGGCACCCTCGAAGTCGACGTGGTGCACCTTGGCCGGGTCGAGGAAGCGCCCGGTGGCGACGTCCTTGATGATCGCGTCGTCCTCCCAGGAGTCCCACAGCGCGCGCACGACCCGGACGACGTCAGCGGCCTCACCCGGCGGACCGGTGGTCCCGACCGTGGCCAACTCCTCAGCGGTGGACCCGGTCACCACCCACGCGGCGCGCCCCCGCGACGCGTGGTCGAGACTCGCGAGCTGCGCGGCCACGTGGAACGGTTCGGTGGTCGCGGTCGGCACCGCGGGCCCCAACCCGATCCGCTTCGTCCGGGTGCTCAGGAACGCGGCCCGCCCCACAGCTTCCAGCCGGCCGGGGAACCCTCCCGGCGGGACGGGTGAGTCGGCGAAGGTCACCAACGCGATCCCGGCCGCCTCCGCCACCTTGACCCCGGCGGGCCGGAGGACCTCCGCCGAGAACCGCCAGGCCGCCGGATGGGCCCCGGCCCCATCGGCCTCCAACGCGAGATACAACGACATCCCAGCCTCCCCAGCGCCGTTCCGATCCCGACACTAGTGATCGGGCCGGGGCGCCCGGGCGCCAACCAGAATGTGAGAACCATGCCAAGTGGATGGACGCGACGGACGCCGGAACGCATGCTGGACAGCAGGTGTGCCGTGCTGGACGGGAGTTGTGGTGGCTGACGAACGTGTCTTGGACAACCCGATCTGGGCAGCCCTGACCGGCCCCCACGCCCACTTCGCCGAACGCCACGGCGACGCCGCCCGCTATCCGTTGGACGTCGCCCCATTCCTGGCCCTCGCCGACGACGCACCCACCTCGGCCTGGGCCGACGTCGCCACCCTGGCAGGCCCCGGAGCCGAGGTGACCGTGCCAGGCACCGCCGTCCCACCGGCCGACTGGGAGATCACCTTCTCGATCGACGGCGTACAACTGGTGGACGAGTCCCTCAGGACGGCCCCCGACCCGGAGGCGATCCTCCTCACCAAGGCAGACGTACCGGAGATGCTCGCCCTGGTGCAGCGCACCCAGCCGGGTCCGTTCCTACCCAGGACCATCGAACTGGGCACCTACCTGGGAATCCGCCGCGAGGGCGCCCTGATCGCGATGGCAGGCGAACGACTCCACCCACCGGGCTGGACCGAGATCAGCGCTGTCTGCACTGACGAGGACCACCGGGGCCAAGGCCTGGCAACAAGGCTGGTGCGAGCGATAGCCCACGGCATCAGGGCAAGAGGCGAAACCCCGTTCCTGCACACCGGTGCCGCGAACACCAACGCCATCAACCTCTACGAGAACCTGGGCTTCCGCTTGCGCCGCAAGGTCGAGTTCAAAGCCGCCCGAGTCCCCACAAACCCCTGACAGGGCCCCACCCCCTGCGCCCCTGCCCTTGCCCTTGCCCTTGCCCTAAATCTTTCACTCTCTAAAAGCCGAGCCCGCTGGTACGCAACACCCGTTACGTTTGTGCTCGATTGGGTGGACTGCCTTCGTGTGGGGGGAGAGCACCGCTAAACTTGCCTGGTGGTGGGGATGCCCTTCACCCCACGCTTTTTCCCCACCGCGGTGCTCTAGGGGCCCCGCACGAAGGCAGTCCAGCCAATCGAGCCCCGCTCTTACTCGGGCAGCTCGTGGGGTGTGCCGCACGCCGACCTACGGTCGACCTTGTTGGCGGCTCATCGCATGGGCTGCCCGATTTACAAGCAGGGCTCGATCTAG
>NZ_BSTR01000063.1 GCF_030269645.1 Actinokineospora sp. NBRC 105648 | reverse complement strand
ACTGGGTGAACTGGCGACGCACCCACCAAGCACGCTCACGCTGGTTCCACAAACGCACCAGACTCGCCCGCGACATCGAGAACACCCAGGTCAGCTAACAAATGGCGGCTGCCGTACTAGGCGACCGCGTGGGGAAAAAGCGTGGGGAGAAGGGCATCCCCACCACAGGTCAAGTTTAGCGGTCGCCTCCCCCCACGCGAAGGCAGTCCACCCAATCGAGCATGTCCGTAGCGGGTGTTGCGTTCCAGCGGGCTTGGGATTTAGGGATTTCGAGATTAGGGATTAGGAGATTGTGGCCGGGAGCCGGGAGCCGGGAGCCGGGAGCCGGGAGCCGGGAGCCGGGAATGGAATTGGGGCAGCGGGCCGGGACTGGAGTTGGGGCAGGGGAGGGGGCCGGGGCGGGGACTGGAGTTGGGGCTAGGGCTGGAGTGGGAGTTGGGGCTGGTGCTGGGTTCGGTGTCCGTCGGAGCCGATGTCAGCCGACTGTGCGGCGGGTGGTGGCTTCTGTTTCGGCTACGCCTGCTCGGATGCCTTCCAGCTGGTCCGCGAGCGCGGTGATCAGGTCGTTGTCGTCTTCGGGGAACTGGTCCGCTGTCGTGGAGAGCTCCACGACTCGGGCGACTAGGCCTTCCAGGCCGAGGGCGCCGGATTCCAGTTGTGCCAGGAGTTTTCCGTGTGCGCTGGAGAGTCGTCGGTGTACGTCGAGTTGGGCGCGGACTGACTCCAGGGATCGGTCCAGTTCTTCGTGCAAGTCTGGGTCGGCTGTCTCGCGGACCTTGGTGAGTCGGCGTTCGTCGCGTTCCAGCGTGGTCGAGTCGACTCGGGCGGTGGCTCGGCCGGTCATGGTTGCGCGGCCTGCGAGGCGGTGGAGGGTTCGGACGGTCTCGTTGATGCCGTCGGCCATGCCGGAGACCTGTTCGGCCAGGGGGCCCGCTACGAGGGAGCCGGCGATCGCGTCGAAGTCGGACTCGGCGGCGGTGGCTCGGGTGAACCAGGTGGCCTCGGGGGTGCCGGGGTCGACGGTGATCTTCGTGGCGGTGCTGGTGTTGGGCTCTTCGTCGCCGCGGGTGAGGCCGCCGACCAGGGCGCGGGCGGCCAGCACGACCACGCCGACGCCGACGGTGGCCGCCACCGGCAGGTGGATCGCCCAGGCGACCCCGGCGGAGCTGGCCGCCAGCAGCAGACCCCACGGATCCGCCAGTTCTCTCGCGTAGCCCATGCCATCTCTCAGAAGCCGCGGTAGTCGTGTCCGCAAATCCTAGGCGTTCCCGCGACGCCCGTGGGCGTACTGAGGACTGGTGTTGCTGTTCGGATACTCGGGCGTGCTGCCGAGGGCGGGGCGGGCGCGGCTCTGGGTGGCGGTTGATCACTGCTCGACCACTGGCTGCTCCCTGGCAGACCACGGCAGCCTGGGGGACGGCGGTAGCGTGCCGGTGTCTTTCGATCGACCTCGCGGAGCGCCTTCCGAATGTCCGACCGGCACACGATCATCGACGTGCACGTCCTCCTCGTCCGCCGAGGGCAGGTGCTGCTCACGCAGCGCCGTGGTGGCTACGGCGGCGGTATGTGGCACCTGCCCTCGGGCAAGCTCGACGCCGGTGAGTCAGTGCTCGCCGCGGCCGCCCGCGAGGCGTTCGAGGAGGTCGGCGTGATCATCGACCCGGTCGACCTGCGGCACGTGCACACCGTGCACGTCGCGGACTCGGGTCCGGTGCCACGGTTGGGCCTGTTCTTCGAAACCCCGCTGTGGCGTGGTGAGCCGGAGAACCGCGAACCGGGTAAGTGCTCGGCAGTCGAGTGGTTCGCCCTCTCCGCGCTCCCGGACGAGGTGATCCCGTATCCGCTCGCGGGCATCCGCGGCTACTTGGACGGGACTTCGTTCCACGCCACCGGGTGGTGACATCCACCCGCTCGCGTCCGCGGTGTCCAACTGGCGAGACACGAACAGCCGCCGCCGCACGGCGCCGACTGCGCCGGTGGGCAAGCGGGGATCACTGGTAGGTGGTCAACGCGGTCCTGCGGATGGGTGCGCCTTGGCGTGGCTCGCCGGGGCGGTGTGGGTCGTGGAAGGCGGCGCGTGAGCGGTCGCGGCTGTGTCCTGCGGTCTGCTCACCGAGGTTGTCTCGCGGCGGACGCCGCCGACCCAGCCTGCCCGACCCAGCCTGCCCGACCCAGGGCGACCCGCCGCGGGGCCGCGGCGGATCAAGGCAGGGGGTGGGGCCGGGCGCCGGTACCCGGTCGGGCGAGGCGTTCGCCGACCCGAAGGTCGCCGAGCTGCAGCGCACCGCCACCGACGTGCAGCGGGAGCTCGCCGACCTGTCCGACCGGGTCCGCGCCGTCGAGGATGAGCTGGCCCCGGTCGCGTGGCCGGGTGTACGAGCGCCGCGGGTGCCACCGGGGTGCTGCGGGTGCACCGTGCTGGGCCGGGGTTGGGTCAGAAGTTGGAGATGACGGCGGTGAAGACCTGGTCGATGGTGTCGGGTTTGGAGGAGTCGTAGGCGGCTGCGTTGGTGGACTCGGCGATGCGCTTGAGGACCGACAGGTCCGCGTCGCCGCCGTAGGCGATGGTGAAGAGGCGGACCGACGCGGTGGCGTCCTCGGACTGGAGCTTGGCCAGGAGGTTGTCGATGTCCAGGCCACCAGCGTCCTCGTTCTTGCCGTCGGTGAGGACGACGACGGCGTTGATGGCGTTGGGGTCGAGGTTGCGCTTGAGGTACTCGTGCGCGGCCAGGGACGTGTCGTACAGGCCGGTGCCCGCGGTGGGGACCAAGCCGTCCAGGCGGCTGCGCAGCGGTTCGCGGTTGGTGGTCATCGGGCCGACCGGGACCAGTTGCAGGTAGTCCTCCTGGCCGTTGAGCTTGGTGGAGAACATCCAGAGCCCGACCTTGTCGGTGTCGGCGAACTGGCCCAGTGAGCTGATCGCGGCCTGTTTCGCCAGGTCGAGGCGGGTCTTGCCGGTGCCCTCCACCGCGCCGCCCATCGAGCCGGACACGTCGACCACGAGCAGCACGTTCGCGGGTTTGCGCAGCTGGGCCCACGAGGTCAGCAGCTTGTCCAGCACCGGGGGAGCGGGCGGGGTGAGCGCGTTGAGGGTGACCTCGGGCAGGGCGCCGTTGTCCTTGGTGACCTGCCCGGACGCCTTGCCGTCGAAGGAGCGGAAGCCCTGGTCGGCGAAGCGCTTCTGCGCCTCGGCGCCGCGCAGGTAGCCCAGGAAGTCGGCGGCCACCTGCTTCTTCACCTCGTCGGCCCAGGCCAGCACGGTGAACGGGTGGTCGGAGACCAGGGTGCCGTCGCTGGGGTAGATGGCGGCCAGCGGCACCTTCGGCTTGCCGTGCTGGCCGAGCGTGGTCGGGTTGCCGGTGGGGTTGCCCTGGTTGTAGGCGACCAGCGAGTTCTCCTCGACCGCGACCGCCGAGATGTAGGACAGGGCCGCGCCCCGGTCGTCGGCGCGCTGCAGGTTCGACAGGAACGTCAGCGTCGTGTCGCCGTAGTGCACGATCGACTGCTCGACCCCGCGCACGAACGACTGCACCTCGGGCTTGGCCAGCACCGCCTCGGTCAGGTCGGACGAGGTGCCGGTGGCGGCGAAGTAGGCGCCGATGGTGGCGTTGAGGCCGGAGGTGGACAGGTTCGGGTTGGTCTTGCCCAGCCGGAACGCGCCCCACTCCGGGTGGCCGTACTTGGCCCAGCCCGCCGGGTCGGTGGCCAGCGCGGCCAGGTCGCGCCAGCCCAGCGGCTTGTCCGGCCAGCCCAGTGCCTCGGCCATCGGCTTGGGCATGGCGATCACCAGCGGCGCGGTGACGATCGAGGCGGGCTTGTCGGCGGTGAGCACCCCGGACTTGTCGCTGGCGGTGAGCCGCTGCTGCAGCAGGGTGACCCAGCCGGAGGCGGCCGGGGTCCACACGTCCGGGCGCGGGCCGTCGACCGACTCGTCCCAGCCCTTGGCCAGCGCCTGCATGGCCGCGCCCGAGCTCTTGGACTTGACCAGCACGTCGACGCACTTGCCCGCCACCGTGCGGCCGCTGTAGTCCTTGGCCAGCTGCTCGACCAGGCCCACCTTCTCCGGCGAGGACGCGACCCGCAGCTGCACCGCGTTCTCGGTGCACTTGACCTGCTCGGCCCCGTCCTCGTCGGAGGACGAGGTGATCGCGCGCAGCCCGAGGATCAGCCCCAGCGCGACGGCCGCGGCCACCACGAAGGAGATGATCTTCCCTCGGTTCGAGCTTGCCATGTGGTCCTCCCCTGCTCGACCGCCATTATGGGCTGGCCGCGATCAAGCGCGGGGGGAGTTGTCCACATGTGGTCCGTCAGGACCAGTCCGGGCCCCGCTTGCTCCACGACCAGGCGTAGCGCGGGTCCTCGCTGTCGGCGGCGGCCTCGCCCAGGTCGAGCGGGCGGAAGGTGTCGACCATGACCGCGGTCTCGTCGAAGTAGTCCGCGCCGATCGAGGCCTCGGCCGCGCCGGGCTGCGGGCCGTGGGTGAACCCGGACGGGTGCAGCGACAGCGAGCCGACGGCGATGCCGGAACCCTTGCGCGCCTCGTAGTCGCCGCCGACGTAGAACATCAGCTCGTCGGAGTCGACGTTGGCGTGGCTGTAGGGCACCGGGATCGAGTCCGGGTGGTAGTCGACCTTGCGCGGCATGAACGAGCACACCACGAAGTTCGGGCCCTCGAAGGTCTGGTGCACCGGCGGCGGCTGGTGGATCCGGCCGGTGATCGGCTCGAAGTCGGTGATGTGCATCGCCCACGGGTACAGGCAGCCGTCCCAGCCCACTACGTCGAACGGGTGGTTCGCGTAGGTGAACCTCGTCAGCCCGGCGCGGTGGCGGACCAGGACCTCGACGTCCTCGCCCTCGACCAGCAGCGGCTCGGTGGGGCCGCGCTGGTCGCGCTCGCAGTAGGGCGAGTGCTCGAGGAACTGCCCCTTGGCCGAGAGGTACCGCTTGGGCGGTCCGATGTGCCCGGCCGCCTCGACGATGTAGAGCCGGAGCTCACCGTCGGGCACCACGCGGTAGGTGGTCGAGGTGGGGATCACCAGGTAGTCGCCGTCGGAGACGCGCAGCGCGCCGTAGATGGTCTCCACCGTCCCGCTGCCGCCCTGGACGTAGAAGAGCTCGTCGCCCACCGCGTTGCGGTAGAGCGGGCTCGGGGTGTCCGCGACCACGAAGGCGATCACCACGTCGGCGTTGCCCAGGAGGGTCCGCCGGTTGGTGACCGCGTTGGCCCCGGCGGACCACTTGAGGGCCTGGGAGCGGAAGTGCCGCGGCTTGAGCGGGTGGTTGGGCACCAGCGGGCCGCGGAAGTCGGGTACGACCTCCGCGTCGACGATCGCGGTGGGAAGGTGGCGGTGGTAGAGCAGAGCCGAGTCGGAGGAGAAGCCCTCGACGCCCATCAGCTCTTCGGCGTAGAGCTTGCCCTCCGGCGACCGGAACTGGGTGTGCCTCTTGCGGGGGATCGCCCCGACGCTGCGGTAGTGCGGCATTACTCCTCCGAGAAAATGTCCGTCTAGCGGACATCTTTGTTCAGTTGGCGGTACGCTACTAGCGTGTCAGCCGTGTCAAGCGCAGCTCCTCTCCCAGCGCCCGGTCCTCGAGGCATCCCGCCGCTCTTCGCGCGGCTGGTCGACGACGCCGCCCTCTTCCCCCCAGGCAACGCGACCATGCCCGACGCGGTGCGCCTGCACCTCGCGGGCCGCGAGGGCGACCACGCGGGCGTGATGGGCCTGTTCCTGTGTCAGGCGTCCCGCCTGCCCGAGCTGATCACCGAGTTGGTGAAGGCGAAGCCCACCAAGCCGGTGGCGCTCTCGCTGGTGATCGACACCGGGCTGGGCGGCGTGCCCAAGGCGCTCTCCATCGTCGAGTCGCGGGCCGAGCTGCTCGCGCTGCGGATGGTCGAGATGCCCGCCCCGGCCGACGTCGACGACGTCTGGCTGGAGCGGGTGAGCGAGTTCGTGCCCGAGGACGTCATCCGGGTCGTCGAACCGCGCCGGGGCGGTGTCGAGTGGCTGGAGGGCATCCGCCGGGTCGTCGCGCACGGCAGCTGGCCCAAGATCCGCTGCGGCGGGCTGAGCCGGGAGACCTTCCCCAGCATCGACGAGGTGGCCGACTTCCTGGCGGTGATCAGCGCGGGCGAGGCCTCGTTCAAGGCGACCGCCGGGCTGCACAACGCCGTGCGGCACACCGACGCCGAGACCGGGTTCGTCCACCACGGGTTCCTCAACCTGCTGGTGGCCACCGCCCGGCTGCTCTCCGGCGGCGACGTGCGCGCCGCGCTGGCCGAGACCGACGGCGCCAAGCTCGCCGAGGAGGCCGCGGCGCTCTCCGACCAGGCCGCGCACGCCGTGCGCGCGGTCTTCGGCTCGTACGGGTCGTGCTCGCTCAGCGAGCCGGTGGCGGATCTGGAAGGGCTGGGCCTGCTGTGAGCTGGATCGACGACCCCGCGTTCGCCGCCGACAAGCCGTTCGGGCCGCAGACGCTGCCCTACGGCGTGGTGGAGACCGCCGACGGACCCGCCGTCGCCGTGCGCGTGGGTGACCACGCGTTACCGCTGCGCCCGATCGCCGACGAGTTCAGCCAGGAGCTGGCCGAGCTGGTGTCGGCCGACTCGCTCGACCCGCTGCTGGCCGCGGGCCGCCCGGCCTGGTCGGCGCTGCGGGCCCGGCTGCACGAGCTGGTGACCGCCACCGCGGCTCCCGACGGCGCCGAGCTGCTGCCGCTGGCCGAGACCCGCACCCGCCTGCCGTTCACGGTGGGCGACTACGTCGACTTCTACTCCTCGCGCAACCACGCGGAGAACGTCGGCAAGATGTTCCGCCCGGACGGCGACCCGATCCTGCCCAACTGGTCGCACCTGCCGGTCGGCTACCACGGCCGCTCCGGCACCGTCGTGGTCACCGGCACCGACGTCGAGCGCCCGTCCGGCCAGCGCAAGGGCGACGACGGCCCGGTGTTCGGCCCGAGTGTCCGGCTCGACATCGAGGCCGAGATCGGCTTCGTCTGCGGCGGTCCGGTGGCCCGCCGGGTGTCCACCTCGAACGCGGCCGACCACGTCTTCGGCGTGGTCACCGTCAACGACTGGTCCGCCCGCGACATCCAGGCCTGGGAGTACGTGCCGCTCGGCCCGCACCTGGGCAAGTCGTTCGCCACCTCGGTCGGCGCCTGGATCACCCCGTTGGAGGCCTTCGCGGCCGCCCGCGTGCCGGTGCCCGACCCGGGCCACCCGCGGCTGGACTACCTGGTCGAGGACTCCTCGTGGGGCCTGGACATCGACCTGGAGGTCCGCTGGAACGGCACCGTGGTGTCGCGCCCGCCGTTCGCCGGGATGGCGTTCTCCTTCGCCCAGCAGCTGGCGCACATGACCGTCAACGGCGCCACCGTGCGCCCGGGCGACCTGTTCGCCTCCGGCACCGTCTCCGGCCCGGAGAAGCGCCAGCGCGGCTCGTTCCTGGAGCTGAGCTGGGGCGGCAAGGAGCCGCTCACCCTCGACGACGGCAGTGAGCGCACCTTCCTCCAGGACGGCGACACCGTCGTGATCACCGCGACCGCCCCCGGCCCGGACGGTTCGGTGATCGGCCTGTCCGAGGTCGCCGGGACGATCGTGGGGGCCTGAGGTGCCTGGCATACGGTCCACGGGGCCGGTCACCAGGGCCGCGACCCCGGTGGCCAAGGAGAGCTCGCTGACCCTCGACCGGGGGCTGGCGCTGCTGCAGGCGGTGGCCGACTCCGACACCGAGGCACCGACGATAAGCGACCTCGCCGCCTCGATCGGGGCGAGCCGCGCCGCGGTGTACCGGCTGCTCGTGCCGCTGCAGGCCCGCGGGCTGGTGCGGCGCGAGGGCTCGAAGGTCCGGCTGGGCCTCGGGCTGCTGCAACTGGCGGCGAAGGTGGCCCCTCAGCTGCGGGTGGCGGCGCTGCCCGCGCTGCGGGAACTGGCCGAGGCCGTCGGGGCGACCGCGCACCTGACCGTCGCCGACGGCGACGAGGCGCAAGCCGTCGCGGTGGTCGAGCCGTCGTGGACGGCCTACCACGTCGCCTACCGGGTGGGCACCCGGCACGCGTTGCACAAGGGCGCGGCGGGCAAGGCGATCACGTTGCGCGCTGATGATCCCGGCTGGATCGGGACGCTCGGGGAACTGCAGCCCGGCGCCTACGGGATCGCGGCGCCGGTGCGCGGAGTGCCGGGGTTGCGGGCGAGTGTGGGCGTGGTGACGTTCGAGCCGTTGGAGGGGGCGGTGGTGGGGCCGAAGGTGGTCACCGCCGCTGCCCTGATCGCTGATTCCTTGCGTTGAGCGCGTTGGCTCGGCTTTCTTTCTTTGAGGTGGCACCCGTGTGTGCCCACAAGTAAGAGGTGGGCTCGATCTGGTGGACTGCCTTTGCGTGGGGCCCCTAGGGACCCTGCGTGGGGAAAAAGGGAGGGGTGAAGGGATCCCCACGCCACAGCGAGTTTGCAGGGTCCCCCACCCCACACAAAGGCAGTCCACCAGATCGAGCAGAGAACGTCGGGGGCCGCCGGTACCAGCGGGGTCGGCTTTCTTCAAGAAAAAGGCCAAAGGGTTCCTAGCCCCAGATGGCCTCGTACAGGGCTAGTAGGGCGAAGGCGGCGAAGACCACTCCTGCGACGCGTTGGATCAGGTGGGGCTTGATCCTTGCGGCGATCTTGCTGCCGACCAGTACCGCGATGCCCGCCACGGTGACCAGTGCCAGCCAGGCGCCCAGGCCCACCCAGATGGGTTCGGCGTATTTCGCCGTGAGGCCTGCCGTCGCGATTTGGGAAGCGTCGCCCCATTCCGCCGCGAACAGGACGCCGAACGAGGTCAGGGCGGCGCGGCGGAAGCTGACTGTCGGGTTTGCCGCCGTGTCCTCGGTTTCGTCTTCTTCTTGCTTGGAGAAGCCCTCTTTCAGCAGGAAGAAAGCGCCCAGGGCGAAGAGGAGCGCTACTACGGCGGCGACTACCTGGTCCGGTAGCAGCGTCAGTACGCCGCCGAAGGCTGCCGCGATCACGCATTGGACCGCGAAGGCCGCGCTCACGCCCAGGAACACCGGCCAGGGGCGGTAGCGGGTGGTGAGGATGAGCGTGGCCACCAGGGTCTTGTCCGGCAGTTCCACGGCTAGTACCAGCGCGAACGCGCTGGCGAAGGCGATCAGGGCGGTTCCCACATCAGTCCTCTGCGTCCGGGCCCGGACGGAGGAAGGCGAGTCTTCTCCGACCGGGCATGTCTCAACCCGGCCGGAGGTCTCGTTCGCCCGCGCTGGACGCGGGTGAGGCACCGGACTCTCGCGAGTCAGTATGTCGATGTCCTCGCCGGGCCGCAGGATCACGGCCGCGGGAACTACTCCCCTCAGGCCCGACGATCCTAACCCGGTTCGTGCCCGGTGGGCACGTGGGTCCGCTCACGGGACCTACGTCCCGTTCGGACAGGACCGGGGCACCTGCCGCGCTGGTCGGGATCGGCGGATCGTTCCCGGTGTGGACGTACTAGACCTCGCGCGGTGGCAGTTCGGGATCACCACCGTGTACCACTTCCTGATGGTCCCGCTGACCATCGGGCTGTCCGTGCTGGTGGCGGGCATGCAGACGGCGTGGGTGCGGACCGGGGACGTCAAGTACCTGCGGATGACGAAGTTCTGGGGGAAGTTGCTGCTGGTCAACTTCGCGATGGGCGTGGTGACCGGGATCGTGCAGGAGTTCCAGTTCGGGATGAGCTGGAGCGAGTACTCGCGGTTCGTGGGCGACGTGTTCGGGGCGCCGCTGGCGATGGAGGGGCTGGTCGCCTTCTTCGTGGAGTCGACCTTCCTGGGGTTGTGGATCTTCGGCTGGGACCGGCTGCCGAAGCGGGTGCACCTGGCGTGCGCGTGGGCGTTCAGCCTGGCCACGGTGGCCTCGGCGTACTTCATCCTGGCGGCGAACTCGTGGATGCAGCACCCGGTCGGGGTGGAGCTGGTCGACGGGCGGCCGCGGCTGACCTCGATCTGGGCGGTGCTGGGCAACAACACCGCGCTCACCGCCGTCCCGCACACCGTGGCGGGCTGCTTCGCGGTGGCGGGGGCGTTCCTGGTGGGGGTCGGGGCCTGGCACCTGTGCCGTCGGCGCGATGACGACGGTCCGGTGTGGCGCGCGTCGGTGAAGCTGGGCGGGTGGGTCGGTGCGGTGGCGTTCTCGGCACTGGCGATCACCGGGGACGCGCAGGGCAAGCTGATGTTCGAGCAGCAGCCGATGAAGATGGCGGCCGCGGAGGCGTTGTGCCACAGCGAGTCGCCCGCCGGGTTCTCGATCTTCGCGATCGGCGACGTGGGCAGGCCGGACTGCGAGAACGTCAAGTCGATCACGCTGCCCGCGCTGCTGTCCTTCCTGGCGCACAACGACTTCAGCACCGAGGTGCGCGGGATCCAGGACCTGGTCCCGCAGTACCAGGCGGAGTACGGCACCAACTACCCGGTGGACGAGCGGCTCGGCGAGCTCTCCGGCCAGCCGATCGACTACGTGCCCAACCTGCCGGTGACCTACTGGGGGTTCCGCCTGATGATCGGGTTCGGCGCGCTGTCCGCGTTGGGCGCGGCCGGGGTGCTGTGGCTGACCAGGGGCGGACGGGTGCCGCGGGGGAAGTGGTTCCCGCGCTTGGCGTTGGCGGGCATCGCGACGCCGTTCCTGGCCAACAGCTTCGGGTGGATCTTCACCGAGATGGGTAGGCAGCCGTTCGTGGTGGCGCCCAACCCGTCCGGTGTGGACGGTGTGTGGCTGTTCACCGCGCGCGGGGTGTCCGGGTTGTCCGTCGGTGAGGTGTGGACGTCGCTGGTGGCGCTGACGCTGGTCTACGCCGTGCTCGCCGCGGTCGAGGTGTTCCTCATCGTGCGCTACACCCGGGCGGGGGTGGCCGGGGTGCTGCCGCCCGACAAGCCCGACTCTGGCGCTGGCTCCGGCGCTGACTCTGGCTCTGGCTCTGGCTCCGACTCTGGTTCCGACTCGGACGAGCGTCCGCTCGCCTTCGCCTACTGAGGAGGTCGTCGTGGATCTCGCCGTCGTCTGGTTCTGCGTGATCGCCCTGCTGTGGCTGGGCTACCTGTTCCTGGAGGGGTTCGACTTCGGTGTCGGCATGCTGCTGCCGGTGCTGGCGGCGGACGACACCGAGCGGCGCGTCCTGGTCAACACCATCGGGCCGGTGTGGGACGGCAACGAGGTGTGGCTGATCGTCGCGGTCGGGGCGACCTTCGCCGCGTTCCCCGGCTGGTACGCGGCGCTGCTGAGCGCGATGTACCTGCCGGTCCTGCTGGTGCTGCTGGGACTCATCGGACGCGGGGTCGCGTTCGAGTACCGGGGGAAGGTCGACTCCGAGCGCTGGCGGCGCACCTGGGACCGGGTGATCGTCGCCGGTTCCCTGCTGCCCGCGCTCGGGGTCGGCCTGCTGGTGTCCACGACGGTGTTCGGCCTGCCGCTGGACGCGGCGGGCAACCGGGTCGGCTCGCCGTTCGCGGCGATCAGCGGCGCGGGGGTGCTGGGGGCGGTCGCGCTGGTGGGGTTCGCGCTGGTGCACGGGGCGGTGTTCGTCGCGCTGAAGACCGACGGCGACATCCGGCACCGGGCGCGGGCGCTGGCCGGGCGGTTCGGGCCGTGGGCGCTGGTCCCGCTGGGGGCGTTGCTGGTGCTGGCGCAGCTGGCGTCCGGGTCGGGGTGGACCTGGGGCGCGGTGGGGGTGGCACTGGCGGCGGCGGTGGTCGCGTTCGCCCGGCTGGGGGTCGGGCGAGAGGGGCAGGCGTTCGCCGCGCTGGGGGTGCTGGTCGCGGCGTCGGTGGTGGCGTTGTTCGGGGCGCTCTACCCGGACGTTCTGCCGTCCACTGTAGACCCGGCGTACTCGCTCACGGTGGCGGGTAGCGCTTCGAGCCCGTACACGCTGACGGTGATGAGTTGGGTGGCCCTGTTCGGGACGCCCGCGGTGCTCATCTACCAGGGGTGGACGTACTGGGTGTTCCGCAAGCGGGTCAGCACCGCGCACATCCCGCCGGTGCGCGTGCCGTGAGCACACCGCAGATGAGCTCTCCCGGGCGGTCACGACCCGCCAGTCGGCCCGGGAGGGGCCCGCTCGGCGCGCTGCCGGGGTTGTCCCCGTCGGCGCGCCGAGCGCTGGTCCTCTGTGGAGTGTTGGCGGTCGGCACGGCCGTGGCGCTGGTGGTGCAGGCGTGGGCGCTCGCGGTGGCGTTGACCGAGGGCCGGCTGGTGGCGGTGTTCGCCGGGGCGGTCGTCGTCCGGGCGCTGCTGGGGTGGGCGACGCGGGTGGTCGCGGCCCGGGCGGCGGCCGGGGCGAAGGCTGAGCTCCGGGCGGTGCTGCTGGACCGGGCACTGGCGCAGGGGCCGGAGTGGATCGAGGAGCGGGGGCCTGGGGAGCTCACCGCCCTGGCGACGCGCGGTCTTGACGCACTCGACGCGTACTTCGGCGTGTACCTGCCCGCGCTGGTCACAGCGGCGGTGACGCCGCTGGGCGTCGGGGCGGTGCTGCTCGCCGTGGACTGGCCGTCGGCGGTGGTGGTGGCGTTGACGGTGCCCCTGATCCCGCTGTTCGCGATCATCATCGGGCGCTACACCGAGGACCGGGTCGGGCCCGCCGCAGCGGCGGTCGAGCGGCTTTCGGGGAGCCTGTTGGAGCTGGTCAGGGCATTGCCGGTGCTCACGGCGTTCCGTCGGGCGGCTGCTCAAGGGGAGACGGTGCGGGCTGTGTCGCAGGCGCACCGGCGCAGCACGCTCGGGGTGCTGCGGGTGGCGTTCTCGTCGGCGTTCGCGCTGGAGTTGGTGGCGACCCTCTCGGTGGCCCTGGTGGCGGTGGTGATCGGACTGCGGCTGGTGTCGGGGGACCTGTCGTTGGCAGTGGGGCTGTTCGTGCTGATCGTGGTGCCGGAGTGCTACTTGCCGTTGCGGGCGGCGGGGGCCGCGCACCACGCGAGTGAGGAGGGGCTGGAGGCGGTTCGGCGGGTGGCCGAGGTGCCCGTCGCCGAGCCTGCCAGTGGTCTCGCGGTGGCGGACTTCGCCGAGCTGAAGATCGAGAACCTGCGGGTGCGGCGTCGGGACCGGTACGCCCCGGACGGCCTTTCGCTCACGGTCCGCCCGGGCGAGATCGTTCGACTGGACTCCCCCAGCGGCAGCGGCAAGTCCACCCTCTTCTCGGTCCTGCTCGGCTTCGTCTCCCCCGCGGCGGGCTCTGTGTCGGTCAACGGAATCCCCCTATCAAATATCGATATAACGTCATGGCGACAAATGGTGGCCTGGCTCCCCCAGCGGCCGACTTTCGCTTCCGCGACGGTCGCTGAGGAGATCGAATCGTCGGATAGTTCACTCGTTCACCTGTCTAACCTTTCACTTGTTCACTTATTGAATAGTAGGATCGTTGAACAATCGGTCGGCGAACAGCAGCGAGTGGCGCTGCTGCGGGCGCTGGCGCGGTCGGGCACCCGGCTGCTGCTGCTCGACGAGCCCACCGCGCACCTGGACCCGGTCACCGCCAGGCGGGTGATGGCGACGATCCAGCGGGTCGCCGACAGCGGGGTCGCGGTGATCATGGCGACGCACCGCGAGGTCGAACCGGTTGTCCAGCAGGTTCCGGTGGGTGAGGTCGTGGCGGTCGGCGAGGCGCAGTACGCGCCTGGTTCGGGGCTGCGCGGACTGGTCAGCGGTCGGACGGTCGCCGGGGCGGCGCTGGGGGCGGCGGCGCTGATGTGCGGGGTGCTGTTGACGGCGCTGTCCGCGTGGCTGATCGCGAAAGCGGCACAGCAACCGCCGATCCTGGTGCTCTCGGTCGCCGTCGTCGGGGTGCGCGCGTTCGGCCTCGGGCGCGCCGCACTGCGCTACGTCGAGCGGTTGGCATCGCACGACGCCGCCTTCCGCACGGCCACCGACCTGCGGGTCCGGTTGTGGGACGCACTGGTCCGGCTGGGCCCGGCGCGCACCTTGGCGCTGCGCCGGGGCGAGGGTTTGCGCAGGCTGGTGGACGATGTTGACACCGTCCGCGACCTCACGCCCCGGGTGATCGCGCCGCCGTTGGTGGCCTTGGGCGCCTGCGTCGCCGCCGTCGCCGTGGAGACGGTGATCTTGCCCGCCGCTGGTGCCGTGCTTGCGGTGGCGGTCGTCCTGGCGGGGGTCGGCGCGCCACTGCTGACCATCGCCGCCGAGCGGCGGGCCGCCGTCGCGCTCGCTGAGGGCAGGCGGACCGTTGCCACGACCGTGCTCACCTTGCTGACGGGCGCCGCGGACCTGATCGCGTTCGGCAGGCACACGTCCTACCGCGCCGCCGTCGCCGCGGCCGACGCAGACCTGACCGCCCAGGGCAGGCGCGAGGCGTTCGGTGCGGGGGCGGGCCAAGCCCTGGTCACGCTGCTGCTCGGTTTGGCGGCCGCAGGCAGCGTGCTCTGCGCCACGGGCCTGGACCCGGTGCTCGTCCCGATCGTCGCCTTGGTCCCGCTCGCCCTCGGCGAGGCGCTGGCACTGCTACCACCCGCCGCCACCCACCTCGCCGTGCTCCGGGCCGCGTACGGCCGACTCACCGCCGTGTGGGACCAGGACGCGTCACCGGAGCAGGAACCCACGCGCAGCGATCACCTGCGGCTGAACGGCGTGACCGTCCGCTGGCCAGGAGCGGCGCGGCCCGCGTTGTCCGATGTGGACATCGACATCGCACCCGGCACCCACCTCGCCGTCGTCGGGCCGTCGGGTGCGGGCAAGTCGACTCTTTTGGCCCTGTTGCTGGGATTCCTGACGCCAGAGCGAGGCACGGTGGCCCGGCCGCCGACCGTCGCCTGGTGCCCGCAAGATCCGATGCTGGTCTCCACCAGCGTCCGCGAGAACCTCCGCTTGGCCGCCCCCACCGCGACCGACGACGACCTGCGGGCCGCCCTGGTCCGCGCGGGCCTGCCCGGCTTCGACCTCGACGCCCGCGCCACCGCCGTCTCCGGCGGGGAAGCCCAGCGGATCGCACTGGCCAGGGCACTGCTCGCCGACGCCGACGTGGTCCTGCTCGACGAACCCACCGCGCACCTCGACGCGCCCACCGCCGAGAAGGTCCTCGCCGACCTGCGCCGAACGCTCGCGGGCCGCATCGTGGTGCACGTGACCCACCGCCCCGAGGAAGCCGCTGCCGCCGACGTCGTGCTGGAGGTCTCCGGCCGGACCGTGCGACGGCGTGAACCGGTCGGGGCCTAACCTGGGATGCACCTCATGGACCCCACCCTGGCCGCGCGGACCCTCACCGCGTCCACCGAAATCGCCACAGCGGCGCTGTCCGGCCAAGACCCGGACGCGGTGCTGCACCTGGTCGTGCGCGCCGCCGCCGAACTGGCCGAGGCCGACCTTGGCCTGGTCATGGCAGGCGCAGGCGAAGGCTCGCTGACCGTCGAGGCCGCACACGGCGCCCGCGACTTCGACCCGGTCGGCCTGGTCCTGTCCCAGCGCTCCTCCGCGGCCCGGGTGGCCCGCAACGGCATCCCGATCGTGGCCGACGACGTGATCACCGATCCGCGCACCGCGCCTTACGTGCCGCAGGAACTGCGCGGGTACGGCCCCTTCGCGGCGGCCCCGTTCGGCACGCGCGAGAGCCGACTCGGCGCACTCACCGTCTACCGGCGTCGGAACGGGAAACCCTTCACCAGCACGACTGTGGACGTGCTCACCGCCTTCGCCGCACAAGCGGGACTGGTGCTGGCCCTGGCCGAGGGCACCGCGGCCAGGGCCCGCCTCGGCGTCTACGAGGAACGCGAGCGCATCGCCCGAGATCTACACGATGTGATCGTCCAACGCCTCTACGCGGCAGGGATGCAACTGGACCTCCTCGCCCGAAGGCCCACCAAGAAGCTCGCCAAACCCGACGCCACCCGCCTCGGCGAAGCCGTGGACCAGCTGGACGCGGCCATCGCCGATGTCCGCTCCGTCGTCCGCACCCTGCGCAACCCAGACCCGGTACAACCCACCGACCTCGCCGAATCCGCCCGGGCCGAGGTCGCCACGGCCCGAGAACTCCTCGGCTTCCAACCAACCTTCGAGATCATCGGCGACCTCACCGACCTCCCGGTAGCGGTCGCCGACCACCTCCGCGCGGCCCTGCGCGAGGCACTGTCCAATGTGGTCCGACACGCAGGCGCAGGCCGAGTCGCCGTCCGCCTCCGCCGCGACCCGGACCGAGTCCGCCTGACAGTCGCCGACGACGGTTGTGGAATTCCGCAGGGCGTCACCCAACGCGGCCTCAAGAACCTCCGAGAACGCGCGGAACACAGCGGCGGACATTGCGAAGTGAAGTCATCACCACGCAGCGGAACAACAGTAAGCTGGGAAGTCCCAACCTGATGAAGGCTCATTTGACCTGGCGCTAGATGGCCTTTCCTCAGCTCTCCTTCTGCGCTCTACCTCTGTCTCCCTCTGTCTTTCCCTGTCCACCCATCAAACCGCAGCGGTGAGGCCGACCCGGCTGGAAAGCAAGTCCCGTTACGGATGCTCGATCTAGTGGACTCGCTTCGTGTGGGGGGAGAGCGCCGCTAAACTTGCCGTGGGTGGGGATGCCCTTACCCTGCCCTTTGCTCTCCACCGCGGTGCTCTAGGGGCCCCGCACGAAGCGAGTTCACTAGATCGAGCCCCTATCTTTTCCTCGGGCAACCCAAGCGACGAGCCACCGTAGAAGGTCGACCGTAGGTCGGCGTGCGGCACACCCCACGAGCTGCCCGAGTAAGAGCGGGGCTCGATTGGCTGGACTACCCTCGCGCGGGGCCCCTAGAGCACCGCGGTGGTGAAAAAAGGGCGGGTGAAGGGCATCCCCACCACACGGCAAGTTTAGCGGTGCTCTCCCCCCACACGAAGGCAGTCCACCCAATCGAGCACAAACGTAACGGGTGTTGCGTACCAGCGGGCTCGGCATTTAGAGATTTCAAGATAAAGTCGTAGATTGAGCCTGGGGGCTCGGGTTGGGCTTCAGGTTGGGGATTGAGGTTGAGATTGGGACTGCGGTTGGCGGGGGGAGGGGGCGGTGATTGTGGGCTAGCCGAGTTCCCTTTTCTGCTTAGGGTTTTCTGCGTGCGTACCAAGCGACTGCCTGGGTTCTGCGTTCCATGCCCAGTTTCGCCAGCACCGACGTCACGTAGTTCTTCACCGTCTTCTCCGCCAGGAACAGTCGTTCCGCTATCTCCCGGTTGGACATGCCCTCGCCCACCAGTTCCAGCACTGATCGTTCGCGGTCGGTCAGTGTGGACAGTTCGTCGGTCTCGGCTGTGCGGCGCATGCGGTCCAGGACTCGGGCCGTTGTGATCGGGTCGAGTAGTGAGTGGCCTGCCGCTACTTCTCGTACCGCGTTGACCAGGTCTTGGCCGCGTACCTGTTTGAGCAGGTAGCCCGCTGCGCCGGCCATGATTGCCTCGACCATGGCTTGTTCGTCGTCGAACGCCGTCAGCACCAGGCAGGCGGGTGGGGTGGGTAGGGCGCGCAGGGAGCGGCACAGTGAAACCCCGTCGCCGTCCGGGAGGCGGATGTCGATGACGGCCACGTCGATGTCGGTCGCCCGGACCAGGGCCTCGGCGACGCTGCCCGCCTGTGCGATGACCGCTATGCCTTCCTCGCCGTCCAGCAGATCGCGCAGGCCGCGTCGGACGACCTCGTGGTCGTCTACCAGCAGTACCCGGATCACGGGGTCAGAGCTTACGGAGTCGGACGCGCGTGATCCGGTGGTCCGGGCCCTTGCGCAGGACCAGGGTCGCCCGGGGGCGGGTGGGCAGGATGTTGGTGACCAGGTTCGGCTCGTTGATCTGCTTCCACAGCCGGGTCGCCTCGGTCTGGGCCTCCTCGTCGGTCAGGCCCGCGTAGTGGTGGAAGTGCGATGCCGGGTCGGCGAAGGCCGTGTGCCGCAGGGCCAGGAAGCGGTCGATGTACCAGCGTTCGATGTCGTCGGAGTGGGCGTCGACGTAGATCGAGAAGTCGAACAGGTCCGAGACCGCCAGCCGGGCCCCGGGCTGGAGCACGTTGAGGCCCTCGACGATCAGGATGTCCGGCCTGCGGACCACCTGCTCCTCACCGGGCACGATGTCGTAGGCCAGGTGCGAGTAGACCGGCGCGCGCACCTCCTCGGCGCCGGACTTCACCTCCGAGACGAACCGGAGCAGCGCTCGGCGGTCGTAGCTCTCCGGGAAGCCCTTGCGGCCCATCAGGTCGCGGCGGGTCAGTTCGGCCTTGGGGAACAGGAACCCGTCAGTGGTGACCAGGTCGACGTGCGGGTGGTCCGGCCAGCGGGCGAGCAGGGTGCGCAGCAGGCGGGCCGTGGTGGACTTGCCGACCGCGACGCTGCCCGCGACGCCGATGACGAAGGGGACCTTGTCGGCGGCCTTCACGTCCTCGCCGAGGAACTCGATCGTGGAGGCGTAGAGCCGCTGCCGGGCGGCCACCTGCAGCGAGATGAGCCGGGACAGCGGCAGGTAGACGTCGACGACCTCCTCGAGGTCCACCGGGTCGCGCAGACCGCGCAGCCGCACCAGTTCCTCGAGGGTCAGCGGGAGCGGGGTGGACTTGCGCAGTTCCCGCCACTGCTCGCGGCGCAGTTCCACGTACGGGCTGAGCTCGCGCACCCGCGCCATGTGCGGACTCCTCGCGCCGGGGTGTGGTGGGCGTACCTGCGTCAACGTAGGTGCTCCGAGGGGTTTCGCGCTGTGACCGAATGCACCGATCGGGGGACAACAGGTGTGGCGCACATGACGTCGCGTTGAACGCCGTACCCGTGAAACAGTGTCTGACCTGCTCAGACGCCGAAGACCTCGTCCCACGCCGCCGCCAGCTGGCGGGCGCACACCTGCGGCGGGACCTGCCCGATCCCGGTGCCCAGGCCCGGCATGGCGACTGTGGTGACCACCGACCGGACCGGCCTGCCGTCGTCGAGCACGCCGTGGCGCCACAGCCGGAACACGGCGCGCGCGGCGAGGTAGGGGTGGACGGTCTCCGGCGCGAGCGTCTCGCTCGGTTCGCGCATCGTCGGCGCGGTGATCAACCAGGCGGGCTCGGCCACCTCGGTGGGCACGATCAGGGCCTCGCCCACCGGGAGCTCGCCGCCGTGGAAGGCGAGCACCGCGCTGCGCACCCGCTGTTCGATGGCCGGGAAGGAATCCGCGTAGACCGCGTCGACGCCGCCGCGCATCCAGCCGTAGGAGTTCGCCGGGGAAACAACGGCTTGCGCGCGAACGTCCAGTACGGAACCGCGGTGGACCCGCAGCTCCGGTCGGCCCGCCGCCGCGCTGTCCCAGGCGGTCGCCAGCGGCTCGGATACCGCGCACAGGACCAGTTCGAGCGCGCCGGATGCCCGACGGGGCGCCGCCGCCGTCCCGGTTTCCGAATCCGCGGTCACCGTCCCAGCATGGCATCTTGAGGACACTCGGGGTAACCGCCGTTTGGTAACCGCCGCCACATCCGGGGGGCTCGCCGGGCGGTGCGTACTGTGGGCCGGGTGCCGAGAATCGCCTACTTCGGGCCCAGGGGAACGTTCACCGAGCAGGCCGCCAGGGCACTGCTGCCCACCGCCGAGTTCGTCGCGGTGCCCACGATCCCCGAGGCCGTCGCCCAGGTGCGCGGGGCGCGCGCCGAACTGGCCTGCGTGCCGATCGAGAACTCGGTGGAGGGCGCGGTGTCGGCCGCCATGGACACCCTCGCCGCCGACGACGTGCCGGTGCTGGCGATCGCCGAGCACCTGCTGCCGATCCGGTTCTCCGTCCTGGTGCGGCCCGGCCTGACCGCCGCCGACGTGCGCACCGTGGCCAGCCACCCGCACGCGCTCGCCCAGGTGCGCCGCTGGGTCGAGGAGAACCTGCCGAACGCGGTCACCCGGGTGTCCGACTCCACCGCGAGCGCGGCGGTCGGTGTGCTGGAGGGGACCTTCGACGCCGCGGTCACCGCGCCGGTCGCCGTCGAGCACTACCCGCTGGAGGTGCTGGCCACCGGGATCGCCGACGAGCCGGACGCGATCACCCGCTTCCTGCTGCTGGCCCGCCCCGACCAGCTGCCCGCGCCCACCGGCGCCGACCGCACGTCGGTGATCGTCGTGGTGTCGCACCGGCCGGGCGAGCTGGCCGCGATCCTGACCGAGCTGGCCACCCGCGGGATCAACCTGACCCGGATCGAGTCGCGCCCGCTGCGCAACCGGTTCGGCGAGTACCGGTTCTACCTCGACTTCGACGGCCACGTCGCCGAGCGCCGGGTCGGCGAGGCGCTGAGCGCGCTGCGCAGGCGCAGCCAGCGGGTCGTGTTCCTGGGCTCCTACCCCAAGGCGGAGGGCGTGGTCTCCCCGGTCACCGCGCCCAACCGGGACGCCGACTACGCCGAGTCCGCCGAGTGGCTGGCCGCCATCCACCGCGGGGAGGACGTGTGACCGCGCGGCTGATCCTCGCCCGGCACGGTGAGACCCCCGCCAACGTGCGGCACGAGCTCGACTCCCGGCCACCCGGCCCACCGCTGACCGAGATGGGCCGCAGGCAGGCCGACGCGCTCGCCGAGCGGCTCGCGGGCGAACCGGTGGTGGGCGTCTACGCCAGCGTCGCCGTCCGCGCCCAGGAGACCGCCGAGCCGGTGGCCAAGCGGCACGGCCTGTCCGTCGAGGTCGTCGAGGGCATCCACGAGATCCAGTGCGGCGACCTCGAGGGCCGCTCCGACGCCGACGCCCTGCGCGCTTTCGGCGAGGTGTACACGAGGTGGACCGAAGGCGACCTCGCGGCGACGATTCCCGGTGGTGACAACGGAGAACTCCTCCGGGCGCGCTACCTTCCCGCGATTGAGCGAATTCTGGCGTGCCACGACGACGGGCTGGTCGTGGTCGTCAGCCACGGTGGGGTGATCCGGTTGGCCGCGGAGTGGATGGCCGACAACGTCGGTCCGCAACTGGCCTACGCCCAGCTGTTGCCCAACACCGGCCATGTGCTGCTGGAGAACCGGGGCGGCGGCTGGCACGCGCTGGAGTGGACCGGAGTCGATCTCTGAGTCACCGCCCCCGGTTGTCGATCCACCATCCGGGGGACGGTCCGCTTTGCGAAAATCGCACCGGGTTGTCACCCGTCGGGTCTACCCTGCGAGGCCGTACTCATTCGGACTATGCCAGGGAGGGCACATGCCCCCGCCCGCGTCCTCGATCGCCGTGCGCGCGGAAGCGTTGGTCAAGACCTTCGGGTCCACCCGCGCGCTCGACGGTGTCGACCTCGAGATCCCCGCAGGCACGGTGCTAGGTCTGCTCGGCCCCAACGGGGCAGGCAAGACGACCACCGTCCGCATCCTCACCACCCTGCTGCGCCCGGACTCCGGGCGCGCCTTCGTCGCAGGCCACGACGTGATCGCCGACCCGGACGCGGTGCGCCGCTCGATCGGGCTCTCCGGTCAGTACGCGGCTGTCGACGAGCACCTCACCGGCTACGAGAACCTCTACATGGTCGGGCGGCTGTACGGGAAGAACCGCACCGACGCCACCGCGCGCGCCCGGGAACTGCTCAGCCGCTTCCGGCTGCAGGACGCCGCGGACCGGCCCGCCAAGACCTACTCCGGCGGCATGCGCCGCAGGCTCGACCTCGCGGGCGCGCTCGTCGCCGAGCCCGCGGTCGTGGTGCTCGACGAGCCGACCACGGGTCTCGACCCGCGCGGGCGGCTCGACACCTGGGAGGTCATCGGCGAGCTCGTCGCCGACGGCGCCACGGTCCTGCTCACCACCCAGTACCTCGAAGAGGCCGACCAGCTGGCCAACACCATCCTGGTGATCGACCACGGCAAGGTCATCGCCAGCGGCACCGCCGACCAGCTCAAGGGCCAGGTCGGCGGCGAGCGGCTGGAGATCGTCGTCGGCGAGCCCGCCGAGCTGGCCGCGGTGTCCCGGGTGCTCGCCGAGGTCGGCTCGGACGAGCCGACCACCGACGAGCAGCACCGGCGCGTCCAGGTGAAGGTCGACACCGGCCCCAAGGCGCTGGTCGAGGCGCTGCGCAGGCTGGACCAGGAGAGCGTCGCGGTGCTCGACGTCGCCCTGCACCGGCCGACGCTCGACGACGTGTTCCTCTCGCTCACCGGCCACGCGGCCGAGGACGAGCCGGAGGTCGAAACCGAAGGCAAGCGCAAGGGCAGGAAGGCGAAGTCCCGATGAGCGTCATCACGGCAGGCACCCGCGACAGCGGCGTGGTCACCTGGCGCAACCTGATGAACGTGCGCAGGCAGCCCGATCTGCTGCTCGGCGCCACCCTGCAGCCGATCATGTTCGTGCTGCTGTTCGCGTTCGTCTTCGGCAACAGCATCGGCGACGACCCGGGCGCCTACCGGGAGTTCCTGATGGGCGGCATCTTCGCCCAGACGGTGGCGTTCAACTCCGCGTACACCACCATCGGCATGGCCGCCGACCTGGAGAAGGGCGTGATCGACCGGTTCCGCTCGCTGCCCATGTCGCGGGCGGCCGTGCTGATCGGGCGCACCACCTCCGACCTCGTCGTCAGCGCGCTGGGTCTGCTGGTCATGTCGGTCTGCGGGCTGCTGGTCGGCTGGCGGATCCGGGGCAGCGTGCTGGACGCCGTGTTCGGCTACGGCGTGCTGCTGCTGTTCTCGTTCGCGGTGTCCTGGGTGGGCGCCTGGGTCGGCATGGTCTCCGGCAGCGTCCAGGTCGCGCAGAGCGCGGGCTTCATCTGGATGTTCCCGGTCACCTTCATCTCCTCGGCGTTCGTCTCCGCCTCCAGCATGCCGGGCCCGCTCAAGGCGTTCGCCGAGTGGAACCCGGTGACCGCGGTGGCCGACGCGGCGCGCGAGCTGTTCGGCAACAAGCGCGCGGGCGTGCTCGGCCAGTCCGACGCGTGGCCCGCCCAGCACTCGGTGCTCTACGCGACCCTGTCGTGCGTGGTGCTGCTGGTCGTCTTCACGCCGATCGCGGTGGCCAAGTACCGCAAGGTCGCCAGCAAGTAGCCGATCGAGCTCCAAGGGGCGGTGCCGGGTTCCGGTGCCGCCCCTGCCTTTTGCGCCTCCCCTTACGCCGCGGTGGCGCTCTCGCCCGCGATCGGCTCGACGACGGGCTCGTCCAGGGTGTCGATCTCGTCGTGGTGCCGGGCCAGCGCCACCCACACCCACCCGGCCAGGGCCAGCTGGATGCCCGCCGACAGCGCGAACACGGCCCGGGTGCTCAGCCACGCCGCCAGCACGCCGCCGAGCAGGGCGCCGATCGGGATCGCGCCCCACACCGCGGTGCGCCACACGCCCAGCACGCGGCCGAAGAGGTGCTCGGGGACCAGGGCGTGCCGCAGCGACCCGACGATCACGTTGATCGAGACCACCGAGGCGGCGAACAACCCGAACAGCAGGCTCGCCGCGACCGGGTCGGTCACCGCGCTCATCCCGCCGAAGCCCGCCGCGCAGCCCACGACCGACCAGGTCAGCACGTTCCGGCGGGACATCAGCCGGGTGAGCCGGGGCGCCACCGCCGCGCCGAGCAGCCCACCCGCGCCGCCGACCAGCGCGAACACGCCGAACGCGGCCTCACTCAGGCCCAGGTCCTGCAACGCGTAGAGCACCAGCAGCGCCTGGGCCAGCTCCGAGGCCAGCGCCAGGGACGCGGCGAACACCACCAGCTGCACCATCAGCGGCCGCCGCCGCACCCAGCGCAGGCCCTCGGCCAGCTGGACCCGCAGCCGCGGCGGCGGGCCTGCCACCCGCTTCGGCCGGTACTTCCCGCGCAGCGCCAGCAGCAGCGCCGCGGCGATGGCGAAGCCGACCGAGTTGAGCAGGAACGGCAGCGCCGCGAACGCCGCGAACGCGAGGCTGCCCAGCGGTCCGCCGAGGAAGGTCTGCCCGACGATCTCGGCCGACTGGAGCTTGCCGTTGGCCGACTCCAGCCCGGCCCGGTCGACCACCGCGGGTACCAGGGCCTGCGCGGCGCTGTCGGCCACCGTCTCGACCGTGCCGATCAGCAGGGCCGCGAGGTAGAGCAGCCAGATGCTCGCCGCGTCGAGGAGCACCAGCACCGACAGGCCGCCGACGATCACCGCGCGGGAGGCGTTGGCCACCAGCACCGCCCGCCGCCGGTCGACCCGGTCCACCAGCGCGCCGCTGAGGAGGGCGAAGAGCAGCCACGGCAGGAACGCGGTCGCGGACAGGCCCGCGATGAGCACCGGGTCGCGGGTGAGGCTCGCGCCCAGTAGCGGGACGGCCACCTTGCCGATGCCGTCGCCGAGGTTGGACAGCGCGCTGGAGCCGAGCAGCCAGCCCAGCCGTCGGTCGGTCCCGGTGCTCACGCCGCGACCTCCGTGGGCGCGTCGGGTAATCGTGCCCCCGTCATGCCCGCGACGCTACTTCCGCTCCGGAGGGGCCTCTAGCCCCGAACGGGCGGCAATTCTTCCCAGGTCACCCCTATCGTGTGAACCACCAGCGGTAGCCCGCCGGGCCGTGTACGGCCACCCGGTACCGGCCGCCGACGATGGGCAGTCGCTCCTCGTGCGTGCCGAGCACGTCGACGTGCACCGGGGGAGTGCGGTCACCGCCGTACCGGTGAATCGCGAAATGCGACCCCCGGGCGCCGTTGTCACGCAGGGTGATGATCAGCTCGTGGCCGCGCACCTTGGCGGTCGCCGTCGGCCGGTGCGGGAGCGGCCTGCTCGGCCGGGTGCCCGGCTCCTGCCGCGGCCGCTCGCCCACCGCGGGCGGCTGCGCTCGCCAGCGCGGCACGGCCGCGGGCACCGGGGCGGGCGTGGTGAGCGCGGGCCGGGTGGCGGGCCTGCGGAAGTCGAACGCTGACAGCAGGTCGCCGGACACGGTGCGCCGCCACGGGCTGATGTTGGGCTCGCGCACCCCGGTCCAGCGCTCCAGGAACCGGACGACCGAGGTGTGGTCGAAGGTCTCCGAGGAGACGTAGCCGCCGATGCTCCACGGCGAGATCACCGTCATCGGCACCCGGAAGCCCAGGCCGAGCGGCTTGCCCTCGTAGAACTCCTCGGTGCGCGAGCGCGGCGGCACCGGCGGGGCGACGTGGTCGAAGTAGCCGTCGTACTCGTCGTAGGTCAGGAACACCGCGGTGCGCGCCCACACCTGCGGGCTGCTCGCCAAGGCGTCGAGCACGTCGTAGACGAGGGCCGCGCTGGCCGCGGGCGAAGAGGCCGACGGGTGCTCGGAGTCCACAGCGGACGGAACGAGGTAAGAGACCTTCGGTAGGCGCCCCGCTTCAACATCCGCGCGGAAGCTGGACGCGAGCGTGCCAGGCGGTGTGCGGCGAAGACCCCGTCGGTAGAGCTGCCGTTCGGCCAAGGGGAGTGTCTTAACGCCGTTGTCCAGCTCTGCCAGCAACTTCTCCCGTTCGGCGGGTTCGGCAGCGCCAACGGCCTCGTAGAACGAAGTGAGGCTCTTGAACTTACCGCCGAGGGCTTTGCGAGCGATCGCCTTGAACGAGGCGAAGAACTCGATGCCGTTGTCCTGGTAGTTGTCCCACTCCTGGTAGGTCTGCCAGGACACCCCCGCGCGTTCGAGCCGCTCAGGGTAAGAGGTCCAGGTATATCCGGGGTGGTTGTCCTCGTCGTAGGCGTCGTTGCCGACAACCCGCCTGCCGTCGGCCTCGAAGCCGACGTTCCCGCTCCACAGGTAGAGCCGGTTCGGGTTGGTGGGGCCGAACATCGAGCAGTGGTAGGCGTCGCACAGGGTGAACGTGTCCGCCAGCTCGTACTGGAACGGGATGTCCCGGCGGTCGTAGTAGGCCATGGTGGCCGCCGACTTCGCCGCGATCCAGCCGTCGTTCCAGCCGCCCGCCCAGGCCTGCTGGCCGTCGGTCCAGCCGTGCGGCAGCGACCCGAGGTACTGGATGTCCGACCCGGGCCGGTTCGCCTGGGCGGCGGCCGCCCGCGCCGAGAACGGCAGGATTGTCTTGTCCCCGTTGGGTTGCGCGAACACCGGCTGCCCGTTCGGCAGCTCCAGCGCCGACCGGTCGCCGAAGCCGCGCACACCGCGCAGGCTGCCGTAGTAGGTGTCGAAAGACCGGTTCTCCTGCATGAGGATCACCACGTGCTCGATGGCGTGCAGGCCACCGGGGCGCGCGGGCTCGGCGACGGCCGCGAGCACCGACGGTGGTAACAGGGAAGAGGCGGCCACACCACCCGCGGTCGCGGCGGTCAGACTGAGCAGGCGGCGGCGGGACAGTTCGCTCACGAACGGCAAGGCTGCCTCCCGCGCGGCCCGGATCACAACCGATCCGGCGTGTACCGCAGGCGAACGTTGGGAACCACACCGGGTGGCGTCTAGTTGGCGATTAGCCCATTGTTGACCAAGAACGTGGATTCTTGACGAGTGGAGGTCATCATGCGCAAGGCAGTCATCGCGGGCGGGTTCGCGCTGGTAGCGCTGGTGGCGGGCTGCGCGGGCAAGGACACCGCTACGCCGCTCGCGTCGTCGCTACCACCCTCGTCCGCCACGGTGGGATCGCCGACCACGACCGATCCCAGCGCCGTGCCGACGACCAGCCCGACCGCGGTCCCCGAACAGCCCGCGACCACCCAGCCCGAAGACGGGGTGGGTAGCGCCAACGACTGCAAGGCGGCTGAACTCAAACTGTCCATCCGCGACGGTGACGGCGCAGCGGGAACGGTCTACCGCAAACTGGTCTTCACCAACGCCGGTACGCGTACCTGCGTGATCCAGGGCTTCCCCGGGATCTCTTACGTCGCAGGCGAAGACGGCCACCAGGTTGGCCCGGCCGCCTTCCGCGTGGGCACCAAGGGCGCACCCGTCACCCTCGCGCCCGGCGCGTCGGCGAGCACGGACGTCGGGTTCGTCAATGTGCAGAACTTCGACCCGGCCGTGTGCAAGCCGACTGATGTGCGCGGCCTGCGCGTGTACCCGCCGCACGACACCGCGTCGATGTTCGTCGCGGTGACCGGCCAGGGCTGCGCGGGCACCCCGCCGGGCAACCAGCTCACCGTGAAGACGGTCGTCTAGGAAAGACCGGGAAGACTGGGAAGTAGGAAGACTGGCAAGACAGCGCCTAGCCCACGTCGGCCATCAGCCCGGTCCGCCACGCCCACGCGGCGATCTCCACCCGGTTCCGCGCGCCGACCTTGGCCTGCACGGCGGCGAGGTGCGTCTTCACCGTCGAGAGCGACAGGAACAGCTCCGTGCCGATCTCGGTGTTGGTGAGCCCCCGAGCCGCCGCCCGCACCACGTCGGTCTCGCGTTCGGTCAGGTTGTGCCGCACCGGCCGCGGTGCCGACCCGGCCGCGAAGTGCTTGAGCAGCCGCACGGTGATCTGCGGCGAGACCAGCGCGTCGCCCCGGGCCGCCGCGCGGACGGCCTCCATCAGCAGCGCTGGGCCCGCGTCCTTGAGCAGAAACCCGCTGGCGCCGTTGGCCAGCGCGGTGTGCACGTACTCGTCGAGGTCGAAGGTGGTCACCACGACCACCCTGAGCGGGTCGGCGACCTCCGGGCCCGCCAGCGCGCGGGTGACCGCGAGACCGTCCATGCCGGGCATCCGGATGTCCAGCAGGCACACGTCCGGGCGCAGCTCGCGGGCCTTGGCGACCGCGCTGACCCCGTCGGCGACGTCGGCGACCACCGCCATGTCCGGCTGGGTCTCCAGGATCATCCGGAAGCCCGCGCGCACCATCTCCTGGTCGTCGGCGATCAGGACGCGGATCACGGTTCATCCCTTCGCAGCGGCAGTCGGGCGTCGACGACCCAGCCCGCCACCACGCCGGGCCCGGCCTGGAACCGGCCGCCGAGCAGTTCCACCCGCTCGCGCATGCCGACCAGACCGTAGCCGCCCGCGGCGGCGGGCGGCCGGACCTCGGGCGCCGGGGCGTCGTCGGCGACCCACACGTGCAGCTCGTCGCCCGCTGGCTCGATGGTGATCCGCACCGCCTCCGCCCCGGGGGCGTGCTTGCCGATGTTGGTCAACGACTCCTGCACCACCCGCAACACCGACCGGCCCACCTCGGGCGCCAGCGCGTCGGGCAGCCGCACCGCGAGCTCGACGGTGGGTCCGGTGACGTTGTCGGCCAGGCTCCGCACGTCGGCGGCCAGGTCGGTGGTCGCCTGGCCCTCCGCGCCCGCCACCGCCGCGCCGCGCATGCTGCCAACCAGCGTCCGCATCGCCGCCAGCGCCTCGGTCCCGCTCCGCTCGATCCGGGCCAGCGCCTCGGTGGCCGCCGCCGGGTTGCCCTCGGCCACCATCCGGGCCGCCTGGGCCTGCACGACGATCCCGGTGACGTGGTGGGCGACGACGTCGTGCAGCTCGCGGGCCAGCGCCAGCCGCTCGGCCTGCTGCGCCCCGGTGACCGCGACCCGGACCGACTGGTTGCGCTCGCGGTCGCGGGACCGGAAGTACTGGCCGGTCGCCACCGAGACCACCAGCAGGAACGCCGCCACCAGCAGGAAGTCCGCCGACCCGGTGCCCACCCGGACTGTGCTGAGCACGGCGAGCAAGTCGGCCCCGACCAGGCAGGCGACGCCCACCGCGGCGGACCGCCGGTCGGCCTGGCGGACCACGAAGGCTACCAGCGCCATGTGCGCGCCCGCGATGCTGGTCGACACCGGGAACCCGCGGTTGCCGGAGAACAGCGCGTCGATCGGCACCAGGGCCAGCGAGGCGGCCGACATCAGCGCGGCCGCGGTGACGGCGTACCGCACCGGCGCGCGCGGGGCCAGCACCGCGCAGTACGCGGTGCCGAGCATGAGCAGCAGCGGCAGCAGGAAGACCACCGCGCGGCTGTCGAGCGAGTACAGCGAGCCGCTGAGGTCCAACATGATCAACAAAACCAGCGCCCCGGCCAGCGGCCACTGCCCGCGCAGCAGCGCGCGGACGTCCGCGGGCATCCGGCGGTCGTCGTGCGCGCGCAGGGTGATCCCGGCGACGCACCCCGCGAGCAGCACGATCAACCCCGTCAGCAGGACCTCGCGGCCGTTGCCGTAGAGCCACTGGTGGTCCGGCGCCCGCAGGAAGACCCCGACACCCGCCGCGACTGTCATGGCCGCGACCGCCCCAGCGGCCACCAGGCCCCCGCACCGCCACACCACCAGCGCGATCAGCCCGGCACCGATCACGGTCTCCGATAGCAGCACGGTCTCGACGCCGAAGCCGCCACCGGGCGGCTGGTCGGCGACGCGCAGCAGTCCGGAGGTGACCAGGAAGGTCCCCGCACCCGCTAGGGCACCCGGCAGCGGCCGGTGCACGGCCAGCAGCAGGCAGGCCGCCAGCGGCAGCGGTGCGAATGGGACCAGGGTCTCCGACGACCGCAGGTAGAGCACATCGAACAGGTAGGCCACACCGACCATGCCCGCCAGCCAGCGCCGCGCGGGCGCGAGGAGACCCATGTCGGAGAACGTAGGGCGGATCGCCCGCGCCCGCCTCGGCCGACCGGCGCCACCCCATCGGCCGATCGGTCCGTTCCGGTGACCACGGCCGTAGCCGGTTGGCCGGGGGCGTTCACCTCCGTGGCCGATCCGCGCCGGGGGGTGCCGGGGCGACCCTGGTAGCAGCGCAAACAACGGGAGGACGTGATGGTGATGGTGGTGCTGGTGTGGATCGGCGCGGTGCTCGGGCTGGGCCTGCTGCTGGTGATGGCCCTGGGTCCGCTGATCGTGGACCTGGACGCACGCGGTGGCGGTCCGCGCGCTGATCGTTGATCATGGATGGTGCCAGCCGCCGAACCCAGGGGGTCCCATGCGCGTGCTCGCCACCATCCTCGCCACTGCCGTCGCCGCGGCCCTGTCGACCGCCCTGGTCGGCTGCGGCCCGAACGACCCGTCCCCGGAGATCCCGACGCTCGCGCCGCCGAGCGCGTCGGTGAAGTCGGCCACCGTGCCGAACGTGGTGGGGATGGTCCACCAGGACGCCCAGGACGCCATGCAGAAGGCGGGCTTCTACTACCTCACCGAGGAGGACGCGACCGGCAAGGGCAGGCTGCTGGTCGACGACCGCAACTGGGTGGTCGTCGAGCAGACCCCGGCGGCGGGCGCGGTGGTGCCGCAGTCGGACAAGGTCGTGCTGCGCTCAAAGAAGAAGACGGACTGATGCGCTCAAAGAAGAAGACGGACTGATGCGCTCGAAGAAGAAGACGGACTGATGCGTTCCAAGAAGAAGACGGACTGATGACGCTCGAAGAACTCGCCGCCCGGCAGCGCGCCTTCGCCCAGGCCCGCGACTGGGAACCGTTCCACACCCCGAAGAACCTGGTCATGGCGCTGACCGGGGAGGTGGGGGAGCTGACTGAGCTGTTCCAGTGGCTCACCCCGGACGAGGCCGCCGCGGCGACCGCCGAGCCCGCGCTGCGCGCGAAGGTGCACGACGAACTGGCCGACGTCCTGCTGTACCTGGTCCGGCTGGCCGATGTGCTGGACGTCGACCTGATCGAGGCGGCCAACGCCAAGATCGACCGCAACGAACACCGCTTCCCACCGAAGGTGGGCAAGGCGGCCCTCGACCGCCACTGACCCGCGGCACCGGCGATGAGTTGTCCCGATCGGCACGGCCTCGCGGTGCCTCGAAGTCGCGCCTCGGTGCGCACTGACTCGCCGCCGAACGAGATGGCCGCGCGCGTCGGTGTGCCCATCGACCTGTCCACCCCGGTGGGATCGCCCCGCCTGCCGTGGTCCGTCCCCCTCGGACGGGCCACGGCAGGCGATCTCCCGCCCCGGGAGTGGCGATCCCCCTCGATCCCCCTCTTCCCCCCACGCCCGCCACGGTCCGTCCCTCCCCGAACGGGGCCGCGGCGGGCGGGTCTCAGTGCCGCGCCAGCGTCTTGCGCAGCCGGTTCAGCGCCCGGTGCTGGGCGACGCGGATGGCCTCGGCGGTGGTGCCGACGACCTCGGCGGTCTCCTGCGCCGACATGCCCAGCACCACCCGCATGATCAGGATCTCGCGCTGGCGCGGGGTCAGCGTGCGCAGCAGGGCGCCGGTCTGCTCGACCAGCTCGTAGCGCAGCGCGCGCTGCTCCGGGCCGTCCTCGAGGCTCATCACGTCCGGGGTCTCGGCGATCGGGTCGGACTTGTCCCGGGAGTTGGCCCGGTGCACGTCGGCGATCTTGTGCGCGGCGATGCCGTAGACGAAGGACAGGAACGGCCTGCCGAGCTGCTGGTAGGTCGGCAGCGCGCGGAACACGGCCACGCACACCTCCTGCGCGACGTCGTCGGCGCTGCTGAACGAGCGCGGCAGCCTGCCCAGCTTGGCCCGGCAGTAGCGCACGACCAGCGGCCGCAGGAAGATCAGCAGCTGCTCGGTCGCGCTCGCGTCGCCGCTGATGGCGGCCGAGACCGCCGAGTCGAGGTTGTCGCGCTCCACCCGGGTGGGCGTGCGGGGGCCGAACCGGGCCGGTTCCCGGACGTTGGTCAGCGACGCCTCAAGGGCGGCAAGCTCGTCGTCCAGCTCCACCGTGCACGTCATCGCGTTCCTCCTGCGCCCTGGGCGTGTCTCTCACCCCTAACAGAGCGCGGGGGTCGGCGCGAAATACAGGACAACCGGCCCTATTTTCCATCGGCGGCGATTTTTTTCCGATTGGAGCCGCATCGTGCTCGGTCGGTCACTCAGGGGAGTGGGCGGTCCAGGCGGTACAGGTCGTGGTCGCGCATCACCCGGATGACCTTGGCGGCGTAGTCCGGGTCGGTCGCGTAGTGCTTGGCGACCTCGGTGGCGAACGCGTCCGGGTCGTGCGCCAGCGGCAGGGCGGCGGCGTAGTAGTCGCTGGTCGTCATCAGCCGCCCGTAGTCGCGGAAGGACGCGGTCATCGAGTCGTACACCCGGAACAGCGCCTGCACCTGCGTGCACGCGTCCGGGTGCGCGGGGTCCAGGCCGCACTCGGTGGTCGGGTAGTCGTGGCAGCCGACGGCCATCGGGCCCGGCCCCGACGCGGTGCACTTGAACCCGAAGTAGTTCCGGTCGTTGACCGCGAGCCTGCTGCTGCCCCAGGCCGACTCCAGGATCGACTGCCCGGCGGTGACCGAGGCCGGGATGCCGAACTCCCCGGCGACCGCCCGGGCGGCGGGCTCGGCGGCGCGCAGGTACTCGTCGTCCACCTGGCCCAGGGCTTGGTGCCGGACCTGGTCTTGGTCGACGCGGGCGGAACTGTCGGCGGCGGCCGGGCCGGGGGTGAACAGGAGCAGTGCAGCCGCCAAGCCGGTCGTGATGCGGTGTCTGCGTCTCATCGACCGAGGGTCGGCTGCGGCAGGCGGGCCTGCAATCCGATCATCACCCGGCCGAGCTAACCCGGCCGAAACAAACCTGCGGCGCCTAGATGGCCAGGCCGGTCTCCCGGACGCACAGGTCCCACAGCGCCTTGCGGTCGGCCGGGTCGTCGTGCTGCCAGGGCAGGTAGTGGGTGGGGCGGACCCGGCGGTCGTGCCAGAACTCGCCGGTCGAGTGCCCGGCCGCCGGTGCCGCCGCCAGCCAGACGATGGTGTCGGCGCCCTGCTCGGGGGTGCGCAGCAGCGGACCCATGACCTTGTTGAAGCCCGGCAGCGAGGACGTCACGCCGGGGGTGTCGGCCCAGCCGGGGTGGGTGCTGTGCACGGAGACGCCGTCGTCGGCCAGCCGCTGCGCCCACTGCTCGGCCAGGACCACCTGCATCCGCTTGGTGCGCGCGTAGGCCTTGCTGCCCGAGTAGTCGCCCTTGCGGTACTGCGGGTCGTCACTGTGCAGGCGCGCGGCGTACATGCCGCCCGAGGTCACGAAGATGACCCGTCCCTTCGCCGCGGCGAGCGCCGGGCGCAGCAGGCCGGTGAGCAGGAACGGGCCCAGCACGTGCGTCGCGAGGGTCATCTCGTTGCCCTCGGGGGTCTCCTGGCGCGCGGGCGGCAGGGCGCCCGCGTTGTGGATGAGCACGTCGAGGCTGCCGTGGTCGCCGGTGAACCGCTCGGCGAACGCGCGCACCTCAGCCAGGTTCGACATGTCGCACTGCTGCAGCTCGAGGTGGGCCCCGGGTACCTGCTCGGCGATCTCCAGGCGCGCCCGCTCGCCCTTCTCGACGTTGCGGACCAGCATGTGCACGGTCGCGCCGAGCTGGGCCAGCGCGGCGACCGCCGCCTTGCCCAGACCGGAGTTCGCGCCGGTGAGCAGCACGGTGGCACCCTCCAGCGCGCCCGGCGCCGGGTCGGCGGGCCAGAACCGGCTGCGCACCGAGTAGCCGATCTTGGTGTAGCCGGGCACGACCGCGCGGTCGAGCACGGTGTCCAGGATGTTCGTGGCGGTGCTCATGCGCCTGACGCTAGCCGCCGGTCGAGCGGGCCGCCGGGTGTCCACAAGGGACGGCCGATGATCGAGCCCTTGACAAGGTGGCCCAGCTCACGTCAACCTGGACGCGAGGTAACTGTTACCGGACGTAACACTGGTGGCGACGCGGCCACGGAGGGTGGGGCAGTGATGGCTCGAGTACTGCGACCGAAAGACCCTGAGCAGGTCAGCGCCAGGTTGCTCGAGGCATCCGTCCGCACCACCTACGACCCGTTCCTCGACATCGACTGGGACGCCCCGCTGGATCCCGACAAGGCCTACATGCCGCTGGAGCGGGTGTCCCTCTACGGCACCGACCTCTGGCGGGGCCTGAGCCACGAGCAGCGGATCGAGCTGTCCAAGCACGAGATAGCCAGCATCGCCGGGGTCGGCCTGTGGTTCGAGATCATCCTGATGCAGCTGCTGGTCCGCTACGCCTACGACCTGGACCCGCGCAGCGCGCACGCGCAGTACGCCCTCACCGAGGTGGGTGACGAGACCCGTCACTCGATCATGTTCGCCAAGGCGATCTCCCGGTTCGACGCGCCGAACTACGGCCCCGGCAGACTCCTGCACAACCTCGGCCGCGTCTACAAGGCGATCGCGGGCGGGCCGTCGATGTTCGCCTCGGTGCTGGTGGCCGAGGAGGCGACGGACCGGCTGCAGCGGTCCACTATGGACGACACGACCATGCAACCGCTCATCCGCATGGTGAACCGGATCCACGTGATCGAAGAGGCACGGCACGTCCGGTACGCGCGCGAAGAGGTCTTGCGCAGCGCACCGAAGCTGAACCGCGCGGAACTGGAGTTCCACCGGCTCGCCACCGCCGGGACCGCGCTGGCGGTGATGGACGCCCTCGTCAACCCCCGCGTCTACCGCGCGGTCGGCATCGCACCGCGCGTCGGCCGTGAGGCGGCGTTGGCCAACCCGAACTTCCGCGAGACCCGGCGCTGGATGACCGAGAAGGTCGTCGAGTTCCTCCAGGAGACCGGCATGATCGGCGGCCCGACCAAGGCCCTGTGGCGCCGCGCGGGCTTGCTCGGCTAGGCGCTGTGGATAACTGTTCGTGCGATCGACTCCGGTTCTCTAGCCTTTGATCCATGGCAGCGACGACGATCCCCGGCACGCACGTCGACATCCGGCTCTGGGCCCAACCGACCTCGGTCGAGGACCAGGCCATGCGACAGCTGCACAACATCGCCGCGCTCCCGTGGACCTTCAAGCACGTGGCCGTGATGCCGGACGTGCACTACGGCAAGGGCGCCACGGTCGGCTCCGTCATCGCGATGCGCGACGCCGTGTCCCCGGCAGCCGTCGGCGTCGACATCGGCTGCGGCATGACGGCGGTCCGGACGTCCCTGCACGCCAACGACTTACCGGCCACCCTCGCTCCACTTCGGACAAGGCTGGAGCAGGCGATCCCGGTCGGCTTCGGCGCTCACAAGGAGGCCGCCTTCGGCGACCGCGACGCGTCCGACTGGGCACCGTTCTGGAAGGCGTTCGAAGACCTGACCCCCACGGTCAAGGCGGACAGCAAGCGGGCCGTCCAGCAAATGGGCACCCTCGGCGGTGGCAACCACTTCATCGAGATCTGCCTGGACACGGCCAAGCGGGTCTGGGTGATGCTGCACTCGGGTTCGCGCGGCATCGGCAACATCCTCGCCCAGCACCACATCGAGGTGGCCAGGGGCCTGGCCCACAACGCCGAACTGCCCGACCGGGACCTGGCCGTCTTCCTGGCGGGCACCCCGCAGATGGCCACCTACCGGCACGACCTCTACTGGGCCCAGGACTACGCCCGCCGCAACCGCGCCGTCATGCTCCGCCTCATCTGCGACGTGCTCAAGGCGGACTTCCCCATCATCGAGTTCGACGACCCCATCTCGGTGCACCACAACTACGTGGCCGAGGAAACCCACTTCGGCGAGGACGTGCTGGTCACCCGCAAGGGCGCCATCCGAGCGGGCAAGGGCGACCTGGGCATCATCCCCGGCTCCATGGGCACCGGCTCCTACATCGTCCGAGGCCTGGGAAACCCTGACTCCTTCGAGAGCGCCTCCCACGGCGCAGGCAGGCGCATGTCCCGCACCAAGGCCCGCAAGCGCTACACCCGAGACGACCTCGCCAACCAGACCAAGGGCGTCGAATGCCGAAAGGACACCGGCGTCGTCGACGAGATCCCGGCGGCCTACAAAGACATCGACGAGGTACTGCGGGAGCAGGACGACTTGGTGGAGATCGTCGCCAAGCTCAAGCAGGTCATCTGCGTGAAGGGCTGAGCGAACGAAGAGTGGGGAATTGAGAGCGAGCGAATAAGAAGCTGATCCCGCTCCCGCAGGTACCGCAGCAGAGAAGCCGACCCCACCAGCACCCAAGAGAACCCCGTCCCCCCAGCTAACCGCAGCGGATAGGCCAATCCCGCTGGCACACAACAAGATCCCTACCCAGCTGGTACCGCAGCGGATAGCTCGACCCCACCAGCACCCCAGTGAGCCCAGTCCCCCAGCTAACCGCAGCGGATAGGCCGACCGCGCTGGTACGCAAGTCCCGTTACGGATGCTCGATCTAGTGGACTCGCTTCGTGTGGGGGGAGAGTGCCGCTAAACTTGCCGTGGGTGGGGATGCCCTTCACCCGCCCTTTTCTCTCCACCGCGGTGCTCTAGGGGCCCCGCACGAAGCGAGTTCACTAGATCGAGCCCCCGCTTTTACTCGGGCAGCCCAAGCGATGCGCCACCGCAGACGGTCGACCGTAGGTCGGCGTGTGGCACACCCCACGAGCTGCCCGAGTAAGAGCGGGGCTCGATTGGCTGGACTGCCTTCGCGCGGGGCCCCTAGAGCACCGCGGTGGGGAAAAAGCGTGGGGTGAAGGGCATCCCCACACACGGCAAGTTTAGCGGTGCTCTCCCCCCACACGAAGGCAGTCCACCCAATCGAGCACAAACGTAACGGGTGTTGCGTTCCAGCGGGCTTGGGATTTAGGGATTGAAAGATTAGGGATTAAGAGATTGTGGCCGGGAGCCGGGAGCCGGGAGCCGGGAGCCGGGAGCCGGGAGCGGAATTGGGGCAGCGGGCCGGGGCCGGGGCCGGGGCGGGGACTGGAGTTGAGGCTGGGGCTCGGGCTGGGCTGCGCTGGGGGAGGAGAGAGGGCTTGTTGCGCTCGCTGGAAAGTCAGGCGCGGTGGTCTCTTGGGTCCGCTAGGGTGGTTCCCATGTTCCAGATCTACTACCTCTGAGTGGCCCAGCGCCCACCCACGTCCAGGTGCGTGGGTCGCGTTGTCGTGTCCGCCAACGGTTCTAGTGTTCTGGAGTTCCCTTGTCACGTCACATCGCTTTCATGGCCGTGCCCGCTCACGGGCACGTCAACCCAAGCCTTTCCCTCGTGGCCGAGCTCGTCCGGCGGGGTCATCGGGTCAGCTTCGCCATCAACGATGAGTTCGCCGGTCTTGTGTCCAGTGCCGGTGCTGAGGTCGTTCGCTACACCTCCACTTTCCCGTCCGAAAAGGACGGTCGTAGCACTTGGCCGGATGACGCCGTTGGTGCGCAGCGGCTGTTCCACGACGAGTTCCTCGCCGTCACCCCGCAGGTCGAGGCCGCCTATTCCCGCGATCTTCCGGATGCCGTGGTCTACGACATCGGTGCTTGGCATGCGCCGGTGCTCGCCAAGCGCTGGGGTGTGCCCGCTGTGCAGTTGTCGCCGACCTTCGTCGCCTACGACGGGTGGGCGGAGGACTTCGGGGTGGACCTGAGCGCTGAGCCCCTGCCCGAGGCCAAGGCGATGGATGAGGAGTTCGCGGCCTTCGTCGCTCGCTACGCCACTGGCATCGATACGGTTGAGATCAAGTATCAGCCGCGACGGTGTGTCGTCACGATCCCTCGTGCGTGGCAGTTGCGGGGGGACACCGTCGACGAGCGGTACACCTTCGTCGGTCCCAGTGTGGACGAACGGCAGGGTGCCTGGACGGCACCTGCCGATCGCAAGACCCTGTTGGTCAGCCTCGGGTCCGCCTACACGGATCAGCTCGGCTTCTACCGCGACTGCGTGGCGGCGTTCAGTGGGCTGGGGTGGCACGTGCTGCTCTCCGTCGGGCGCTTCGTGGAGCCGGCCGATCTGGGGGTGGTGCCGCCGGATGTCGAGGTGGTCCAGTGGGTGCCGCAGGTGAGCGTCCTGTCCCAGGCGGCCACCTTCGTCACGCACGCGGGTATGGGCTCGACCATGGAGGCGCTGTACTTCGGCGTGCCGATGGTGGCCGTCCCGCAGGCTGTCGACCAGCACATCAACGGTGCCCGGGTCGCTGAGCTCGGGCTCGGTGCGCACCTGCCCGCCGACGAGGTCACGCCGGAGCGGTTGCGGGCCGAGGTCCTGCGGGTCAGCGCCGACCCGGACATCGCGGCCAACCTCGCGCGGATGCGTGCCGAGGTGCGTGCGGCCGGTGGGGCGCGGGCCGCCGCCGACGTGGTGGAGTCGCTGCTGGGCTAGCCCCAGCCGAGTTCGTGCAGGCGGGCGTCGTCGAGGCCGAAGTGGTGGGCGATCTCGTGCACCACCGTGATCACCACCTCCTCGACGACGTCCGCCTCGGTCTCGCAGATGTCCAGGATCGCCTCGCGGTAGACGAAGATCCGGTCCGGGAGCTCGCCGCTGTAGTGCGAGGTGCGCTCGGTCAGCGCGATGCCGTGGTAGAGGCCGAGCAGGGACGGCTCCTGCGGGTCGCGGTCCTCGACCAGCACCACGACGTTGTCCATCGCGCGGGCGAAGCCGGGCGGGATCATGTCCAGCGCGTCGGCGACCAGTTCCTCGAACCGGTCGCGGGTCATCTCCACCGGGTCAGCCCCCAGGAGCCGACGTGGTGGTGCTCGAACCGGACACAGTGGACGAGGGTGACACAGTGGACGAGGGCGACGCGGTGCCCGAAGTGGACGCGGTGCCCGAGGTGGAGGCCGCCGGGCCGGTGGCGCGCACGCTGCCCCGGATCGGGGCCAGCCCGGAACCGTCCGGCAGCTTGGCGCCCACCTTGCAGTCCACCTTCCGGGAGCCCGCCGCCCAGCTCTCCGGCTTCAGGGTGTCGGAGTACGGGGTCAGGTTCTTCGCCGCCAGGTCTGCCTTGCCGGTGTAGGCGTCGGTGACCTGCGTGCACAGCTCGGTGGCCTTCTCCGTCTGCGCCTGGTCGGCCGGGTACTCGCTCGGGAACGCCTGGCCGAGGTCGACGTTGCCGACGATCTCGAAGGCGTGCGCGGTGCCGCAGTCGATCGGGTCGCCGATGGTCTGCCCGTCCAGGGTCAGGCAGGTGCCCGGCTCGTGGATGTTGGACTGGTCCTGGTTCGCGGCCGTGCCGGTGCTGGTGATCAGCCCGCCGGACGGGCCGGTGCGCTGCAGGCCGCAGCGCAGCTTGCGGTCACCGTCCTGCCACTGCGCGTCACTGGGCTTGAGGGCGTTGACCTTGTACCGCCCGTACGGGTCGAGCTTGCCGCCCAGGTAGCTGGTGGCGCCGGGGGTGCACTTGGCCTCGGCGATCTCGCGCCAGCGCTGCACGTCCGGCGGTGGGGCCGACTCGGGGTAGTCCGCGCTGATGTCGACGTTGCTGGTCACCTCGAACAGGTGCGGCGCGGTGCAGTCGACCCGGCGCATGTTGCCGCCGTCCGGCGGCGTCCAGTCCAGGCAGCTGCCCGCGGGCGAGTCGAACGCGGCCTCCCGCTCCTGCTCGGCCGTGGGCACCCCGCCACCCACCGCCACCGGCCAGGAGAAGACCGTGCTGGTGGCCAGGAGCAGCAGCGAGCCGACGAACGCCCCGGCCATGATGAGCCGGGTTTTCGCCGTGCTGTCATTCGACCGAAACCAGTCGCCGCGTTGAGACATCTACTCCATGATGCCGTGTCCACCACAGGGGCGCGGCCACGGGAGCGAAACGGGGGTGGCGCAGGTTGCGATCAGGACAAACAACCGACGTCAACGGGTGGCCGTCGGCTAGGGTTCGCGCCGGGAGTGGTTCATGACTGACAACGACAAGCCGAAGGGCCAGGGCGAGCAGCCTGACTCCGCCGCGGAGCAGGCACCCGACCAGGTCGCGCACGGCAGCAGCGACGTGACCGGCGCACCGGACGCACGGGACCCGGCGACCGCCGGGAGCCCCGCCGTGCCCGCCTACGAGCCGGAACCGCTGCCCGAGCCGGAGCGCAAGCGCGGCTCGGTCAGCTTCCAGGACGAGTCGACCCGCGCGAAGGAGCCCACGCTCGCCGAGCAGCGGGCCCGCCGGGAGGCCCTGCGCAGGCAGCGCGAGGAAGAGGAAGCCGAGCTGCAGGAGGTCGAGCGCAAGCGCAAGCGGCGCAAGCGCATCCTGATCGGCTCCGGGGTCACCGTCGGCGTGGTCGCGCTGGTGGCTGTGATCTACGCCGCGTCCACTCCGGACGAGGTCGTGGCGACCTGCACCGACAGCAGCGGCACCGTCGTCGACGACGACTACTGCGACGACTCGTACGCCAGCTCCCACGGCGGCTACTCCAGCGGCGGGTTCATCTACATCGGCGGCAGCTCCTACCGCTACAACTACGGCGGCTCCGGCTCCGTGGGGCAGAAGGTCACCGGGGGTAGCTACGTGTCACCCTCGAGTGGCACCTCGGTCAAGACGCAGTCCGGCAAGTCCGTCTCCCGCGGCGGGCTGGGCGTCAGCAGCGGCGGCAAGAGCGGGGGCAGCTGAGTTGCGCCGAGACCGGTCCGAACCCCGCCCCGACTGGCGCAAGAAGATCGAGGCCCAGGGCCTCGTCTTCGGCACCCCCGCCCGCTACGGCGGCGGCGGGTCGCGCCCGTACTGGGACGAGTCGGTGCACTACGTCTTCGAGATGGACGAGATCCTCTCCCTCGAGGCCGACGTCGAGCTGCTGCACTCGATGTGCCTGGAGGCCGTCGACAACATCGTGCTCACCGAGCGCTACCGCGACTTCGGCATCCCGGAGTGGGTCTGGCCGCACATCGCCGAGTCCTGGAAGCGCCGCGACCCGCACGTCTACGGCCGCTTCGACCTGCGCTTCGACGGCTCCGGCCCGGCGCGGCTGCTGGAGTACAACGCCGACACCCCGACCTCCCTGCTGGAGGCGGCGGTCGTGCAGTGGTACTGGAAGACCGAGGTGTTCCCCGACGACGACCAGTGGAACTCGGTGCACGAGAAGCTGGTCGAGCGCTGGACCGAGATCGCCGAGACGCTGCCCTCGAGCGAGGCGCACTTCACCTGGTCGGGGGCCGACCCCTCCGGTGAGGACCACATCACCACCGCCTACCTGCAGGAGACCGCGGCCGAGGCGGGCCTGAACACCATCGGTCTGGCCATCGAGGAGGTCGGCTGGGACGAGGTGCTCAACCGGTTCGTCGACCTGGCCGAGTCGCCGATGCGCACGGTGATGAAGCTCTACCCGTGGGAGTGGATGGTCGGCGAGGAGTTCGGCAAGCGCGTCGTCGAGTCCATCCCCAGCACGCTGTGGGTGGAGCCGCTGTGGAAGATGCTGCTGTCGAACAAGGCGATCCTCGCGGTGCTGTGGGAGATGTACCCCGGGCACCCGAACCTGCTGCCCGCGTTCCTCAACGAGCCGGGCCTGCTCACCGAGTACGTGCGCAAGCCCATCCTGGGCCGTGAGGGCGCCAACATCCAGATCGTGGCCCCCGGCTACGAGACCCAGACCAGCGGCGTCTACGGCGCCGAGGGGTACGTGTACCAGGCGTTCGACCCGCTGCCCGAGTTCGACGGCTACCGCCCCGCGCTGGGCGCCTGGGTGGTCGGCGACAGCGCCGCGGGCCTGGGCATCCGGGAGACCGCGGGCCTGGTCACCGACGACGGCGCGGCCTTCGTCCCCCACCGGATCCCGCAGTAGCGCAACGACCAGCCAACCGCGATCAACCGCTCGCCCTGTACGTCCATGGAGGACCTGTGACCAGTCATCTCGCCGCGGTGTCGAATGTCGCGTTGCCCGCGGGCTTCGGCGCCGACCTGGGCAAGGGCATCGGCGCGATCGCCCTCTACGCGATCATCGGCCTGGTCCTGATGCTGATCGGCTTCTACGCCATCGACTGGACCACCCCGGGCAAGCTGTCCGACCTGGTCCGCACCGGCAAGCCCAACGCGGTGATCGTCACCGCCTCCGGCATGCTGAGCATGGCGCTGATCATCGTCGTGGCGATCTTCTTCTCGGCCAGCGACCTGACCGCGGGCCTGATCACCTCGGTGGTCTACGGCCTGATCGGCATCATCGTGCAGGTGCTGGCGGTGCGGACGCTGGAGTGGGTCACCAAGCTCGACGTCGGTGCCACCATCGAGAGCGAGAAGTTCGCCCCGGCCAGCGTCGTGGTCGCCGCGGTGCACATCGCGCTCGGCCTGATCGTCGCCGTCGCCATCTCCTAATACTCCAGCCGCACTTGGTGATCTTCGTGGTGTAGGTTGTCGATCTTGTGTTGACTGATGAGGATCTTGACGCCTGGGTGGCCGGGTTGGATGAACTGTTCGCCCAGGTGGCGGGCCGGTTCTACCG
>NZ_BSTR01000062.1 GCF_030269645.1 Actinokineospora sp. NBRC 105648 | reverse complement strand
AGCGATGAGCCGCCGAAGACGGTCGACCGTAGGTCGGCGTGCGGCACACCCCACGAGCTGCCCGAGTAAGAGCGGGGCTCGATTGGCTGGACTACCTTCGCGCGGGGCCCCTAGAGCACCGCGGTGGGGAAAAGCGTGGGGTGAAGGGCATCCCCACCACACGGCAAGTTTAGCGGTGCTCTCCCCCCACACGAAGGCAGTCCACCCAATCGAGCACAAACGTAACGGGTCTTGCGTACCAGCGGAACGGCTTTTAGGGATTGAAGGGAAGATGCAAGAGAAAAAGAAATGGCAAGGGGGAAGTGAAAAGGGAGAGGCGAGGGAGGAGGCAGGTGGCAAGGGTAAGGGCAAGACTAGGGCAGGGCAGGGCAGGGCAAGGGCTGGGGCTGGGACTGGGGCTAGGGGTGATGAGGGTGGTGAGGAGCTTTCTGGAAGTGCTGGTGGTGTCAGGATCGGGGCTTCTCGAAGTGTTGGTAGTCGATCGGAGTGGTCCAAGTGCCGCCCCAGTCCCAGCCGTGCCTGGCGAACGTGCGCACCGTGTGGTCGCCGGCGTGGATCAGGCCGGGGTCTGTCCGGGTGCGGTCGACGTACGGGGCGCCGTTGGGTGGGTACACAGCACCACTGCCGGAGATGTACGGGTTCTGGACCGGGTTGATGTCCACTGCTCGGCCGTAGGAGTGGTTTGACCACTCGGTGCCGCCGGTGATTGGGCGGCAGTTGAAGGCGGAAGTGTTGTTGGCTGCCATGGACGCGTCATCATCTGCGTCGTACTTCTCTACCGTTTCCATCCGTTCGATGGGGAAACGGTGGCGGTACAGGTCGCCGAAGATGCGGACTGTCTCCGGTGCCACAGCGTCGGCGACGACGAGTTCGCCGCGGTGGGCCCGGCCGTCGAAGCCGAGGGTGGTGAGGGTGATCAGCCGCAGGTTCTCCGGTCCGACCGGGCAGCCGGGGCGCCAGCTCTTGCCGAGTCGTTGTGCGGTGACCGGTCTGATCACGGCGAAGTAGGGCGGCAGGTGGGTGGCGGTCGCGCCATCCGCTTCCGCGCCGGCTTGTTGTTGGGTCACTACTGCCGATGAGGCGGCCAGCAGCACTGCGGCCGCGACTTTCCTGAGCGCGCGCATAGTTTCCGTACCCCCTGGCGATCGGCTGGACGCCGGCAGTCGGAATGCGGCGCCACCATCTCAGCGATGGTAGCGCGTGCTGTGACCGCGCACAGGGGATTGCTCGATTCGCTTGGTGCCGAACAGAACAGACTAGTCCACAGTGGACTTATGGGGTGTGCCGTACCAGCGCCAGTCGGTGAGTCGGGGGCGTCCGGGCAGTTCCGTGCGGCCGGTCACCCAGAGCAGCGCCTGCCAGGGGTCGGTGTCCGGCGGGGTGTTGGGGAACAGCCTGGCCAGCGTGCGCGCGCAGACCGCGGCGGGCGGCTCCCAGTCCAGGCCGAGGCCGTCGAAGACGTCCTGGGCGTGCACGAGGGTCTCCACGATCCCCATCGCCGCGAAGCCCTCGGGGTCGGACTGGCCGAAGACGTGGTGCGCGCGCGTGGACGGCGGTCGGGTATCGACCATCGCCACCAGCAGTGCGCCGCACACCTCGACCACGCGCAGCACGCCTGCCGGGCCCGCCTCGCGGTCGGCGAAGATCAGGTTCTCGGGACCGCCCGGCCTGCGCTTCGCCCAGCCCATCGGGACGGGCGCGTCGGCGGGCGGTACCCGCGGGGACAACTGGGCGGCGTAGTAGAACAGGCTGTCGGCGAGGTGTTCGCAGGTCTCCCAGCAGCTCCAGTCCAGGGCCCCGGCCGGGGCATCCCAATCGGCGTCCAGCGCCGTGCTCGCGGTGTCGACGAGCAGGTGCACAGCGGTGTCCACGTCGGCCGAGGTGACCGGCCCGGGGTGTTCGGCAGCCATTCGGCGGACCGTACCCGAGCCCGGGTGGGGGAGCGTCGGAATTAATCCGGCCGAACCGGACAACCCGGGAACCGGTTCGTTCCGTCCCCGGTACATGCGAAGTCGACTCCTGAGCATCGGCGTGACCGCCGCGTCCGCCCTGGTCCTGGTCAGCTGTGCGCAGGCGGGGACCCGGACCGACCCGGGTGCCGGTCCTGGGCCGACCACCCAGATCGGTCCCACGCCGGACGGCCGCACCTTCACCGCCTCGGTGGCCGCGCCGCGGGCCCTGGTCGCCGGGACCACGCTGACCATCGGGTTCGCCGAGGGCGCCCTGGTCGCCAACGCCGGCTGCAACACCATCTCCGGCCGGGTGGACCTGACCGGCGGCACCCTCGACGTGGGGAGCCTGGCCACCACCGAGATGGGCTGCGACCAGCCACGGCACGACCAGGACGCCTGGCTGGTGGGGTTCCTCGAGGCGAAGCCGGCCTGGAAGCTCGACGGCGAACAGCTCACCCTGGCCAAGACCACCACGAGCATCGTGCTCGCCGAGCAGAGGACCGCCCCGCTGGAGGGTGCCCGCTGGACGGTCGACTCGCTGACCGACGGCCCGACCGCCTCCTCGCCCCCGGGCACCGCGACCGCGTCGCTCAGCTTCAGCGCGGACACCGTGGCCATCGAGACCGGCTGCAACAGCGGGTCCGCGCCGTACAAGAAGAACGGCCAGACCCTGGTGATCGAGGCGCCGATCCTGACCAGGATGGCCTGTGCGGACGACCGCGGGGTGTTGGAGAGCGCCGTGGTGGCGGTGGTCGAGGGCGAGGTGGCCTACTCGATCGAGGGCCGGGCGCTCACCCTGACCAAGGGGGCCAAGTCCCTGATCCTGCGCCTGGAGCCGTGAGCCCGGACGGGCCGCCGCCGCTCGGCGGCGGCACTGCGGCGGCGCGGCCCGGTGCGAGGTGCCTGTCCGAGGCACCGGAGGCCACTGGGCGGGATCGGCTCGGGCGGGGTTCACCGTGTTCCGGCGGCGCGCCGGGGCTCACCGTATTGTCTCCTCGTGCGGGATGAGAAGCCGGGCGACCTCGTGTTCCCCGGGGGCAGCGAGATGGCGCGCCGGATGCGGGCACACCCGTGGTCGGACTCGGCGATGGGCAGCCCGCAGGACTGGCCCGCCAGCCTCGGCACGGCGGTGCGGATCTGCCTGACCTCCCGGTTCCCGATGATCGTCTGGTGGGGACCGCGGCTGCGCTTCCTCTACAACGACGCCTACCTGCCGCTGCTGGGCACCAACCACCCGGCGCTGGGCAAGCCGGGGGAGGAGGTCTGGGCCGAGATCTGGCACATCATCGGCCCGATGCTGGAGTCCGTCATGACCTCCGGCGAGGCCACCTGGTCCGAGGACCTGATGCTGCCGATGTCGCGGCACGGGTACTGGGAGGAGACCTACTGGACCTACTCCTACAGCCCGCTGCAGGACGACGAGGGCACCGTCCGCGGCGTGTTCACCGCGGTCAGCGACACCACCGAGCGGGTCGTGGGGGAGCGGCGGCTGGGCGTCCTGCAGGACCTCGGCGCCCAGGCGGGCCGGGCCCGCAGCGTCGCCGAGGCGTGTCGGCTGGTGGCCGATGTGCTCGGCGCCGAGGACGTCCCGTTCATCGCGATCTACCTGCGCAAACCGGGGACCGACGAGCTCGCCCTAGCCGCCCTCGGGCCGCGCGAGACCGATCCGCTGACGGTGGCCCACGGGCCGCACGGCTGGCCGGTCGACGAGGTGCTGCGCACCGGCGAGCCGATCACCGTCACCGACGTCGCCGACCGGTTCCCGCCGCTGCCCTCCGGCGGTTGGCAGACCACCCCGACCAGCGCGGTGGTGCTGCCGCTCTCGGGTGAGACCGGCGGGCAGACGATCGGCGTGGTCGTCCTCGCGGTCAGCGTGCGCCGCGCGCTCGACGAGGCGTACCGGTCGTTCCTGACCCTGGTCGCCCGGCAGACCGCCGACCTGGTCAACGCCGCCATCGCCTATGAGGCCCAGCAGCGCCGGGCCGAGGAGCTCGCCGAGCTCGACCGGGCCAAGACGCTGTTCTTCTCCAACGTCAGCCACGAGTTCCGCACCCCGCTGACGCTGATCATGGGTCCGCTGCAGGAGCTGCGCGGGGTGCTCGCCGACGCCGACGAGCGGGTCCGCGAAGAGCTGGACGTGATGTACCGCAACGGTTTGCGGCTCGGCAAGCTGGTGAACACACTGCTCGACTTCTCCCGGATCGAGGCGGGCCGGATGCGCGCCCGGTACGAGCCGGTCGACCTCTCGGCGGTCACCGCGGAGCTGGCCAGCGTGTTCCGCTCGGCGGTGGAGAAGGCGGGCCTGGCCTTCGAGGTCGACTGCCCGCCGCTGGGGGAGCCGGTGCACATCGACCGCGGCATGTGGGAGAAGGTGATCCTCAACCTGCTGTCCAACGCGGTGAAGTTCACCTTCGACGGCTCGGTCCGGGTGTCGGTCGCCCGCGACGGCGAGCACGCCGTGGTCACCGTCGCCGACACCGGCATCGGGGTCGCCGAGAACGAACTGCCCCGGCTCTTCGAGCGCTTCCACCGCATCCACAGCGCGCGGTCGCGGTCCAACGAGGGCAGTGGCATCGGGTTGGCGCTCGTCCGCGAGCTGGTCGGGTTGCACGGCGGCACGATCACCGCGAGCAGCACCGCGGGCGAAGGCACTTCGTTCGCCATCCGGCTGCCGTTGGGTGTGGAGCACCTCCCCGCCGAGGACGTTGTTCCGGCGGGCGCGCAGGACGCGGTCTTCGCCAGCGCGGACCCGTATGTGCAAGAGGCGTTGCGCTGGCTGCCCGACGGCGAGCGCGATGACAGCGACGACCTCGCGGGTTCGGTAGTCGTCGGTGGCGCGGTCCCCGCGTCGGCGCTTGGTCCGAGCAAACCCGCCCGGGTCTTGGTCGCCGACGACAACGCCGACATGCTCCAGTACCTCACGCGGCTGCTCCGCTCCGGCGGGTACCAGGTCACCGCGGTCGTGGACGGGCAGGAGGCGTTGGAACAGGTCCGCGCGAACGCCCCGGACCTTGTGGTCAGCGACGTGATGATGCCGCGCCTGGACGGTCTCTCCCTCGTGACCGCACTGCGCGCGGAGTCGCGAACGGCTGGTGTACCGGTGTTGTTGCTGTCCGCGCGCGCGGGGCAAGAGGCTTCCATCGAAGGTCTTGCCGCGGGCGCCGATGATTACCTGGTCAAGCCCTTCGCTGCGGCGGACCTCTTGGCCCGAGTGCGCGCGAACGTTGAGCTGTCCCGCCTGCGCAACCACCACGCGCAGTGGCGCACCGCTCTTGTGGACTCGTTGCAAGAGGCGTTCTTCGTGTGCGACGAGGAGGGCGCGGTCATCGAGATCAACACCGCGTTCACCGACATCCTCGGCTTCGGCCCCGAGGACCTGCCGTACCGGCCGGTGCACCCGTGGTGGCCGGACCAGGAGACCGACCCGGAGGCCTACCGGCTCACCAGCGCGGCGTTCAGCCAGATCGCGACGGAGGCCAAGGGCAGCTACATCGCCCCGGTCGAGCACCGCGACGGCCACCGCCTCTGGGCCGCCGCGTCGTTCTCCTGGGTCGAGGACCCCGATTCCGGCCGCCGGGTCGTGGTCGGGACCTTCCGCGACGTCACCGCCGAGCACTACGCGGTGCAGCGCGAGACCGCCCTGGCGGCGTTGAGCCTGCGCGTGTCGGAGGCGGAGAGCCTGACCGACGCGCTGCGCTCCACCCTGGCGCTGCTGCGCGAACTGTGGCGGGCCGACCGGGTGCTCGCGGTGACCCTGGGCGACTCCGAGCAGCCCGAGGTCCTCTCGACCGGCCCCGAGGACCGCTGGGAACGGCTGCCCCGGCCGCTGCGCGACGCCATCGGTGCCCTGCGCGACGAGCCCCTGCTCACCGTGGCGGTGCGGGAGGCGGGCAGCGCGGGGATCACGCTGGAGCACCCGCGCGGACTGCTCGCGGTGTGGATCGACCTGGGGGAGAACCGGCCGTTCTCGGCGGAGGACCAGACCTTGCTCGCGCTGTTGGCGGGCAGGCTCGGCCAGGGCCTGCACCGGGCGCACCAGATCGATCAGCAGCGGGAGACCGCGCTGGCGTTGCAGCGGGCCATCCTCGGCCCGTCGCACCTGCCCGACGGTTTCGCGGTCCGCTACGAGCCCGCCACCCGGCCGCTCGGGGTGGGCGGCGACTGGTACGACACGGTCGAGCTGCCGGACGGTCGGATCGGCATCGTGGTGGGCGACTGCGTCGGCCGGGGCCTGAAGGCGGCGACCGTGATGGGCCAGCTGCGCAGCGCCTGCCGCGCGTTGCTGTTGCAGGACACCGGCCCGGCGAACACGTTGGTCGCCCTCGACCGGTTCGCCGCGCGGCTCTCCGGCGCGATCTGCACGACGGTTTTCTGCGGCGTGCTCGATCCGGAGACCGGCCACCTGGTGTACGCGAGCGCGGGCCACCCGCCGGGCATCGTCACCCGGGCCGACGGCACCACGCTGCTGTTGCAGGAAGGCCGTTCCCTGCCGTTGGCCGTGCAGCCGTCAGCGGAGCGCGGCCAGGCCGAGTACGCACTCCCACCGCGCGCCACCCTGCTGCTCTACACCGACGGCCTGATCGAACGGCGGCGGCGCTCGCTGACCGTGGGCATGGACCAGGCGGCGGCGGTGGTGCAGGAGGGCCGGGCCATCCCGGTGGACGAGCTCGCCACCCACATCATGACCAGGCTCGCCCCGGCGGCGGGCTTCGACGACGACGTCGCCCTGCTGCTCTACCGGAACCCGGCGCCGCTGCAGGTCACCTTCCCCGCCGAGAGCGGTGGCCTCGCCCCGGTCCGCGCCACCCTGCGCCGTTGGCTGGAGCGGGCGGGCCTGGGGACGCGGCAGGTGCAGGACGTGCTGGTGGCCGCAGGCGAGGCGTGCGCCAACGCGATCGAACACGGCTACCGCCAGGCCACCGGCACAGTGGTGCTGCGCGCCGCCGCGACCGCCGACGACCTGCGGGTCACCGTCACCGACACCGGCGCCTGGAAGCTGCCCGACCCCGCCGCGAACCCGCACCGGGGGCGCGGCATCACGCTCATGCGCGCCCTGATGGACCAGGTCACTGTCGAGTCGAACACGGTGGGCACCACCGTTGACATGCACGCGAGGATCCCCGCATGACCACGCCCCTGACCCTGAGCACCTCCCGTCGCGAGGACGGCAGCCCGGTGCTCACCGTGACCGGCGAGATCGACATGAACAACGCCGACACCTTCACCGAGGCCCTCACCTCGGCGAGCGAGGAACCGCTGGTGCTCGACCTGACCGGCGTCGACTACCTCGACAGCGCGGGCCTGACGGTGCTCTTCGTCAACGCCGAGCGGATCCGGCTGCTGGTCGCCACACCGCTGCTCGGCCCGGTCCTCAAGATCTCCGGCCTGACCGAGCTGGTGACCACCGACGGCATCAGCTAGGCGTTGTCCGGTAAGCGGCACGCGCTATCCGCGGTCCCTGACCGAATGGACGGAGAACCCCAGTAAGACCAGGTACGAGCGGCTTCCCGCCCGCGCGGCCAGGAGTCACGCACCCGACTTGCCGGACAGCGCTTAGGCCGCGGGCCCGAGCGCCGACCACTCGATCGCCGGGCAGCGGTCCTGCACGACCCGTAGGCCTGCGGCGGCCGCGCGCGCAGCAGCGGCGTCGTCGACGACACCGAGCTGGAACCACACCGCCTTCGCGCCGATCGCGATCGCCTCGTCGGCCACCGCGCCCGCGTCCTCGGACCGCCGGAAGACGTCCACGCAGTCCACGGCGAACGGGACGTCCGCCAGACTCGCGTAACCGTCTTCCCCCCAGACGGTCTCCGCGCGCGGGTGCACCGGAACGATCCGCTTACCGCGCTGCTGAAGGAACCGCGCGACCCCGTGCGCGGCTCGGGCGGGGTTGTCGGCCAGCCCCACGACCGCCCAGGTCCGGCACTGGGCGAGGATCCACCGAATGTCCTCAGGCTCCGCGAAGTCCATGCGCACACCCTCTCATGCTGCTAGCGTCCCCCGCTGTGCGTGATCATGTGGTGACCGTCCTCGGCGCGACTGGGAAGACCGGCAGGCACGTCGCCGCCCAGGCCGCCGAACGCGGCTGGCGAGTCCGGGCGGCAGGCCGACGACCAGGGGCCGTGGGCGCCTACACCAGGTTCGACTGGGACGCCCCGGACACCTGGGAACCCGCCTTCGCGGGCAGCGACGCGGCTTACCTGGTGATCCCCTTCAACCACGCGGGCGCACCGGAGAAGGCACCGGCAGTCATCGAGGCGGCGGTGGCGGCCGGGGTCCCGAAGATCGCCCTACTGTCCACAATAGACGTCGACCACGCGCCGGACGACGACCCGACCAAGGTCGCCGAGCGAACCCTGGCGGACGCCCCGACCGCCTCGGCGATGATCCGGCCGACCTGGTTCCTGGACAACTTCACGGTCGGCTCGTTCCGGGGCATGCTGGAGACCGGCGAACTCCGACTCCCGGCCGGGGAGGCCAAGTTCCCGTTCGTCGACACCCGAGACATCGCGGCAGTCGCCGTGGCGGCGATGGCACCCGGGGGTCCGGAGGGACCACTGCCGGTGACCGGGCCGGAAGCGGTGGACCACCACGTGCTGGCCAAGGCACTCGCGGACGCACTGCACCGACGGGTCACCTATGTTCCGGTGGAGGCGCGGGAGTTCATCGACCTGCTGATGCAGCGGGGGTTCAGCTACGGGTATGGCGACTTCCTGGCGGACGCGCTGATGAAGGTGGCCAACGGAGATTTCGTGATCCCGGTGGCGGACACCGTGCAGCGGTACTGCGGCCGACGACCTTACTCGACAACGGATTTCGCCCAGAACTACGCGGACAACCAGCCGGTATAGCGGCACGGGCGGCGGCAACGGCAGTTCCGCAGCTCCGACATGGTGTCGCAGCAGATAGACCGACCCCGCCAATCCGCAGCGGCATCCCACCCCGCTGGTACCTCAGCGGTGAGGCCGGCCCCGCCCGCACGCGACAGGATTCCGTCCCCGCTGGTACCGCAGCGTGTAGGCCCACCCTGCCCACACTCGACAGGGTCCCGTCCCCGCTGGTACCGCAGCGGTGAGGCCGACCCCGCTGGAAAGCAAGTCCCGCTACGGTTGCTCGATCTAGTGGACTCGCTTCGTGTGGGGGGAGAGTGCCGCTAAACTGGCCGTGGGTGGGGATGCCCTTACCTGCCCTTTTCTCTCCACCGCGGTGCTCTAGGGGCCCCGCACGAAGTGAGTTCACTAGATCGAGCCCCCATCTTTTCCTCGGGCAGCCCATGTGTATGTGCTCTTCGAGGGGTGCGTGCTGCCTGTGGAGTGTCGCCACCCGTGGGCCCCTGAATCCCCTACGCCAATTATCACTACGGCCTGCGGTTCTTTGTCAAGGCGGGAAAGAGTACCTTGACAAAGAACCGCAGGCCGTGTTTTGGCTGCGTATGGAATGCGGGGGGAGGGCTGGTCAAGGGAGTCGGTTGGGGTGGCCGACTGGCTGTTTGGTGGGTTGTCTTGTCGTTTTGGGAAAAGAAGATGGGGAGATGAGGAATGTGGCCAGGGAGGGGTCGGATGTGGAGTCGGAGTAAGTCGGGGAGGTGAGCCGGGAGGGGAGGAGGGGAAAGGGGAGCTATTGATCTACTGCGAAGAGTTTGCCGAAGTGATGGATGTCCCTTGTTGCTGTCTTCGCCGTTCTCAGGGAGTGCCAGATGCAGGCTTGGTTGGAGGTGATCACTGGTAGGCCCAGGTCTGCTTCCAGGTCCTCGATGGCGTCCGAGCACCTGAAGCCGTTGCCTGCCAGCAGGATTCCGTCCGCGTTTGCCGGTACTCCTGCTCGTACCTGTCGGTGGACGTCCTCCGGTCTGACTTCCCACTGTGCTCCGGCGTCCCAGGTTTCCCAGGGCTTCAGGTCGCGCCAGCCCCGGCCCAGTTCGAAGCGTCGCATTTCGACTGGTTCGTGGCCCGCTGTTGTGAAGTACTCCCGGCCCACGGACACGATCTCGTCCTTGAACCACGGTGGTACCACCACATAGGGCCGGGATACGCAGACGGCCTTCAGTGCTGCGACGCTGGCTTGTGCCGCGGTCACGACCGGTATTCCCTGTGCCCGTTCGCTTGCCTGGGCGGCGAAGGAAGCATCGAATTCAGCGCCGCCGAATAGGCTGCTGGTGGTGAAGCAGACGCAGATCACGTCCAGTTGCATGCCGCCCAGGAAGTCCAGGCCGCGGGCTATGTCCGGGGACTCGGCGACGACTCGGGCCGGGTCCTCGCCGTAGTCCGAGGTGCCGGGTTTGCGGGGGCTCTCGAACCGGGCCGCGCAGATGGAGACGCCGGGTGGGGCCATGGACCAGAACTCGGACTCGGCGACCGGGTCCTTGTCGATGACCAGGATGCCGATGGCGGCTCTCGTGCCCCAGTTGTCGCCGCGCATGGGCTACTTCCTCGCCGGGGTCGGGGGCGCCTGCTTGAGGGTGGAGAGGCGGTTCTCGGCGAAGGCCAGGGCGGCGAGCACCAGCAGGGTGCCGACGATCATGTTCCAGGTGATGTGGTCGTTGAGGGTGATCAGGCTGATCAGCACCGCGGTGATCGGGACCAGGTAGTTGACCGCCGAGGCGTTGGCGGCGCCGATGTCGCCGATGAGGCGGAAGTAGATCAGGTAGGCCACGCCGGTGCCGACGATGCCCAGCAGCGCGACGCTGACCACGATGCCCGCGGTGAACCGGGGCTCGTGCCAGGTGAAGAACGGGGTGACGATGAGCTGCAGCACCGTGGCCATGATGACCTGGGAGGTGGCCGAGACCAGGGGCGGGATTCCCCTCTGCGCCAGCATCTTCTTCACGTACACCGTCTGCGCCGCGTAGCAGGCGGCGGCGCCGAGGACCGCGAGCTGGCCGGTGAGGGAACCGCCGGAGCTCGACCACGGGGCGATCACCAGGACGACGCCCACGAAACCGAGGGCGAAACCGACGCCCTTGCGCCAGGTCGCGCGTTCGGCGGGCAGCGCCGCGGTGACCGCCGCCAGGGTGAGCAGCGGGGTCGCCGCGATCAACACGCCCGCCATGGCCGCGCTGGTCCGCTGCTCGCCCCAGGCCAGCAGCAGGAACGGGGCGACCATGCCCAGGATCGCGGTGACCGCGATGTGGCCCCAGACCGCCAGGTCCCTGGGCAACCGGTCCTTGGTCACCCTGGTCACCGCGAACAGCACGATGGCGCCGAGCAGGACCCGGGCCAGCACCAGCTGGGCCGGGGTGAGGCCGCCGACGGCGACCTTGATGAAGGTGTAGCTGCTGCCCCAGATGACGGCCAGCAGGACGAACAGTGCGAGGTTGACTCGGCTCATGGCGATGATGATCCTCAGACGAGGGCGGGCGAGGGAATGCTGTCCAGACCGGCTTGCAGTACCTCGTCGGTCAGGGCGTCGTCCGGTAGCCTGCCCGCCAGGTAGCGCTCGTAGGCGACCAGGTCGAAGTCGCCGTGCCCGGACAGGCCGAGCAGGATCGTCTTGCCGACCCCCTCCTCCTTGCAGCGCAGCGCCTCGTTGACCGCGCCGCGGATGGCGTGGGTGGACTCCGGGGCGGGCACGATGCCCTCAGCCCGGGCGAACAGCACGCCCGCCTCGAAGCAGTCGTTCTGCCGGACCGCGACGGCCTCCATCAGGCCGTCCTCGACCGCGCGGCTGACCAGGGGGGCGATGTTGTGCGCCCGCAGGCCACCCGCGTGCACGGCCGGGGGGATGAACTTGTGGCCCAGTGTGTGCATGCGGAACAGCGGGGTCAGGCCAGCCGAGTCCGCGTGGTCGTAGGCGATCCGGCCGCGGGTCAGCGTCGGGCAGGCGGCGGGCTCGACGGCGATCAGCCGCACCCGCTCGGCCCCCGCCAGCTGCCTGCGCAGGAACGGGAACGCCAGGCCCGCCAGGTTGCTGCCGCCGCCCGCCGCGCCGACCACGATGTCCGGGTAGTCGTCGGCCAGCTCGAACTGGCGCACCGCCTCCTGGCCGATCACGGTCTGGTGCGCGCACACGTGGTTGAGCCCGCTGCCGCGGGTGTAGCCGTAGTCGGGGTTGGCGAAGGCGAACTGCAGCGCCTCGGACTTGGCCACGCCCAGGCTGCCCGGGTGCTCCGGCAGCTCGGCGAGCACGGCGCGCCCGGAGTCGGTCTCGGTGCTGGGGCTCGCCGTGCAGGTCGCGCCGTAGGTCTCCATCAGCGTGCGCCGGTAGGGCTTCTGCTCGAAGCTCACCCGGACCATGAAGACCTTGGCCGCCATGTCGAACAGCGAGGCGGCGAGCGCGACGGCGCTGCCCCACTGGCCCGCGCCGGTCTCGCCGACCAGGCCGGTCTTGCCCGCCAGCTTGTTGTAGTACGCCTGCGGGATCGCGGTGTTCGGCTTGAAGCTGCCGGTCGGCGCGACGCCCTCGTACTTGTAGTAGATCCGCGCGGGCGTGTCGAGCGCGCGCTCGAGCCGCCGGGCCCGGTACAGCGGCGTCGAGCGCCACTGCGCGTAGAGCTGGCGGACCGGCTCGGGGATCTCGAACTCCGGCTCCAGGCTGAGCTCCTGCTCGACCAGGGCGGGCGGCATCGACCGGGCCAGCGCCTCGGGGGTCACCGGGGTGCGGGTGACCGGGTCGAGGATCGGGTGCACGGTGCCGACGTCGGCGGCCGGGTTGAGCCAGGTCCGCGGGATGTCGGCCTCGGTCAGCTCGTACTTGATCTTGTCCATGACAGCTCCTAGCTGGCCTCGCCGGTGAGGGAACCCTCGGCCAGCTCGTCGTCGGTGCGGAACAGCTTCGGGTGCGCGGCGCGGATGCCCGCCACGACGGTCTCGTACGGGAAGTCGCTGAACTCCCCGCGCATCCGCAGGAACTCCATGTGCCTGCGGCCGTTCTCGTCGTAGGGGTGGTAGAGGCTGTCGGCGCCGCCGTCGAAGTCGAGCGGGGCGATCTTGTAGAGCTTGCACAGCAGCTTGTTGAACACCGGGGTGGCCTTCACCCACCGTTCGCCCAGGTAGACGTTGGTGAGGCTGTGGAAGCAGAACACGTCGCCGCCGACCAGCTCGCGCAGCCGCTCGGAGGCGAGGTGGTTGCGCACGTCGCCGTAGACGATCTTGCTCGGCACGCCGATCGCGCGCACCACCGCCGCGTACACGATCGCCTTGTGCACGCAGAAACCGCGGCGCCGCTTGATGATCGCGCTCGCGGTGAACTCCTCGCGCGCCATCCGGCTGCCGTACACCTCGTAGTGGATGCCGTCGCGCACCGCGTAGTAGAGCGCCACCGCTTTGTCCACATCGGACAAACCGGTGCCGCCGCCGGGCAGTGCCGCCTCGATGAACTCCCGCACGGTGTCGCTGCGGTAGTCCAGGAACTCGGTCTCCCGAGTCAGGTCCTCGACCATTGCTCCCTCACAGACCCATCATCGCCGCGACCCGCTGGCGCTGGATCTCCGACGTGCCCGAGTAGATCGGCCCGGCGACGGCGTTGCGCACGTCCTTCTCGACGCCGTACTCGGCCATGTAGCCGTAGCCGCCGAAGACCTGCACCGCCGCCAGCGCCGTGGCCAGGTTGGCCTCGCTGACCACCAGCTTGGTGATCGCGATGTCGGTCGTGACGTTCTTGCGCGCCACCAGCTTCTCGCCGGTGTCGTAGAGCCACTTGCGCGCGGTGTCCACGCTGATCCGCATGTCCACCAGCTTGTTCGACACCGACTGGAACGACCCGATCGACTGGCCGAACTGCTCGCGCGTGCGGGCGTAGTCGACGCAGCGCCGCACCCGGTGCTCCATCTCGCCCAGGTTGACCACGAAGGACAGCAGGATCTCCCACCGCATCACGTGGTCCAGCACCAGGAAACCCGCGCCGACCGAGCCGACCACGTTGGCCGCGGGCACCCGGACACCGTCGAGGAAGAGCTCGCTCAACGGCGAGGTCCGCAGGCCCATCTTCGCGATCGGCGTGCCGACGTGCAGGCCGGGGGAGTCCCGCTCCACCAGGAACGCGGTGATCGCCCCGGGACTGCCGGGTTTGCCCGTGCGCGCGTAGACCACGAACGTCCCCGCGATGGGTCCGTTGCTGACGAACGACTTCGAGCCGGTCAGCACGTAGTCGTCGCCGTCGCGCTCGGCGGTGGTGCGCATCGCCATCATGTCCGAACCCGCGTCCGGCTCGGAGATGGCGTGCGCGCCGATCGCGCCACCCCCGCACACCCCGGGCAGGTAGCGCGCCTTGAGCTCGGCGGAACCGAAGCGGTGCAACGGGACCCCGGTGCTGACCATGTGGGTGCACACCGAGAACGCGAAGCCACCGTCGCGGCAGCTCTCACCCAGGCCCTCCAGCACGTACATCGTGGTCAGCAGGTCCGCGCCGAGCCCGCCGTGCTCGGTCCCGAACGGCAGCCCGAGCAGGCCGGAGCCGCGCACCAGCGCCCAGCCGTCGGCGGCGAACTCGCCCGCCGCGTCCCGCTCCAGGTGGTCCTTGCCGACCACCTCGCCGAGCTCGACGGCCGCCGCGCGCAGGGTGCGCTGCTCCTCGGTCCAGCTGATCACGGGGCGCACTCGTAGTGGGAGAAGCCGTCCGGGTCGAGGTTGTGCCGCTCGTCGCCGCGCAGCGCGGGGGAGAAGATGCTGATCAGCTCCAGGTCCTGGGTCGGTCCGGCGATCAGGAAGTGCGCGTCGTGCTGGTCGAGCGCGTAGAGCACCCCCGGTCGCAGCGCGAAGGCGCTGCCGTCGGGGGTCTGCACCTCGCCGGACCCGGCGATGCAGTAGCACGCCTCGAGGTGCCTGCGGTACTGCAGGCGGGACTTGGTGCCCGCGCGCACCGTGGTGTGCGCGACGGTGAACCCCATGTTGTCCGGTCGCAGCAGGAACCGGTAGCTGAGGCCGTTGCCCCAGTCGACGCAGGCGACCTCGGAGCGGCTGCGGACGATCATGGCATCGGCCCTTTCACGAGTGCGGAGGCAACGAAGCCGTCGATGGCGTGCACCGAGCGGAAGTCCTGGGGCGCCAGGTCGAGGTCGTCGACCGGCAGGTCGTAGCGCTCGCCCAGCCAGGCGATCAGCCGGAGCAGGCCGAGGCTGTCGACCACGCCGTTCTCCAGCAGGTCGAAGTCCGGGTCGAGCTCCTCGGGCCGGATGTCCGGGGCGAACTCGGCCACCACGAACCGGGTGATCTCATCGGGACGCGACATGTGCGCTCAGACCCTTTCCGCGAGCAGCTTCTTGCGGTCGACCTTGCCGGTCGAGGTGCGGGGGAACTCGGCGCCGAACAGCTCCACAGTGGACGGGATCGCCGTGCGGGGGAGCAGCCGGGCGCAGTGCGAGCGCAGGCTCAGGCTGTTGGGCCGGGTGTTCCCGGCGGGGCGCACCAGCGCGTGCAGGCGGTACCCGGCCTCCTCGTCCGGGATGGCCAGCACGACCGCGTCGGCCACCTCGGGGTGGGCCAGCAGCGCCTGCTCGACCTGCTGCGGGTTCGTCCGGACGCCGCGGACCTTGACCTGGTGGTCGGCGCGGCCGTCGAGGTGCAGCACGCCGCGCTCGTCCTGGCGGACCAGGTCGCCGGTGCGGAAGTAGGTGCGGCCGTCGAGCTCGACCCAGCGGTCGGCCAGGTCGGCGTCGAGGTAGCGGCCCGCCTGGAACGGCGTGCTGACCAGGAGTTCGCCCGCGTCCACCCGGACCAGCACCCCGTCGATCGGGCTGCCGACCGGGGTGGGCTGGTCGCTGGTGGGGTCGGAGTCGTGGATGAGGCTGTCGTTGGTCTCGGTGCAGCCGTAGACGTTGCGCAGCCGGGCCTTGGGGAATACGGCGGGCAGCCGGGCGAGCAGACCGGGCGGCATCGCGTCGCCGGTGTGCACGACCTCGCGGACGGTCGGGAACACGCCGTCGGCGTTCTCCAGCAGGCGGCGGAAGAACAGCGGCACGGCTTGCACGACCTCGACGTCGGCACCGGCGAAGGCGCGCAGCAGGTAGCGGCTGTCCAGCGCGCGGTCCTGGTCGACCAGCACCACCTGGCCGCCGCGGCGCAGCGTGGTCCACACGTCGAGCAGGCACAGGTCGAAGTTGAGCGGCGCGTAGTTGAACACCACGGTGCCCTCGTCCACGCCGAACGCGTCGGCGGCCCAGTCGGTGAAGGCGTCCACCGCGGTGCGCGGCAGCGGGACGATCTTCGGCAGCCCGGTGGAGCCCGAGGTGGTGAGCATCGGCCCCACCCCGGCCAGCTCGGGGGCCTCGTCGGACTCGGTCCGCTCGACGCTGAGGTCGGCCCGCAGCACGCTCGCGCAGCCCGCCTGCCGGTGCAGCGCGGCCCGCGCGTCGGTGCCCAGGTCCGCCGGGGGCAGCAGGAACGGCCTGCCACTGGCCCAGCAGGCCAGCACGACCGCGACGGCCTCCGGCGACTTGCCCACCGCCAGCGCGACCGGGCGCTCCGGCGGGAGCCGGTCGAGGGTGCGGGCGGCCCGGTCGGCCAGCGCCCGCAGCTCGCGATAGGAGACATTCACGCCATTGAAGGACAGCGCTGTGCCATTAGCCAGTGGATCGAGCAAAGCGGCTAAATGGTCCCCCATTATCGGCCCCCGATTATGTGCATTCCCGCGTTTCCCGGAACGCTAGCGACGGGGTGCCAACCGGCGCAAACCGCCGAACGGGTGACGGTTCGGGTGACGCGAATCCCGATTAAGCGGGGTCGGTCCAGTGTGGAATCCGCCGAATGCCGGAACGGGCGAGGCCGAAGTGGTCAGTGCGTTCCCATCTTCACTTTCGTTCACAATTGGCGGCGTCGGCGGCCCGTTAACGCGTTGCTGCACCTTGGCGATGGCCTGCACCGCGGGACTGGTGTACACGCGCGAGATCCGCGGGCTGGATGCCGGGTGCAAGTTGCGCATGAGGCTGTTGACCAGGCGTACGTCGTACCACCGGGGTGGTCGGGACGACTCCGGCTACCCGTCGTCACGACGGCCGGGCGAGGGCGCGGCACCCCGCAAGCGGTTGCCGCCCGATCCCGGGCGCGCGTTTCACATTTTCAGGGTGTTGCATATCCGGCCGGTGTCGACCGGGTATTCGTTGGGCGGTTCATTGTGGATCATGGAATTCGCTGCGTCGAAAGGAAAATGTGCGCACCGCCGACCGGTGGCGCGCCAGTCGGTGGAACGACTTTCGCGATTGCTCCGAGCGGTCTGCCCAGGCGACCTTTCCCGAAGGGCGGTGCGCATTGACCGGCGGAGGTCCTCACCGACGGTCAGGACCTGCGGCGCACTGGTCCTCAGAACGGGTACACCGGCAAATCCCCGCGCAGCGTGACCCACTGCGTCTCGGTGAACGCCTCGATGTTCGCCTGCGGCCCGCCGTGCCGGGAGCCGGTGCCCGAGGAGCCCAGCCCGCCGAACGGCGCGGTGGCCTCGTCGTTGACCGTCTGGTCGTTGATGTGCACCAGTCCGGTCGGCACCCGCTCGGCCAGCGCCAGGCCCGCGGTGACGTCGCGGGTCAGGATCCCCAGCGACAGGCCGTAGTCCGTGCCGCCCGCCAAGTCGGCGACCTGGTCGAGGTCGCGGAAGGCGGTGACCGGGGCGACCGGTCCGAAGATCTCCTCCCGGTACGCGGGCGCGTCCACCGGCACCTCGCCCAGCACCGTCGGCCGGTAGAACAGGCCCTCGTACGTCCCGCCCGTGCGCACCGTGGCGCCACTGTCGACGCTGGCGGTGACCAGGCCGTGCACCCGGTCGCGCTGGCCCGCGTCGATCAGCGGACCGAGCGCGACCTCGGCCCGGAACGGGTCGCCGACCGGGAGGCCGCCCACCTTCGCCGCCAGCACCGCCGTGTACTCCTCGGCGATCGACTCGTGCACCAGGTGCCTGCTGGTCGCCATGCAGATCTGACCGGAGTGGGTGAACGTCCCCCACGCCCCCACCGACGCCGCCGCGGTGACGTCCACATCCGGGAACACGACGAGCGCGGAGTTGCCGCCCAGCTCCAGGTGCGCCCGCTTGAGGTGCTTGCCCGCCAACGCCCCCACCGCACGGCCCGCGCGCGTGGAACCGGTGAACGCGATCACCCGCACGGCGGGCTCGACCACCAGCGCCTCACCGACGTCGGCACCACCGGGCAGCACCTGCAGCACACCGGCGGGCAGACCGGCCTCCTCGAAGACCCGCGCGAAGACCGCGCCACCGGAGATCGCCGTGCGCGGGTCCGGCTTGAGGATCACCGCGTTGCCCAGCGCCAACGCGGGCGCCACCGCGCGGATCGAGAGGATCGTCGGCACGTTGAACGGCGCGATCACCCCGACCACCCCCACGGGCAGGCGGCGCGCGAAGGACAAGCGGGGTGCGCCGGTGCGCAGCAGCTCGCCGTAGGGGTGCGAGGGCAGCGCGGCGGCCTCGTAGCACTCCTGGGCGCTGGTGTGGACCTGGAACTGGCCGAACGGCCGGATCGCGCCGGACTCGCGGGACAGCCAGTCCTTGATCTCCTCGCCGTGCTCGACCAGCAGGTCACCGGCCCGCCGCAACACCGCCGCCCGCTCCTCGAACGGCGCCGCCGCCCACTCCCGCCGCGCCACCACAGCCCGCGTGGCCGCGGCGTGGACGTCCTCGGGCGTGGCCTTCCCGACCTCCCCCAACGACTGCCCGGTCGCCGGCTCCACGGCGGTGTAGGTCCCGCCTGCACCGTCGGTCCAAACGCCGGTCCAGACCTTGCCCAGCCACGCGCCGCCGTCGAGCAGTCCCATCTGCGCCTCCATCACCGAGCCCTGCGTCGGAGCCTGCTCCACCGACCGCCCACCGGCAACGCGGGCGCGGCGGTGGTTCACCGGTGAACAGCACGACTGCACTGCCGTCCTAGCGCCGCTGCCCCGCGACCTGGGGTGGTGAGGCCGATCCAGCAGGCTGGCATGAGTGAGCCCAACCCAGACGTGAGGTCGGCGACGCAGCTTTTATCTCACTAGTCGACAGCGATTGTTACACCCTGAAGGTAAATAATGCTGCACTTAGGTGTAATCTATGCTGTGTGGAGATGGGACGAGCGATGAGGCTGCTCAGCGAGTTCACCGCTGAGCAGTGGGGCATGGTCACGTCTCGGCAGGCAGGCGACCTCGACGTGGATGGCGTCACCCTGCTCCGGCTGGAACGGGCCGGTTATGTCGACCGGGTCCGTCGGGGTGTCTATGCCGCCACCACCGCGGCGGTGACCGAGGCTCGCGCGGAACAGGCCGCCTGGCTGGCTCTCAACGCAGCCGACGCGGCATGGAGACGACCTCCGCTCGATCCGGACGGTGGAGTGCTCTCCCACCAGTCCGCCGCGCGGTTGCACGGGCTCGGGGAGTTGGTCAACGACCGCATTGCGATGACTGTGCCGCGCAGGCGCACCAGCCGTGACCCAGACCTGTGGTTCAAGACCGCGCGCTTGTCCGACAGCGACGTGGTGGTGCTCGATGGCCTGCCCGTGACTACAGCGCTGCGAACCATCTGCGACCTGCTCGACCAGCACCTCGACGGCAGCCACCTCGCCATGATCATCCGGGACGCCGTCGAGGCGAACCTCGTGCGCCTGGATGTCTTGGCCGAGCGGATCGGGCCACACGCGCTGCGCTACGGCGTCCGCCGCCCGGGCGACGGCGAGGCATTGCTCGACCGGTTGCTCGCCGAGATCGGGACCACGACCGCCCAACTCGCGCACAGGCCGTCGCCTCCACGCGCTAGTGCCGCGCTCTGGTGGGCTGTGAATCATCAAGCGCCGGGCACACTTCAGGGGTTGAGAGGGCTGCTCCACGATTTGGGCTTGGGCGCTGAATCCGGAAGCGTTGTCGCCAAGGGCCTTCGGTTCGCTGCCGGACACGAGGCAGGCCACGATGTCGACCATGACATCGCAGCGGCCGAGGACCCCAGGTGGTTACCTCGCCTCGCAGAAGAACAGGGCGAAGATCAGGTCCAAGGAGACCGGCGCCCCCGTTGGTGAACTGCTCCAGCTGCACTTCCACCGACGGCTGATCGCCCGGGTCTTCCACGGCGACGAGGCGGTGGACTGGGTCCTCAAGGGCGGCCAGGCTTTGCTCGTGCGCTGGCCGACGGCCCGCTACTCGACCGACATCGACCTGCTCAGCACCCAGGCCACCACGGACGCCGCCGTCGCGGCACTGCGGACCGCGGCTGCGTTGCGCCTCGACGACGAGATCTGGTTCGACCACATCAGCACCTCTCAACAGACCCACGTCGAGCGTCCGACCCGCAAAGTCCGTTTCATGGCGATGTTCGAGAACGCCCCGCTCAAGCACACGGTCAACGTCGACGTCGTCGTGTCCCGGCAAATGCCGCGTGGGGTGGTCACCACCGAGCCGCTGGAACCCGCGTTCGCAACCGACTGTGATCCCTGGCCCGCAGCCCGGGTGTTCCCGATCGAGGACCATGTCGCCGAGAAGATCTGCGCGATGTACGAGCGCCACAGAGCTGGGGGGAATCCATCCACGCAGTACAAGGACCTCGTGGACCTGATCCTGTTCGCGCTGAACGTGCCATTGGTGGGCACCAAGGTGCACCACATCCTGCGCGATGAAGTCGATCGCCGGACGGGGCGGGGCATGGTCGTGGAGCTGCCTGACAGGTTCCAGGTACCCGACCTCCAGTCTTGGACCGGGGGCTATCGAAGGGCCGCTCAAGGTGTCAGCGAGCTCCCGCCGGAGCTGCGGAGTCTGGCCGGTGCGAGTGGACTCGCTGATGCTTTCCTCACTCCGCTCCTGAAGTCGCGACCGCCGACTGGGGTGTGGCATCCGGACCAGCAGATCTGGCAGTAAGAACCGCTGTCCGATACGTGCGAGGGCCAGTGACCACTGTCCCGACGTGGTCGCTCGTCAGTCCGTGCTGCGGGTTGCTTGGCGGTAGGCGGACTCGGCCTCGTGCACCCGGCCCTGCGCGCGCAGCACATCACCGAGTTCGCGGTGGGCCATTCCCCAGCCCGGTGCCTGTCGCAGCGACTCGCGGTAGGCGGTTTCGGATTCGGTGAGTCTGCCGCGTTTGGCCAGGACGCGGCCCAGGCCGAGGTGGGCGGCGTGGTCGTGCGGCGTGATGTCGATCGCCGTGCGCAGCGCGCTTTCCGCTTCGCCGAGGAGGTCGCGCTTGGTGAGGGCCAGACCGAGTGCGCGGTGGGCCTCGTTGGAGCCGGGCAGCAGTGCGACCGCTGCCCGGAACGCGTCCTCGGCCTCGGTGTACCAGCCGCGCGCGTACTCGCACTCGCCCAGGCCCAGGTGGGCGCGGCCGTCGGACGGGTCGGCCCGGACCAGGGCGTGGTAGTGCGTGACGGCCTCGGCGAACCGGTGTTGTTCGCGAAGTGCGTCGCCCAGGCGCAGCGCCGCGACCCGCATGCGCGGGGCGAGGCGGAGTGCCTCGCGCTGGGCCTGCTCGGCCTCGCGGAACTGGCCGCGCGCCCACCACGTCTCGCCGAGCAGGAAGTGGGCGTACGCGTTTTCCGGCTCCAGCCGTACGGCCGCGCGCAGCGCGTCCTCGGCCTCGGCGTACAGGCCGCGATCGACCAGGCAGTCGGCCAGGCCGATGTGCGCGTCCACCAGTCCGGGGGCCAAGCGCAGCGCGGTGCGGAATGCCGCTTCGGCCGCGTCGTCGTGTTCCTGGGTCAGCAGCAGATGTCCCAGCCTGCAGTGGGTGCTCGCGTTGTCGGGTTCCAGTTCGATCACCCGTAGGCAGGCCGCCGCCGCGTCCGGTTCGCGGCCCGGTATGGCGTGCAGCAGCTCCACCAGGCTCAGCTGCGCCAGTATGAAGTCGGGGTCGAGTCGGGCGGCCTCGCGGTAGGCCGCTTCCGCTTCGGCCACGCGGGATTGGCCCGCCAGCACCGCACCCAGTTCCACGTGTGCCGCGGGGTCGGTGCCCAGTGCGGCGCGGCAGGCATCTTCGGCCTGCTCCCAGCGCTCCTGCGCGCGCAGAGTGCGGGCCAGGCCCAGCAGCGCCGCGGCGTCGTCCGGGTCGAGCCGGATGGCCTCGCGGTAGGCGGTCTCCGCGCCGGGGAAGTCGTCCTGCTCGAAGCGCATGTCGCCGAGGCAGGTGTGCGCGAACGGGTCCGCCGGGCTGAGCCGCACCGCCGCTTGGTATGCGGCGGCCGCCTCGGGCCAGCGCTCGGCTTGGTCGAGCAGGTGGCCCAGGGCAAGCACGGGCTCGGCGCGGTTCGGCTCGAGCCGGATGGCGGTGCGGATCTCCGCCTCGGCCTCGGCGAGCATGTCGCGGTCGAGGAAGGCCTCGCCCAGCCCGGCCCGCGCGGGCGGGTACTCCGGGTCGATCGCCAGCGCGGCGCGGTAGGCGTCCTCGGCCTCGGCGGACCTGCGCTGGGCCAGCAGGGCGTTGCCCAGCCCGACGTGCACCGACGCGGCGGTCGGGTCCAGCCGGATCGCCTCCCGGAACGCCGCCTCGGCCTCCTCGAACAGCTGCTCGTCGCACCGCGCGTCGCCGCGGCGGGCCCACGCGGCGGCCGCGCTCGCGAGCTGGTGGCCGTCCGCGTGGTGGGCGTTGGTGGCGAAGACGTAGTGGTCGGCGGTGTCGGTGCCGCGCTGGTTCGGGTGCGGCATGCCCAGCCCGACGAGCCTGCGCCGCAGGTGCGGGTAGAGCGCGCTCAACGTGATCTTCGGCGGACCACCCGGGATGCCCGCGCGGGTGAGCTCGATCAGCTGGCCGGTGAACGTGGTGCAGGCCAGCTCGTCGGCCGGGTCGAAGTGCGCGGTGTGGTTCGGGGTGGTCGCGGTGAGGGTGTAGCTGCCCTCGGCGTGCGTGGCGTCGGCGATGTCCTCCGGCGCCGCCAGCGCCTCGATGGCCCGGCCCGCGTAGCAGCAGTCCAGGATCACCAGCCGCACCCGCGCCGGGCTCTCCCGCAGCGCGTCCTTGATCCAGCCGAACGGCAGGCCGGTGTAGTCCGGGTCGTCGGCGGCGGTGTCGGCCACCGCCAGGCACAGCTCGCCGCGCGGGGTGAGCAGGCCGTGGCCGACGTAGTAGAGCAGCAGCACGCCGTCGGTCTCCCGGGCCGCCGCGCGGATCCGCCGGGCCAGGTGCCCCGGTCTGCCGGGGTCGGCCAGCACCGTCACGGTGTCCGGCGGCCACCCGCACAGCACCGGGTCGGTCAGCAGCGACCGCATGGCCGCCAGGCTGTTGCGCGCCGCCGGGATCGGGCTCAACGCCGGGTCCTCGTAGGCGGAGACACCGACCAGCAGGGCGCGCGAGCTCACCACCCGCCGATCATGGCACGTCCGCCCGACAACGGCCGACGCCCCCGCGCGCAGCAGCGCGCGAGGGCGTCGGGCCGATCGGTCGGGCCTAGCCGACGCGCCAGAGGGCGGGCACGTTCGGCGGCTCCCAGCCCGGCTGGGCCTGGTGGCCCTGCAGGCAGGTGTAGCTGACGCCGCCGTAGGTGACCTTGGCGCCCGCGGCGTAGTTGGTGCCCGCGGCCCACGAGCCGCCCGGGGGGACGGTGGTGGTCGTCGTGGTCGGGTTGGTGGTGGTCGTGTTCGACGTGGTCGTCGTCGGCCGCGTGGTCGTCGTGGTCGGCGGGACGCCGGTCACGTTGAGCACGAAGTCGTAGCTGGCCTCCTTGGCCGAGCCCACGGTGCGGACGTTCATCAGCAGCCGCGGGTCGTAGATCGTGTCGGTGTTGTTGCGCGGCTCGCCGGGGAAGTAGAGCTGGGTGGTGACGATCCGGCCGTTGGCGTTCTGCAGCTTGACGTGGATGTGCCGGGTGCGGCCGGGGTAGAGGCCGGGCACGATCGTGGTCAGCGTGTACTGGCCCTGGGCGTTGGTGTACTGGTGCCCGCGGAACCGGTAGGTGGTGTTGTCGTAGGCACCGGCGTTGTCGGCCTGCCAGAAGTCCAGCAGGACGTTGGCCAGCGGCTGGCACTGGCGGCCGAAGACGTAGCCGGTGACGGTCAGCTTGGTGCCCGCGCCGTCGGCGATCGAGGTGCGCGCGGGCGAACCCGGCTTGAAGTACGGGCCCTCGGTCTGCTCGATCGTCGGCGCGTCGCCGTCGTTGCAGTCCGGGGTCAGGTCGAGCAGGACGCCCTGGGAGGCGTCCTGCGCCCGGGTGCGGGCCAGGGCGGGGACACCGACGAGCGCGATCGGCGCCGCGACACCGGCGGCGAGCGCCGCGCGCAGCACCGCCTTGCGGCTGATCTGCTTGCCGTCGCCTGGCTGGTCTTCGGTAGAACTCTGGTCGCCGTGCAGGGGCGCGTCCATGTACTGCTCCTCGTGGGTGGGTAGATGGCGCCGGGGATCGCACCGAACCTACGCAGGCCTTCCGGGCGCGACGATGGACTGGAGCCGTCGGACGTGGTGTATGTCGCGGGGGCCATTACCACTGTGGACGGCGTTCCCATGCGTGTCACCGCGCCGCCGGAAGTCCCCGGGGCTGGCCCCGGCCTCCCGCCGGAAGAACCGGCAGAAGTACGCGGCGTCGGCGAACCCCACCCGGCCCGCCACCTGCCGCACCGTGAGGTCGGTCTTGGCGAGCAGCCGTTTCGCCTCGTGCGCCCGAGCCTCCCTGACCAGCTCCGACGGCGTCCGCCCGGTGGCCGCCTTGACCGCCTCGGTGAGGTACCCGGGCGTCACACCGATGTGGTCGGCGTAGGCGGCCACCGACCACAACCCGAGGTCCACCCGGGTGATCAGCCGCGCGAACTCCTCGGCCACCGACCCGGCCCGAGCGGGCGCCGGGGGAGCGGCGGCGGGGGTCTGCGGCAAGCGCGCGGCACGTACCACGAGCACGTGCAACAGCGCGCGGAGCACGGACTCGACCCCGTCGGCACCGGCCCGGTACTCCTCGTCCAACTCGGCCATTAGCCGGGTGGTGCGCAGGTGCGCGGCGTCGTCGAGGGTCAGCGACGGCCGGTCGCTGAGCCTGCGCAACAGGTCGCGGTCGGCCGGGTGGTCGATCAGGAAGTCGTCGGTGAACAGGACCACGTGCCCGTCCAACCCCCGCGTGTCCTCCCAGTGGTGCACCTGCCCAGGCGCGATCACACACAGGTGCGGCGGCCGCAACTGCCACCGCTGCAGGTCGACAACATGCGTCCCCACACCCCCCGTGACATGCAAAATCTCATGAAACGTGTGCCGGTGCGGGAACGCGGCACGGGACAACGGCCCCATCTCCTCGAAGGTCCCGACCGCGAACGGCAGCGCACTCGGCCCGGGCACCTCCAACCGGTGCACCGGCAGCTCCCCCTCCCGGGGCACCTGACACGGCGTCCCCGGTAATACCGTCGTCCCTCGCATCGTCGCGTCCTTCCCGCCAGCCGAACCTGGTGAAGGTCCAGACCAATAGCTACCGTCACCATGACACGCGAGTGCCCCCGGGGGAACACAGCGTGACATCGACGGCCACGACGGTATGACGTACGGCACCCAGGCGCGACCCGCCCCAGCCTCACCCAGCCCAGCCAGTCCAACCCAGCAAGCCCAGCCCAACCAACTCGGTTCGGCCCGCCAACCAACTCGGCCCGCCAACCAACTCGGCCCGCCAACCAACTCGGCCCGCCAACCAACTCGGCTCGGTCCAGCCAACTCGGCTCGGTCCAGCCAACTCGGCCCAACCCACCCCCCACTCAACCGCAGCGGAGAGGCCGACCCCGCTGGTACCGGCGGCCCCGCTACGGATGCTCGATCTAGTGGACTCGCTTCGTGTGGGGGGAGAGCACCGCTAAACTTGACCTGTGGTGGGGATGCCCTTCACCCCACGCTTTTTCCCCACCGCGGTGCTCTAGGGGCCCCACACGAAGCGAGTTCACTAGATCGAGCCCACGCTCTTACCTGGGCAACGAAGACGGCAACCTCACGACGCACGTCCTCGAGCCCACGCTCGCAACTCGCGCAACGAAGACGGCAACCAAAAGACCGTCACCCCAACCGACAGTCCAACCCGATCACCTGCACATACGGGCTGCTGTCCGAGTTCGTCACCACCCCGGCCAACGGCACCAGCCCCAGCAACGGCTGGCAAGCCGCCACCCCGGCAGGCCCGTTCAGCACGTCCACCACCGCGTAGAACGCCGTGGCGATCAACCCCGAACTCGGTGCCCCGTTCGACCGCGTGCAGAACTGACCCGCGAAGATCGTCGAGGACACCTGCCCCACCTTGCACCGGTAGGTCGGCACCGCCGAGGGCGCCGCGTCGGCCGTCGGTGCGGCCAGCCCGACCAGGACGAGCGCCGCGAGCAGGCAACGTCGGAACATTCGTGGTGTGGACACTGGGATCCTCCCGGGTAGCGGCTGTCTCGGCCTCCTCGACACCACCACGGCGCGGGCCACCCCACCACCCGGTCCGACTCAAGTTCCCCGGACGGGGTGACCTTCTTCACCCGACTCCGCCGATTTGTGGCTGGTGTGACCCAAGTGGTCGATGGGAAGTCCGGTGCCGTCTTCCCGGTGTTCACCACCTCGTCGCGCGCCGCGGGCGTCCCCGGGGGCGGAAAAACCAGGGCGGTCGGTCTGTTTGCCCTGTCTGAGCTGCGGCGTTCGCGGAAGCATCCGTCCACAAAGGTCACAATGTCATGGTGATCAGCCTGGTAGCAATGGGAGTTCTCGGCATCTGGCCCAGTCGCACTCCGGCGGTGGCGGAAATCCCTTGTGTCGCAAAATCTCTAGTCGTGCGGGGAAACCATTTTCCGGTTCGCGCCGATGTAGGTGTGCGGTGTACTCAGCGGAGGGGACCTGGCGTGGCGCGCTTCCAGTGCTACCGGTTGCACGGCTCGGGAGTCAGGTGGCGGCTGCTCGGTGGCAACAACCGGGTGCTCGGCCAGGGCATGGTCGAGCACCCCAACCGCGACACCGCGCTCGACGACATCCGGCGGGTGCAGCTCGCCGCGGTCGGGGCCTGGGTCGAGGTGCAGCACGCGCACAACGGCCTGTGGTGGTGGCGGTTGTGCGTCGACGCGGGCGACCTGGTCCAGTCGGCGCAGGGGTTCGCGCGGCGCATCGATGCCGAGCACGCGGCGGCCCGGTTCCGGCGGTCGGCGCCCGAGGCCGAGGTCACCGCCGTCGTCGCGGTGTTCCAACCGGACCGGCGCGGGCGGGCCCGGTTGGAGTGAGACGTGTGGGGGCAGCGGCTGGTTGTCCGCCCGTTCACGTGACCAGTGTCGATCTTTCACCCGGTGCTGCTTCTGTTGTTCCGCCGCGTGATCGCGGTTTCCCCGGAAAGGACCAGTCCCGTGAGCGACACCGATGTCCGGCCGCCGGACTCGGCCACCGACAGTGACCGACCGCGGCGGCTGAAGGTCCGCAGCACCCTCGACGACAAGGTGTTCCAGACCCTCGCCCGCGGCGCGGGCCTGCTCGTGCTGGCCATCACCGGTGGCATCGGGGTCTTCCTGGCCACCCAGTCCGGGATCGCCTTCGACACCTTCGGCTGGCGGTTCTTCTCCGAGCTGCAGTGGAACCCGGAGAACAACGCGCTCGGGATCGCGGCGATCCTGCCGGGCACCGTGGTGGTCGCGGCGATCGCGATCCTGGTCGCGTTCCCGCTGGCGCTGACCACCGCTCTCTACATCTCCGAGTACGCCCCGCCGCGGATCAGGGCCACGCTGGTCAGCCTGCTCGACCTGATGGCCGCGGTGCCCAGCGTCGTCTACGGCCTGTGGGGCTTCTACTTCCTGCAGCCGCAGATCATCTACCTGGCCCGCTGGCTGCACCAGGCGTTCGGTTCGTTCATCCCGTTCCTGGACGTCGACACCGACCCGGACGCCGCCGGGTGGGAGGCGTCCCGGTACACCTCCTCGGCGTTCATCGCGGGCGTGGTGGTGGCGCTGATGGTGCTGCCGATCGCCGCGTCGGTGATGCGCGAGGTGTTCGCCCAGGCGCCGCCGGGGGAGCGGGAGGCCGCACTGGCACTGGGTTCCACCCGCTGGGGCATGGTGCGCGCGGTCGTGCTGCCGTTCGGCCGCGGCGGGATCATCGGCGGCACCATGCTCGGCCTCGGCCGCGCGCTGGGCGAGACCATCGCCGTCGCGATGATCATCTCGCCCGCGTTCGACCTGGACTTCCGGGTGCTGGAGAACGGCGAGATCACCGTCTCCTCGCTGATCGCGCTGCGCTTCGGGGAGTCCTCGGCGCTGCAGCTGTCCGCGCTGCTGGCCGCGGGCCTGGTGCTCTTCGCGTTCACCCTGCTGATCAACACCCTCGCCGCGATCGTGGTCTCCCGCAGCCGCAGCGGCTCCGCGACGGACATCTAGGAGCCGCGCCATGACCACCGTCCAGATCCGGCCCGAGGCCGACCCCGACACCCGGGACGCGCCCGTCGACGAGCCGCGCCGGGTGCTGCGCTCGCGCTCACCCGAGGACCGCGCCGAGCTCGTGGGGTCCGCCGTCGCCGGTTTCGCGCTGGTGTGGCTGGCCTACCAGCGCCTGCTGCCCACCTCCGGGCTGCTCGGCTTCCTGGTCTGCTGGTACGCGGCCTTCCTGCTGGTCTACGTCCTGGTCACGCTGCAGCGCCACGGCGTGGTCGAGGTGGCCGACCGGGTCGCGGGGGTGGCGGTGCGCACCGGGGCCGCCATGGTCGGCACGACGCTGGTGTTCGTCGTCGGCTACACCGTCGCCCGTGGCCTGGAGGCCATGTCGCACAGCAACTTCTACACCCAGGAGCTCACCTACTCCGACCCCACGGACCTGGGGCAGGGCGGGGTGCTGCACGCCATCATCGGCACCCTGGAGCAGTTGGCCATCGCCATCGTGATCACGCTGCCGCTGGCGGTGGCGACCGCGGTGTTCATGACCGAGGTCGGCGGCAGGCTCGCCCGGGTGGTGCGCACGCTGGTGGAGGCGATGACCGGGCTGCCGTCCATCGTGGCCGGTCTGTTCATCTACGTCGCGGTCATCCAGCTCGCCGGGGTGCCGCGCAGCGGTTTCGCCGCCGCGCTGGCGCTGAGCGTGATGATGCTGCCGATCATCACCCGGTCGGCGGACGTGGTGCTCCGCCTGGTGCCCAACGGTTTGCGCGAGGCCAGCCTGGCGCTGGGGTCCTCGCGCTGGCAGACGATCTGGCGGGTGGTGCTGCCCACCGCCCGCCCCGGCCTGGCGACCGCGCTGATCCTGGGTGTCGCGCGCGGCGCGGGGGAGACCTCGCCGGTGCTGCTCACCGCCGGGTACAGCCAGTTCGTCAACGCCAACCCGTTCGACGACTGGCAGACCTCGCTGCCGCTGTTCGTCTACCAGACCTTCAAGCTGCCCGCCGAGGCGATGGCCAAGCGCGCGTTCGGCGCGGCCACCGTGCTGCTGATCATCGTCCTGGCCCTGTTCATCACCGCTCGCCTGGTCGCCCGCACCCGCCGGGGTGGCCGCTGATGTCCGCCGTCGGAAAGTGGGATAGCGCAATGCCCGTGCCCAAGTGGCGCACGCGCCTCGGAGCCACCCTGTCCGTGCTGGTCCTGACCGCGGCCACCGCGGCCGGGCCGGGCGCCGGGGCGGCCGCGGCCCAGGCCTACGAGCCGATCAACGGCTCCGGGTCGACCTGGAGCGCCAACGCGATCGGGACCTGGATCGGCGACGTCGCCGCCAACGGCATCCGGGTCAACTACGAGTCGGTCGGCTCCACCCGGGGCCGGACCATGTACGCCCAGCGGCAGACCGTCTTCGGCGTCTCGGAGATCCCCTACCAGCAGGGCGCCGACGACCGCGGCGTGATCGACGACTCGGCGGGCCGGGCGTTCGGCTACATGCCGATCGTGGCCGGTGGCACCGCGTTCATGTACCAGGTCAAGGTCGGCGGCCAGCCGGTGCGCGGGCTGCGGCTCTCCGGCGAGACGGTGGCCAAGATCTTCACCGGCCAGATCACCAACTGGAACGACGCGGCGATCACCGCGGACAACAACGGCAGCGCGCTGCCCAGCAAGAAGATCATCCCGGTGGTCCGCTCGGACGGCTCGGGCACCACCGCGCAGTTCACCACCTACCTGGACAAGCGGTACCCAGGCATCTGGCGCCCGTTCTTCGGCCGCACCGGCTTCACCTCGTACTTCCCCAACCCGGGCAACAAGTTCGTCGCGCAGAACGGCAGCGACGCGGTCGCCGGCTACGTCTCGGCCAACTACGGCGACGGCGCCATCGGCTACGTGGAGTACTCCTACGCCAAGAACAAGCGCGACTGGCCGGTGGCCAAGATCCTCAACGACGCGGGCGTCTACACGCTGCCCACCGAGTACAACGTGGCTGTGGCGCTGACCAAGGCCCGGATCGAGACCGCCAACCGCGACCCCAAGGTCTACCTCACGCAGATCCTCGACGGCGTCTACGGCAACGCGGACGCGCGGACGTACCCGCTCTCGTCGTACTCGTACATGATCGTGCCCGCGACCGACGACCAGAACGCCAACCCGGAACTGCCGATGACCAAGGCCCGGGGGCGGACGCTGTCGGCGTTCGCGTTCTACTTCCTGTGCGAGGGCCAGCAGAAGGCGGGCGCGCTCGGGTACTCGCCGCTGCCGCTGAATCTGGTGCAGGCCGGGTTCGACCAGGTGAAGCGGATCCCGGGGCACGAGGACAAGCTGCTCGACGCGAGCAAGTGCAACAACCCCACCTTCGACGCGGCCAACCCGGCGCGCAACCTGCTGGCGGAGAAGGCACCCCAGCCCCCGGACTGCGACCGCAAGGGCAAGGGCCCGTGCACCGAGGCGGGCGGCATCCCACCTGCCGCCGGCCGCGGCCCGACCCCGGGTGGCGCGGGTGCGGGCAACGGCGGCACCGGCACCGGGACGGGAACCGGCACGGGTACGGGCACTGGCACCGGCGCGGGAACCGGCGGTGTACCGGTGGCCGCGGGTGGCCCGGGCGCCGTCGACCCGGAGACCGGCCTGCCCGCGGGAACCGACAACGGCACCGGCACGACCGGCGCGGCCTACGGCACCGCCACCGAACTCGCCGCCTACCGCGACGACTCCACGACGTCCCTGTTCGGCGGCTTGGCGGTGGTCGAGCTGCTGCTCGTGCTCATCCTGCCCGCCTTCGTCGCCCGCAGGCTGGCCAGGAGGCGGCAGGCATGAGGACGGGCAGGACAGCGGGCACGACAGCGGGCATGAAGACCAGGGGCCGACCCACCACCCAGGAGCGAACCGCCATGCGGGACACCAGACCCTCACGACTGACGCGGGTGCTGGTCGCCGCCGCGCTGCTCGTCGCGACGGGGCTCACCGCGACCACCCCGCCGACCGCGTCGGCCGCCGAGCCCGGCGCCGCGAGCAAGACCCTGACGTTCGAGGACGGCAGCCAGGGCAAGGTGACCGTCAGCAAGACCCAGAAGATGCGCCGCGAGGCCGTGCGCGTGGACTGGTCGGGCTTCGTGCCGACCAACAACGCGGGCAACCTCCCCTACAACGCGCTGTCGCCGTCCAACGAGCGGTTCACCGTCGCGCTCATGCAGTGCCGGGGCACCGACCCGGTCCGCGAGGACTGCGTCTGGGGCGACTCCAGCGGCGAGCGCTACGCCCCGCGCGGCTACGACCCCGTCGAGGCCGCGGACCCGACCGAGCGGCCGGACACCCTGCTGTTCCGCGACGTCGAGGGCGTGCGGCACACCCTCGACCCGTGCGTCGGGACCTGCCAGAACATCTCCGACCACCCCGCCGACTGGTACACCTTCGGCAGGCAGTCCCGGATCACCTTCACCGGCGCCGACGGCACCGGGGGCGTCGACTTCGAGGTGCGCACCGGCGACGAGATGCCGAACTCGCTGGGCTGCGGGCGCAGCCCCGCGGCGGGCCAGCCGCCCATCGAGTGCTCGCTGGTCGTGGTGCCGATCCGTCCCATGGGCTGCACGCCCGACACACAGGACATCTGCAACGACGGCACATCGGACTCCTACACCCAGATCAACAGCTTCTGGTTCGCGCTGTCGGGCTCCAACTGGCGCAACCGCGCGGTCTTCCCGCTGTCCTTCCTGCCGCCGGAGGGCTTCTGCCCGGTCGAGTCCGGGTCCAGACTGCCGATGATGGGGGCCGAGACCGCGACCGACGCGATCTACCGCTGGGTCCCGGCGCTCTGCTCCGGCGCCGGTGCGGTGCCCACCAGCTACACGCCGATCGGCGAGGGCGAGGCACGCCGCCAGTACAACCGCACCACGCAGAACTTCGTGGTGGGCAGCAGGCCGATCCCGCCGGACGAGTCCGGCAGGCCGACCGCGTTCGCGCCGGTCGCCATCAGCGGTTTCGCCTTCACCTTCATGGTCGACCGGGCGGACAACCTGCGCCAGCTCACCGACTTCCGGCTCAACGCCCGGCTGGTCGCCAAGCTGATCACCCAGAGCTACCGCGGCCGGTGGATCGGCCAGGCCGAGGACGGCAAGGCCGACCCGACCGCGAGGTTCCTCCCCGGCGCACCGGAGACCCTGTTCACCGACAAGGAGTTCCTCGCGCTCAACCCCGACCTGGGGGCGGAGATCCTCAACCCGGCGCTGTCGACCCCGATCCTGGTGACCGGCGACGGTGACGTGCCCAACGCGGTGATCCGCTGGCTGCTGGCCGACCCGGAGGCCGCCGCGTTCCTCAAGGGTGAGCCGGACCCGTGGCACACCACGGTCAACCCGGCGTTCCGGGACTGGGCCACGCCCGCGGACGAGTTCGACTACCGGGACAGCTTCGTCGGCGACCCCAACGCCAAGCCGGACAAGGGGGGTATGTGCAAGGGGGCCACCGGGGACTACACGTGCTCGCGGCACCCGCAGCAGCTGGGTGAGATGCTCGCCCAGCGCTCGTCGAAGCTGCGCGACATCGCCCCGCTGGTGCAGAACGCCCTACCGCTGCAGACCACCCTGTGGGACACCGACAACGGCGGCTTCAAGCGCGCCGCCCAGCAGAACGTGGGTGTTCGGGGTGTCATCGGCATCACCGACCTGGCGGGCGCCATCCGGTCCCGGCTGCCGATCGCGAAGCTCTCCACCGGCGCCAAGGACGCCCAGGGCAAGCCGATCTTCGTCGGACCCACCCCGGAGAGCATGCTCGCCGCCGTCCGCTCCGGTGTGCTGGACAAGGCGTCCGGGGTGGTGGGCATCGACTACGCCAAGCTCGACGCGCACGGCTACCCCGGCACCAAGATCGACTACGCGGCGGTGGCGACCTCCGGGCTGACCGCGGACGTGGGCGGCCGCTACGCCAAGGTCCTGGAGTACGCCGCCGGGGCGGGTCAGGTCCCCGGCCCCGACATCGGCAACCTGCCCGAGGGCTACCTCCCGTTGCCCGACGAGCTGCGCGTGCAGACCACGCAGGTCGCCGCCGCGGTTCGGGCGCAGAAAGCCGAGGTACCGACGGCCCCGTTCACGAACCCGGCCGCCATCGGCACCGGGCCCGGTGGCGCGGCCGCCGCGGGTGGCACGGCGGGGACCCCGGGGACCGGTGGAACCGGCGCCGCCCCGGGTGCGGCCCCCGCTCCCGCGCCTGCTCCGTCCGCCGGGGACGTCCCCGTGAACCCCGCCGCCCAGGCGGCCAAGCGGGCCGCGGTCGACACCAGGGCCGACCGCAGCGGCTTCCTGCGGTGGGGACTGCCGATCATCCTCGCGCTCGGCCTGCTGGCCGCGATCGTCGTCCCGCTCTGGGCACTGGGATCGCGACCGGGCAACCCGGTGCACCGGCTGTTCACCGGACTGTGGTCCAGGATGCCGGGCAGGCGCTCGGGAGTTGGCGGATGACGCTCACCTCGGCGGGTCGGCACCGCGAGGCCGGTGACGGTCCACACTGGATCGACGTGGCCGACGGGGAGTCGGACGGGTACGACGAGTACGAGGGCGACAGCGAGTACCACGAGCAGGACGGTGCTGACGCGGAGGAGCCGCCGCCACCCCGGCGGCCGCTGAACCCGTTCATCTCCGCCCTGGCGATCTTCGCGGTGCTGATGCTCGGGTTCGTCGCGTTCACGGTGTTCCTCACGCCGCTGCAGGCCAACCACGAGCAGGCCCTGCTCTACGACCAGCTGCGCGAGCAGTTGGCCGCGGGCACGGCCGCCCCGTTCAGCGACCACGGGCCGCTACCGGTGATCGAGCCCGGCACACCGGTCGCGGTGCTCACCGTGCCCGCGCTGGGCCTGCGCCAGGTCGTGGTCGAGGGCACCGCGTCCGGTGACCTCACCTCCGGGGTCGGCCACCGGCGGGACACCGCGCTGCCCGGCCAGTTCGGCGTGTCGCTGCTCTACGGCCGCCGCGCCGCGTACGGCGGCCCGTTCGCCGATGTGGTGAAACTGGTCCCGGGCAACGAGATCCGCGTGGTCACCGGGCAGGGGGAGTTCGCCTACCTGGTCGACGGGATCCGGCGCGACGGCGACCCGGTCCCGGCTCCGTTGACCGACGGCGGTTCCCGGCTCACGCTGGTCACCGCCGAGGGGCGGCTCTTCCTACCTGAGTCCACTGTGTACGTGGATGCCTCGCTCGTCGAGGGCGAGGCCCAGCCCGCGCCGGTGCGCCGCCCGCAGATCGTGCCGCCCGCGGAGAAGGCGATGCGCTCGGACACCTCCGGGATGCTGCTGCTGACCCTGTGGCTGCCCTTGTTGGCATTGACCTTCGCGGGGATCGCCTGGCTGCGGGCCACCCTGGGACGGCCGCAGGCACTGCTGATCGGACTGCCGGTGGCCCTGGCGGTGCTGTGGAACGTCTACGACACCGGGTTGCGCCTGTTGCCCAACCTGTTGTGAGGCAAGCGGAGTAGTGGACCGGCGCCGGGTGACCGGCGTCGGTCCTCTTTGGAAGATCGCGGTTAACCAGCCGCTGCCCGCAGTGGTCTGCTTCGCCAACGTCGCGATCGGGCGCGCGCACCGGTGCGGCCGCACGCCAAGATCCTCATCGGCACAACCCAGTGCCGCCAGAGGAGGAAAGAAGATGCGCACTCGTTTGGTCTCCGTGGCCAAGGCGGTCTCGGTCGTCGCGATCGCGACCGGTCTGCTGTTCGGCGCCGGCACCGCGGCGACCGCTGCCCCGGCGCCCTCCGTGCCCGCCGCGGCATTCGCCCTCGGGCAGCCGGTGGTCGGCAGATCCGACATCCTGGTCGACCCCGCCGCGGTCGAGTCGCTGGGCTACTTCGGCATCCAGAGCCTGGTGATCGGCGGTCGGGTGCAGACCGTCAACGGCCAGACCACCCAGACCTTCGACGTCGTGGGCAACCCCAACGACGGCACCGTCGAGCACCGCGGCGCGCTGCTGCTGACCACCCCGGACGGCGTCGAGGTGTGGTGGTCGCTGGTCATCGACAAGAACCGCGGCGTGCTCACCGGCTACGAGAACCTCTCCCGCCGGATCGACCTGTTCACCCTCGGTGCCCCGACCTCGGCCGGTGCCCCGCTGGTGCTGACCCAGGCCGGTGCCGACGCGCTCAACCGCAACCTCGGCTTCGACGAGCTGTTCTCCCAGGGCTTCGTCTACGGCTACGTCAAGACCACGCTGAACCCGGCGGTCTGATCTGCCCGCTGGACAAGGGAAAGCCCGGAGGCGCGACCGCACCTCCGGGCTTTCCGCTCAAGCGGGTCGGACTATTCCGCCTTGCCGCACTTCTCGACGGCGGTCAGCTGGGTGAAGCCCTGGCCGGAGATCACCGAGGTGGCGGCGGAACCGCAGATCCAGCCCGCGCCCACACCCGCGGCGGTCGGGTTGCCGGTGCCGAAGATCGGCTGCAGCGCGGCGGCGGTGCCACCGTTGAGCACGCCACCACCGTTGGTGTCGATGACGACGTTGTAGAGCTTGCGCGGGCCGCTGTAGCCCCCGGTGTTCAGCTGGATGGGCTTCGGGGTGGGCAGCACGGCGAAGCGACCCGCGGAGAACGGGCCGATCCGGTTGGGGTTGCCCGAGATCGGGGTCGGGTCGTTCTCCTGGACCTCGACGACGCAGGAACCCGGAACGGCGTTGCCGATCGAGGCGAGGAAGGTCGTCCGGGTGCCGGAACCCGCCTGCGGCAGGACGGGGGCGATGGTCGTGGCGGGCAGGCCCGTGCGCACGGCGCTCCACGTGGTGGCGGTGCACTCGAAGATGGTCTTGAGCTCCGCGGCGGTCAGGTTGAGCGCCGCGTTGGTGGTGTTGGCCACCGCGTAGTTGATGACGTCCTTGGCGAACGGCAGGAAGATCACGGTCGCGCCGTCGGTGGCCTGGCGAGCCCGGGAGGACCGCGCGAAGTTGGTCGGGGTGCCCGAGCGCTTGAGCTCGGTGATGCCCGCGCCCGAGCCGTTCGGCCGCGGGATCGCGGTGGTGCCCGAACGCAGCACGATCGGCGGGTTGGGCTGCCCCAGGGTGGGGGCGTCCCACGACGCGAGCCGCACGGTCGGCGAGGTCGCGTTGTAGGAGGTCGCCAGCGCGTTGAGCACGAGCTCGGTGGTGTCCGAGCCGGTGCCGACCGCGTCGTCGGCGTCGGGGACGAAGCCCGGGTCGGCGGCGGCGGTGGAGGTGGCGAGCAGGGCGGACACCGCGAGCGCGGTGACAGACGCCAGCAGGCCCTTGCGGAAGGTGGAGCGCATCGAGAGATTCTCCTTGTCCTTCAACGTTCTCTGCCCCGAATGAGGCTCCTTCACCTTGCCGACAACAGATGTCGGCGCTCTACTGCCGGCCGGTCAAGATCGTGCGCCCAGCCGGTGAACTAGCACCCAACTGCTGCCGGAAAATCGCCGTCATGCTGGGTGAACCGGCCATTCACCTCCCGGTTCCCCGGTGGTCCTAGCATCCGCGGCGTGAGCACCCACACGGAATCGTTCCCCGGCAACGGAAACCCGGCCACCGCGACCCTGGTCGCCGAGCGCGCGCCGGGTGGTTCGACGTTGGCCGCGCGGCGGGTGTCGGCGTGGTTCGGCAGCCACAAGGTGCTCGAGCGGGTGTCGCTGGAGATGCGTGCGGGCACCGTCACCGCGCTGATCGGGCCGTCCGGGTGTGGCAAGTCGACGTTCCTGCGCACGCTGAACCGGATGCACGAGCTCGTGCCGTCCGCGGCGCTGGCGGGCGAGGTGCTGCTGGACGGCCTGGACATCTACGCGGCCGGGGAGAAGATCACCGCCACCCGCAAGCGGATCGGGATGGTGTTCCAGAAGCCCAACCCGTTCCCGGCGATGTCCATCGCGGACAACGTGCTCGCCGGCCTCAAGCTCGTCGGCGCCCGGGTGCCGCGCGGCGACCGCGACGACATCGTCGAGCAGTGCCTGGGCAAGGCCGGGCTGTGGCGCGAGGTCAAGGACCGGCTCAAGGCGCGCGGCGGCGCGCTCTCCGGCGGGCAGCAGCAGCGGCTGTGCATCGCCCGGTCGCTGGCGGTGCGCCCGGACGTGCTGCTGATGGACGAGCCGTGCTCCGCGCTCGACCCGACCTCGACCCGGCGGATCGAGGAGACCATCGCCGAGCTGCGCCGCGAGGTCACCATCGTGATCGTGACGCACAACATGCAGCAGGCGGCCCGGGTCTCCCAGCACTGCGCGTTCTTCCTGGCCGAGGCGGGCACCCCCGGCCACATCGTCGAGTCCGGCTCGACCGAGCAGATCTTCCACCGGCCCGCCGACCAGCGCACCGCCGACTACGTCAACGGCCGCTTCGGCTGAGACCCCGGCCGTCCACTCGGCACGGTCCCCGCGGGTGCGCCCGGCGGGGCCATCGGGGATGCTTGCCGGGTCGGAAGTGCGGCCCGGAGGTCAGGAGCGAAGTCGATGAGTCCCGTCATCACGGTCACCGGAGCCAGCGGCAACATCGGCGGACGGGTCGCCCGGCTGCTGGCGGCCGCGGGCGCCACCCAGCGACTGGTCGCCCGCGACCCGAGCACCCTGCCGGACCTCCCCGACGCCACCGCGGTGCGCGGCGCGGAGTACGCCGACGCCGAGGGCCTGCGCACGGCGCTGGCGGGCACCGACGTGCTGCTGCTCGTCTCGGCCCGCGAGTCGGCGGACCGCGTCCACGAGCACACCACCGCCATCGACGCCGCCGTCGCCGCGGGCGTCCAGCGGATCGTCTACACCTCGTTCCTCGGCGCGGCGGCCGACTGCACGTTCACCTTCGGCCGCGACCACTGGCACACCGAGCAGCACCTGCGGTCCACGGGCGTGCCGTTCGTAGCGCTGCGCGACAGCACCTACAGCTCCGGCCTGCCCGCGATGACCGGCGCCGACGGCATCCTGCGCGGCCCCGCGGCCGACGGCCGGGTCAGCGCGGTGACCCCGGCCGACGTCGCCGCAGTTGCCGCCGCCGTGCTGCTCGACCCCGCGCACGACGGGCAGGTCCTCGACGTCACCGGCCCCGAGGCCATCACCCTGGCCGAGGCCGCCGAGGAACTGACCCGGGTCACCGGCCGCCCGGTCGCCTACCAGGAGGAGACCGAGGCCGAGGCCTACGAGTCCCGCGCCGGCTACGGCGCCCCAGCCTTCGAGGTCGCAGGCTGGGTGACGTCGTACACGGCGATCGCCACCGGCGAACTGAGCACGGTGTCGGACACGGTGCCCCGGCTCACCGGCCGCCCGGCGCAATCGTTCGCGGAGTTCCTGCGTCTGAACCCGTCCAGCTACGCCCACCTGCTGCCCTGACCGGGTCCACGCGGCTCTCCAGGCCAGCCGGCTCCAGATGATCGAGTTGGCCGAGTCGAACTGGACGGCCGGTGGAACCGGCAAGCCCGCCGGGTCGCTGACTGACGTGGCCGGGCAGTCCGCGCCCGGTCGAGCCGGGTCGGCTGGTCAACTCGGCGGGTTGGTTGGATCGAGTTGAGCCGGCTGTGCTGGGTCGCTGACTGACGTGGCCGGGCTGTCCACGCCCGGTCGAGCCGGGTCGGTCGGGGTGGACTGGTCAACCCGGCGTGTTGGTCGAGTCTAGTTGAGGCTGGGCGAGCGGACGTCGCCGTGCTGGTCGAATCCAGCCGAGCTGGTTGGTCCGGTCGGTCTGGTCCTGTCTTGGCTGGCTGTCCCTCGTCGGCTCTGCCCGGCTGTGTTGCTCCCGTGCGCCACCTGTGGACAACTGCAGCCGAGCCGCCGAGTTCTGTCGTCCCCACCTGGAAGAGTTGACATCGGGGGTTACCTGCCGGCCGCGGGCAATAGTCTGGCCGTGGCCGGATCACTGGGGTTGATCACTGGAGGAGAGCATGGGCACGGCCGAGGACTTCCTGGCGACTGCTCGCACCGCCACCGAGTTGCTGCGTGCGCCTGCCGTGGCCGCCGCGTGGGCTGGGGCGAGTGCGTTGAGTGGCTTCACCGTCGGTGGGCTGGCCGCGCACCTGGCTCAGCAGGTCCACCTCACCGCGCGGGTGCTGGCCGAGCCGGAGCCCGATGAGGAGGTCGTGCCGCTGTTGGAGCACTTCAACCGGGCCCGCTGGATCAACGCCACCCTCGACGACCAGTCCAACCAGGGCATCCTCGCCGCCGGTGAGCGCGATGCCGCGGGTGGGCCGGAGGAGCTGCTGGCCCGGGTCGACGCCGCCCTGGCCGAGTTGCCTGCCGCGCTCGGGACCGCGCGCTCGGTCCGGATGCCGACCTGGGGCCCGTACGCGCTGTCGCTGGACGACTTCTTGATGACCCGGTTGATGGAGCTCACCGTCCACTCCGACGACCTCGCGGTCAGCGTCGGCGTGCCCACCCCGACCTTTGCCCCCGAGGTCGTCGACCCAGTCCTGGCCCTCCTGACCCGACTGTCGCTCCGCAGGCACGGCGCCACCGCCCTGTTGCGCGCCCTCACCCGCGCCGAGCGCGCCCCCGACACCATCGCCGCGTTCTGAGCGGTGCCTGCTCGTCACCCCAGCACGGGTCGTGCCGCTGGTCTCGGTGACCTGCGGATGACCCACTCGGCGACCGCGATGTTGACGACCCAGCTCGCGCCCAGGAGCAGGGCGCGGGTGAGTTCGTCGGGTTGGCCGAAGGCGATGGCCCACGGGAGACCGGTCAGCACCTGCGTGCCCGCGCCCTGCCCGATCGCGTAGCCGCGGATCATCCAGGCGCGGTGGGCGCGGAAGTCGCGCCGCCGGACCGTCAGGTAGCCCAGGGTCAGGGCGACGGCCATCGCGGTGCCGAAGACGAGGCGGAACCCCAGGAGCAACGGGCCGTCACCGACCGGGTGGGGGTAGTACAGGGTCATCCACACGCCGGTGAGGGCCGCGATCAGTCCACACGGGATCAACGCGCGGCCCGCCAGGCGGTGCCAGCGCGGGTGGGTGCGGCGGATGCGTTGGGGGAACTGGAAAGCGCCGAGGACGCAGAACGCGACAGCGCCGACGATGTGCAGAACGATCGGCACGGGAGAGGCGGCGAAGCGGGCGTTGCCCTCGCCGAGTTCCGCCGTGGCCACCTTGGTGAGGCGGCTGACCCCCGCGACCACCGGGACCAGGCTGAGCACGATCAGGGCGGTGGGCAGGCGCCAGGCGGGCGTCTCGCGGGATCTCGTGGGCACCGGGCAATCGTGTCGCCCGCCGGGGGGCGGGTCATCAGGAGATCGGCCCCCGGTCGCGTCATACTTTCGGCCGCCTGCGATCGGCGCCGTCCGGCGGGATCCGACCCGGTCCGCCGGTCCGCTCGGTCTCGTAGGCCCAGATGGCGACCTCGACCCGGTTCCGCGCGCCGATCTTGGCCATCAGGCTGGCCACGTGCGACTTGACCGTGCTGAGCGTGATGTGCAGCTCGTCGGCGATCTCGTTGTTCGTCCGTCCACTCGCGACAGTGCGGAGCACCTGCTCCTCCCGCTCGGTGAGCGGTTCCACCGGCTGCCGCGGCGCGGCCGTGGGACCACCGACGGCGAACGCCCGCAACAGCCGCGCGGTGATGCTCGGCGCGATGAGCGCGTCCCCGTTGGCGGCGGCGTGCACGGCCTGGGTGAGCAGCCCGGCGCCCGCGTCCTTGACCAGGAACCCCCGGGCCCCGGCCCGCAGTGCCGCGTAGACGTACTCGTCCAGGTCGAAGGTGGTGATCACCACGACGGCCGGCGGATCGGCGACGTCGGGCCCGGCCAGCAACCGGGTCGCCTCGATGCCGTCCAGCTCGGGCATCCGGATGTCGAACAGGCACACGTCCGGGCGCAGCTCCCGGGCCAGCGCCACCGCCGCCCGCCCGTCGGCGGCCTGGCCGACCACCTCGATCCCCGGCTGGGCGTCGAGGATCATCGCCAGGCCGGTGCGCACGATCTCCTGGTCGTCGGCGACCACCACCCGGATGCTCACGCCGCCCGCCCCCGCCCGGCGCCGGGGACGCGGCCCGTCACGCGCCGCCCCGGGGGAGCGTGGCCGACACGGTCCAGCCGCGACCGGCGTCGGGACCCGCGACGCAGGTGCCACCGAGCAGACCGACCCGCTCCACCATGCCGATCAGGCCGTATCCGCCCGCCCCGGCCGGGCCACCGTCACCGTCGTCGCTCACCCGCAGGTGCACCGACTCGTCATCAGCGGTGACCCGCACCTCAACCCTCGTCGCATGCCGCGCGTGCTTGCGCGCATTGGTCACCGACTCCTGCGCAAGCCGGAAGACCGCGCTGCCGATGGCGGGGGACAGTTCGCCGACCGCACCGACGATCCCCACCTCCACGACCGGCTTTCCCCGGCTGGCCAGCCGCTCGACATCGGCGATCCCCGGCTCCGGCGCGCGCGTACCTGGCTCGTCCCGACGCAGCACCCGGACCATGGCCCGCATCTCGGCCAGCGCCCGCGACGCCTCCCCCTCGATCACCCGCAACGCGTCGGCGGCCGCCGCGGGCTTGGTGGGCGCCGTGGCCAACCCGGCCTGGGCCCGGATCGCGATCGCTGAGACGTGATGGGCGACCGTGTCGTGCAGATCGCGTGCCAACCGCTCCCGTTCCCGCGACTTGACCTGGTCGACCTCCCGCGACCGAGCCCCGGCCCGATACCGCGCCGCCGCACCCAGCGCGATCGCGGTGAGGACGACCGCCGCCCCACCCACCACCGCACCGAGGCTGTCATCGCCAACGGCGGTTGTGACACCGACCTTGACCACCAGCACCGCCAACCCGAACACCACCTCCCGCCCGGACCCCCACCGCAGCAGGGCGTAAGGCAGGACCAGCAGGAACGCCGTGGTGTAGAGCTGCGGGAGCACACCGGCCAACGCCAACAGCGCCGTACCGCCGAAGGCCACACCCACCATGGCCAGGGGCATGGTCCGACGCCAGAGCAAGGTCGGCACCAGCCCGGCGACCACGACCGTCGACACCACCCGCCACGGCAACTCCGGACGCAGCAGACCCTCGAGCACCGCGAGCGGCACCAACAGCCCCACCAACACCCAGTCCCGCCACACCCGCCCCGGCGGACGCGGCGGTCGAGGTTCGTCCCACAGGGAACGCGGAAGACCGGGCACGAGCCGATGGTATAGCGCTCAACACCCGCCCGGATCAGCCCAAAGTACGAGCCCCCGACCCCACCCGACCCGACCCGAACCCACCCGACCCGAACCCACCCGACCCGGCCTCACCCGACCGAACCTGGCCGCACGCCCTATCCCAGCCCATAATCTCCATCCCTAAATCCCTTGATCTTTAATAGCTGAGCCCGCTGGTACGCAATGCCCGTTACGTTTGTGCTCGATTGGGTGGACTGCCTTCGTGTGGGGGGAGGCGACCGCTAAACTTGACCTGTGGTGGGGATGCCCTTCTCCCCACGCTTTTTCCCCACGCGG
>NZ_BSTR01000061.1:33965-43790 GCF_030269645.1 Actinokineospora sp. NBRC 105648 | reverse complement strand
CCGACGACGCCGACAACGGAGCCTCGGGCGACTCACCCCAGTCGAGTTTGAGACCATCTACAAGGCCGCTCAGGCGGCTTGAGAACCATCAACCCCGAGTGTCAACCGAACCCGGGGCAGTCCCGTCCGTCATCCTGTTTGGTTGATGCCGCTCAACCGCGCCAGGTAGTCGCGTATCTCAGGCTGGTTCGAGTGGGGCGTGAGGGCAGTGGCGAGGTCTTGGGAGCTGGCGGCGAGTGAGGGAAGTGACTGCCGGTCGCCTGCGAGGGCTTGGTGGCCGTAGCCGACGGCCGCGTCAAGGTCGCCTTCGCGGGCTGCGGCGACGGCCAGGGTGATGCGCGCCTCGGCGATGCGCATGGGCGCGCGTTCGCGGCCGCCGGGGTCGGTTCCGGCCCGGATGACGTCGTCGGCGAGGGTGCGGGCGAGGCGGTCGTCGCCGACGTGGCGGTGGCAGTGCATGACGTAGAAGTCGTACTTGGCCGGGTCGACGACGAAGTGGTTGTCGATGTTGTCCGGGTAGGGCAGGGATTCCAGCAGCTCGCGGCCGCGCTCGAGCGCCGAGCGCATCTCGCGTGGACGACCGATTCGCGCCCACGCCCTGGCTTCCTGGGCGAGGAGCTGCACGCTGACCGAGTGCTCGCCCGCGACCTGCTGCCCCGATTGGGCGGCGGCGATGGTCCCCTGGTAGTCACCGGTGGTGAGGGCGAACCAGGCGCGCATCTCGTGGGCCCAACCGCGGATCCCACCGTGGTCGATCTCGTCGCCGATACCCATCGCGGCCCGGCGGGTCGCCTCGGCGGCTCGGCGGTCGCCTCGGTCGTACTCCACGCAGCCGACCAACAGGGCCAGCCAGCCTGCCAGTTCCAGCGACTCACGCCGCTGCCGGAACCCGAGGCGCCGCTGCTGCATCTCGACGATCCGCCCGAGCCACTGCCGTCCCTCGGTGAGCAGGACCCCGGGGTCGCCGTGGGCGTAGTCCGAGCACAGCTTGTCCACGGTGATCCGCAGCGCGTGCAGGGTGGCATCGTCCACATCGGAGGCCCGCAGTCGGGAGACGATCTCCAACGTGTCCATTCCGTTGGCGCCCAACAGTTCCGGAGACCGTTCCGGTGCGAACAGCGAGCCGGTGACAGTGCCCAACACGGCCGCCACGAGCGGGGCATAATGCCTGCCCGGCTTGTTCTCGGCTGACTCCCACGCCTTCCACCGCCGCACGAGGTGCTCGGGATCGGGGAGTCGACCATCTGCCTGGGCGCGCAGGCGCTTGACCGCCTCGACCTGCGTCCAACCCCGCGCTTCACGCAGGGCACGGATGCGGAGCGCCCACACCGGCAGATCACCGACCACGACCACTCCCCCTGGCTCGCGCCTACGACCTCGTGAGTGTCGCACTGATCAGCCACCGTCGGCAGGTGCGGAGATGGTGAACTGGCGAAGGCCCGCCGCCTGTGTGCCACCACCGGTGACTCCCAGGCGAATCCACCGTGTTGGAGGCGGCGCGGGTGCGGAACTGGTGCATAGTGGTGAATGGCCAAGAAGAGGAGTTGTCACGGTGGCGACAGACGCGCACGACGGTCCCTACAGCATCGGAAGTGACCAGTGGCCGGGGACGAGCCGCGTCATCGAGGAGGCGGGCGAGTTGATACAGGTCCTGGGCAAGTTGATCGGCGCGGGCGGCCGAACGGCACATTGGGACGGGAGCAACCTCGTCGACCGACTCACCGAGGAAATCGGAGACCTGCGCGCGGCGCTCGACTTCTTCATCGCGGCCAACGGTCTGGCCGCACAGGCGATCAACGAACGCAGCCAAATCAAGTCGGCACAGTACACCGAGTGGCACCACCAGAACCGAGGGTGACACTCATTGCGAACTGGCATGGTTCTCAGCAGTCCGACTCATTGCCAGCACCTGACGAATACGGGCCCTGACCTCCCGGAGCCGCGAGCCGTACAGGTGCTCTGTCTTCGCTACGAACAAGGCCAATTGTTTGGTGGCCCGCCCGGAAAGGACACGACTCGCGAGTATACGGTCGACGACCTCGATCGCTTCTTCGATTCGATCTTGCTTGAGCAGCAGGCGCGACATCATCCCGAGATAGAGGGTGATGTCGCGCGAGTTGCTCTTACCTGCCAACGATATGGCCCGGGCTAGATTTTCCTCGGCCAACGCGAATTCTCCGATGTCTTTGTAGGCGATGCCTGCATTACCGAAAACCTCCAGACTCGTCCAGTAGGCGACTGGCGTGTCCAGTGGAGCGGACGCCGCCGCGATCTCCTTGCACTCAGCCAGCAGCCGGTGCACAGTTCGACGATCGCCGCACGGGGACTCCGATCGGGCCTGGCGCCCCAACAACATGGAGGTGACCATGTCCCGACGAGCACGCGCGGCCTCCAGTGCTGCCAGGCAGTGCGCGGCACCCTCGCCGGGCCGGTAGAGCCAGGTCGCCTTCATACTCATCAGTGCACGAACCTGACTGGCCAGATTCCGGTCACCGCTCTCATGCGCGGCCTGCAATCCCACGTCGTAGTAATATCCGGCCTTCCCGTGGCACTGGGCGTCGTAATGCGCGTAACCGGTAAGCGCACAGAGTTCACCGAAAGAAGCAATCAAGGGACGGCTGGTCGAATCCCGAACCACCGGAGCCCACTTGTCCACTTCGCGCACGAGATATGAAGCAACGGCATTGCCGCCGTATTCTCGTTCGATCGCCGCACACTTGACAGTGGTTTGCCGCACAACAAAATAGCTTTGCCGCGCTTCTATCGTTTGCGATACCGCACCGACATCGGCAAATCCGAGTAGATGGGCTGGTATTTTCAGCGCATGCACAATCGAGGAAAGTTCGTCGACTCGCAGTGGGCGGACCCCATTGATGATCTTGTTCAACGTCGGACGTGAGTAAGCGAGCAGTCGGGCGAGGTCGTCCTGCGACCAGCCCGGCACCGCGGCGACCTTCCGGAGCACCGCTGGAAGGTCCAGACACCCCAGGTGTCGGACCACGCTCGGTTGATACCAGAAGTCGGGCGGCACCACCTGTCCCATGGCGACAGGATACGGAAAGCAGTTCGAACTTCGAACACCGCGCCCTTGATCGGCTACCCATCGGTCACTCTGGGTCCCGTAACGGGCACCACGCCACTGCCGGTGCGGTCGAGTGATCACTCACGATCGGAGCACGTCGGAATGTCGACACGAAGAGGCCAGCGTCGCCAAGCAACCGAAATCGGCAACGCGGCAGAGAGCGCGGTGTGGAACCCACAAGCGAACGATTGGGCGGTTTTGCCGATGACGTTCACTGACGGTCGGGACCACCTGGTGGCCGAGTCGTTGGTGGCGACCGGCGGGTTGGGTGGGGTGTATTCGGCGGTCTGTGGCGCGGGTGGGTTGTTGCCGGAGTCGTTGTTCGAGCCATCGCATCCGTTGTGCGCGGGGTGTGTGGCACGGGTTCGGGGGACGGTGCCTCGGCAACGGCGGCGGTCGTGGTGGGGGCGGTTGTGCCAGCGCGTGGCGGGTGGTCGGTGATGGGCTCGACGGGTGGGGTTGGGGTGGCTGTGGCGGAGTTGTCGCGGTTGGCCGCTGTGGCGGGGCGTCATCTGGCGGTGCACTCGTTGCCTGTTCCGACGTGCATGGGTGTCTCGTTGGTGGCGGGCAGGGCGGATCGGGTGGAGATCGGGGTGTCTGCCACGCCCTTGTCAGCGATGGCTGCGGTGTTGGTGACCTGGCACGACACGTTGAGCAATGCCGCACCGATGTTGCTCGGGGAGAGCGATTCCGATGGGCCGCGGGTCGAGATTCACGGAGAGTTCCGCGATGGGACCCCGGTGCAGGTGGTGGCGTATCCCGATGAACAGGATCTGGTCGGGTTGCGGGATGTGATCTGGATGGGCGCGCGGGCACTGGCTTGGCTGCAGGAGGTGGCGAGCTGATGTCGACCAGGCTGGGAGGTTGGGTCCTGGGGATCGAGTTGCGTCGTGTGCATCGGGCCGCCGGGTTTTCGCAGCGGGGGTTGGCGCAGGAGTTGGGGTGGGATGCGTCGAAGTTGTCGCGGTTGCTTTCCGGGTTGCGGGTGGTGACCGAGGCCGAGTTGTTGTTGGTGTTGTGGGTGTGCGGGGTGAAGACAGCGCGCGAGCGCGAGCGGTTCCGTTCCCTTGCGGCGCGGGCGGACCAGCATCGGTGGTGGCCGGGCTTTGAAGACAGCTCCCTGAGTTTCCGCGTGTCGGGTGTACTTGAGGATCAGGCGCGCGCGATCCTGTGTTACTCACCGAACGTGGTGCCAGCGTTGCTGCGGACTGCACGGTACGGGCAGGCGCTGCCGGTGGCCGAGGGTGCCACTCCGGGATTGTTCAACCGGTTTCGGCCGCCGCAGTGTGTGTTCCTGGTCGGGGAGCGGGCGTTGACCCATCCCGGGCCGATGCCCTCGATCATGCGCGGCCAAGCCCGCCACCTCGCCGCACTGGCCCAGCGGGTGGCCATCCGGGTCGTGCCTGAAGCGCTGGCGTTTGGTTGGGAGGGCCCGTTTCGGATCCTCGACGTACCAGATCTTGGTCGGACTGTTCAGGTCGACCAACCGAGATCGACGCTATTCCTGCACGACAAAGAATCTGTCGACGCCTACGCAGCCCTGGCCAGGGAATTGATGGGGATCGCGTTGAGCGAGGAGCGCAGCCGGGGCCTCTTGCGGGAGATCGCGGGGGATGCGCTAGTCCGGCAGTAGTGGCATCTCGATGCCCGGAGCCTGACCGAGCAACGTGCCTCGGGTGACCGCTGTCGCGCCGAAGCGGTGGCGGAGGTCGTCGAGGGTCGTGTCGAGGGCGGTGGCGTCGGTGAACGGGAGCTCCAGTTGCAGGGCCTCGTCATCGAGGTTCGACAGGGCCAGCCCGATCAGGGTGATGCCGCGTTCGGCGATCATGGGACCGGCCGCGACCAGTAGGCGGCGGGCGGTGGACAGGATCAGGTCTGTGCTGACGGTGGCTCGTGGCAGCGTGTGGCCTCGGGTCGCTCGCGTGAAGTCCCGGAAGCGCAACCGGAGCGTCACTGTGCGGCAGGCTCGTTCTGCGCCGCGCAGGCGTCGGGCGAGGCGGTCGACCAGGCCAGCGATCATGGCGTCGAGTTCCTCGGGTGTTCGGACCCGGGAGCCGAGCGCGCGTTGGGCACCGATGGACCGGCGGCGGCGGCCCGTCTGGACTGGGCGGGGGTCGCGGTTGTGGGCCAGGGCGTGCAGGTGGCGGCCGGACGCCCGGCCGAGCATGGCGACCAGCTCCTCCACGCCGTACTCCGCCACCTGGCCCACCGTGCCGATGCCGTGTTCGCGCAGCTTCGCCGAGGTCACCTTGCCCACGCCCCACAGCCGTTCGACCGGGAGCGGGTGCAGGAACGCCAGCTCGCCGCCGGCCGGGACGACGAGCAGGCCGTCCGGCTTGGCCACGGCGCTGGCGACCTTGGCGAGGAACTTGGTGCGCGCGACACCCACCGTGATCGGTAGGCCCACTCGGGTGGCGACGGCCTGGCGCAAGCGGGTGGCGATCTGCTCTGGGGTGCCCGCGATCTTGCGCAGGCCGCCCACGTCCAGGAACGCCTCGTCGATGGACAGGCCCTCGACCAGCGGGGTGGTGTCCCGGAAGACCTCGAACACCGCCTTCGACGCCGCCGAGTACGCCGACATCCGCGGCTGCACCACCACCGCGTCCGGGCACAGGTGGCGGGCCTGCCTGCCGTTCATCGCGGTGCGCACGCCCCTGGCCTTGGCCTCGTAGCTCGCGGCCAGCACCACTCCCCCACCGACGATGACCGGTCGGCCGCGCAGCCGGGGGTCGTCGCGCTGCTCGACCGAGGCGTAGAACGCGTCCAGGTCGGCGTGCAGGATGGGGGTCGACACGAACACATGTTCGCATCGATCCCCGACGGCGCAGGTCACGACACGGGCGCGTCCCTGGTGGACAATGGCCCGATGGACCCGCTGGAGAGCTACCTCGCCCGGCACGACGAGACCGATGCCGCGTCCCTGGCCGCCCTCGACGCCGCCGTCCGGCGGGCGTACCCGGGGTTCGAGGTCGCCGTCAAGTACGGCCTGCTGATGTACGCCCTGCCCGACGGCGGCTGGCGGCACTGGGTCTGCGGCATGAACGTCACCAAGCGCGGCACATGCCTGCGCTTCCTCTACGGCGTGCTGCTGCCCGACCCGCTCGGCGTGCTGCGCCCGGGCACCGCCACCCTGATGACCTGGGACTTCCCCCGCGGCGCGGAGATCGACGACGAGCAGGTCGGCCGGTACGTCGGCGAGGCCGTCGAGCGGCACGAGTACTTCCGGGCCAACAGCAAGCTGGTGGCCGAGCGGGCCAAGGCCGGGGTGAAGCAGCAGGGCTGAACCCGCCGCGGGCCCCCCGCGCGAGCGATCAGCGCCGGATCTGCCACCTGGCCGACCGCGCGGACGCCGGGTCGGGCAGCGGGGATCAGCCAGTCGGTGGTCACTCCGACGGTCGATGATCACCACCCGTTCCGGCTGGTGCACTGGTGCGCGGTCCGGCGGCGGACCGCACCGGCAACCACAGGGGTGAATCGCTTGCGGCTCAACCACTTCCTCCGCGTGCTCGCGGGATCGGCCGTCCTCGTCGGCGCGCTCGTCGCGCCCGGTCAGCCCGCGACGGCGGCGACCTCCGGGACCTGGGCGTGCTCGGTCCCGGCGGGCCAGACCTACACCAGCGTGATCTCGGTGAAGTACTGCTCGACCAGCGGCTGGGCCCCGCTCTACGACACCACCCCGCCCAGCGACGGGCTCTGGGGGTGCGTCGTGCCGTCGGGCTACAGCTCCGACCACGTGATCTCGGTGAGCTACTGCACGACCTCGGGCACCGGGCCCGCCCACCACCTGCGCACCCCGTCCGACGGGCTCTGGGTGTGCGACGTCCCGGGGACGCACACCTACGACCAGGTGATCACCGTGAGCTACTGCTCCACCTCCGGCACCGGACCCGCCTACCACCTCCGCACACCGTCGCGCGGGCTGTGGGCGTGCTCGGTGCCGCCGGGTTACTCGTGGGACCAGGTCATCTCCGTCGCGTACTGCTCCAGTGGTGGGCAGGGCCCGCTCTACCACCTGGCCTGACCGTCCACACCAGACAATCGAACCGAGAGGGGTTGGGACACTTGGCAATCAGCGGAGTCCTTCGGATCGCGTTGGGCCTGGCCTTGGCGGCCACGGCACTGTTCGGCCCGACCGCGACAGCGGCACCCGCCGCGTCCGGATGGGCGTGCACGGTGCCTCCGGGCCAGACCTACACCGCCGTTCGCAGCAGCAGCTCGTGCACACCGCAGTACTACGTCGACACCCCAACCGACGCGAGCCGGGCCTGTTCGGTGCCGTCCGGCTTCACCTACATCACCGTGCAGAGCGCGTCGGCGTGCAGCCTCACCGGAGTCGCGCCGCAGTACTTCCTGCGCGTGCCGCAGGACGCCATGTACACCTGCACCGTGCCGCCGGGCTTCAGCTACCTGTCGGTGAAAAGCACGACCAGCTGCGTCACGAGCGGTGTCGGGCCGCAGTACTTCATCCGGGTCCCGCAGGACTCGATGCGCACTTGCACGCTGCCGCCCGGTTTCACCTACCTGTCGGTCGCGCTGAGCACCACGTGCGCCACCAGCGGCAGCGCGCCCGAGTACTTCATCAAGACACCGCAGGACCGGATGTGGGCCTGCACCGTCCCGCCCGGCTGGACCTACATCGGCACCCGGCAGGCCAACGGCTGCGTCACCTCCGGCACCGCGGTGCAGTACTTCATCGCCCGGCCCTGACCCCGGAAAGCAAGTGGTCCCCGGCGGTGGAGCGCCGGGGACCTCCTGCGGGACAACGAAAGCGCCGTCGGGACTTACGGCGCGTAGACCTGGGAGCTGCCGACCGACATGGCCACCCGGCCACCGGCGAACAGCTGGTTGACGCGGCTGGACTCACCCGAGTTCGGGTAGGGGTTGCGGCACGAGGTGCCCGCGCTGCCACCGGACATCAGGTACGAGCAGACGCCGTTGTAGTTGTCGGGCAGGCCGAGGCCGTGGCCCATCTCGTGCGCCACGATGCGCAGCGCGTCGTTGCCCGCGGCGACGTCGCGGGTGTCGATGTAGATCGTCGCGCAGCCGAGGCCGCAGGGGTATGCGCGGGAGCCGCCGCCGGTGGTGGCGGAGATCCGGATGGTGGCGCTGCCGCCGCGGACCAGGCGCAGGTTGGGCACCCGCGAGTTCCAGATCTGGGCTGCCTGGTCGGCCTGGGAGCTGTAGGAGGAGGCGCTGTAGTAGACCGTCCGGGCCGCGGCGGGGGCCGCTTGCTGGGCGGGCGCGGCGGAGGCGGTGGTGGCGGACATGCCCACCAGGCCCAGCACCAGGGCCGCCGTCGCGGTCAGGACGCGCGTGTATCCGCGCAGGGACATGAGAACTCCTTGATATGCAGGGAAAGTGCCCTCACGAGCACCGGCATACGGAGTCTAAGTAAGCGGGGTCACAGCGGGATATAAGCCGACCGCATAACGTGATGCTATCACTATGTCTGCATCTGGATCACCGCAGGTCGGGCCGCGTGTGGCGGAGACCAAGTGAGGATTTACCACTTCAAACCGGACGCACCGGACACCGAGTCCGGCTACTCCGCGACGCGTTCGGCGGCCTCCTGGGCGGCCAGCAGGTCGTCGCCGTGCTCGGTGACCCAGTCAGCCAGCGCGCGCAGCGGACCGGCGGCCAGGCTCTCCCCCAAGGCCGTCAGCCGGTACTCCACGCGCGGAGGGGCCTGCGGGTAGGCCTGGCGCTCGATCAACCCGTTGGCGCGCAACCTGCGCAGGGTCTCGGTGAGCACCTTGTCGCTGAGACCGCCGATGGCCACCCGCAGCTCGCCGCGGCGGCGCGGGCCGAGCCGCAGCGCCGCGAGGACCACCGGGTCCCAGCGGTGCGCGAACAGGTCGGTCGCCGCGCGCAGGCGGCAGTCGGCCACCAGGTCCTCGCAATCGCCACGCATGGGCCCATTGTGGCCCGTCCTCGCCTACCGATCGGTGCGTATCGGCCTGCCTACCGTGGGCGCTCGACGAAGCGGAACAGCTGGAGGAACAGATGCGCATCGGGATCCTGGGGACGGGCAACGTGGCGGCGGCGCTGGGCGAGGGGTGGACGCGGGCGGGGCACGAGGTGGTGGTCGGCGGCCGCTCACCGGAGAAGGCCGCGGCGGTGGCCGAGCAGATCGGGGCCACCGCGGGCACGCTGCGCGAGGCGGCGACCGGACGGGACGCGGTCCTGCTGGCGGTGCCGTGGGAGGCAGTGACGGAGGTGCTGGCGGACACGGCGGACGTCCTGGTCGGCACACCCCTGATCGACCCGACGAACGCCGTGCGGCACGGCGAGGGCGTGCTGCTTCCCGCGGACTCGGCCGCGCGCCGGATCGCTGAGCTGGCACCGGGTGCGCACGTGGTGAAGGCGTTCCACCTGTTCCCGGCGGCGCAGTGGGTGAAGCAGGAGGAGCCGGTCGTGGTGGCGATGTGCGGGGACGACGAGCGGGCGCTGGCGGTGGTGGGCGGACTGGTGGCGGATGTGGGCGCGCGGCCCGCGGTGCTCGGTTCGCTGGAGCGGGTGCGCCAGCTGGAGGAGGTGGCCGGCTTCGTGATCGGCCTGGCCTTCCAGGGCGTGGACCCGAACGCGGCCATCCCCAAGGTCGGCTGAGAAGACCACTGCGGGCTGGCGGGCTGGCGGGCTGGCGGGCTGGCGGGCTGGCGGGCTGGCGGGCTGGCGGGCTGGCGGGCTGGCGGGCTGGCGGGCTGGCGGGCTGGCGGGCTGGCGGGCTGGCGGGCTGGCGGGCT
>NZ_BSTR01000061.1:0-33867 GCF_030269645.1 Actinokineospora sp. NBRC 105648 | reverse complement strand
CGGCGGGCTGGCGGGCTGGCGGGCTGGCGGGCTGGCGGGCTGGCGGGCTGGCGGGCTGGCGGGCTGGCGGGCTGGCGGGCTGGCGGGCTGGCGGGCTGGCGGGCTGGCGGGCTGGCGGGCTGGCGGGCTCCGGGCTCCGGGCTCCGGGCTCCGGGCTCCGGGCTCCGGGCTCCGGGCTCCGGGCTCCGGGCTCCGGGCTCCGGGCTCCGGGCTCCGGGCCAGGGTGCACAGCGGGTGTTCGGCTGTCCAGCCGGGCGCGCATCACCCGGGGGTCACCGGGGTGCGTCACCACGAAAACGGCCGGGCCCGGGACTTCGCAGTCCCGGGCCCGGCCTGGTTGGACCGCGGGGCGACCACCGGGCCGGGTACACCGGCGGCCGTCCCGCGGGGTCTCACGTGGACCTCAGCAGGGGCCGAGGTCCTGCCACACCCCCCACTGACCGCTCAGGTCCGGGCGGTCGCCCTGGGTCCACCACTTGTTCTTGTACTGGCGACCGTTGTACGACACCGTCTGGACGGTGGCGTAGACCTTCGCCGCGTCCCAGGCCGCCGCGGTGCACGTGGGCGGCCTGGTCGTGGTGGTCGGGGTCGTCGTTGTCGTGGTGGTGGTCGTGGTGCTCGACGTCGGCGTGGTCGTGGTCGAGGTCGGCACCGTGGTGGTGGTCGAGCTGCTCGTCGGGACCGTCGTCGACGTCGGTGTGGTGCCGCCGCTGCCGCGCAGGTACTCCTGCGTGGCCGTGTACGACTTGCCGCCGAAGGTGATCGTGATGTTCGACAGCTGCGCCACCGGCAGGTAGTAGGACAGCTGCACGTCGGCGCTCGCGCCCGGCGCGAGCGTCTGGTACCCGGGCAGCTTGATGGAGAACCGGTGCAGGTCGCCCTTCAGGCCACCGATGTTGGTGCCGGTGTGCCCGGTGGAGACCACCGAGAGCGCCCAGCCGGACTGCTGCCCGATGGTGGGCGGCGCCGAGGTGCCGTAGTCGAACTGGATCTCCGTGCCGCCCGGCAGGGTCTGCGTGGACGAGTTGGTGATCTTGGCCTTCGGGGTGATCGGGTAGTTCGCGTCGCCGACCGGGAAGCCGCCCAGGGACACCTTGACGTCCAGGGAGTCGGCGGGCATGGCGATCTTGGCCTTGGTGTTGCCGTAGGGCGCGGCCGCCTTGAACTTGTCGTAGAACAGGTTCGTCAGCGTCGAGCCCATGAAGTACTCGCCCTTGGTCTGGTCGTAGGCGTAGTCGCCCGCCAGCTCCCAGATCATCACCCCGCCCAGGCCCTTGTCAGCCACGTACTGGGCCTTGACCGCCGCGGACTGCTCGTCCTCAGTGGACAGGAAGACCTTCTTGGTGGCGTTCCACAGCCACGGCGCGACCAGGGTCGAGTCGTAGTTGCGGGCGTAGGTGCCGGTCACCCGGTCCTGCGGCTTGTTGACCGGGTCGAGCCCGTAGGCGGTGGCGTAGCTGCCGATCTTGCCGTCCTGCAGGTTCTTGGCGTGCCAGAGCGGGTTGGAGCCCGCCGGGACCTCTCCGCCGCCGACGTCCAGGTCGTGCCAGAGGTTGTCCGCGCCGACCGCGCCGTTGCCGCAGTTGACCTTGGAGCCGACCGTGCCGCCGGTGCCCGGTGGGCACTTGGTCTGGTCCGGCAGCGGCGCCGAACCCCACAGGCCGTTGGTACCGCCGGTCACGCCCTGCCAGCCCCGGGTGTAGTAGGGGATGCCGAGGTTGATCCGGCCCGCGCCCATGGCGCCGCGGAAGTAGTGGTAGGCCCAGTCGCTGTTGAGGTAGCCGAGGCCGCCGTACTGCGCGGTGCTGTAGTACTGCCAGAACTGCAGCTCGGCGTCCTTGCCGTCGTCGTAGAGCGCCGCGTTGGGGCCGACGAAGTTGTTCCAGGCGCCGTGCAGGTCGTAGGTCATCATGTTGACGTAGTCCAGGTACTGGGTGACCTGGTAGTTCTCCATGCCGCGCAGCATGTAGCCCGAGGACGGGGCCGCGACGCTGAGCAGGTAGTACTTGTTGTCCGCCGCGCTGGCCGCGTCGAGCTTCTCGCGCAGCGTCTTCATCAGCGTCACGTAGCCGGCCATCAGCCGGGCGCGCCGCGGGTTGGAGATCGAGAAGTCGTCCGGGTTGCCGGAGTTGTTCATCGACGTCGCGTACTCGTAGTCGATGTCCACGCCGTTGAAGCCGTACTTGCGCACGAAGGAGACCGCGGAGTCGGCGAAGGCGGAGATCTTCGCCGCGGAGTCGGTGAGCGCGTAGAAGCCGCCGTCGGCGACCCGCTTGCCGTCAGCGCCGATGTAGCCACCGGTCTCGGCCCAGCCGCCGACCGAGATCAGCGTCTTGACGTTCGGGTGCTGCTTCTTGAACTTGTTCAGCTGGTTGAAGTGGCCCTTGTACGGGTAGGCCGGGTCGGTCTCGGCGCCGGGGACGCCGGGCCACTCGATGCCCGTGGAGGGGTTGTCGGCGGTGTCGTCGCCGACCGAGAGCTTGCCCTGGCCGTCGATGTGGCCGAAGGCGTAGTTGACGTGGGTGACCTTGTCCCACGGGATGTCCTTGGCCAGGTAGGACGGCTGGCCGTTCTTGCCGGTGCGCCAGCTGGTGAAGTAGCCGATGACCCGGCGCGGGTGGTCGGCGCCCATCTTCTCCCGGCCCGCGGTGTCGTAGGCGAGGCAGTAGGGCACGGCGACGTTCGGCGTCGTGGCGAGTCCGTCGGGGCGACAGTCTTCTTGACCGGCAGCCGATGATGTCGCGGGGATGGAGACCGCGACGGTGATTCCGGAGAGCAGAGCCAGCAAGAGGAGCAGGGGGAGACTCTTTCTGACCACGCTTCACCTCCAATGGGGCGCGCAGGGTGGTAATTGAGCTGATCGTAATTGGTCTAAACCACATCCGACAACCGGTCTAGACCAATATTTCCTTCCCAGTTCGGCGGGGCCGCCGACCACCGGTTGTCCCACGATCGGGTGAAAAGATGACCGGGTGGTAGAATCCGACTGTCCGAAGAGGACGCCGTGGGCGATGATCAGCGCCGTTCGGACCGGGTTTTCGCAGCGCTGATCCCATTTTCCCAGTGCGGCCATAGGTCTCCGCTATGCATTGTTGGGATGGGTGGGGCGGGGTCGCGGTAGGGCACGCTCTGTGAGTTCCGATCGCGCGCTGTGCACCACGGCGCCCGGTCCTGTCGACCACGGGTGCGCCGGGCCCACCCTGCCCACGGGTCCGCCACCCCGATCCGCGAGGAGGTGCGACGGTTTGACGACCACCCGCCGCTCCGTGCTGGCGATGTCCGTGGCCGCCGCTGCCACGGCCGCCATGCTGGCCGGAGCGTTCCCCGGGGCGTCCGCAGCCCCGGTGTCCGAGCAGGCGGGCGCCTACAGCGCCCGCCACGCGCAGACCTACCTCTACCGAGTCCCCGGTGGCGCCGCCCGAGCCGACGACCTGCTGCGCGCGGGCTTCGACGTGCTCGAGGAGCGCGAGGGCGACGACCTGTTCGTCATGGGCCGGGCCGACGTCGGCGACCGCCTGCGCGCCGCGGGCCACCGCGCCCGCGTCGAACAGGCCCTGGACCCGGTCACCTGGGCCCCACCCGCGCGCAGCGGCCAGGCGCCGGTGCTCGACGCGGCGGTCGCCGAGGAGACCTACTACGGCGGCTACCGGACGGTCAACGCCCAGTTCGCCCACCTCGACCAGGTGGCCCGCGACCACGCGGCCCTGGCCACGGTGGTCGACTACGGCGACTCGTGGCGCAAGAGCCGCGGCTCCGGCGGCTACGACCTCAAGGCCATCTGCATCACCAAGAAGAACGCGGGCGACTGCGCCCTGAGCACCTCGGCGCCCAAACCCCGGCTGTTCGTCATGGGCCAGCTGCACGCCCGCGAGATCACCACCGGCGACGTCGCCTACCGCTGGATCGACCACCTCACCGACGGCTACGGCACCGACGCCGAGGTGACGGCGCTGCTGGACAGCACCGAGGTCTGGGTCGTCCCCATCGCCAACCCCGACGGCGTCGACATCGTCCAGCGCGGCGGCAGCTACCCCTACCTGCAGCGCAAGAACGCCAACAACACCAACGGCGCGGGCTGCGGCACCACCGGCGGCTCCAGCCAGGTCGGCATCGACCTCAACCGCAACACCAGCTCCGGCTACGGCACCGGCAGCAGCACCCAGCCGTGCGCGGAGACCTACCGCGGCCCCAGCGCCAACTCGGAGGTGGAGGTCCGCGCCCTGCAGTCCCTGTGGCGCTCCCTCTACCGCGACCGCCGCGCGACCGGCACCTCGGCCCCGGCCCCCGCGGACACCACGGGCATGGTCATCAGCATGCACAGCTACTCGAACATGGTGCTGTTCCCGTGGGGCTTCAACTCCGCGGTGAAGTCGGGCAACGACACGAGCCTGCGCGCCATCGCCCGCCAGATGGCCACCATCGCGGGCACCGGCTGGCGCTACGGCCAACCGGGCGAGATCTTGTACAACGCGGGCGGCGCCACCGACGACTGGGTCTACGACGACCTGGGCGTCTCCAGCTTCGTCTGGGAGATCGGCGGCTCCAGCGGCAGCTGCTCCGGCTTCCTGCCCGCCTACTCGTGCCAGAGCAGCACGTACTGGCCCAAGGTCAAGGCGATGCTCCTGTACTCGGCGAAGAAGGCCAAGAACCCCTACACGGCCTAGCAGCCAGCCAGCAAGCAAGACCCCTCGGGGGCGCCACGAGACAGGGGCGGCGGCACCCCCACCTCCACGCGGGCGATGCCTGCGCCCGCGCGGAGGCTCTCGCGAGGACCGGGCGCACCCTCACGCGCCCGGTCCTCGCCACTTTTTCCCCAACCCCATGACAAGTGTGGGGGTGAACGCTCTATGGTGTACCTCGTTCCGACGTAAGGGCGCCCGAGCGCCGGAACGCGTTCCCGGGTCCGTGCCCTCGCTGAGACCCGAGCGCCGGGTCTGGTCGCGTCATGCAGGGGCGCGGCCAGACCCCGACAATCCTTGGCAAGGGCCAAAAGCCGGTAAAAGCCAGAAGGCAGAAGCTGGAAGACGCACCAGCCCGACCAGCCAAGCCAGCCCAGCCAAGCCAGCCCAGCCAAGCCAGCTCGGCCCAGCCCGCCCCGCCCCCCACTCAACCGCAGCGGCAAGGCCGCCCCGCTGGTACGCAACAGCATCCCCACCCCGCTGGAACGCAACAGGATCTCCACCCCGCTGGAACGCAAGTCCCGCTACGGATGCTCGATCTAGTGGACTTGCTTCGTGTGGGGGGAGAGCACCGCTAAACTTGCCGGTGGTGGGGAATGCCCTTCACCCGCCCTTTTTTCACCACCGCGGTGCTCTAGGGGCCCCACACGAAGCGAGTTCACTAGATCGAGCCCACGCCTTTAACTCGGGCAACGAAGACGGCAACCAAAGAGCGGCAACCAAAAACACCTCAACCAAACCGAGCAGCCAACGACTCCGGCAGCGGGTCGAACCGGGCGAACGCACGGGTGAAGCTCCCAGACCCAGACGTCAACGACCGCAGGTCAATCGCATATCGCAACAACGCCGCGGCGGGGATTTCCGCGTGCAGCTCTGTGTACCCGGCAGCTGCCGCCGTGGTCCCCAGGACCCGGCCCCGGCGCCCCGACAGGTCTCCCAGCACCGCACCCAGGTGCTCGTCCCGCAGCCGGACGCACACCGCGTCCACCGGTTCCAGCAGGGAGATCCGGGTCTTCGCCGCCGCGTCCTTCAGCGCCAGCGAGCCCGCCGTCTGGAAGGCCGTGTCCGAGGAGTCCACGCTGTGCGACTTGCCGTCGACCAGCGTCACCCGGATGTCCACCACCGGGTGCCCACCCAGGCCGCGCTCCACCTGGGCCCGCACACCCTTCTCCACGCTGCCGATGAACTGGTGCGGCACCGACCCGCCCACCACCCGGTCGACGAACTCGAAGCCCGCGCCGGTGGGCAGGGGCTCGACCTCGATGTCGCACACCGCGTATTGGCCGTGGCCGCCGGACTGCTTGACGTGCCGCCCGTGCCCCCTGGCCCGCCCGGCGAAGGTCTCCCGCAGCGCCACCCGGACCGGTTCGGTGTCGACCTCGGCGCCGCCCGCGCGCAGGCGGTCGAGGACCACGTCGGCGTGCGCCTCGCCCATGCACCACAGGACCAGTTGGCGGGTCTCGGCGTTGCGCTCCAGCCGCAGCGTCGGGTCGCCCGCGACGAGCCGGGACAGGTTGCGGGCCAACGCGTCCTCGTCGCTGCGGGTCTTCGCGGTGACCGCGACCGGCAGCAGCGGCTCGGGCATCGCCCACGGTTCCATCAGGATCGGGTCCTCCGGTGCCGACACCGTGTCACCGGTCTCCGCCGAGCCCACCTTCGTCAGCGCGCACAGGTCGCCCGCGACGCAGTACGGCACCTCGCGCAGCGTCGAGCCCAGTGGCGAGTACACGTGCGCGACCCGCTCGTCGGTGTCGTGGTCCTCGTGGCCGCGGTCGGCCAGGCCGTGCCCGGACACGTGCACCGCCCGTTCCGGCCGCAGGGTCCCGGAGAACACCCGAACGAGTGAAACTCGCCCGACGTAGGAGTCCACCGCGGTGCGGACCACCTCGGCGGCCAAGGGGCCGTTCGGGTCGGCGGTGATCGCCGGGCGGGGCCTGCCCTGCGGGTCGGTCACCGCCGGGACCGAGTGCTCCAGCGGCGACGGGAACGCCCGCGCCAGCGCCTCCAGCAGCTCCGCCAACCCCAGCCCGGTGTGCGCGCAGACCGGGAAGACCGGGTGGAACGACCCGCGCGCCACCGCCGTCTCCAGGTCGGCGATGACGGTCTCCTGGTCGATGGGCTCGCCCGCGAGGTAGCGCTCCATGAGCGACTCGTCCTCGCTCTCCGCGATGATCCCCTCCACGAGCTCGGCCCGCGCCGCGGCGATCACGGCCAAGTCCTCGGCACCGGGGGATGTCACGACCGGGGGATGCCCGGTCGAGTGATCGAACAAGCGCTGCGTGATCAAGCCGAGGAGCCCGCGCGGCACGGGCAGGTACAACGGCAGGACGTTGCCACCGAACGCCTCCTGGCACGCGGCCAACTCGGTCGCGAAGTCCGCTCTCGGGTGGTCGAGCCGGGCGATCACCACCGCGCGCGGCATGCCGACCGCGGCGCACTCGGCCCACAGCGCCGTCGTGCTCGCGTCGACCCCGTCGGCGGCGCACACCACGAACAGCGCGGCGTCGGCGGCGCGCAGTCCGGCGCGCAGCTCACCGACGAAGTCGGCGTAGCCGGGGGTGTCGATGAGGTTGATCTTCATCCCGTCGTGCGGCAGCGGTGCCACCGACAGGCCGACCGAGCGCTGCTGGCGCACCGCCGCCGGGTCGTGGTCGCAAACCGTGGTCCCCTCGGTGACCGACCCTGCCCGGCTGAGCACACCGGTCGCGGCCAGCAGCGCCTCCGCTAGCGTCGTCTTGCCCGCCCCGGACGGCCCGACCAGCACGACGTTGCGCACCCGCGCCGGGTCGAGCACCGCCACCTCGGGCCCGGCTTGACCGTTCCCGGAGTGCTTGGACCCCATGGCGCCCACCTCCCATCCGTCCGGGAAGCCGCCGGGGCCACCCATCGGCAGTCGTGTGTCCGATCTCACACCCGAATCGGTCGGGCGACAACCCCGAGCCCGAAGTGGCCTGGCGAGATACCCCGAGATTGGCCACGTTCACCGGGCCACCTGGAACGTAAGCTGTGGTCAGCGGCCTCTCCGCCGCCGCCACCCTGATCCGAAAGGTCGCAACCCGTGTCCGACGCACAGACCGCCAGCACCACCCCGGAGACCGGCACCACGCGCGTCAAGCGCGGGATGGCCGAGATGCTCAAGGGTGGCGTGATCATGGACGTGGTCGACGCCGAGCAGGCCAAGATCGCCGAGGACGCGGGCGCGGTGGCCGTGATGGCCCTCGAGCGCGTGCCCGCCGACATCCGCGCCCAGGGCGGCGTGGCCCGGATGAGCGACCCGGACCTGATCGACGGCATCATCGAGGCCGTCTCCATCCCGGTGATGGCCAAGGCCCGGATCGGCCACTTCGTCGAGGCCCGGGTGCTCCAGGCGCTCGGCGTGGACTACATCGACGAGTCCGAGGTCCTCACCCCGGCCGACTACGCCAACCACATCGACAAGTGGCAGTTCACCGTGCCCTTCGTCTGCGGCGCCACCAACCTGGGCGAGGCCCTGCGCCGGATCACCGAGGGCGCGGCCATGATCCGCTCCAAGGGCGAGGCGGGCACCGGCGACGTCTCCAACGCCACCACCCACATGCGCAAGATCCGCGGCGAGCTGCGCAGGCTGCAGAACCTGGCCGAGGACGAGCTCTACGTCGCGGCCAAGGAGCTGCAGGCGCCGTTCGAGCTGGTCCGCGAGGTGGCCCGGGCCGGGAAGCTGCCGGTCGTGCTGTTCACCGCGGGCGGCATCGCCACCCCGGCCGACGCCGCGATGATGATGCAGCTCGGCGCCGAGGGCGTGTTCGTCGGCTCCGGCATCTTCAAGTCCGGCAACCCGGCCCAGCGCGCTGAGGCGATCGTCAAGGCCACCACCTTCCACGACGACCCGGACGTGATCGCCAAGGTCTCCCGCGGCCTGGGCGAGGCCATGGTCGGCATCAACGTCGAGGACGTCCCCGAGCCGCACCGCCTCGCCGAGCGCGGCTGGTAGTCGGCACCGCTCGCCGCGCCGCCCGGCCGGTGCGGCGAGCCCCGGACCGGGAGGCGCTACCCGTGCTCGGAGATCATGCAGGCCACGGTCCCCGCGACCAGGGCCTCGAACACGTGCGGCACGTCCCCGGGGTAGGAGACGTAGTCGCCGGGGCCGATGGTGACCGGCTCGTCGGTCAGGCCGATCCGGGCCCGGCCGGAGCAGAGCACGACGTGCTCCACCACGCCCGCCCCGTGCGGCTCCGACTCGCGCCTGCCGCCCGGCTCCGCGCTGATCAGGTAGACGTCGCGGCGGGCGTTGGGCGGGCAGGACGCCAGCAGCTTGGTCACGTAGTCCGCGCGCTCGGAGTGCACCGCCGGGCCCTCGTCCGCGCGGATCACCTGCACCCGCGGCCGCACCGGCTCCACCAGCCTGCTGAACGGCACGTCCAGCGCGACGCTGAGCGCCCACAGCGTCTCCACGCTGGGGTTGCCGCTGCCCGACTCCAGTTGGGAGAGCGTCGACTTGGCGATCCCGGCCCGCTTGGCCAGCTCGCTCAGCGACAGCCCCACGCGGTCGCGTTCGCGCCGCAGCGAGCGCGCGATGATCTCCAGCGGCGCCCCACGCTGTTCCACCGACGATCTCCGTTCGTTGTGACGGACCAGTCGTTCGTCTTGACGAACGACCATCGGCTGTTCATCATACGATGCTATGCGTTCGATCTGGCGAACCCTCGATGCCGACCTGTGGCGCGGCGTGCTGGCGATCGCCGCCGCGGCGGCCATCAACGGCGCCTCGTTCGGCGCCATCGCGGTGGCCGCGGGCCTGCCGCTGTGGGTGCCGGTGGTCATGTCGTTGCTGGTCTTCGCGGGTGGCTCGCAGTACCTGGCGGTCGGTGTGGTGGCGGTGGGCGGCAGTCCGATCGCCGCGGTGGTGGGCGGGCTGATCCTCAACGCCCGGCACCTGCCGTTCGGTCTGGCGGTCGGCGAGGTCGTCGGGAAGAGCTGGCCCGCGCGGGTCATCGGCAGCCACCTGCTGATCGACGAGTCGGTGGCCTTCGCGATGGCGCAGAAGGACCCGACCAGGGCTCGCGCGGCCTACTGGGCCTGCGGCGCCTCGCTGTTCCTGGCCTGGAACGCCGGTGTCCTGGGCGGCGCGCTGGCGGGCAGGCTGGTCAGCGACCCGAACGCGCTCGGCCTGGACGCGGTGTTCCCGGCCGTCATGCTCGCCCTGGTCCTGCCCGCGCTGCACGAGGCGGGCAAGCTGCGGCCCGCCCTGCTCGGCGCGGTGATCGCGCTGGCCACCACGCCGTTCCTGCCGCCGGGGGTCCCGGTGCTGCTGGCGCTGGCCGGACTGGTGGCCGTCCCCCGTAAACCCGCGCCGAGCACCGAGAGCGGGATGGCGGCGTGACCATCGTGCCGATCCTGGTGCTCGCCCTGGGGACCTTCGCCTTCCGCTTCGGCGGCACGCTGCTGCGGGACCGGGTCACCATGCCCGAGCGGGTGAAGGAACTGCTCTCCACCGGCGCCATCGTGCTGCTGGTCGCCCTGGTCGCGACCAGCACGCTGGCCAAGGGCCACGCCTTCGCGGGCTGGGCGCTGCCCGCCGGGGTGCTCGTCGGCGGCGTGCTCGCCTGGCGCAAGGCGCCGTTCGTCGTGGTCGTGGTCGCCGCCGCGGCCACCACCGCTCTGCTTCGCCTGGCCGGGGTGGCCTGACCCGAGCCCCGACCAGGCCGACTAGGCTGATTCGTCGGGTCTTGGAACGCAGGAGGACAACGCGGTGTCGGCTGATCGACCGCTGATCGGGGTACTGGCCTTGCAGGGCGACGTGCGCGAGCACCTCGCCGCGCTGACCGCCGCCGGTGCCCGGGCCACCCCCGTCCGCCGGGAGTCCGAGCTGTCCGAAGTGGACGGCATCGTGCTGCCCGGCGGCGAGTCCACCACCATGTCCCGGCTGCTGGCCACCTTCGGCCTGCTCGATCCGCTGCGCGCGCGGCTGGCCGACGGGCTGCCCGCCTACGGCTCCTGCGCGGGCATGATCCTGCTCGCCGACAAGGCGCTCGACGGGCGCGCCGACCAGCACCAGCTCGGCGGCCTCGAGGTGACCGTGCGGCGCAACGCCTTCGGCAGGCAGGTCGACTCGTTCGAGGCCGACCTGGACTTCGACGGGATCGACGGGCCGCTGCACGCGGTGTTCATCCGCGCGCCGTGGGTCGAGTCGGTCTCGGCGAACGTTCGGGTGCTCGCCACGGTGCCCGACACCCCGGCGGCCGGGGCCGCCGCCGGTAGGATCGTCGCCGTTGCGCAGGGCAACGTGCTCGCCACCTCGTTCCACCCGGAACTCACCGGCGACGCGCGCGTGCACCGCCTGTTCGTGGACCTGGTCCACACGGTCCGCGGGCGCACCACAACCGATCTCGCAGTGTGACGGAGGAGAGATGAGCGGCCACTCCAAGTGGGCGACAACCAAGCACAAGAAGGCCGCCCTCGACGCCAAGCGTGGCAAGCTCTTCGCGAAGCTGATCAAGAACGTCGAGGTCGCCGCGCGCACCGGCGGCGGTGACCCGGACGGCAACCCCACGCTCTTCGACGCCATCCAGAAGGCGAAGAAGAACTCGGTCCCGCAGGACAACATCGAGCGGGCCCGCAAGCGCGGTGGCGGCGAGGAGGCGGGCGGCGCCGACTGGCAGTCGATCATGTACGAGGGCTACGGCCCCAACGGCGTGGCCGTGCTGATCGAGTGCCTCACCGACAACCGCAACCGCGCCGCGGGGGAGGTGCGCACCGCGCTGACCCGCAACGGCGGCACCATGGCCGACCCGGGTTCGGTGGCCTACATGTTCAACCGCAAGGGCGTGGTGGTCCTGCCCAAGAGCGGGCTGTCCGAGGACGACGTCCTGCTGGCCGTGCTGGACGCGGGCGCCGAGGAGGTCAACGACCTCGGCGACAACTACGAGGTCGTCTCCGAGGCCACCGACCTGGTCGGGGTCCGCACGGCGCTGCAGGCGGCGGGCTACGACTACGAGTCGGCCGACGCCGGCTTCCTGCCCTCGGTCACCGTGGCGCTCGACGCCGACGGCGCGCGCAAGATCTTCAAGCTGATCGACGCGCTGGAGGACTCGGACGACGTGCAGAACGTGTACGCGAACTTCGACATATCGGACGACGTCATGGCCGAGGTAGACGCGTGATGTGCAGAACGTGTACGCACTGTGCCATCTTCGACCTGTCCGACGACGTCATGGCCGAGGTAGACGCCTAACCCCGGACGGCAGCACAGCAGCACCAGCACCACCAGCTTCACCGGGCCCGGGTGTTCGACCACCCGGGCCCGTTCGGTCCCCACCGACGAGGAGCCCGCCCATGTCGCTCGACGACATCACCGAGGAGGAGGCGGCCCTGCGCGAGTGGCTGCTGCGGACCGCCGACGCCGAGGGCCACGCGGTGATCGAGGTCGACGGCGACGAGCACGGCGCCCCGTACGCCTTCTCGGTCGGCGCCTGGCGGCGGTTCGGCGCGCCGGAGGCCGTGGTCATCGGCCTGCCGGTGAACATGGCCCGGCCGTTGATCGATATCTACGTGCGCCGCGCCGCGTCGGGGGAGCGGTTCTTCCCCGGGTTGCCCTACCTCGACTTCTTCCAGGGGACACCGGTCGTGGTCGAGCGGGTGCACCAGGGCCACTACCCGGAGTTCCTGGGCAGCGCGACGCTGCTCTACCCCTCCGGCCAGTTCCCGGCGCTGCAGCTGATCGTGGCCACCCCCGACGGCCACTTCCCGTGGAGCCCGCGCGCCCCCGAGGGGTTCGCCCAGTGGCAGCCCGTGCTCACCGAGAGCGGCTACCCGGAGAGCTGGCGCCCGGGCGTCGACGGCCCGTGATCCGCCTCGCCCGCCTCGCACCCGACCACGTGGGCGAGGCGCTCACCGTGCAGCGGGCCGCGTACGTCTCCGAGGCGCAGCGCTACCGCCAGCCGCTGATCCCGCCGCTGGTGGAGACCCTTGAGCAGTTCCGGGCAGACCTGCGGGTCGCGGTCGGTGCCTGGTTCGGTGACCGCCTGGTCGGCAGCGTGCGCGGCCGGGTCGACGGCGACCGGATGGAGATCGCCCGCTTCTCGGTGGCGCCCGACCAGCAGGGCAACGGCGTGGGTCGCGCGCTGCTGGCCGCTGTGGAGGACGCGGCGCCCGCCGAGGTCGAGACGTTCTGGTTGATCACCGGCGCGCGCAGCCACGACAACATCGCGCTCTACGAACGGGCGGGCTACGTGATCGTGGGGGAGCGGCCGGACGTGGTGGGAATCAGGTTGGCCGTCATGGAGAAACCGCGTCACGGCAGCAGCCGCGCGAGCTCGGGGTAGTCGCGCACCAGGTCCGGGGTGCCGAACTCGACGCAGTCGTCGGTGTAGGGCGGCACGACCACGGTTCCCACGAGCGTCCAGGACGCGGTCTCCGACGCCTGCCAGGTGCCCGCCGGGATCAGCACCTGCGGCCGCTCACCGGCGGCCAGGTCCATCCCCAGCACGTGCGTGCGCAGGCCGTCCGGTCCGATCAGCCGCATCGTCAGCGGCGCGCCCGCGTGGTGGACGAACAGCTCCGGCCGGTCCAGCCGGTGCCAGGCGGAGATCTCCGGGGCGACCAGCAGGAAGTAGATCGACGAGAGCGCCGGGTGGGTCAGCGACCTGGTCCACAGCCCGCCCTCGATCGGCAGCGGCTCCAGCCCCAGCGCGGCCGCGATCTCGGTCGGATCGTCCATGCCCGCAGCCTAAGGCTGCCCGATCGGACCTCCCCGATCACCCGGTCGGCCGGCTACGATCTTGGTCCGCACAGGAAGGGGCGTCCGTGCCCGAGTCGACCGACCGCCCGCGGCCCACCGATCGCACCGAGGCCGAACTGGGCTTCCAACCGCAGCAGGCGGTTCGGTGGCTGGCGCCCCGGGTCCTGGTCACGACCGGCATCCAGTCGGCCATCGCGGCGATCTTCGGCTCCTACGCGGACAAGCGCGAGCTGCAGGGCAGCCTGGCCGCGGACCTGCACCGGCACGACGAGCCCGACGGCGAGGGCGAGCTGTGGTTCGACTTCGTCGCCGACCTCGGCGACGGTTTCGACGCCACGTACACGGTGGCGTCCCTCCTCGCCGCGGACACCCTTACCGTGGACGGGCAAGAGCTCCCGCGCGGTCGCTTGCTCGTAATGGGCGGCGATCAGGTCTACCCGTTCGCGTCTACCCGCGCTTACGAGGACCGCAGCAAGGGGCCGTACCGAGCGGCTCTTCCCGCTGCGCAAGGCGCATCGCCCACCCTGTTCGCGCTACCGGGCAACCACGACTGGTACGACGGTCTTACGTCATTCCTGCGTGTCTTCGCGCAACGCAGGCCCTTCGGCGGCTGGGCCACCGAGCAGACCCGCTCCTACTTCGCCATCCAGCTGCCGCACCGCTGGTGGCTGCTGGCCATCGACACCCAGTTCGACGACTACGTGGACTCCCCGCAGCTCGAGTACTTCCGGGCCGCCACCGCCGACCTGCGCGAAGGCGACGGCGTGATCCTCTGCACGTCCAAGCCCGCCTGGGTGGACGCCGGTTCCGGCGGCCACACCAAGGGCTACGACACCATCGAGTTCTTCGACCGCGAGATCGTCCGCGCGAAGGGCGCCCACACCCGCGTGATGCTCTCTGGCGACAAGCACCACTACGCGCGCTACGCCGAGCGCCAGGAGGGCGGTAGGCAGCGGATCACCTGCGGGCTCGGCGGCGCCTACCTGGCCGCGACGCACGAATTACCGACCACACTGTGCCTACCGCCTTCGGCTTCTCGCGTAAGAGATCCCTCACCACCGGCGTTCTACGACCTGGAAGCGCGCTACCCGGACCCGGATACCTCCCGCCGGTTCGCCGCGGGAATTTTCCGCTTGCCGTGGCGCAACCCGGGGTTCTGGGGCCTCACCGGTGGTTTCCAGACCGTCATGACTCTCGCAGTGCTCTATGGACTCGTGCGCACCCTGGACGAGAACGAGCGCCAAGGGTTCTTCGGGTTGGTCGCGAGTTGGGCGCCCGCGTTCATCGTCGGCGTCGTACTGGTGCTCGGCGCACTTGCCTTCGCCCGGTTAGGCAGCCCGCACAGGGTGCTGCTCGCGCGGATTTTCGGCCTCTTACACGGAATCGCGCACATAGCACTGAGCGTCGTGTGGTCGTTCGTCGTGATCTGGCTCTACCGCGACGTTCTCCCGGACGGACCGGTCCAGGACTGGGCCACCCTGGTGATCGTGCTCGTCGGGACCCCGTTGGCCATCGGGTTCCTGGACTCCGAGCTCGTCGCGGGCTACCTGCGGTTGGCCAGCCGGGCCGGGATCAACCTCAACGAGGTGATGGCGGGCCAGAGCATCGAGGACCACAAGGGATTCCTGCGCCTGCGCCTGGCCGCGGACGGCGACCTGACGATCTTCCCCGTCTGCGTCGACACCGTCTGCGCCGACTGGCGGCCCGAGCCGAAGGCCGCCAGGTCCGCGCCGTGGTTCGCGCCGCGCACGCCGCTCGCGCCGCGGCTGATCGAGGACCCGGTCACCGTCACCCGCGTGTCGGCTCGGCCCGCGACCCGCTGACCCCTAGGCTCTCGAACGAGTGTTCACGAGCTGACCGGGAGCGACCACTGTGCGCGTGCTGGGTGTCGACCCTGGCCTGACCCGCCTCGGCATCGCGGTGGTCGACGGCGGCACGGGCCGGGCCGTGCGCGCGGTCGCCGTCGACGTCATCCGCACCCCGGCCGACGACGACCTGGCCGTCCGGCTGCTCAAGGTCTCCGACGCCGTCGAGGACTGGCTCGACCGCCACCGGCCCGAGGTCGTGGCCATAGAGCGGGTGTTCAGCCAGCACAACGTGCGCACCGCCATGGGCACCGCGCAGGCCGCCGGGGTCGTCGCCCTCTCGGCCGCCCGCCGCGGCCTGCCGGTCGTGTTCCACACCCCCAGCGAGGTCAAGGCCGCCGTCACCGGGTCCGGCCGGGCGGACAAGGCGCAGGTCACCACCATGGTCACCCGGCTGCTCGGGCTGGCCACCGCGCCCAAGCCCGCCGACGCCGCCGACGCGCTGGCGCTGGCCATCTGCCACCTCTGGCGGGCCCCGGTGCGCAACCGGATGGCCGAGGCCGAGGCGAGGGCGGCCGAGCTGGCCCGCCATCATCGTGCGAGGCTGGCCGCCGCGGCCAGGCAGATCGGGACGGTGAACAGGTGATCTCTTCGGTACGGGGCACGGTGGCGGCCATCGGCCTGGACCACGCGGTGGTCGAGGTGGGCGGGGTCGGCCTCGCGGTGCAGGCCACGCCGCACACGCTGGCGACGCTGCGCCGCGGCGAGGAGGCCGCGCTGGCCACCGCGCTGGTGGTGCGCGAGGACTCGCTGACCCTGTTCGGCTTCGCCGACACCGAGGCCCGCGACCTGTTCTGGCTGCTGCAGACCGTCTCCGGCATCGGCCCCCGGCTGGCCCTGGCGACACTGGCCGTGCTGGAGCCCGCGCAGCTGCGCTCGGCGCTGGCCGAGGGCAACATCACCGTGCTCACCCAGGTCCCCGGCATCGGCCGCAAGGGCGCCGAGCGGCTGATCATCGAGCTGCGCGACAAGGTCGGCGCGCTGGTCACCGGCACCGAGTCCCCGGTCGCGCCCGCCGCGGGCCAGGTGCGCGGCTCGGTCGTCGAGGCGCTGGTCGGCCTCGGATTCCCGATCAAGCAGGCCGAGCAGACCGTGGACGCGGTGCTGGCCAAGGACGGCGCCGCCGACACCGCGGCCGTGCTCCGCCAGGCCCTGGCCACCCTCGGGCGCAAGCGGTAGTGGACGCCCGGATGGACGATCACCTCGACAACGATCACCCGAGCGGCGACTTCCCCAGCGGCGACTTCCCCGGACCGGGCGGCGAGGACTGGAGCGAGCTCTCGCCGCTGGCCGCGCCCGCCGAGCGCGACGACGAGGTCTCGCTGCGCCCGCGCGACCTGGGCGAGTTCGTCGGCCAGCCCCGGGTGCGCGAGCAGCTGCAACTGGTGCTGCAGGGCGCGTTGCGCCGCGGCTCCCCGCCGGACCACGTGCTGCTCTCCGGTCCGCCCGGGCTGGGCAAGACCAGCCTGGCCATGATCATCGCCGCCGAGCTGGGCAGGCCGATCCGGATCACCTCCGGCCCGGCGCTCGAGCGCGCGGGCGACCTCGCCGCGATGCTGTCCAACCTGGTCGAGGGCGAGGTGATGTTCATCGACGAGATCCACCGGATCGCCCGCCCGGCCGAGGAGATGCTCTACCTGGCGATGGAGGACTTCCGGGTCGACGTGGTGGTCGGCAAGGGCCCCGGCGCCACCTCGATCCCGCTGGAGATCGCCCCGTTCACCCTGGTCGGGGCCACCACCCGGTCCGGCTCGCTGACCGGGCCGCTGCGCGACCGGTTCGGCTTCACCGCGCACATGGAGTTCTACGTCCCCGAGGACCTGGAACTGGTGATCACCCGCTCGGCCCGGATCCTGGGCATCGACCTGCGCCCCGACGGCGCCCACGAGATCGCGGGCCGCTCCCGGGGCACACCGCGCATCGCCAACCGGCTGCTGCGCCGGGTCCGCGACTACGCCGAGGTGCGCGCCGACGGCGCCGTCGACCGCGCGATCGCCCAGGCGGCGCTCAAGGTCTACGACGTCGACGACCTCGGCCTCGACCGGCTCGACCGCGCCGTGCTCTCGGCGCTGGTGCGCTCCTTCGGCGGCGGACCGGTCGGCGTGGCCACGCTCGCCGTGGCGGTCGGGGAGGAAGCGACTACCGTGGAAGAGGTGTGCGAGCCGTACCTAGTCCGGGCCGGGATGCTGGCCAGGACGCCGCGCGGCCGGGTCGCGACCGCCCTCGCCTGGTCCCACCTGGGGCTCACCGCCCCGACCGACGCGCCGGGCTGGGCAGCCCCTACCCTGTTCGGCGAGTGACCGATCGCGCACAGCGGCCGGTGGCCCGCCACCACGGTGCCGCCGTGAACTGGCAGACTCGGGTCAGGCAACCCGAACAATCGGACTTTTCCCCACTGGGCGGAAGAAGTTCCCGGACGGAGAGAAATGAACTCAGCTCTGCTCCCCCTGCTGCTCGTCGCCGTGCTGGCGATCCCGTTGATCCTCGGCTCCCGCAAGCAGAAGCGGTTGCTGGCGCAGCAGCAGGAGCTCCAGAACGCGCTGACCGTCGGTGACCGGGTGATGACCACCTCCGGCATGTACGGCACCGTCTCCGACGTCTCCGACGACGCCACCATCGGCATCGAGCTGGCGCCGGGCGTGGAGACCGTCTGGCTGCGCCAGGCGATCCGCGAGAAGGTCGGCCCGGACGTCGTGGACGAGGACGACGACGAGCTGACCGCCGGTGACCACGAGTCGATCCCGGCCGAGTCCGACAGCGCTGCCGAGGTCGCCCCGCCGCTGGAGCACCGCAAGCCCAACTGACTGTGGTCGCCGACCGCTCCACCCGTTGCCCGCGGTAACGGGGCGCGGAGTGAGGCGTGTAACACTGAGCTGACCCCACAGGAGGTACGCTGCGCCCTCACCCGCCACATGTGATCGGGTGCGGGCGCAGTGTCATGACCACACATCGGGGTGCGGACGATCCAGATCCGTGCGCATCCGAGCGAGCCGAGGAGACGGACCGACCGTGGCACCACCGGTTGGGCAGATCCGCCCAGGACGCTATCTGGCGTTCTTCGTAGCAATCGTCGCGTTTCTCTACGCCCTGGTCTTCGCCACCGGCGACCACAAGGCGACGCCCAAGCTGGGCATCGACCTGCAGGGTGGGACCCGGGTGGCGCTCACCGCGCGGACGGAGACCGGCGAGCCGCCGTCGAAGGAGTCGCTGAACCTCTCCCGGGAGATCATCGAGACCCGCGTCAACGGCACCGGCGTCAGCGGCGCGGAGGTCGTCCTCGACGGCAGCAACATCGTCATCACCGTTCCCGGTGAGGACGGCGAGCGCGCCAAGGACCTCGGCCAGACCGCGCAGCTGCGGTTCCGCCCGGTGATCGGCTCGGTCGGCGCCGCGCCCCAGCAGCAGACGACGCAGCCGCCGGTCACCTCCACCGTGACGGTCCCGACCTCGGGCTCCGCCCCGGCCAGCGCGCCGGTGGTCGCCCCCGCCTCCTCGGCCGCCCCGCAGGGCCGCCCGGCGCCCGCGCTGGCCCAGCAGCCCACCAGCGCGGCCCAGCCGCCCGCGAGCTCCGGCGCCCCGGCGACCAGTGCCGCGCCCCCCGCCTCGGGGGCACCCACGACGCCCGCTCCCGCCGATCAGGCCGCGGCGATCCCGCCGACCTGCACCGGCTACGCGGACCTCACCAAGCCCGGCAGGCCCGCCCTCTCCGACGAGGAGGAGGGCAAGCTGATCACCGAGGCGAAGAAGTGCAGGCAGGACCCGAAGCTGGTGCCCACCAAGGGCGCCGACGGTGCCGAGGTCCCGGCCGACCAGGCGCTGCAGAGCGCGGTCCTAGCCCTGACCGACTGCACCCCGGGCAACACCGACCCGCTGGTCGGCAACGACGACCCGAAGCTGCCGCTGGCCGGCTGCGACCAGGACGGGGCGGAGAAGTTCATCCTCGGCCCGTCGTTCCTGGAGGGCACCGAGATCAGCAACGCCACCGCGCAGAACGACCCGCAGGGCGTCGGCTACGTGGTCAGCGTGAGCTTCAAGTCCACCGGCTCGAAGATCTGGTCGGACTACACCGCCTCGCACGTCCAGCAGCGGGCCGCCTTCGTGCTCGACACGCAGGTCGTCTCCGCGCCGACGATCCAGGGCGCCATCAACGGCGACACCCAGATCACCGGCGGCCAGGGCGGCTTCAAGCAGTCCGAGGCACAGAAGCTGGCCAACGTGCTCAAGTACGGCTCGCTGCCGCTGTCGTTCGAGTCCTCCGAGGCCGAGACGGTGTCCGCCTCGCTGGGCCTGGCCTCGCTCGAGGCGGGCCTGATCGCCGGTGGCATCGGCCTGGCGCTGGTGTTCATCTACTGCCTGATCTACTACCGCCTGCTCGGCGTGCTCACCATCCTGTCGCTGATCCTGTCCGGCGTGGTGGTCTACGCGGTGCTGGTGCTGCTCGGCCGCTGGATCGGGCTCTCGCTCGACCTCGCGGGCATCGCGGGCTTCATCGTCGCGATCGGCATCACCGCGGACTCGTTCGTCATCTTCTTCGAACGGTTGAAGGACGAAGTGCGCGAGGGGCGCACCTTCCGCTCCGCGGTCCCGCGCGCGTGGGTCCGCTCGCGGCGCACCATCCTCTCCGCCGACGCGGTCAGCTTCCTGGCCTCCGCGGTGCTCTACGTGCTGGCGGTGGGCCAGGTCCGGGGCTTCGCGTTCACCCTGGGCATGTCCACCGTGCTCGACCTGGTCGTGGTCTTCCTGGTGACCCACCCGCTGGTGGCGCTCGCCTCGAAGTCCAAGACCCTGTCCAACCCGAAGTTCTCGGGCCTCGGTTCCGTCCAGCGATCCGCCGCCGCGCTGCGCGCGGGCCGCGGTACCGCCACCGGCACCGCCGCGAAGGAAGTGTGACGTGTCGACCAACCACACCCTGAACGCGACCGGTGACGTCGCGAAGTCGGGCAAGAAGAGCAGTGTGTTCGACCGCCTCTACACCGGCGGGGGCGCGTTCGACATCGTCGGCAAGCGCAAGCGCTGGTACCTGGTCTTCGGCGTGCTGATGCTGGTGTGCATCGGCTCGATGGTCTTCCGCGGCTTCAACCTCGGCATCGACTTCGAGGGCGGCACCAAGATCTCGATGCCGTCGGCCAGCGCCTCCGGCCCGATCTCGGTCGACCGGGTGGAGGAGGTGTTCAAGAGCTCGCTCAACCGCGAGCCCTCCTCGGTGCAGACCGTCGGCACCGGCGCGAACGCCACCATCCAGATCAAGTCCGAGACGCTGCAGAACGACCAGGTGGCCAAGGTCAAGCAGGCGCTGTTCGACCAGCTGCGCCCGCAGTCGGCCAACGGCACCCAGAACGTCTCGCAGATCAGCGACAGCGCGGTCTCGGGCAGCTGGGGCGGGGAGATCTCGCAGCAGGCGCTGATCGCGCTCGCGGTGTTCCTGGTGCTGGTGACGATCTTCCTGACGCTCTACTTCGAGAAGTGGATGGCCGTCGCCGCCCTCGGCGCGCTCGTCCACGACCTCGTGGTCACCGCGGGCGTCTACTCGATCGTCGGCTTCGAGGTCACCCCGGCCACGGTGATCGGCCTGCTGACCATCCTCGGGTTCTCCCTCTACGACACCGTCGTGGTGTTCGACAAGGTCAAGGAGAACACCCGGGGCCTGCTCGGCCTGACCCGGCGCACCTACGCCGAGGCGGCCAACCTGGCGCTGAACCAGACCCTGATGCGCTCGATCAACACCTCGCTGATCGCGCTGCTGCCGGTGATCGGCCTGCTGGTCGTCGGCGTCGGCCTGCTCGGCGTGGGCACCCTGCAGGACCTTGCGCTGGTGCAGCTCACCGGCATGCTCGCGGGTGTGCTGTCCTCGATCTACCTGGCGACGCCGATCCTGGTCGACCTGAAGATGACCGAGCCGAAGTTCAAGCAGCAGGCCGACCGGGTCGCGCTGCGCCGGGCCAACCAGGCCCGCCGCGCGGAGGCCTCCGACGCCGAGCTCGCCGAGGACGGCGGCCTGGACGCCGAGCTGCGCCGGGAGAAGGCTTACGCGGTCGCCTCCAGCGTGCCCGCGCGCAACCCCAAGGCCGCCGACGCCCGCCGGGCCAACAAGCCCAGCGGCAAGCCCACGGGCAAGAAGCGCCGCTGAGCCGCCAGTAGCCACGCGCCGCAGGGCGCCCGCCCGGGTCTCGCACCCGGGTGGGCGCCCTGTTGCTCTTCCCCGGACACACCGCCCAGGTGTCCAAGCCGATCGGCGCACCGGTGACAAACTGGTCGTGCCTGGGGCATCACCCAGTGGGGGGCAGGTTCAGGCGGTGGAAGCATCTGCTTGGAGGAGTTCGGCGAAGGCCTCGCTTGGTTTCTTCCAGTGGTGGAGTTTACGGGGTCGGTCGTTGATCTCCGCGGCGATGGCGGCGAGGTAGGTGGGATCGCTGGTGATCTCGACGCCCTTGGGCAGGTACTCGCGGACGATGCGGTTGAGGTTCTCGTTGCTTCCCCGTTCCCACGGTGAGTGCGGGTGGGCGAAGTACACCGGCAAACCTGTCGCTGTGACATCGGAGTGCAGAGCCATTTTCGACCCGCAGTCCCATGTCAACGACCGTCGGATCGTGGCCGGGAGATCCCCGACGGCGGCGATGATCGCCTGGGTCACGGTCAGCGAGTCCCGCCCGGTCAGCGGGATGAGGATGAGGAACCTGCTGGTGCGCTCGACCAGGGTCGCCACCGCGGTCTTGCCTGCCTTGCCGATCACGAGGTCCCCTTCCCAGTGGCCAGGCACGGCACGGCCTTGCACCTGTTCAGGGCGTTCGTCGATGTAGTGGGGCTCGCGGATTCGAGGTGCCGGGGCCGGGAGTGGCCCGGTGCGTCGGGTGCGACCGGTGCGTAACGCGATCAACTCCCGGCGCAGCGTCGCGACCGGCTGGGCGTCGACCCACTCTTAGATCGCCTCGTGACTCACCCGACCAGAGTCCCCGGACGCGTGCTCACGTGCCAATCGGCCCGCGATAGACCCCGGTGACCAGCCCCGACGCAACAACGACCACACCCGCGACCGCGTCCGCGCCGACCGCTCCACCGCCATCACCTTCGGCCGCGACGACCCACCACCGCCGCGGCCTCAGCCGCCACCGCCCGATACCCGACCCGGCCACCATGCCGGGCCACCTCACGCGAGACCACCGATGGATCACGACCGATCCGCACCCGCGATGTCCCTGAACTCCAACAACCCCACCGGGCCCCGAGAGATCTCCTCCCGATCGGCCAACGTCAACATCCCGCGCACGACAGGGATCCTTCCCCACCGAACACCAAGATCACATGCTACGACCGCCTGAACCTGCCGGGCACGACTGCGGCGCGCGATTCGATTCCGCGTTTTCCGCGTGCCGTTTCCGATCACCGGTCGGGCGGCCGCTGCCCCTATTCTCGGCGTGTGGCCTCGACACTCGAAGACGCGCTCGCACTGGTCAGGGACGTCCCGGATTTCCCGGTGCCGGGCGTGCTGTTCCGCGACCTGAGCCCGCTGCTCGCCGACCGCGACGGCTTCCGCGCCGTCGTCGACGCGCTGGCCGCGTTCGTGCCCGACGGCGTCGGGACGCTGGTCGCGGTGGAGGCGCGCGGTTTCCTCTTCGGCGCCGCGATGGCCGCGGTGCACGGGTACGGGCTCGTGCCGGTCCGCAAGCCGGGCAAGCTGCCCGCCGTCGCCGACCGGGTCACCTACGAGCTGGAGTACGGCACCGCCACCCTGGAACTGCCCGAGGGCGTCCTCGGCCCGGGGGACCGGGTCGTGGTGGTCGACGACGTCCTGGCCACCGGCGGCACCGCCGCGGCGGCCACCGGGCTCGCCGAGCGCGCGGGGGCCGAGGTCGTCGGGGTCGTCGTGGTGGTGGAGATCCCCGCGTTGGCCGGTCGGGCGCGCCTGCGGCCGCACACAGTGCACGCGTTGATCGCGGATTGACACGACAGGCGGTCCCCGATGACTCGCTCGGCGTAACGGTTGGGGACTATTCGTCGTCCGCTGTGTGCGGTTCGTCGCCCCACTCCCCGGTCGTCGGGCCTTTCGGAGTTATTCTCGGTACCCGGGCCACACCCGTGACCCGGAAGTCGTGCCGCCGCGACGGCGTCCGAGCTGCCGGGAGCATGGGTGACCCACGACGTGGAGACAGGCACCGCCGCACCGGCGGCCGGGCCCGAGCCGCTCGCCGCCGCCGGGCGGGCGCCCTCGGCCACCCGCCGCGTGCGCGCCCGGCTGGCCCGGCGGATCACCGCCCAGCGCGCCGCACCGGTCAAGCAGGTGCTCGAGCCGCTGGCCGCGGTGCACCGCGAGCTGCACCCCAAGGCCGACCTGGCGCTGCTGCAACACGCCTACGACGTCGCCGAGGAGATGCACCGCAGCCAGAAGCGCAAGTCCGGCGACCCCTACATCACCCACCCGCTCGCGGTGGCCACCATCCTGGCCGAGCTGGGCATGGACACCACCACGCTGGTCGCCGCGCTGCTGCACGACACGGTGGAGGACACCGAGTACTCCCTCGACGGGCTGCGCGACGACTTCGGCGACGAGGTCGCGCACCTGGTCGACGGCGTGACCAAGCTGGACAAGGTGCAGCTGGGCACCGCGGCCGAGGCCGAGACCATCCGCAAGATGGTCATCGCGATGGCCCGCGACCCCCGGGTGCTGGTGATCAAGCTCGCCGACCGGCTGCACAACATGCGCACCATGCGGTTCCTGCCGCCGGAGAAGCAGGCCAAGAAGGCCCGCGAGACGCTGGAGGTGCTGGCGCCGCTGGCCCACCGGCTCGGCATGGCGACGGTCAAGTGGGAGCTGGAGGACCTGGCCTTCGCCATCCTGCAGCCGAAGAAGTACGACGAGATCGTGCGGCTGGTGGCCAACCGCGCGCCCTCGCGGGACACCTACCTGCAGACCGTGGTCACCCAGCTCGGCTCGGACCTGGAGTCCTCGCGGATCACCGCCAAGGTCGAGGGCAGGCCCAAGCACTACTACTCGATCCACCAGAAGATGATCGTCCGCGGCCGCGACTTCGACGACATCCACGACCTGGTCGGCGTGCGGATCCTGGTCGACGACGTGCGCGACTGCTACGCCGCGATGGGCGTGGTGCACGCGCTCTGGCAGCCGATGCCCGGCCGGTTCAAGGACTACATCGCCCAGCCGCGCTTCGGGGTCTACCAGTCGCTGCACACCACGGTGATCGGCCCGGACGGCAAGCCGCTGGAGGTGCAGATCCGCACCCACGAGATGCACCGCACCGCCGAGTACGGCATCGCCGCGCACTGGCGGTACAAGGAGACCAAGGGCACCCACGCCGGGGTCGACGTCGACGAGATGGCCTGGATGCGCCAGCTGCTCGACTGGCAGCGCGAGGCCGCCGACCCGGGCGAGTTCCTGGAGTCGCTGCGCTACGACCTGGCCACCCGCGAGATCTTCGTCTTCACCCCCAAGGGCGATGTGGAGACCCTGCCCGCTGGGTCCACGCCGGTCGACTTCGCCTACGCGGTGCACACCGAGGTCGGCCACCGCTGCATCGGCGCGCGGGTCAACGGCAGGCTGGTCGCGCTCGAGCGCAAGCTGGAGAACGGCGAGGTCGTCGAGATCTTCACCTCGAAGGCCGAGGGCGCGGGCCCCAGCCGCGACTGGCTGGCCTTCGCCGCCTCGCCCCGGGCCCGGGCCAAGATCAAGCAGTGGTTCGCCAAGGAGCGCAAGGAAGAGGCGATCGAGGCGGGCAAGGACGCGATCACCAAGGAGGTGCGCCGGGTCGGGCTGCCGATGCAGCGCCTGGTGTCGGCCGACTCGGTCACCGCGCTGGCCCGCGAGCTGCGCTACACCGAGGTGAGCTCGCTCTACGCCGCGGTGGGGGAGGGGCACATCTCCGCCCGGCACGTCGTGCAGCGGCTGGTGGCCCTGCTCGGCGGGGTCGAGCACGCCGAGGAGGAGCTGGCCGAGCGGTCCACCCCGTCCACCATCACCCGCAGGCGCAGCTCCGGCGACGCCGGGGTGATCGTCAAGGGCGCCACCGACATCTGGGTCAAGCTGGCCCGCTGCTGCACCCCGGTGCCCGGCGACGACATCCTGGGCTTCGTCACCCGCGGCGGCGGCGTGAGCGTGCACCGCACCGACTGCACCAACGCCGACGAGCTGCTCGGCAGCCCGGAGCGGCTGCTGGAGGTGGAGTGGGCGCCCTCGGAGTCCTCGGTGTTCCTGGTCGCCATCCAGGTCGAGGCGCTCGACCGGCACCGGCTGCTCTCCGACGTCACCAAGGTGCTCGCCGACGAGAAGGTCAACATCCTGTCGGCTTCGGTGACCACCTCGCGCGACCGGGTGGCGGTGAGCCGCTTCTCGTTCGAGATGGGCGACCCGAAGCACCTCGGCCACGTGCTCAAGGCCGTGCGCAGCGTCGAGGGCGTCTACGACGTCTACCGGGTGACCTCAGCGTCTTAGTCCGATTCGTACAAGACGGTTCGCCTCGTCCGGCTTACCCTGGCCGGGTGAAGAAACTCAGCGAAGAGGCTGTCGGTAAGGCGGAAGAGTTCATCCTGCGCACGGCGCGCATCCTTGAGCGCAGGCGGTTCGAGTTCCTGTTCCGCGGGGGCGCGGCAGAGCCGGTGTTGACTGCGCTCGCGGCCTACCGCAACCCGGACGGCGGCTACGGCAACGCGTTGGAGCCCGATGGTCGCGGCCCCGGTAGTCAGCCGGTGACGGTCCTCTCGGCACTGCACGTCCTGCACGAGGTGGGCGCCGCGCCGGACGGGGTGGCCGACTACCTGGCCTCGATATCCACTGTGGACGGTGGGGTCCCGTTCGTGCACCCCAACGCCGCGGACTACCCGCGAGCGCCGTGGTGGACGATCCCCGAGACGTACGAGGCGTCCCTGCTGCCCACCGCGAACCTGGTGGGCGCGCTGTGGCAGGCCGGGGTGACCCACCCGTGGATCGACCAGGCCGCCGAGTTCTGCTGGCCGCGCATCGAGTCGCTGACCAACACCCACCCGTACGAGGCGCTGGCCTGCGTGGGCTTCCTCGACGCCGCGCCCGACCGGGCCCGCGCGGAGGCCGCGGCCACCAAGGTCGGCGAGCTGGTCCGCACCGCCGGCCTCGTCCGGATCGGCGACGCGGGCGCCACACCCGAGGGCTACAACGCCGCCGAACTGCACACCCCGCACGAGTACGCGGCGACCCCGGACAGCCTGGCCCGGCACTGGTTCACCGACGAGGAGCTGGGGACGAGCCTGGACGCCCTCGTCGACGCGCAGGGCGAGGACGGCGGCTGGCGGGTGCGCTGGACCATCTGGACCCCGGCGACGGAGTTCGAGTGGGCGGGCTGGATGACCGTGCAGGCACTGACGACGCTGCGCGCCTACGGCCGGCTAGAGCAGGTCTTGTAAAATTGGAGGAGCGGCCGAGGTATGCCGTATCATCCCGTCCGCGTGCGTATCATGAGCAGTTCTCCAGCTTTTCCAGGTGTGCGGGCGGTCTTAGGAGTCAGGCCGCCAGAGTGAGAGATTGCCTGGAAGTTCGTCGCGCCAACGTATCCACATGTCCTGATGGGTTACGAGTACACTTATTTTCCCATCGGCGAGTATGGATAGATCGCACGTCGGGTGTGAGTTTCGTATTCGGACAGTGTGTAGGCTACCCATTTCTATAAGAGTATTCAAGGAGAGGATCTCGCTGCAGTTCAAGTCAAGCACTCTCAGTAGGCTGAGAGTGTGCAGTGGCAGGAGATTTACCGCATCTCCGCACTCGATGGTAAGAAATTGTAGTCCGGGAAGGTTTGCTATTGATCTGACGTCGATCGAGGATTCGGACTGGACAGTCAATTCTTCCAATGGACCGATGTGGCTGACTATCGGCTTGAGATCGGAGAGCTTGCCACGCAGACGCATGCGCTTGATGGGTGGAAGTGATCGTAGGTCGTCCGCTAGGTTCGTGACATTATCCAACTCTAGGTGGGGGATATTCCTGAGGTGGCACAGGACCGCCCGGCTGTACCGGCGTCCGTCAAAATAACGGTTCATCTCAAAGAGCTTGCGTTGAATCGCATCGAGGTGGCGATTCGCCTGGTTGCGGTTGCGTTCTCGGTCGGAGTCTTCCCTTATCTTGGAGTGTTCGATCGCGTAGAAGGATAGTAGATCAAGTGCCTGTGGAGTCCCCAGTAGAGCGACGGCCTCGATCATCGCACTCGCCGCCTCGGTAGAATAGGGGTTCAAACCGCGTGGGGCATGAACCAGCAATGCCGGACCGGCTGATGCCAGCGAACGTGCTTCTTCACTGCGTCGAGGTGGTACGAGATCGCTGAGACAGGCCTCCACTTGGCTGCGCAACTCCGTATCCAGTGGACCGGCCGTTTCAAGGCAGGCGGCCGCGAGCAGCCGCAGTGTTCGACTATGGCGTGGCTCGGAAGAGGCTCGCCCCAACAACCCGGCCAATAGGGCCTTTCGGGTTGGTTCGTTCGCGTGCCCGGCCGCCATGATAATAGTCTCCCGCCAATTTTCCTGGTGGGCATGGTGTAATAGTAGACCAACGTCTCCGTGTTCCGCTGCTTCCCTGGCTGTGAGATATTCCTGAAACGTGCGGTGGACGAAGTCGATCCTTCCCTCAGCGGGTTCCCGGATAACACCGCTTCGCTGCAGTAAGTGGTTCAGCACGAGCGAACTGTCCGAAGTGAGTAGCGGCATATTCCCGAGTCGATCACCGATGCGAACAGTAGCTTCCTCTCGGGAAAGTTCACTCCGACCATTGATGGACAGGCGCCAGGCAAGGTACTGCAGTAGGTAGGTCTTGTCCCGAGCGGACAGTCTCGGTGCGCCGTCGTCTGGGATTCGTCGCTCCACGTCGCGTCTCTCTAGAAGCATGTCCATCGCGGCGGCATAGAGTCCCATCCGGTCCGGTGGTAGCGTGCTGTGCCGGTCCAGGTTGATAGCGCACAACATCGCGCACAACAGTGGATTAGTTACCAGTGCCTGGAGGTGGGGGCTTGAATCGAGTTGCGCGAGCAAGGCGCGCTCGTACCCCGAGATTTCCTCCGGGGCACAGGGTAGATCTGGAACGCCGCGAATCGCACGGTGCCAATGAGCGATCAGTTTGCGTAGGTCGGTTGCTCCCATGCGCTGCAGCATTGCAGAGGTGAAATCTTCTGCGGCCAGCCAGCGCGCCGCAGCGGCGTGCGGCCGAGCGGTGATTACCAGGCGATTGTCAGATTCCACTCTGATGAGTTGTCGGATCCAATCGCGAACTGGACGACGGTCCTCCGCCGCCAGTTCGTCGACTCCATCGATGAGAAGTAGTGCGCGCCCTGCCTCTAGTTGACGGTGCACCCATCCCCGCGGCATCAGTGCTGACAGCGGGTCGGCGACACCATTCAAGAATTCTTCTGGTGCAGGTAGATGACGGCCTGCGTAGCTGCGTAGCTTGATGAAGAAAGGTACGCGTTCGTTGCAATCAGCTAGATCTGTGCCAAACGCTCGTCTGGCCGTATTCACCGCCAGCCAGCGCAGCAGCGTCGTTTTTCCCGACCCGGCTTCCCCGCGCAACAGGAACCGTGCCGCACCGCTAAGTGCGTGCTCGACCTGCATGCTACTGAAGCCTCTGGTGTCGTTCTCCAACAACGAGAGCCGTTCCCATGGAGGTGTATGGTCCTGCCGTGCTTGCTGGTTCGGAGTCACGTCGGGCGAGACTGCGAGGCTTATGTAGGCGACGCTGAGCGGAGTCGAGGGTTGATAAGTCCTAACATTTACCCCGAACAATTCCACGGTGTCGAGTGTGCGGCTGATGTGGTCCAAGTACCGGCGAAGAAATTCTGCGTCGTGGTCGGACCCGCTGGGAGCGTCCAGTGTGCTGACGGGTATCCGTTGGAGAAGTTGCTCGATAGATGAGCTCAACGACGATGTTCGACTCAGTAGTTCAACTATTCCACGGGGGGTGAACTGCGCCATGTGAACAGCTAGTTGTGTGTAAATCAGACAGCATTCGTCAATCAACCGATCGTAGAAGCGGCTCCCTGCCTCGCCTAGGCCAGCTTCGGCTGCTGCGCTTGGTCGTTGTTTTCGGATATACCTGGCCAGGTTTTTCGGATCGGCGTCGATGGCGAAGAACATGGAATCCGACAGGTCGGACTCTACAAAAGCATCCACGACCGTGGACATCGCAACATTTCGATCTTGACTCTCCAAACCCCGCCATTCCGCATCGTGGAACGAATCCAAGCGCTGACCGACAGCATCGCGCATCGCCTCGATCTCGCGGTGCAACCTGCGTCGTTGGTAGTCGTCGAGCAAAGTCGCATTGATCAAGTCAACCAGCGGTTGAGAGCGCTGCGCTTGTTGCTTGCGTTCGGTCAGCATGCGCCGCACAAGGGGTTCGACGAGCAGCTTGGCAAGTCGGAAGCCGTCACTCATGATCATAAGATAGCCGCTAGGATCTGCGGTGACCGCCCGAATCACGAGGCACTTGCAGTATTGTGGAGGGCGCTAGCGGAGGTCGCTCAGGGGAACCCCCGCCAGGGCGCGTACCTCACGGGCTAGGTGGGATTGGTCGGTGAACCCGGCCAGCGCGGCCACCTCGGCGGGCGGGACACCGGTGCGCGCGGTGCGCAGGGCCTGTTGGAACCGCAGGACGCGGTGCAGCACCTTAGGCCCGTAGCCGAACGCGGCCAGGCAGCGGCGGTGCAGTTGTCGTTCGCTCCAGCCCAGGGTGTCCGCCATGTCGCGCACCCGCGCTGAACCCGCCGCGAGCGACCGCACCGTTGCGGCTACCGGATCACCCACGGTTGGAACGCTGTCGAGCAGGACTTGTTGCGCTGCTTGGATGTCCGAGGTCTCGGCAAGCTTGTCGGCGAGCTCTTGCGCCGCCTGGCTTGACCAGACCGCGGATAGCGCTACCCGCGCGTCGCGCAGTTCGTCGACCGGTAGTCCAAGAGCGGTTTCACCGGGTCGGAAGCGCAGCCCCACAAGGGTGCCCGCCCCGGCGGCGATGTGTGGGCCGGTGTCCGGCCCCGCTACGACCAACGCGCCGGTCTCGCGGTGCCAGATGAGGTCGACGCACGCGTCCGGCACCACGCGCGTGCGCGTCATGAGCGCGGACTCCCGGGACCAGACGCAAGCGACGCCCGCCCGGTGGTCCCCGGACGGGCGTCGCTCGCGGTAGGTCATGCCGGTGAGTGTCTCAGGACCCCACGACAGCCTGCTTGATGCTGACCGGCACGGTGGGCGCGCCGTCGTCCTCGCCGCTCTGCGGCGTGACGCCGCCCGCCGCGATCTTGTCCAGCACGGCCAGACCCGCGTCGTCGACGGTGCCGAAGACCGCGTAGTTCGGCGGCAGCGTGGAGTCGGCGTAGACCAGGAAGAACTGGCTGCCGCCGGTGTTCGGCCCGGCGTTGGCCATGGCGACGGTGCCGCGCGGGTAGACCACGCTGCCGCCCGCCGCCTGCTTCAGGTCCTTCGGGTTCTCGTCCGCGATGGCGTAGCCCGGACCACCGGTGCCCTGGCCGCTCGGGTCGCCGCACTGCAGGACCTTGAGCGAGGCCGCCGAGGTGAGCCGGTGGCAGGGCGTGTCGTCGAAGTACTTCTTGCCGGCCAGGAAGGCGAAGCTGCGCGTGGTGCACGGCGCCTTCGCGGGGGCCAGTTCGACCTTGATGGCGCCCAGGTTCGTCGTGAGCGTGACCGTGGCGGGCTTGTCGTCCGCGGTGGCGGGCGGGACGCCCACGTCCCGCGTGGCCTCCCCGCCCCGGGTGCCCCGGACGTACTCGCACGTCGTTCCGGTCGTGGCCGCCGGGGTGGTGGTCCTCGGACTGGCCGACGAGGCCGACATGGTCGTGCGGGGCGCCACGCTCGTGGTGTCGTCGCTGCCCACGGCGCTGCCCGTGGTGGTCGAGGCGCAGCCCGCCACCACGAACGCGGCGCCGACCACGAGCGCGGCGAGCTTCCTCACGCGATCGTCACGCTCTTGATGGCCACCGGGTCCTTGGGCTTGCCGTCGCCCGGGTTGCCCTGGGAGATGGTGCCCTTCTTGGCGATGTCGTCGATCTTCTTCATGCTCTCGGCGTCGATCGAGCCGAACACCGTGTAGTTCGGCGGCAGCTCGGCGGAGCCGTAGACGATGAAGAACTGGCTGCCGTTGGTGCCCTTGTTCGTCTCCGGGTTCTTGCCCGCGTTGGCCATGGCGAGCAGGCCGCGGCCGTACTTGATCTCCGGGAAGACCTCGTCGTCGAAGCTGTAGCCGGGGCCGCCGCTGCCGGTGGCCGACGGGTCGCCGCACTGCAGCACCTGCAGGCCGTCGCCGGTGGTCAGGCGGTGGCAGGTGGTGTCGTTGAAGTAGCCCTGCTTGGCCAGGCTCACGAAGCTGTTCACCGTGCACGGCGCGAGCGCCCGGTCCAGGGTGGCCTTCACGTCGCCGCCGTTGATCGACAGCGTCGCGCCGACCGTGCCGGTGGCCTCGATGCCCTTGTCGGCCGGTGCCTTCGCGGGCTTGGACGCGGGCTTGTCCGCCTCGGCCGGGTAGGCGCAGTCGACCTTCGCGGGCAGCGCCGTCGCCCGCTTGGGCACCGGGGCGAGCTCGGCGGGGATGTTCGCCGGGGTGTCCGGGGCCGCGTCGGTGGACGGCGGCGCCTCGGTCGGCGACGAGGCCGTGTCGGTCGTGGAGCCACCGCCGATGTTGGCCAGCCAGTAGATCAGGCCGACCACGGCGATGACACCCACCACGGTGCTGACCACGCCGATGATGCGGCGCTTGCGAGCGCGCTCGACCCTGTTCGCGAGCTGGCGCTCCAGCTTGCGCTTGGCCGCCTCCCGACGCTGCTGGTTAGTCGGCACCTGGCACCCTCCCTGACCTGACCCGTTGCTGGCTGGCGCGCAGTCTATGGGGGACCCCGGTAAGAACCGCGTGGAGGTACCGGCCGATAGGCTGAGAACTCGCCAAGAATCCGCGACCGGAGGTCCACCCGTGCTCGTCGTCGGCTTCCCGACAGGGGCCTTCCAGGCCAACTGCTTCCTGATCGCCCCGGCCGAGGGGGAGCAGTGCGTGATCGTCGACCCAGGCCAGGAGGCCGAGGAGCCGATCGCCGAGGCGCTGCGCAAGTACCGGCTGTCCCCGGTGGCGGTCGTGCTGACCCACGGCCACCTCGACCACACCTACTCGGTCACACCGGTGTGCGACGGCAACGACGTGCCCGCCTGGATCCACCCGGACGACCGCTACATGCTCAGCGACCCGCTGCGCGGCCTCAGCGCTGAATCAGCCCGCTTCTTCGCGGGTCTGGAGATGCGCGAGCCCGGCCAGGTCCGCGAGATGCACGACGGCACCGAGCTCGACCTAGCCGGCCTGAAGCTGGTCGTCGACCACACCCCCGGGCACACCCGGGGCTCGGTGAGCTTCCGGCACGAGACCGACGAGGGCGGCCAACTGCTCTTCTCCGGCGACACCCTCTTCGCGGGCTCCATCGGCCGCACCGACCTACCCGGCGGCTCGATGGCGATGATGACCGACTCGCTGCGCAAGGTCCTGGAGCTCGACGACGAGACCGTCGTGCTCCCCGGCCACGGCCCCACCACCACGATCGGCCGGGAGCGGGTCAGCAACCCGTTCCTCACCGGCCTGGTCGACCTGTCCGACCCCGCGTCGGAGCACCGCGGCCGCGGACGGGGCATCTGAGGTGGCTGACGAGGTCTCGCCCCACCACATCCCACTGAGCATCGCCGAACCCGCGAACCGCAAGCGCGGCCTGGTCGCCTTCGCGGTCGCCCTCGTCCTCGGCGCCGCAGTCGGCGGTGTCGTCGGTCTGGTCGCCGGCCGCTGGCCCGGGGTGATCACCGCGGCCGTGATCGTCCTGGCCCTCACCCTCCTGTCCTGGGCCTCCGCCCGGCGCACGGTGTGGCTCGAGGACGGCAACCGCGTGGTGGCCCGCACGATCGGCCGAAAGGCAGTCGACCTGCGCACCGCCGACCGCTTGGAACTGCTGGTCACCGACGTCCGCGGCATCCGCACAGTCGGCCTGCTGGTCGGCGAGGGCCGCAAGTCCATCAACCTGGCCCTGGCCCTGTACTCCGGCACCGGCGGCCGTGAGCTGGGCATCCTGGTCCTGCGCAAGCTCGCCGACGCCCTCGCCACCAGCGAGAACCCCTCCGGTCTGGTGTTCTCCCAACTCCTGGTGGCCCAACTGCGGGCCGAGGCCAAGGGCGAAGCCGCCCCGGACCGCCCCCTGTTCCGGATCGCTTCAGTTGCGCCGAGCGGCAAGCTCGCACAGCGACTCTCCCAGCAGGCCGTGACCCGCTTCGTGGCGTCACTGGACTAGAGCTTGTCCGCAAGCCGGACCAAAGGTAGGCAACAAGATCCCGGCCCCGCTGGAACGCAACAGGATCCCCACCCCGCTGGTACCGCAGCGGAAAGGCCGACTCCGCTGGCACCCAAGTGAATCCCGCCCCCCAGCAAACCGCAGCGGATAGGCCGACTCCGCTGGCACCCAAGTGAATCCCGCCCCCGCTGGTACCGCAGCGGTGAGGCCGACCCCGCTGGTACGCAAGTCCCGTTACGGATGCTCGATCTAGTGGACTCGCTTCGTGTGGGGGGAGAGTGCCGCTAAACTTGCCGTGGGTGGGGATGCCCTTACCCTGC
>NZ_BSTR01000060.1 GCF_030269645.1 Actinokineospora sp. NBRC 105648 | reverse complement strand
GCCAACACACCCAACGAAACCCGATCCGTCAACCTCGCAGAACCGGAATCCACACCACGCGCCTTGACCTGCCCGACCCTCGCCACCCGCAAATCCTACCGCACCCACGGTTAACTTAGCGGTATTGGCGTATGGGATGCAGGGCGGGGAGTGGGCGCTGGGGGTGGGGTTGGGTCGCCGGGTGGCTGTGGGTGGGGTGGGAGAGAAAGGGCGTGGGAGAAGCGGAGGCCAACGAGGCGGGCAGTGGGTGGGGCGGTTGCCGGCTGGCGGGTGAGGCGGGCCCTGGGTAGGTGGCTACCGGGTGGGGCGGGCAGTGAGGGGGCGGGCAGTGGGCGGGTGGTCGCCGGGTGGGGCGGCGCCGGATCCGGGGTGTGGAGGCGGGGGCCCGGGGGCAATCGAGACCACCGGGGTGGGGCCCGACCCCTCGACGGGCCCCTCCGGTGGGACATCACGCGGTGGGGTGGGAGGCGGTGAAGCGGTGGTGCGGTGCTCCCGAGAGGTCCCGATGGGACTGTCGAACCCGGCTGGCGTGACAGGGGGAAGTCTGGACTGGTGGCCGGGATATGGCCCAGCGTGATGGCACCTGAGTGCGGGTGGGTAGGACTACTCAGCGGGCGGCGTGGAGTACGGCCGTCTCCAGGGCCCGGCGGCGGGCTGGGGTGTTGTCGGCGCGGAAGCTGAAGGAGTCGACGGCTGAGCCGCCCATGGTGGTGGCTCTTGCCCAGAGGATGTCTACGTGCGCCTTCTCCAGGGCGTCGGCGACGCTGTGCAGCAGGCCGATCCGGTCGGCGGCGCGCAGTTCCAGCACCACCGCTCCTGGCGATCCGCCTGCCTCGTGGTCGAACCACAGGACTCTGGGTTCCGGGGCGTCCGCCGCTCGGCCGCCGTAGTCGCGTTCCTTGGCGGCCAGTTTCTCGGCCAGTGGCAACGACCCCGACAGCGCGCGGGTGAACTGCTCGCGCAGCAGGGCCGGGTCCGGCATGGCGCCGAAGCGCGGGGTCACCTGGAACACGCCGACGGCGACACCCGTGTGGATGGCGACCGTGGCGGCGTGCACCTCCAGTGAGTTCAGGGCCAGCACGCCCGCCGCTCGGGACAGGACGCCTGGGAGGTCGAGGGTGGCCAGGGTGATGGTGCTCGACGTGGTGCCCGCGTCGGCCTGGGCGGCTGAGTGGAGGTGGACGTCGGGTCTTCCCGATGTCTTGACCGAGGTGGCCAGGGCGCGCTGGGTGTCGTCGAGGGGTACCGGTTCGGGTAGCGGGCCACCCGCCATCGCGGTGCGGCAGCGGGTGACGAGGTCGGTGACGAGCCGGGCCTTCCAGTCCGTCCACACGCCCGGGCCGGTGGCGAGGGAGTCGGCCTCGGCGAGGGCGTGCAGCAGTTCCAGCAGCACCGGGTCGCCGCCGAGGGTCCGCACGACCCGGTGGACGGTGGTCTCGTCCTCGACGTCGCGGCGGGTGGCGGTGTGCGGCAGCAGCAGGTGGTGGCGGACCACGGCCGAGACCACCGCGACGTCCTGTTTGGACAGTCCGAGGCGTTGGCAGACCTGGGTGGCCAGGGCCGCGCCGACCACCGAGTGGTCCTGGTCGCGGCCCTTGCCGATGTCGTGCAGCAGCGCGCCGATGAGCAGCAGGTCCGGGCGCGACACCGAGGTGACCAGCCGGGCCGCGTTCACCGTGGTGCGCACCAGGTGCCGGTCGACGGTCCACAGGTGCGCGGCGTCGCGCGGTGGCAGGTCGCGGACCGCGCCCCACTCCGGGAACAGCCGGGCCCAGAGGCCGGTGCGGTCGAGGGCCTCGACCACGTCGGTCAGCCCCTCCCCCGCGCCGAGCAGGGCCACCAGGTCTTGGCGCACCTCGGCGGGCCACGGCGCGCGCGGCTCGGGCGCGGACTCGCCGAGTCGGGACAGCGCGCCGGGGGCGATCGGGTGGCCGGTGCGGCCCGCGGCTGCGGCGACGCGCAGCAGCAGGCCGGGGTCCTTGGCGGGGTCGGCGTCACGGGCCAGGGCGACCTCGTTGCCGTGCAGGACAACGCCTTCGTCGAGGGGGCGGCGGTCGGGGGTGCGGCGCAGCACGCCGAGGACCTTGCGCGTGGGGGTGGCGGCGGCGGTGGAGCGCAGGGCCACGTCCAGGGCGTAGGCGACGGCGCGGCCCGCGCCGGAGAGCGCGCGGGCGAGGGCGAAGCGGTCGCCGAGGCCGAGCACGGCGGCGATCTCGTCGCCGTCCTGCGGCTGGAGGACATCGCGCGGGCGGCCCGCGATCCGGCGCAGCTCGGTGCGGGTGTCGAGCAGCAGGGTGTGCGCTTGGACGACCTCGCCGCTCGGGCGGTCGACGAGCTGGGCCAGCGCGAGCGCGTCGAGGACGGCCAGGTCGCGCAGGCCGCCGCGGCCGTGCTTGAGGTCGGGCTCGACCCAGTGCGCCACCTCGCCCGCGCGCGACCAGCGCCCGCGCACCGACTCGATCAGCTCGCCGAGCCGCTTGCGGACCCCGCCGCGCCACTGGTCGCGGGCCGCGGTGGCCAGCCGGGCGGTGACCTCGGCGTCGCCCGCCAGGTGCCGGGCGTCGAGCAGGCCCATGGCGGTGCGCAGGTCGTGCGCGGCCACGTCCAGCGCCTCGCCGACGGTGCGCACCGAGTGGTCGAGGCCGACACCGGAGTTCCACAGCGGGTACCAGAGCCGCTCGGCCACCGCGTCGAGCGGCGCCCGGCCCTCGTGCACCAGGACCAGGTCCAGGTCGGCGAAGGGCACCAGCTCGCGCCTGCCCAGGCCGCCGACCGCGAGCAGGGCCACCCCACCGCCCCGGCCGCCGACCCCGGCCGCCGCGGCGTGCGCGGTGAGCCAGAACTCGTGCAGGTCGGCCAGTGCCTCGCGCAGGGCGGCCGGACCCAGTCGGTGCCCCGACGCGCCGGACCTGGTCCCGGTGCCCGCGCCGAGGAGTCGGTCGCGGGCGAGGACCAGGTCCGCCGCGGTCGGGGACGTGCCGCGCTCCCCCGTGGTCATCGGCTCAGATCGCGTCCGTGCCGCGCTCGCCGGTGCGGACCCGGACCACGGTGTCCACCGGGGTGACCCAGACCTTGCCGTCGCCGATCTTGCCGGTGCGGGCCGCCTCGACCACCGCGTCGAGGACCTTCTCGACCGTGCTGTCCTCGGCCAGCACCTCGATGCGGACCTTGGGCACGAAGTCCACCGAGTACTCCGCGCCGCGGTAGACCTCGGTGTGCCCCTTCTGCCTGCCGTAGCCCTGCACCTCGCTGACCGTCATGCCGAGCACGCCGATCTGCTCCAGGGCCGCCTTCACGTCGTCGAGGGTGAACGGCTTGATGATCGCGGTTACCAGCTTCATGCCCCTGCGCCTTCCCTGCCCGCGCCCGCGGTGGCCCGCTGCGCCAGCACGTCCGCTGTCCTGCCGAGCGAGTTCCCGCCGCCGCGCAGGCTGGAGAACTCGTAGCCGCTCTCGGCGTGCTCGGACTCGTCGATGCCGGTCTGCTCGGCCTCCGCAGACACCCGGAACCCGATGGTCTTCTGGATGGCGAAGCCGATGATCAGCGTCAGGACGAAGGAGTACGCCATGACCGCGACCGCCGCGATCGCCTGCTTGCCCAGCAGACCGAGGCCGCCACCGTAGAACAAGCCGTCCTTGCCCAGCGAGTTCACCGAGGTGGTGGCGAAGAATCCAATCGACAGGGTGCCGATCAGGCCACCAAAGAGGTGAACGCCGACCACGTCGAGTGAGTCGTCGAAGCCGAGCTTGTACTTCAGGCTCACCGCCAGGGCGCAGACCACACCAGCGATCAGGCCGATGGCCAGCGCGCCGAGCGGGCTGACGAAACCGCAGGCCGGGGTGATCGCGACCAGGCCGGCGACCGCGCCGGAGGCCGCGCCCAGGGTGGTGGGCTTGCCGTCGCGGAACTGCTCGACGACCAGCCAGCCCAGGACCGCCGCCGCGGTGGCCGCGGTGGTGGTGAGGAAGGCGACGCCCGCGAGGTCGCCTGCGCCCAGGGCCGACCCGGCGTTGAAGCCGTACCAGCCGAACCAGAGCAGGCCCGCGCCGAGGATCACCAGCGGCAGCGAGTGCGGCCGCATCGGCTCGCGCGGCCAGCCCTTGCGCTTGCCCAGCACGATCGCCAGGGCCAGGCCCGCGGCGCCCGCGTTGATGTGCACCGCGGTGCCACCGGCGAAGTCGAGCGCGCCGAGCTTGTTGGCGATCCAGCCGCCGACGAAGTCGACCCCGGTGGTGCCGTTGAAGTTGAAGACCCAGTGCGCGACCGGGAAGTAGACCACCGTGACCCAGACCGCCACGAAGATCGTCCACGCCCAGAACTTGGCGCGGTCGGCGATGGCGCCGGAGATCAGCGCGGCCGTGATGATCGCGAACATCAGCTGGAAGACGATGAAGACCAGGTGCGGGATCTGGTGGCCGTTGACCCACGGCGCGTTGGGATCGGTCGGCGCGGTCCCGAACAGGGTGCCCACGGTGCCCTTGAGGCCGGCGAAGTCGAGACCGCCGAGCAGGCCACCGCCGACGTCGTCGCCGAAGGCGAGGCTGTAGCCGTAGGGCACCCAGAGCACCGTGACCACGGCGAGTGCGATGAAGCTCATCATGAGCATGTTGAGCACGCTCTTCGCGCGCACCATGCCACCGTAGAAGAATGCGAGGCCCGGGGTCATGAGCATGACCAAGGCCGCGCTCACGAGCACCCAGGCGGTATCTCCTGCGTTCACATCGTCCTCCCGTGAACCTGTTGACTGGCGGGAAGCATCGGTCGGCGCTGTTTCGCTGGATCGCGCCGGAGGTTTCGCGGCGGTGAACTACCCAGGTGCACGTGTTACGGCCACGTTTCCCTCACCGCTGGTGAGCGATCGACTACCGAAGCGCGCCGGTAACGTGGTCTGGCGATGACTGACGTGCGGAACGTGTACCGCCTGCTGACCGCCCGACTCCCCCACCACGCCGGGACTGGGACCTCCGGGCTGGTCCCGGCGCCGGTGGCGGCCATCGCGGACCCGGTGTGGCTGGCCGCGCAGCTGGCTGCCTCGGGCAGGCTGTACCGGTTCGGGGACCGGCCGGTCTTGGGCGTGCTGTGGTGGTACTCGGCGAGCTCGGTGCTGCTGGCGCCGACGGTGGAGTCACTCGTGGTGACAGGTGTAGCGCTGGATCCCACCCGGGTGACGCTGCACCTGCACCCGGACGGGCGACTGCTGGCGGCCACCTCGGACGCGATCAGCGCGTCCCCCGTGGACGCGCTGTGGACGGCCCTCGACTCGGCGATCACGGCCGTGGCCGAGGTGAGCGGCGCGCGGGCCCGGACGCTGTGGGCGATCGCCGCGGACTCGCTGGCCAACCGGGTGCTGTGGGCGGGCGGGCGGCCGGAGTTCGCCGTGGCGCTGGGCGGGCAGGTCAAGGACCTGCCGACGCCGAGGTTCGTCTCGGTGAACGGCCGCGACTACGTGCGGCGTGGCTCGTGCTGCCTGGTGTTCGAGGCGACCGGCGGGGACAAGTGCGTGTCGTGTCCCCGACAGCGGCCTGAAGAGCGGATGCGGCGGCTAAGAGCCATCTGACTCGGCGTACACGCGCTGGAGTTCTGCTCTGCCATCAGCGGTAAGAGCCCCGTGGAGACGAAGTCTGGCCATTCCGCCGTCGGGGAAGATGTCCAACCGCGCGTGGGTGGTCTCGGGTACGTCGTGAAGCGCGAAGCGGTGGCGGGTGTCCGGCTGCAAGCGGGTGCGGTCGAGCAGGGTGAACCAAGACTCGCCGTCAGCGCTACCGCTGAGGGTGGCCCAACCGGGGGCGTTGCCCTTGAAGTGGGTGGTGTCCAGCTCAGCGAACCTGATCACGCCCGCGGCGGCGAGTCGCACGACGACCCAGTCGTTGCCGTCGTCGCGGCGGCGGGCGGTCTCCCAGCCCTCCCCCATCACCGCGGCGGGTCCAGGGGCTATCAGGTTGCTCGGGGTCGAGTAGAACATGTTGCTGCACGCGGTGATCCGGCCGCCGTGTTCGAGCGCGGCGAGGTCGAGGGCGTCCGGGTCCAGCCGCGCCGGGTCGGCCACCGGGTCGCCGTGCGCGCGCAGCCGGGCCACGCCGCCGTCGGGGTGGATGGTGAGCCGCACGTGCGTGAACCGGCGCGGACTGTCCACATCGAACTCGTTGCGGGTGTCGCCGTCGAGCGGGCCGCGGTCGACGAGCACCGTCCAGTCGGCGGCGAGCAGCTCGTCGACGTCCGGGTAGCCGGTCACGGCGCACGCGGACACGGTGCAGGCGGGCGGGTAGTTGCCGGTGAAGAACGCCGTGTCGACGACGACCCCGCGCAGGACGCCGGGCATGCCCAGCCGCACGATCGCGTGGTCGTCGCCGGGCTCGCGCCTGCGCCGGGTCTCCCAGCCGTCGTAGACCTGCCCCTTGTGGCCGAAGGTGGCCGGGCGGAACCCGGGTGCGGCCGGGGTGATCAGGTTCTCCCGCTCGGCGAAGGTCTCGTCGTTGGCCCACACGACCGCGCCACCGGCGCGCCGGGAAGCCAGGTCCGGGAGGGTGACCCAGGCGCCGCTCACGCCCGCTCCAGCAGCGCACCGCGCGGGTGGTCGCCGGAGACCTCGACGCCGCCCAACCAGGTAGAGCGGACGACGCCGCGCAGGCGCGCACCGTCGTAGGCGCTTACCGCGTTGCGGTGGTGCAGGGCAGCGGCGTCCACAGTGAACTCCTCTTCCGGGGCGAACACGACCAGGTCGGCGTCGAAACCAGGGGCGATGCGGCCTTTCTGGTGGAGACCTAAGAGATCCGCCGGCCCCGCAGCCATCCATTGCACTACCTGCGGTAGACCGACACCTCTTACCCTCGCACCGGTCCACACCGCCGATAGGCCTACCTGCAACCCAGCGACGCCTCCCCACGCGTCGGCGAAGTCGCCGGTGTCGAGGCGCTTGAGCTCGGGGGTGCAGGGTGAGTGGTCGCTCACCACGATGTCGATCACGCCGTCGGCGAGGCCCTGCCAGAGCAGCTCGCGGTTGGCCGCTTCCCGGATCGGCGGGCAGCACTTGTACGCAGTGGCACCGTCGGGGATGTCCTCAGCGGCGAAGGTCAGGTAATGCGGACAGGTCTCCACGGTTATCCGAACGCCGTCGGCCTTCGCGGCCCTCAGCAGCGGTAGAGCGTCCGAAGAGGACAGGTGGACAACGTGCACACGGCCTCCGGTGAGGCGCGCGGCATCCACGAGCAGTTCGATCGCGGAGTTCTCAGCGACGCGCGGGCGAGAAGCCAGAAAGTCAGCGTAAGAGCGGCCCGGTGGCGTGGTGGTGATCGCGGCGCCATCTTCGGCGTGCGCGATGAGCAGGGTGCCCAGGCCCGCGATGACGCGCAGATGTCCGACGAGCTCGTCTTGCCCAAGGTGCCCGAACTCAGGAACGCCCGAGTCGAGCAGGAAGCACTTGAAGCCGAACACACCTCCGGCGTGCAGTGCGGCCAGCTCACCGGTGTTGCCCGGAACCGCACCTCCCCAGAAACCGACGTCGACATGCGTGCGGCCGCGCGCGGCCGCACGCTTGATCCCCAGCGCCCGTGCGTCGACCGTGGGCGGGAGGCTGTTGAGCGGCATGTCCACGATCGTCGTCACGCCACCCGCTGCCGCGGCCCTGGTGGCGGTCGGGAAGCCCTCCCAGTCGGCCCGGCCGGGATCGTTGACGTGCACGTGCGTGTCCACCAGACCGGGCAGCAGCACCTCGTCGGGCGCCAAGTCGACCACGCGCGCGTCACCCACAGGGGCATCGATCGGGTCGAGTGCCACGATCCGGCCCTCGCGCACGCGCACGCAGGCCGGGGCTTCGCGATCGGTGACCACCCGCTGGGCACGGAAGACCAGATCGCTCACGGCGTTCGCCGCTCGGCCAACACGTTCAGCTCGTCGCGCGTCAGCCCCGAGTGTCGGGTGACTTCCTCGGCGCTCAAGGCCCCACAGTCGATCGCGCGGCGCAGCGATAGCGCTAGCGCGGCGGCGGTTGCTGGTTCGTCCAAGACAGTGCCGGTAGTGCGGGCGAGGTAAGAGGCAAGACGTTGACCGTTAGCGGCGGCCGACTCCAGGTGATGGGCGTAGACAGCGGCATAGCGGGTGACCAACTGCGCGGGATGGAGGTCCCAGCCTTGGTAGAAGCCGTTGTCCAAAGAGCGACGCACAAGCCGATAGTGGGTACGCCAGCCGTGGGCCACAGCCTCGCCGACCGGCAAGACGTTGGTGGACCCGTCGGAGAGCCGCACGCCTGTCCCCGCGGCGCCAACCTGCATGGCGTGCCGGGCGAAGTCGCAGGCGGGGTGCGCGAGGTGCTGCTGGCCCGCGCCCAAGCCACAGGCGGCGGTGTAGTCGTAGGTCCCGAAGTGCAGGCCGGACACCCGGCCGCGGCCCGCCGCGATCAGCCTGGGCACGCTCAGCCTGCCCGCGTGGTCGACCACCGCCTGGGTGGTCTCGACCTGGATCTCGAAGGTCAGCGCGCCCGCCCGCAGGTCGAGCCGGTGCTCGAGCACGTCGAGCGCGCGCCCCAGCACCTCGACCTGGGCCGGGCCGGTGACCTTCGGGAAGGTCAGCGCGATCGGGCGGCCGAGCGCGGTGAGCACCAGGTCGAGCGTGCGCAGACCCCGGCGCAGCAGGTCCGGGGTGTCGAAGGACTTCATCCGGATGCCCGCGGCGGGCAGCGACCACCGGTCCAGCAGCACGGCCGCGCGGGCGGCGTCGGCGTCCTCGACGTCGTCGGGCCGCAGCCCGTAGCCGTCCTCGAAGTCGACCCGGAGGTCCTCGACCGGCTCGGCGGCCAGCTTCGCGCGCACCCGCTCGTGCACGGCCGGGGCCAGGTCCGCCGGGAGACCGATGATCCCGGCGAGCACGGCGGCGTCCGGAGCGTGCTCGTCGAGGGTGGCGAGGGCCTCGGTGCCCCAGCGCGCGGGCAGGTCGTCGGTGATCTTGTCGGCGGGGACGTAGCAGGTGTGCACCGGCTGGCGCGCCGCCGAGTCGCCCGGGTAGCGGCGGGCGCGATCGGCGTCGGCGGTGGCGAGGTCCGCGGCGAACCCGGCCAGGAGGGCACCGTCGAGGGTGGTCCGCATGTCAGATCCGCTCGTATGCGGGGATGGTGAGGAAATCCGGGTAGTCCGCGGCGAGTGCCACCTCCGCGAAGAGGTCGACAGCAGTGTCCACAGTGTCCTGAGGCAGGTCGGACAGTGTTCGCCGCACTTCGCCGAGAACCTCGCGGACTAGCTCTTCGGTCACCGTGACCCCGTTGTCCAAGAGGGTCGCGTTGCGCACCCACTGCCAGATCTGCGACCGGGAGATCTCTGCGGTGGCGGCGTCCTCCATGAGGTTGTGGATCGCCGCCGCGCCGTTGCCCGACAGCCACGACACCAGGTAGCGCACCCCGACATCAACCGCTGAGCGCAACCCCGCCGCTGTAGCCGCCCCCGGCGTCGCGGCGACGTCGAGCAACTCTTGAGCGCTGACGCTTACGTCGTCGCGCAACCGGTCGAGCTGGTTCGGCCGCTCCCCAAGAACTCCGTCGAACACCTCGCGGCACACGGGGACCAGGTCTGGGTGGGCGACCCAAGAGCCGTCAAAACCGTCCGCGGCCTCACGTCCCTTGTCTTCGCGCACCTTCGCCAACGCTTGCGCTGTGACCTCCGGGTCGCGGCGGTTCGGGATGAACGCCGCCATGCCGCCCATCGCGAACGCGCCCCGCCGGTGGCAGGTGCGCACGAGCAACTCGGTGTACGCGCGCATGAACGGCGCTGTCATGGTGACGCTAGCGCGGTCAGGTAGTACGAACTCTGGTCCTGCGTCGCGGAAGTACTTGATAAGACTGAACAGGTAGTCCCACCGGCCCGCGTTAAGCCCGGACGCGTGTTCGCGCAGCTCGTAGAGGATCTCGTCCATCTCGAACGCCGCCGGGATGGTCTCGATCAACACGGTCGCGCGGACCGACCCGTGCGGGATACCCAACTCGCGCTGAGCGTGGGTGAACACGTCGTTCCACAACCGTGCCTCGTGGTGGCTCTCCAGCTTGGGGAGGTAGTAGTACGGGCCCGCGCCGCGGTCGAGGGCAGCCTGGGCGTTGTGGAAGAAGTGCAGACCGAAGTCGACCAGCGCGCCGATCGCGCGCTTGCCGTTAATCGAGATGTGCTTCTCGTCCAGGTGCCACCCGCGCGGCCGCACGACGATCACGGCGGGGCGCGTATCAGGGGCGAGCGCGTAAGAGCGGCCATCGGGAGAGGTGAATGAGATCGTGCCGCGCACGGCGTCGTACAGGTTCACCTGACCGGAGACGACGTTCTCCCAGTGCGGGGTGTTCGCGTCCTCCAGGTCGGCGAGCCAGACCCGGGCCTCGGAGTTGAGCGCGTTGATCGCCATCTTGCGCTCGGTCGGGCCGGTGATCTCCACCCGGCGGTCGGTGAGCGCGGACGGCGCCTCGGCCACCCGCCACTCGGACTCACGGACCCGGCGGGTCTCCGGGAGGAAGGCGAGCGGGCGCCGCTGCCGCCGCACCGCGAGCAGCTCGTCCCGCCGGTCGGCGAAGGCGGTGTGCAGGCTCGCCACGAACTCCAGGGCCGCCGGGGTCAGGATCTCCTCGGCACGCGGCACCGGCCCGCCGGTCACGTCGATCTCGGCCATGGGGACATAGTGGCCCCCGACGGCCGATTCAGGTACCCGCGACGCGGACCCGGCCGTTCAAGTCCCGGTAGCGCGGTCGGGCAGGTCGGCCAGCAGCCGGTGGCGGACCGCGAACGAGGCCGCCTCCAGGCGGGAGTGGACCCCGAGCTTGGTGAGCAGGGCTTGGACGTGGGTGCGCACGGTGGTCGAGGAGATCCCCATCCGGCGCTGCATCGCCGCGGTGCCCGCGCCCTCGACCAGCAGGGCCAGGCACTGGCGCTCGCGCGGGGTCAGGTGGGCGGCGAGGCGGTGCGCGTGCAGCACCTCCGGCGACCGCGGCGCCCGGTTGCGGGTGGGCAGGTCGACGACCACCTCGCCGTCGAGCACCCGGCGCAGGGCCTGGGCCAGCGCGCGGACGCTACCGGTCTTGTGCAGGTAGCCCGCCGCGCCCGCGTCGAGGGCGCGGGCGACGACCTCGGGGTCGTCGTCGGCGGTGAGCACCAGGATCTTGGTGCGCGGGCTGGCCGCGGTGAGCTCACCGAGCGCGGCCACCCCGTCGCCGTCGGCGAGGTTGCGGTCGAGCAGGCACAGGTCGGGGCGCATCCGGCGCAGCGCGGCCACCGAGGCGGCCACGGTGTCGGCGACGGCGCGCACCACGAAGCCGTGCTGGCCGAGCACGGTGCCCAGCGCGTCGGCGAAGACCGCGTGGTCGTCGCACAGGACGAGGTCGGTCATTCTGCCTCCGGGGTTCCGTCAGCAGGCTCAACGACGCCGAAGGTCACTCGGATGCGGGTACCGGTGGGGAGTTCCGGGGTGATCTCGACGGTGCCCCCCGCCGCCCGGACCAGACCGTCCACAATGCCCAGTCCGCGCCCGGCATGCCCGGGCGGCCCGGCGCCGAAGCCCGGACCGGAGTCGGCCACCTCGACCACCGTCTTGTCGCCACCCGAGGCGCCGACCCGGACCGCGCCGCCCGCGCGCACCGCGTTGTCGACCAGGTTCGCCACCACCCGCCAGAGCACGCCCGGGTCCAGAACAGCCCGCACCGGCTCGCCGGGCACCAGCTCGACCGGCGCGCCCGCGGCGGCGAACACCGAGACCAGCTGGGCGAGCAGGGCGGTGACGTCGATCGCGTCCACCGGCCGGAGCGGACCGCCCCTGACCAGGTCGATGAGCCGGGTGACCTGGGCATCGATCAGCTCGACCCTGGTCCGGGTGTCCGGGCTCAGCGCCGGGTCGGCGCGGACGGACTCGGTGAGCAGGGACAGGGTGGCCAGGTCGTGGCCGAGGTCGTGCAGCAGGTCGTTGAGCGCGGACCGCTCGTCACGGTCGGCTCGGCGGCGACCCGTGCCGGCGCGTCGGTCGTGCGACCAGTCCATTCGGCGCCCCCAGGGAGTGTCCTCTAGCGACATCGGCGCGCGGGTCCCCCGCGTTGCACCGACGGCCGCCGCCGTCACCGGGCATTCGGAGCGGACGAGCCCTCGGTTCACTCCGATGTCGCAGTGAACATTCCCATTTCCTCAGCGCAGCGTGACCAACCTTCACCCGGTCGTGAGAACCGCCTCGACGATGATGTTGTCCCGGTAGCTGCGGATCGAGCGGTCGAAGGTGCCGCCGCAGGTGACCAGCCGCAGCTCCGGCACCGGCGTCGGCGCGTAGACCAGGTCGGTCGGGAAGGCGGTCTTCGGCGTGTGCCGCGTGGTGGCCACCGCGAAGGCGACCCTGCTGCCGTCGGTGCGCTCGACCTCGATCCTGTCCCCCGGCCGCAGGTCGACCAGGCGGAAGAACACCCCCGGCCCCGCCCGGGAGTCGACGTGCCCGGCCAGCAGCGCGGGCCCGACCGAGCCGGGCGCGGGCCCGGCGGTGAACCAGCCCGCGATGTCGGCCGCGGTCGGTGGGATGAGCGCCCCGGTGCCGTCCACCCCGATGTCGACCAGGGCGGTGTCCACCCCGATCGCCGGGATCCGCACCCGGGCCGGGCGCACCGGCGCCGGGTCGGCCGAGGCGGTCTCGATCGACCAGGTCGGACCGGGTTCGGTGGTCGTCACCGGCGCGGACGCGGCGGGCGCGGGAGTTCCCCGACCCGCGCCCGCCACCCCGAAGGAGACGAGCAGCACCGCCACCGCGGCCAACGCCCCGGTGGCGACCCGGCCCAACCCGCTCACGCCTACGCCTTGCGGCGGCGCAGCACCGTGACGAACAGCGCGCCCGCCGCACCCGCGACCGCGATCAGCCCGAGGGTCAGCACCATCACCCGGCTGGTGGACCCGCCACCGGTCTCCACGCCACCGGCGGGCACCACCTCGGCGCCCTTGGCGTCGGCCTTCACCTCGGCGGTCAGCCCGCCGTTCTTCTCCAACACCAGCACCGTGTAGACGCCGCCCGGGTCCAGGGTCACCGGCAGGTCGGTCGCGGGCGCGCCCTTGGGCAGCACCTGCAGCACCGAGGCGCCCGCGTCGACCAGGCTGTAGGCGGTGGCCTTGCCGAACGCGGCCTTCTCGATCACCGGGACACCCGCGCGGTCGATGTCGAGCTCACCGGCCTTGGGGGCACCGTTGACCACGCGCATCCGCGCCTTGCCCGCGGGCGGGAGGGTGATGTCGTCGTCCAGGACGCTCAGCGACAGCGAGGTGAACTTGCCCAGGCCCGCGACGGTGTAGGCGCGGCCGTCGGTGGCGTCCAGGGTCGCGGAGATGACCGGGGCGCTCTTCGGGTCGGCCCCGGCCGCGCGCATGGCGACGGTGTAGGTGCCCGGCTCGATGCGCTGGTAGCCGGAGATGTCGCCGTAGCCGACGCCGTTGAGCTTCACCGACCAGTCGGGGCGGGCGAAGTTGGTGACCGTCACGTCGACGTCCGGGGTGTCCGGGGACAGGTGGGCGAGGCGGAGGTAGGTACCGGTGGCGGCCTGCGCGGGCAGGAAGGCCCCGGCGAACACACTCGCCAGGCCCGCGACCAGCAGCGGGATGAGGAAACGGCGGAGGGTCTTGCTCATCGGTTCGTCCTTACGGGGATGGGGATTCACTTCGGGACCGGGGCGCCGGGGGCGGGCATTCGCCAGCTGAGCGCGAACCCCCGATCGGTCACGCGGGAGTCGTCGGGGGCGTACGGGGGCAGTTGGGCGGCGAGCCAGGTCTTGAGCGCGGTGACCACCGCCGGGTCGGTCGCCGGGGCACCGTCCACCTCGGACAGCACGGCGGTGCGCAGCGGCAGCTCCGAGCCCGCCTCCGGCGCGGGGTTGGACACCTCGGCCAGGGTGAGGTCGTGCTGGGCGCTGATCTCGGCGAGCACCGCCATCACCCGCATGTCGACCTGGCCCGCGCGCAGCGCCGCGCGGACGGTGTCGGGCATCTCGATGCGGTCGTTGGCGGCGAGCTGGCCACCGGCGGCGTTGCGGTTGCCGTCGGCGACGTAGCCCGCGCCGCCGTCGGTGAGGGTGATGGTGATGCCGGGGAAGCGGGCCAGCGGCAGCCCGGTGCCGTTGGCGGCGAGCGTCGTGACGCCACCTAGGTGGGCGCGGTTGGCGGGCTGACCCGCGCGGGCCAGGTCGCGGCGCAGGTCCGACCAGAGCAGCGGCGGCGCGGACAGGTCCGTGGTGGACGCGGCGGCGGCGGTGAACCAGTCGACGGCGGCCCGGTGGTCGGCCGACGGCGTGACCGGCGTGCCGACCCGCACCCCCCAGCCAGCGCCGGCCAGGGCGGCGATCGCGGCCAGGGCAACGCCCGCCCGGCGGGCGAGCGCCGGCGCGCCGTCGGGGATCCGGGTGGCCAGCTCGTCGGCCAGGATGGCGACGACCAGCACCGCGCAGGCGAGCGAGACCGGGACGAGTGCGTCGGTGGCGACGCCACCGGCCAGCGAGAGCAGCGCGGCGGTGAGGAGACCGGCGGCGACCGGGCGTGCCCGGCCGACCAGCAGACCACCCGCCCCCGCGAGCAGGCAGCCGATCAACAGCAGGTCGCGCAGGTCCGCGCCGAGCACCACCGAGGACGGGACGGCGAGGACATCGAGCGCGATCAGCGCCGCGCCTGCCAGAGCGACGACGCCCAGCACGCCGGTCCACACCCACTTGCGCGCGAGCACGCTCCACACGAGCCCGCCGACCGCGACCGGGAGCAGCACCAACGGGACCGTGGCCACCGCCACCGGTAGCGCGATGACGGCGATGGTCAGCAGTTTCGGGTCCTTCTTGCGCACCGCGGCGGCGGCCGACACGCCGGCGACACCGAGCCAGGCGGCGCCCAGCGGACCAGGCCCGGCGGTGGCGAAGGCAGCGACGACGGGCACGCAGACCGCAGCTGCGGCCAACGCGACCGCGGCCGCCAGCGGTCGGACGCGCAGCAGCAAGGCGATCAGCACCAGGCACAGCGCGGCCACCCCGACAGCGGCGACCGAGACCTCGCGCGCGCTGATCAACACGCTGCTGTAGCGCTCGAAGGCGCGGCTGATCCCGGCGTACAACACCATCTGCAGGTCGGGGAACACCAGTCCACTCGGGACTGAGGGGACGTCCTGGCCAGTCACACCGCCGTACACGGCGTCCACGATCGCGTTTTCCGCGACCGAAACCGGCAGCGTGGCCGAAACCATCGCCACCCGCACGGCAAGCGCCGCACCGGATGCCGCGGCGAGCAACCAGCCGACGGCGGCCACGGGCTTCGTGCGCCACCACGGGACCCGGGTGGACGCGGAGCGCACCGAGAGGGGCCGCACTGGGCTCAGCCACCGCGCGGGCACCCGTCCGACCAGCGCACCGAGGTGCAGCACCGCGTCGAACAGGCGCATGAACGGGAAGAACACGGCGATCGGCAGGTAGCGGGACTCCCGCTGGCGCGCGGCGACGATCAGGGTCAGCAGGAGGTCGGGCAGGAAAACGCCGAGGAGCAACGCCGGGACGGTGATCAACCCGAACGCGGCCAGGACGGGGACGGCGAGCAGTGCAACCGAGGTGAGCACGTTCTCCACCGCGAACGCGACTAGACCCGCCGTGTGCGGACCGCCACGACCGTCGCGGCGCGCGGCCTGCCAGAACCCGCGCGTCCACAACCGGACCTGCCGGGCGTAGGTGCGCAGGTTGTCCGGGTCGCGGGTGCCGACTACCGCGCCGCGGACCACCACGACCCGGCCGAGGCCGCGGCGGTAGATCTGGTTCGACAGGTCGAAGTCGGCCACCACCAGCCCCTGCGGGTCGGCGTCCAGCGCGGCCAGCACCGAGGACCGGTACATCCGGGCCGGGCTGGGCAGCAGCCTGCCCGCCTCGACCCGCGGCCGCGTCCGGTTGACCGTGAGCAACCACTGGGTCAGCGCGTAGGCGCGCGCCCGGTAGGCGGTGAGCAGGCGCCCGACGAAGCCGCGGCGCGCGGAGTCCCAATCGGTCTGCGCGTAACCGGAGACGGCGGCGACATCGGAGTCGTCGAAGAGCGGGAGGGTGCGGTCGAGGAACTGCGGGTGCGGGCGGTGGTCGACGTCGAGCACCAGCACGTACCGGTAGCGGTCGAGGGCCTGGAAACCAGTGAGCGCCGCGGCGACCGCGCCCGCCCGGCCCGCCGGGCGCAGCGTCTCGGCGACGTTCACGCCGTGGTCGTGCGCCACGTCGACGGTGCGGTCGGTCGACTCGTCGGAGACCACGTGGATGTCGGTGCGCGGCACCAGCTTGGCCGCGGCCTCGATGGCGGCGACGATCTCGCCCTCGGCGTCGCGCGCGGCGATGACCACCGCGACCTCGCCGAGCACCGGCTCACCCCGGGCGACCAGCAGCGAACCGCGCTGGCGGTCGCGCAGCAGCACACCGAGGGCGGTGCCGACCGGGAAGCCGACGCCGACCACGAGCACCGCGAGCAGCCACGCCGGGATCACCAGCGCGCCGGTCTGCCGTAGGTCACCGAGCCCACCCCCGTAGACGGCATGAGCTTTTCCCGTGCCGTCGGTGCGACCGTAGGATCCGACGACCCGAAAGGGCTCACCCGGCTGGATGAGGGCGGCTACGTCGAATGGAGGGGATCGGCGCGCGGCATGAGACCCGCCGACCGGGCGGCGCTGACGGCCTGCAACCGGCTGTGCACGCCGAGCTTGGCATAGACGCTGTGGGTGTGCGTGCGGATGGTGTTCGCGGACAGGCCGAGCGCGGACGCGATCTCCGGACCGCGCATCCCGTCGACCATGCAGGCCAGCACCTCGCGCTCCCGGCCGGACAGCGAGTCCAGCGGGCCGGTGCCGGTGCGCGAGCGGTGCACGTCCTCGCGCAGGCCACGCAGGATCACGCCGAGGAAGCGCGGCGGGAACCAGGCGTCACCCCGGCAGACCCCGCGCAGGACCTCGACCAGGTGAGTGGTGCCCGCGGCCTTGGGGATCCACGCGTCGACACCGAGGCGGGCGGCGGCCAGGGCGCGCAGCGGGTCGCGGCTGCCGGTGAGGGCGACGAGCCGGGCGTCCGGGGCCGCCGAGCGCAGCGCGGCGAAGAGCTCGGCCTCGGACCGCCGGGCCGACTCGGGCTCGACGGTGATGACGTCGGGGCGCTCGCGGGCCAGGCGGGCGGGCAGCTGCGGGTCGTCACTGGTCGAGTGACCGACCACCCACAGGTCGGCGAAGGCGGCCAGTCTGGCGGCCAGCGCCTCGGTGAGCAGGGCGTGGTCGTCGACTAACCAGAGGCGTAGCGGGTCCACGGGCGACAGGGTGCCGGGTGGATGAGCCGAATGTCCTCATGCATCTGGACGAGATGGTGACTGGTTCACTCGATCGTGGCTGGTGGGGGTGGGTGTGTTGCGGTGCGTGTGCTTGAGCCCTTGGGCTCTCTTGGCTCTCTTGGGCTTTCGTGGGCGCGGTTGGGTGGGGGTGCTGGATTGGGTGGAGTGGCTTTGTTTGGGGCCCCTAAGAAAAGAGGCGCCGGGGTGAAGCGGGTGGGGAAGGGATCACCCACGCCTGGGCCAGGCTAGCGCCTCTTTTCTCCCCAAACAAAGCCACTCCACCCAATCCAGCAGGTCAGGGGGGCGTGTTGCGGCTGGTGGGAGGAGGGGAGAGCGGAAGGCAGGGATGGCCTCAGGGGGTGCCGGGGTAACGGGTGCCGGGGTAGCGGGCGCCGGGGTGCCGGAGTAGACGGGTAGCGGGGTGCCCGGGTGGCGGGGTGCCCGGGTGCCGAGGTGCCCGGATGCCGGGGTGCGGTCAGCGGTGGCGGGGGTGGGGGCCCGGTGGTGACAACGAGGGTTGGGGCGTTGGCGACCACGAGGGTTTAGGGGTCGGCGGCAGAGCCCGTGGCCGCCTTGGGCCTTGGGTCGCGGCGCCTCAGTGTTGTTGCTGTGCGGGCTAGTTGAGCAGGGCGTCCACGAAGGCGGTGGGGTCGAAGGGGGCCAGGTCGTCCGGGCCCTCGCCCAGACCGACGAGCTTGACCGGGACGCCGAGTTCGCGTTGGACCTGGAAGACGATGCCGCCCTTGGCGGTGCCGTCGAGCTTGGTCAGGACGATGCCGGTGACCGAGACGACCTCGCTGAAGACGCGGGCCTGGGTCAGGCCGTTCTGGCCGGTGGTGGCGTCCAGGACCAGCAGCACCTCGTCGACCTTGCCCTGCTTCTCGACGACTCGTTTGACCTTGCCGAGTTCGTCCATCAGGCCGGTCTTGGTGTGCAGCCTGCCCGCTGTGTCGACCAGGACCGCGTCCACGCCGGTGGCGCGGCCGGTCTTGACCGCGTCGAAGGCGACGGCGGCTGGGTCGGAGCCTTCCTTGCCGCGGACGACCTGGGCGCCGACTCGGTCCGCCCAGGTCTGGAGCTGGTCGGCGGCGGCGGCGCGGAAGGTGTCAGCCGCGCCCAGCACGACGGTGCGGCCGTCGGCGACCAGGACTCGGGCGAGTTTGCCGGTGGTGGTGGTCTTGCCGGTGCCGTTGACGCCTGCGACCAGGACGACCGCGGGCTGCTTGTCGGCGCCGACACCGTGTGGGAGGGCGCGGACGGCGCGGTCCATCTCCGGGTGGAGGGCCTCTACGAGGACCTCCCGGAGCAGGGCGCGGGCCTGCTCGGGCGTGCGCACGCCACGGGCGACGAGTTCGACGCGGAGGCGGTCCACGACGTCCTGGGTGGTGGCCGCGCCCAGGTCGGCGAGGAGGAGGGTGTCCTCGACGTCGGTCCAGGAGTCCTCGTCCAGGTCGCCCGCGCCCAAGAGGCCCAGGAGGCCCTGGCCGAACGCGGAGCGGGAGCGGGAGAGCCTGCCGCGCAGTCGTTCCAGGCGGCCGGAGGTGGGGGCGATGTCGTCCGCCGTGTCGACCTGCTGGACCGGGATGCGGTCGGTGGGCGGGGCGGACTGGACCGGGAGGCGCTCGGTCTCGGGTTCCGCCTGTACCGGGATGCGGTCGGTCGGCGGGGCTGGGTCCACTGGGGCGGGTGAACCGGGCTGGGCGGACGTGTCGGTGTCGGACCGGGGAGCGGGGACCGTGCCGGTCTTGGGCTCAGTCGGCTGCGCGGTGTCGGTCTGGGGATCGGCGCCCGGGACCGTGGTGGTGTCGGGGGCGTCGGGGAGGGTGACATCGACGATGCCGCGCTTGGCCGAGTCGCGCGGGACCGAGGCGTCGTCGCCGACCCCGGGCTGACCGTCGACCTCGGTGCGCTCGCCCGCCGGGTGGACCGGTGGGGCGGTCGGGGCGTCCCGGGGGCCGCCGGGGGCCAGGCTGATCCCGCTGCCCGCCTGGTAGCCACCGCCCTTGGGGCGCTCGGTCACCTCGGGCTTGGGCTCGTCCAGGCTGATCCGCCTGCGCCGGGTGAGGACGACGCCGGTGACCAGGGCGACGACCAGCAGCGCCACGACGGCGATGAGGATGATGATCACGGTGTCCGACACCCGGCCATCCTCGCATCCCGCGGCGCGGGCCCGCTGGGCGCCGCACCCGGCCTGTGGACAACTGAGATCTTGCGCGCGGCAGCCGAGTGCAATAGACCACTTCCTCGACAAGCCAGGTGTCGACGCCTGCACCGCAGGCCCAGGACCAGGGGGAAACCCGTGCGCGTGCTCGACCTCGCGATCATCGTGGTGTTCCTGGTGGGCATGCCGCTGCTGGGCGTGCTCATCGCGGGGCGGCAGCGCTCGGCCAGGGACTACTTCGTCGGCGACGGCAAGATCTCGTGGTGGGTCGCGTGCCTCTCGGTCGTGTCCGCGGAGACCTCGACGCTCACGGTGCTCAGCGTGCCCACCGTGGCCTACCTCGGCGCGTTCACCTACCTGCAGTTAGCCATCGGTTACATCATCGGCCGGACGGTTGTCGCCTTCGTCCTCTTGCCGCGGTACGTCGCGGGTGAGGTGACCACCGCTTACAACTTCCTCGGTGAGCGGTTCGGGGCGGGATTGCAGAGCACCGCGTCGGTGACGTTCTTGTTCACGCGGTTGCTCGCCGACGGTGTGCGCCTCTTCGCGACCGCGATCCCCATCAAGGTGGTACTAGCGGCCTACGGGGTGAGCGCCGCCTACTGGCAGATCGTCGCCGCGCTCGGTGTGGCGATGGTGGTGTACACGTTCTTCGGCGGTGTGCGGGCGGTCGTGTGGGTCGACGCGATCCAGATGCTCTGGTACGTGGCCGGTGGCGTGGCGGTGATCGTGGTGCTCGCGGGGAAGCTGCCCGACGGCTGGCTGTCGGCGGCGGTCGAGGCCGGTAAGACGCAGCTGTTCGACTTCGCTTCCGCGCCGACGGCCAACCCGTACTCGTTCGTCGCCGCGGTGTTCGGCGGGGCGGTGCTGTCGATGGCCTCGCACGGCGCCGACCAACTGATCGTGCAGCGGCTGATGTCCTGCAACGACCTGCGGGCCAGCCAGAAGGCGCTGGTGGCCAGCGGATTCGTGGTGCTGCTGCAGTTCGCGATGTTCCTGCTCATCGGGACGATGCTCTGGTCCTTCTACCGCGGTCTGGACCCGGTGTCGGGTCTCGGGTTGACCACCGGCGACGAGCTGTTCGCCTCATTCGTGGTCAAGGAACTGCCGAGCGGGCTGTCCGGCTTCGTGATCGCGGGCATTCTGGCGGCCGCGCTGAGCTCGTCGCTGGGCGCGCTGGCCTCCTCGACGGTCACCGACGTCTACCAGAAGATCGTCAAGCGGCCGCTGTCCGACGCCGAGGCGCTCAAGCAGGGTCGCTTGTGGACGGTGGTGTGGGCGGGCGCGCTGATCGTGTTCGCCTCGATGTTCACCACGACCAAGAACCCGATCGTCGAGACCGGGCTGGCGATCACCGGCTACACCTACGGCGCGCTGCTCGGGGCGTTCCTGCTCGGCCTGCTGGTCCGCCGGGCCCGGCAGGCCGACGCCGTCGTCGCGTTCGTGACCACCGTGGCGGTGATGGCGTTCGTGATCCTCGGGCTGAAGTTCAGCAAGTCCTCCGGCGCCCTGCTGGGCGTGGACTTCGGCAAGCCGAACCCGGCCCAGGGCAGTGTCGCGCTCGCCTTCCCCTGGTACACGCCGCTGGGCGTGGCGGTGACGCTGGTCGTGGGCGGGTTGCTCTCCCTGCGCCACCGCCGCTCCCCCACCTCGCTACCTCTCAGCTGAAGATTCCCTGCTCGGGCGCCAGGATGCCACGCGGGTCGTACTGGGCCTTGGCCTTGCGGGCCCGGCCGTACTCGGCGCCGTAGTGGCGCGGCCAGTCGGCGCGGGTAGTGGGGATCGAGCCGATCGGGTACTGGGTACCGCCGATCGCGCGGGCCCGTTCGTAAGCGGCGCGATTGTCGGTCAAGAGCTTGCGTACGACCGTCTCGTCCGGGGGTGCCACGGTGCGCAGGATCGACAAGACGAACACGGTAGGACTGTCCGGAACAGACACCAGCGGACGGGTAAGACGCTTGCGCGGCACCGGGTAGAACAAGATCGGGCCGCCGCCGGTGTCAGCGGGCGTCGTGCGGGAGAGCAGGTCCGCGATGTAGGCGTCGGTCGCCTTGTCCGGCAAGAACAGGTTCAGCCACGGGTTCGCGAACCTGAGCGCCTTGAGCTGCTCGACGAGCGCGTAGATCCGGTTGATCCAGTCCAGGTACGGGAGGCTCGTGACCTCAGTCGCCGCCGGGGTGGGCAGGCCGCGCGCCAGTTTCGCGTCGTCCGGTGCGGCGCCGGAGTGGTAGACCGCGCCCTCCAAGAGGTAGCTCCAGCCGGTGGGCGTGGAGACTGCTTGGCCTTCCAGGTAGTCGAAACGACCGTCGGCAAGGGCAATCCGCTGCGCGGCGGTAAGAGACGGCAGGTCAGCGTAAGTAAGCCGGTAGACGCGGGCGGTTGTCTTGGCCGGGATCAGGCGGAGCGTCGCGCGGACGATGATCCCGTACTGACCGAGGCCGCCCAGCACGGCGTCGAAGAGGTCTCGGTTCTGGGTGGGCGAGCAGGTCAGCAGCCTGCCGTCACCGGTCACGACCAACAACTCCAGCACGTTGTCCACCTGCAGCCCGTGGCGCGAGCTGGCGCCCCCGATGCCGCCGACGGACAGCGTGCCGCCGACCGAGAGGCCGAGGTAGTCGGTGGCGACCGGCGGGGTGAGGCCCGCCGCGGTCGCCGCGCTGAACAGGTCGAACCAGGTCACGCCCGCGTCGACGACCGCGCCGCGCGGGGTGATGCCGTGCACCCGGGACAGCGTGCGGGAGTCGATCACCACCCCCGCGGGGGCCTGGGCCTGACCGAAGGTGGAGTGCCCCTGGCCGCGCACGGCCACGGCGATCCGGTGCCGGTCGGCGAACCGGACCACCCGCCGCACGTCCTCGACCGACGCGGGCCGCAGCACCGCGCGGGGGCGGCGGTGCGCGATCTGGCCGTAGTCCTCGGCCGCCTCGGCCAGCGCCGCCTCGTCGGTGACCAGCTCCCCGTCCAGGTCGGGGACCGCCAGACCGGTGGCACCGGTGTCCGCCTGCGCCTGGGTGACCCAGCCGAGGCCCACCGGGTCGAAGGCGACGACGGCGGCCGCTGCGGCACCGGCGACGAGGACGTGGCGGCGGTTCGGCATGGACGCTCCTCATGCGAGGGTGATCACGAATGGGCGTCACCCTAACGAGTGAAACTCGCTCGGCTACCGCCGCCGGTAGCCGACCAACTCCAGGTGCAGGTCGAACCCGAGCGCGCTGAACATCCGCTCGGAGGCGTCGTTGCCCAGAGCGATCACCGCGGCGGCCTGCGGGCGCGCGCCGTGCTCGGCGACCATGGCCCGCAGCAGTGCGCGGACCAGCGACCGGCCCGCGCCCACCGCGCGCATGTTGGGGTCGACGCCGACGTAGTCGACGTAGAGCTCCTCGGGCTGGGCCAGCCCGGCCGCGTAGCCGAGCACGCCGTCGGCGCCGGTCAGCACCACGACCGTGTGCCCGCGCGCGCCCGCGACCAGCTGCTTACCGGTGATGGTGCGGTTGGGAAAACACCGTTCGTGCAGGTCGACGACCTCGGCGCGGACCCTCGGGTCCCGATCGAGCAGCCGCGGACCCGGGGTGCTGTCGGCCACCCCGACCAGCACCGACCGCAGCGCGGAGCCGGTGAGGGTGAACACCCGGCTCGCCGCGCCCGCGGCGAACCCGTGTCGCGCGGCGAAGTCGCCGAGCCTGCGGTTGCGCCGGTGGCCGTAGAGCTCCAGGTCGGTCACCCCGGCCAGCCGGGGCAGGCCGAGGGCGAGGTCGAGCAGGTCGTCGGCGGTGTTGTGCCAGAGCTGCCTGCCCGCCGGGTGACCTGCGGGGATGTCGACGAACGGGCCGTGCAGCCAGGCCCGGCCCAGCTCGGGGTCGACCTGCGCGCTGAGCACCGCGCGCACGGCACCGCCGTCGTCGGTGCCCACGACCGCCCCGGAGGCCCAGTCGGGGGTGAACCCGGCGAGCTCGTCGGCCAGCTCCTCGGCCGTGACGCCGTGGTAGCCCACCAGGTGCTCGGGGTCCGCCTGCAGCGTGACGAGCAGCTCGACCACGGCGGGTCGGTCGGCGGGTGTGGCGGGGCGCATCGAATACATGTCCGAAATCGTGAACTCCGGACGAGCCCCGGCGCGAGCGGATTACCGCGACGACCGAGGGGCGGGTGTCCACGGAGCGGTACGCACACGCATCGGGACCGACCCCGCGGCACCCGGGCACCGCTGAATCGTCAAAGCGTGCACTCTGGGTGATCGAGGCACGCCGAACCGATCACCCCGCACAGCGACGGCACACGTCCGGACAGTCACCAGATGTCCCCAATGGACGACACAGGTCACCTGTCCGGGGGTTTGTCGAGATCTTGAGACGGTCCCGTTACTTGCGAAACGATCGGATCGGACCATACTTTGTGCGATCCTCACGGCGTCCCGCCCGCGGCGGGGCTTTCACGATCCCAACCGGACGGTCGCACATCGCCTCCGGTGACCTGTAAGAGAGGCCCTGCCGATGGCTAGTTTCGACGCGAACCGCGTCACGCCGATCGAGTGGGCCGGCATCGGTGCCGGCGTGCTCGCGTTCATCTCCAGCTTCTTCCCCTGGTACTCGCTGTCGTTCAGCGGTTCCTCGCTGGCCTTCGCGGGCATCAGCACCTCGCTGACCGCGTGGGGCGTCGGCCTGCTCGGCTGGCTGCCGGTGCTGCTGCTGGTCGCCGCGGCGGTGCTGATCCTGCTGCCGCACTTCGGCAACGCGGTGAAGAACCAGCCGCTGATCTGGCTGATCCTCGCGGCGGTGTCCGTGGTGTTCATCATCATCCGCTGGCTGACCCTGTCCAGCTCGAGCGGCATCGGTGCGCTCGGCGCGGACTCCGGGATCTCCGACGGCGCGGGCTTCGGCCTGTACCTGGGCCTGCTCGCGGCGGTCGTGTCCACCGTGGCGGCGTTCCTGACCTTCCGGGCGGCCCCCAGGGCCGCTCCCGGGCACCCCGGTCAGCCGAACCCGGGCTACCCCGCCGCCTGAGGCTTGCCTCGACCGAGTCGCCCCGGCCATGCTGCCCGCATGGACGGGGCGATTCTGTTTTCCGTGGCCACCGAGAGCCTCGACTTCCTGCACGCCAACGTCGGCGCCGACTGGTCGGCACCGGTGCCCGGGCTGGAGCTCACGGTGGCGGGTGTGGTGGCGCACATCAGCGACTGCCTGCTCTGGTACGGCACCGACCTCGCGGCCGGGCCGCCTGAATTGTCCACTTCGGACGTTCGGGTGCGACCCGACTCGCCGCCCGCGGACCTGGTCCGCACGCTGGGCACCGCCGCCAGGGTGCTGGCCGCGGTTGTCGGCAGCAGCCCGCCCGCGGCGCGCGGCTGGCACCCCTGGGGGCTGGCCGACCCGACCGGCTTCGCCGGGATGGCCTGCGACGAGATCCTGGTGCACACCCGCGACGCCGCGGTGGGACTCGGCGTCGAGTTCACCCCCGACCGCGCGCACGCGCGCGCGACCCTGGACCGACTCTTCCCGTGGGCGCCGCCCGGGGATGACCCGTGGCAGACACTGCTCTGGGCCAACGGCCGCGTGGAGCTGCCCGGCCGGGAGCGGCTGACCGACTGGCGCTGGCACTGCGCCCCGCTGTCGGAGTGGGACGGCACCCAGCCCTAGCGGGCGGGCTCCTCGGCGGCGAGATCAGCGGTGCCAGGCGCAGCGTCGCCATCGAGCTCTGCCGCCGCTCTGCCGCCGTCCTCGGTACCCGCTTCCACGTCCGACACGGGCCGCGAGTCGGCGGCCGCGGACTCATCCGCGATCGGCACGGGTGCGGCGGACTCGTCGGACACCGGCGCCGCGACCTCGGGCGCCGCGGCGGGCTTGGCCCTGGCTGCCGCGGGCAGGGCCGGGCGGTCGCGGTCGCGGACGAGGCGCTGGGAGATGACCTGGGTGATGCCGTCGCCGCGCATGCTGACGCCGTAGAGGGCGTCGGCGATCTCCATGGTCGGCTTCTGGTGGGTGATGATGATCAGCTGCGAGCTCGCCCGCAGCTGCTCCAGCAACCCGATCAGCCGACGCATGTTGGTGTCGTCCAGGGCCGCCTCGACCTCGTCCATCACGTAGAACGGCGACGGCCGGGCGCGGAAGATCGCGACCAGCATGGCCACCGCCACCAGCGACTTCTCCCCGCCGGAGAGCAGCGAGAGGCGCTTGACCTTCTTGCCGGGCGGGCGGGCCTCGACGTCCACGCCGGTGGTCAGCGGGTCGTCCGGGTCGGTGAGGATCATCCGGCCCTCGCCGCCGGGGAAGAGCACGTCGAACACGGTCACGAACTCGCGGGCCACGTCCTCGTAGGCCGAGGTGAAGACCTCGAGGATCTTGTCGTCCACGTCCTTGATCACCGTGAGCAGGTCGCGCCGGGTGTCCTTGAGGTCCTCGAGCTGGGTGGCGAGGAACTTGTAGCGCTCCTCCAGCGCGGCGAACTCCTCCAGCGCCAGCGGGTTGACCTTGCCGAGCAGCGACAGGTCGCGCTCGGCGCGCTTGGCCCGGCGGGCCTGGGTGTCGCGGTCGTAGGGCGAGGAGGGCGGCATCGAGACGTCCTCGCCACGCGCCTTGGCCTCCTCGTACTCGGCGACCTCGGCCGGGCTGGGCGGCACCGGGACGTCCGGGCCGTACTCGGCGACCAGGTCGTCCAGACCGATGCCGAACGTCTCGGCGATCTTGAGCTCCAGCTGCTCGAGCCGGAGCCGCTGCTCGGCGCGCAGCACCTCGTCGCGGTGCACCGCGTCGGTGAGCTTCTCCAGCTCGGTGGACAGCTCGCGGACCTTGCCGCGCACCTCGGTGAGGATCCGCTCGCGGTCGGACCGCTGGGCGGCCACCACGTCGCGGTCCTCGGCGGCGCGGGCCAGCGACCGGGCGATGCGCTCCAGGGCCAGCTCACCGCCGTCGACCACGGCCTGGGCGATGGTGGCACCGCGTTTGCGCGACTCCATCGCCCGGGAGGCCCGCTCCCGGGCCTCCCGCTCGGCGCGGGCCGCGCGGCGCAGCTGGTCGGCCTTGCCCTGCAACGCCCGGTGGCGCTCCTCGGCGGTGCGCAGCGACAGCCGGGTGTCCATCTCCTCTTGGCGGGCGCCGGCCAGGGCAGCGGTGTACTCGTCGCGCTCGGCGGAGTCCGGCTCGTTGTCCATCGGCTCTTCGGAGACGACGGCGAGCCGCTCCTCCAGGTCCGCGAGCTTGGTCATCGCCTCTTCGCGCGCCAGCTCGACCTTCGTGCGCTGGTTGAGGGCCCGCTCGACCTCGGCCTCGGCAGTGCGCAGCGCCTGCCGCATCCGGTTCAACCGCTCCGAGGAGCGCGCGGCGCGCACCTTGCCCTCGTTGACCGCTTCCTTGGCCGCGTCGACATCTACGCGGCGCGCCTGCTGCTCGGCGCGCGCGCCTTCCAGCGCGGCGGAGGCGTGTTCCTGGGCACGTTCGGCGGCGGCCAGCTTGGCGTTGGCCTCGTCGACCGCGGCTTGGACCTCGATCACGCTCTGCGCGCGCTCGGACCCGCCGATCGCCCAGTGCGCACCGAGGACATCCCCCTCGGCGGTGACGGCACGCAGCTGCGGGTGCTCGGCGACCAACGCCTGTGCCTCGGGCAGGCTCTCGACGACGGCCAACTGGTCAAGCGCTTGGTGGACAGCGGGCAGCAGGGCCTGCGGCGCCTGCACGAGGTCGACCGCCCAGCGCGCGCCCGCGGGCAGCACCGGCCAGCTCCCCCGGTCCAGCGCCGCGGCCGGTCCACCGATGAGCACGCCCGCGCGGCCGCCGTCGCCGGCGCGCAGCATGCGCAGGGCGTCCACGGCACCGTCCGGGTTCGCCACCGCGACCGCGTCGGCCACCGGCCCCAGCGCGGCGGCCAAGGCAGCCTCCGCGCCGGGCTCGACGGTCAAGAGCGCGGCGACCGAGCCCAGCAATCCGGGCAACCGGTCGGCGGCGGCGAGCAGGGCACCGGCGCCGTCCTTGCGGGACAGGCCCAGGGACAGCGCGTCGACCCGGGCCCGCCAGGAGGCGATGTCCCGCTCGGCCTGCCGTTCGGCGCGGACCAGCTCGTCGACCCGGGCCCGGGCCACGTCGTTGGCCGCGACGGCCCGCTGGTGGCGCTCGAGCAGGCCCGCGTCGTCGGTGTCCTCGACCCCGGTCTCCTCCTGGGAGACGGCCAGTTCCTCGGCGGCGAACTCGGCGCGCTCCCTGGCCTCGCCGAGGGAGTAGGACAGCCGCTCGATCTCCTCGCCGGTGGCGTTCGCCTTGCTGCGCAGCGCCTCGACCTGCCCCGCCAGCCGGGCTAGGCCCTCGCGGCGGTCGGCGATCGCGCGGACGGCGGCCAGGTGGGCCTTCTCCGCGGCCTGCACCATCCGCTCCAGCTCGGCACGCCGCTCGGTGGACTCGGCCAGCGCGTAGCGCGCCTCGGCGACCGCCTCGAACAGCTCGGCCTCGCGCATCGCGGTGTGCTCGGCCTCCTCTTCCATCTCCTCGGGGTCGCGCCCCCCGCGGGGGGCCTCCACCGAGGCGGACAGGTGCCGCGCGCGCTCGACGGCCAGGCGGACCGTGCCACGCAGCCGCTCCTCCAGCGCGGAGAGGCGGTACCAGGTCTCCTGCGCGGCGGCGAGCATCGGCGCGTCGACGGCGAGCTGGTCCTCCAGCTCGGTCTGCCGGGCCTGCCCGATCTCCAACGCCTGCTCGACCTCGGCGCGCTTGCGCCGGGCGGTGGCCTCGTCGGCCTGGTCGCGGGCGATGTCGCCGCGCTGGGTGACCAGGTCGTCGGCGTGCAGCCGCAGCCGGGAGTCGCGCAGCTCGGACTGCACCGACTGGGCCTTGCGGGCGATCTCGGCCTGCTTGCCCAGCGGCTTGAGCTGGCGGCGCAGCTCGGCGGTGAGGTCGTTGAGCCGGGTCAGGTTGGCCTGCATCGCGTCGAGCTTGCGGAGGGCCTTCTCCTTGCGCTTGCGGTGCTTGAGGACGCCCGCGGCCTCCTCGATGAACGCGCGGCGCTCCTCGGGCTTGGACTCCAGGATCGCGGCGAGCTGGCCCTGGCCGACGATCACGTGCATCTCGCGGCCGATGCCGGAGTCCGAGAGCAGCTCCTGGACGTCCATCAGCCTGCAGCCCTGGCCGTTGATCTCGTACTCGCTGGCGCCGTCACGGAACATCCGGCGGGTGATCGACACCTCGGCGAACTCGATCGGCAGCGCGCCGTCGGCGTTGTCGATGGTGAGGGTGACCTCGGCGCGCCCCAGCGCCGCGCGGCCGGTCGTGCCCGCGAAGATGACGTCTTCCATCTTGCCGCCGCGCAGGCCCTTGGCGCTGCCCTCGCCCATCACCCAGCGCAGCGCGTCGAGCACGTTGGACTTGCCGGACCCGTTGGGCCCCACCACGCAGGTGATGCCGGGCTCGAACTTGAGGGTCGTCGCCGAGGCGAAGGACTTGAACCCCTTCAGCGTCAGGCTCTTCAGGTGCACGAGGCAGAACCTTCCGGGTACGGGACAGCCGTCGTTATCCGGCTGAGACTACCGGTGGACTCGGCCGTGCCCCGGCAGGTGGGGCGGCGTGCCGGTCAGGAGGGCGCCGGGACGTCGACCAGCACGACGTCGTCGTCGGTGACCACCTCGACCCGCGAGATCCGGGTCAGGTCGATCGAGGTGCTGCCCGGGATCGACTCGCCCTGCACGTAGCTGGTGGCCCACCAGCCCGCGACCTCGCGGTAGCCGTCGCGCCCGCGCACGACCAGCTTGCACGGCTTGCCCGCGGGCACGTCGTGCAGGCGGATCTTGACCTCCGTGCCCCAGGCCCGGTCGGTGAGGTCGACGTCGGCGCGCACCCCGCTGGCGGGGTCGGTGGCCGTCCAACTGACCATGACCGCGGCCGGGGTGACCTGGCGGTGCGCGTCCTCGTAGAGGAACACCGTGCCCACCGACAGGGCGAGCGCAACGGCGCCCACCAGCGCGTACCGCCTGCCGCGGCGCGGCCGGTCCAGGTGGTTGGGCACCGGCGGCGAGGCGGGCTGGCGCGGGATCGGCCCGGTGTCCTCAGCGCTGTTCTTCCCGGCGCTGTTCTTCCCGGCGCTGTTCTTCCCTGCGCTGGCCTCTTCGGCCCTGCTGTCCTCGGTCCAGTCCCAGTCGGCCCAGTCCGGTTCGTCGTCGAACCGCGGTTCGGCGAACCCCTGCGGGCCCACTGCGGCGTCCTCGGAGTCCTCGAAGTCCTCGACGCGGATGCGGTGCAGCAGCCCGGGCACCGGCGAGAGCCGGACGAGCTCGCCCCGGCAGGCGTCGCAGCCGCTGACGTGCGCCTCGAACGCCGAGCGCTCGGCGGGGTCGAGGGCGCCGAGCAGGTAGGCGCCGAGGGAGAGGGTGCGGGCACAGGTCACAGCTCCGTCACCCCCCGCTCCTCCAGTGCGTCGCGCAGGGCGCGCAGCGCGTAGAACGAGCGCGACTTGACCGTGCCCGCCGGGATGCCCAGGACCTTGGCGGCCTCGGCGACGGTGTGCCTGCGGTAGAACAGCTCGGCGATCACGGCGCGGTGGTCGCGGGAGAGCGCGCGCATCGCCTCGGCCACCTGCCAGCCCTGCAGCACCTGCTCGAACTGGTCGCCGGTACGCGGCAGGTCGGTGCCCTCGATCGGGACCTCGGCGACCCGCGCGCTCTGCCTGCGGTAGCCGGAGATCACCAGGTTCTTGGCGACCGTGTACAGCCAGGGGCCCGCCTTGTCGGCCTCGAGCGAGTCGGCGTGGCGCCACGCCCGCAACAGTGTCTCCTGCACGACATCCTCGGCGCGCTGGTGGTCTCCGCCGACCGCGCGCAGGACGTACCCGTGCAGCGGTCGCCGGTATCGGCTGTAGAGCTCGCGGACGAACTGGTCGCCCCGCTCCGGGGTGCTCCCCACGTTCAGGCCCTACGCCTCCCACGGTCGGACGGTTCACTGTGGACCCGGCCACTCAACGTTCGACGAACCCCGTCAGGTTCCCCTTCGCCGCCGCCCACTGCTCGACCACCGCCGCCACGGTGCCCGGCGTCCCGCCCGACCGGAGTTCGACCAGCAGGTCGGCGCACCGCGCGCGGGGTCCCTCGGCGACCACCTCGACCCGGCCGTCGGCGGCGTTGCGAGCCCAGCCGACCAGCCCGAGGCCCAGCGCCCGCGAGCGCGTCCACCAGCGGAAACCCACGCCCTGCACGGTGCCCCGCACCCAGGCGGTCAACCGCACGTCCTCCTGCTCCGACACGGGCCCATGGTGGCACGGGCCCGTGTCGGAGGCGGTCAGGCGGTGGCGGTCAGGCGGTGGCGATCGTCGGGGCGTCGACCGCCCAGTACCAGTTGTTCACACCGCCGGCTAGGCGCCAGGTGACGGTCATCTTCGCGGCGCCCGCGGGGACGGCCACCCGGAGCGACTCGATCTTGGCGATGGCGTCGCCGGTGGAGGTGAGCACGGTGCGGGCGGCACCACCGTCGAAGGACACCGAGACCGTGGCGGTCTCATTGCCCTCCTTGCGGTAGTGCGAGCTGAAGCCGATAGTCGCGGTGCTCTTGCCCGCGACCGGGTACGCGGGGGAGGTCAGCGAGCTGTTGAACGAACCGGAGTAGCTCTTGTCAGCCCACTCGTCGGAGTCGGCGACGGCGAACACGCCGCGGGCGCGCACGTTGGTCTCGCGGCTCTGGCCCGTCTCGGTCCGGGTCCAGAACTCGTCGGTGGCGAACGACCAGCCGCGCCACTCGCTGACGCCGCCGGTGCCCAGGCCGGTGTTGTCGATCGACCAGCCCGCCGGGGTGGCCTTGGTCCAGCCGCGGACCGAGGCCGGGATGCCGGTCTCGTCGACCCGGGCGCCGAGCGCACCGATCAGGGTGTCGAATGGGTCGTCGGTGGCGGTGCCGAGGACCTTGCCGTCGAGCGCGGCCGGGATGGCCACGCCGTGCAGCGCGAGCACCGTGGCGGCCACGTCGACGTTCTTCGGCGCCACCGCGGGCGTGCCGGGGGTGACCCCCGGGCCGGTGCGGATGATCAGCGACGAGCGCTCCGGCGGGGTGGCGCCGCCGTGGCCGCCCGCGTCGGTGTGGCCGTGGTCGGCGCTGACCAGGTAGGTCCAGTCCTCGTCGGCGTAGGTCGGCCGGGCCTTGACCGCGTCGATGAGCTGCTTGACCCGGCGGTCGGTGGTCGCGATCGCGTTCAGGTAGCAGGTGGACGCGGCACCGCAGCTGTGGCCCGCGGCGTCGACGTCGTCGAGCACGACCACGCTCGCGTCCGGGCCGACGTCGCGCAGCCGGGCGGCGGCGCGGTCGGTGGTGTCGGTGTCGTTGGCGCCGTTGACCCGCAGGTCGACCGACCCGGAGAAGATCGCCTTGCCCGCGGAGTCGTCGACCAACGGGTCCCAGGTGGCCGCGGCGAAAGTGGACAGGCCGGGCTTGGCCTGCTCCAACCGGGTGAGGAAGTCGGGGTAGGTCGCCAGGTTGGTCGTGGTGCCCCAGCTGTTGCTGAGCACCCGGTGCTTGTCTGGCCAAGTTCCGGTGGCCAGCGTGGCCCACCCGGGACCGGACAGCGTGGGCGCCATCGGGTTGGCGTACAGGGTGGTCTTGGCTGCCGATCCCGAGGCGATCAGACCATCCAGGGTCGGCGCGTCCGCCGGGGCGATCTTGTCGAAGAGCAGGCCATCTATGCCGATGAACAGGACTTTCTGCGGGTGGGCCGCAGCGTGGCCGACGGTCGGGGCGGCCAGGGTGCCGACGAAGGCCGCGAGGCCGACGACGACGGCTGACAGGGTGGTTCGCCGCAAGGGGTTCCTCCAGGTACTGGGGTCCGGCGAGTACCGCGCTAGCCTGCCTGTACAGACAAGTGGTGGACAACAACCGGCGATCGGGCGGGCGCGGAACGTCCGGTGAACAACCAGCGCCCCGTGCCCGGTATTCACTGGATTGACCGGGTGGTTCGACCGGCGTCCCACGCCGGGTGGTACGTTGCCGCGCCGACAAGCCTTGTGCTGCGTCAGGGAGGTAGGACCCGCATGTCCGAGCCGATCGACCCCGTCGAGGAGTCCGCACCCGGCAGCGGCCAGCGCCGCGCGCCCTACGCGATCCTGGGTGTGGCGGGGATCGTGCTCTCCACCGTGTTCGCGGCCGTGGCGGCGCTCGCCACCGGCGAGAGCGACGCGGGATCCCCGGGGAACCAGCAGGTGAAGGTCGTGGCGACCACGACCACGACGACCACGTCGAGCGCTCCGACCACCACGTCGGAGACCACCACCACCGACACGACGACCACCACCACGCCGGAGACGACGACCACCACCGTCCCCGTCGAGCCGGGCACCACGACGACCACGACGACCACCAAGCGGCCCGCCCCGGGGAACACCACGACCACCCAGCCGAAGCCGCCGACGACCACGACGACCACCACCACCCGGACGTCCCAGTCGTCACCCCCGCCGACCACGACCACCACGACGGCCCCGTCGTCACCCCCGCCCAGCGGCTGACACGTTCCGTGCGGACGGGGATCCGCGATTCACCCGTTAGTGGTACGTTGCCGAACCGTGACACGACGTCGTCGGACCGGAGTGGTACCCGCCGTGCTCGTGGCCCTCGCGGTTGGGGCCGGAACGGCCGGGGTGAGCACGGTGGTGTCCGCCCCGCAGGTGGCCGACGGCACCCCCGACCAGGTCGCCCTCGACGTGCTGGAGCGCACCACCACCCCCACGCCCTCGGCGCCCACGACAGCTGACCCCTCGGCGTCGCCGACCGGCACCCCACCCAGCTCCACCGCCGAGCCCACGACGACGACCACCACCCCGAGCGCGGCGCCGACCACCAGTGCGCCGAGCACGACTGCGACCACGCAGCCGAAACCCACGGCGACCGCGACCACGGTGGTCAAGCCGACGACCACGGCGCCCAAACCGCCTGCGGACACCTCGATGCCGGGCCAGGTCTTGGCGATCACCAACGACGAGCGCGCCAAGGCTGGCTGCGCGCCACTGGCCATCGACGCCCGGCTCAACGCGGCGGGGCAGGGGCACAGCGAGGACATGGCGGCGCAGAACTACTTCTCGCACACCAGCCTGGACGGGCGCACCTTCGTCGACCGCGCCAAGGCGGCCGGGTACCCGAGCCCGGGCGCGGAGAACATCGCCAAGGGGCAGCGCACGGCCGCCCAGGTGATGAGCGCGTGGATGGGGTCGTCTGGGCACCGGGCGAACATCTTGAACTGCGGGCTGAAGACGATGGGGCTGGGGTTCGTGGCCAACGGGTTCTATTGGACGCAGGTGTTCGGGCGGTAGTTTCGGGCTCTTCGGGGTGCCCGGGAATGCGGTGTGCTCGATCTGGTGGACTTGCTTTGTCTGGGGCCCCTAAGAAAAGAGGCGCCGTGGGTAAAGCGGGTGGGAAAGGGATACCCACCGCCTGGGCCAGGCTAGCGCCTCTTTTCTCCCCAGACAAAGCAAGTCCACCAGATCGAGCATTATGTTGTGGGAGTTGCGTTCCAGCGGGGGCGGGCAGGACGGGTTGATGTTGAGGTGGAGCGGGATGGGGTTGGCATTCCGGCAGGGTGGGTGCCGCAGTTCCGGGACAGGAACTAGAGCTCGAAGCGGTAGCCCATTCCTGGTTCGGTGATCAGGTGTGCGGGGCGGGCGGGGTTCGGTTCCAGTTTGCGGCGCAGTTGGGCCATGTAGACGCGTAGGTAGTGCGACTCGTTGGCGTAGGCGGGTCCCCAGACCTCTTGCAGCAGTTGCTTCTGCGCGACCAATCGGCCCCGGTTGCGGACCAGCACCTCCAGCATTCCCCATTCGGTGGGCGTCAGGTGCACCTCCGCTTCCGCGCGCCAGACCTTCTTGGCGGCGAGGTCGACGGTGAACGAGCTGGTCTCGACGACGGCCTGTTCGGTGCCGGGGACCGATGCGGCGCCACGGCGGACGGCCGCGCGGAGGCGGGCGAGGAGTTCGTCCATGCCGAAGGGTTTGGTGACGTAGTCGTCGGCGCCCGCGTCGAGTGCGCGGACCTTGTCGGCGGAGTCGGTGCGGGCGGACAGGACGATGATCGGTACCGCCGTCCAGCCGCGCAGGCCCTCGATGACCTCGGCGCCGTCGATGTCGGGTAGGCCGAGGTCCAGGACGACCACGTCCGGTCTGCCCTCGGCTGCCGCGCGCAGGGCGGCGGTGCCGTCGTGGGCGGTGAGGACGTCGTAGCCGCGGGCGGTGAGGTTGATCCGCAGGGCGCGGACGATCTGCGGTTCGTCGTCGACGACGAGCACCTTGGTCACGGGACCTCCACCGGTAGCGACACCACCACGGTAAGCCCGCCGCCCGGGGTGTCCTCGGCGCGGATGGTGCCGCCCATCGCCTCGGTGAAGCCCTTGGCCACCGACAGGCCCAGTCCGACGCCGGGGGTGGCGTCGCGGTCGCCGAGGCGCTGGAACGGGGCGAAGGCGGTGTCGGCGGTCCCCTTGGGCAGGCCGGGGCCGTGGTCGACGACGCGCAGCTCGGCGCGGTCGGCGTGCACGCTGGCCCGAATCGCGACCTCGGGGCCGCCGTGCCGCAGGGCGTTGTCCACCACGTTGGCGACCACCCGTTCGAGCAGGCCCGGGTCGGCGAGCACCGGCGGGAGCAGCTCGTCGACGTCGACCTCGACGCCCGCCCAGCCGTCCAGCCCGGCCAGGGCGCGGGCGACGACCTCGTCGTAGGTCACGGCGCGCAGGCTGGGTGCGACGGCGCCGGTGGCCAGGCGGGAGGAGTCGAGCAGGTTGTCGACCAGGCCGGTGAGCCGGTCGGCGGACTCCTCGACGGTCGCCAGCAACTCCGCTGTGTCCTCTTCAGACAGTTGGAGATCGGGGGCGCGCAGGCTCCCCGCAGCGGCCTTGATCGAGGTCAGCGGCGTGCGCAGGTCATGACCGACGGCGGAGAGCAGGGCGGTGCGCAGTTCGGTGGTCTCCGCGCGGCGACGGGCGGTGTCGGTTTCGACGGCCATCCGCTGCTGCCGGAGGGCTAAGAGAGCCTGACCCGCAACGGCTTCCAGGACGCCTCGGTCTGAAGCGGGGAGTCTGCGGCCGCGCAGTGCTAAGTGGACCTCTTGGGTTACCGGCACATCCACGTCTGCCTCGTCCGGTTCGTCGCACGGTGACGGCCCGGTACACGCGACCCGATGCCACTTGCCGTCCCGTTTCTCCAAGAGGGCCACGGAAGTGAGGGAGAAATTCTCCTGCACCTTCTCCAGCAAGCGCTCTAGAGGGTGTGGGTGAGTGAGTACGGTGCGCGCGTAAGAGGCCAGAAGTGCAGCCTCCGTACGGGCCCGCGCTGCCTGCGTTGCGCGCCGCGCGGCGGTGTCGACCACAAGAGCGACCAGGACAGCGACAACGACCATCGCGACCAAGGTGACGACGTTCTGCTGTGCGTTGACCGTCAGCGTGTAGAGCGGTTCAGTGAAGAAGAAGTTCAAGAGCACGCCGGAAAGCACTGACGCCAGCAACGCCGGACCGAGCCCGCCGACGAGCGCAACCGCAACAGTCGCGAGGACGTAGTCGACCACGTTGGTCGACAGGATCAGTTCCTCGCGCAGCACCACACCGATCAACGTCGCCAAGGCGGGCGCGGTCAGCGCCAACGTCCACCCGATGGCCCGACGCGTGGGCGCGAGCGGGCTCCCGGTGAGCCGCGCGCGCAGACCGTCACCGGACTCGTCGTGGGTAACCATGTGCACGTCGATCGGACCGGAGCGGCTGACGACGGCCGCGCCGATGCCCTCGTCGAACAACCGCGCCATCCGTGAGCGGCGGGAGGTGCCGATGACGAGTTGCGTCGCGTTGACACCGCGGGCGAAGTCCAGCAGCGCGACGGGCACGTCGTCGCCCACCACCGAGTGGAAGGTGGCGCCGACGTCCTCGGCGAGTGTCCGGTAGCGCGCGGTCTCCTGCGGCGCTATCCCCGCGAGACCGTCACCGCGCAGCACGGTCAGCACCATCAGCTCCGCGCCCGCCCGCGCGGCGATCCGGCTACCGCGGCGGATCAGGGTCTCGCTCTCCGGGCCACCGGTGATCGCCACGACGACCCGCTCGCGCGCCTCCCAGGTGTCGGTGATCTGCTGCTCGGCCCGGTAGCGGCGCAGCGCGACGTCCACCTGGTCGGCCACCCACAGCAGCGCCAGCTCGCGCAGCGCGGTGAGGTTGCCGGGCCGGAAGTAGTTGCCCAGCGCGGCGTCGATCCGCCGGGCCGGGTAGACGTTGCCGTGCGCGAGCCTGCGGCGCAGTGCCTCCGGGGTGATGTCGACCAGCTCGATCTGCTCGGCCCGGCGCACCACCTCGTCGGGCACGGTCTCCTGCTGCGGCACGCCGGTGATCCGCTCGACGACGTCGTTGAGGCTCGCCAGGTGCTGCACGTTGACCGTCGAGAGCACATCGATGCCCGCCGCGAGGAGCTCCTCGACGTCCTGCCACCGCTTGGCGTTGCGCGAGCCGGGCACGTTGGTGTGCGCGAGTTCGTCGACCACGGCCACCTCCGGCGCACGCGCCAGCACCGCATCGATGTCGAGCTCCTCCAGGGCGTGCCCGCGGTGCTCGGTGTGCCTGCGCGGCAGTACCTCCAGGCCGTCGACCAGGGCCGCGGTCTTGTCCCGCCCGTGCGTCTCGACCAGGGCGACGACCACGTCGGTCCCGCGTTCGACCCGCCGGTGCGCCTCACCGAGCATCGCGAACGTCTTGCCCACGCCGGGCGCCGCGCCGAGGTAGATGCGCAGCTCTCCCCGGCGCGGCGGCTGTCCTGCCACTTCGCTCCCTACCCCTGGGCCTTGACCGCGAGGTTGAGGCCCAGCACGTTGACCGTCGGCTCCCCGACGAAGCCCAGCCCCCGGCCGGAGGTGTGCTCGGCGACCAGGGCCCGCACCCGATCCTCGGTCAGCCCGCGCACCCGCGCCACCCTGGGCACCTGGAGCTCGGCGTAGGCCGGGCTGATGTCGGGGTCGAGCCCGGAGGCCGAGGCGGTCACCGCGTCGGCGGGGACCTTGGCCGGGTCGACGCCCTCGCGCTTGGCGATGAGGTCGACCCGCTCCTGGACCTTGGCCACCAGGTCGGCGTTGCCGGTCGCCTTGTTGGATCCGCCCGAGGTCTTCGGGTCGCCCGGGCCGAGGGCGTCGGTGGAGCCCGCCGAGGGCCGGTTGTGGAACCACGGGTCGTTCGCCGGGTCGCTCGCGACCGGGTCGCGGCCGATGAGCTCGGAGCCGACCGCGGTGCCGTTGACGGTCACCACCGACCCCTCCGCGTTCGCCTCGAGCCCCGGGAGCCTGCTGACCGTCCACACCGCGAGCGGGTAGAGGACGCCGGTGATCACGGTGAGCAGGAGCAGCATCCGCAATCCGGCGGCGCTCTGCTTGAACAGCTGGGTCATGGCGTCACATTCCCGGGAGGAGTCGGACGAGCAGGTCGATCAGCCAGATCCCGGCGAACGGCGTCACGATGCCGCCGAGGCCGTAGACCAGCAGGTTGCGCCGCAGCAGCGCCTGGGCGCCCGCGGGCCGGTAGCGCACGCCGCGCAGCGCCAGCGGGATCAGCCCGACGATGACCAGCGCGTTGAAGATCACCGCGGACAGGATCGCCGAGTTGGGCGAGTGCAGGTGGGTGATGTTGAGCTTGTCCAGCTGCGGGTAGACCGCGGCGAACATGGCGGGCAGGATCGCGAAGTACTTGGCCAGGTCGTTGGCGATGCTGAAGGTGGTCAGCGCGCCGCGGGTGATCAGCAGCTGCTTGCCGATCTCGACGACCTCGATCAGCTTGGTGGGGTCGGAGTCGAGGTCGACCATGTTGCCCGCCTCCTTGGCGGCCATGGTCCCGCTGTTCATCGCCACGCCCACGTCGGCCTGGGCCAGCGCGGGGGCGTCGTTGGTGCCGTCGCCGGTCATCGCGACCAGCCGCCCACCCTCCTGCTCCTTGCGGATCAGGGCCATCTTGTCCTCGGGCTTGGCCTCGGCGAGGAAGTCGTCGACGCCCGCCTGCCCGGCGATGGCCTTGGCGGTCAGCGCGTTGTCGCCGGTGATCATGACCGTCCTGATGCCCATCGCACGCAGTTCGGCGAACCGCTCGCGCATGCCGGGTTTGACCACATCGGACAGCCGCACCACACCGCGCACCACCGGGCCCTCGGCCACCACGAGCGGCGTGCCGCCCTCGGCCGCGATCCGGTCGACGATCTCGTGCACCTCGTCGGGGACGACACCGCCCTGCTCGCCCACCCACGCGCGCACCGCGCTGGCGGCGCCCTTGCGGATCTGCCTGCCGCCGATGTCGATGCCGCTCATCCGGGTCTGCGCGGTGAACGGGACGGACTCCCCCGCCCGCTCGGCCTGGGTCGGTTCGGCGGGCAGACCGTGCTCGGCGACGCACAACTCGACGATGCTGCGGCCTTCCGGCGTGCCGTCGGCCAGGCTGGACAACCGCGCGGCGGCGGCCAGGTCCGCGGCGGTGGCGGTGCCGACCGGGAACAGCTCGGTGGCCCGGCGGTTGCCGAAGGTGATGGTGCCGGTCTTGTCCAGCAGCAGCGTGCTGACGTCACCGGCCGCCTCGACCGCGCGGCCGGAGGTGGCCAGGACGTTGCGCTGCACCAGGCGGTCCATGCCCGCGATGCCGATCGCGGACAGCAGCGCGCCGATCGTGGTGGGGATCAGGCAGACGAGCAGCGCGGTCAGCACCGTCACCGACTGCCGCGAGCCGGAGTAGGTCGACATCGGCTGCAGCGCCACGACGGCGAGCAGGAAGATGATCGTCAGCGTGGACAGCAGGATGGTGAGCGCGATCTCGTTCGGGGTCTTCTGCCGCTGCGCGCCCTCGACGAGCGCGATCATCCGGTCCACGAAGGACTCGCCGGGCTTGGTGGCGATCTGGACCACGATCCGGTCGGAGAGCACCGTGGTGCCGCCGGTGACCGCCGACCGGTCGCCGCCGGACTCGCGGATCACCGGCGCGGACTCGCCGGTGATGGCCGACTCGTCGACGGTGGCGATGCCCTCGACGATGTCGCCGTCGCCGGGGATCACCTCGCCCGCCTCGACCACGACCCGGTCGCCGACGCGCAGCAGGGCGCCGGAGACGAGTTCCTCGCCGCCCTCGACCAGCCTGCGGGCCATCGTGTCGCGCTTGGTGCGGCGCAACGACTCCGCCTGCGCCTTGCCCCGGCCCTCGGCCACCGCCTCGGCCAGGTTCGCGAAGAGCACGGTGAACCACAGCCAGATCGCGACCGCGATGGTGAATCCGCTCGGCTCGGCGACCGCGAACACGGTCACCAGCAGCGAGCCCACCCACACCACGAACATGACGGGGTTGCGCGCCTGGTGGCGCGGGTCGAGCTTGCGCAGCGCGTCCGGCAGCGAGGTGAGCAGCTGCCGGGGGTTGAACACACCCGCGCCGACGCGGCCGGTGTTCGCCGTGGGCGCGGCCTCGGGTTCGGTGTGCCGCAGGGTTTCGGTGGTGGTCACGCCAGTGCCTCCGCGATGGGACCGAGCGCGAGCGCCGGGATGAAGGTGAGGGCCGCGACGAGCACGACTGTGCCGCCGAGCATGGTGGCGAACAACGGGCCGGTGGTGGGGAGCGTGCCCGCGGTGCGCGGCACGGTCTTCTGCGCGGCCAGCGAGCCCGCGAGGCAGAGCACGGCCAGGATCGGGATGAACCGGCCGAACAGCATGCACAGCCCGAGCGTGGTCTGGAACCAATCACTGGTGACGGTGATGCCCGCGAACGCGCTGCCGTTGTTGTTGCCGGCCGAGGCGTAGGCGTAGAGCACTTCGGACAGTCCGTGTTCGCCCGGGTTGTTCAGGACTCCCGTGGTGGCGGGCAGGACCAGCGCGGCGCCCGCGCCGAGGAGCACCACGGTCGGCATCGCGAGCATGGCGATGGCCGCGCAGGTGACCTCGCGCCTGCCCAGCTTCTTGCCGAGGTACTCCGGGGTGCGGCCGACCATCAGGCCCGCCAGGAACATGGCGATCACGGCCATGATCAGGATGCTGTAGAGGCCGGTGCCCACGCCGCCCGGCGTCAGCTCGCCGAAGAGCATGTTGAGGATGGTGCCGCCGCCACCGAGGCCGGTGAAGCTGTCGTGCATGGCGTTGACCGCGCCGGTGGAGGTGCCGGTGGTGGCGTTGGCGAACAGGGCGGACCCGGCGATGCCGAACCGCTGTTCCTTGCCCTCCATGGCCGCGCCCGCGAGCAGCGCCGCCGGCCCGTTGGGGTGCGCCTCGGCCCACCAGATCACCGCGAGCATGGCGCCCCAGATGGCGCCCATCACCGAGAGCAGCACGTACCCGTGCCTGCGGTTGCCCGCCAAGACGCCGAAGGTGCGGGTCAGGCTGACCGGGATGACCATGATCAGGAAGATCTCGACCAGGTTGGTCCAGCCGTTGGGGTTCTCGAAGGGGTGCGCGGAGTTGGCGTTGAAGACACCGCCGCCGTTGGTGCCCAGTTCCTTGATGGCCTCCTGGCTCGCGGTGGGCGCCAGCGCGATCGTGCTGCTGGAGCCGTCCGGGTTCACCACGTCCACACCGGACTTGAGGCTCATCGTGACGCCCAGCGCCACGAGCACGATGGCCGAGATGAAGGCCATCGGCAGCAGGACGCGGATCGTGCCGCGCACCAGGTCGACCCAGAAGTTGCCGATCCGGTCGGTGCCGGAGCGGGTGAACCCGCGCACCAGCGCGACGGCCACCGCCATGCCGACCGCGGCGGACAGGAAGTTCTGCACCGTCAGGCCGACCATTTGGACGGTGTGGCCCATGGTCGACTCGGGGACGTAGGACTGCCAGTTGGTGTTGGTGACGAAGCTGATCGCGGTGTTGAACGCGACGCCGACCGGCACCGGACCGCGGCCGAAGTCCAGCGGCAGCAGGGATTGCAGGCGCTGCAGCAGGAACAGCAGGATCACCGACACCGCGGAGAACCCGAGCACCGCGGACGCGTAGGTCTTCCAGTGCTGCTGCGACCCGGGGTCGACCCGGGTCACCCGGTAGACGGCTTTCTCGACCCGCCAGTGCTTCTCCGACGAGTAGACCTTGGCCATGTGGTCGCCCAGCGGCTTGTAGACCACCGCGAGCGCGACGAGGAGCAGGCCGAGCTGCAGCAGGCCCGGCATCAGAACTTCTCCGGGCGGATCAGCGCGACGAACAGGTACACGACCAGGGCGAGCGCGAGCACACCGCCGACGACGTTCGCGATCACAGCTTCTCCAGCCCGCGCAGGGTGAGCGCGAGGGCCAGGAAACCGCCGACTAACAGGGCGGCGTAGGCCAGGTCGGCCATCGGGTTTCCCCTCTCCACCGGACCGCCCCGGTGGCGGCCCGACCGTGGGAGAGCGTGCTCTTCCCACGGCCGGGCTTGAGGGAACCTGACGGCTCCTTGACGTGCCGACCAGCCGCTTTTACGCCGTCTTGACGGCGCCGTGACCGCGGTTACCCGGTCGTGGTCGGGGGTGCGGTGGTCGTGGGTGCAGTGGTGGTTGGCGCAGTGGTCGTGGGCGCCGTGGTGGGCGCCGACGGCGTGGCGGTGACCGAGGGCGTGGTCGTGATCGAGGGCGCGGTGGTCGGAGAGGTCGCCGAAGGTGCTCGGCCACCGCTGGGGTTGGGCGGCAGCGGGACGAACGGCAGCCCGGTGCTCTCCACGCAGCGACCGTCGCGGTAGTCGACCTCCGGCAGCGGGAAGCGGTTGCGGTACAGCGGCTCCCGGTACCGCCCGTCACCACAGGTGTCGACCCGCACGTTGAGCGGGTTGCCGTTCTCGTCGTAGAGGTAGAACTCCGGGATCGCCTTGCCGTCGCCGTCCACCGCGTACACATTGGACAGGTAGTCGCCGTCGTGGGTCAGCCCCACCGGCGGGCCCGGGTAGTACCCGTAGTCGCCGCGGGCGGACGAGCTCGCCCCGAACAGCACGGTCGCGACGAGCGCGAGGACCACACCGGTGAGGAAAGCGTTTGCCACCACCGAGACGGGCAGGAACCGGCGATCGGTCCGCGACCGGGGCCCGGCCCAGGAGACGAGCACGGCCACCAGCAGCACGGGCACCGCCGACGACGACCGGGCCGCCAGCACGGCCACCGCGACCAGCAGCACGCGCACCAGCCACCAGGCCGGCCGCAGCGACCGGAAGTAGGCCAGCACGGGCTCGGGCAGCACGGCCACCAGCCCCCGCCCCTTGCGCAGGGCGAACCGGTACTCCGGCAGGGCCTCGATGTCCGCGCGCCGCACCGCACCGGTGAAGATCGACCAGAGCGCGGGGGCCAACAGGATCGCGAACCCGATCAGCGGGGCGAACTTCGCACCGCCACCCCCACCGAAGTTGGCCAACCCGGTGACGAACGCGACCGCGGTGGTGAACCCGGTCATCCAGAACGCGTACCGCGCGGACCAGGTGCGGCGCGCCGGTGTGAGCACGTCGGTGAACGGCGGCGGATACCCACCGGCGGCACGCAGCTCGGCGGCGTAGGCCTCCGGCGTACCCAGCCTCCGCACGACCTCCTCCCCCGTGCCCGCTTCATCGAACACCTCGATCACGTGCGGCTCGACGTCCTCCATGACCTCGGCCAACTCATCACCCGGCAGGTCGGCCAGCGCCGCCCGGACCCGGGCGAGGTAGTCCACCAGCTCCGGGCGCGTCCCGGTCTCGGTGCTCACGCCACGGCCCCCTTCGTCAAGATCCCGTCCAAGGTCTCGGCGAACGCCCGCCAAGCCCGCTCCGACTCCACGAGCCGTTCCCGCCCGGCGTCGTTCACCCCGTAGTACTTCCGATGCGGACCCTCGTCACTGGGCACCACGTAGGAGGTCAGCAACCCGGCCCGGTACAGCCTGCGCAACGTCCCGTAGACGGACGCGTCCCCGACCTCTTCCATCCCCCCACCCCGCAGCCTGCGGAGCACGTCATAGCCGTACCCGTCCTCATCCCTGAGCACAGCCAGCACGGCAAGATCCAGCACACCCTTGAGCAACTGACTGGTGTCCATGCGCCCCCTCCCGGTATCGCGCTGTAAACACTATTGCGCATAGCGCACTACCGCGCAAGACACTGCCCCCTTGGCAAGCCGTCCACCCCAGACCCGCTCCCCACCCGAGCGCTAGCCCGCCCCACCCCACCGACCACAGCCACCCACCGCGCAGCCACCACCGCCGGCGCCTAGGTGCCCCAGGTGCCTTTAAGCGCCCAACTGCTCCCGCGACCGCCGCCCCGGCTCGTCCTGACTCTTCCCTTCCCTCCCTTCCCGGCCCTTCCCGCCCCTTCCCCCCTTTTCCTTTCCTCTTTTCCTTCATCTCTAATTCTCAAGCCCCACCCCACGCAACACCCGCTACGGATGCGCTCGATTCAGTGGACTCACTTCGTGTGGGGGGAGAGCACCGCTAAACTTGCCGTGTGGTGGGGATGCCCTTCACCCGCCCTTTTTTCACCACCGCGGTGCTCTAGGGGCCCCGCACGAAGTGAGTT
>NZ_BSTR01000059.1 GCF_030269645.1 Actinokineospora sp. NBRC 105648 | reverse complement strand
GCTTTGTTTGGGGAGAAAAGAGGCGCTAGCCTGACCCAGGCGGTGGGTATCCCTTTCCCACCCGCTCTACCCACGGCGCCTCTTTTCTTAGGGGCCCCAAACAAAGCCACTCCACCCAATCGAGCCCCACCACGAAAGCCCCACCAAGACCCAACAAGGCTCTACGAAGGCCAGCAGAGCCCAAAACGTCATGTCGGAAACCAGCGAGCCCAACCCCACCCCCACCGCCCAAGATGGACAGATGCAGCTCCAGACCCCGCTGACCACAACGACCCGCTACACCATCACCCCATCACCCATCGCCGACCTCATGCTCACCACCGACGGCCCCAGCATCACCGGCCTCTACATGCTCCCCGAGCACCGCCACTTCCCCGGCCCGGCCGCCGACTGGGTCCAGGACCCGACCCCGTTCACCGAGGCGAAGTCCCAACTGGCCGCGTACTTCGCCGGTGAGCTCAAGGAGTTCGACCTCCCGCTGGCCCCCAGGGGCACACCGTTCCAGCGCACCGTCTGGCAGGCGCTGACCACCATCGGATGGGGCGAGACCACCACCTACGGCGCCCTGGCCCAGATCCTCGGCAACCCCAACAGCTCCCGGGCGGTCGGCATGGCCAACGGCCGCAACCCGGTCTCGATCATCATCCCGTGCCACCGGGTCATCGGCTCGGACGGCTCGCTGATCGGCTACGGCGGTGGCCTCCCCCGCAAGCAGCAGCTCCTGAGCCTCGAGGGCGTCGGCGTCCCGGCCCTGTTCTGAGCCTCGCGCGCGCCCACCGGAAGGTGATACAACAGCGCTGTCACATTGCGCGGGCGGCACATCCCAGAGGGGGCGGCGTTGTACGACCACGGTGAGCCACACGCGACGGGGATGCTCGACGTCGGCGACGACAACCAGGTGTACTGGGAGGTCTCCGGCAACCCCCGGGGCAAGCCCGCGCTGGTCGTGCACGGCGGCCCGGGATCCGGCTGCACCCGGCGCAACCGCGAGTTCTTCGACCCCGACCGGTACCGCCTGGTGCTGCTCGACCAGCGCGGCTGCGGTCGCAGCACCCCGCACGCGAGCGACCCGGCGACCGACCTGCGGCCCAACACCACCCACCACCTGATCGCCGACATGGAGCGGCTGCGCACCCACCTGGGGATCGACCGGTGGCTGCTCTCCGGCGGCTCGTGGGGCTCGACGCTGGCCCTGGCCTACGCCGAGGAGCACCCGGATCGGGTCACCGAGATCGTGCTGTCCGGCGCCACCGTGCACCGCGCCGCCGACATCGAGTGGATCACCGGTGGGGTGGGCCGGTTCTTCCCCGAGGCCCTCGAGCGCTTCCGCGCGGGCGCGGGTGGGGCGGCCGACGTCGTGGCAGCGTACGCGCGGCTGGTCGCGAGCCCGGACCCGGACGTCCGCGCCAAGGCCGTGCGGGACTGGACGACATGGGAGGACACGGTGGTGTCGCTGGAACCCCACGGCGACCCGGTTGCCTACAGCGGACGCCCGCCGCGAGCACTGGTCGCGCTGGTGCGGATCGTGACGCACTACTGGTCGAACGGGGCCTGGCTGCCCGAGAACGCCATCCTGGACAACGCCGCCCGGCTCGCGGGCATCCCCGGCACGATCCTGCACGGCAGGCACGACATCGGCGGCCCGGTCAGCGTGGCCTGGGACCTGGCGAAGGCGTGGCCGGACGCCCGGCTGGTGGTCGTCGAGGACTCCGGGCACACCGGGAGCCCGGAGTTCTACCGGCTCAAGCGGGAGACCATGGACCAGTACGCCGACCAGACCCGCTGATACCTGGGCTAGTCCAACCCGACCAACCCGCACCGGTACGCCAGCACGACCGCCTGGGTCCGGTCCCGCACCCCGATCTTCGCCAGCACCCGCTTCACGTGCGTCTTGGCCGTCGACTCGGCGATCACCAGCACGCCGGCGATCTCGGCGTTGGACAGCCCCTCCGCGACCAGCCGCAGCACCTGCGTCTCCCGGTCGGTGAGCCGGTCCAGGCGCGGGTCCGGCGTGCTCGTCGGCGACCGGCGGACGAAGTGCTCCACCAGGTCCCGGGTCACCGCCGGGTCCAGCAAGGTCTCACCCGCGGCGACGATCCGCACCGCGTCGATCAACCGTTCCGGTGAGGCACGTTTGAGCAGGAACCCGCTCGCACCGACCCGCAGGGCGCCCCACACGTACTCGTCGTGCCGGAAAGTGGTCAGTACCAACACCTTCGTGCCCGGTTGGGAGGCCACCAGCCGCCGGGTCGCCTCGACGCCGTCGATGCCGGGCATCCGGACGTCCATCAGGACCACGTCCGGGGACAACGAGTGCGCCAGGTCCACGGCCCGCAGCCCGTCCGCTGCCTCGCCGACCACCTCGATGTCGCCCGCGGTGCCCAGCACGACCCGAACCCCCGCCCGCAGCAGGGAGTCGTCGTCGACCAGCAGCACCCGGATCACGGCAGCGGGAGCAGCACGCGCAGTCGGAACCCGCCCCCGTCACCGCCTCCGTGCTCGGCGGTCCCGCCGAGCGCCGCCGCCCGTTCGGCGATGCCCGCGAGCCCGCGGCCCGGCCGGTACCCGATGGGCGGGCCGCACCCGTCGTCGCGGACCTCCAACACGGCCTCCCCTTCCTCCGTCAGCACGGTGACGCTCGCGGAGTCCGCGCGGCCGTGGGTAAGAGCGTTCGTTAGAGCCTCTTGCACTATCCGGTACACCACCAACTCGACGGCACTGGGGAGTTCGGCGTCCACCCGCAGGGCGACGTCCATACCGACCTCCGCCATCCGCCGCACCAAGCGGTCCAGCCCCGGGCGGGGGCCGTCGGGGCGCAGGGTGGCGAGCACCCGGTCGAGTTCGTCGAGCGCCTCCCGGCCGGTCCGCTCGACGCTGGAGAGCAGTTCCCTGGCCTGATCGGGGTCGCTGTCGAGCACCAGCCGACTCGCGCCCGCCTGCACCAGCATCACGTTGACGGTGTGTCCCACCAGGTCGTGCAGCTCCCGCGCCATCCTCGCCCGCTCGTCGGCGGCCACCGCGCGGCGCAGGAGCACCCGCTCCGCCTCCTGGCGGTCACGCCGCCGGGCGCCGGCGTAACCCAGCGCCCACACCAGCAGCCAGACGAAGACCGTGCCCGCGGCCGTCACCGCGGAGGCGTCCTGAGCGGAGACGTAGGCCAGCACGCCGGGCAGCACGACCACCGGACCGACCAGCGCCCGCCGCGGGGTGCCGTACTCACCCAGGCTGTAGAGCGCGAGCAGGTTGACATACGGCGACGCCGGGTTGTCCGGCCCCCACAGGCCCTCGACCTCCAGCGCCGCGGTCCCGACCAGGTACGCCGCCAACGGGAACCGCCTGCGCAGCGCCAACCCGCCCGCGATCAGCGCGGAGAGCCCCAACGCCCGCGCGTCGTGCGCGCCGGCGACTGCCATGGCCACGAAGGCCAACGCGGCCAGGGCGCCGTCCACCGCGGACCTGGGTACCCGCCGCGCCACCTCCATCACACCCACACCTCACCACACTCAGCCGAGCGCCGGCCTGCGCAGCGCGGCCAGCCCGGCACCGAGGACCACCACGACCCCGGCCACCCCCAGCACGCCGATCAGGGGCGCCGGCGAGGTCCACGCCCGACCCGCGTACGCGGTGGCCGCCAGCGCGGCGAACACCGCCGCGTAACCGGCGACCGCGGCCAGCATCACCCGGGTCCTGGTGCCGAGCAGGATCGCCAGCACGGCGAACACCTGGATGGCGTGGATGCCCGCCGCGTGCGCCAGCTTGGCGCTCCCGGCGGCGCCGAAGACCAGGTCGAAGGGCACCTGACCGGTCGCGTCCACCACGGCCTCGCCCGCCACGATCATGTCCCGACCGATCCAGCCCGCGACCAGCTGGGCCACCAGCCCGGCCACCGCGGCGATCTTGGCCACCCGCGCGCCGCGGAAGCCGACCGCCGTCCAGACCAGCATGATCATCAGGGCCAGCACGACGAGCACCACGGACATGCCCATCCAGCTGAACACGTCCTCGTTGAACCCGGGGTCGCGGCTGAAGTGCGAGGGCACACCGCGCCAGCGCTGCAGGGTGATCAGCCCGACCTCGATCAGCGACGTCGCACCGAGCAGCCCGACCGGCACCCACCCCCAGGCCCGCGAGCGCAGGTTGCGCAGCACCCACACCACCGACCAGGCCAGCAACCCGAACGACAGCCCGAACACGACGGGCTTGCGCCAGCTCACCGGGCCGAGCCACGGGCCGCCGTCGAGCAGCGCGATCACACCGTGGACGAGGCCGGACGCCAGCAGCACCGTGCCGCACCACCAGAGGAACCACTGCTGCCCAGTGACCGGGCGGACCGCAGCCCACACGGCCCGCACCATCCCACCGAGCCCACCACCGGCGGTGGACGGCGGCACCCCCGCGCCCCTGGGCACCTCACCTGCCGCATCTGCACTGCCCGGATCGGCGCCACCCCTGGCCCCCGACTCGCGGCCCGGCCGGACCGCGACCGCACCACTGAGCTGTCCACCACCGACCTCACCGCGACCAGCCAGCGGAGCGCGACCCTGCGGGGAAGCCGCCGAGCGGCTGCCCTGCCCGCCGGCTGCCTGCTCACCCCCCGGCCCGGCACCCCCCGCCACCACACCCACGCCCCAGCCGTCGCCCCCGCGCCCCGGGCCTCCCCCGACCCCTCGACCAGCACTGACCCGAGCCCCACCCACCGGGCCGCGGTCCGGTTCCTCGCCGAGCTGTCCGCGCACCACCCGCCGACCATCCCGCCACTCCTCGCCCGCGCCGACCGGCCGGGCACCACCCCCGCTCACATCCCCGCTCCCGTCCCGCCAACCCGCCACGTCGCCCGTTCCAGCCATGCCGTCCCCCTCACTGCGTTCCATAAGCACGGACGGTAAGCAGCGCCACCTCGGAAAACGTCCCCCGCGCGAGGTCGATCGGCCTACCCCCGCCGAGGCAGCCGACCCCGGCACCGCGTCGGGGATGACCCCGATACGCGCCCGAATTGCGCCGTTCGGCTGTAGCTGTGGTTTAGACCACAGCCTATTTTGGTCCAGACCACATGGTCGATTACGCGAGGGAGACACAGACAGTGGCGAACAGATGGAAAGCGGCCGCCGTGCTGGCCGCGGTCCTGGTCACCGGCGGGCTCGCCGTGCCGCAGGCACAGGCGCACCCGGACCGGCACGACCGGGCGCGCACCGTCGGGTACTTCACCCAGTGGGGCATCTACGCGCGCGACTTCGTGGTCCGCGACCTGGTCACCAGCGGTACCGCGGCGCGCCTGACGCACATCAACTACGCGTTCGGGTCCCTCGACGAGCAGGGTTCCTGCGTCAGCTCGGACGCCTGGGCCGACTTCCAGAAGCCGTTCAGCGCCGAGCAGAGCGTCGACGGCAAGGCCGACGAGCCGGGCCAGAAGCTCGCGGGCAACCTCAACCAGCTGCGCAAGCTCAAGGCCAAGTACCCCCGCCTGCGGGTCAACATCTCCCTCGGCGGCTGGAGCGGCTCGAAGTACTTCTCCAACGCCGCGCTGACCCCGCAGTCGCGGGCGGCGCACGTCAAGTCCTGCCTGGACCAGTGGATCAAGGGCGACATCGCGGGCCCCGGCGCCGCCGCGGGCGTCTTCGACGGCATCGACCTGGACTGGGAGTGGCCGGGTAGCGCGGCCAACCCGGGCAACGTCGTGCGGCCCGAGGACAAGGTCAACTTCACCGCGCTGGTGCAGGAGTACCGCACCCAGCTCGACCGGCTGCACCGCCGGGACCGGCCCGACCTCACCGCCTACCTGCCCGCCAACCCGCTGCAGCTGGACAAGGGCTTCGAGGTCTCGAAGATCTTCCGCAACCTGACCTTCGGCACCGTGCAGGGCTACGACTACCACGGCGCCTGGGACCTGGAGACCAACCAGCAGTCCGCGCTCCGCACCCCCAAGGGCGACCCGACCCCGGCCCCGGGCTTCAGCTCGCAGGTCACCGTCGACTCCTACCTCACCCGGGGCGCCCCGCGCGACAAGATCGTCCTGGGTGTGCCGTTCTTCAGCCGCGGCTGGACCGGCGTGCGCAACGTGAACAACGGCCTGTTCCAGCCCGCCACCGCGGCGGCGCCCGCCACCTACGAGGCGGGCAACGAGGACTACAAGATCCTCAAGGCGAAGCTCGGCCAGTACAAGGTCTACCGCGACGAGCGGGCGGGCCACGCCTGGCTCTTCGACGGCAGCACGTTCTGGACCTGGGACGACCCGATCGAGATGCGGCGCAAGGCCCGCTACATCACCGACCGCCACCTCGGCGGCGCGATGATCTGGTCGCTGGACAACGACACCGCCGACGGCGAGCTGATCGCCGCGCTCCACCGCGGACTGTCGCATTAGGACAACCGGGCCCCGGGCTGTCCACCCGCCCGGGGCCCGGTCCCCACCCTTGCGCCGATCGGCCTCTGGATCACCGGCCCGCGCCGGCCTACGGTTCGCGTACCCACCAGGAAGGGGACGCCTCCGATGGCCTCTCGCGCAACCGCGTCCGAACGGCGCACCCCCCTGCGGCACAACGGATGAGCGGCTGGCCGGAACTGCGTTCCGCGCGGACCGTCCAGGCGGGCCACGCCCCCGGCACGGTCATCCGCTGCGGGGTCACCGACACCGTGCTCGCCGACGTCCCGGTGTCGGTCGTGTTCTTCTTCGACCACGTCCTCGACGACGCCGTGCTGGCCGCGGGCCTGGCCAAGGCGCTCGCCCTGATCCCGGCGTTCGCGGGCAGGCTGCGCACCACCGGCGACGTCCTCGAGCTGCTCTGCGACGACACCGGCGTCCCGCTGAACACCTACGACGTCGACGAGACGCTGCCCAAGGCCATCGGCCGGGTGACGCTGCCCGGCGCCGGTTTCGTCGACCACGTCGAGGCCGCCGCCGCGCGCGAGGGCGGCCTGCCGCTGCTCACGGCGCGGTTGAGCAGGCTGTCCGACGGCGCGTCCGCCCTGGGCTGCTCGTTCCACCACGCGGTGGGCGACCTGGCCAGCTTCATGCTGCTGGTGCGCGCCTGGTCGGCGGCGGTCGAGGGGGTGGAGCCGCCGGAGGTCACCCTGGTCGACGACCCGGACGCCTACCTCGACGAGGTGTTGACCGACGAGGACTCCGGCCGACCCGGCTTCCGCGTCCCGACGCCCGCCGAGGCCGAGGTGCTCGGTCGCGAGTTCGAGGCCGCCGTGCGCGCCAACCGCACCGTCCAGATCTACTTCGGCGACGCCGAGATAGCCCGGATGCGCGACGAGGTCAGCACACGGGCCGACCGGAAGCTCTCGACCAACGACGTGCTCGTCGGACACGTCGCGAGCACCCTGCGCGAACTGGACGACGACCCGGCGGCGCGCAGCATCGCGATGCCGGTGAACGTCCGGCGCTTCCTCGGCCTCCCGCTGGGGGTGATCGGCAACCTCGTCAGCGAGATCCTCCTGCACTGCCCACCCGCCGCGAGCGCCGAGGAGATCGCCACCGGCGTCCGGTCCGCGGTGGAAACGTTCCCGCGGTCGCACCTGAACCTGCGCACCAACAAGGAATTCCTGGCCTCCGTCGGCCGCAACCGCTTGCGCGAGTGCGTACCCATCGGGTTCGACCCGCGGGAGCGCACCCTGACCATCACCAACTGGAGCCGGTTCGGCATCTACGACGTGTCCTTCGGGGGTGCCACACCGGTGTTCTTCAGCCCGACGTCGAACCTGCAACTGCCGTGGGTCTCGTGGATCGTGGAGGGCTTCGCCAACACGGGTCTGCTGTTCACCATCGCCGTCCCCGCGCGCTTGGCCACCACCTTGCGGGGCACGGCGGGCCGGGAGGCCCTGCACCGGTACCGATCCGCCGACGACCCGCTGCCGGAGCTGGCGACACAGGTGCGGAAGTTGGCCTAGGTTCGAACACATGTTCGAACAACCGTGGTAGGATTCTAGGTATGAAAGGGGATACCCGGGCGGCCGTGGCGAGGTACTACCAGCCCTGGCCGGTCCCGGTCCAGGCCGCGCAGCACACCGACTCCACGGTCTTGGCCGACATCGGCGACTGGGTGACCAGCCTGCGACAACAGGGACGAGTCGGCTCCGAGGTCACCTTCGCGATCACCGGTTCCGTCGGCGTGCTCACCGACGAGACGGGCGAGCACGTGCTGCCGCAGAGCGCTTTCCTGGTGTTGAACCGCCACGGGCTGCATGTGTTGGAAGCACACGCCTTCTGGCGGCACTACCAGGAGATGTGAGCCCCCGCCCGGCCCCGGAGGGACCCGTGCCCCCACCCCACCAGACCGCACGTTCCGCCGGTACTGCTCGATTGAAGGTGGATCCCTTCCCCGCCGCTTTACCCACCGCGCCTCTTCCGGGGTCCCCAGATCAAGCCACACCACTCAATCGAGCCCCCAACGCAAGCAAGCACCGACGGGCAACCCCAAGCCCCCTGAGCAATTGCGTTGCCAGGCACGACTTTAAGCCCTCAAAGACAGGTCGTGCTCCAGCGCACGCCCGGTGAGAACGCGGCCTAAGACTCGCGTTCCTTGGCACGACGCCGTTTCCCCTCATGCATCGCCTGCACCCGGGCCACCGGGATCCCGCGTCCCTCCACCACCAGGTCCTCCGGCAGCACCTGCCCCGAAGGCACCCCGTCGGCCCAGGGGTCGGGCAGTGACAGGGCCGTGCGGACGGTGAAGTCCGCCGGTGTCACCCGATCCAGGTCGTCCCAGGCGACCGGGAACGACACCTGCGTCCCGGGTCGGATGCGCGGGCTGTAGGCGGCCACCAGCGTCGCCCCGTAGGCCCGGGTCGAGTCCAGGAAGACCTTCCCCTCCCGGTCCTCCTTGATGTACGCCGTGGTCGCCACCTCGGGGTCCACGCGCTCGGCCCGGGCCGCCAACGCGCGCGTCGCCGCGGCGACGTCATCCGGCGGCGTGGGCGCGAGCGGCACCAGCACGTGCACGCCCTTGGCGCCGCTGGTCTTCACGATCCCGGTCAGGCCGTCGTTCGCCAAAGCCTGGCGCACCAACGCGGCCGCCGCGACGACCACCTCGAAGCCCACGCCCTCCGGCGGGTCCAAGTCGATCACCAGGTGCGTGGCCGGGGACTCCAGCGGCGACAGCGGGACGTGGTACTCGACCGCGCGCTGGTTGGCGAACCACAGCAGCGTGCGCCGGTCGTCGCACACCGCGTAGGAGATGGAGCGCTTCGAGGTCTCCGCCCACACCGGCACCGTGCGCACCCAGGACGGCGTGTACTTCGGCACGTTCTTCTGCATGAACGGCTCCTGCCCCGGCCGCACCCGCACCACCGACAGCGGTCGGTCGCGCAGGCCGGGCAGCATCCGCTCGCGGACGCCGTCGAGGTAGTCCACCAGGTCGCGCTTGGTCGCCGAGGCGCCGTCGAAGAGCTCCTGGTCGAGATTGGTCAGCGAGACCGTGTCGCGGACCTCGTCGCTGCTCACGCGGCCACTCTGCCACACGCCCCGACCGGTCGACGGCGGCCGCGGCGCACCGGTTCGTCCCCGCCTGCTCCCATTCCCTAGGATCGGTGTTAAGTCGGTGTTTGATCTCGGGCAAGATCGGGTACACCATGGAGTCAGACGAACCGGACACGAGGACGTAGATGCCGACATCGCCGAGCACCGTGGCTGTGCTGGACGTCGGCTGCTTCAGTGCCCACCTCCTGGTCGTCGACGCCGCGCTGGGCTCACCGGAGCACCCCGTGTTCACCCACAAGGTGCGCCTGCGCCTGGACAAGTCCCTCGACGAGAACGGCCACCTGCGCCCCGATGGCGTGGCGGCCGTCGTCGAGGCGGTGGCGGCGGCGCGGTGCAAGGCCCGGCGGGCCGGGGTCACCGAGTTCGTGCCGTTCGCGACCTCGTCGGTGCGCGACGCGGCGAACGCCGACGAGGTGGTGCGCCAGGTCGCCCAGCAGACCGGCGTGCGCCTGCGCCGCTTCAGCGGTCGCCAGGAGGCGGCACTGGCCTACCTGGCCGCGCGGCGCTGGTTCGGTTGGTCGGCGGGCCCGCTCACCGTGCTCGACGTCGGCGGTGGCACGGTCGAGCTGGCCGCGGGCGAGTCCGACCGGCCGCTGGTCGCCCGCTCACTGCCCTACGGCGCGCGCAGCCTCACCACGATGGGCATCACCAACGCCAAGACCGTCCAAGAGCTGATCCGCTCCGCGCTGCCCGCGGAGGACCTGGCCCTGCTGCGGGCCGGTCAGGCGATCGGTTGCTCGAAGGTGTTCCAACAGCTCGGCAGGCTGGTCGGCACCGGCTCGCTGCGGGTGAGCGACCTGGACGCCTGGATCCCCCGGCTGGCCCGGCTCTCGGCCAGGAGACGCGCGAAGCTGCCGGGCATCTCCCGGCACCGCGCGGAGCAGTCCCTGGCGGGCGCGGTGGCCGCCCGGGCGCTGATGGGCGTCACCGGGCACCGCGCCGTGCGGATCAGCCCGTGGTCGACCAAAGAGGGACTGCTGCTGGCCCTGATGGAGCGCGGGCCCGAGGCCGCGCTCACCGACGCGGCCTGACCAGTTCGGACAGACCGCCCGCGCCGCGGCGTTTCACCCCGCCAGGTCGAGGTACCCCTAGGTCATGACGGTTATGTCGGCGGTCGAGGTATGGGGGGTCACCGTGCCCGCTGAGCCGGGGCAACTGCACCGCGCCCGGCACGGGCTGCGCGAGTGGCTGCTGGACGTGGGCGTCGGGCGCACTACGCGCGAGGACGCCGTGTGGTCGGCGGACGAGGCGATGAGCGACGCTATCGCCAACGGCTACCAGAGCGGCACCGGTCTGACGGCGCTGACGCTAAGCGCCCACGTGGACGACGAGGTCGTCGTGGTCACGGTGGTCGATGAGGGGCAGGAGCGGCTCAGCGCCCCCAGCTCCACACTCGCGAGCCGCGGGATGGCGATCGTGCGGGTGCTGGCCGACCAGGTGAACCTCGCCGTCGCCGACGGCCGCACAACCTTCACCGCCTGGTTCACCCGGGCCTGAGCCCGTTCGGGCGCCCCAAAGAACACCCGCCCGGACATTCGCCCGCCGGTTCGCCCGCCCCGACACTGGGTCTCCCCGACGCCGGGAGCACACCATGGCCGACGAACCCGTCCTGCACCCGGGCACCAGCTCCGATTGGGTGCTCTACCTCCAACAGCTACTCAACCAGCACTACCAGCAGAGCGTCGTCGACGAGAACGGCGCGTTCGACGAGGCGACCGAGAACGCCGTGCGGCACCTGCGCCAGCAGAACGGCCTGCCCAATGATTCCACTGTGGACGACGAAGTCTGGTCGGTGCTCACCGCCCAGTCGAGCCAGTCGAGCCAGTCCACCCAGGCCAGCCAGTCCGCGACCACGAGCGGCGACGGCGGACACGACGGCGGCGGCAACAACGGCGCCGAGGGCAACGACGCGGGCGGCGAGCCAGCGGCGGAGTCCACCGACCGATACCTCACCGGCGAGGAGGCCACAGCAGCCGACTCGGTCTTCCAAGGCACCCTGGACACCGGCCCGATCGTCCTGTCCGAGGGCGGCATCCTGGCCGTCGGCGGTTATGCCCGCACACTGCCCGACCACGTGACCTTCCCAGACGGCACACTGAGCCACCCACCGTCCGGATTCATGCACTGGCTCATGCACGAACTAGCCCACTGCTGGCAGTACCAGCAGGGCGCGAGCGTCCCGGGCCTGATCATGTCCGCCCTGGGTGGCGACTACGACTATGGCGGCGAACAGGGCCTGCGAGACGCGGTGGCGAACGGACAACCATTCGACGACTTCGGCTATGAGGAACAGGCGTCGATCATCGCCGACTACTGGCAGGCGGCGAACAGCGGCGGCGACACCTCGGCCTTTGACCCGTACATCAGGACCATCCGGGACGGCACCTGGACCCAGGCCCCACAACAGGTCGACCACTAGGGCCTACCCAGACCCAAATCTCCTTCCGTTTCTCTAAATCCCTTTCTGTTCCCTAAATCCCTTCTTATTTCTCCAATCTCTTTCTGTTTTCCTAAATGCCGAGCCCGCTGGTACGCAACACCCGTTACGTTTGTGCTCGATTGGGTGGACTGCCTTCGTGTGGGGGGAGGCGACCGCTAAACTTGACCTGTGGTGGGGATGCCCTTCTCCCCACGCTTTTTCCCCACGCGGTCGCCTAGGGGCCCCACGCGAAGGCAGTCCAGCCAATCGAGCCCCGCTCTTGCTCGGGCAGCTCGCGAGGTGTGCCGCACGCCGACCTACGGTCGACCGTCTTCGGTGGCTCATCGCTGGGGTTGCCCGAGGAAAAGATGGGGGCTCGATCTAGTGAACTCACTTCGCGCGGGGCCCCTAGAGCACCGCGGTGGCGAAAAAAGGGCGGGTGAAGGGCATTCCCCACCACCGGTCAAGTTTAGCGGTACTCCTCCCCCACACGAAGCGAGTCCACTAGATCGAGCATTCGTAGCGGGTGTTGCGTTCCAGCGTGGTCGGCCTATCCGCTGCGGTACCAGCGGGGACGGGACCCTGTCGGGTGCCAGCGGGGTCGGGACTCCTGCGTTCCAGCGGGGTCGGGACTCTCTTGCGTTCCAGCCGGGGTCGGCCTATCCGCTGCGGTACCAGCGGGGCGGGATCACTGGAGGCTTGTGCACCAGTACTCAGGTAATCCTCGGTGTTTCGCCGTATCGGGCCAGTACGGCTGCGCGCAGGTCCTCGTCCGATCGTGGCACTGGCTCGATGAACACCTCGGTGACGTCGCCGTACTTAGCTTGCAGGTCACCGGCCAGGCGGACGCACACGTGCTCCAGCTCGCCTGCCGTGAGTGTGTCGTCGAAGTCGACACGTGCGCAGACGAGGACGCTGTCGGTGCCGGTGAGCATGGTTTGCAGGTCGACTACCGCGTCCACCTCGGGCGCGGCCGAGAGCGTGTCGCGGATGCCGTAGACCAGGTCGGGGGCGGCTTGACGGCCGATCAGCAGGGCCGCGTTGGCCCGGCCGAGCAGGAAGGCGACCGAGGCGAGTAGGGCTCCGATGGCGATCGAGGCAATCCCGTCCCACACCGACGAGCCGGTGAGCTGGTGCAGGCCGACCCCGCCGAAGGCGAGCAGCAGACCGCACAGTGCGGCGGAGTCCTCGTAGAACACCGTGGTCGAGGTCGGGTCGTCGCCGTGGCGGAGCTGTTTGCGGAATGGGCGGCCTGCCTCGCGGGACTCGCGGCGGACCTGGCGCAGGGCCTGGGCCCAGGAGACCGACTCCAGCAGGAATGCCGCGGCCAGGACCGCGTAGGCCCAGATCGGTGAGGTCTGCTCCTCGGCCTCGCCGAAGACGGTGGCGAAACCCTCGTAGAAGGCGAACATCGAGCCGGAGGCGAAGATGGACACCGCGGCCAGCAGGGACCAGAAGTAGCGGGCCTTGCCGTAGCCGAAGGGGTGCGCGCGGTCGGCCGGTTTCCGGGAGACGCGGAGCGCGGTCAGCAGGAGGAGCTCGGTGAAGGTGTCCGCCACCGAGTGCGCTGCCTCGGACAGCATCGCCGCCGAGCCGGTGATCAGGCCCGCCACCAGCTTGAGGATCGCGATCAGCAGGTTGACCGACCCGGCCAGCACCACGGTCAGCGTGCTCTCGCCGCCGCCCTCGTTCCCGTCCGCCACCCCGCGATCCTAGATCGGCGCGGTCACCCCCGCTCAGCCGCGAGAGTCCTACCGGGCCACCTCGCCGAGTGCGGCGATCGCGGCCGCGAGCTGGTCGTCGCGCAGGTACGGCGCCGGGCCGAACCGCAGGTACTCGCCTCGGCTGTCGGTGAGCACCCCACGACCGGCGAGTGCGCGTTGGAACTCCCCCGCGCGCGGGGAGCGCAGTGACAAGAAACCGCCGAAGGCTTCGCGTGGGGCCGAACGGTCCCGTGTGATCACCGCGTCGGGGAGGTCCAGGGCGTCGAACGCGGTTGCGAGGACCTCGTTCTGGTGCAACGAGATCTCGCGCAGCACTGACGGGGTGAGGCCCTGGGTGTCGAAGAAGTCGAGGACGTGCGTGGCGCGGTAGTGGCTCGTCGGGTCGTAGGTGGAGCCCGCGAACCGGGTGGCGCCGCGGCCGTAGGCGACCAGGGTCGGGTCGCGCTCGTCGGCGAGGGCGTCGAACTCGGCGAACCAGCCGGTGATCACCGGGCGGGTGTCCTGGGCGTGCGGCGGCAGCCGCAGGAAGCAGTTGCCCTCACCGAGCTGCAGGTACTTGTAGCCGCCGCCGACCACCCAGGCGTCGGCCAGGCCGTCGAGGTCGAACGGGACGACGCCGAGCGCGTGGTAGGCGTCGACCAGCAGCTCGGACCCGTGCCGCTCGCAGGCCCGGGCGACCGCGGCCAGACCGGGCACCAGCCGCGCGGTCTCGAACAGCACCGAGGACACCAGCACCGCCGCGGTGCGGTCGTCCACCTCGGCCGCCAACCGCTCGGCGAGCGAGTCGACCGGGGTCGCGGGCACCCGCACGATCTGGATGAACTCCTCGGCCAGCCTGCCCAACTGCCTGCGCAGCGTGTGGAACTCGCCGTCGGTGGTCACCAGCCGGGGCCGGGCCGTGATGTCCACGGCGGACAGGAACCGCACCACCAGCTCGTGGGTGTTGACCCCCAGGGCGATGTCGCCCCCCGGGTCGCCGACCAGCCCCGCGTACGCCGCGCGCACCCGGTCGGCGCGCTCGGCGGCGCGCCCCCACTTCTCGTCCACGGCCAGCGCGGCGTCGTCGAAGGCCTCGATCTGGCCGGCCAGCGCCACATCCGGCCACGCCTGGTGCGAGTGCCCGGTCAGCAGCAGCCGCTCGCCCACCCGGAACCGCGAGTAGTGCGCGGCCAGCTCGGCGGCCCTCACAGCTCGCTCCGCACGGCCCACAGGTCCGGGAACGCCGGGTCGAACAGGGTGCCGCGCAGGTACGCCGCCCCCGGCGACCCGCCGGTCCCCTGCTTGGTGCCGATCGTCCGCTCGACCATCTTCACGTGCCGGTAGCGCCATTCCTGCAACCCCTCGTCCAGGTCCACCAGGTATTCGGCCACTGTGGACGGTCCACCGTCGTCGGCGTAGACCGCGAGCAACACCCGCTGCAACGCGGGCGAGGGCACCAGCGGCAGGGCCACGTCCCGGCCGAGCACCTCGGCGGGGACCTCGTACCCGTGCGCGGCCAGGTAGGTCAGGAACGAGTCGAACAGCGAGGGCCGCGACATCGCCGCCTCGATCCGCGCGCGCTGCTCACCGCCCTCGGGGTAGTGCGCGAACGCCCGCCGGTCGCGGCGGCCGAGGACCGCCTCCAGCTCGCGGAACTGCGCGGACTGGAACCCGCTGGAGGCGTCCAGCCGGGTCCGGAAGCTGGTGAACTGGCGCGGGGTCATCGTCTCCAGCACGTCGATCTGGGCGACGATCACCTTGAACACGGTGAGGATCCGGCGCAGCGTGCGGGTCGCGTGCGCGGTGTCGCCCTGCGCCAGCGCGGCCTGCAGGTGGGCCAGCTCGTGCAGCAGCTGCTTGAACCACAGCTCGTAGACCTGGTGGATGACGATGAACAGCAGTTCGTCGTGCTCGTCGGAACGCGGTCGCTGCGCCTCGAGCACCTCGTCGAGGGCGAGGTAGGCGGTGTAGGTGAGCGCCGCTGACGTGTCTGTCGCTGGGGTGTCTGTCGCTGGGGTGTCTGTCGCTGTGGTGTCTGTCGCTGTGGTGTCCGGGGTGGTGGTCACGGGGTCATCGCTCCGTCGAAGTGGTGTTGGGCGGGCTCGGCGAGTGCGGGGTAGACGCGGTGGAACAGCTCGACGGCCGCCCGCCGGTGCGCCGGTGGCGGCACGAGGTCCTCGGGCAGCTCGGGGTCGAGCAGGGCGAACTGGCGGTAGGCGTGCACCAAGCGGACCCGGGCGACGAAGGCCGCCCTGGGCTCGGTCCGCGTCGCGGCGTTGGTGAACTCGGCGACGAACGCGCCGTACCGCTCGGCGAGCGCGTCGAGGTCCCAGACCCGGGGGACGAAGTCGGCGAAGTCGGGGACCGCGGCGGGCGCGCCGACCAGCACCCCGGCGTGCGCGGCGACCTCGAGGTCGGCCAGCAGCGCGGCGACCTCGGTGCTGCGGTCGTGCGGGGCCAGCCAGGTGCCGTCCTGCACCTGGCCGAAGCCGAGGAACCGGAGCCTGCGCACCAGCCGCGCCCGGGCGACCCGCTGGTCCTCGGGGATGGCGTGCCAGAGCACGGTCCACCGCCCGCCCTCACCCGGTCGGGTGCCCAGGGTGAAGATCCGCTCGTCCCCCTCGGCCAGCACCGCGGCGGCGCGGGGGGTGATCCGGTAGTGCACCATCCGACCGTCGCGCACCCGTTCCAGCAGGTCGCGCTGCACGAGCCGGGTGAGCGCGACCCGGGCGGCGCCCGCGCTGAAGCCGAACTCGCCGAGCAGGGCGACCAGACCGCCGGACCACACGGTCGTGTGCTCCCGCGGCTCGCCCTCGCGGTGCACGAGGTGCGATCCGAGAATGGTGAGGACGAGGTCCTGCGGCGCCTGCTCGAACACGTCCCCCACTTTAGTTGACACCTCAGCTCGGTCAACCGTAGAGTTTTTCGCAGTGACCCCGGCCACAAGGGTGTGACGCTGGTGAAGGTCGGTATCGGACTCCCCAACACGGTTCCCGGGTGCGACGGCGCGACGCTGGTCGAGTGGGCCCGCCGGGCGGACCAGGGACCGTTCAGCACGCTCGCGGTGCTCGACCGGCTGCGCTACGACAGCGTCGACCCGTTCGCCGCGCTGTCGGCCGCCGCGGCGGTGACCACCCGGATCGGGCTGGCCACCATGATCGCCATCGGCCCGCTGCGCTCCCCCGCGGTGCTGGCCAAGCAAGCCCTCTCGGTACGCGCGCTCTCCGGCGGCCGGTTCACCCTGGGCCTGGGCATCGGCGCCCGCCTGGAGGACTACACGATCGCCGGCGTCGACCACCGCACCCGCGGTGCCGCGCTCTCCACGCAACTGGCCTTCCTGCGCGGCGAGCTGGCCGCCAGTGGCATCGGCCCCGCCGCGTCCGACATCCCGCTGCTCGTCGGCGGCGGCAGCGGCACCGCGCTGACCCGGATGGCCCGCTACGCCGACGGTTACGCCCACGGCGGCGGCCCGCCGCGCGCCTTCGCCTCGGCCGCCACCAAGGCCCGCGCCGCCTGGCAGGACCTCGACCGACCGGGCGCGCCGCTGCTGTGGGGCCAGGGCTACGTCGCGCTGTCCGACCCGGACCGGGGCCGCGACTACCTGCGCGACTACTACGCCTTCACCGGCCCGTTCGCCGACAAGATCGCCGCGGGCGCGCTCACCAGCCCGCGCGCGGTGCGCGACTTCGTCCGCGGCTACGCCGAGGCGGGCTGCGACGAGCTGGTCCTGTTCCCCACCACCGACGACCTCGACGACGTGGCCCGGCTCGTCGACGCCTTGGGCGACGGGCACCGCGGATGAGGGTCGCGGTCACCGGCGCGGGTCCCGCCGGGCTGTACCTGGCGATCCTGCTGCGCAAGGCGGGGCACGAGGTCACCGTGCACGAGCGCAACGCCCCCGACGCGACGTTCGGGTGGGGCGTGGTGTTCTCCGAGGAGACACTCAACGCGCTGCGCGAGGCCGATCCCAAGACCCATCTGGAGATCACCGACTCGTTCGCCCGGTGGTCCACTGTGGACATCCGGTACCGGGGCGAGCTGCTGCGCTCGCACGGGCACGCGTTCACCGCCATCGCCCGTCGCCACCTGCTCGCGATCCTGCGGGCCCGGGCGGTCGAGCTGGGCGCCGACCTGCGCTTCGGCAGCGAGGTCGAGCAGTGGCCCGAGGCCGACCTGCTGGTCGCCGCCGACGGCGCCAACAGCCGCACCCGCGGCGCCGACCGGCACTTCCGGGCGAAGGTGTCGCCGCAGGGCTGCAAGTACGTGTGGTTCGGCACGGACCTGGTGCTCGACGCGTTCACCTTCGCCTTCCAGCAGACCGAGTTCGGCCTGTTCCAGGCGCACGCCTACCCGTTCGACGAGCACACCAGCACCTGGATCGTCGAGTGCGCCGAACCGGTCTGGCGGCGCGCCGGGCTGGACGCGATGAGCGAGGCCGAGAGCATCGCGTTCTGCGAGCGGCTCTTCGCCGAGGACCTGCGCGGCCACCGGCTGCGGTCGAACCGCTCGCTGTGGCTGGACTTCCCGCTGGTGCGCTGCGCCACCTGGCACCACGGCAACGTGGTGCTGCTCGGCGACGCCGCGCACACCGCGCACTTCTCCATCGGCTCGGGCACCAAGCTGGCCATGGAGGACGCGATCGGGCTGGCGACCGCGCTGGAGCGCCACCCCGACCTCGACGCCGCGCTCACCGAGTACGAGCTGGAGCGCCAGCCGGTCGTGGAGCGCTTCCAGCAGGCAGCGGGTGAGAGCGCGGCGTACTTCGGCCGCACCGCGAACTACACCGGTTTCGAGCCCGTGCAGTTCGCGTTCAACCTGCTCACCCGCAGCGGCCGGGTGTCGCACGCCAACCTGGCGCAACGCGACCCGGAGCTGATCCGGGTGCTCGACGCCTGGTTCGCCGGTGCCCGCCTGCCCGGCGCCATCGCACCCGCACCCCTGTTCGCCGGGTTCGGGTCGCTGAAGAACCGGCTGGTCGGCGAAGAGCACTCGTTCGACGCGGTGATCACCCGTGCCCGAGCCGGTTTCGGGCTCGTCCTGGCGGGCCCGGTGGCCGTCGACGCGGCGGGCCGGATCACACCCGCCACACCGGTGCTGGACTCCCCCGGCGACTGGGCGGCGCTCGCCGACAAGGTGCACGACGCGGGCGCCGCGCTCGGTGTCCGCCTCACCCACGCGGGCGCGCGCGCAGCCACGCGGCCGCCGACCCACGGCCGCGACATCCCGTTGGTCGGCAGCGAAACGTGGCCATTGATCGCTGCTTCCCCGATCCCATATGGGCCCTTCAGCCAGGTCCCGACCGAGTTGACCGACCTGGACGGCACGGTCGCGGCCTTCGCCGAAGCGGCGGGAGTCGCCGCCACGGCCGGGGTCGACGTCCTGGAACTCGACATGGCCGACGGGCACCTGCTGGCCGGTTTCCTTTCACCCCTTACCAACCACCGCGCCGACGGCCCCCGCGAGGCGTTCCCGTTGGCGGTTCTCGACGCGGTGCGCGCCGCTTGGCCGAGGCTGCTGATCGTCCGGTTGACCGTCACCGACCTGGCCCCCGGCGGCACCAGTGTCGACGACGGAATCGCCCTAGCGCGCCAGGTGCACGAGCACGGGGCGGACCTGATCCATGTCCGCGCGGGCCATACCAGGCCCGACTTCCGCCCGGACTACCGCAACGGCCACCTCACCGCGCTCTCCGACCGGGTGCGCAACGAGGCAGGCGTGCCGACCCTGGTCGGCGGCCACCTCACCACCACCGACCAGGTGAACACCATCGTGGCCGCGGGCCGGGCCGACCTGTGCCTGCTCACCCCAGCCGCCTCCGCGATCGAGGCGGTGGTGCTGCGATGAGCGACCACTTCGCCGACCTCACCTCACCGCAGGTCGCCGCCTTGCACACGGCCATCCGCACAACCGTGTTGCTGCTGCCGGTCGGTGCCGTCGAACCGCACGGCCCGCACGCCCCGCTCGGCACCGACCCGATCATCTCGGACGGCATGTGCGCCCGCGTCGCGGAACGGCTGCGCGACGACCCGGAGGTGCGGGTGCTCATCCTGCCCGCGGTCCCCTACGGCGTCACCGAGTTCGGCGCGGCGTTCCCCGGCGCGGTCGGCGTCCGACCGTCCACAGTGCACAGCATGGTGGTCGACATCGCCGAGTCACTGCACGCGCAAGGGTTTGCGCACACGATGGTCGTCAACAACCACTTCGAGCCCGCGCACGTCAACGCCCTGCGCGAGGCCGTGCGCACCCTCGCCGACCGGGGCGTGCGCACCGGGTACCTGGACCTGGTGCGGCGCAAGGCGGCCGCGCGGCTCACCGAGGAGTTCCAGTCCGGCTCGTGCCACGCGGGCCGCTACGAGACCTCGCTCGTCCTCGCCGACCGGCCCGAGCTCGTCGACACCGGGATCATGGTGGGCCTGCCCGCACTGACCGTGGACATGCCGGGCGAGATGGCCGCGGGGCACGCCGACTTCCCGGCCATGGGCATGGACCGCGCCTACTGCGGCGCGCCCGCCGAGGCGACCGCGACCGAGGGCGAGCAGACCTTCGGCACACTCACCGACCTGCTGGTCGAGGCCGTCCGCGCCCAGGTGGCGCGGGACTGAGAGGAGCACGGTGCTGCGCTACGACGACCTGCCCGACCAGCTCAACCTCGCCTCCTACTTCCTCGACGCCAACCTCGACCGTGGCCGGTCGAACCGCACAGCCCTGCTCGGCCCGATCGGCCCGACCACCTACGGCCAGCTCGCCGAGCTGACCAACCGGTACGCGAACGTGTTGCGGGACAAGGGAGTCCGTCCAGGGGACCGGGTGCTGCTCGCGCTCGCCGACGGAGTGGGGTTCGTCGCCGCCTGGTACGCCGCGCAGAAAGTCGGCGCGATCACCGCAGAGGTGTACACCTTCCTGCCCGCCAAGGACTACGCATACTTCCTCGGCTACACCGACGCCGCCGCGGTGATCGCCGACCAGCTCACCCTGGGCCGGTTGCGCGAGGCCGGGACCGGGGACCGGACGCTGCTGATCACCGGCGCCGCCGGGCTGGACCTGCGCCCCGGTGAGCACGACTTGGACGCGCTCGCCGCCCGAGCCCCGGTCGAGGCCGAGGCCGCGCCGACGCGCCGCGACGACGTGGTGCTGTGGAAGTTCACCACCGGCACCACCGGCGCGCCCAAAGCTTGCGCGCACACCGCCCGCAGCCCGGTCCTCAGCCACGACTGGTACGCCCGCGGCGTGCTCGGGGTGGACCAGGACGACATCGTCCTCCCGGTGCCCAAGCTGTTCTTCGGCTACGCCCGCGATCTCGCCGCGCTGTTCCCGTTCGGCGTCGGCGCGGCGGGCATCGCCTTCGCCGACCGCAGCACGCCCGAGCGGATCTTCGCGCTGATCGCCGAGCACCGCCCGACGGTGCTGGTCAACGTGCCCACGATGATGGCCGCGATGATCGCCCACCCCTCCGCGGCCGAGCAGGACCTGAGCTGCCTGCGGCTGTGCACCTCGGCCGGTGAGGCGCTGCCCGCCGAGCTGCACCGCAAGTGGGACAACGCATTCGGTGTCGAGGTCATCGACGGTATCGGCTCGTCGGAGGCGTACCACATCTACATCTCCAACCGCCCGGGCCAGGCGCGCGTAGGCAGCATGGGCACCCTCGTGCCCGGCTACACCGCCCGCGTGGTCGACCCCGACGGCGTCGAGCTGGGCGACGGCGAGACCGGCGTGCTGGAGATCAGCGGCGCGACCGCGGCCCTGGAGTACGTCGGCGACCCGGCCAAGTCCGCGGCCACCTTCCCGGGCGCCGACACTGTCCACAGTGGAGATCTCGTCAGTCGCGCGGACGGCGCTTTCCAGTACCGGGGGCGGGCCGACGACCTGCTCAAGGTCAGCGGCATCTGGGTCGCCCCCAGCGAGATCGAGCACTGCCTGGTGGGCCACCCGGACGTGCTGGAGTGCGCCGTGCTCGGGCACGAGACCGACGGGCTGATCCGGCCGCACGCGTTCGTGGTGCGCACCGGCGAGGTCACCGAAGACGACCTGAGAACCTATGTGCGGCAACATCTCTCCCCGCACAAGACCCCCGCGCGGGTGCTGTTCGTCGACACCTTGCCGCGCACCACCAACGGCAAGCTCGACCGGCGCGCGCTGCGCGGCCTGGACGTGGCGCAGTGAGGCGGGTCGTGGTCACCGGCGGCACCCGCGGCATCGGCGCGGCGATCGCGGCCCGGCTGCGCGCCGATGGCGACGAGGTCGTGGCGCTGGGCCGAGCCGACGGCGACGTGACCGACGAGGCCGCCGTCACCGCGCTGTTCGCCGAGCTGGGCCAGGTGGACGTGCTGGTCAACAACGCCGGCGTGTCCACCAGCGCTCCACTCGCGCGCACCAGTGTCGCGCAGTGGCAGGAGCAGTTCGCCGTGAACGCGTTGGGTGCCTTCCTGTGCACCCGCGCGGTACTGCCCGGCATGGCCGAGCGCGACCACGGGCGGATCGTCACCGTGGCCTCGACCGCAGGCCGAGTCGGCTACCGCTACACGGCGGGCTACACCGCGTCCAAGCACGCCGCCATCGGCCTGATGCGCGCGGTGGCCGCCGAGGTGGCGGGCACCGGGGTCACCTCGAACGCCGTGTGCCCCGCGTTCGTGCGCACCGACATGACGACCGACGCGGTGCACCGCATCATGGACCGCACCGGCCGCGACGCCGCCCAGGCCGAGGCCGCGCTCGCCGCGGCGGCGCCACTGGGCAGGCTGCTGGAACCGGACGAGGTCGCGCACGCGGTGGCCTTCCTGGCCGCCGGGGCGTCCGGGGCGATCAACGGGCAGGCGCTCGTGCTGGATGGAGGAGGAGTCCAATGAGTCCGTTCCGGGCGTCGCCGGGGTTCACCGCGACCTGGGAGCACTTCGGCTTCGAGGTCGCCGACGGGGTCGCCACGGTGACCCTGAACCGGCCGGACAAGCTCAACGCGCTCACCTTCGAGGCGTACGCCGACCTGCGCGACCTGCTCGCCGAGCTGCCGCACCGCGGTGACGCCAAGGTGCTGGTGCTGCGCGGGGAGGGCCGGGGCTTCTGCTCCGGCGGCGACGTCGAGGAGATCATCGGCGAGCTGCGCGGGTTCACCCCCGCCCAACTGCTGGAGTTCACCCGGATGACCGGCGCGGTGGTCAAGGCGCTGCGCGAGTGCCCGCTGCCGGTGATCGCCGCGGTCAACGGGATCGCCGCGGGCGCGGGCTCGGTCCTGGCGCTGGCCAGCGACTTCCGGCTGCTGGCCAAGACTGCCGCGTTCGCGTTCCTGTTCACCAAGGTGGGTCTGGCGGGCGCGGACATGGGCTCGGCCTATCTGCTGCCCCGGCTGGTCGGCCTGGGCCGGGCCACGGAGCTGTTGATCCTGGGCGACAAGGTCCCCGCCGAACGCGCCGAGCGGATCGGCCTGGGCACCATCGTCGACGACCTGCCCGCCGCGACCACCGCGCTGGCCCGCAGGCTGGCCGACGGCCCGGCGCTGGCCTACTCCACGACGAAGGTGCTGCTCACCCGCGAGCAGGACATGGACCTCGGCTCGGCCATCGAGCTGGAGGCGATCACCCAGGCGCTGCTGATGAAGTCCGCCGACCACGCCGAGTTCTACAACGCCTGGCGCTCCGGCGTCGCCCCGGTCTGGAGTGGACAGTGACCACCAACAGCACCAACAGCACCGACAGCGTGAACCCCGAACAGCCGACCCCGCACCGGATCGTGACGGCGCCCGACCTGGCGCCGCCGGTCGGCTTCGCGCACGCGGTGGTCGCCGCGCCGGGGCACACCGTGCACCTGGGCGGTCAGACCGCGCAGGGCCCCGACGGCACGATCCTGGGTACCACCGTGGTCGAGCAGTTCGACCAGGCCGCCCGCAACGTCGTCACCGCGCTGGCGGCGGCGGGCGCGACCCCGGTCCACCTGGTGTCCCTGCTGATCTACGTCACCGACGTCGCCGCGTACAAGGCAGCACTACCGGAATTGGGCCCACTCTGGCGCGAGCACTTCGGGCGCCACTACCCGGCCGTGGCGCTCTTCGGCATCACCGAGCTGTTCGACACCGAGGCCATGATCGAGCTCCTGGCCACCGCGGTAGTCCCCGAGGGGAGCACGGATGAAGCTCTCCGCTGACCACGAGCGGCTCCGCGACCACGCGGAAACGCTTGCGGCAGGACCACTCCAGGACGTCGCAGGCCGCGGCACCCCCGGCAGGCTCAACCGCGAGCTGCTCTTGGCGCTGGCCGAACACGGGCTGCTCGGCCGGATCTTCCCCGCGGACGGCGGACTCAAGGCGCTCGACCTGTGCGTCATCCGCGAAGCCCTGGCCCGGCACTGCACCGAGGCCGAGACCGCGTTCGCCCTGCAGGGCCTGGGCGCGTACCCGATCCTGCTGTCCGGCACACCGCGGACCAGGGACACCTGGATCCCCCGGATCGCGGCCGGAACCGCCGCCGTCGGGTTCGCCCTCACCGAGCCCGAGGCCGGGTCCGACGCCGCCCAGCTCGCCCTCGCCGCGACAGCGGACGGCGACGGGTTCGTGCTCACCGGCGAGAAGACCTACATCTCGCACGCCCCCGAAGCCGACGTCTACTCGGTCTTCGCCCGCACCACCCCCGGCGCCGGGTCGCGCGGCATCACCGCGTTCGCCGTCCCGCGCGACTCCCCCGGCCTCAGCGGCGAACACCTGGAACTGCTCGCCCCACACCCCATCGGTCGCCTGGTGTTCGACGGGGTCCGGGTCGGCCCCGACCAACTCCTCGGCGACCGCGACCAGGGATGGGCCGTGGCGATGCGCACGCTCGACATGTTCCGGCCCAGCGTGGGCGCGTTCGCCGTGGGGATGGCCCAGGCCGCGCTCGACGCCGCCGTCGCCCACGCGGCGCGGCGGCAGGCGTTCGGCCGCGCGCTCTCGGCGTTCCAGGGCGTGTCCCACCAACTCGCCGACGTCGCCACCCGACTCCGCGCGGCCCGACTGCTGGTGCACGACGCCGCCGCGTCCTACGACGAGAGCGGCGGCGGCACCGGGCACCTGTCCGCGATGGCGAAGCTGTTCGCCACCGAGACCGCCCAGGTAGCGGTCGACCTCGCCATCCAGGTGCACGGCGCCCGGGCGCTCGAACGCGGCCACCTCCTCGAACACCTCTACCGCGAGGTCCGCGCGCCCCGGATCTACGAGGGCGCCTCGGAGGTACAGCGGGAGATCATCGCCCGCAGCCTGTTCCGCTGACCCGCCGAACTCCCGCCCCCACCTGACGCCCTCCCCTTGGTCGATGCCCCCGCCCGCCCGGCTGTCGGTGTCCGCTGCCTGTTGCCGCCCGCTGACTGTCGGTGTCGTTTGCGACCATCGGACCCATGACTGACGAGGCGTTCTGGCAGCTGCTCGCCCGAGCCGTCGAGCAGCCCGGCGACCGGGCCGAGCGGGCGGAGTGGCTCACCGAGGAGCTGACCCGCCTGCCGGTCGCGCAGACCGCCGACTTCGCCCGCCACCTCGCCGCCGCCCGGGCCCGCGCCAACACCTGGCCGCTGTGGGCCGCGGCCACCGTGATCCGCGACGGCTGGTGCGCCGAGGGCGGCTTCCGCGACTTCCAGTTCTGGCTGCTCACCCTGGGCCGCGCCGACTTCGACCGGGTCACCGCCGACCCCGACACCCTCGCCGAGCTGCCCCAGGTGCAGGCCCTGGCCACCCCCGAGGCCGACTGGCCGGAGTGGGCCGCCCTGGACTCGGTGGCGCGGGACGCCCAGCGCGAGACCACCGGCGCCGATCCCACCCCGCCGGAGGCCACGCTGAGGCCGCCCACCCAGGCGTGGCCGCCGGCCGACACCGCCAAGCACCTGCCCCGGCTGACCGCCCTGTTCGCCGCGCCCCGGCCCCAGCCCGCGATGTGACCGCCCCGGGCCGAACGCCCGGGCTCGCGGGAACACCCGGGGGCGCCCGACTTGTTACGGTTGTGTGGTGAACGTCGAGGTGACGCCCCTGCCGGGTATCGGCACGCGCCAGGATTTCGAGTCCCGTTCGGGTCGCCGGATCGGGGTGATCACCCACCGGGACGGTCACTTCGACCTGATCGTGTCCAAGGCCGACGACCCGGACTCGTGCGCGGCGTCCATCCCGCTCACCGTCGAGGAGTCGGCCGCGCTGGCGAACCTGCTGGGCGCGCCGAGCCTGGTCGCCCAGCTGCGCGAGCAGGCCACCGGGGTCAACACCCGGCAGCTGCCGCTGGCCCCCGGTTCCCCGTTCGACGGCCGCACGCTCGGCGACACCGCGCTGCGCACCCGCACGGCGGTCTCGGTCGTCGCGGTCGTGCGGGCGGGCACCGTGCACCCCTCGCCGCGGCCGGACTTCGTCCTGGGTGGCGGTGACATGCTGGTCACCGTCGGCACCACCGACGGCCTCGCCCTGGCCGCCGACGTGCTCGACCGCGGCTGACGCGTGCACGGTTCAGCCATCTCGCTCATCGAGCTCGGCGCGGTCTTCTTCGGCCTCGGCGTGCTCGGGCGGCTCGCCTGGCGCATCGGCGTGTCCCCGATCCCGCTCTACCTGCTCGGCGGCCTGGCCTTCGGCTCCGGCGGGCTGGTCCCGCTGGAGGGCATCGACGGTTTCACCGACATCGCCGGGGAGATCGGCGTCGTCCTGCTCCTGCTGCTGCTCGGCCTGGAGTACTCCGCCGCCGAGCTGGTCACCGGCCTGCGCCGGTCCTGGCTGGCGGGCCTGGTCGACATCGTGCTGAACGCGGTGCCCGGCGCCGCGGTCGCGCTGCTGCTGGGCTGGGGCCCGGTCGGCGCGCTGGCGATGGCCGGGGTCACCTACATCTCCTCCTCCGGCATCATCGCCAAGGTCCTGGGCGACCTGGGCAGGCTCGGCAACCGGGAGACCCCGGTGGTGCTCTCCATCCTGGTGTTCGAGGACCTGGCGATGGCGGTCTACCTGCCGATCCTCACCGCGCTGCTGGCGGGCGCGACGCTGCTGGGCGGGCTCACCGCGGTCGGCGTGTCGCTGCTGGCGATCACCGTCGTGCTGCTGGTGGCGCTGCGCTTCGGCCGCTACGTCTCGATGATCGTCGACAGCCCGGAGCCCGAGGTCTTCCTGCTGCGCGTTCTCGGCGCGGCCCTGCTGGTGGCGGGCGTGGCCTCGCAGCTGCAAGTCTCCGCCGCGGTCGGCGCGTTCCTGCTCGGCATCGCGATCTCCGGCTCCACCGCGGAGAACGCGACCAAGCTGCTGGAACCACTGCGCGACCTGTTCGCGGCCATGTTCTTCGTGGTGTTCGGCCTGAACACCGACCCCAAGACCATCCCGCCGGTGCTCGGCTTCGCGATCGGCCTGGCGGTGGTCACCACCGTCACCAAGATCGCCACCGGCTGGTTCGCGGCCAAGCGGCAGGGGATCTCCCGCCTCGGCCGGGCGCGCGCGGGCGCCGCCCTGGTGGCCCGCGGCGAGTTCTCCATCGTGATCGCCGGGCTGGCGGTCAGCACGGGCGCGGTCCCCGACGAACTCGCCGCGCTGGCCACCGCGTACGTGCTGCTGATGGCCATCCTCGGCCCGGTCGCCGCCCGCGTGGTCGAGCCGGTGGCCCGCGCCGTCCAGCGCAAGACCCGCCCGGCGGTCTAGGCGCTGTTCTGTCGCCCGGCACGCGCGGACCGCGCCGCACGGCCCCTGACCGCACGGACGGAAAACCCAAGCACAACCAGGTACGAACGGCTTCCCACCCGCACGGCCAGGATCCACGCGGATCACGAATCCCACGCACAGACTCACCGAACAGCGCCTAGCCGCCCCCGCCACCAGACGCCGCCGAAGGGGCGCCCGTTGGTGATCTAGTCCAGGTCGGCTAAGAGCAGTCCGCTGCGCGGTTTCGGCGTGAAGTAGGTGCTCTTGCGCGGCATCCGCCCACCCGCGGCGTGCACGGCCTGCACGTCGGCCAACGGGACCGGGGCCAGCAGCAGCACCGCGTCGACGTCCGGGCCCGGGTCCCGTCCCTCGGGCAGCGTCCGCACGTGCGGGCCCTCGGGGTCGAGCCCGAGCGCGTCGTGCAGCAGGAGCGTCTCGACCACGGCGTGGTCGATGGTCAACGGCGGCGCGTCCGGCAGCTCCACGACCAGGTCGCGGGTCGCGGTGCGCACCACCACGGTGCCCGGCTCGGTGGGCGCGGGCGCGCCGTGGTTCCCCGAGGAGCCACCCGCCCACGCCACCGGCGCGGCCGTGCCGGGCAGCCCGGCGGCGGGCGCGTCGTGGACCGTGAGCCCGATGCCGCGCCACGCCGCCGCCAGGGCGTCCGCGTCGAGGCCGGTGCCGGTGAGCACGCGGTGGTACGGCCCGACCCGCAGCCCCGGTCCGGCGGTCACCAGCGCCAGCAGACCACCCAGGTCGGCGGCCGCGGCCGCGGCGACCCGGTGGTTGCCGTCGGCGACCATCAGCGGCTGGGCGGCGACCACGCCGAGCACCGCCTCGCGGATCGGACCCGGTCCGAGCAGCCACATCCGGTGCCTGCGCCCACTGCTGTCCACAGTGGACACCACCGGCGCGCCCGCGGCGGTGATGGCCTGGTCGACCGTCGCGGTCAGCAGCTCACCACCGGCCACCGGGACCAGCAGGGCGGCGCTGGTCGCGCAGCCGAGTCCGGTGAGGACGGCCGCCCGCTCGGCGACGACCTCGGGGTAGACCTGCTCGCTGTGGCGCACCCAGGACAGCCCGTCGGCGCCGACCGCGGCCACGTCCACCAGGCACAGTACCCCGGTGGCCGACCCGTCCGGACCGTCCACCCGGTAGGGCGCCACCACGTCGGCGACCGGCTGGTACGCCGCGCGCTCCAGGTCGCGCAGGGCCCGGCGCGCGCCCGGCAGCGCGTCGAGGACAGTGGCCTCCTCGGCCAGGGCCGCCGGGGTGCGGTGCGGGTGCTGGACCGCCAGCAGCGTGCCGCGCGCGGCACCGGGCCGGGCGAGCGCCGTGCTGACCCGGTAAGCGTCGGCGAACTCGTCGACGTCCGGTCCGGGCACCTCGGCGCGGACTATCCAACCCCGCCTGATCGGGCGGATCCATGCGGTCATGACCGTCATAGTGCCCCCGATGATCAGCTGGCGGTGAGTCGGCCGCCACCGAGGTGTCGCGGACGTGCTAGAGACCGACCGCGGTGTAGAGCCCGCCGACCTCGGGCCTGCTCAGCGCGCGCATCGAGCCGGGGCGCTGGTTGCCCAGCCGGACCTCGCCGATCTGGGTGCGCACCAGGCTGATCACCGGGTGGCCGACCGCGTCGAGCAGCCGCCGCACGATGTGCTTGCGGCCCTCGTGCAGCACCACCTCGACCAGCGCCTTGCCCGCGTGGTTGTCCACCAGCCGGAACGAGTCGACCTGGGCCGGACCGTCCTCGAGCGTCACCCCGTCGCGCAGCCGCTTGCCCACGTCGCGCGCGACCGGCCCGGGCACCTCGGCCAGGTAGGTCTTGAGCACCTGGAACGACGGGTGCATCAGCCGGTGGGCCAGGTCGCCGTCGTTGGTGAACAGCAGCAGGCCCTCGGTGTCGGCGTCGAGCCGCCCGACGTGGAAGAGCCGCTCGTTGCGCCCGCGCAGGTAGTCGCCGACGCACGGCCTGCCGCGGTCGTCCTCCATCGTGCTGTGCACCCCGCGCGGCTTGTTGAACGCCAGGTAGAGGCGGTCGTCGCGGACCACCACGCGCACCCCGTCGACGTGGATGACGACGTTGTCCGGGTCGACCCGCCTGCCCTGCTCGCGCACGACCTTGCCGTCGACGCTCACCCGGCCCTGATCGATCAGGTCTTCGGCGGCCCGCCGCGAGGCCACTCCCGCGTTGGAGAGGACCTTCTGCAGGCGTACGCCCTCGGGACTTTCAGACATCGTCTATCGCATCCACTTCTGGCAGCAGAGGAGCGATCGCGGGCAGGTCCTCCAGGGAGGAGAGCCCCAACCGCTCCAGGAACAACTCGGTGGTCCGGTACAGGATCCCACCCGTCTCGGCGTCGGTGCCGGTCTCCTCGATCAGCCCGCGCACCACGAGGGTACGGATGACCCCGTCGACGTTCACGCCCCGCACCGCCGCGACCCGCGAGCGGGTGACCGGCTGGCGGTAGGCGATCACGGCCAGGGTCTCCAGCGCGGCCCGGGTGAGCTTGGCCCGCTGCCCGTCGAGCAGGAGCTTCTCCACCACCGGGGCGAACCGGTCGCGGGTGTAGAACCGCCACCCAACACCGACCCGGCGCAGGTCGATCCCGCTGCCCTGCTCGGTGTAGCGCGCGGCCATCCGCCGCAGCGCCTCGCGCACCCGCCGGACCCCCTGGTCGACCGCGGTCGCCAACAACTCCTCCTCGGCGGGCGAGTCGACCACGAGCAGCACGGCCTCGAGGGCGGAGTCCAGGTCGGCGTCGTCGGTCAGGTCGGGGAAAGCGGACCCGGCTGCGACGAGATCAGCGGGCGAGTCCGGCGCCTGGTCCTCGGTGGGCTCGGCGTCGGCGTCCTCAGCGACGTCGGTGACCGACCCGGGCCCCGACAACTCAGGAGCGGGTACGTCACCGGCCGCGGGATCTCCACCAGGCGAGTCGTCGACCGGCGGCACGGCGGCGGGCTCAACGGCAGCGGCCTCGGCAACCGGCTCAGCGGCCGGCGCGGCCACGGCGTCGGCCGCGCGCGCCCCGTCCTCGGGCTCGACATCCATCTGGCGAATCACCTCTCCGTCCGTTGCACGCACACCATCCCAGCACCGGCCGGGTAAGCCAAAATCGTTGTCCACAACCCATTCGAGTGACACCACCCGCGGGAGGTCAGCCGTAGTCCTCGTCCTCGGTCCCGACCGGTGCGGCCGCGACGTCGTCCACCGGCCCGCCGGTCCACTCCACCCGGAGCTCGCCGAGCGGGTCCTCCTGTTCGAACAGGACAGTCGCCTCGCGGTAGAGCTCGAGCAGGGCGAGGAACCTGGCGACGATCTCGATCGTGTGCTCGCAGTCGGCGACCAGCTCGGCGAAGGTCGCGGTGCCCACCGCCGCCAGCCGGGCGCGCAGCAGCGCGGCGGTCTCGCGGACCGAGACCCGGCCCATGTGCAGGTGGTCCAGCGACACCGACGGCGGCGGTTTGGGGGTGAACACCGTCGCCGCGATCTTGGCGAAGCGGGCCGGGTCGACGCCGAGCATCACCTCGGGCAGCAGCTGCTGGAAGCGGTCCTCCAGGGCCACCGACCGCGGGTAGCGGCGCAGCGTGCTCGCCTCAAGCTCGGCGAACAGCGCGGCCACCTGCTTGTAGGCCCGGTACTGCAGCAGCCGGGCGAAGAGCAGGTCGCGCGCCTCCAGCAGGGCCAGGTCGTCCTCGTCCTCGACGTCGCCCTGCGGCAGCAGCCGGGCCGCCTTGAGGTCGAGCAGGGTCGCCGCCACGACCAGGAACTCGGTGGTCTCGTCGAGGCTCCAGTCGTCGCCGAGCGAGCGGATGTGCGCGATGAAGTCGTCGGTGACCCGGTGCAGCGCCACCTCGGTGACGTCCATCTGGTGCTGGGAGATCAGCTGCAGCAGCAGGTCGAACGGGCCCTCGAAGTTCGACAGCCGCACGGTGAACTTGCCGCTGACCGCGGCGGACCCGGCCGACGGCTGACCCGACCCGGCGGCCTGCCCGGACGGCGCGGTGGACTCGCCCACGGAACCGGCGGGCTCGACCGGGGTGGGCTCGGCGGGCGGTGCTGGGTCGGTCACCGCGGTCACTGGGTCCCGTCCGGGCGCAGCCTGCGCACCAGGACCGAGTCGGCGCCGTGCTCGGCGAGGTCGGCGAGCACCACCGCGACGGCCTCGCGCACCACCCGGCCGCGGTCGACCGCGACCCCGTAGCCCGCGCGCAGGTCGATGCGGGCCTGCTCGAGGGCGAGCAGTTCGGCGTCGGAGACGTAGACGGTGATCTTCGAGCTGTGCTTCTGGCGGGGCGTGCCGCCGGGGACCGGGTCGAGCGGGTGGGTCACCGGGCGATCACCTCGCGGGCGAGCTGGCGGTAGGCCTTGGCCCCCGCCGAGCGCGGCGCCCAGGTGGTGATCGGCTCGCCCGCCACGGTGGTCTCCGGGAAGCGCACGGTGCGGTTGATCACGGTGTCGAACACGATGTCGGAGAACGCCTCGACCACCCGGGCCATCACCTCGCGCGAGTGCAGGGTGCGCGGGTCGAACATGGTGGCCAGGATGCCGGTGATCTCCAGCTTCGGGTTGAGCCGCTCGCGGACCTTCTCGATGGTGTCGATCAGCAGCGCCACCCCGCGCAGGCTGAAGAACTCGCACTCCAGCGGGATCAGCACGCCGTCGGCGGCGGCGAGGGCGTTGACGGTCAGCAGGCCCAGCGAGGGCTGGCAGTCGACCAGGATGAAGTCGTACTCGTCGAGCACCGGCCGGATCGTGCGCAGCAGCGAGTGCTCGCGGCCGACCTCGGAGACCAGCTGCACCTCGGCGGCGGACAGGTCGATGTTGCTGGGCAGCAGGTCCATGTTCTCCACGCAGGTGCGCAGCACCACGTCGCGGATGCCGACTGAGCGCTCGATGAGCACGTTGTAGATGGTGCGCTCGAGCTGGTGGGCCGGGATCCCCAGGCCCACCGACAGCGCGCCCTGCGGGTCGAAGTCGACCAGCAGCACCCGGCGGCCGAACTCGGTGAGCGCGGCGCCCAGGTTTATCGTCGAGGTGGTCTTGCCCACCCCGCCCTTCTGGTTGCACATCGCCAGGACCCGCGCGGGGCCGTGGTGCTCGATCAGCGAGGGCTCGGGGATGTGCCGTCTCGGCCGCCCGGTCGGGCCGATCCCGGTACCACCGACGTCCTCTGGCCCGTCGTCGTCGGCGTCGGTGGCGGCCCGTGGGGCGATGCTCAGCTCCACGGCACCCCCGTGCGGAAGTGTCGACATGGCGATCTAGCTCCTTGTCGCCTGCGTTCCTGACACGCGCAGCGTAAGCGGGTACCGGTCAAGCACCAACGCGGCTCGCCGTCAAGACCTCAGCTGTCCACCCGCACGACCGCGCCGAGCACCGAGTCGAGCAGGCCGGGGAAGCGCCCGTCGAGGTCCGCGCGGCGGATGGAGAGCCAGCGCTGGTTGCCGTCCCGCCTCGTGTGGGTGACCCCGGCCTCGCGCAGCACCCGCAGGTGTTGCGAGAGCGTCGACTTGGCCACCGAGACGTCGAGGTTGCCGCAGGAGAGCTCACCCGCGTCGGCCAGCTGGGCCACCACCGCCAGGCGGGTCGGGTCGCTGAACGCGTGCAGCACCTCCGGCAGCACCAATCTGTGGGCGTCGGGCTCGTCCACCTCGACCATCGCGCACCTCCGGCCGACCAGGTTAGGCCACCGGCCGCGGGAAAATCAGTTGACTCCGCGATTGTCAGCCGGATACCGCACACCGACAGCCGACCGGGCGCCGTCCAGCAGCGCCATGATCGCCACGGTGTCGCCCAGCGGCACCAACGGGCTCTCCGCCAGACCCAGCCGCAGGCACCGCTCCACCTCGGCCACCTGCGGACCGTAACCGTTGCCGCCGAGCTCGTCGACCAGCGTCTCGGAGCCCGCGGCGGTGCGCACGACCAGCGTGTCCGGCCGGTAGAACGGGGTGCCGAACGACAGCGTCCCCGCGGTGCCCGCCACCAGCGCGGTGCACGGCGTGGCGGACTCGGTGGTGCACCACGCGTGGGCGAAGCGCCCGTCGGCGTAGGACCACTGCATCACCGTGGTCGAGTCCGACCCGGTGGGCGAGAGCTCACCTGTGGTGGCCACACCGTCGGGCGCGCCGAGGAAGATCCAGGCGAAGGTGGCCGAGTACACCCCGAGGTCGAGCAGCGCGCCACCGCCCGCGGCGAGGTCGAAGAGCCGGTGCGCCGGGTCGAACGGGAACCGTTGGCCGTGCTCGGCCGTCACCCCGATGACGCGGCCGATCGCACCGCTGGCCGCGATCTCCAACCCACGGCGCACCAGTGGGTTCGCGCGCATCCACATGGCCTCCATGCAGAACACGTCCCGCGCGGACGCCGCCTCGACGACCTCCCGCGCCTCCCAAGCGGTAAGGGTGAACGCCTTCTCGACCAACACGTGCTTACCCGCTTCGATGGCCAGCAACGCGTGCTCGTGGTGTTGGGCGTGCGTGGTCGCGATGTAGACCACGTCCACGTCGGTGTCGGCGACGAGTTCGGCGTAAGAGCCGTAAGAGCGTGGCGCACCAAGGGAATCCGCGAGGACGCGCGCGCGTCCAGCGTCCCGCGCGCCTACCGCGACGACAGTGCTATCGGGCGAGGCGGCAATGTCCGCGCCGACCACAGCGGCAATACCGCCCGCACCGAGAATGCCCCAGCGGACCGGGCGAGTGGGATCAAGAGGCGTTGGCACGCCTCCGACACTAACCCAGCGCGCGGGGGTGCGCGGTCGCGTAGACCTCGCGCAAGGTGGTCACCGTGACCAGGGTGTAGATCTGCGTCGTGGTCACCGACGCGTGTCCCAAGAGCTCTTGCACAACACGCACATCCGCGCCGCCCTCAAGCAGGTGGGTGGCGAAGGAGTGGCGCAGCGTGTGCGGAGACACCGCGGTACGGATACCGGCCTGCTCAGCGGCGACCTTGAGGACGTTCCACGCGCTCTGCCGCGACAGCCGCCCACCGCGCAGGTTGAGGAACACCGCGGGCGTGCCGCGCCCACGGGTGGCGAGCCCGGGCCGGGCACGCACGAGATACGCGTCGACGGCCGCCAGCGCGGGACGGCCGATCGGCACGAGCCGCTGCTTGCCGCCCTTGCCGTCGAGCAGGACGGTGCGCTCCACCGCATCGATGTCGTCGATGTCGAGCCCGACGACCTCGGAGATCCGGGCGCCGGTCGAGTAGAGCACCTCCAGCAGCGCGCGGTCGCGCAGACTGCCCGGGTCGTCACCGAGCGGGGTGTCGAGCAGCCGCAGCACGTCGGTCACCGGCAGCGCCTTCGGCAGCCTGCGCGGCGGCGTCGGCGGCTTCACCGCACGAGCGACGTCGTGCTCCACCAGCCCCTCCAGGACGGCGAACCGGTGCAGCCCGCGCACCGCCACCAGGGCCCGCGCCGCGGACGACGCGGCCAGCGGCGGGTGGTCGTCGTCGCCCTCGCGCAGCCCGGCCAGGAACGCCGAGACGTGCCGCTCCCCCACCAGGGTCAGGTCGGGGACACCCTCGGCGGCCAGGTGGTCGAGGTAGCGGCGCAGGTCGCGGGCATAGCCGTCGAGGGTGTTGGCCGCGGTGCCGCGCTCGACGGCGAGGTGGTCGAGGTAGGTGCGCAGCACAGCCTCGATCGGCTGGTTCGCGCTGGTGACCACGCGGGCAGCCTAGCCGTGCACACCCACGCGATCACCCAAGCGCGCCTACCACAATTCGTGGTGCCGACGAGCCCGACCCTGCCGACCACCGGGCCACGGACAGCTACCGGTCCGGTACTCGAGGAGCCCGAGCACACCGCAGATCCACGTCCCGACCGCGCCGCTCAGACCCGGCGCGCCTCGAACGCCCTCGGCCGCCCATCCCAGGGCGCGTCCACCCGCCGAGCCGGTGCGGCGCCGGAGTCGACCGCGTACGCGGCGAGCACGCCCGCCACGGCCGCGGCGTTGACGATCTCACCGCCGAGCGCCATCCGGACGGCCTCGGCCAGCGGAACCCGCCGCGCGACCAGGTCGGCCTCCTCCTCGCCGACCTCCGAACGCTCCACAGTGGACAGCCCGGTGGCGAGGTAGACCCGCAGCGCCTCGTCGGTGAACCCCGGGGACACCGCCACGTCGACCAGCACCGACCAGTCCTGCGCCGCGAGCCCGACCTCCTCGGCCAGCTCCCGCCGCGCGGCGTCGAGGGGGTCCTCGCCCGCGTGGTCGATCAGCCCGGCGGGCAGCTCCCACAGCCGCTCCCCGACCGGGTGGCGGTACTGGTGGATCAGCACCAGCGCACCGTCGTCGTCGAGCGCCACCACGGCCACCGCGCCGAGGTGCTCGACCACCTCGCGGTTCGCCGTGCCACCGCCGGGCATGCGGACCTCGTCCAGGCGCAGCGCCAGGATCCGGCCCACGTGGATGTCCCGGGAGGACACCACGTCGAAGGAGTGCCGACCCGGCTCGCTCACGCCTGCACCGCCACGGGCTCGTCGAGGTCGACCGGCAGCCGCTCGGCCTGCAGGTAGGCGACCGCCGCGCGGACGAACCCGGCGAAGAGCGGGTGCGGGCGGGTCGGGCGGCTCTTGAGCTCGGGGTGTGCCTGGGTGCCGACGAAGAACGGGTGCACGTCGGCGGGCAGCTCGACGAACTCGACCAGCCGACCGTCCGGCGAGGTGCCGGAGAACACCACACCGGCCGCGCTCAGCTGCTCGCGGTAGGTGTTGTTGACCTCGTAGCGGTGCCGGTGCCGCTCGGTGACCTCGCGCTCGCCGTACACACCGGCCACGACCGACCCGGCGGCCAGCGTCGCCGGGTAGGAGCCCAGTCGCATGGTGCCGCCCATGTCGCGCTCACCGGCGACCACGTCCTGCTGGTCGGCCATGGTGCTGATCACCGGGTGCGCGGTGGCCTCGTCGAACTCCGCGGAGTCGGCGTCGGCGATGCCCGCCAGCGCTCGGGCGGTCTCGATCACCATGCACTGCAGGCCCAGGCACAGCCCCAGGGTCGGGATCCGGTGCGTGCGGGCGTGCGTGATCGCGCCGATCTTGCCCTCGATGCCGCGGACGCCGAACCCGCCGGGGATCAGCACACCGTCCACGCCGGACAGCGCCGCAGCCGCCCCGGTCGGGGTCTCGCAGGCGTCCGAGGGCACCCAGACGACCTCGACCTTGGCCCGGTTGGCGAAACCACCCGCGCGCAGCGCCTCGGTGACCGAGAGGTAGGCGTCGGGCAGGTCGACGTACTTGCCGACCAGCGCGATCCGCACCGTCTCCTTGGGCTTGTGCACCCGGTCGAGCAGGTTGCCCCACACCGTCCAGTCCACGTCGCGGAACGGCAGCCCGAGCCTGCGCACCACGTAGGCGTCGAGGCCCTCGCCGTGCAGCACCCGCGGGATGTCGTAGATGGACGGCGCGTCCGGGGCGGCCACCACGGCCTCGGTGTCCACATCGCACATCAGCGCGATCTTGCGCTTGAGCCCGTCCGGGATCTCCCGGTCGGCGCGGCAGACGATCGCGTCGGGCTGGATGCCGATGTTGCGCAGCGCGGCGACCGAGTGCTGGGTCGGCTTGGTCTTGAGCTCGCCGGAGGGCGCCAGGTAGGGCACCAGCGAGACGTGCAGGAAGAACACGTTGTCCCGGCCGACGTCGTGGCGGACCTGGCGGGCGGCCTCCAGGAACGGCAGCGACTCGATGTCGCCGACCGTGCCGCCGACCTCGGTGATCACCACGTCCGGCGCGCGGCCGGTGTCGTCGGGCTCGGCCATCGCCCGGATCCGGGCCTTGATCTCGTCGGTGATGTGCGGGATCACCTGGACCGTGTCGCCCAGGTACTCCCCGCGCCGCTCCTTGGCGATCACCGTCGAGTAGACCTGACCGGTGGTCACGTTCGCCGAGCCGGACAGGCTGCGGTCGAGGAAGCGCTCGTAGTGACCGATGTCCAGGTCGGTCTCGGCGCCGTCCTCGGTGACGAACACCTCGCCGTGCTGGAACGGGTTCATCGTGCCCGGGTCCACGTTGAGGTACGGGTCGAGCTTCTGCATGGTGACCCGGAGCCCACGCGAGGTGAGCAACTGGCCGAGGCTGGACGCGGTGAGCCCCTTGCCCAGCGAGGAGGCGACGCCTCCGGTGACGAAGACGTGCTTGGTCGTCCGAGCGTGCTGCACCAACGAGGCTCCCGTGGTCGATTTGGAGATGTCGGCGGCGGAAGGACCGCGCCTGCCCACGGGGTTTCATGCTAACACCAGACCGGCGCGTGCCCGCGCCGCGCGGCCCCCGCCGTGTCGGCCGGGGCCGGCACGGCGGGGCTCACCGCTACGGGGTCGGCGAACAGGCGGTCGCCCCGACGACCACGTCGCCGGACACCCCCGACGGCGGCAGGAACCGCACGTGCGCCATGTTCAGCGCGATGCTGCCGTCGTTCGGGCTGGGCAGGACCACCTCGTTGAAGGTGATCGTGGCGAGCGTGACGCCGAGCAGGCTCTTGAGCTCGCGCTGGTAGTTGACCGGCACCGGGCTGGGCACCCCGGTCAGGCCGCTGAGCCCGCTGAACGTCCAGCCGACGGTGGTGCCGGTGTGCGTGGCGGTGCAGGTGACCTTGTAGGTGTTGATCTTCACCCGCGGCCCGCCGAGCAGCACCAGGCCGGAGAGCTCGAACTGCCCGCCGGTGGCCTCGGACTTGGTCGAGGTCGTGGAATTGACCGGGTCGACCACCGTCGTGGTGCAGGTCGAACTACCCGGGCCGAACTTGACCCCGGTCGCGGTGTCACCGGGCGAACTGGCCGAGGTCTGCCCGTCCACGGCGCAGACCGCCAGCGGCGGCACGGTGTCGGCCACCCCGTTCTTGACCACTGTGGCCGACCCGAGCCCGGCCACGCCCGCCGGGTTGGTGGCCAGTGCCGGGGTAGCACCCACGATCAGTGCCAGTGCCGCGGCCGTGGTGCAGAACGCCGTCCGCGCCTTGGTTATGTGCCCCATCTTCGCTCCCTTGTCGCCCGTGGCGGAACCGGTAGTCCCGCCACGGGCGACATCGGTTCCGACGATGCGAAAATGAGCACATCTCGCCTGCCCTTACCCGTCCGGGCCGGGCTTTCGCTCGTTCGTGGCGCGAATCGATGACAGGCCGCTACGCCGTCACTCCACAAGACCACGCAAACTACTCTGCCGGGGCTCCTGGGGCCGGGGCCTGGGCGTTGCCCGCGTTCCCGTACCGCCCGGACTTCTCCGCCAGCTGCTCGGCCAGCGCCAGCACCGCGACGACCTGGCCCGCCGGGGTGTCCGCATTGTCCACAGTAGACAGGATCGAGGTGGCGGCGGTGTCCGCCCGGACGACGCCGACCGCGCCGGTGCCCCCGGCCGAGCCCGCGCCGCCCGCGAGCACGGTGCCCGCGCCGGAGCGGTCCACCTGGGTGGCGAACCGGGCGATGGTCGCGGCCCGGTCGCCCGCGCCGCCGCCCGCCGCCGCGCCCCCGGTGAGCACGATCGCCAGCTGCGCGGGGCGCAGGTCCGGCGTGGCCTTGACGAACCCGCCGTCGGTGAGCCCGGCCAGCACCGCCGCCGACTCCTCGGTGGACAGCTGCGGTTTGTTGTCCGCCTTGCTGATCAGCAGCAGCGGCCCGAGCAACCCACCCGCCAGCGTGCCCGGGTCCGAGGCGGTGGGCAGCTGCGCGCCCGCGGGCAGCAGCCGGGTGACCACGTCCTTGAGCTGGTCGGCCCGCGACTGGTCGGCGAACGCCTCGGTCAGCTGCAGCTCCCCGGTGACGGTGGCGCCCGAGTTCAGCACCAGGCCCTTGATCGCGTCCCGGTCGGACGGTCGCGCGTCGGCGGTGGTGATCAGCACGACGGTGCGCTTGTCCAGCAGTCCGCGCACCGCCCTCGGCCCGACGGTCGCGGCGAAGGAGTCCGCGTCGCCCAGCTTGGCGTTGAGCGCGTTGCGCTGGTCCTCCAGCTGGGACACCTGCCCGCCGAGGTCGTCGTTCTGGCTGTTGAGCCCGGCGAGCAGGGTCCGGCTCAGCGTGGTCGAGCCGAGCACCACCCCCACGGCCAGCGCCAGCAGGACCGCGGCGATCGAGATGATGTGGTAGCGCAACGAGATCACGAGAACAGCCCCTTGAGCCAGGAGTAGAACGAGTCCCAGGTGTGCACGGCCCAGTCGGTGTAGGCGCCGCCCACCCCGGAGACCGCGACCGCGGCGGCGATCGCGGCGACGGCGGCCAACACCAGCAGCAGCACCGCGAACGCCGAAACCCGGCTGCGGTGCAGGGTCGCCACCGCCTTGCCGTCGACGAGCTTGCCGCCCAGCCGCAGCCGGGTGAGGAAGGTGGACGGGTTGGACCCGGAGCGGCCGCGGTCGAGGAACTCGCGCAGCGTCGCCTGGAACCCCACCGTCACCACCAGGGCGGCCTCGTTGGTGTCGGCGAGCACCAGCGCGAGGTCCTCGGAGTTGCCGGTGGCCACGAAGGTCACCGCGCCGATCCCGAGGTCCTGCACGCGTTCCAGGCCGGGCGCGTGCCCGTCGCTCTGCGCGGGCACCACCACCTCGGCGCCGCCGCGCAGCGTCTCGGTGGAGATCCCGTCCGGGTCGCCGACGATGATGTCGACCTTGTACCCGGCCGCGCGCAGCGCGTCCGCGCCGGACTCCACGCCGATCAGCACCGGCCGGTGCTCGCCGATGTAGCGCTTGAGCCGCTTGAGGTCCGCGGCGTGCTCGTGCCCGGGGGCGACCACCACGACCTGCCGACCGCGCATCGGGACGCGCACCTCCGGCACGCCGATCCCGTCGAGGATCATCGTGCGCTCGCGGCGCAGGAACTCGATGGTGTTGGCCGAGAACGCCTCCAGCTGGGCCGACATGCCCGCCTTGGCCTCGATCATCTGGTCGGCCACCGACTCCGGGCTCTGCCGGGTGCCCTGGGCGACCTCGCGCTCGCCGAGGAACACCCCGCCCTCGTGCAGCCGCAGCTTGCTGCCCTCGCGGATCGCCCGCAGCGCGTCCTGGCCGACCCCGTCGATCAGCGGCACACCGGCGTTGACCAGCACCTCGGGCCCGAGGTTGGGGAACCGCCCGGAGATCGACGGGGACGCGTTGACCACCCCGGCGACCTCGGCGCGCACCAGCGCGTCGGCGGTGGCCCGGTCGAGGTCGAGCTGGTCGAGCACCACGATGTCGCCGTGCGAGACGCGCCGGAGCAGGTCACCGGTCCGCCGGTCCACCCGCGCGATGCCGGTGACCCCGGGCTGCGCCGGCTGTGATCGACTGAGCAAACCGGGGAGCTTCATGGCCCGATGGTGGCAAACGGACCGCGCTTAGTCCGCTCGCCACGCCGGGCGCGGGCGAACGGGTGATGGGGTTGACCCGATGTCGATCTTGCCTGATCACCGGGCCGACGTGTCGTTTTCCCGCCCCGCCGCCCGCTTCTTGCGCTTGGGCCGCGGCTTCCCGGTCAGGTCCCAGTCGTGCTTCTCCCCGTCGGCCAGGGCGAGCAGCTCCTCGGCGTGCGCGCGCCCGGTCTCGGTGGACTCCATGCCCGCGAGCATCCGCGCCAGCTCGACCACGCGCTGCGTCTCGTCCAGGGTGCGCACGTCGCTGCGGGTGACCCCGCCGTGCACGCCCTTGTCGACGATCAGGTGCCGGTCGGCGAACGCGGCGACCTGCGCCAGGTGGGTCACCACGACCACCTGGTGGCTGCGCGCGAGCCGGGCCAGCCTGCGCCCGATCTCCACCGCCGCCCGGCCGCCCACCCCGGCGTCGACCTCGTCGAACACCAGCGTCGGCACCGGGTCGGAGTGCGCCAGCACGACCTCGATGGCCAGCATCACCCGGGACAGCTCACCACCGGAGGCACCCTTGTGCACCGGCAGCGGCTGGGCACCGTCGTGCGCGACCAGCAGCAGCTCCACGTCGTCCACGCCGTCGGCGCCCGCGTGCAGCAACTGGGCGCCGACCCGCAGCGCGACCGGGTCGTTGGCCTCGGCCTGCCGCGGCCGCACGGTGATCTGGATGCTGGACTGGCCCATCGCCAGCCCGCCCAGCTCGTCGGTGACGGCCTTGGCCAGCTCGTCGGCGGCCTCGGCGCGCGCGGCGCTCAGCGTCACCGCGAACTCGGCCAGCCGCACCGCCAGCGCGGACTTGCGGGCCGCGAGCTCGCCCAGCGCCTCCTCCGAGGTGTCCAGCCCGGCCAGCTTGTCGACCGCGTCGCGCGCCCAGGCCAGCACCCCGTCGACGTCGGCGGCGTACTTGCGGGTGATCGCCTTGAGCTCGGCCTGGCGGGCCAGCACCCGCTCCAGCGCGGCCGGGTCGGCGTCGAGGCTGTCGAGGTAGGCGGTCAGCTCGGCGCCCACGTCGGTGAGCAGCACGGCGGCCTCGGCCAACCGGGGCTCCAGCTCGCGCAGCCGCGGGTCCTCGGACCCGGCCAGCCGCCGCTGCGCCTCGCCGATCATGCCCAGCGCGCCGGGGGCGTCCGGGTCGCCGTCGGCGGAGCCGGAGACCGCGTAGCTCGCGCCGGTGGCGGCCTCGCGCAGCTGGTCGGCGTCGGCCAGCCTGCGGGCCTGATCGACCAGCTCGGTGTCCTCACCCGCCTGCGGGTCGACCGCGGTGATCTCCTCCAGGCCCATCCGCAGGATGTCGGCCTCGCGGGCCATCTCCTTGGCCCGGCGGGTACGGTCGTCGAGCTCGGCGGTGACCGCCAGCCACTCCTCGCGCACCGCGCGGTAGGCGGCGAGCACCTCGGCGAGGTCGTCACCGGCGAACCGGTCGATCACCGCGCGCTGCTCGGCGGGCCGCAGCAGGCGCAGCTGGTCGTTCTGGCCGTGCACCGCGATCAGCTGCTCGGCCAGGTCGGACAGCACGCCCACCGGCACCGACCGGCCGCCGACGTGCGCCCGCGAGCGCCCGTCGGTGCTGACCGTGCGCAGCGTGATCAGGCTGCCGTCGTCCTCGGGCTCGGCGCCCGCCTCGGTGGCGACCCGGGCGGCCGCGGTGTCGGTCAACCCCTCGAACCGGCCCTCGACCACGGCCTTGGACTTGCCACTGCGGACCCTCGACGCCTCGCCCCTGCCACCGGAGAGCAGGTGCAGCCCGGTGACGACCATCGTCTTGCCCGCACCGGTCTCCCCGGTCACCACGGTGAAGCCGCGGTGGAGCTCGAGCGTGGCCTCGTCGATGACGCCGAGGTCCTGGATGCGCATCTCGGCTAGCACAGGGCGCACCCTAGCGGCTCCCGGTGACACCGACGTGCGGCCGTCCACACGATCACCGCGACCGCCACCCGTGCACCGGCAGGGCGAACTTGTCGACCAGCCGGTCGGTGAACGGGTCGTGGCGCAGCCGGACCAGCCGGATCGGGGTGCGGCCGCCGCGCACGTCGATCCGGGTGCCCGGCGGGATCTCGAAGGTGCGCCTGCCGTCGCAGCACAGCACGGCGGGGTGGCCGTCGGGGTCGACCTCCACGCTGACCACGGAGTTCGGCGACACCGCGAGCGGCCGGGAGAACATCGCGTGCGCGTTGCTCGGCACCACCAGCATGGCCTGCACGTCGGGCCAGACGATCGGCCCGCCCGCGGAGTAGGCGTAGGCGGTCGACCCGGTCGGCGTGGCGCACAGCACGCCGTCGCAGCCGAAGGAGGACACCGGGCGGCCGTCCACCTCGATCCGCACGTCCAGGATCCGCTCGCGGCTGCTCTTCTCCACGCTGGCCTCGTTGAGCGCCCAGGTGTCGGCGAGCACCACCCCGTCGCGGGTGGCGGTGACGTCCACGGTCATCCGGTCCTCGACCCGGTAGTCCTCGTGCACGACCCGCTCGACTGCCTCGGCCAGCGCGTCGGACTCGGCCTCGGCGAGGAAGCCCACCCGACCGAGGTTGACCCCGAGCACCGGGACCCCGGCGGGGTGCGCGAGCTCGGCGGCCCGCAGCAGGGTGCCGTCGCCGCCGAGCACGAACACCAGCTCGGTGCCCACGGCGGCCTCCGGCCCCAGCGGCACCACCCGGCTGTAGCAGGCGGGGTTGAGGTCGGGCGCCTCGTCGTCGACCACCCGCAACCGCACCCCCGCCGCGGCGAACCAGCCCGCCACCTTCTCGGCGACGTGCCGGTTGTGCGCGTACCCGGTGTGCACGACCAGCAGGATCTCCCTCATCGCGGCCCCTCCTGGACGGCTGTCTCGACCAGTGCGCTCGCCTCGTCGTCGGCCAGCGGGTCACCCCGGCGCAACCAGGCGAAGTACTCGACGTTGCCCGCCGGGCCGGGCAGCGGGCTGGCGACCACGCCGTGCGCGCGCAGGCCGAGCTCACCGGCGGCCTTGAGCAGCCGGGTGACGACCTCGGCGCGCAGCTCGGGCTCGCGCACCACGCCACCGGTGCCCAGCCGCTCCTTGCCGACCTCGAACTGCGGTTTGACCATCGGCAGCAGGTCGGCGCCGGGGCCCGCGCAGGCGGCCAGCGCGGGCAGCACCAAGCGCAGCGAGATGAACGAGAGGTCGGCGACGACCAGGTCGACCGGGCCGCCGATGTCCTCCGGGGTCAGCGATCGGACGTTGGTCTTGTCCAACACGACCACGCGCTCGTCGTTCTGCAGCCGCCACACCAGCTGACCGCGCCCGACGTCGGCGGCCACGACCCGGGTCGCGCCGCGGCGCAGCAGCACGTCGGTGAACCCGCCGGTCGAGGCGCCCGCATCCAGGCAGCGCCTGCCTTCGACGGCGACCTCGGGGAAGGCGTCCAGCGCGCCGATCAGCTTGTGCGCGCCGCGGGAGGCCCAGTTCGGGTCGTCGACCAGCTCCCGGACCACGACCGGGGCGTCGGTCTCCACCCCGGTGGCGGGTTTGCTGGCGACGGAGCCGCGCACGGTGACCCGGCCCGCGGCGATCAGCTCACTGGCGTGGTCACGGGAGCGGGCGAGACCGCGGCGGACCAGCTCGGCGTCCAGGCGCGCCCTTCTGGGCACCGCTCAGACCTTGTCGATGGTGGCCAGGGCGGCCGTCAGCGCGATGTGCACCGTGTCGAACCGGTCCACGTGCGCGGCCACCGGCAGCGCGTCGAGCCCGTCCAGCCCGGCCATCGCCTCGTCGATCGCGGCGTCCCGGGGCGGGCCGGGGATCGGGGGGTTGTCCACCTGCACTCCTCCACGCTATCCGATCGTCGCTGTCCGATCTTCGCAGTCCGATCGTGGTGCCGCTCGGGATCAGCTCGAGCCGGTGAGCCCGAGGGCCGCCAGGGCGGGGTGGGCGTCGAGCCGGACCGGCCCGTCCAGTGCCCACCGCGCCGCGCACAGGGCCCGCAGCAGGTCCAGCGGGTCGCCTGCCCCCTCGACCCGGATCCGGTCGCCGTCGACCCGGACGTCCCAGCCCGGCTTGGGGCCGATCGCCACGGCGTCGGTGGTCTCGGTGACCGCTCGGATGTCCGCGGCCAGGTACGTCGGCCGGTGCTGCCGCGGCGCCTCCAGGACGTTTCGCGCCGTCGCCACCCCGGTGAGGACGAGGAGCGAGTCGAGCCCGGTGGCGACCGCGCCCTCGATGTCGGTGTCGAGCCGGTCGCCCACGACGAGCGGGTGCGCGGCCCCGGCGGAGCGGACCGACTCGTCCATCAGCGGGGCGGCGGGCTTGCCCGCGACCACCGGCTCGCGCTCGGTGGCGATCACGAGCGCGTGCACCAGCGCGCCGTTGCCGGGCAGCAGCCCGCGTTCGGTGGGCAGGGTGCGGTCGACGTTGCAGGCGACCCACAGCGCCCCCGACCGGATCACCAGCGCGGCCTCGGCGAGGTCGCGCCAGGCCAGATCCGGGGACAGCCCCTGCAGGACGGCCTTCGGCCCGGCGTCGGCGGTGCGGACGGGCACCAGCCCGCGCGCGGTCACCTCGGCGGCGAGCGCGGCGGTGCCCAGCACGAGCACGGCGTCCCCGGGCGCGAGCCGTTCCGCGACCACGGCGGCACCGGCCTGGGCGCTCGTGCTGACCTCGTCGACCTCGGCGTCGATACCGAGCCCGACGAGGTGCGCGGCGACGTCCTGCGGCGACCGCGAGGCGTTGTTGGTCACGAACCGCACCGCGGTGCGGTTCGCCCGCACCGCGGCCACGGCGGCCGCGGCCCCCGGGACGGCTTGGCCGCCCCGGTAGACAGTGCCGTCGAGGTCGAACAGGAGGGCGTCGTAGACGTCGACCAGCCGGTCACCCATCGCGGCGCTCGGCCTGACCGGTCCCCTCACCGTCCGCGTCGCCCTCGACCTCGCGGTCGACCGACGAGTTGGGTTCGGTGGCCGTCTTCTTGTCGTCCGCAGGCACCTCGGTCTCGGCGACCGTGTCGCCGTCCGCCGGGACAGCGTCCTCGGGGTCCTTGGACACCCCATCCGCAGAAGAGTCCGGAGTGGACACCCCAATGGGCTGACCCGCCTGCGGCAGCTCGGCTTCCTCGACCTCGTCGACCTCGTCGGCCTCGTCGGCCTCGTCGACCTCGTCGGCCTCGTCGGCCTCGTCGGCCTCGTCGGCCTCGTCGGCCTCGGAATCGTCCACAGTGGAGGTTCCGGGCACCGAGGCGGGCTCGGCAGCTTCCTCGGAGTCCACTGGGTCGTCGCTGTCGTCGCTGTCCGCGGTGTCGTCGCTGTCGTCGATCTCGACCGTCTCGCCCGGCAGCGCGGCGGCGATCTCGGACTCGTCGGCGCCGAGGGCGAACGCGCGCTCGGCGGCGTCGGTGTCCTCGTCGTCGTCGGCCTGGGCGGCGTGCAGGAACCAGCGGATGGCGTCCTCCGCGCGGCCCGCGGCCTCGAGGTTGTCGGCGTAGGCGTAGAACAACCGCGCGCTCCACGGGTCCCGGCGCTTGGGGTCTAGGTCGTCACCCTGCAGGGCGACGACCGCGGCCTCCAGCTGCCCCATGTCCCGCCGGGCACCGGCGCTGACGATGCGCAGTTCCACGGCGACGTCGGGGGTCAGGTCCTTGCCCGCCTCCTTGGCCAGCTCGAGGGCCCGCTCGGGGCGGCCCAGGGCGCGCTCGCAGTCGACCATCACCGCGATGTGGGCGTTGCCGCCACTCATCCGCCGGACGGCGCGCAGCTCGGACAGCGCCTCGGCCCACTCGCCCGCGTGGTAGGCGGTCAGCCCGGCGGCCTCCCGCACCATGGCGACCCGGGAGGCGCGCTCCCGGGCGTACCGGGCGTGCACGAGTGCGCGCTCGGGGTCCTCGTCGATGAGCATCCCGGCCGCGACCAAGTGCTTGCCGACCAGTTCCGCCAACGACTTGGGCAGGCTGCGCAGACCCGCGCGGGCCTCGACGTCGAGGGCGCTGTAGTCGGCGCCCTCCGGCACCGCCGGTCCGCTCTCCACCGGCGCCACGTCGCGGTCGTCCCGACGGGGTCCACGGCGGTCGTCCCGGTCGCCGCGATCGTCACGCCGGTCGTCCCGGCCACGCGCGGGCCGATCACGGCGGTCATCCCGGGACCGGTCCCGGTCGTCGCGACGCGGGCCACGATCATCGCGGTCGCCGTGGTCACGACGCGGGCCACGGTCATCTCGACCGCGGCTGTCGGCGGCGGGCCGCTCGCCCGGAACCTGGTCACCCCGAGTGGGGCTGTCCGCTTCGTCGCCACCGAGCACCGGGCGGTCGGCGCCATCCTGATCGGACCGCGGGTCCCCATCCCGATCCCCCTGAGCGGCAGGCCGTTCGGAGCGGTCGTCTCGGTTGAAGTCGCCGTCAGAGTCTCCGTCGGAGTCGCCGTCCTGGGCGCCGGGAGTCTCGCTGTCACCCGAGCCGCGGGTGTCGGACGACTCGCCCGAGTCACCCCGGCCGTCGGTGAACAGGAGGTCGTCGGGCTCGCCGTCGTCGGCGGTCAGCTCATCGCGGTCGTACTCGGCCGCAGGTGAACGCTTCGCGGAGTCGGCGCGGTCAGCCGAGCGCTCGTCCTGCTCAACCAGGTCGCGCGCGGGCAAGTCAACCGAGTCCGGACGGCTCGACGCATCGTCACCGTCACGCCGGTCAGTGGAGCGCGGCGCCCGGTCGTCACGGCGGTCGTCACGATCACGGCGATCGCCACGGTCGTCGCGGTCGGACCGGTAGCCACCCCGGTCCGCGGAGTCACGGTCCGGTCGGGCACCACGGTCTGCCCCGGTCCGGCCACCATCACGGCTGCCGCCACGGTCCGGACGCGAGTCACCCCGGTCCGAAGACCCGGCGCGGTAGCCCCCGCGGTCCGACGAGCCCGAGCGGTAACCCCCACGATCGGAGTCGCCACGGTAGCCGGCCCGGTCGGAAGACCCGGGACGGGAGCCGCGGTCGGAGTCCGAGCGGTTGCCCCGGTCGGAAGAACCCGAGCGGTACCCACCCTTGTCCCCCGAGTCGGAGCGGTAGCCGCCCCGGTCAGAGGACCCGGTGCGGTCGCCACCGCGATCCGAGGAACCAGACCGGTAGCCACCACGGTCCGACGAGCCACCGGATCGATCAGACGACCCACCCGCGCGGTAGCTCGGACGGTCCGAAGAACCCGAGCGGTAGCCGCCGCGATCAGACGACCCACCAGACCGGGAGTCGCCACGGTCAGAAGCCGGTCGCGAGTCACGCCGGTCATCAGATCCACCAGAGCGGTAGCCGCCGCGGTCCGAGGTGCCCCCGGAACGGTAACCACCACGATCCGAGGTCCCGCCGGAACGGGAACCCCCGCGATCGGAGGAAGACCCGCCCGAGCGGTAGCCGCCGGAGTCAGAAGACCCGCCGCGGTCGTAAGACCCTCCAGAGCGGGAATCCCCACGGTCCGAACCCGGCCGAGAATCCCGCCGGTCGCTGGACCCACCGGAGCGATAGCCACCACGGTCCGAACCCGGACGGGAGTCGCGCCGGTCGTCAGACCCACCAGAGCGGAACCCGCCACGATCGGAGGAACCGCCCGAACGGTAACCACCACGGTCCGAGCCGCCCGAGCTGTCCCTGTCACGGGAGTCTGAGCGATAGCCACCACGATCCCCGGTGCGGTCCCCACCCGAGGATCCGGCCCGGAACCCACCAGAGGGCCGATCAGAACGGAACCCACCGCGGTCGGAAGAAGAACGGTCACGGTCCGAAGACCCCGAGCGGTAACCCCCACGGTCACCAGAGCTGGACCGGTCTCGATCAGAAGACCCGGAGCGGTAACCACCAGTGCTACCCGAACCCGAGCGGTCCGAACTCGGTCGGTAGCCGCCGCGATCACCCGAGCCAGATCGGTCGGAACTGGGGCGGTAGCCACCGCGCTCGCTCGAACCAGAACGATCAGAATTGGGGCGATAGCCACCGCGCTCGCTCGAGCCAGATCGGTCCGAGCTGGGGCGGTAACCACCGCGGTCGCCGGAACCCGAGCGATCGGAATTGGACCGGAAGCCACCACGGTCACCCGAACCAGACCGGTCGGAGTTGGAGCGGTAGCCGCCGCGGTCGCTGGAACCCGGTCGATCGGAGTTGGAGCGGTAGCCGCCACGATCACCAGAGCCGGAACGGTCCGATGACGGGCGATAGCCACCGCGGTCCGAAGAGCCTGAACGGTCGCGGTCCGAGTTCCCCCGGTAACCGCCGCGATCGCTGGAAGTGCCGCGATCCGAGGAGCCCGGGCGGTAGCTGTCACGGTCTCCGGAGCGGCCGCGGTCGGCGGAACCCGACTTGTAGCCACCTCGATCAGAGCCGGTGCGGTCGCTGGGTCGGCCGCGATCACCCGCACCAGCACGCGAGTCGCTCGCGCCCGAGCGGTAGCCACCGCGATCACGGTCAGCGGAGGTCGGACGATAGCCGCCCCGGTCGTGGGAGGTGCGGTTGTTGCCGCGCTCGTTGTCACCGCGGCGCTGTGGGCCGTCTTGCTCTCTGCGGCGACCCGAGTCGCCACTGTCGCCGCGGTCCGCACCGCTCCGTCGCCCGAACTCCGACACGTGATCCTCCTGCGTGCGGTTTCCCGCAACCTCATCCACTGACACCGAAAGGGCCTGTGGAATGGCGCACGCGCTAGCGTGCCCCTCCACAGGCCCTTTCGGGAATGATAGTCCGGCGGCGTCCTACTCTCCCACACCCTCACGAGTGCAGTACCATCGGCGCAGGTGGGCTTAGCTTCCGGGTTCGGGATGGGACCGGGCGTTTCCCCACCGCTATGACCGCCGTAACACTATG
>NZ_BSTR01000058.1 GCF_030269645.1 Actinokineospora sp. NBRC 105648 | reverse complement strand
CGCGTGGGGAAAAAGCGTGGGGAGAAGGGCATCCCCACCACAGGTCAAGTTTAGCGGTCGCCTCCCCCCACACGAAGGCAGTCCACCCAATCGAGCACAAACGTAACGGGCGTTGCGTACCAGCGGGGTCGGGATTCTCTTGCGTACCAGCGGGGTCGGCCTATCCGCAGCGGTTTGCTGGGGGGCCGGATTCTCTTGCGTACCAGCGGGGTCGGCCTATCCGCAGCGGTTTGCTGGGGGGCCGGATTCTCTTACGTACCAGCGGGGTCGGGATCCTGTTGCCCCCAGCGGGCTCGGTCAGTGGCGCCTACGTGAGGAGGCGGCGGCAGCCCCGGCTCCGATCACCAGGATCAGCACTGTCAGTCCCCAGCGGCGCTTCTTCTCCGTTTTCCGGTGTGTCCGGTCCGAGGTCGCCACAACGGTCGTCGTGGGCGACTGGCGGTTGGTGGCGCGAGCAGGCGGTACCACCGGGATCGGTGTCGGCGAGAGCGCCGGCTGCGTGCGAACGGGTTCCGGCACAACAACAGGAGGCGGCAAAACAGGGACCTCAGCCGCCGGCGACGTCGTGGCCACGGTCGTGCGCGGAGCCGGAACCGGCACAGGCACGGGCAGTGGCGCGGGCGGGGCCGCGACCGGTGGGGGCTCGTTCGGTGGTTCGGGCAGTTGCGGCGCGGGCGACGTCGGGCTGGGGCTGGGCGGGATCACTGGCGGTGCCGCGCTGGGCAAACAGCCGGTCGCGTCCGAGGAGGAGACCGCCGCCCAGGCCGCCACTTCGTCGACCTGTCCGCCTGCCAGGCCCACTCGGAACAGCCTGCTCCGGTCGTGTGAGTCGTTGACCGTGGCGTACAGCGAGTTGTCCGGGCCGACGACGACCGCTCCGTACGCCCCCGCGCCCGGCAGTCGCACACCATCCACAGTGGACACTCGGCCGGTGTCGGGATCGATGCGCAGGACGGCGGCCGAGCGCCGGTCGTCCGTCGTGACGCCGTAGAACCGGCGGTCGGTGGCCCGGAAGTCGAAGTCGTCGACGTCCCGCACGGCGTCCGACGGCCACAGCGGGGTGACCGCCACCAATCCCAGGAAGGTGTTGCTGGCCGGGTTCACGTCGATGCTGAACAACGCCCGGCGGTCGCGGACCACCAACAGGTCGCCGACCACCGTCCCGGCGGTCGCCTCGGCGAGCCTGCCCGCAGGGAAGGGGAGGCCGTTGATCCGGTGCACCTGCCCGTAGTCCACGACCGCGCCGTTGCCGGCGATGCTGACCACGTGGGCCCCGTTGTCGAACGACCCACCTGTCGAGCGCGTGCTCAGGCCCCAGATCGTGTTGGACCGGACCGAGTAGCCGACCGCGTTGACCCGGTGGCCCAGGCCGCCGATGCGGACGACCGTGCCGTCGGCCGCTTGGACGCGGCTGAGGGTCGAGAGGCCGCGGTCGGTGCTGTGCACCCGGTAGAAGACGCAGTCCGCCGCGCGTATCGGGGCCGCCTGGCCCTCGCCGCCGGACAGCAGCGCGCCGCCCGCCAGGGCGACGCAGGCGGCGGAGACGCCTGCCAGGGCCGTGCGGCGGTTCACAGCAGGCGCGCCTGGACGCTCTCGAAGGCGGCGGGGTCGATCTTGGCGCCGCCGCTGAACGGGTTCTGCAGCTGGTGGGTGGCGAAGAGCAGCAGCGACAGGGTGCCCGCCAGGATCGAGACGATGATGATGTGGGTGACCGGGCGCGGGCCGCCGAAGAGCAGCGGCAGCGAGATCGACATGATGCTGCCCGCGACCAGCGCGAACCAGACGACGTCGCTGACCCCGTTGCCCGCCGCGTTGAGCCGCTCCTGCCGGGCCTCGTAGACGTCCCAGAGCTTGTTGGCCGCCTCGGTCTTCTGGTCGTTCTGCCAGTCGCCGTCGGTCTGGGCCTGGCTGATGACCTTGCGCATCTTGTCCAGCGTGGCCCAGCCGTCGCCCGCGACCTCGTCCTTGCCCTCTTCGAGGTCGGGCCACTCCTTGTCGACGACCGTGCTGACGTAGGTCGCCGACAGGTCCCGGATCTCCGAGGAGGTCGGCTCGCCCAGCGAGTCCGCCGCCCAGTTCGCCGCGACCAGGCTGTCCGCCTCGCGGTAGACCTGTTCCTCGGTGGCGCTGGTGGCGTCGAACAGCGAGATCAGCACGAACGCCAGCAGCACCGCGTGCAGCCCGCCGACGATGGTGAACACCTGACCGGCGGCCTCGTTGTTCTCGACCGTGCCCTCGGTGGCCCCGAAGCGGCGGATGAGGTAGGCGACGATGGCGGTGGCCAGGGCGGCGCCCACGACCCAGATCAGCCCGGAGACGTAGATGTTCATCTGCAGTATTCCCTTTCCCGGCCCGCTCACCCCGAATGCGACCGCGACCGGGTCAACTCTGGCGGAAGTGCGGCGGGTAACGCGCGTCGAGAGTGACCGATTTACTCGATCGGGTTAGCTATCAACATGATCGGGCGATGACGGTCGCCACGCAGAGGTACCAAAACGGGGCCAACACCACCTCCCGCTGCCCGACCGGCAGGTAGACATGAATAGTCCGCGCATTTCCGTCCCGCGCCAATACCAAAAGGTAGTGAGAACGCGATCCGGTGACAAGCACGTGTCGGTAATGCGCTCATTCAGCCGCCCGGCGAATCCGAATAGCCGCTTTCCCGGGCGCGCACGACCACTCCGGTGGCACCCGCCCCGGCAGCACCGACGGTGTCCATCGGCTGACAGGGTGAGGTCGGGCTGTGCCAGAGTGACCATCCGTGTGCGCCCGACCGGGCGAACATCGTTCCATTGTGGATGGACGCGGGTGCCCACCGTGAGATCGTGCCCGCGGCCAGCCCCTCCCCGCCGCAAGGAGACCCCCGTGTCCGACGAGCGCCGCGAACGCATCGTGTCGGTCCTGCACTCCGCCTTCGCCGACCTGATGAGCGCCGACCCGGTCGCGTTCCGCGCGAAGTTCCGCAAGATGGCCGCCGAGCCGTTCGCCTTCTACCGCGGCAGCGCCTGCCTGTTCTACGCCGACATGACCGAGGAACCCGACCGGTGGGCCGACGAGCGGACCAGCCGGGTGTGGATCCAGGGCGACCTGCACGCGGAGAACTTCGGCACCTACATGGACGGCGAGGGCACCCTGGTCTTCGACGTCAACGACTTCGACGAGGCCTACCTGGGCGCCTTCACCTGGGACGTGCGCCGCTTCGCCGCCAGCATGGCGCTGCTCGGCTGGCGCAAGGCGCTGCCGGACGAGGCCATCGAGGAGCTGGTCGGCAGCTACGCGCGCGCCTACGCCCAGCAGGTCCGCACCTTCGCCGAGAACCCCGACGACGAGATGTTCAGCCTGCGCCTGGACAGCACCGACGGCGTGCTGCACCAGGTCCTGCTCAAGGCCCGGCTGGCCACCCGGGTCGGGCTGCTCACCGAGGTCACCAGCATCCGCGACTTCGACCGCGTCTTCCGGATCGGCCCGGGCGTGCGCGAGCTCGAGGCCGACGAGCGGGCCGAGGTGGAGGCCGCGTTCGAGAAGTACCTGGACACCATCCCCAGCGGCAAGCGGTCCAGCTCCAGCCTGACCTACCGGGTCAAGGACGTGGTCGGCCGCAGCGGGTTCGGCATCGGCTCGGCCGGGCTGCCCGCCTACAACGTGCTGGTCGAGGGCCGGTCGCAGGCGCTGGAGAACGACGTGGTGCTCTCCATGAAGCAGGCCAACGTGGCCGCGCCCAGCCGGATCGTCGACGACGAGAAGATCCGCGCCTACTTCCAGCACCACGGCCACCGCACCGCGGTGTCCCAGCGGGCGCTGCAGGCGCACGCCGACCCGTGGCTGGGCCACACCGAGCTGCGCGGCACCGGGTTCGTGGTGGCCGAGCTCTCACCGTACGTCGCCGACCTGGACTGGTCCGACCTCACCGAGCCCGCCGACATGCTCCCGGTGCTGGAGTTCCTGGGCCGGGCCACCGCCAAGGCGCACTGCGTGTCCGACTCCGACTCCGAGCAGACCCTGGTGGACTTCCAGGTCGAGGAGGCCATCGCGGCGGCGATCGGCGACCGGGAGGACGAGTTCGTCGCCGACGTGGTGGAGTTCGCCGACCGCTACGCCCGGCAGACCCGGACCGACCACGCGCTGTTCGTCGACGCCTTCCGCGGCGGTGAGATCCGCGGCGTGGAGTCGGTGGAATCCGGTTCGACCCGCTGAATCGGGGTACCTTGCCGGGCGGGCGTAGATGAGGGGGTTTCATGCCTGAACTGCTGCTCGGTCCCGCGCTCCGGCACGTCGACGACCGCTCGGCGACGGTGTGGGTGGAGACCGACTCGGCCTGCGAGGTCACCGTCGCGGGCCAGTCGGCGGCCACCTTCGAGGTGCACGGCCACCACTACGCGCTGGTCGTGCTGACCGACCTGGCGCCTGCGACGGTCACCGAGTACACCGTCGCGCTGGACGGCACCGTGGCGTGGCCGCTGCCCGACACCGACCTGCCGCCCAGCCGGATCCGCACGCTGCCCGAGGGCGGCGACACCGACTTCCTGATGATGTTCGGCTCGTGCCGCAAGCCGGAGAGCGAGGACCCCACCGAGCACAAGCTGTGGGGCACCGACGCGCTGGCCGCCTACGCGACCCGGATGGCCGGGCAGGGCGAGCACGACTGGCCGGACGCGCTGATGCTGCTCGGCGATCAGGTCTACGCCGACGAGACCAGCAAGGCCACCCAGGAGTGGATCAAGACCCGGCGCGACACCGACCAGCCGCCGGGGATCGAGGTGGCCGACTTCACCGAGTACGTCCGGCTCTACCACGAGTCCTGGTCCACCCCGCTGATCCGCTGGCTGCTCTCCACCGTCCCGACCTCGATGATCTTCGACGACCACGACGTGCGCGACGACTGGAACACCTCCCAGGACTGGCGCAACGCGATCGAGAAGACCACCTGGTGGGCCGACCGCGAGCGCGGCGCCCTGGTGACCTACTGGATCTACCAGCACATCGGCAACCTCTCGCCGGACGAGTTGGCCGAGGACGAGACCTTCCAGAAGGTGATCTCCGCCGCGGGCGACGCCGCGCCGGTGCTCAGCGACTTCGCCGACGTGGCCACCCAGGAGTTCAACGGCCGCAAGGGCGTCCGCTGGAGCTACCGGCGCGACTTCGGCAACGTGCGGCTGCTGGTGGTCGACACCCGCTCCGGCCGGATCCTCAAGGACGGCCACCGCTCGATGGTCGGCGACGGCGAGTTCGAGTGGGTCGAGGCCAACGCCGAGGGCGACTACGACCACCTGCTGATCGGCTCGTCGCTGCCCTGGCTGATGCCGCACGTGATCAGCCACGTGCAGTCGATGAACGAGGTCTCCGCCCGGCGCACCGACTGGCGCGGGCGGCTGGCCGAGAAGCTGCGCCAGGGCGCCGACCTGGAGCACTGGCCGTCTTTCCGGGCGTCCTCGGACCGGCTGACCAAGCTGATCAGGCGCATCGCCGAGGGCAGCGCGGCCACCGTCTGCGTGCTCTCCGGCGACGTCCACCACGTCTACGCCGCCGAGGCCACCTTCGACCGGCCGGTCAACGCCCGGGTCTACCAGCTCACCTGCTCGCCGATGCACAACGCGGTCGAGCGGTTCATGCGGCCGCTGTTCCGGGTGGCCTGGTGGCAGCCGCTGGCCAAGGTGCTGCGCTGGTGGATGTACCGCTCACCGGAGATCACGCCGCTGCCGGTCGACTGGCAGAAGGTCGCGGGCCCGTACTTCGGCAACGCGGTCGCCACCCTGCGGGTCCGCGGGCGCGACGCCGAGATGGTGATCGAGCGCGCCGACAGCGGCCCGGACGGCCCGCGGCTGCGACCGCTGCCGACGGTCCCGCTCACCGGCTGACGGCGGCCCGCTCTTAGACTGCCGGACGTGGAATACCAGCTCACCGCCGACGTCTCCCCGGCCGCCGACACCCCGGATCTCGACCCGCTGCAGCGGCACGGGGTAGCCGCCCTGCTCGACGAGCAACTCGACCTGCTGGCGGGCATCGAGGGCCCGGACGGGGTCGAGGTGGAGCCGCTGGACCACCGGGTCGCCGTGCACCCCGGCGGCGCGGTGATCACCTGGCTGCTCGACGCGCCCGCGCTCGCCTTCGCCGAGGAGGCCGCGCGGCACGTGCTCACCGAGCTGCTCGCCCAGACCGACCTGATCTCGACCTGGACCGTCGGCCGGTGCGAGGTCATCGCCACCGACGACGACCTGGCCGCCGCGCTGGGCGCGGGCGAGGTCGAGGAGGACGAGGACGACGAGCCCGAGCTGACCGAGGAGGAGGTCGCCGCGCTCCGCGAGGAGCTGCGCACCTCCTCGCTGTCGCTGCGCGCGTTCGGCCTGGACGCCTTCGGCTACGTCGAGGACCAGGACGGGCCGGTGTCCGAGGACGCCGCGCGGCTGGTCGCCGGTGCCATGGTGCAGGCGATGGAGATCCTCACCGACGAGCTGTTCGCCGACGTCCAAGAGCTCGAGGACGCGGAGAGCTCGGCCAACGAGGTCGAGGCGCTCAGCGTGCTCAACCAGCTGCCCGCGCGCTACGCCGAGCACTACGGCGCGCTCTTCGCCAAGCAGTTCCTGGTCGTCACCGCGATCCTGGGCTACCGGCTCGCCCAGCCGGACTGGACCCCGCCGCTGTGCACCGCCGAGGCGCTGGCGCTGCACGTGCTCAAGGCCGAGACCGCTGTCCAGCTCGACCTGGCCGGCCTGCTCGACGAGCTGCCGCTCAAGGAGATCTTCGCCGCGTTCGACGAGCGGGTGTTCGCCGACCTCGACCACGAGCGGGTCTACGACCTCGACGAGGACTCCGGCGAGGACGAGATCGACCTGCTGGGCACCCCGGGCCTGGACTTCGACGAGTGGTTCCTGCCGCGCGGCACCGACGTGCTGCACCCGTACCTGGCCACCGAGCACTACGCGGAGTAGTCCCACCTTCCGGACGGCGTTGACGCCCCAGCGCGCTGCCTGGTCGACTTGTGCCCGTGCGTCCCGATCTGGTCACCGGTGGTCGATGTCGGAGCTGACCCGCTCCCGCATCCGCCCGCCCACACCCGAGGGGACCCGCATGGCCACGCCGCTGACCCAGACCCACACCACCCGCCTGTCACTCACCGTGCACGTGACCACCGAGGTCGACCGGATGCCCGAGCTCACCGCCGGGCTGGTGCGCGCGCTGCACGCCCTCGGTGACGGTGACGACCGACTCGCCGTCACGGTCACCGAGGAGGCCACCCGGCCGGGCGTGGTGGTCCCGCTGCCCCGCAAGGGCGCCCCGCTGCGGCTGGACCCGCAGGCCAGACGGGTGCTCTGGCGCGGGCGCGAAGTGGCGCTGACCCGGCTGGAGTTCGACCTGCTGCTGTTCCTGGCCACCAACGCCAACCGGGTGTTCCGCAGGCGCGCGCTGATGACCGAGGTGTGGAAGACGACCTACGTCAGCGAGCGGACCGTGGACGTCCACGTCCGGCGGCTGCGCGGCAAGATCGACCCGAACGCGCAGTTGATCCGCACGGTGCGCGGGGTCGGCTACCAGTTCGGCGACCCGGGCCTGGTCGCTATCGAGTGACCGCGCGGTCCTGGAAGGCCCGGCGGTAGGCCGAGGGCGAGGTCCGCATGGCCCGGGTGAAGTGGTGCCGGAAGGTCACCGGGGTGTCGAACCCGACCGCGGCGGCGATCTCGGGCATCGAGCGCTCGCCGGACTCCAGCAGCGGCAGGCTCGCCTGGACCCGCTGGATGAGCAGCCACCGGATCGGGCTGGTGCCGGTGGTCTGCTTGAAGCGGCGCAGGTAGGTGCGGGTCGACAGGTGCGCGCGGCGGGCCAGCAGGTCGACGGTGATCGGCTCGCGCAGGTTCGCCAGCGCCCAGGCCATCGACTCCGAGATCGCGGTCACCTCGCCGCGGCCGGGCACCGGGACCTCGATGAACTGGGCCTGCCCGCCCTCGCGGTGCGGCGGCACGACCAGGCGGCGGGCCACCGCGTTGGCGACGGTGGCGCCGTGGTCGCGGCGGACCAGGTGCACGCACAGGTCGATGCCCGCGGCGCTGCCCGCGCTGGTGAGGATGTCGCCGTCGTCGACGTAGAGGACGTCGGCGTCCACGTGCACCGCTGGGTAGCGCGCGGCCAGCAGCGCCGCGTACCGCCAGTGCGTCGCGGCGCGCCTGCCGTCGAGCAGACCGGTCGCCGCCAGGGCGAAGGAACCCGAGCAGATCGACACCAGCCGGGCCCCGCGGGCGTGGGCCGCGCCTAGCGCGTCAACGAGGGCAGGCGACACGTCGCCGCGCACGTTCGACATGCCCGGGACGATCACGGTATCCGCGTGCGCCAAGCCTTCCAGGCCCGCGTCGGCGGCCAGGGTCGCGCCGCCAACCACTCGGACCGGACCCTCGGCGCAGATGGTGAGCCGGTACCAGTCGACGTCCAGCTCCGGTCGGGGCAGGCCGAAGACCTCGGTCACGATGCCGAGTTCGAAGGCCGACATGCCGTCGTAGGCCAGGACGCTCACCCTGTTGATGGCGAGATATTAGCGCAGAGCGTCGTTCGCGCCACTGTCGTTCCGGGGGCGCGCCGCACAGGATTGCCGCATGACCACAGACGCAGCCCAGTTCACCCCCGAGTCCACCGCGGCCGAGGTCGCCGACCGCGTCGCCCACTTCAGCGCCCGACTCGCCTACGAGACCGACGTCAGCGATGTCCGCGCCGCCCTCGGCGCGCGGACGCCCGGCCTGGTCGTCGTCGACTCCCGCTCGGCCGCGGCCTGGGCGCAGGGGCACCTGCCGGGCGCGCTGCACCTGCCCACTCGCGAGATCGCCGAACGCGCGCCCGCGCTCGTGCCGCCGGGCACCGACGTCATCACCTACTGCTGGGGCCCGGGGTGCAACGGCGCGACTCGCGCGGCGCTCGAGTTCGCCCGACTCGGCTACCGGGTGCGGGAGATGCTCGGCGGCTTCGAGTACTGGTCCAGGGAAGGTTTCACCGTCGAGGGAACGCTAGGCACCCGGGTCGCCGACCCGCTGACCACCATCGTCGAGGACTGCGGCTGCTGAGTCCACTGAGGACTGAGGCGTCGATTACCGGCGAGTAGTGGGCCTAATGGCCCAACGTCGGCCCGAAACCGTTTCACGCTCGCGGCGCACGGGTATCCCCAGGGCAACCGGATGAGCACCTTTCCCTTTGTCCGGAAGGAGAAACTGATGTCCACAGGCGCGATCATCGGCATCATCGTCGCGGTCGTCATCGTGCTCGCCCTGGTCGCGTTGGTGGCCAAGTCGAGCATGCGGAGCAAGCACCTCAAGGAGCGCTTCGGCGGCGAGTACGACCGCGCGCTGAGCGAGCACCCCAAGAAGAAAGAGGCCGAGCGCGAGCTCGCCGAGCGGGAGAAGCGGCACGCCCAGCTCGACATCAAGCCGCTCAGCGCGGCCGAGCGCGAGCGCTACACCCGCGAGTGGGCGGCCGTGCAGGAGCACTTCGTCGACCGCCCCGGCGAGGCCGTCGAGGAGGCGGACAGCCTGGTCACGGCCCTGATGGCCGACCGCGGCTACCCCACCGACGGCGACCACGAGCAGCGCTCGGCCGACCTCTCGGTCCGCCACGCGTCCACTGTGGAGGACTACCGCACCGCCCACGAGGTGCGCGCCCGGCACGCCTCGGGCGATGTGTCCACTGAGGAACTGCGCGAGGCGATCGTGCGCTACCGCAAGCTGTTCAGCGACCTGATCGCCGACGGCGCCGATGACAACGGCGACACCTACGAGGCCGACGCCGCCGCCCAGCGCGACGGCCACACGGTGCGCACCGACGGCCTGCCCGCCAAGCAGGTCGGCCACCGCAACTAGCCCCGCCCTCTCCCCCGGCCCCACTAATACGGAAGGCGATCGCCTTGCGACAGCACCAGTCCGACGACCAGCTGCAGACCGAGGACCTCCTCGGCGACCACCGCGACACCGATCGCGGGACAGACCACGAGACCGGCCACGACGCTGGTCACGTGACCGGCAACGAGACGGGTCACGAGTTCGGGCGTGAGGGCGACGAGACTCGCCTCGACGGCCAGGACAGCACTGACAGCACCGACCTGCACCGCACGCACTCGGACACCGACGCGGACGTGGACCACACCGTCACCGACGCCGACGGCGTCGAGCGCCAGGACTGGGACGGGACGCCGGCCTACGAGACCGAGCCCGCCGTGGACCAGGACAGCACGCCTGGGTACGCCACTGACGAGGTTCCGGCCCAGTCGGAGGTTCGGGAGTCCGCGGTGCCCGCGGCCACCGAGGGCGAGGAGCCCGGGGCGCAGCTGTTCGCTGACGACGAGGTCGAGCGGTTCCGGAGCCAGTGGCAGGCCATCCAGACGACGTTCGTGGATGACCCGCAGGACGCCGTGCGCGGGGCCGACCACCTGGTGGCCGAGGTGATGCAGGCGCTGGCGGCCACGTTCACCGAGCACAAGCGCGGGCTCGAGGAGCAGTGGCAGAGCGGGACCGAGGCGCAGACGGAGGACCTGCGGCAGGCGCTTCGGCGTTACCGGTCGTTCTTCAACCAGCTGCTGCACACGTGAGTTAGCCTTGCTGAAATCCCGCGTCGGAGTTTCCGGCGCGGGATTTTTGCTGTGCGGCCCTTTTGCTTACTAGCGTTGTTGTGCTCGATCGGGTGGAGTGGCTTTGTTTGGGGCCCCTAAGAAAAGAGGCGCCGGGGTGAAGCGGGTGGGGAAGGGATCACCCACGCCGGGACCAGGCTAGCGCCTCTTTTCTCCCCAAACAAAGCCACTCCACCCCATCGAGCGCTGTGGGGGCATGGGAGAGTTGGTGGGGGTGAGGGTTCTACTGAGAGGGTGGGAATGGGCGTGGGGTCGGGTTCAGGGGCGGGGTTGGGCGCGGGCTCGGGGCTGGGAGTAGGTGGCGACTTGGGGTCGGGTGGGAGTGGGTTTGCGCTGTTCGACACCGCTATTGGGCGGTGCGGAGTGGCTTGGGGGGAACAGGGCATCGTGGGGGTGCAGTTGCCGGAGCGCAGTGTGGGGGCGACGGTGGCGAGGTTGCGGCGGTACGGGCAGGAGAGTGTGCCCCCGGAGGTGGTTCAGGCGGCGATTCGGCGGATCATCGGGTTGTTGGCTGGGGAACGGGACGATCTTGGGGATATCGAGGTCGATCCGGCTGGGATCCCAGAGTTCGATCAGCGTGTCTACGCGGTTGCTCGGGCTATTCCGCCTGGGGAGACGTTGACCTACGGAGAGGTCGCCGCACGGCTGGGGCTTCCTGGGTCGGCACAGGCGGTGGGGCAGGCGTTGGGGCGGAATCCGTATCCGATCGTCATCCCGTGTCACCGGGTGCTCGGGGCTGGCGGGAAGGTCGGCGGCTTCTCGGCCGGCGATGGCGCGGTCACCAAGCTGCGGATGCTTGGGATCGAGGGGGCCGCACCCGGTGGTCAGCCCTCCCTCTTCGACTGAACGGCGCCGATGGTCTTCCCCGGGGACACCGGAGAGGACACGCGCATGCCCGTCGAGCGGCCGAGTACTGAGCGCAGGCGGTTGGCCGAGGCGCTGGCGGCCGGGCCCGTTCAGCCTGGCGCTGCGGCTGGTGTTGCGGGCCAGTGGGCTGAGTCTGGCCCGGGTCCAGTACCGGCTGCGGGAGCGGGATGCCGCTGCTAGCAAGACCGCGCTAAGCAATTGGCAGTCCGGGCGTACCCAGCCCGAGCGGCCGGAGTCGTTGCGGGCGTTGGCGGTATTGGAGGTCGTTGTCGGCCTGCCCGAGGGGGGCGCTCTCCTCGCTGCTGAGGCCGCCTCGGTCAGCGGGTCGGCCTCCGGTGACCAGTCAGCGCAGGGCGATCGGTCAGCGCGGGGCGGCTGGCCAGCGCACGGTGGTCGGCCAGTGCAAAGCGATCGGTCAGCGCAGGGCTGTCGGCCAGCGCAGAGCGATCGGCCAGTGCAAAGCGATCGGTCAGCGCACGGTGATCGGTCAGCGCAGAGCCATCGGTCAGTGCAGGGCGATGGCGGCGACGGCGAGGCCGTTGGCGGTGAGCCAGCGGCCGTCGAAGCCGGTGATCTCGGTGCCGTCGACGTGCGGTCCGGGGACCAGGAGCTCAGCGGTGAAGGTACCGTCGGGGCTGAAGCGGATGCGGGCCTCGGAGAAGCCCAACCACTTGCGCGCCAACGGGAACCATGACTTGTACACGCTCTCCTTGGCCGCGAAGAGCAGCTTGTCCCAGTGCACGTCCGGGTGCTCGACCGCGAGAACGGCCAAGTGGGCGCGCTCATCGGGCAGGGACACCGCGTCCAGGACACCCTCGGGCAGGGGCACGTGCGGCTCGGCGTCGATGCCCACGGTGGTGATCGCGGTCGCCTCGGCCAAGACGGCGGCACGGTAGCCGGCGCAGTGGGTCATGCTGCCGATGACGCCGTCGGGCCACTGGGGAGCACCGCGCTCACCGGGGATGATCGCCGCAGGCGGGCGCCCGAGCCGGGCCAAGGCCTGGCGAGCGCAGTGGCGGACGGTGGTGAACTCACGGCGCCGCTTGTCCACGGCCTTGGCGACCACCGCCTCTTCCGCAGGCAGCAGGACGGCCTCGGGCGGGTCGTCGAAGGCCTCCACCGCCACTACGGCGGCGGGCAGGATTTTCTCGATCACCGGTCCACCACGGTCTCGACCCTAGCCGCTTTGGGGGTGGACGTGGGCGTGGCCTGGATCATGCCGCGCTCGCTGCCGCCTGTTCGCTGACGCCTGTTCGCTGCCGTCTTTGTTGCCGTCTTCGTTGGCCGGGGTCGCATGCGTGGGCTCGGTCTGGTGGGGTTGCAGCCCTGCGTTGCCCGGCTTACAAGCAGGGCTCGATCTAGTGAACTCACTTCGTGCGGGGCCCCTAGAGCACCGCGGTGGGGAAAAAGCGTGGGGAGAAGGGCATCCCCACCAACGGGCCAGGTTAGCGGCACTCCTCCCCCACACGAAGCGAGTCCACTAGATCGAGCATCCGTAGCGGGCGTTGCGTTCCAGCGAAGTCGGCCTCACCGCTGCGGTTTGGTGGGTGGTTCTGCGAGGTTCCGCTGCGCGAACTCTGGACTGCCCGGTCGTGGTCAAGAACCTGCCGCAACACCACCACCAGATGCCGGCTAGCAGAACGGTCGGTTCGTTAGTTGGTCGGCTGGTCCGTTGGCAGTCCGCCGGTCCGCCAGTTGGCCGACTAGCCGGTCCGTAGGTGGGTGGTCCGTCGGTTAGCCGGTCGGTTGGTCGGTCCGTCGGCCGGCCAGTCCGCCGGTCCGGCGATTCGCGGGTCCGTCGGTTTGTCGGCTAGTCGGCTGGTCAGTCCGTCCACCGGGGGGTCCGTTGGTTGGTCGATCCGTTGGTCCGTTGGTCCGTTGGTCCGTTGGTCCGTCGGTCCAGCGGCCGGTCGGTCCGCCGGTCCAGCCGCCGGTCCGTCGGCCGGTCGGTCCGCAGGTTAGTCGGCTGGCCCGTCCGGTCGGTCCGTCGGCCGACCAGTCAGCCGGCCCGTCGATTCGCGAGTCCGTCGGTTAGTCGGCCGGTCCGTCCTTCCGCCGGTCCGTCGGCCGGCCAGCAGCCGATCCGTCGATTCGCGGATCCGTCGGTTTGTCGGCCAGTCGGCCGGTCCGTCCTTCCGCCGGTCAGTCCGTCCGCCAGTCGGTCCGTTGGTTGGTCGGTCCATCCGTCTGCCGGTCCGTCGCCAGCCGGTCCGTCGGTCCGTCCATCCATCCATGTGCCGGTCCGTCCGTCGGCCGTCCGTCCCTCTGTCCACCCGTCAGTCGGCCCGTCGGTCCAGTCCTCGGTTATCGGTCGTCGTTCCGTCGGCTAGTCGGCTGGTCCGTCCGTCCGGTCAGTTGGTCCGTCCAGCCGTCGGTCCGTCCGTCCAGCCGTCGGTCGGTCGGTCCGGCCGTCGGTGGCGGGCGCTGGCTTGGGTCCGCCTGCCTGACTGCCGCCGCCGGCTGGCTGGCTGGTGACCATCAGTGCCTGGTCGTTCGCCACTTTCCCATCAGCGGTGAGCGGGGGCCGCCCCCAGTGCGGCCCGCTGCTCAGTTCGCGTTCGCCACCACCCAGGTCATCGGGAGGTCCAGGCGGTCGCCGTTGGGGAGGGTGTCGGTGCCCTGGAGGATCAGGGAGCCGCTCTGCACGATGGTGATGTCCGCGGCGGTGAGTACTGCCTCCAGTTTGCCCTCCTGCCAGGCTGCCGGGGTCAGGTTGTGCTTGAAGACCTGCCGCATCTTCGGGACGGCGTCGGCGCTCTGGCTGATGGCGTCCTTGATCGTGTCGCCCGCGGTGGGGGACAGTTCGGCGGCGAAGAGGTGGCCCGTGGTGCCCAGCAGGACGGCCAGTGAGGCTGCGGCGTCGGCCCTTCGCTCGTCTGGCATCTGGTGCAGGACGCCGCGCATGTAGATGTTCGTGTCGCCGAGTTCCTCGTGCAGGGCTCGGGCGGCGGCGGTGTCGGTCAGGTCGAAGGTGCGGAACTCGACCCCGGACTCGGCCTGCAGTGCGGCCGCGTGCTCGATGGCGGCCGGGGCGAAGTCTAGGCCCAGCACCCGCTGGTAGAGCGTGGCCAGGGCGGCCGACTGGGTGCCGTTGCCGCAGCCGATGTCGAGCACCGGCAGGTCGACGGCGAAGTGCTGCTCGAACAGCGGCAGGTGTGCGGTCGCGGTGACGCTCGGCTCGCTGTCCCAGACCGCCTGACCCCGCTCCTTGGGCAGGTCGGTCCAGAAACTCTGCCAGTTGCCGTTCACCGATTGGTCCATTTCTCCTCCACCCGATATCACTCTTTAGGGTGATGGTTTACGACCAGTCGGGAGCGGCGACAAGACCTTGATCGACTTTTGGGCTGTTCAGGTGAAATCAGATAACGAAACAGCCCCTCTAATGCCCCTTGTTCGCGACGATGGGTGACAGATGATCACCGACGGTTGCCCTCTCTGTCCCAAGTGGACATAGACGAGGACGGCGGACCCGCCAGTCGCCTGGTGGGTCCGCCGTCCTCGTGGGACCAATCGGTCTCGATCAGTCGGTGTTACCACTCCTGCGGCGCTTGCGCCCGATGAGGAGGAATCCGCCGCCGAGCATCAGCAGGAGGAGTCCGCCCAGGAGCAGGGGTTGCAGGTTGGAGCCGGTCCAGGCCAGCGGGGGTCGGGGTGCGGGCGGTACCGGCCGCGGGGGCGCCGGGATCGGGGTGACGGTGACCGTGACGACCGCGCGGTCGTTGTCGGGGTTGTCGTCCGGTGTGCCGTCCACTGGGGACACGGTGGCCACGACCTCGGTGGTCGGGACCTGCTGGGTGGCGTGGGTGGTCACCGTGATCGGCGGCAGCGACTCGCCCGGCAGGGTCAGGGTGTCGGTGGTGCAGGTGAGGACCTGCCCCGCCGTGGTGCACTCCCAGCCCTCGCCGGTGGCCGTGCCGATGGCGAGTCCGGTCGGGACGGTGATGGTGGTGGTGGCGCCCTTGACCGGGACGGTGCCGGTGTTGGTGACGGTCTCGGTGAACACCACGGTGTCGCCGATGGTGGCCTGTGGTTTGTCGACGGTGAGGGTGATCCCCAGGTCGACCACCCGGTCGACGAGACCGGCGTCCACATCGGTGCGTTGGCTGATCCGCCCGCCGGTCAGGGTGATCACGACGGGGCCGCTGAGGCCGGTGAGCCAGTCCACGTCGGAGTCCACCGCCCGGTCGGTGCCTTGGCCGGGCTTGGTCAACGCCGCACCGTCGGGGACCTCCAGGCCGATCACGTAGGTGCCCGCCGCCAGGCCGGTGAACCGGTAGCCGCCGTTGGTGTCGGTGGTGGTGCGGGTGATCTCCACACCGTCGGCGTCGTAGAGGATCACCACGACCCCGCCGACCCCGAGCTCACCCGGGTCCTGAACACCGTTGAAGTTCGCGTCCTCGAAGACCAGGTCGCCGATCGAGCCGAGCTGCTCGCCGAAGTTGACGTTGGCGCCCTCACTCGAGTTGAGGGTGACCGGCACCGAGTTCGGCGTGGTGGAGCCGTAGCCGTCCGGCTGCAGCTCTTCCACGATGTAGTTGCCCGCGGGCCTGCCGATGAAGACGTAGGCACCGTTCGCGTCGGTCACAGTGGTGGCCAGCTGGTTGCCCGCGCCGTCGCGGAGGATCACCGTGACGCCCGCGAGCCTGCCCGGCTCGACCGGGTCGATGACCCCGTCACCGTCCAGGTCGATGAAGACGGTGCCGGTGATCGCCCCGGTCAGCTCGGCGAAGGTGTAGCCGGTCGCCTCAGCGCCCGCGCCGAGGGCGATCGCGGTGATCGAGTCCGGCGGGGTCACCGTGCCGCCCGCGCTACCCGCGGTGTCGGCGCCGTCGGCGTAGCCGGCCGGCTGGACCTCGGTGACGGTGTACGTGCCGCCGACCAGGTCGGCGAACGTGTACGAGCCGTTGGCCGCGCTGGTCACCGTGGCGGTGACCGGCCTGCCGAGCGCGTCGGTGCCGGCGAGGTTCACCGTCACCCCCGCGATGCCCGGCTCCCCGATGTCCTGGGTGCCGTCACCGTCGAGGTCCTGGAACACCACGCCTGCCAGCGAACCGCGGGTCTCGGTGAAGTTGTAGCCGCCGCCCGAGCTGCCCGAGGTGACCGGGATCTCGCTGATCACGTCGTTGCCCGCGATACCCGGCGGGTCACCGGCCTCGTCGGGTCCGTCGCCGTAGCCCGCGGGCTGGGTCTCGGTGACCGTGTAGGTGCCCGGGGTCAGGTTCGGGAACGAGTAGGACCCGTCCGGACCCGTGGTCACCGTGACCGGCCCACCGGGACCGGTGAGCGTGACCGTCACACCCGGGATCCCGTTGCCACCGTCGTCGACCACCCGACCGCTGACCGTGCCGCCGCGGAACTCACCGAAGGTGTAGCCGGTCGCGGCCACGCCACCGCCGAGGGCGATCGCGGTGACCGAGTCCGGCGGGGTGAGCGTGCCGCCCGCGGTACCGGCGGCGTCGATCCCGTCGACGTAGCCCGCAGGCTGCGTCTCGGTGATCGTGTAGGTGCCGCCGACCAGGTTGCTGAACGTGTAGGTGCCGTTGGCCGCCGAGGTGACCACGGTGTTGACCGTGTTGCCCTGGGCGTCGGTGCCGGAGAGCGTGACGGTGACCCCGCCGATCCCGGGCTCGCCCGGGTCTTGGGTGCCGTTGTTGTTGGTGTCGTCGAAGACCACACCGGCGAGTGAGCCGCGGGTTTCCGCGAAGCCGTAGTCGGTCCCCGTGGTGCCGGGGGTGATCACGATGCCGCTGATCACGTCGTTGACCGTGGCGTTGCCGCCCGCGCTGCCCGGGGTGTCGGGTCCGTCGCCGTAGCCGGCGGGCTGGGTCTCGGTGATCGTGTAGGTGCCCGGTCGCAGACCCGGGAACGTGTAGGTCCCGTCCGGGTTGGTGGTGACCGTGACCGACACGGGGTTGCCGTTGTCGTCGGTGCCGGTCAACACCAGGGTCACTCCGCCGATGGGGTTGCCGCCGTCGTCGACCACCCGACCCGAGAGCGAGGAGCCGGGGAGTTCGCCGAAGGTGTAGCCGGCACCGTCGACGCCGCCGTCGAGGGTGATGGCGGTGACCGAGTCGGGCGGGGTGACGGTGCCGCCCGCGGTGCCCGCGGCGTCGGTGCCGTCGAGGAACCCGGCCGGTTGGGTCTCGGTGATCGTGTAGACCCCACCGATCAGGTCGGTGAAGGCGTAGCCGCCGTCGGCGGCGGTGGTGACCACGCGGGTGACCGGTGCGCCGGTGGCGTCGGTGCCGGTCAAGGTGACCGTGGCGCCGGGGATGCCGGGTTCGCCGGCGTCGCGGGTGCCGTCGTTGTCGAGGTCCTGGAACACCGCCCCGGTCAGCGAGCCGCGGTCCTCGGCGAACTCGTAGCCGGTGCCGGTGGTGCCGGAGCCGATGACGATGCCGCTGATCACGTCGTTGACCGACGCGTCACCACCAGCACCACCCGGGGTGTCCGGACCGTCGCCGTAACCGGCGGGCTGGGTCTCGGTGATCGTGTAGGTGCCCGGCGGCAGGTTCGGGAAGGAGTAGGACCCGTCCGGGCCGGTGGTGATGGTGATCGGCCCACCGGGGCCGGTCAGGACCAGGGTCACACCCGGGATGCCGTTGCCGCCGTCGTCGACGACGCGTCCACTCAGGACGGACGCCCGGTACTCGCCGAAGGTGTAGCCGGTGCCGTCCGCACCACCGCCGAGCGTGATCGCGGTGATGGAGTCCGGCGGAACCGGCGTGCCACCAACGGAACCAGCCGTGTCGATCCCGTCGACGTAGCCCGCGGGCTGGGTCTCGGTGATCGAGTACGTGCCCCCGACCAGGTTCGGGAACGAGTACGACCCGTTGGGCGCGGAGGTGACCGTGACGTTCACCGGGGCGCCGGTGACGTCGGCACCCGACAGGGTCACGCTGACCCCGCCGATGCCCGGCTCACCCACGTCCTGCGTGCCGTTGTTGTTGGTGTCGTCGAAGACCACGCCCGCGAGCGACCCGCGGTCCTCGGCGAACTGGTAGCCCGTGCCGTCCGTGCCGGAGCCGACCACGATGTTGCTGAACACGTCATTGCCCGGGGTACCACCGGCACTGCCGGGGGTGTCCGGCCCGTCGCCGTACCCGGCGGGCTGGGTCTCGGTGATCGTGTAGGTACCCGGCGGCAGGTTCGGGAAGGAGTACGTCCCGTCCGGGCCGGTGGTCACGGTGATCGGAGCACCGGGGCCGGTGAGCGTGATCGTCACACCCGGGATCCCGTTGCCGCCATCGTCGACCACGCGTCCACTGAGACCGGAAGCCCGGTACTCGGCGAAGGTGTAGCCCGTGGCGTCGACGCCGCCGTCGAGGTCGATCGCGGTGATCGAGTCCGGCGGAGTGACGGTGCCACCGGCGCTGCCAGCGGTGTCGGTGCCGTCGACATAGCCGGCGGGCTGGGTTTCGGTGACCGTGTAGACCCCACCGACCAGGTTCGGGAAGGTGTAGGCGCCATTGGGCGCCGAGGTCACCGTCGTGTTCACGGCGTTGCCCTGGGCGTCGGTGCCCGAGAGCGTGACGCTCACGCCGCCGATGCCCGGCTCACCCGGATCCTGCGTCCCGTTGTTGTTGGTGTCATCGAAGACCACACCCGCCAACGACCCGCGGTCCTCAGCGAACTGATACCCAGTTCCGTCGGTACCCGAGTTGACGACGATGTTGCTGAACACGTCATTGCCCGCGGTACCACCAGCACTGCCAGCGGTGTCCGGACCATCCCCGTAGCCGGCGGGCTGGGTCTCGGTGATCGTGTAGGTGCCCGGCAGCAGGTTCGGGAACGAGTACGTCCCATCCGGACCGGTCAGCGCCGAGATCGGACCACCAGGACCGGTCAGCACCACCAGCACGTTCGCGATCCCGTTCCCGCCGTCGTCGACGACCCGACCGCTGAGACCGGAGGCCCGGTACTCGCCGAAGGTGTACCCGGTCGCGTCCACACCCGCGCCGAGGGTGATCGCGGTGATCGAGTCCGGCGGGGTGAGCGTGCCACCCGAGTTGCCTGCGGTGTCGATGCCGTCCGCGTAGCCCGCGGGCTGCGCCTCGGTCACCGAGTACGTGCCGCCGACGAGACCGGCGAACGAGTAGGACCCGTTCGGCGCCGAGGTCACCACGGTGTTGACCGGGGCGCCCTGGGCGTCGGTGCCCGACAGGGTCACGCTGACCCCGCCGATACCCGGCTCACCCGGGTCCTGCGTCCCGTTGCCGTTGGTGTCCTCGAAGACCACACCGGCCAACGACCCGCGGTCCTCGGCGAACTGGTAGCCGGTCCCGTCGGTGCCGGAGACGACCACGATGTTGCTGAACACGTCGTTCGCGACGTCACCACCGGCGGTACCAGCGGTGTCCGGACCGTCGCCATAACCGGCCGGCTGGGTCTCGGTGATCGTGTAGGTACCCGGCGGCAGGTTCGGGAACGAGTAGCTGCCATCGGGGCCCGTGGTGATGGTGATCGGCGCGCCGGGGCCGGTCAGGACGATGGTGACGCCCGGGATCCCGTTGCCGCCGTCGTCCACCACGCGGCCGCTCAGGCCACCCGCGCGGTACTCGCCGAAGGTGTAGCCCGTGGCGTCCGCGCCACCGTCGAGGGTGATCGCGGTGATCGAGTCGGGCGGGGTGAGCGTGCCACCCGAGCTGCCCGGGGTGTCGATCCCGTCGACGTAGCCGTTGGGCTGGGTCTCGGTGACCGCGTACGTGCCGCCGACCAGGTCGGAGAAGGTGTAGTCGCCGGTCGGACCGCTGAGCACGGTGGTGTTGACCGCGTTGCCCTGGGCGTCGGTGCCCAACAGGGTCACGCTCACGCCGCCGATGCCTGCCTCGCCCGGGTCCTGGGACCCGTTGCCGTTGGTGTCGTCGAAGACCACACCGGCCAGCGACCCGCGGTTCTCAGCGAACTCGTACCCGGTGCCGGTGGTACCGGAGCCGATCACGATGCCGGTGAAGACATCCGGGCCGACAGTGCCGCCCGCGGTACCCGCGGTGTCCGGACCATCGCCGTAGCCCGCGGGCTGCGTCTCAGCGATCGTGTAGGTACCCGGCGGCAAGTTCGGGAACAAGTAGCTGCCGTCAGGACCGGTGGTCACCGTGATCGGGGCGCCGGGGCCGGTGAGCGTGATCGTCACGCCCGGGATCCCGTTGCCACCGTCGTCCACGACCTGGCCGCTGAGACCGGAGGTCCGGTATTCGGCGAAGGTGTAGCCGGTCGCGTCCACACCGCCGCCGAGGGCGATCGCGGTGATCGAGTCCGGCGGGGTGGCGGTGCCGCCCGACGTGCCCGGGGTGTCGACGCCGTCGGCGTAACCCGCGGGCTGCGCCTCGGTGACCGTGTAGGTGCCACCCACCAGGTTCGGGAAGGTATAGGCGCCGTTGGGACCACTGGTCACGGTCGTGTTGACCGGGGTGCCCTGTGCGTCGGTGCCCGTCAGCGTGACGCTCACCCCGCCGATACCCGGCTCACCCGGGTCCTGCGTGCCGTTGTTGTTCGTGTCGTCGAAGACCACGCCCACGAGCGAGCCCCGGTCCTCGGCGAACTCATAGCCGGTGCCATCGGTACCCGAGCCCACGACGATGCCGCTGATCACGTCGTTGACCGACGCGTCACCACCAGCACCACCCGGGGTGTCCGGACCGTCGCCGTAACCGGCGGGCTGGGTCTCGGTGATCGTGTAGGTACCCGGCGGCAAGTTCGGGAACGAGTACGAACCGTCCGGACCGGTGATCACCGTGATCGGGGCACCAGGACCGGTGAGCGTGATCGTCACACCCGGGATCCCGTTGCCACCGTCGTCGACCACCCGACCGCTGAGACCGGAAGCCCGGAACTCGCCGAAGGTGTAGCCGGTGCCGTCCACACCGCCACCGAGCACGACGGCGATCGCGTCCGGCGGCACCAACGTGCCACCCGCGGTGCCGACGGTGTCGATGCCGTCGACGTAGCCCGCGGGCTGGGTCTCGGTGATCGTGTACGTCCCGCCGACCAGGTTGGCGAAGGAGTACGCGCCGTTCGGTGCCGTGGTCACCACGGTGTTGACCGGGTTGGTCTGGGCGTCGGTGCCCGACAGGGTCACGCTGACCCCGCCGATACCCGGCTCACCCGAGTCCTGCACCCCGTTGTTGTTCGTGTCGTCGAAGACCACGCCCGCGAGCGAGCCCCGGTCCTCGGCGAACTGGTACCCCGTGCCGGTGGTACCCGAGCCGACGACGATGCCGGTGAAGGTGTCCGGGCCGACAGTGCCGCCCGCGGTACCCGCGGTGTCCGGACCATCGCCGTAACCCGCGGGCTGCGTCTCGGTGATCGAGTACGTGCCCGGCGGCAGGTTCGGGAACGAGTAGCTGCCATCAGGACCGGTAGTCACCGTGATCGGCACGCCGGGGCCGGTGAGCGTGATCGTCACACCCGGGATCCCGTTGCCACCGTCGTCGACCACCCGACCGCTGAGACCGGAAGCCCGGAACTCGGCGAAGGTGTAGCTGGTCGCGTTGACCCCCGGGTCGAGGATGATCGCGGCGACCGTGTCCGGCGGGGTGAGCGTGCCACCCGAACTGCCGGCGGTGTCGATCCCGTCGACGTAGCCCGCGGGCTGGGTCTCGATGACGGAGTAGTCACCACCGACCAGGCCGTCGAACAGGTAGCCGCCGTTGGCGCCGGTGAGCACCGTGGTGGAGACCGGGTTGCCCTGGTCGTCCGTGCCGGACAGCATCACGGTCACACCCGCGATGCCCTGCTCGCCCGGGTCCTGGGTGCCGTTGCCGTTGGTGTCCTCGAAGACGACCCCGGCGAGCGAGCCGCGGTCCTCGGCGAAGACGTACCCGGTGCCGTTGGCGCCGGAGCCGATGACGATGTTGCTGAACACGTCGTTGACGGACCCGTTGCCGCCCGCGGAGCCCACGGTGTCCGGGCCGTCGGCGTAGCCGGCGGGCTGCGCCTCGGTGATCGTGTACGTGCCCGGCGGCAGGTCGGGGAACGAGTACGACCCGTCCGCCGCCGTGGTCACCGGGACCGGGCCGCCGGGCCCGGTCAGCGTGACCGTGACGTTCGGGATGCCGTTGCCCGCGTCGTCGACGACCCGGCCGCTGAGGCTGGAGGAGCGGAACTCGCCGAAGTTGTAGCCGGTGGCGTCGAAGCCGCCCTCGACCTCGATCGCGGTGACCGAGTTCGGCGGCACCAGCACACCGCCGGAGGTGCCGATGGTCTCGGCGCCGTCGGCGTAGCCGACCGGCTGGGACTCGGTGACCTCGTAGGTGCCGCCGAGCAGGTGGTCGAAGACGTACCCGCCGTTGGCCGCGGTGATGGCCTCGCGGTTGACCGGCACGCCCTGCGCGTCGGTACCCGCGAGCGAGACCAGCACGCCCGGGATGCCGGGGTCGCTCGGGTCGCGCACGCCGTTGTTGTTCAGGTCCTCGAAGACCACGCCAGCCAGCGAACCGTGCTCCTCGCTGAAGGTGTACCCGGTGGCCTGGGTGCCGGAGAGCACCGCGATGCCGCTGATCTGGTCGTTGGTGACGACGCCGCCCGCGGTGCCCGCGGTGTCGGGGCCGTCGCCGTAGCCGGCGGGCTGGGTCTCGGTGATCGTGTAGGTGCCCGGTGCCAGACCGGCGAAGGCGAAGGCACCGGAGTTGTCGGTGATCGCCGGGCTGCCGATCTGGTTGCCGTTGTCGTCGGTGAGGGTCACCGTGACGCCCGGGATGCCCAGGTTGTCGTCGTTGACGACGCGGCCGGAGATCGTCGCGCCGCGGTACTCGGCGAAGGTGTAGCCGGTGGCGTCCACGCCGCCGCCGAGCGCGATCGCGGTGATCGTGTCCGGTGGGACGAGCGTGCCGCCGGAGGTACCGGGGGTGTCGGTGCCGTCGCTGTAGGTCGCGGGCTGGGACTCGGTGACGGTGTAGGTGCCGCCGACCAGGCCGACGAAGGAGTACGACCCGTTGCCCGCGGTGACGACCACGGTGTTGACCGGGTTGTTCTGCGCGTCGGTGCCCGAGAGCGACACCGCGACGCCGCCGATGCCGAGCTCGCCCGGGTCCTGCAGGCCGTTGTTGTTGAAGTCGTCGAACACCACGCCCGCGATGGAGCCGCGGTCCTCGGCGAAGACGTACCCGGTGGCGGTGGTGCCCGAGGCGATCACGATGCCGCTGATCACGTCGTTGGCCACGGTGCCGCCCGCGGTGCCCGCGGTGTCCGGACCGTCGCCGTAGCCGGCGGGCTGGGTCTCGGTGACCGTGTAGGTGCCCGGGGTCAGGTTCGGGAAGGAGTACGTCCCGTCCGGCGCGCTCAGGGCGTTGATCGGCCCGCCGGGACCGGTCAGGACCACGGTCACGCCCGCGATCCCGTTGCCGCCGTCGTCGACGACCCGACCCGCCAGGCTCGAGCCGCGGAACTCGCCGAAGGTGTAGCCGGTGGCGTCGACACCGCCCGCGAGGGTGACCGCGGTGATCGAGTCGGGCGGGGTGAGCGTGCCACCGGAGGTACCGGCGCGGTCGGCACCGTCGGTGTAGCCGGCCGGCTGGGTCTCGGTGATCGCGTAGGTGCCGCCGATGAGGTTGGTGAAGGTGTAGGTGCCGTTCGCGGCGGTGGTCACGTTGCGGGTGACCGCGGCGCCGGTGACGTCCTGGCCGGTCAGGGCGACGGCCACGCCGCCGATGCCGGGCTCGGCCGGGTCCTGGGTGCCGTTGTTGTTGCGGTCCTCGAAGACCACGCCTGCGAGCGAGCCGCGGTCCTCGGCGAAGACGTACCCGGTGGCCGCCACGCCGGAGCCCACGACGATCCCGCTGATCACGTCGTTGACGGCGGTGTTGCCGCCCGCGGTGCCCGCGGTCTCGGGGCCGTCGCCGTAGCCGTTGGGCTGGGTCTCGGTGAGCGTGTAGGTGCCGGGCACCAGGCTCGGGAAGGAGTAGGAGCCGTCCGCCGCGCTGATGGCGGTGATCGGGCCGCCGGGGCCGGTGAGGGTGACCGACACCCCCGCGATCCCGGTGCCGCCGTCGTCGACGACGCGGCCCGCGATCGAGCCTGCCACGAACTCGCCGAACAGGTAGCCGGTGGCGTCGACCCCGCCCGCCAGGGAGATGGAGGCGATCGTGTCCGGCGGGGTGGGGGTGCCACCGGAGGTACCGGCGCGGTCGGCACCGTCGGTGTACCCGGCGGGCTGGGTCTCGGTGACCGAGTAGGTGCCACCGACCAGGTTGGTGAACGAGTAGGTGCCGTTCGCGGCCGAGGTGGTGACCACCGAGACCGGGTTGTTGAGCGCGTCGGTGCCGGTCAGCGTGACCGTGGCACCCGAGATGCCCACCTCACCCGGGTCCTGCAGGCCGTTGTTGTTCGTGTCGACGTAGACCACGCCAGAGAGCGAGCCCCGGTCCTCGGCGAACTGGTAGCCGGTCGCGGTGGTGCCGGAACCGAGCACGATGCCGCTGATCACGTCGTTGCCGACCGTGCCACCCGCCGACCCGGCGGTGTCCGGGCCGTCGCCGTACCCGGCGGGCTGGGTCTCGGTCACCGTGTAGGTGCCCGGGCGCAGGCCCGTGAACGAGTAGGTGCCGGTCGGGCCGGTGGTCGTGGTGAGCGAGACCGGCGCGTTGTTGTCGTCGGTGCCGGTCAGGGTGATGGTCGCGCCCGGGATGCCGTTGGCTGCGTCGTCGACCACCCGACCGGCGAGCGAGGCGCCGGTGACCTCGCCGAAGCGGTAGTTGGTGGCGTCCACGCCGGGGTTGACGTCGATCGCGCTGATCGAGTCCGGCGGGGTGAGCGTGCCACCCGAGGTACCCGCGGTGTCCTTGCCGTCGAGGAAGCCCGCGGGCTGGGTCTCGGTGACGGTGTAGATGCCGCCGAGCAGCCCCGCGAAGGTGTAGGTGCCGTCCGCGGCGGTGGTGGTCGTGCGGTTGACGGCGCCGTTGGCGTCGTCGGTGCCGGTGAGCGCGACGGCCACGCCGCCGATGCCCGTCTCACCCGGGTCCTGCAGGCCGTTGTTGTTGAGGTCGCGGTAGACCACGCCGGACAGCGAGCCGCGGTCCTCGGCGAAGTCGTACCCGCTGGCCGACTCACCGGAGACCAGGATGATCCCGCTGATCACGTCGTTCGCGGTGATCGTGCCGCCCGCGTCGCCGACGGTGTCCGGGCCGTCGGCGTAGCCGATCGGCTGGGTCTCGGCGATGTTGTAGCTGCCGGGGGTCAGGTTCGCGAAGACGTAGCGGCCGTCGGCGCCGGTGGTGGTCGTGCTGGTGCCGCCTCCCGGGCGGGTCAGCGTGATGGTGACGCCGGGGATGCCCTCGGCGGCGTCGTTGACGACCTGGCCGGTGATGGAGTTGACGATGAAGTCGCCGAAGAGGTAGCCGGTGCCGTCCTGACCCGGGTCGAGGGCGATCGCGGTGATCGAGTCCGGCGGGGTGAGCGTGCCGCCCGCCGAGCCGACGGTGTCCTTGCCGTCGCTGTAGCCGGTCGGCTGGGTCTCGGCGAGGGCGTAGGTGCCGCTGAGCACGCCGGTGAAGATGTAGGAGCCGTCCGCGGCCGCGGTGGTCGTGCGCGACACCGCGGCGCCGGTGGCGTCGGTCCCGGTCAACGTGATCAGCGTGCCCGGGATCGGCGCCTCGCCCGGGTCGCGGGCGCCGTTGTCGTTGGAGTCCTCGTAGACCTCGCCCGCGAGCGAGCCGCGGTCCTCGGCGAAGACGTAGCCGGTGGCGGCGGTGCCCGAGGCCAGGGTGATACCGCTGATCACGTCGTTGGCCACGGTGCCACCGGCGGTGCCCGCGGTGTCCGGGCCGTCGGCGTACCCGACGGGCTGGGTCTCGGCCAGCGAGTAGGTGCCGGGCGCGAGGTTCGGGAACGAGTAGTTGCCGTTCGCCGCGGTGGTCGTGGTGCGGGTGCCGCCGGGGCCGTTCAGCGTGATGGTCACGCCGCCGATGCCGCCGCCGAGGTCGTTGACCACCCGGCCCGCGATGGAGGTCGACTGGAACTCGCCGAAGTTGTACCCGGTGGCGTCGACACCGGCGCCGAGGGTGATCGCGGTGACCGAGTCCGGCGGGGTCAGCGTGCCGCCCGCGGAGCCGATCGTGTCGGTGCCGTCGGTGTACCCGGCGGGCTGGGACTCCGTGACGGTGTAGGTGCCGCCGCGCAGCCCGGCGAAGGTGTAGGTGCCGTCCGCGGCGGTGGTCGTCGTGCGGTTGACCGCGACGTTGGCGGCGTCGGTGCCGGTGAGGGTGACGGTGACCCCGCCGAGGCCCGGCTCACCGGGGTTCTGGACGCCGTTGTTGTTGGTGTCCTGGTAGACCGTGCCGCTGAGCGACCCGCGGTCCTCGGCGAAGATGTAGCCGGTGGCCGTGGTGCCCGAGGTGATGGGGATGCCGCTGATGGTGTCGTTGACGACCGCGCTGCCGCCCGCCGAACCGACCGTCTCCGGCCCGTCGGCGAACCCGACGGGCTGGGTCTCGGTCAGCGTGTAGCTGCCCGGGAGCAGGTTGGTGAAGGTGTAGGTGCCGTTGGCGGCGGTGGTCGCCACCTGCGGGCCGCTGGGGCCGGTCAGGGTGATGGTGACCCCGCCGATGCCCGCGCCGGTGTCGTCGCGGACGGTGCCCGAGATCGAGGCCGCGCGCAGCTCGCCGAAGTTGTAGCCGGTGGCGTCGACACCGCCGCCGAGGGTGATCGCGGTGATCGAGTTGGGCGGGGTGAGCGTGCCGCCCGAGGAGCCCACGGTCTCGGCCGCGTCGTTGTACCCGGCCGGGGTGACCTCGCTGACCGCGTAGGTGCCGCCGCGCAGCCCGGTGAAGGTGTAGGTGCCGTCGGCGGCGGAGACCAACGACAGGTTGACCGCGTTGCCCCCGGCGTCGGTGCCGGCGAGCGAGACGGCCGCGCCCGCGATGCCGGGCTCACCGACGTTGAACACGCCGTTGTTGTTCAGGTCCTCGTAAACACGGCCGGAGAGCGAACCGCGGTCCTCAGCGAAGACGTAGCCGGTGGCGGCGGCGCCCGAGGCCAGGGTGATGCCGCTGATCACGTCGTTGACCGCGGTGCTGCCGCCCGCGGTGCCCGCGGTCTCCGGGCCGTCGCCATAGCCGGCTGGCTGGGCCTCGGACAGGGAGTAGGTGCCTGGTGGCAGGCCGGTGAACGAGTAGTCGCCGGTGGCCGAGGTGGTGGTGGTCGAGGTGCCGCCGACCGGGCGGGTCAGGGTGATGACCACGCCGGGGATCGGGTTGCCCGCGTCGTCGACCACCGTGCCCGCGAGGGAAGCGCCGACGAACTCGCCGAAGGTGTAGCCGGTGGCGTTGGTGCGCACCGGCAGGGCGATCGCGGTGATCGAGTCCGGCGGGGTCAGTGTGCCGCCCGCCGAGCCGACCGCGTCGGCGCCGTCGGAGAAGCCCGCGGGCTGCGTCTCGGCCACCGCGTAGGTGCCGGGGCGCAGGGCGCCGAAGGTGTAGGAACCGTCGAGCGCGGTCGTGGTGGTCAGGCTGACCGCGTTGCCCGCGGTGTCGGTGCCGGTCAGCGCGACGGTGGCCAGGGCGATGCCCAGCTCGCCGACGTTGCGGACGCCGTTGTTGTTGGCGTCGATGTAGACCGAGCCGGACAGGCTGGAGGTGTTCTGCTCGGCGAAGTTGTTGTTGACGCTCGAGGCACCCGAGGGCAGCGTGACGGTGAAGCGGTCGTTGACCAGGATGATCGCGTTGGTGCCTGGGGTATCGATGCCGTCGTCGAACGCGGTGGGTTGGGTCTCGGTGATCGTGTAGACGCCCGCCGCGATCCCGGCGAAGGAGTAGGTGCCGTTGGCCGCGCTGGTCGTGGTGAGGTTCACCGCCGCGCCCGCCGCCGTGGTGCCCACCAGGGTGACGGTGACGTTCTGGATGCCGGTGTCGCCGTTGCCGGTCTCGAAGGCGCCGTTGTTGTTGCGGTCGGCGAAGACCCGGCCGGACACCGTGCCCACGGTCGGGACCTGAACGGTCGCGCTGTCGGTGACGGTGGCCAGCAGCGGGTCGGTGGCCGTCACGACCGCTGTGTTCGCGTCGCCCAGGACCGGCGCGGTGGCCGTGCACGTGTAGGTGGTGGTGCCGCCGATGGCGAGCGTGCCGATCGCACGGGCACAGCTCGGGGACACCACGTCGGAGACCACCACGCCGGTCAGCGCGGTGTCGCCGGTGTTGGCCACGGTGATGGTGAAGGTGATCGTCTGGCCGGTGGTGTAGCTGGCGGCGTTGGCGGTCTTGGTGATGTCGATCGACGGGCTGATGACCACGACGTTGACGCTGTCGGAGTCGGTCATCGTGTCACCGAACGCGTTCTGCCCGGTCGCTGTCGCTGTTTGGGTGAAGTCGTCGGCTGGCGCTGGTCCGGAGCAGGTGTAGGTGAACGGGACGTCCGCGGCGAGGTTGCCGATCGTGCGGTTGCAGTTGGTCACCGCCGGGTCGCCGATGGCGACGTTCACCGCGTTGGAGCCACCCGGCGAGACCACCGTGATCTGGTAGGTCACCGTTTGACCTGGTCGGAACGGACCGGTGCCGACCAGAGTCTTGGTGATGTTGAGCGAGGGGACGGGGACGGACAGCACCAGGTTCGCGGCCAGGTACGTATCGCCTGATGTGCTGAACGCCAGGTTGGCCGAGGTGGCGCCGACCGGGATGAGCGAGGTGGTGAACTCCTTCGAGTCCACGCTCATGTTGTTCAACGGCGCCGGGTTCACGTCTCTTTGCGCGTTGGAGACGAAGAAGTTCGTCGTGTTCGACCCGGACAACGGCTCGACCACGGCGGTGCCGTTGATCAGGAACTGGTCGCCGGTGATGCTGAAGTCACCCTCGAAGGCGGTCAGGCCGACCCGGGTGCCCGCCGCGCCGACCCGGAAGCCGTTGATCGTGGTGGTCGTGGTGGCGTCGGTCGAGGACTGGCGGACGTGGCCGTCGTAGACGAAGACCTCGCGCTTGGCGGGGGCGTTGGTGTTGGGGGAGGCGTACTTGTAGACCACGACCAGCGACCAGCCCGCGTAGCAGCCGAAGCCCTCGGGGGTCCAGATGTTGCCCACGGTGATGGTCTGCGAGACGCCGGTCGTCGCGGCGGCCAGCTGGGCGGTGACGTTGGCGTAGGCGGAGTAGAACTGCGCCTGGGTGGCCGGGACGCTGGACATCGCGTCCCGGGTGATCACCGCGGGGGCGACGTTCACCGGGGTGGCGCCGCCGACGGTGAGCCGGACGGACTGGCTCTCCGGGGTGCCCGCGGGGGCGTTGGCGAACCCGGCCCCGGCGAGCAGCTGGCGGGAGTTGCAGCCGTACTCCGAGGAGATGAAGCCGTCGTCGTCGCGGAAGTTGCCGGTGTCACCCGACCAGTTCAGCCGGGCGAAGTCGACGGTGGCGCCGGAGGGGATGGTGATCGCGGCCGTGGAGGAGTTGTAGGTGGCCGAGAGACCGTCCACATCGGCCCAGCGCATGTAGAACGAGTCGTTGAACCCGCTCTGCGCGGTGTAGGTGCGCGCCTGCGAGGCGACGCAGTCCGCGGGGATCTCGCCGAACGGGTCTTGCGGGTCGGACAGCGTCGGGCAACGCGAGTTTCCGTTGCCCGCCTGCAGGAAATCACCGTAGATCTCCTGGTCGTAGTTCAGCGTGAACGGCCGCACGATCGACGCGTCGGCCGGGGCCGTCGCCAGCACGACCACACCCGCGGCGGCGGTGACCACCGCCAGCAGCGCGGCCAGCGCACGGCGTACCGCTGTCCCTCTGAACATGTGACGACTCCCCTGCCCACGAAGCAGCACCCAACGATCGGAATGTGCCTTTTGGCAAAGATCTGCGCCTGCCGGGGTCGGACAGTTCACCGGGTCGTGTAAATGTGTGTAACGAGTTCGATGTGGACAGACTGAAGTGGACCTTGGTGGTCAGCGGGTCTCGCGCAGCTCCACCGGTACCGCGGTCGGCTCGGCCGGGTTCTTCGGCTGCTCGCGCACCAGTTCGCCGTGCAAGATCATCCGCTGCCGGTTGGAGAACTTGGGGTGGCAGGTGGTGAGCGTGATCAGCTTGCGCCGCTGGGCATCCGGGACCTTGGCCGCGGCGTTGCCCGGGACCGGGGCGACGACCTCGCTCTGCTTGGGCGTGACGATCTGGCGGCCGACGGCCGCGGCGTAGGCGCCGGTGAGCGGCTCGACCCTGGTCGACCCGGGCGCGGCGCACAGCGGGTCGGCGCCCCTGGCGGCCCAGTCCTTGGCGTCCTCGACGGTGGGCAGCAGCCGGTAGACGAACCAGCCCGTCTCGGTCTCCACGACGATCGCGTCGCAGGACTGGAGCAGGTCCAGGTCGTTGAACGGGGCGCCCTTGCCGACCCGGTGCCCCGCGACGCTGAAGTTGCCCGGCTGACCGGGCAGGGCGGAGTTCTTGTAGTGGCCGGGGCCGACCTCGAGGTCGGCCTCGGTGGTCCCCTCGACGACGGTGAACCGGTAGTCCTCGCCGAGAGCGGGGATGTAGAGCTTGGCCATGCCCTCGCCGTCGGCGAACTCGAAGCGCTGGCTGCGCTCCGGGTCGGCGGTCGCGGGCGGGTGCTGCCACTGCTGGTCGAGGGCGGAGGTGACGTCGCGCTGCTTCTCGGCCGACATCAGGTCGGTGATCCACACCTCGTAGACCACGAACAGCAGCACCAGGACGCCCGCGGTGACCATCAGCTCGCCGACGGCCTTGACCACGGTGGCGCCCAGTCCGGCCTTGCGGCGGGGGGCGGGCGCGTCGGCGGTGCCGTCGGGGGCCCCGGGGTCGGCGGGGTCCGGGGGGTCCGCGGGATCACCGTCGTCGAACAGGTCGGCCTCGTCGACCGGCTCGGCGTTGGTCTCGGTGACCGGCTCGATGACCTCCTGGGTCTCGGGCTCCTGGTAGAAGGCGCCGCGCAGGTCGCCGCGGTGGACCTGGATCCACTCGGTGGGCTCGTCGCCCGCCGGGCGGACCGGCTGGATCACCTCGGTGTGCGCCTCGGCGGGGTGCGGGCGCCGCCGGGTCGGCTGGGCCGCGGCGGGGTGCGGCTCGGCCCGGCGGCGGCGACCACCGCTCGGCCCCGGCGGCTGGTGGCCATTGGCCTGCGGCTGGTCGCCGTTGCTCGGGGGCTGGTCGCCGTTGCTCGGGGGCTGGTTGCCGTTGGCCGGGGGCCGGCCGCGGCCGGTGTGCCGCGGGAGGCCGTTGCCCGTGGGCTGCTTGACCGGTTCCGCGTGCCTGCCGGTGGCGGGCACCTGGTGCGGCCGGGGCCGGACCGGCTGGCGGTAGGGCAGCTCGTCGGACGGCGGCGGCCGACGGCGATCGTCCACCTGTCCACCCCCTGCGTCGCTCCGTTGCCAAGACGATATGTCACCCGGGTGTTCGGGGGGTGTGAATGGGGGTGGACCACACACCTGCCCAATCGACAACCCCCGACCGGACGAACCGGACCTCAGGCCAGGAACCCGCGCAGCAGGGCCGCGGTACCCGCCAGGTGCTCGGCCATCGCGGCGCGGGCGGCGGGCGGGTCGCCGTCGAGGATGGCGTCGACGACCTCGCGGTGCTGCTGGTCGGAGTGCTCGACGTTGGCCGGGATCAGCGGGATCGCCGCGAGCAGCGCGTTGAGCCGGGTGCGCACGTCGGCGACCGCGCCGGTCAGCGACGGCGCGGCGGTGGCCTCGGCGATCGCCAGGTGCAGCCGGGAGTCGGTGCGGCGGTAGTCGGCGGTGGGCGCGTCCGCGCAGTCGGCCAGCCGGGCCCGCAGGTGCCTGCGCGCCTGCGGGCTCAGCGCCCGGGCGGCGGCGGCCTCGGCGGCCCCGGTCTCCAGGGCAAAGCGCAGGGTCAGGGTGTCCTCCAGCGCGCCGGGCACGGGCTCGGCCGCGGCGGCGGGGCGGTAGGCGGCCGGTGGGCGGACGAAGGTGCCGCCGTAGCGGCCGCGCCGGGACTCCACGTGGCCGGACTCCTGCAGCGCCCGCAGCGCCTCGCGCAGGGTGACCCGGCTGACCCGCAGGCGCGCGGAGAGCTCCCGTTCCGGCGGGAGCCGCCCGCCGGGCGGCACGACGCCCAAGCGGATGGCCTGCAGCATCCGCTCCATCGTCTCCTCGAAGGCGTTGCCCGCCCGGACGGGGCGGAACAGCGCCTCGGCCAGGACCGAGTCGGGCTCAGACGGGAGTGACATAGGCGCCGGAGATGCCGCCGTCGACCAGGAACGAGGACGCGGTCATGAACGAGGAGTCGTCGCTGGCCAGGAAGGCGACCGCGGCGGCGATCTCCTCGGGCTCGGCGAAGCGGCCGATCGGGATGTGCACCAGCCTGCGCGCGGCCCGCTCCGGGTCCTTGGCGAACAGCTCGCGCAGCAGCGGGGTGTTGACCGGGCCGGGGCACAGCGCGTTGACCCGCACGCCCTCGCGGGCGAACTGCACGCCCAGCTCGCGGCTCATCGCCAGCACGCCGCCCTTGGAGGCGGTGTAGGAGATCTGCGAGGTGGCCGCGCCCATGACCGCGACGAACGAGGCCGTGTTGATCACCGAGCCCTTGCCCTGGCGGCGCATGTGCCCGATGGCGTGCTTGCTGCACAGGTACACCGAGGTGAGGTTGACCTGCTGCACGCGCTGCCAGGCGTCGAGTCCGGTGGTGAGGATCGAGTCGTCCTCGGGCGGGGAGATGCCCGCGTTGTTGAACGCCACGTCCAGCGAGCCGTAGGTGTCGACCGCGGTCTGGAACAGGGCCTCGACCTGGGGTTCGTCGGTGACGTCGGTGCGCACGAACAGGCCGTCGACCTCCTGCGCCGCCGCCGTGCCGCCCGCGGTGTCGAGGTCGGCCACCACCACGCGGGCGCCCTCGGCGGCGAGCCTGCGCACCGAGGCCAGCCCGATGCCGCTCGCACCACCGGTGACGACCGCGACCCGGCCGTCCAGACGCTGGACCATGCTCACTCCTGGGTGTCGATGAAGACGTTCTTGGTCTCGGTGAACGCCGCGACCGCGTCCGGGCCCAGCTCGCGGCCGAGGCCGGACTGCTTGAAACCGCCGAACGGGGTCGAGTGGCGGACCGAGGAGTGCGAGTTGACCGAGAGGTTGCCCGCCTCCACCCCGCGCGCCACCCGCAGCGCGCGGCCGATGTCGCGGGTCCAGATGGAGCCTGCCAGGCCGTACTCGGTGTCGTTGGCCATCCGCACCGCCTCGGCCTCGTCGTCGAACGGCAGCACCGCCACGACCGGGCCGAAGACCTCGTCGGTGACCGCGCGGTGGTCGGCCGGGACCGGCCCGAGCACGGTCGGCGGGAACCAGAAGCCGGGGCCGTCGGGGGCGTGGCCGCGGCAGGCCACCGGCGCTCCGTCCACATAGGACGCGACCCGGTCGCGGTGGGCGGCCGAGACCAGCGGGCCCATCTCGGTGGCCTCGTCGCCGGGGTCGCCGACGACCACCCCCTTGACGGCCTGCTCGAACAGCGCCATGAACTCGTCGTAGGCGGTGCGCTGCACCAGGATCCGGGAGCGGGCGCAGCAGTCCTGGCCCGCGTTGTCGAACACCGCGTAGGGCGCGGTGGCCGCGGCCTTGGCCAGGTCGGCGTCGGCGAAGACGATGTTGGCGTTCTTGCCGCCGAGCTCCAGGGTCACCCGCTTCACCTGGTCGGCGCAGCCCGCCATGACCTGCTTGCCGACCTCGGTGGACCCGGTGAACACGACCTTGCGCACCAGCGGGTGGGTCACGAACCGCTCCCCCACCACCGCCCCGGCGCCCGGCAGGACCTGGAACACGTCCTCGGGGACGCCCGCCTGACGGGCCAGCTCGGCCAGCCGCAACGCGGTGAGCGGGGTCAGCTCAGCGGGCTTGAGCACCACGGTGTTGCCGGTGGCCAGCGCGGGCGCGAAGCCCCAGGCCGCGATCGGCATCGGGAAGTTCCACGGCACGATCACCCCGACCACGCCCAGCGGCTCGGCGAAGGTGATGTCCACCCCGCCCGCCACCGGGATCTGCCTGCCGAACAGGCGCTCCGGGGTGGCCGCGTAGTAGTGCAGCACGTCGCGGACGTTGCCCGCCTCCCAGCGGGCGTTGCCGATGGTGTGCCCGGCGTTGGCCACCTCCAGCCGGGCCAGGTGCTCAAGGTCGGCGTCGACGGCGTCGGCGAAGCGGCGCAGCAGCCGGGCGCGGTCGGCCGGGGCCACCGCGCGCCAGGCGGGCAGCGCGGCGTGCGCGCGGGCGATGGCGGCGTCGGCCTGGTCCACGCCGAGGAGCTCGACGTGCTCGACGACCTCCTCGGTGGCCGGGTTGACGACGGCGAAGGCGGTCACCGGGTTCCTCTCCTCTGGCAGGCGGCGCGCACCAGCGCGGCGAACAGGCGGACGTCGTCGGCGTTCTGCTCGGGGTGCGACTGCACGCCCAGCACGAACCGGGCCCCGGCCAGCTCGACCGCCTCGACGGTGCCGTCGGCCGCGGTGGCCACGACCCGCAGGCCGTCGGCGACCTTGTCCAGGGACTGGTGGTGGTGGCACAGCGCGGGCACCGACGCGCCGAGCACGGCGCCCAGCGCCGAGCGCGGGTCGACGGTGAGGTGGGTCTTGCCGAAGGTGGCGACCTGCGGCTGGTGGTCGGTGCTACCCACCACCTCGGGGGTGTGCTGGTGCAGGGTGCCGCCGAGGGCGACGTTGAGCAGCTGCATGCCCCGGCAGACCGCCAGGACCGGCAGCCCGATCGCGATGGCCGCGTCCAGCAGGGCGAACTCGGCGGCGTCGCGGGCGGGCTGCGGGGTCCCGGTCGTGGGGTGCGGCGCGGCACCGTAGTGCCGGGGGTCGATGTCGGGGCCGCCGGAGAGCACCAGGCCGTCGAGCCAGTCGATGGTCCCGGCCCGCCAGTCGCCGATCGGGGCGAGCAGCACCGGGTTGCCGCCCGCGGCGCGCACGCAGTCCAGGTAGACCCGGTGCAGCACGGCGGCGTCGGTCTCCCAGATGCCGAAGGTGGCCGGTTCGAGGTAGGTGGTGATCCCGATGACCGGGGGGCGGTCAGAGCCGTTCGAAGCCACGCACGCGCTCCCAGTCGGTGACGGCCGCGTCGAAGGCGCGCTGCTCCACGGTCGCGGCGTTGCGGTAGTGCTCGACCACCTCGGTGCCGAACGCCTCGTGGGCGACGGCGCTCCCGGCCAGCAGGTCGGCCGCTTCCCGCAGGGTGCTGGGGACGCGCGGTTTGTCTGAGGTGTAGGCGTTGCCGGTGTGCGCGGGCTCCAGCGGCAGCTCGTTGTCGATGCCGTGCAGGCCCGCGGCGATCATCGCGGCGACCGCCAGGTACGGGTTGACGTCGCCGCCGGGGACCCGGTTCTCCACCCGCAGCGAGGGCCCGTGGCCGACTACGCGCAGCGCGCAGGTGCGGTTGTCCACGCCCCACGCGATGGCGGTCGGGGCGAACGAGCCGTCGGCGAAGCGCTTGTAGGAGTTGACGTTCGGCGCGAACCAGTAGGTCAGCTCGCGCAGGCAGGCCTGCTGTCCGGCGATGAAGTGCCGGGTCAGCGGGGAGAACCCGTGCTCGCCGTCGCCCGCCATGACCAGCTCGCCGCCGGTACCGCGCAGGCTGAGGTGGATGTGGCAGGAGTTGCCCTCGCGCTGGTCGTACTTGGCCATGAAGGTGAGGCTGCGCCCGTGCGCGGCGGCGATCTCCTTGGCCCCGGTCTTGTAGATCCCGTGGTTGTCGCAGGTGGCCAGGGCCTCGGTGAAGCGGAAGGCGATCTCGTGCTGACCGGGGTTGCACTCGCCCTTGGCCGACTCGACGTAGAGGCCCGCGCCCGCCATGCCCAGCCGGATCGCGCGCAGCACCGGCTCGACCCGGCCGGTGCCCAGCAGCGAGTAGTCGACGTTGTACTGGTTGGCCGGGGTGAGCCCGTGGTAGCCGGCGCGCCAGGCCTGCTCGTAGGTGTCGTCGAAGAGCAGGAACTCCAGCTCGGTGCCGACGTGCGCGGTGAGCCCGCGCTCGGCGAGGCGGTCGAGCTGGCGGCGCAGGACCTGGCGCGGGGAGACGGTGACCGGCCCGCCCGCGACGAGCTCGACGTCGGCCAGGACCAGCGCGGTGCCCTCGTGCCAGGGCAGCAGCCGCAGGGTGGCCAGGTCGGGGCGCAGCACGAAGTCGCCGTAGCCGCGCTCCCAGGACGAGGAGGCGTACCCGGCGACGGTGTTCATCTCCACGTCCACCGCGAGCAGGTAGTCGCAGGCCTCGGTGGCGTGGTCGACGACCTCGTCGAGGAAGAAGCGGGCGGAGCAGCGCTTGCCCTGCAGCCTGCCCTGCATGTCGGTCATCGCGACCAGGACGGTGTCGACCTGACCGGCCCCGACCAGCTCGCGGAGCCGGGCCAGCGACAGCGGCGGCCGCGCCGCGGTGTCCGACATGAACTCCGGCTCCCCTCCGCAAAGGACCAGGTCTGCCCCATTGAACCGGTGGCCCTCGCATGCTGGCAGCGCGGCCCGACCAGCGCAACCGCTGTCGGGGGAACAGCCTGTAACGGTCGCTCGCGGAATACGGCGAATTGAACCGGTCCGACGAGCCGGACCGGACCGGGCAAAACGTGAATCCAATGGACCAGGGTGGTCCCATTGAGCTGACGAGCGGATACCCGGTTCCGACGCTCTGATCCGACTGTCCACTCAGGACCATCACACCGGTGTTCGGCTTGACGGCGGCCCGCCACGCCGGGATACACTGGATTGTCTCGGCACCCGAGCCGCTCGGCGGCCCAATGGTCAAGCGCCCCAGGGACTTCGCCGCGTTCGCGGCATCGGGAGCCCGCGGTGGGCAACTGGGAACGGGAAAAACACCACCACCCCGATGTCTTGTGAAGTTCACGGTGGTTAACAAATACTGACATCGTTCCACGCGAGGGGAACGCCACCCGACCGTCCGGCCAACTTCGACGAGGGCTGGAGCCCGGGCACCCTGCACGGTGTGGCCGACCCCCGCGCGGCCCGCGGGCCGGGGACGTGGCGACGGTGGTGGCGGCGACGCCACCACCGCGCCTATCCCGCTCGCCCAGGACCCGCTCGCCCAGGACTCGACCGACGGAGCCCCGACCCCTGCAGGTGGCTCCCATTCCGCGGAGGCCGTCACCCGGTGACGGCCTCCGCGGCTCGTCCGGGCCAAGAGACCCGAGCCACCCGCGCGGCGACCGGGACTGTCATCGCGGACAAACCTGGTTGTAACCGCCGGCACCGTGAATCTACTTATCGGTAACTTCACCCCTCCACGCCGGTTCACAGGTGCACCAGGTCGGAGGAGAACACATGCCAGTCAACCGAAGGCGGCGCTCGGCAGCGGTGGTCGCGGGTGTCGCGGCGGCGCTGACCGCGGCCGTCGTCGCGGTGCCCAGCGCGGGCGCCCAGGAGGGCGACTTCTACACCCCGCCCGCGACCCTGCCCGCCGCCAACGGCGACGTCGTCCGGTCCCAACCCGCCGACTTCTTCATCGACCCGACCAAGCTCGTCCGGGCCGACGGGACGGTCAACCGGATCATGTACCGCTCCACCGACCGCACCGGCGCCGCCATCGCGGTGACCGGCACGGTGATCACCCCGCGCAAGGCGTGGACCGGGTCGGGCGAGCGCCCGGTGATCGGCTACGCGGTGGGCACCCAGGGCCTGGGCGACCAGTGCGCGCCCTCGCGGCAGCTGGCGGCGGGCACCGAGTACGAGGGCCTGTTCGTCGCGGGCCTGCTGACCCGGGGCTGGGCCGTCGTGCTCACCGACTACCAGGGCCTGGGCACCCCGGGCGTGCACACGTACATGTCGCGGGTCGTGCAGGGCACCGCCGTGCTCGACGGCATCCGGGCCGCCCAGCGGCTGCCCGCGGCGAACCTGCCCGACCACGGCCCGGTCGCGGTGGCCGGCTACTCCCAGGGCGGCGGGGCGGCCGCGGCGGCGGCCGAGCTGGCCCCGACCTACGCCCCCGAGCTGAAGCTGGCGGGGGTGGCCGCGGGCGCGGTGCCCGCCGACCTGGCCGCGGTGGGCAAGTCCCTCGACGGTGGTCTGTACGCGGCGTTCGTCGGGTACGCGGTGGCCGGGCTGGAGGCCGCGTACGGCATCGACGTCGGCCCGTACCTCAACGCCAAGGGCAAGCAGTTCCTGGCCGAGGTCAAGGGACAGTGCCTGTTCGACTCGATCCCCAGGTTCGCCTTCGCCCAGACGAGGTCGTTCACCGCGGACGGTCGCCCGATCGACCAGCTGCTCGGCCAGGAGCCGTTCCGGACGATCGTGACCGAACAGCTCATCGGGAACGCCAAGCCCACCGCGCCGGTCCTGGTGACCCACTCGCTGCTCGACGACGTGATCCCCTACGGCGTGGGCAAGGGGCTGGTGCAGCGCTGGTGCGCCAAGGGGGCGAACGTGAAGTTCTCCACGAACCTGGCCCCGACGCACGTCGGCGGCGCGGTCGCGGCGTTCCCCGAGGAGTTCGCCTTCCTCGAGGCGCGGTTCGCCGGGAGGGCCCAGCGCTCCACCTGCTGAGTCACGCTCCGTGCGCCCCCTGGAATACTCGACTCGTCAACACGAGGAGGTGCCAGGGTGGCGCACGGAGATGTCGGACTCGAACTGGGCACGCGGGTGGCCGAGGCGCTGCGCCGCGGGCTGGACCTGGTGGTCACCCCGGCGGAGGCCGTCATCCGACCGTCCACCCGCGAGGGTGCCGACTACCAGTGCAACGCGGCGATGAGCCTGGCCAAGAAGCTCGGGCGCAAGCCGCGCGAGGTGGCCGAGGCCATTGTGGCCAACCTCGACGCCGCGGACATGCTGGAGACCCCGGAGATCGCCGGGCCCGGCTTCATCAACCTGCGGCTGCGCGACGACTGGCTGCGCGGGCGCGCGGCCGAGCTGCTCGGCGACGACCGGCTCGGCGTGCCCGCGGTGAGCGCCCCGCGCCGGTTCGCGCTGGACTACTCCAGCCCGAACGTGGCCAAGGAGATGCACATCGGGCACCTGCGCTCGTCGATCATCGGCGACGCGATCCTGCGGCTGCTGCGCTTCGCCGGGCACGAGGTGACCCCGCACAACCACCTCGGCGACTGGGGCACCCCGTTCGGCATGCTCATCGAGCACCTGCTGGACAACGGCTGGACCCCCGAGGGCGAGCACTCGATCCACGACCTCAACGGCTTCTACCAGGAGGCCCGCAAGAAGTTCGACGCCGACCCGGACTTCGCCGACCGGGCCAGGGCCCGGGTGGTGGCGCTGCAGGGCGGCGACGAGCCGACGCTGGCGCTGTGGCGGGTGCTGGTCGAGGAGTCCACCCGGCACTTCCAGAAGGTCTACGGGCTGCTCGGCGTCGAGCTGACCCCCGCGGACACCTACGGCGAGAGCTTCTACAACCCCTACCTCGACGAGGTCATCGCCGACCTGGAGGGCAAGGGGCTCACCCAGGTCAGCGACGGCGCGGTGTGCGTGTTCCCGCCCGGGTTCACCAACCGCGAGGGCGAGCCGCTGCCGCTGATCGTGCGCAAGTCCGACGGCGGCTACGGCTACGCGAGCACCGACCTGGCCACCGTCCGCTACTGGGTGGACGAGCGCGGCATGACCGACCTGCTCTACGTGGTCGGCACCCCGCAGGCGCAGCACTTCGACATGGTCTTCGCCGCGTCCCGGCAGGCGGGCTACCTGACCGAGGACCAGACGGCCGTGCACATCGGGTTCGGCACCATCCTGGGCGAGGACGGCAAGACCATCCGCACCCGGGCGGGCGCCTCGGTGAAGCTGGTCGACCTGCTGTCCGAGGCGGTCGAGCAGGCCTCCGCGACGGTGGCCGAACGGTCCTCTTTGGACAGTGCGCAGCAGGCCGAGGTGGCCCGGGCGGTGGGCATCGGCGCGGTGAAGTACGCCGACCTGTCCAACGACCGGGAGAAGGACTACACCTTCACCTGGGCGCGGATGCTGGCCACCGAGGGCAACACGTCGGTCTACCTGCAGTACGCCAACGCGCGCGCGCACTCGGTGCTGCGCAAGGCCGAGCAGGAGCCCGCGGGCGAGGTGCTGTTCACCGAGCCCGCCGAGCGCGTGCTGGCGCTGAAGCTGCTGCAGCTGCCCGGGGCGCTGACCGCGACCACCGAGTCCTACGCCCCGCACAAGCTGTGCGGCTACCTCTACGAGCTGGCCGCGGTGTTCACCACGTTCTACGACACCTGCCCGATCCTCAAGCCGGACGTCGACCCGGCCGTGCGCGCCTCGCGGCTGGTGCTGACCAGGGTGACCTCGGACGTGCTCACCCTCGGGCTGGGCCTGCTCGGGATCGACGCCCCGCACGAGCTGTAGCCGCCCGCCCGGCCCGCCCCGGTTTGCCCCGGGGCGGGCCGGGCGGCACAGTGGTCCGGTGACGATCTCCGAGCGGGTGCGGTTGCTGGACGAGGCGGGCCACGGCATCGGGTTGGCCGACAAGGCGACCGTCCACCACGCCGACACCCCGCTGCACTTGGCGTTCTCCAGCTACGTGTTCGACCGCGACGGGCGCTTCCTGCTCACCCGGCGCGCGGCGCACAAGAAGACCTGGCCCGGCGTGTGGACGAACTCGTGCTGCGGGCACCCCGCGCCCGGCGAGCCGCCGATGGACGCCGTGGCCCGCAGGCTCGCCGACGAGCTGGGGCTGACCGGACCGTACAAGGTGGAGCTGGTCCTGCCGCGGTTCCGCTACCGGGCCGAGTTGGACGGCGTGGTGGAGAACGAGATGTGCCCGGTCTACCGGGTCGTGGTCGACGACGAGCCGGTGCCCAACCCGGACGAGGTGGACGCGGTGGAGTGGCTGCCGTGGGCGGAGTTCACCGCGGCCGCGCTCTCCGGGGCGCGCACCGTGTCGCCGTGGTGCGTGCTGCAGCTGCGCGAGCTGACCGCGCTGGGCCCGGACCCGCTCGTCTGGCCGCTGGGCGACCCGGCCGACCTGCCGCCGGACGCGCGCTGACCCGGAGATCATTTTCGGACCAACCACCGAACTGGGCGATTTCCGGCGCGGCGGCGCACCGTTTCTCTCTACGGTGGGTTTCGTGAAGATCTTGTTCAGCAGCATCCCCGCACACGGTCACACCTACCCCCTGCTCCCCCTGGCGGTCGCCGCGAAGGCCCAGGGGCACAGCATCACCTACGCCACGGGCGAGAACTTCCACCCCACGCTGGCCCGGCTGGGGTTCGACACCGTCGCCGCCGGGCGCGACATCGGCGGCGCGTTCGTCGAGGTCGCGGGCGGCCCGGTCAGCCCGGCCGAGATGCAGAGCCGCTCGCCCGAGGAGATGCGGCGCATCATCTCCCGGGTGTTCGGCGTGGTCCTGCCCAGCAGCTTCATCGCCGACCTGCGCCCGGTGCTCGCCGAACGGGCGCCGGACCTGGTCGTCTACGAGTCGGCCTGCCCGGGCGCCGGGATCGCGGCCAAGGCCGCCGGGATCCCGGCGGTCTGCCACGGCATCGGCCGCGGCGTGCCCGCCGGGCAGCTCAGCGCCCTGCTGGCCGACATCGTCCCGCTGGCCGAGGCCGCCGGGGTCGACTACGACGTCGAGCACGGCCGCGGCCGCGGTGACGCGCTCCTGGACATCTACCCACTCTCGATCCAGGACCCGGCGGCCACCGCGGCGCCGCGGCGGGTGCCGCTGCGCCCGGTCGCCTTCGCCGACCCGGGTGAGCTGCCCGGCTGGGTCACCGAGCCGGGCGAGCCGATCGTCTACCTGACCCTGGGCACCTCCTTCGGCAGCGTCGAGGTGCTGCGCACCGCCATCCACGCGCTCGCCGCGACCGGCGCCCGGGTGCTGGTGGCCGCGGGGCCCACGGTCGACGTCGCCGCGCTGGGCGAGCCGCCCGCGAACGTGACCATCGAGTCCTGGGTGCCGCAGGCCGACCTGCTCCCGCACGTGGACCTGGTCGTCCACCACGGCGGCGCGGGCACCACGCTGGGGGCGGCGGGCGCGGGCGTCCCGCAGCTGTTCCTGCCGCAGGGGGCCGACCAGTTCACCAACGCCGAGGCGGTGACCGGGTTCAACGCGGGCAGGCAGCTGCTGCCCGCGGACACCACGGCGGAGCGGATCACCGAGAACGCCACGGCACTGCTCACCGACACCGACGTCGCGGAGGCGGTGGCGGCGCTGGCCGCGGACATCGCCACCATGCCCACGCCGGAGGACGTCGCCAAGCGGCTGCCGGAGTTCGCCTAGACCGATCGGCCCCGGGCGGTTGGCGGATCCACCCGCCTGCCACCCGGGGTCCTTCTGCCTGTCCCGCAGGGAGATCGTGGCCGTGTCACCCGGGGACCCCGCGCCCGGCGACGTGACCGCCGGGTAGTCGCCACCACCATCTGAGCACGGCCGGTCGAACGCCCCGCGCGACCGTAGGGTGGATCTTGTGAAGATCCTCTTCAGCTCCCTCGCCGCGCACGGTCACACCTACCCCATGCTCCCCCTCGCCATCGCGGCAAAGGCGCACGGGCACCAGGTCGTCTTCGCCACGCACGAGAGCTTCCACCGCACCCTAGCCACCCTGGGCTTCGAGCCGGAGTCGGCCGGGACACCGGTCTGGACGGCGTTCGTGGAGGCCGCCGGGCACCGGCCCAACCCCGCCGAGCTCACCGGCGCGGAGGCCGGGCGGCTGGCCGCGGCCGTGTTCGGCGACCGGTTGCCCGACGGCATCGCGACCGACCTGGCGCCGGTGCTCGCCCGGCACCGGCCGGACCTGGTCGTCTGGGGCGCGGCCAACGCCGGGGCCGACATCGCCGCCCGGGCGGCCGGGATCCCGTCGATCTGCCACGGGTTCGGCCGCGCGGGGTGGCCCGCGGACCTGAGCGAGGTGGCGGCCCGGCACGGCGTCGCGCCCTACGAGTTCTCCCCCGGCCTCGTCGCCGGGCAGGTCTACCTCGACATCTTCCCGCCTTCCTTGCAGGACAAGGCTTTCCTGGACGGTTCAGCCGACCGGCTGCCGCTGCGCCCGGTGGCCTTCTCCGAGCCGGGCGAGCTGCCGCTGACCGGCAGACCGCTGGTCTACCTGACCCTGGGCACGGCCTTCGGCAGCCCCGGCGTGCTCCGCGCGGCCATCGACGGTCTGGCCGCCACCGGCGTGCACGTGCTGGTCGCGACCGGGCCGACCGTCGACGCGGCGGGCCTGGGCCCGCTGCCGGACCGGGTCACGGTCCAGTCGTGGGTGCCGCAGGCCGACCTGCTCCCCCGGGTCGACCTGGTGGTCCACCACGGCGGCGCGGGCACCACGCTCGGCGCCGCGGCAGCCGGTGTGCCGCAGCTGTTCCTGCCGCAGGGGGCCGACCAGTTCACCAACTCCGACGCCGTGGTGGGGATCGGCGCGGGCCGGGCTCTGACCCGCGAGGAGGTCTCCGCCGGTTCGATCACCGGGGCGGCGGCCACGCTGCTCGACGACCGGGCGACCGCCCTCGCCGCGCGGGGCCTGGCCGAGGAGATCGCCGCGATGCCCGCCCCGGCGGCGGTCGCCGCCCGGCTGCCCGAGTTCGCCTGAACCGCCGTTCGGCCCCCACCGGTCGCCGGTGGGGGCCGGGGACTGGCCACTGGCCTTGATCGCGAAGTCACCGGAGGCCTGGGTCTCGGCCACGGCGATCGGCACGTCCACCGGCAGCGCGACACCGGTCGGTGCCGACTCGCCCGCCGCCGACACCGCGCGGCCCTGGGTGGCGGTCCTGCGGCGACTCATCGTCCACAGTGGACGTCTACGCGGGACTGCCCGGCCCGGACGGGATCACCCGTTCGGTTCCCGCCACTGCAACCCGTAGCTCAGGCCCTGCTGCAGGTCGTGGAACTCCAGGGCGATGTCACCCACCCGGTCGATCTTCAGCTGCTCCTCGCCCGGGACGAAGTCCTCGAACGCCTTGGCGGGCAGCCCGCTGATCCGCCACACCTGGGTCGGCGGGTTCGCCGGGTCGAAGCGCACCCGCACCGAGAAGTCCTCGCACCGGCGCAGCGGGGTGAACACGTAGTACGGCCGCATCCACGACCGCGGGTACGAGGTGAACTTGATGCTGTAGTCGTGCCGCTGCCCCAGGCTCAGCGGGCTGGGCAGCCGCACGATGAACCGGGTGTGGCTGGAGGAGACCCGCTGCTCCTCGACGATCTCGCCGCCGTAGGCGATCTCCGCGCGGATCACCTGGCCCTCGGGCATCGCCTGGTCGCGCGGGGCGCTCAGGGACAGCACCAGCTCGTCGAGCTCGTCGACCGCGGCCACGATCTGGCGCTGCTCGGTCAGCGTCGGGGTGTCCAGGTCCAGCCGCAGCGCGGCGTGCAGCGACTCGACGTACCAGCCGTCCGGGGAGTACGAGCCCGCCTTGCGGTCGCGCATGCCCACGTCGTAGAGCAGCTCGGCGAGCAGCTGGAAGGCGCTGTCCACCCGCCTGCGGGCGGTGCGCGGGTCGCGGTCGAAGCGGGTGGCCAGCCAGTCGATGCGCTGGTCGAGGAAGCCGCCGTCGGCCTCCTTGTGCAGCCCGAGCGCGGCCAGCGCGGCGGTCTGCAGGTCGGTGGGCAGCCGGGCGCTCAGGTGCGTCAGCTGCAGCACCAGCTTGCGCCGCACCAGGGCCGGGTCGTCCATGCCGGTGATCCCGCAGGCCATCCGCAGCGCGCCGCCGACCCGGGTGTGCAGGTCGTCGGAGCGCACCCCGCGACCGCGCCGGATCTCCTTGAGCTCGCTGACCACGTCGGCGATCTGCACACCCACCACCTTCGTCATGGATTCCTCCTCCGATTCCCAGCATCGCAGAACGGCCCCACCCGTTACCAGGGACAGGCCGGTTCGGACCGCGCATCAATGGACAGATCGTGGACAACCCGATCCGTGAATGCGCGCGGCGACGGGTGGCCCGCGGATTCTCCCGCGGGCCACCGGTCACACCCCCACATTTTTCTCCAGTTGGCCACCGGGGTAATGTGGTGACCGCGAAGGTAATCGGCTGGACCCGGCGCCCACCGGGTCCGCCACCCCTCAGACCAGCAGCAGCGCGAGGGTGCTCAGCACCCAGGCCATGATCGAGTGACTCTCCACGGCGACCACCTCCTCCCTGTTCCGGCGCAGGGTCGAGCCCCGCGCCTGATGGTTTTTCCTTCGTGTGGCGGTACCGGCCAAGCGAGAATGGATTCCGCTCGCTACAGCCCGGCGACCACGAGGCCCGAACCGAAGCCCGCGACGAAGAGCCAGAATCCCATTCGCGCCACCGAGCTCACTGTCATCAGCATTCTCATCTCGATCCCCCCTCCAGGAGATTCACCGACCCGCGAGACAAGAATGCCCCGGCCAGCGGGCCGGGGCGATGACGTGTGGCGTGCTCAGACCATGCCATTTGGCATGTCGCCGACGAACGCGCGGAGCACCGCGGGCCGGGCGATGACGGTCTGGCGGCGGGTGTTCACCACGATCCCGCGGTCGCGCAGCACGGCGAAGGCGCGGGCGACCGCGCGCAGCGAGGCACCGACCCGGTTCGCCACGTCCTGCTGGGTGAACGGCATGCTCAGCACGACACCGGCCTCGGTGCGGGAGCCGTAGGTGCTGGAGAGCCAGAGCAGGTAGGCCGCCACCCGCTTGGTCACGTCCATCATGGCCACGTCGGCGCGGGCGTGCTGGGCCTCCTGCAGCCGCGCGGCCAACTGCTTGATCATCGCCAGCGCCACCCCCGGGCGCTGCGCGATCAGCCTGCCGAACTGCTCGGCGCGCAGCCACACCGCGGACACCTCGTCGAGGGAGTCCACGTTGGCCATCCGCACCCAGCCGTCGTGCAGCGCGGCCAGGTCGCCCAGGACGTCGCCGGGGCCCCGGAAGGCCAGCAGCACGACCTGCCCGTCGGCGCCGGTCGCCGACACCCGGACCCAGCCGTGCAGCAGGAGCAGCACGTGGTCGGTCGGGTCCCCCTGGCGCAGCAGCACCTCACCGGGCGCGAACGTGCGCAGCGGTCCCAGACCGACCACGTGCGCGCGGTCTTCCTCGGTCAGGTAGGCCATCAGGGACTCGGCCACCAGCTCACTCGGAAGTCGCATGGCCACCCCTCTCGCCGTCGACTGAGCATGATCATCGCCCGGTCGACGGCGGCACGCCACCGGGGCAGGTGGTCACGGCCGCCCGGGCGGCCCGGGTAGTTCGGTTTCCATGGTGGAACTCCTTTTCCTCGGTGACGACCGGCGGTCGGCCGTCACCGACGGTAAGCCGTCCGCGCGCGCGGTGCCGTGCCCACGGGCGGGTTGACCACCTTCTGTCCACACGCGCGAAACCGCCCGGCGGCGCGCTGGGGAGGCGCGGGCCGCCGGGCGGGATCTGGGGGTGGCTCAGCCGGTCAGGTCGTAGACCGTGGAGCCGCCGACGGTGGTGGCGGTGTAGTTGGCCTGCACCCAGGTGGCGATCTCGGTGGTCGAGGAACCCCCGCCACCGGGGCCGCCGCCCTGGCCGCCGCCGCTGATGAAGTAGCTGATCTCGCCGTTGGCCACGGCCGCCTGGAACTGGGCCAGGGTGGGCGCGTCGTCGGTGCCGCTCCAGCCGCCGATGGCGATGACGGCCTTGCCGGTGGCCAACTCCAGGCTCGCCGCGGTCTGGGCGCCGGAGACAGCGGCGGCCCACTTGGTGGTGCTGCCGGAGAGCAGCGCGGTCAACTCGCTGTTGGCCGAACCACCGTCCATGCCACCCGATCGGGTGGTGGTGCCGGTGTCCGTGGAGCCGGTGCCGGTCGAGCCGGTGTCCGCCGAGCCCGGGGCGCCGGTGCTGGTCGGATCGGTGCCGGTCGCGCCGGTGCCGGTGTCAGTTCCGCTGCCGGTGCCGGTGCCGGGCTGGGTGCCGCCGGGACCACCGGTGCCGGCCGGCGGGGTGCCGCCGCGTTGGCCGCCGCCGCCCATGGCGCTGGACGTGGGGCCGGAGGTGGGGATCGAGCCGGTGTGGGCCTGGCCCGCCGTGCTCACCGCCCACGCCGTGCCGCCAAGGCCCAGGGCCAACACGGCCGCCGCCACCAGGACCGCCAAGGCCTTGCGGGCCTGCGGCGCGCCGACCAGCAGCACCGTCGTCACGCCGATGCCGAGGGCACCGATGACGAACTTCAGCCAGGGCAGGAAGTCCGCGGAGCGGGCGAGCAGGACGTAGTCCCAGGTCGCGGTCGCCGCCACCATCGTCGCCAGGGCCGCCCGGGGCGCGAACAGCGCGCGGCCCCGCCACAGCTCCCGCCCGCCGATGGCCACCAGCGCGGCGAGCGCGGGCGCCATGGCCACCGCGTAGTACGGGTGGGTCGTACCGCCCATGTAGCTGAAGACCAGGCCGGTCACCAGCAGCCAGCCGCCCCAGAGCAGCAGCGACGCACGGGTCCGGTCAGTGCGCGGCGCCCGACGGGTGAACCACAGCCCGGCGACCAGGGCGATCAACGCGGCGGGCAACAACCAGGAGATCTCACCGCCGAACGCGGAGTTGAACATGCGGGTGATCCCGGTCGAGCCACCGAAACCGGTGGACCCGTCCCCGCCGCCGCCGTTGCCGTCACCGCCGAGGACGCGGCCCAGGCCGTTGTAGCCCAGGGCCAGCTCCAGCAGGCTGTTGTTCGTCGAGCCGCCGATGTACGGCCTGCTGTCGGCGGGCCACAGCTCGACCAGCGCCACGTACCACCCGGCGGAGACGACCATCGTCGCCAGCGCGCCGAGCAGGTGCAGCACGCGCTTGCCCACGCCGGTCGGACCGGCGACCAGGTAGACCAGCGCGAACGCGGGCAGCACCAGGAACGCCTGCATCATCTTGGTCAGGAACGCGAACCCGATCAGCGCACCGGCCAGCATCAGCCACTTCGGCTTGTCCAGTGCTCGCACCACGCAGTACGCGGCGGCGACCAAGAGCAACACCAGCAAGGCGTCCGGGTTGTTGAAGCGGAACATGAGCACCGCCACCGGTGTCAGTGCGAGCGCCGCCCCGGCGATCAACCCGGCCACCGGCCCGTTGGTGCGCTTGACGGTCGCGTACAGGAGTCCGACCGAGGCCACCCCCATCAACGCCTGCGGTGCCAACACGGTGAAACTGGAGAACCCGAACACCCGCGCGAACGCCGTCGCCACCCACAGCGCGCCTGGTGGTTTGTCCACCGTTATCGCGTTACCCGCGTCGAGCGAACCGAAGAGCCACGCCTTCCAACTCTGCGTCCCGGCCTGCACGGCGGCGGCGTAGAAACCGTTGCCGAAGCCGGAAGCGGTGAGATCCCACAGGTAGAGCACCGCAGTCGCGACGAGCAACGCCATCGCGGCAGGCCGGACGAACGCGGGCTGGTCAAGCGGACCACGCACCAGCCTGCGAACACGGCCAACGGGCGGCGTCGCCATCGGCTGGTCGGCGGAATGCTTGGGCGGAGCGGAAAGCAGGGTGGTCATAGCGGTCTCTCCTCAGGCGGCAACGGGCAGGGAACGCGGCCGAACGGCCGCCTTGCGGGAGGCGGAGCGACGCATCCGAGCGACACCACGCAGATCGGCGATCGCCGTGGCCACGATGTCCACAGAGGAATCAGGGTCATCGATCCAGTCGACCGGGACCTCGTAGGTGCGCAGCCCGCACCGCTGGGCCAGCACGAGCAGTTCGGTGTCGAAGAACCAGGCCGTGTCCTCGACCAGCGGCAACAACGCCTGCGCCGCATCAGCCCGAATCGCCTTGAACCCGCACTGCGCGTCCGAGAACCGCGCTTTGAGGACAGTGCGGAGGATCAGGTTGTAGCAGCGGGAGATGAACCCGCGCTTGGCCCCACGCACAACCCGCGCCCCCCGAGCCAGCCGCGAACCGATGGCCAGGTCCGAGTGCCCGGACAACAGCGGCGCAACGAGCACGTCCAGCGCGGAGAGATCGGTGGACAAGTCGACATCCATGTAGGCCAACACGGCGGCATCCGAGGCCAACCACACGGTCTTGAGGGCCCGACCACGGCCTTTCTCGGCCAACCGCACCACCTCGACCTCGGGCAACTCGGCGGCCAACCGCCGAGCGATCTGCGGGGTGGCGTCGGTGGAGGCGTTGTCAGCCACGGTGATCCGGAACCGGTAGGGAACCGAGACCGCGAGGTACGCGCGCAGCGTCCGAACGCAGGTCTCCAGATCGTCTTCCTCGTTGTACACGGGAACAACCACGTCGAGCAGCACCTCGCCCGACCCGAGATCGACCGCACCGGCCACGGGCCGGTCCGTCGTGAGCAGTGTCGCTGTCATGGGCACAACAGTCGGCCTCGGCGCTGAGCGCCCGTTGTGCCTTCCCTTTGCAGCGGCTGTGCGTCAGCGACCCGTGATGTGACCTACGGGACACGCAGAACGACATGAGGCAAGAACCAGAACTCGCCCTCCTCCCCTGCCCCCTCCCTCCGCCCTTCCCTCCCTCCCTTTCACACCCCTCCCTTTCCCTCTTCCCTTCTCTTCCTCCCGCCACCACCAGCCGCAGCGGATAGGCCGACCTCGCTGGTACGCAAGTCCCATTACGGATGCTCGATCTGGTGGACTCGCTTCGTGTGGGGGGAGAGTGCCGCTAAACTTGCCGTGGGTGGGGATGCCCTTACCTGCCCTTTTCTCTCCACCGCGGTGCTCTAGGGGCCCCACACGAAGC
>NZ_BSTR01000057.1 GCF_030269645.1 Actinokineospora sp. NBRC 105648 | reverse complement strand
CACCGCGGTGGTGAAAAAAGGGCGGGTGAAGGGCATTCCCCACCACCGGCAAGTTTAGCGGTGCTCTCCCCCCACACGAAGCGAGTCCACTAGATCGAGCATCCGTAGCGGGGCCGGCGGAACCAGCCGGGTCGGCCTTCACTCACCTTCCAGCGGGGAGATGCAAAGAAGGGAATTGGTGCCCGGCTACCCGCCTCTGGGTAGCCTGGCGCTGCGGCTGCGGCTGCGGCTGCGGCTGCCGCCTGCCTGGCCTGCCCTGCATGGGTTTGCTGTGCATTCGAACCTCCAAAGTCCGCCCGCCCACTCGCCTGCTGGATTGGGTGAACTCGCTTTGTCTGGGGAGAAAAGAGGCGCTAGCCTGGCCCAGGCGGTGGGTATCCCTTTCCCACCCGCTTTACCCACGGCGCCTCTTTTCTTAGGGGCCCCAGACAAAGCGAGTTCACCCAATCCAGCCCCCCACCAAACCCGGCTCCCCCCAACGAACCTGCCGCAACCAGCAAGCCCGGCCCACGCCAAACCTGCCGCGACCAGCCCCGCCGCCGCCACCACCACCAAATCCCGCCGCGACCAGCACACCCGCCAGCGAGCCCGGCTCACCAGCAAAGCCCCCGGCCAGCAAAGCCCCGGCCAGCCCCCCGCTACCGAGTCCCGAAGTAGGCCGCCGTCAACGCCTCCGCCCCCTCCACCTCTGCCGCCGGCCGGTCCAGTACGACTCGTCCGACGTCCAGCACCACGACCCGGTCAGCCACCTCAAGCGCCGCCGCTGCCGCTTGTTCCACCAGCAGCACCCCGATGCCGGTGCTCTTCAGCGCTGCCACCTTCCCCATCACTTCCGCCACGATCGCGGGGGCCAGGCCGCCGGACGGCTCGTCGAGCATCAGCAGTGCCGGCTTGGCCATCAGCGCCTGTCCGATCGCCAACATCTGCTGCTGCCCGCCTGACAACTGTCCGGACACCACGTGCTTGCGGTCGGCCAGGATGGGGAACATCTCGTAGACCGGTTCCAGCTCGGCCGTCAGCTTGCGCTTGCCCAAGCCCCTGGAATAACCGCCCAGCAGCAGGTTCTCCTCGATGGTGCGCCGTCGGAAGATCCGCTTGCCCTCCTGGACGAACGCGATCCCCTCGGTCACCCTTCGCTGCGCGGGCATTCCGGTGATGTCCCTGTCCCGGTAGACCACTGTCCCGGAGTCCACTTTGTTCAGTCCGGCGATCGCGCGCAGTGTTGTCGTCTTGCCCGCGCCGTTTCGTCCCAACAGGACTGTGAGTTCGCCCTCGGCGACGCTCAGGGTGGCATCCCAGACCGCGCGGATGTCGCCGTAGCCGGTGGCCAGGCCCTCGACCCGCAGCAGCTCGCTCATGCCTTGGCCTCCTGGCTGACGCCCAGGTACTCGGCGAGCACCCGGGGGTGGGTCTGGATCTCGGCGGGGGTGCCGGTGGCGACGAGTTCGCCCTGAGCCAGCACGTAGATCGTGTCGGCTAGGGAGAGCACCAGGCCGAAGTTGTGCTCCACCAGGATCACCGCCGTGCCGGCGTCCCGGATGGCGCGCACCAGGTCGGCCAAGCGTTCGATCTCGTCGGTGTCCAGGCCGGAGGCCACCTCGTCGAGCAGCAGCACCTTCGGCCGGGACACCAGGGCGCGGGCCACCTCCAGCATCCGCCGGGTGCCCAGCGGCAGCGACGCCGCCTCGGTGTCGGCCAGGTGCGTCACGCCGACCAGTCGCAGCACGGCGTCGACGTCGGCGCGGTCGGCCGCCGCGGCGCGCCGGTAGTTCGGCAGTCGCAAGATGGACGACGGCATCCCGACGTAGTGCGGCATGTACACCCCCGCCGCGACGGCCTCGCGGACGGTGATGTGTTCGGGGAACAGCGGTGTCTGGAACGTCCGCGCCACACCGGTTCGCGCGACCTTGTGCGTGGCGGCGCCGGTGATGTCCTGCTCGCCGACCCGGATCGTGCCCGCGTCGGTGCGGTAGTAGCCGCAGATCATGTTGAGCAGCGTGGTCTTGCCCGATCCGTTCGGGCCGATCAGCGCGGTGATCCGCCCCGGTTCCGCGGTCAGGCTGACCCCGCCGAGCGCCCGCAGGCCGCCGAAGCTCTTCTGGACGTCGGAGACCTCCAGCCGCGCGCCGGTCAGCGGTGGCAGTTCGCCCGGGTCGGTGCTGCGCGGGATCTCCTCGGGCGGCGCGTAGCGGGCGCGGAGCCTGCGGATGGCCTGGTTGGCCAGCCCGGCGAGCCCGTTGGCCACCAGGGTGCCCGCGATGATCAGGAAGATGCCGTAGACGATCTGCGCGTACTGCTCGAAGTCGGTCGAGCGCAGCGGCCCGTACTGCATGACGGCCGCGCCGACCAGCGGGCCGTAGACGCTCTTCGCACCGCCCAGGATGCTCGCCGCCAACACTGTCACGGCCATCGTGAAGCCGAACGAGTGCGGCGAGAGGTACTTGTCCACGTAGGCGAACAGCCCGCCCGCGATCCCCGCCGGGATGGCGCCGACGGCGTAGGCGGTCAGCTTCATCCGGTACACCGAGATGCCCAGCGACGAGGCCAGCACCGGGCTCTCGCGCAGCACCTGGAAGGCCACCCCGTGCCGGGAGGTGATCAGGTTCCGGATCAGCGCGAACCAGGCCACGGTCAGCACCGCGACCACCACGTAGAAGCCCAGCGGGCCGAGCCGGGAGCCGAACAGCTCCGGCGCCGGGATGCCGACCAGGCCGACCGCGCCACCGGTGAACCGCTCCAGCAGGTCGAGGAACTGCGGCACCAGCAGCACCAGGAAGAACGAGGTCATCGCCAGTGACCAGCCGCCCAGCCGCAGGCCGGGCACGCCGGAGACCAGGCCGACCAGCAGCGCGGCCACCGCCGCGACCAGGATCAGCAGGGCCAGGTCGTTGACCCAGTTGATCGCCAGGTACCCGGTCAGGTAGGCGCCGGTGGCGTACATCGCGGTCTGGCCCAAGGCCAGCTCGCCGGTGTAGCCGAAGCTGAGGTTGAGCCCGCTGGCCACCAGGGCCAGCACGCAGGTCAGCAGCAGCAGCCGCCGGGTGCCCGCGCTGATGCCCAGCCACGGCGCGGCGATCAGCAGCGCCCCGAGCACCAGCGGCAGCAGCCAGGACGGGATCCGCAGGATGCGTGCGAGCACGTCAGACCACCCTCTCCCGGGTCGTGCCGAACAGGCCGGCGGGTTTGAGCAGCAGGATCAGCACCAGCACGGCGAACACCGCGATCGTCGGGAACTGGCTGCCCAGCCAGCGCCCGGTCAGCGACTCCACCAGCCCGACCACGAACCCGCCGATGAGCGCGCCGTGCAGGCTGCCGAAGCCGCCGATCGCCACCGCGACGAAACCCTTGAGCGCCAACGCCGCGCCGAGCGTGGCCACCGCGAACGTCTTGGGCCCCACCAGCGGGCCGGTGGCCCCGGCGAGCACACCCGCGAAGACGAACACCCCCAGGGCGAGCCGTTTCACATCGATCCCGCGCAGCAGCGCGGCGTCGCGGTCCTCGGCCATGGCGAGCATGGCCAGCCCGGTGAGCGACCGTCTGCTGTAGACGGTCAGGGCGGCGGTGACCGCGATGACGCACGCGATCAGCCCGACCTCGACCACGCTGACCCGACCGCCCAGGACGGTCCAGGTCGCGTCGGGCACCGCGGGCGGCACCTTGAGCACCTGGTCGCCCCAGATGAGCCGGGTGACCCCGTCGAGCAGGGTCGCCATGCCCAGCGTGGTGACCAGGTGGGCGTGGATGCCCTTGACCGGCCGGATCGCGATGAGCTCCTCGACCAGCGCGACCAGTCCGACCACCACGGCCGCGATGAGCAGCACCAGCAGGACCGGGAGCTCGGCGACCACCAGGCCCCAGTAGGTCACGAAGACGCCGAACATCATGAGCTGCGCGTGCGCGAAGTTGAAGGTCGTGTACGCGATGAAGACCAAGTTGTAGCCGATGCCGACCAGCGCGTACACCGCGCCGATCGCCAAACCGGACCAGATTGAGGTCACCTGCGCCCTACCTCCTCGCTGCGCGACGCCTGTGTCGTAGGACGCACTGTAACCGACCAACCAAGCGCTTGGTACATCTGTCGATCGGGATTTTTCGGACGAAGATCGACCTGCCCCGGACCCGTGGCGGGGGCTGGACAAACGTGAGCGCGGTGCAGATAGTGGTGCGCACGCCCGCCGTCCGGGAGGTTCGCGGATGTCATCGCCATCGGACGGCCGCCCAGCCGCACAGCCCGCTCGCGGTACCGCGCACTCGCGGGAGCTGACCAGGGCGCTGCGCTCGGGCACCTTCGCCGAGGCCCTCGACGCCGCCATCGCGTCGAGCGGCCTGACCCTCGACCGGGTGCGCCACCGGCTCGCTGAACAGGGCGTCGACGTCAGCCTGGCCACGCTGAGCTACTGGCGGCGCAACGTCCGGCGGCCGGAGCGGCCCGAGTCGCTGCGCGCCGTGCGCTCGCTCGAGCGGGTCCTCGGCCTGCCCGTCACCTCCCTGATCACCCTGCTCGGCCCGCCGCGCCCGCGTGGCCGCTGGCTCAACCGCCCGGCGCCGGCGACCAGCCCGGTGTTCTCCTCCCCGTTCGACGACCCCGACGACGGCACCTTCGTGCTGGCCAACGCGCACGACCTGTTCACCGTGGACGAGGACCGGGCGGGCCACGGCGTGCGCTCCCGGCTGGTGCTGCGCGGCGAGACCGGCACCGTGACCAAGTGCGTGCTCAAGTACCAGGGGCACGCGCCCGTGGTGCTGCCCGTGCTGACCGACGTCCGCTTCTGCCGGGTCGGCCGGACGGCCGCCGAGCCGGAGATCGGGCGCATCTCCATGGAACTGCTGCTGGACCGGCCGCTGCACGCCGGTGACCACGCGGTGATCGAGTACGAGGTCATGGAGACCCCCGGCCACCGGATCGACTACTGCTACCGGCAGTTCTTCCGCCGGGCCGCCGGGTACAGCCAGCAGGTGGAGTTCGCCGGGAAGCCGCCCGCGCGGTGCCACAGCTACCGGCAGGCCGACCTCAGCGCGCCCGAGACCATCGCGGGCTCGCTGCCGCTGGGCCCCTCGCGGACCACGCTGCAGTTCGGCCGCGACGTGCCGCCGGGCATCGTGGGCACGCGCTGGCACTGGTGAGCTACGCCACGTGCTCGCGGGCTTTTCACAGTTTCCACAGTCTGGGCGGTGTTCGGTGACCGGGCAGCGGCGTGCGTACCGCGTTGAATTGCCCCCCAAACGGCGGAACGGACATCCCTCGACGGTCGAGGATTTCACGGAATATGACGGACAGTAATTTCATCGGGCCGTGACATTGCCCTCAGCCACGAGCGGTGGTCATTCTTTCGGGCGTCCCCCTGTGGTGACGGCGGTCTCGCCGTCCGAAAGGTGCCCTGCGATGAAACCCATGATCCCCGCGCTGCTCTCCGCCGCGCTGGTCGCGGCGGGCGCGACCGCCCTGCTCGTGCAGAACACGGCCGCGGCCGCGAACACCGTCCAGTGCTCGCTCCAGCTCCCCTCCTCCAGCGACGCCGAGGCGCAGCCCAGCTGCGTCGCCGCCGACGTCGCCATCGACCGGCTCCCCGCGGTGGGCGAGTCGGCGACCGTCACCGTCACCATCCGCTCCCAGGTGGAGGTGAACCAGGCCAGGCTCGCCGTCCGGCTGCCCGACAACCTGCGGCTGGCCGCGGGCTCGTCCGGCCTCTCGGCCGCGCGCACCGTCGGCCTCTCCCAGGTCGCCGACCAGCGGTTCAAGCTCACCACCGGCGGCCGCACGGTCAAGTTCGGCGTCACCGCGCTCGCCGCGGGCCCGACCAACATCGAAGCCGACGTGACCAACCCCGACGCCCCCGCGCCGGACCGGTCCGCGCACGGCTCCGCCACCCTCACCATCGGTGACAAGCCGGGCACCTCGCACGCCGGCATCACCGAGACCGCGGCCACCGCGGTCGAGCGCCCCGGCGGCTCCGCACCCCTCGCGGGCCGCGCGGCGCTCGCGGGTCAGATCTGCGCCACCGGCAGCTTCACCTACACCAACGCCGCGGGCTCCTGGCTGCCCGGCCGCCGGGTGAAGGCCCAGGTCCTGGGCAAGACCACGTCCTCGGCCGCCACCGCCACCTACGCGACCGGTTACACCTCCACCTCCGACGGCAGCTACTCGCTCTGCTTCAACTCGACCGTCACCTCGATGTACCAGGTGTGGGTCCAGTTCAGCGCCGACTCGGGGCTGTGGCGGGTGACCAACAACGCGGGCAGCACGGTCTACACCGTCACCACCGCGGCCAAGACCAACGTCGCGGGCGGCACCACCGCCGCGTTCGGCGCCTCGTCGCCGACCAGCACCTACATGCGCGGCTGGCACGCCTTCGACACCGTCAACAAGCTGTGGGACGCGCACGGTCCGAGCACCTGCTGGAGCGCCCGCGACACCACCTGCCGCGTCATCACGCTGCACTGGCAGCCGGGCAGCACCGCGGGCCCGTTCTTCGACAACACCGTGGCCCTGGCGAACCGGTACGTGGCGCTGCGCGACACCGACCCGGACTCCGAGCACCTGGTGCTGCACGAGTCGGGCCACGCCCTGATGGACAACATGTACGGCGGCTGGTGGCCTGCCGACGACTGCCCGAGCCCGCACTACCTCAGCGGCAAGTCCGGCACGAACTGCGCCTGGACCGAGGGCTTCGCCGACGCGGTGGCCGGCTACCTCATGGGTGACGGCCGGTACTACTGGCCGGACGGTTCTTACATCGACATGATGACCACCACCTGGTTCAACGCCAACCAGCCCAGCTCGAACACCAACGTGGAGAACGGTGACCAGGTCGAGTGCCGCGTCGCCGGCGCCACGATCGACCTGTGGCGCAAGGTGGACGGCGGGCCGCTGAAGACCTTCCAGCAGATGGCCTCGACCACCTCCAGCAGCTACCGGGAGTGGTTCCTGATCGACCGGTCCGCGGCAGGCATGGACAGCTCCACCACGTCGAAGAACCTCGTGTACACCCACACGATCGACTACCGCACCGGCACGACCTCGCCGCCGACCAACCCGCCCACCACCACGACCCCGCCGACGACCACGACCACCCCGCCGACGACCACGACTCCGCCGACGACCACCACCCCGCCCACCACGGGCAACCTCGTGACCAACGGCGGGTTCGAGAGCGGTAACACCGGCTGGACCGTCACCGGCAACGCCATCGGCACCTGGGCGGACTACCCGGCCCAGTCCGGCACCTACTACACCTGGCTCGGCGGCACCGGCGCGGCCAACACCGACGCCATCAGCCAGTCGATCACCATCCCGTCGACCGCGAGCACCGCCACCCTGGCGTACTACCTGCGGATCGGCACGAAGGAGACCGGCACCGTCGCCTACGACACGATGAAGGTCCAGATCACCAGCGCGGGCACCACGACCACGCTGAAGACCTACAGCAACGTCGACGCGAACACCGCCTACACCCAGCGCACGCTCGATCTGAGCAGCTACCGGGGCAAGACCGTGACGCTGCGGTTCGTCGGGGTCGAGGACTCCAACCTGGCGTCCGACTTCTTGATCGACAACGTGGCCGTCACCACCTCCTGACCGATCGCGGGTGGCCGGGTTCGACAGACCCCGCCCGGCCACCCGCCCGGTTCGGCGGGCGGTAACCGTAGGCAGGCGGAGCCGCGCGGTGGAGGCCATCCAGGGAGGTGATACCCGGGATCACGGGCGCGACGGCGTACGCGATCCGTCGACGGACCAGCCAGGTGCGGGCAGGGAACCGGCCTTCGGGACGGCAGGCTGCACGGGCTGGTCCGTCGACTTTGGCGTTCTCGGGCTCGCCCCGGTACCAAAACAAGCAAGCGCTTGGTAGTGTCCGTCCGGGAAACCGCGGACGGAGGTCGTCGATGGACCCGCTCGGACTCACCCCGGCGGTGTCGGACTGGCTGGCTACCGCGCTGCCCGCCGCCCGTCCGCCGTTCACGTTCACCCGCATCACCGGCGGCCGCTCCAACCTGACCTACCTGGTCGCCGACGCTTCGGGTGTCCGTCGGGTGTTGCGCAGACCGCCCCTCGGCGAGCACCCCGCCAACGCCCACGACGTCCTCCGCGAGGCCCGCCTGCTCACCGCCCTGCGCGGCGCGGTCCCGGTACCCGAGGTGCTCGCGATCTGCTCCGACGTCGAGGTGACCGGCGCCCCCTTCGTGATGCTGGAGTACCTGGACGGCCTGGTTTTGCGCGATCCCTCGTCTGTCCAATCCGGACTATCCGTTGTGGACTGTGCGGTGGTGGGACCCGCGGTGGTCGACGCGCTCGCCGCGCTGCACTCGGTCGACCCGGCCCGCGCGGGCCTGGGCACCCTGGCCGACCGGCGCGACTACCTGCCGAGGCAACTGCGCCGGTGGCACGACAACTGGACCCGCACGGCGACCCGGCCACTGCCAGACCTCGCCCGCGCCCACGACCGCCTCGTGGAGCTGGCGCCGGAGCAACTGCGCACCGGCATCGTGCACGGCGACTTCCGCCTGGACAACTGCCTGCTCGACCGCACCGGGACCGTGCTCGGAGTGCTGGACTGGGAACTGACCACCGTCGGCGACCCACTGGCCGATCTCGGTCAATTCCTCGTCTACTGGGCCGAACCCGGCGATTCGTACACCGCATTGCACAATCCACCAACGGTGGTCCCCGGTTTCGCCACCCGCGCCGAACTGGCCGCCCGCTATTTCACCCAGCTGGACCTTGCGCCGGTTTCGGTCGACTACTACCTGGCCTTCAACTGGTGGAAAACGGCGTGCATCGTGGAAAACGTGTACACCCGGATGGCCGCGGGCGCGATGGGCACGACCGAACGCAGACCGGCTTCCTTCGCAGCCCAAGCCTCCGCACTGGCCACGCAAGCCTGGCGCAGCGCCGCTGACCTCGGCTGAGTAAACGGCAAGAAAAGGGCAGATCAAAAACCCGCCTGTTGTGTGCCGGCGCACATCGACTCCGTGGGCGATTTGGCGCGATTTCGTCGGTATCGAACGATCGACTACCGCGATTGGCTGCGGTGAGACGAGCGCAGGCAACACCGTGGACACCCTCGTCTACACTGATCCCTTGAACAGGGTCAGAGTCGTGGTGGACATCGCGACGAGGAATGTGGTCACGATAATCGGATGATGGACGAATCGGGCGACTCCAGGCGGCGTGCGGCACGGCAGTACGACCTGATGCGGGATCGGCTCGACGGCTTCCGGAAAGGTGTGGTCGGACTTGGTCGCCTCATCTCCGATCTTGAGGCATTGGCGGACCAGGTGGAGACCGCCGACAAGTCATGGAACGATGACTTCCGCGCTCGGGTCGGAGACCTGGAGATGATCTACGCGGTCACTTTCGGGGCACCGGGGCCTGCTCTGCCGCCTGTCCGCACTACCGACCTCGCCCGGCACGTGGGGGACCTGGAAAAGATGCTCATCGATCCGCCCACCAACCGGTGAGGTGGGCGAGCGGACCGGGCCCGGTCGCGGCCTGTTCATCCGCGACCAGGTCGACAGGGGGGTGCGTCAGTCACCCGAGTTCGTTCGCTATCGCGCTGCGCAGATCGCCGGTGCTCAGGAGTTCTGTCTGGAGCGGAAGTTGGCCTCTGGCTGGTGGTTCGACTGACCGGATTCGGTGTCACCCTGACCGGTCCCCTGATGCGGTGCTGCTTCTGTGGCAAGAACCCCGAGCTTCCTGACTATCTCGACATGGCACTGCGCGCCCGTGACGAGAGTCCGGCACGGCAGTATCTCGGTGCCCACCCGAGCTGCCTGCGGTCAGTCTTGGCGCCCGGCTTCGACGTCGCCGGGGACGAGCGATCACGTGGTTGCTGCATCCACAGCAGTCACCCGGTGCTGACCGACCGCATCGACATCGCCCTGCGCACGCGCGAGGAGAGTGCGGCGGCGCAGTACGTCGGGGCGCACGTCGGCTGTCTGCAGTCGGTGCTGGCGCGGGGCTTCACAGTGGAGATCCACGAGATGTGAGATGGTCCTTCAAGTGCAGGTTGCGGATGAGCGGGAGTGCGCATGACAGCGGTCGCGACGGGAACGTCCGGTACCGTGTTCCAGTGCTGTATCTGCGGTGCCAACCCCGAGCCGCCGGACTACATCGCGATCAGGCTGACGGTGCCGGAGTCCGATGTGTACTTCCAGGACCTGGGGGCGCACCCGGACTGCCTGCAATCGGTGGTCGCGGTAGGTGTCCCCATCGAGATCCACAAGGTGCTGTGACCACGGCTTCGGTTGCGTGATAAGGAGTTCGCGGAAACCACCGCGCGGGAGGCTGTGGTGGTCCACCCCGAAGCGGCGGACCTCATCCGCCAGGCCTCGGCCGTCTTCACGGCCCGCGAAGGATGTCTCCTGGTGGACCGCGCTCGGGCTGTGGTCACCCTGGTTGTCCGAGGGGGTGAACTGGATGCGGTGCACTGACGCGATGCGGGTCCTGCTCGGCACCGTCGACCTAGCGAGCGTCGGGCTGTCTGATGTCCCACCGGGCTGGATGGCGGACGCCGTGCGGCAGGGTTGGACCGTTGAACCGGACGGCGCGGTCGTCGCCACCGCACTGCGTGCCTCTTACGCCGGACATCGGTCGGCTTTTAGCGACCGCACCGACTACGAGGCCGCGGTCAACGGCCGGGGGATGGTCGACTACGACATCCCCCTCGACCACCAGGATCGGCGGACGATCGTGGTCCGCCGATCCTGGGCCTACCTCACCTCGATGCTGGCCCCGGCCCATGGCACCGCGCTGGTCACCGGCCAGGTCAGTATCGGGTTGTCCCGGACCGAGAATCCGTTCTGGGAAGCCCACGTCACCTTCTGGACCGACCGCGACGACGAACCGCCCTACTACAACCTGGACACTGTGCCCCAGGAAGACGCCGTGCTGCAGATGAGGGCCGACGATCCACTCGTCCGCGCTTGACACCTGCTGGCGCGATACTCTCCGCTGATGAGTCAAGGTGTTGATATCCCGGTCGCCGACCTGCGCCGAGTCTTGGACCTGCTGCTCGCGAACGCGCCTCAGTCGGTGCCCCTTGACCGTGACTACTTCTGGGAAGTCCCGCCCGACGCCCGCTACGACCCGACGCGAACGCCCGTGGAGTTGACCGTGGGGCAACTGAGCGAGTCCTGGGCACACCTGTCGGACATGCTGACCGACCCGGACCGGGTGGTCGGGTACGGGCTCGTCTGGGCGGCCGACGTCCTGCGCGCGATGGGTCACCGCGGCTGATGGAATACGACCGGCTTCGGTGTTGCATCTGTGGTGAGGACACTGCGGATGCCGCTGACTACGTCCAGATCGCAGTGCGGCGTTCGCCTGAGGGGCCTGAGGTCCAGTACTTCGGTGCGCACCCCGAGCACCTGCAATCCGTGCTGGCCAAGGGTTTCGACGTCTGGGACTAGCGGGCGATGAGCTTCTGGTGGCGCAGGCCGTTGGTCAGTTCGCGGATGGCGGGGGTGTCGGCCCAGGGCTGTAGGTGGTCGAGGATGTCCTGGAGTCGTTCGCCCATGCGGGGAGTGGGGAGCTGGGTGATGCGTGGGGTGGCGTCGGTGATGATGCGGACAGCTTCCTCGACTTCGCCCTCGATGGCGCGGGCTTTGCTGAGTTCCAGTTCGCTGATGAGGAGGTTGCGGGCGGTGCCGACCTGGGTCTTGTCGGTGCGTTCCAGCGTTTTGTACATGGCGAGCGAGTTGGTGATGATGGGAACGGCCTCGCTGGTGCGCCCGAGGCTGAGCAGCGCTTGACCGCGTCGGGCGGTGTGGATCGCGTGGCTGTAGTTGTAGTACGGCACCGGGGTCGCGTTGGGCAGGTCGTCAAGGTGTTTGCCGGTGGCGTCGAATTGCCGCAACGCGTCTGAGCCGTTGCCCGCCGCCGCGTGGGAGACCGCTGTCATGTCGGAGACGAATGCCTTCAACGTGGGGTTGCCGCCGCGGGCCACCCAGTAGTCGGCGGCGAGGCTGTGGTCGACCGCTGTTCGTGGTTGCTTCGCCCAGATTGCCAGGATGGCGTGGTCGGCGAGGGTGAACGCGGCGAGGTCTGGATCGCCGGCCTGGTGAGCCAGCCGGCGGGCTCGCTCGTAGTAGCTCGCCGCAGACGGTTTGTCGCCGGCGTTGAAGCTCAGCCAGCCGCAGATCCGCACCGCGTTGCCGAGGACCGAGAGCAGTCGCGGTCGCAGGGTTTGGGGGCACGAGTCGACCATGGCGTGCAACAGGTCGGACTGGGCGCGGACCGTCGCCAGCGCGATCTCGGGGCCGAACCGCGTGTCCGCGACGTAGGCGTCGAACACCAGGGCATCGATGTGGTCGATGACCTGCGCGTCTACTCGTTGGGGCGCCAGCACCGCACGGGCCAGCCGTTCGTGGTCGTCGGTGTTCGGGGAGTCGAGCCAGGGCGGGACCGCCGCGACGCCGAGGAGCTTCAACAGGTCGCGTCGGTCCATGCCGCTCACCCATTCTCGAAACATCGACTGCATCGACTCGGGGGTATCGCTCGGGTGCGTGGGACTAGTGGGTGATGAGCTTCTGGTGGCGCAAGCTGTCGGTCAGTTCGCGGATGGCGGGGGTGTTGGCCCAGGGCTGTAGGTGGTCGAGGATGTCCTGAAGTCTTTCACCCATGCGGGGAGTGGGGTTCTCAGTGATCCGGGGTATCGCGGCCGAGACGACTCGCACTGATTCGTCGACATCGCGGTTGATGGCGTGGGCTTTGCTGAGTTCCAGTTCGCTGGCGATGATGTTGCGCTTGATCCCGAGTTGGGTGGGGTCGGTGCGTTTGAGGGTCTCGTACAGGCCGAGTGATCGGGTGATGATGGGGATCGCCTCGCTGGTTCTGCCAAGTGTGAGCAAGGTTTGCCCACGGCGCGAGGTGTGGATGGCGTCGCTGTAGTAGTAGAAGTGCGACGGGGCGGCGTTGGGCAGGGCGTCGAGGTGTCGAGGAGTGGTGTCCAACTTGCGGAGCGAGTCCGCCGGGTTGTCTGCCGCGGCCAGGGACATCGCGGACATGTCCGCGATGAACGCCTTGAGTGGGGCGTTGTCGGTCCGGCTCGCCCAGTAGTCGGCGGCGAGGCTGTGGTCGACCGCGGTGCGCGGCCTCTTGGACCAGATGGCGAGCAGCGCGTGGTTGGCGAGGGTGAACGCGGCGAGGTCTGGGTCGCGGGCTTCGTGGGCGAACGTGCGCGCCTGTTCGTAGAAGCGTTCCGCGCCGTGGTTGTCGCCGGTGTTGAAGGTGAGCCACCCGCAAATCGCGAGTCCGTGGCCCAGGGTGGACAGGAGCCGGGGGCGCAGCGAGTCCGGGCACTGGTCGATCATCGCCCGCAGCAGGTGGGTCTGGGCCCGGGCGGTGTAGAGCGCGACCTCCGGGCCGAGTTGGGCGTCGGTGGCCTTGCTGCCGACCAGCAGCGACTCGATGTGCTCGAGCACGCGCTCATCGACTCGTCGTGGGGTGAGGGTGGCCTGGGCCAAGCGTTCGTGGTCGTCGGCGTTCAGCGGGCCGAGCCAGGACGGTGCCGCCGCGACGCCGAGGAGTCTCAGGAGGTCGCGGCGGTCCATGTTCGTCGCCGGTTCTCGGAACGTCGACTGCTCTGACTCCGGGTGCGGAGCTACGGGTGGGTTCGCGCGCCAGGTGTTGGCTTGGGTTCGGGCCTGGTCCAGGGCTACCCGGCGGGTCTCGGCCTCGCGGGCGGCTCGGGCGGATTCCAGCTGCTCGTACCGCGCCACCAGCACACCGCCAGCGTTGACCTGGGTGTCCGCTTTTGCCCACCACTGCGCGGTTGCGTTGCCGCGGCCGCGTTCGAGGTGGGCGATCATCGAGCGGTCCACGTACATCCGGTGGGCCAGGTTCGCCTGCGTAAGCCCCGCCGCCACCCGGAACACCGCGAGTCTGCCGCCGAGGTCGCGGCGGAGGTCGGTGATCGAGTCTGGTTCCCGCGCCATAGTCCGCCTGCTCCTCGCCGGCCGATCCGTGCCTGTGGTGCGTGTCTACCAATCTCCACCATAGCCGGCCTGTGACGGGTCATGTGAGCGCGGTAATCACAGTGCAGTCACCCAATCGGCGGGCGAGTTTGCTGGCCAGGGTCCACGCGATGACCGGGGACGAGAACGGGACGATCTCCCGATCCCGGGGCACCGGGCGCGGGAACGCGGGGGAGTACGGCAGGCCGTCGACGCCGTACAGGTCGTAGCTGCGGGCGCGGATGATGAAGTGGCCCTCCCGCAACGCCGGGCACAGCCGCAGGGCGTGGTCCAGGCAGGGCAAGCAGATCGGGGGCTCGCTGACCAGCGCCCGTTCCGGCCAGTCCGGCCAGTCGGTGGTGCGGTTCCACAGGACCCAGAGCACGCCGTCGTCGTCGCGGTCCGCAGGACTGGCGCAGACCTGGCAGAGCAAGCGGAGCATGGTCCGCCGTTGGCGGAGCGGGTGGATCCGGGCGAACTGGGGGCGCCCGCCGGGACGTCCGGTGGCCCGGTCCCACAGCACGCCGCGGGTGTCGCGGTCGAGGATCGACTCGTCGGCATAGCCGATACCGCGACCATCCGGGCGGGTGACGACGTGCGGGTAAGGGATGTCCTCCTCACTCCACGTGGCGATGTAGGGGACGGGTGTTGTGCGCATGTCCGGGCTCCGCGTCGTCGGGGGTGGTGCCCGGCGACGGTGGCGTGGTGACCGAATCCTGCGGAACGACGTGGTCACACTGGTCACGACGGACCTCACCCGGTGGGGATCAGGCTGGTGTCCACCTCGGCGCGCGCTTCTCTACAAAGGCCGCCGCCCCCTCCGCCGCATCTGGACCGGTGGCCAGTTCGGCCGTTGCCGTGAGGTTGGCCGCCCTGTTGGCTGCTTGGGCGTCGGCGCCGACCAGGGAGAGCCGCATCAGGCGTTTGGTCGCCGCGACCGCAATAGGGGAGTTGGCGGCGATTCGGCCTGCCAGGCCCAGGGCTGCGGTCAGGGCGTCCTCGGCCAAGGCGTTCACCAGCCCCAGGTCGAAGGCCCGGGCCGCGGTGATCGGGGCGCCGGTCAGACCCATCTCCAACGCCACTGGCAGCGGCACGCGCTGCGGTAGGTCGGTGCCGCCCTCGGTCGCCGCGATGCCGCGACTCACCTCCGGCAGCGCGAACACCGCGTGCGGGGCCGCCACCACCAGGTCGCAGGCCAGCACCAGCTCGAAGCCGCCCCCAACGGCCGCGCCGTTCACCGCGGCGATCACCGGCTTGGGGAACGAGCCCCGCAGCAGGTTCACCGGGCTGCGGGACGGGTCCGGTAGGCCGTCGACGGCCAGTGCCTTGAGGTCCAGGCCCGCGCTGAACGCCTTCGAGCCGGTCGCGGTGATCACCACGGCGCGGACGGACGGGTCGTCGGCGGCGGACTCCAGGGCCTCGTGCAGCGCGCGCAGAGCAGCGTTGTCCAGGGCGTTGCGCACCGCCGGGCGGTCGATCGTCAGCACTCTGACCTGGCCGAACAGCGCGATGTGCACGGTCATCGAGGTCCTCCGGAACGGCGAGCTTGACGGATGGGGTGTCCCTGGTACTGTACCCAACCAAGCGCTTGCTACATAGCGAGAGGGGGCTGTGGATGGCCGACAAGCGGATGACCGGCACTGACGTCGTGGGCAGGCTGCGGTCCGGGATGACCCTGGGCATCGGCGGCTGGGGCTCCCGGCGCAAGCCGATGGCCCTGGTGCGCGAGATCCTGCGCTCCGACCTGACCGACCTCACCGTGGTCAGCTACGGCGGCCCGGACGTGGGGCTGCTGTGCGCGGCCGGGAAGGTGCGCAAGGTCGTCTTCGGGTTCGTCTCGCTCGACTCGATCGCGCTCGACCCGCACTTCCGCGCCGCCCGGCAGGCGGGCGCGGTCGAGGTGGCCGAGTACGACGAGGGCATGCTCCAGTGGGGCCTCTACGCCGCCGCCGTGAAGTTGCCGTTCCTGCCGACGCGGGCGGGGCTCGGGTCCGATGTGGTCACCTACAACCCGCACCTGCGCACGGTTTCCGACCCGTACGACGGCGAGGAGCTGCTGGCCATGCCCGCCCTGCACCTCGACGCCGCGATCGTCCACATGAACCGGGCCGACCTGCACGGCAACGCGCAGTTCCTCGGGCCCGACCCGTACTTCGACGACCTGTACTGCCTGGCCGCCGAGCAGGCTTTCGTCTCCTGCGAGCGGATCGTGCCCACCGCCGAGCTGACCCGGACGGCGCACCCGGCCACCCTGAAGATCAATCGGATGATGGTCACCGGTGTGGTCGAGGCCCCCGGCGGCGCGCACTTCACCTCCTGCGTCCCCGACTACGAGCGCGACGAGGACTTCCAGCGCGCCTACGTCACCGCCGCCGCGGACCCGGGCACCTGGCAGGAGTTCGCCGACCGCTACCTCACCGGCCCGGACGCCCAGTGGCCCGCGGTCAGGCAGGAGATCCCCGCATGACCAGCACGGTGACCAAGACCGCGACCCGCGCCGAGGTGTGCGCGGTCGCCTGCGCGGACGCCTTCCGCGGCAACGGTGAGGTGCTGGCCAGCGCGTTCGGCACCATTCCGGCGATCGGGGTCCGACTGGCCCGGCACACCTTCGAGCCCGACCTGATGATCTCCGACGGTGAGGCGCAGCTCTTGCGCGGCACCTGGCCGGTTGGTGCGCCCGCGGTCGGCGAGGTCGAGGCGTGGGTGCCGTTCCGCACGATCTTCGACCTGGTGTGGCACGGCAAGCGGCACGTCATGATGATCCCATCCCAAGTGGATGGTTTCGGCAACGCCAACATCTCCGCCATCGGCGACTACCACCGGCCCAAGGTGCAGCTGCTCGGGGTGCGCGGCGCGCCGGGCAACTCGGTCAGCCACCCGACGAGCTACTGGGTGCCCAAGCACTCCGTCCGGGTCTTCGTGTCCAAGGTGGACATGGTGGCCGGGGTCGGCAACGACCGGGCCGTCGGTGCCGCCCGCCGCTACCACGACCTGCGCCGGGTGGTCACCAACCTGGCTGTCCTCGACTACGCCGACGACGGCTCGCTTAGGCTGGCCTCGGTGCACCCGGGCGTCACAGTCGACGAAGTCCTTGCCGCCACTGGGTTCCCGCTGACGGTCGAGGGCGATGTGCCGACCAGCAGGTTACCGACCGACGACGAACTGCAGCTCATCCGCGAGGTCTTGGACCCGGACAGCCTGCGGGACCGCGAGGTGCCGTCATGAGCCCGTTGCACACCAAGGCTTGTGACCTCTTCGGTGTCCGGTACCCGATCGTGCAGACCGGGATGGGCTACGTCTCCGACGCGGGCCTGACCACGGCGACCGCGCGGGCGGGCGGACTCGGCATCCTGTCCGCCGGGCTGCTCACCTACGACGAGCTCGTCACCGAGGTCGACCGGATCAAGAAGGGCACCGCCGCGCCGTTCGGCGTGAACATCCGCGCCGACCAGCTCGATGTCGAGCGCCGGATCGACCTGCTCGTCAGCGCCGGGGTCAAGGTCGTCTCGTTCGCCTTGGCGCCCAAGGAAGCGCTGATCGCCAGGTGCAAGGACGCCGGACTGGTCGTGGTGTGCTCGATCGGCGCGCGCAGGCACGCCGAGAAGGTCGCCGCCTGGGGCGTCGACGCGGTGATCGTGCAGGGGGGCGAGGGCGGCGGCCACACCGGTGGCGTGCCGACCAGCCTGCTGCTCCCGCAGGTCGTCGACGCTGTGGGCGGCACTGGCACGGTCGTCATCGGCGCAGGTGGGTTCTTCGACGGCCGCGGGCTGGTCGCCGCGCTGGCCTACGGTGCCGACGGGATCGCGATGGGGACCAGGTTCCTGCTCACCGCCGAGTCGCCGGTGGACCAGGAGGTCAAGGAGTTCTACCTGGCCAAGACGGTCGCCGACACCGTGCTGACGACCGAAGTGGACGGTGTGCCGCAGCGGGTCCTGCGCGCGGGCACCGTCGACCAGCTGGAGAAGTCCAACGCGGCGGGCAGGGTGCTGCGCGCCGCCCGCAACGCCGTGGCGTTCCGCAAGATCTCCGGCACCTCGTGGGGTGACCTGGTCCGCGAGGGCCTGGCCATGCGCAAGGGCCAAGACCTGAGCTGGAGCCAGGTCGTGATGGCCGCGAACGCGCCGATGCTCTACCGCTCCGCGCTGCTCGAGGGTCGCACCGACGTCGGCGTGATGGCGACCGGGCAGGTGGTCGGCCTGATCGAGGACCTGCCGACCTGTGCCGAGCTGCTCGACCGGGTCGTCAAGCAGGCCACCACGGTGCTCGACCAACTGTCTACTGTGGAGGAATGACGTGGACGCACTCGCCGACCGGGTAGTGGTCGTCACCGGAGCTGGTCGCGGCATCGGCCGTGAACACGCGTTGCTCGCCGCCGACGAGGGCGCCCGGGTGGTCGTCAACGACACCGGCGCCGCTCCCGACGGACGCGGCGTGGACCCGGCTGTCGCTCAGGCGGTGGCCGACGAGATCCTCGCCCGTGGCGGCAAAGCCGTGGTGAGCACTGCTGATGTGACCACTGTGCCCGGGGCGCAGGAGTTGCTGGACCTGACGCTCTCGGAGTTCGGTGCGGTGCACGGGTTGGTCAACAACGCGGGCATCCTGCGCGACCGGATGTTCGTCAACATGTCCGAAGAGGACTGGGACGCGGTGATCGCCGGCCAGCTGCGCGCCACCTTCGCCCCGACCCGGCTCTTCGCCGAGCACTGGCGCGGCGAGTCCAAGGCGGGCAGGCAGCCCAGCGCGTCGGTGGTCAACGTCTCGTCCACCTCGGGCCTGCTGGGCGCGATCGGCCAGACCAACTACGGCGCCGCCAAGGCCGGGATCGCCGCGCTGAGCGTGATCCTGGCCCAAGAGCTCGGCCGCTACGGTGTTCGGGTCAACGCGATCACCCCGGTCGCCCGCACCCGGATGACCGAGGACGTGCCCGGCGTCGCCGACTTGGTCGCCAAGCCCGCCGACCCGGACGCCTTCGACACCTACCACCCCGGCAACGTCTCCCCGATGGTCGCCTGGCTGCTCACCGCGGGCTGCCCCGCGACCGGCGCGGTGTTCTACGTCAAGGGCGGCGAGGTCCGCCAGTTCAGCGGCTGGTCCTACGGCTGGACCGTGGACAAGGGCACCCGCTGGACCGTCGCCGAACTCGACCAGGAGCTGCGTTCCCGTGTCTGAAAAGGACTGGGCTGGACCGGCCCACGGTTTGCTGGCGGGCCGATCGGTGCTGGTCACCGCCGCCGCGGGCACCGGAATCGGCTACGCCACCGCGCGCCGCTGCGCCGAGGAGGGCGCCCGGGTCGCGATCAGCGACCGGCACGAGCGCAGGCTCGGCGAGGCGGCCGACAAGATCGCCGAACTGACCGGGACCCGCCCGCTGGCGGTCCCCTGCGACGTCACCGACCAGTCCCAGGTGGACAGTCTGATGGACGCGGTGGCCGAGGCGCACGGCGGCATCGACGTGCTGGTCAACAACGCGGGCCTGGGCGGCACGGCGAGCGTGGCCGAGATGACCGACGAGCAGTGGGACACCGTGCTCGCGGTCACTCTCACCGCCACCTTCAAGGCCACCCGTTCGGTACTGCGGCACATGATCCCGGCCGGGCGCGGCGTGATCGTCAACAACGCCTCGGTGATCGGCTGGCGCGCGCAGGCGGGCCAAGCGCACTACGCGGCGGCCAAGGCTGGTGTGATGGCGTTGACCCGCTGCTCGGCGATGGACGTCGCCGAGCACGGCATCCGGGTCAACGCGGTCTCGCCCAGCATCGCGATGCACGCGCACCTGGCCAAGGTCACCAGCGACGACCTGCTCGCCGAGCTGTCCGCGCGCGAGGCCTTCGGCCGCGCCGCCCAGCCCTGGGAGGTGGCCAACGTGATCGTGTTCCTGGCCAGTGACTACTCGTCCTACATGACCGGCGAGGTCGTGTCCGTCAGCAGCCAGCACCCCTAGCGGAGGAGCCGATGGCAAACCCCGACGCGGTCGGCACCGCGGGTGAACCGTTCCGAATGGACGTCGAGCGCGGGAAGATCCGCGAGTTCGCGATCGCCACCGGCGCGGAGCCGCCCGCGGACGAGCACCCGTTCGCCCAGCCGACCTTCTTGACCACCGCGTTCTTCTGGCAGACCGACGAGTCGAACCCCTGGCCCGCCGTGGAACTGGACCAGCAGCGGGGGTTGCACGCCGAGCAGGAGTACACGTTCTTCGGCCCGCCGCCGCGCGCGGGCACCCGGCTGACCGGGCAGTCCCGCATCGGTGAGGTTTACACCAAGCAGGGCAGGCGTGGCGGTGAGCTGACCTTCGCGGTGATGTACACCGACTTCCACGACGAGACCGGTCGTCTGGTCGCCCGCGCGAAGCTGACCGGCGTGGAGACCGCCCGGCCCCCGGCGGAGGACTCATGACCACCGCCCCCGAACCGTGGACCGTCGGCCCGGTCACCCGCACGGACTTCGTGCGCTACCAAGGTGCCTCTGGCGACATGAACCCGATCCACCACGACGAGGAGTTTGCCCGGGCCGCCGGGTTCCCCACGCCGTTCGCGGTCGGCATGTGGCAGGCGAGCCTCCTCGGCACCTATGCCACCCGGTGGCTCGGCGCCGAGAACGTCCGATCGTTCCGCATCCGCTTCCTAGAGCAGGTGTGGCCCGGTGACACGTTGACCTGTCAGGGCAAAGTCGTCAAAGAGTACACAGAGGACGGTGAGGCCCGGGTGGACGTCGAGCTGACCTGTCTGCGCCAGACCGGCGGCACCGCCGTCACCGTCTGGTCCACGTTCGTCCTGGAGGGCGACCATGTCGAATGAGCAGTTCCCGCCCGCCGAGTCCGAGCTGGTCACCCTCTCTGTGCACGACAACGGCGTGGCCGAGGTCGTCATGGACAATCCGCCGGTCAACGCGTTGCCGGTGGCGGGATGGTTTGCCCTCGCCGACGCGCTGAACTCCGCGGGGGCCGACGCGGACGTGCGGGTGGTGGTGCTGCGGGCGACCGGCCGGGGTTTCAACGCGGGCGTGGACATCAAGGAGATGCAGCGCACCGAGGGTTTCACCGCCCTGCTCGGCGCCAACCGGGGTTGCTACGCGGCCTTCAAAGCCGTCTACGAGTGCCCGGTCCCGGTGATCGCCGCGGTGAACGGGTTCTGCCTCGGTGGCGGCATCGGACTGGTCGGCAACGCCGACGTGATCATCGCGGCCGAGGACGCCACCTTCGGGTTGCCCGAGGTCGACCGGGGCGCGCTCGGCGCAGCGACCCACCTGTCCCGTCTCGTTCCGCAGCACCGGATGCGCGCCATGGTCTACACCTCGGCGACCGCCACCGCCGCCGAGCTGCACGGCTACGGCTCGGTCCACGCCGTGGTGCCGCCCGCCGAACTCCGGTCCGCGGCGTTCGCGCTGGCCCACGAGATCGCCGCCAAGGACCCGGCGGTGATCCGGGCGGCCAAGGCCTCGCTCAACGGCATCGACCTGTGGGACGTCAACCGCAGCTACCGGTTCGAGCAGGGCTTCACCTTCGAGCTCAACCTCTCCGGTGTGGCCGACCGCGTCCGCGACGAGTTCGGCCGCTCATGAGGGCGATGCAGTGCCGTGCACTGGGCGGCCCGGAGACCCTGGTCCGCACCGAGCTGCCCGACCTGGTGGCCGGTCCCGGTGAGGTGCTGATCGACGTGCGTGCGGCCGGGGTGAACTTCCCGGACGGGCTCATGGTCGCCGGGCGCTACCAGACCAAACCGGAACTGCCGTTCGTACCGGGGTGCGAAGCCGCGGGCGTCGTCAAGGCGGTTGGTGCTGGTGTTGACCTCCAACCGGGTGCGCGGGTGGCGGTGTTCTGCGGCATCGGTGGGTACGCCGAGCAAGTCGTGGTGCCTGCCGCGCGGGTGTACCCGATCCCGGACACGATGGATTTCGCCGACGCCGCAGTGCTTCCGGTCGTCTACGGCACCTCGTACCACGGTCTCGTCGACCGTGCCCGGCTCGAGCCAGGAGAGTCCTTGCTGGTGCTCGGAGCCGCAGGCGGGGTCGGCCTGACGGCTGTGCAGATCGGTGCGGCGCTGGGCGCGAAGGTGACCGCGGCCGCGTCGAGTCCGGAGAAGCTGCGGCTCTGCGCCGACCACGGCGCGCACGAGCTGATCGACTACGACCGGATCCGCGAGGGTGTCTACGACGTCGTGTACGACCCGGTGGGCGGGGAAGCCGCCGAGGTCGCCGTGCGGGCCCTGGCCTGGGGCGGGCGCTACCTGACCGTCGGCTACGCGTCCGGGACGATCCCCAAGATCGGCCTGAACCGCCTGTTGCTCAAGGAAGCCGCCCTGCTCGGCGTCCTGTGGGGCGAGTGGGCGAAGCGCAATCCGGAGGCCGACCGGGCGAACATGGCTCAGGTCGTGGCGTGGTGCGGCGCGGGCGTGCTCAAGCCGCACATCGGGGCGAGCTATCCGTTGGCGGACGCCGCGACCGCGCTGGACCTGGTCCTGAACCGGGGCGCGTTGGGCAAGACCGTGCTGAGGACGGGGGAGTGACCATGGACCTGGGACCGGGCCCGCGCGCCCGAGAGCTGCTGGAGGTGCTCGGTACCTTCATGGCCGAGCACGTCTACCCGGCCGAGCCGGTGTACGCCGCCCAACTGCCGCCCGGCAGCCACGTGCTCCCGCCGGTCGTCGAGGAGTTGAAGGCCAAGGCCCGGGCGCTCGGTCTGTGGAACCTTTTCTTGCCAGACATCTCCGGTCTGTCCAACTTGGACTACGCTTACCTCGCCGAACTCACCGGCCGGTCGCCCTACATCGCCCCCGAGGCGCTGAACTGCTCCGCGCCCGACACCGGCAACATGGAGCTGCTCCACCTCTTCGGCACCGACGAGCAGCGCACCCGGTGGCTGGAACCGCTGCTGGACGGGCGAATCCGGTCCGGGTTCGCGATGACCGAGCCCGGTGTAGCGTCGTCCGACGCCCGCAACATCACCACCTCGATCGTCCGCGAGGGCGACTCCTACGTCGTCGACGGCCACAAGTGGTGGACCACTGGTGCCGCCGACCCACGCTGCGAGCTGCTCATCGTCATGGGCCGCACCGACCCGGACGCCGAGCCGCACCGGCAGCAGTCGATGGTCTTGGTCCCGGTCGACACCCCGGGCGTGGAGATCATCCGATCGCTTCCGCTGTTCGGCTACCACGACCAGCACGGACACGGCGAGATCCGGTTCACCGGCGTCCGCGTGCCCGCCGCCAACCTGCTGGGCGGACCGGGGGAGGGCTTCGCGATCGCCCAGGCCCGACTCGGCCCCGGCCGCGTGCACCACGCGATGCGCACCCTGGGCATGGCCGAACGGGGTCTCGAGCTGATGGTCCGACGGGTGGCCGCGCGCGAGGCGTTCGGCGGCCCGCTCTCGGACCAGGGCGTCATCCGCACCTGGATCGCCGAGTCCCGGATGGAGATCGAGCAGGCCCGGTTGCTGGTGCTCAAGACCGCGTGGCTGATCGACCAGGTCGGTGCCAAGGGCGCGGCCACCGAGATCGCCGCCATCAAGGTGATCGCGCCCCGGGTGGCCCGGTCGGTGCTCGACCGCGCCATCCAGGCGCACGGCGGCGGTGGGGTCACCGACGACTTCCCGATCGCGCGGATGTGGGCTAGCGCGCGGATCCTGGGTATCGCCGACGGTCCGGACGAGGTGCACATCCGAACCGTTGCGCGGCAAGAGCTCCGCCGACACCTGAAGGCGGGTTGAGGTGGACCTGACCTGGAGCGACACCGAGCAGGACTTCCGCGCCGAGGCCCGGGCCTGGCTGACCGAACACGTGCCCGCAGAGCCGTTGCCCTCCGGCGACACCCGCGCCGGGTTCGCCGCCCACCTGGGCTGGGAGCGCGAGCTGTTCGCGGCGGGCTGGTCGGTGGTGTCCTGGCCGGTCACCTACGGCGGCCGCGGTGCCTCGCTGTGGGAGTGGCTGATCTTCGAGGAGGAGTACTACCGGGCGGGCGCGCCGCAGCGGGTCACCCAGAACGGGATCTTCCTGCTGGCACCGACGCTGTTCGACTTCGGCACCGACGAACAGCGTGACACGCTGCTGCCCAGGATGGCGGCGGCCGAGGACCTCTGGTGCCAGGGCTGGTCGGAACCCGGTGCGGGCAGCGACCTCGCGGGCATCCGCAGCCGGGCGGTGCGTGACGACGCGGCAGGCGGTTGGCGGTTGACCGGCCAGAAGACGTGGACCACCCGGGGCGCGTTCTGCACCCACCTCTTCGGACTCTTCCGCACCGACCCGGACGCCGAGCGCCACCACGGGTTGACCTACTTCCTCGTCCCGCTGGACACCGAGGGCGTGACGGTGCGCGGCTTCGAGCGGCTCGACGGCGACGAGGGCTTCGCCGAGGTGTTCTTCGAAAACGCTTTCGTGCCAGACAACGCTGTCCTCGGCGGCGTGCACGAGGGCTGGAAGGTGGCCATGGCCACCACCGGATCCGAGCGCGGCCTGACCCTGCGCTCGCCCGGTCGGTTCCTGCAAGCCGCCGATCGGTTGGTCGAGCTGGCCCGCCGCAAGGGCGCCACCGGCGGGTTGGCCGACCGAGTCGCGGACGTGTGGATGCGGGCCCAGGCGTACCAGTTGTTCACCCTGGCGCAGGTCACCGACATCGTCGACGGCCGGTCGGTGGGCGCGCGGTCGAGCCTGAACAAGGTGTACTGGTCCGAATTGGACATCGACCTGCACGAGACCGCGCTGGAACTGCTGGGTCCTGCGGGCCAGGAGGATGGACCGTGGAGCCGCGGCTTCCTGTTCTCCCTGGCAGGCCCGATCTACGCGGGTACCAACGAGATCCAGCGCAACATCATCGCCGAGCGTGTGCTCGGCCTGCCGAGGAGGTGACCGCGTGCGCTTCGCCCCCACCGCCGAGCAGTCCGACCTGCGCGCCGTCGTGCGCGACCTGGTGCGGGAGCTGTGCCCGCCCGCTGTCGTGCGGGCGGCCCCCGACTCGGCTGAGGTCGCCACGCTGCGGGCGGGCCTGATCGAACTGGGTGCACCGGGCCTGCTGGTCCCGGAGGCGGCGGGCGGTCTGGGCTTGGACGAGAACTACCTGGTCGGCATGATGATCGAGACCGGCTGGGCCGCCGTGCCGCTGCCGGTCGTCGACACCTTCGCGTTCGCCCCCGGTGTGCTGGCGGTGGCTGACCTGACCGGGGACCGGTTCTGCGGTGCCGACCCGGACGCGCGTGGCACTGTCCACTATGGCCACAACGTCGACCTGGTGCTCACCGGCGGTTTCGCCGGTACCGGTACGATCCAGGTGACCGCCGCGAGCGGTGGGGCCTCGGTGGCTGCGGTGGACCCGGCCGCCGACCTGCTGCGCGTCACCGCTGGACCGGTACTGGCCACAGTGGACGATCCCGAGGTCGTGGCCACGGCGTGGCTGCGCGGTGTTCTCGGCGCGGCTGCCCAACTGATCGGTCTGTGCCGGCGCATGCTCGACCTCACCGTGGCGTACGTCGCCGCCCGCAAGCAGTTCGGGGTGCCGATCGGGAGTTTCCAAGCCGTGAAGCACCACCTGGCCACGGCCCTGCTGGCGCTGGAGTTCGCCGAGCCCGCGGTCGCCCGGGCGGGCTACGCCCTCGCGGCGGGCGAACCCGACCGGGCCAGGGCGGTGTCGACGGCCAAGGCGTTGGCCTCGGACGCCGCGGCCACGGTGGCCCGCGCCGCCATCCAGTGCCACGGCGCGATCGCTTACACCACGGAGTACGACCTGCACCTCTACGCCAAGCGCGCCTGGGCGTTGGCCGCCGAGTGGGGTTCGGCGGGGTGGCACCGCGCCGCGGTGGCCCGGGAGTTGCTCTCGACGGAAAGGGAGTCCTGACGTGAGCGTCGTCGACTACGAGCAGGCGGGCGGGATCGCCGTCGTGCGGATGAACCGGCCGCGGTACCGCAACGCCCAGAACTCCGCCATGACCTACGCCCTCGACGACGCCTTCTACCGGGCGGCCGCCGACGACGAGGTCAAGGTCATCGTGCTGGCGGGCGCGGGGGAGCACTTCTCGGCCGGGCACGACATCGGCACGCCCGAGCGCGACGTCGACACCTCGTTCGACCGCCGGGCGGGCCTGTGGTGGGACCACGTCGGAAAGCCCGGTGCGGAGGGCCGGTTCGCGCGCGAGTCCGAAGTGTACTTGGGGATGTGCAGGCGCTGGCGGGAACTGCCGAAGCCGACGATCGCGATGGTCCAGGGCGCGTGCGTCGCCGGTGGGCTGATGCTGGCCTGGTGCTGCGACCTGGTCGTCGCCGCCGACGACGCGTTCTTCGCCGATCCCGTGGTGCGCATGGGAATCCCCGGTGTCGAGTACTTCGCCCACCCGTGGGTGATGGGTCCCCGCTTCGCCAAGGAGTTCCTGTTCACCGGCGACCGCGTGGACGCCCAGCGCGCCGCCGCCCTCGGGATGGTCAACCGCGTCGTGCCGCGGGCCGACCTGGAGACCGAGACCCTGGCGCTGGCGGGCAAGATCGCGGCGATGCCGAGGCTCGGCCTGGCGCTGACCAAGCGAGCGGTCAACCAGGCCGAGGACCTGATGGGCCTGCGAGCGGGGATGGACTCGGTCTTCGGGCTGCACCACACCGCGCACGCGCACAACGCCGAGGTCGGCGCCGACGCCCTCGCGGGCCAGACCGCCAAGTCCATGAAGGCCGCCGCCGACCCGGACTGAGCGCCACCGCGCGTGGCCCGGGTGGGGCCGCTTGCCGGTCCGGTGACACTGTGCACTCGGCCAGTTGGCCGGACCGCCCAGGGCCATCGGCGAACCCGCTGGTACATCGGGGTGATCCTGATGGCGGGCTGAGCATTCCTCATGTGATCGTTCTCGGCAGTTCGATCACGGGAGGGACACCATGAGAAGATCTAGCGCCGCCTTATCGGCCCTGCTGCTCGCCTTCGGTCTGATCGCCACCCCGAGCACGGCGAACGCCGACCCGTGGTGGGCGCACTACTTCCTCGGCCCGTACCCCGACCAGGTCAGCTGCGACGCGGACTCCACCGCGTTCCGCAGCCCGCCGGAGTTCCAGACCTGGCCGTGCGGCTACTTCACCTCGGAGCCGCGCGGCGGCAGCCGGGGCCCCGGCTGGTACTTCTACGTGCTCGCCGACATCCGATAGCCGACGCCCGTCCCCGGGCCGGTCGAGCCGCCGAGCCCACCTGAGCAAACCTGACTCGATGCGACTCAACCCGATTCCGTGCCGGCAGACCGGGCCGGGTCGTCGGCCCCCGGTCGGCGGCCCGGCCCGAGCGCCGCTCTGACTCTCCTTTGTGGACGCGTGGCGGCGGACAACCAAGCGCTCGGCCGAGTCGCACTCGCACACCGTGCCAGCCGGGTGTGACGCTGGGTGCGCGATTGGGTACGGTGACGCTCACCGCCAAGCACATCACGGTGCGTGAGCGGTGCCCCGGATGTGTAGGCCGTTCACCTCGCTGCCCGTATCGTTCGGGGCCTGGCGGCTGGGTGCGGCTCCACGGAGTCGCGGCCAGCGGCCGGCTCGTCGTCGTGCGAGGCTACTGGTCAGACAGACATTCCGGCGTCGTCGCACCGCCACGCCGCCGAGGGCTGCTGTCTGACCGCCGCCTCTACCGTCAACTCGGCTCTCCCGGCCGCCACGAACTGGCGCCCGTTGTTCATCCCGCGGGCGCAGGTGCGCCACGTCGCTCTGGAAGCAGGAACTGATGACGTCAGTGGACACCTTCGAACCACCCTCGGCCGATGTGCGGCGCGGGAGCGACTTCGGGAGGCTGACCAAGGAGCTGAAGGACGCGGGCCTGTTGGGCAGGCGCTACGGCTACTACGCGCTGCGCAACGCGGGCAACGTGCTGGCGCTGCTGGCGGGCGGGGCGGCCTTCGCGTACCTGGGCGAGTCGTGGTGGCAGATGTTCGTCGCGGCGTTCCTGGCGCTGGTGTTCACGCAGTTCGCCTTCATGGGCCACGACGCGGGCCACCGGCAGATCTTCCGCTCGCACACCCGCAACGACGTCGTCGGCTACCTCAACGGCGCGGTCACCGGGATCAGCTACCAGTGGTGGGTCGGCAAGCACAACCGGCACCACGCCAACCCCAACACCGAGGACCACGACCCGGACATCGAGATCCCCGCGCTGGCGTTCAGCCGTGAGCAGGCGGTCGACAAGACGGGCGTGAACCGCTGGATTACCAAGCGCCAGGCCTACCTGTTCTTCCCGCTGCTCACCCTCGAAGCGGTCCTGCTGCGCATCTCCGGCTTCCAGTCGGCGTGGAAGCGCGAGATCAAGCGCCCGGTGCTCGAGGCCGTGCTGCTGACCGTGCCCACCGCCGCCATGGTGACCGCGCTGTTCCTCGTGCTCTCCCCGCTGCAGGCGGTCGCGTTCATGGTCGTGCACCAGGCCATCATGGGGGTCTACCTCGGCTGCTCGTTCGCCCCGAACCACAAGGGCATGCCGATCCTGACGGCCGAGGACCGCCTCGACCACCTGCGCAAGCAGGTCCTGACCTCGCGCGACATCGTCGGCGGGCGCTGGGTCGACGGCCTCTTCGGTGGCCTGAACTACCAGATCGAGCACCACCTCTACCCGCACATGCCGCGGGCTAACCTGCGCCGCGCGCAGCCGATCGTCGAGGACTTCTGCGCGCGTCACGACATCCGCTACGTCAAGTGCAACATCCGCACCTCTTACGCCCAGGTGCTCAGCCACCTGCACGACGCCGGTGCCGAACTGCGCGCGGCGGACGCCCGCTAGAGGTCTCGTCAGAGGGGAGCGCGGCCACGCCGCGCGATACCCCGAACGCCCTGGTCAGCGTGGTGCCGGACGCGGTCCGTGAGCCCGCCACCAGGTCGAACGCCACGGGGCAGCCGCAGTCGGGCGGGCGTCTTCGGGCGCCGGTGTGCCCCCTTCCGAGTCCAGGTGCAGTACTCGACCCTGGTCCGGGAGGGACTCGGCGAACCGCGTCGCGCTACCCGGCGGCTGCCGGCCGCCGGGTACCGCTGGTACCCGGCGAGCCCTTGACCGGACACCGCCGTCGCGACTCGAGGTGGCGCCCGTGCCACATCGACGACGTCGGAGCCGCATCGGTTGCGGCGCAAGTGGTTGTTCGGTTTCTACCGAACGAGCTCGGGTGGGCGTACCTCGTGGCAGGGAATCCGTCCGGAATTCGTCGTGTGCGGACAGCGGTGGCCGTCCGCACACGACGTGCGCTACCTACCAGGGGTCAGCAGCCGCAGGTGAGCACGTTGCCGCCCGCGATGCCGATCACGCCGTTGCCGCCTGAGACGCCGTTGGTGGTGGCGATGGTGTCCGTTCCGCCACCGCCGACCACGGTGCCCGAACTGCCGACGCCGCCTGCGCCGAGGGTGCCACCCGCGCCACCCGCACCGCCCGCGCCCGGCTGGCAGCCGGTGCCGCCGGTACCGCCCGTGCCGCCGTACCCGCCCTTTCCGCCGGTCACGGTGACGCTGTCGTCGCCGAGGCCGCCGCTGACGCTCCCGCTGTTGCCGACGCCGCCCGCACCGCCCGCGCCACCGCCGCCACCCGCGCCGCCGATCTGGCCCGGGTCCATGCCGTTGCCGCCCTTGCCCGCGGCGCCGCCGAGGCCACCGAGGCCGCCGACGACCTTGACGATGTCGTTGCCCGCGTCACCGTTGACCGTTCCCGAACTGCCGATCCCGCCCGCGCCGCCGACACCGCCGAAGCCGCCCGCGCCGCCACCGTGCCCGCAGCCGCCGAGGCCACCCGCGCGGCCGGGGGCGCCGACACCGCCGGTGACGGTGATGGTGTCGATCGCGTCGCCACCGCTGACGGTGCCCGAGCTGCCGACCGCGATCCCGCCGACACCACCGGCGCCGCCGACACCGCCTACGCCACCGGTGCCCGCGCTGGGACCGCTCGCGCCGCCGGCACTACCGAGGCCGCTGGTGCCGCCCGCCCCGCCGGTGACGGTGAGCGTGTCCATACCGAGACCGCCCTGGACACTGCCGAAGCTGCCGAGGCCGCCCGCGCCGCCCGCACCACCGACCCCGCCCGCGCCCCCGGCGCCACCGAGGATGCCCGTACCGCCTGTGCCCCCGGATCCGCCTGCCCCGCCGGCCCCACCCGTGACGGTGACGACGTCGGTGCCGTCACCGGCGTTGATCACGCCGGTGCTCGCGACGGCGAGACCGCCGACCCCGCCCGCGCTTCCCGCCGCGCCCGCGAAACCGGCGGGGTGGGTGCTCGTGCCCACTCCACCCGGTCCGCCCACCGCGCCGGTGGTGCCTGCCGTGCCGGTGACCTGGATCCTGTCGTTCCCGCCCGCGGTGTCGACGGTGCCCGCGAGGACGCCGCCGGTGACGGTGACGATGTCGCCGCCCGCGGTGCCGGTGAGGACCTGACCGGCGGGGATGCCCGCGGTGCAGGTGATGGTGTCGCCGGACCCGTTGGGGGTCCGGGCGCAGCCGAGCGGATCGGCCAGGGCCACGGCGGGCGCGGCGAGCGCGAACCCCGCCGCGACGCCCAGTCCGATCAGTGCGCGGACAGCCGTGGTCGTGCGTGCTGTCGATCTCATGTGTGTGCCCTCAAGCAGTGCGTGAGCCGGGCTGGCGCCGCGGACCTCGAGTGCGGCAGGTGACCGGGGTCCGGTGCCACTCACCGGTGGCCCGAACGTGGGACCACCGGATTCGCTCAACTCGCCGGGCCAACACTTTGCCTTTCGGCCCCGGTTGGCAAGGAAATTGACGATCACTCACTCCGCTGCGCGCGGACTCGCACCCGATGCGCATTTCCGGAATTCCCGGTCCGGTGCCCTGCCGTGCGTCCGATCGTCGCAACCCCTTGTGTTGTAGGGGAACCGCGCTAGGCCGGTCGAGTGCAAGACGCGTTTTCCGGTAATCGAACACCGGCCCGCGTCGATTTAGGGGTCGATCCGCCCCGTGAGCGGGGCGGCACTGAAGGGGGCTGATGTGACGACACTGCGGCACAAGGTGCGCCGGGTGCTCAACGACCCGACGGCACCGGGATCGCTGTCCAGCCGGGCGCGGGCGAAGCGCTGGTCGGAGCTGATGAGCCGGTTCCCGGACCTGGCCGCGCTCCGGGTGCTCGACCTCGGCGGCCTGCCGTCGTTCTGGCGCGCCGCGCAGACCCGACCGGCCGAGCTGACCACGGTCAACCTGGTCGAGGCCGAGGCCCCGGAACCGTGGATCCGCCACCTGGTCGACGACGCGTGCGCACCGGGCCAGATCGAGGGGGAGCGGTTCGACCTGGTGGTGTCGAACAGCCTGCTCGAGCACGTCGGCGGCTACGCCCCGCGCCGCGACCTCGCCGAGGTCATCCGCGGCGCCGCGCCGCGGCACTGGGTGCAAACCCCGTACCGGTACTTCCCGATCGAGCCGCACTGGATGTTCCCCGGCCTGCAGTTCCTGCCGACGGCCGCGCGCGCGGCCGCCATCCGGCACTGGCCGCTCGGGTACTCCCGGCTCTCCGGCGACGACGCCACCGACGCGGTCCTGGCCACCGAGCTGGTCTCCATCACCGAGCTGCGCCTGCTGTTCCCCGACTCCGACATCTGGCACGAGCGGGCCGCGGGCCTGACGAAGTCCATTGTGGCCGTTCGGACCTGACCCCCCCACGCCGATCCGGGGCGGCGGTCGGCTCCGAACACCCACCATGCGACTCGACGACCGGGTGCGCGCGGCGCTGATCCACGCGACCGCGCGCTGGACGGTGCGCTACGGGGACAACCTGCGGTTCGCGGGCACGGAGCTGCCGAAGCCGCGGGTCCAGCCCGTGCCCACCCGGCACGGCACGGTTCCGGCACACGTCTACCGCCCACCCGGCACCGACGACCGCACTGATGACGGCACTGATGACCGAACCCCGGTCCACGTCCACTTCCACGGGGGCGCCTGGCTGATGCGCCACCCGAAGATGGACGACTGGTGGTGTCGCTACCTCACGGCCACGGCAGGCGTCGTGGTCGTGAACGTCGACTTCAGCGCGGGCCCGTACGCGGCCTACCCGGTCGCCCAGGAACAGTGCCACGACGTGGCCGCGTGGGCGGCCGGGTGGGCGAACGACCGGATCACCGTCGGCGGCTTCTCCTCCGGCGGCGGCCTGGCGGCCTCGGTCTGCCTCCAGGCCAGGGACACCGGCTCGTTCCGCCCGGCCCTGCAGGTACTGGGCGTCCCGGCCCTGGACATGGCGAGCGCCCTCACCCCCACCCCCGAGGGCATGATCGCCGCAAGCCTCCGCCAACTAGTCCGACGTGTCTACTTCCCGGACACGGCCAGCCGATCCGAGCCCTACGCCTCCCCAGTCCTGGCACCGGACCTCACCGGCCTACCACCCGCGATCATCCTGACCGCCGCCCACGACACCCTCCGCCACGACGGCGAACGCTACGCGAACCGCCTACGCGAAGCCGGAATCCCAGTCCGACACGACGAAACCCCCAACGTCGACCACTACTTCCTCACCCAGGACCCCACCCGCGCCCGCACCACCATGGCCATGGTGGCAAAGGAGATCAGGGCCGCCACCACCCCTTGACCCCACCCCACCACGACCCGACTTCGCCACCCGCAACCCAACTTTCCCTCCCGCGCCCCAGCTTCACCACTCACATCAACTTCGCCTCCCGCACCCCTCCTGCGCCACCGCCAACCCAACCCCGCCAGCAACACCCCTCTCCGATCACCGTCCTAAAAGACCCTCCACCCCATCGAGCGCACCCACCAAAGCAAGCCCCGACGCGCACACTCCCCAAGCAAGCCCCGACGGCCGACCCGAAGCAAGCAGCAAGCAAGCCCCGACGCGCACACCCACCAGAGCAAGCGCCGACGGCCACCAGCACGCCAAGCAACCACACGACATCACCGAGGCTTGGTGCGGACATGCATCCGCTCCCCCTGTTTCCCGAACAGGCTCAAGATCTCCACCGGCCGCCCATCCGCGCTGCCGAACCAGTGCGGCACCCGGGTGTCGAACTCGGCGGCCTCGCCCGGCCCGAGGACCACGTCGTGGTCGGCGAGGACTAGGCGGAGGCGGCCGTCGAGGACGTAGAGCCACTCGTAGCCCTCATGGGTGCGGTGCTCCGGGACGGTGCCCCGGTCAGTGATGACCATCTTGTACGCCTGGAGCGGGCCCGGGCCCCTGGTCAGCGGGATGAACGTGCCGCCACGTGGCAGCGGGCGGGGGATCAGGCGGATGCGGGGGTCGCCCACCTCCGGGGCGCCGACCAAGTCGTCGAGCGGCACCTGGTAGGCCGTGGCCAGCGGCAGGAGCAGTTCCAGACTGGGGCGGCGCTGCCCGGACTCCAGCCGGGACAGGGTGCTCTTGGAGATGCCGGTCACCTCGGACAGGGCGGCCAGGGTAAGGCCGTGCTGGTCGCGCAGCCGCCGCAGCCTGGGGGCCACCTCGTCGAGGACCGCCTGGTACTGGGGTGTTTCGTCCATGGGGACAGCACACCCCCATTTCCCGGAATCGGCAACAGAAGTTGCCGGCCGTCCGCCGCCGGGTGCACGCTCCCGGCATGAGCCGACACCACGGGCACCGCACCGACACCGAGCCCACCGCCGACACCGAGCCCACCACTGACACCGAGTCCAGCGCCGACAACCAGCACGGGCGCGACAACGGGCATGGCAACCACAGCGAGCACGGCCACGGCAGCGGGCACCACCACACCGACCTGGACTGGGAGGTCATGGCCGCCTGGCTGGAGGACAGCGGCGACCTGCACCTCCCGGTCCTGCGCCAGGTGGCGGCCCGCCTCCGGCGCCCGGGCGTGCGGCGCGTCCTGGACATCGGCAGCGGCCCCGGTGTGATGACCGGCGTGCTCGCCGAGACCTTCCCCGACGCCGAGGTGGTCGCCGTGGACGGGGCGGCGGGCCTGCTGGACCGCGCCCTCGCCCGTGCCGAGCGGCTCGGGCTCGGCGGCCGGGTCAGCGTCCAGCACGCCGAGCTGCCCGAGGGGCTCGCCGGGCTCGGCTCCGCCGACCTGATCTGGAGCAGCAAGGCCGTGCACCACCTCGGCGACCAGCAGGCCACCCTGACCGCCCTCGCCGGCGCGCTCAACCCCGGTGGCGTGCTCGCCGTGGCCGAGGGTGGACTGCCGACGCGCTTCCTCCCGCGTGACATCGGCGTCGGCAGGCCGGGGTTGCAAGCCCGGCTCGACGCCGCCCAAGAGGAGTGGTTCGAGGCGATGCGGACCGGCCTGCCGGGCAGCGTCGCCGTGGTCGAGGACTGGCCCGCGATGCTCACCCGCGCCGGGCTCACCGACGCGGGCAGCTTCACGTCCCTGCTCGACCTGCCCGCACCCCTGGGCGAACCGGGCCGCGCCTTCCTGCACACCCACCTGTCCCGCCTGCGGGGGAACGTGAGCGAGGCCTTCGCCCCGGAAGACCTCGACACCCTGGACGTCCTGCTCGACCCGACGTCCGCCGAGGGCATCCTGCGCAGGCCCGATGCCTTCCTGCTGTCCGCCACCACAGTCTTCACGGGGGTGCGCCCTGCGCACTAGAACGGAGTCCACAGTGGAGATCGCGCACCGGTCACCGGTCCGTTGGGCGCTCGCCGGGCTCTCCTTGTCGGTGTTGTTGTCCGCGCTCGGCACCAGCAGCGCCAACGTCGCCCTGCCCACGCTCGCGCGGGCGTTCAGCGCGTCCTTCCAGCAGGTCCAGTGGGTCGTCCTGGCCTACCTGCTCGCCATCACCACCCTGATCGTGAGCGTCGGACGGCTCGGTGACCTGATCGGCCGCCGCCGGTTGCTGTTGGCGGGCATCACCCTGTTCACCGCCGAGTCTGTCCTTTGTGGAGTCGCACCGGCGCTGTGGGTGCTGGTCGTGGCCCGGGCCGGGCAGGGGCTCGGCGCGGCCGTCATGCTGGCCCTCACCATGGCCTTCGTCGGCGAGACGGTGCCGAAGGAGCGGACCGGCTCGGCGATGGGCCTGCTCGGGACGATGTCCGCGGTCGGCACCGCGCTCGGGCCGTCGCTGGGTGGTCTGCTCATCGCCGGACCCGGCTGGCAGGCGATCTTCCTCGTCAACGTGCCGCTCGGTGTCCTGGCTCTGTTGCTCTCCTATCGTTATCTCCCAGCGGATCGGGAGGTTCCCAAGAGGACTGGCTTCGACCACGTGGGCACAACGCTGCTGGCCCTGACACTCGGGGCCTACGCACTCGCCGTGACGATCGGACGCGGTAGCTTCGGTGTGCTCAACGTGGTCCTGTTGGTGGTCGCGGCTCTCGGGGTCGGCCTGTTCGTCCGCGCCGAGTCGAGGGTGGCGGCGCCGTTGATCCGGTTGTCGATGTTCCGCGACCGGGCGCTGAGCGCGAGTCTCGCCATGAGCGCGCTGGTCTCGACGGTGATGATGGCGACCCTCGTGGTCGGGCCGTTCTACCTCGCCCGCACCCTCGGGCTCGGCGAGGCCCTCGTCGGACTCGTCCTGTCGGTCGGCCCAGTCGTCACCGCGCTCACCGGTGTGCCCGCCGGTCGCGTCGCGGATCGCCTTGGCGCGCAACGGATGACCGTCGTCGGGCTTGCCGCCATGGTCGTCGGTTGCGTAGTCCTGTCGGTGATCCCGACCTCGCTGGCCGGCTACATCGCGCCCATCGTCTTGGTCACCGCGGGGTACGCGGTATTCCAGACGGCCAACAACACCGCCGTGATGACCGATGTCCCGGCGGACCGGCGGGGCGTCGTCTCCGGGATGCTCAACCTCTCGCGCAACCTCGGGCTCGTCACCGGCGCGTCGGTGATGGGCGCGGTGTTCGCCCTCGCGGCCTCGGCCGACGACGTCACGACGGCCAGTCCCGGGGCGGTGGCGGCGGGCATGCGGACCACCTTCGCGATCGCGGCCGGGCTGATCGCCGTCGCGATCGCGGTCGGGACTCGGGCCCGGCGGGCCCCGCGCACCTGACCACGCGGCGGTGGCCGCCGATCACTCCGTTATGGACAGTGTGGCGACACCGGACCGCCGGTGCCGCCACACCATCACCTCGCCATCACCTCGCGATCACCGTGCCATTACCCAGCAGGCGCCGCACCGTCACCGCACCCGGGCGCCTCAGGCGTACCAGTCGACGCACCGCCAGGCGACGTAGCCACCGCCGCGGGCGTCGACGTGGATCCACACGGTGCTGGAGCCGCCGCACGCGGTGTAGGAGCCACCGCTGGTGGACGTGCACGAGGCCGATGAGCTCTCCCCGGTGTTGAGCTGCCCCTTCGCCGTGCTGCCCGTGCTCGCCGAGGCGCGGACGAGCACCGTCTGCTTGGCGACCACCGTGCAGGCGGGCGCGTCGACCGGACCGGCGGTCGCGGTCGCGGTCGCCGGCGCCAGGGCGCCCAGTGCCAGCGCGGCCCCGGCGATCGTTGTCAATGTTTTGCCCTTGTGCACTTTTCCTCCCATGGAGATCGGAAATCCCTGCGGCGCAACGGTCTCAGCCCACGCGCACAGATCGCGCACAGATCGCACACCGACGAGGCGGCGCCCTACCCGTCCGGGGGATATGCCCCTCGCGACGGGCTGGGCCACGATTGCCTCGTCTCGGTTCGGCGCGTTCGCGACGGCCAAACTGGGGCATCGGGTAGCTGGAGCCATTGGGGCTGCTGGGAACGCGGTACGGGGCCTTACTTCCTCGTCAGGGGGCTGGGGTGGAGTTCCTGCTCTTGGGTCCGCTTGAGGCGAGACACGCGGGCGCCACGATCGACCTGGGTGGGCAGCGCAGGCGCGCGGTGCTGGCCGCGCTGCTGGTGCGCGCCAACTCGGTGGCGGGCATCGGTTACCTCGCCGCGGCCGCGTGGGAGCGGCTCCCGGCGGCACCGGAGTCCAACGTCCGCACCCACGTGGCCGGCCTGCGCCGCAGCCTGCGCGCGGCAGGCGACGGCGACGCGCGGTTGGTCACCAGCCCGGGCGGCTACCGGCTGGCGGCGGCCCCCGGCGAGCTGGACCTGACCCGCTTCCACGAGTTCGCCGCCCGGGGCGACCGGGCACTGCGCGCGGGCGACCTGGCCGCGGCGATGGCCGAGCTGGGCCGCGCGCTGGCGCTGTGGCGCGGCGAACCGCTGACCGGCCTCGGTTGCCCGGGTGAGGCGCTCGCGGCCGAGGCGGCCCGGCTGGTCGACCTGCGGCTCACCGTCGTCGAGCGGCACGCGGTGGCCGCGATCGGCCTCGGCCGGGCCGACCTGGTCGTCGACGACCTGGCCCCGCTGCTGGTCGAGCACCCGCTGCGCGAGCCGCTGTGGGCGCGGTTCGTCCAGGCGCTGCACCAGTGCGGGCGCAAGGCCGAGGCGCTGGCGGCGTTCGCCCGGGCCCGCGACCGGCTGGCCGACGAGCTCGGTGTCGAGCCGGGTCCGCTGCTGCGCGGCACGCACCAACGGGTCCTGGCCGACGCGGTCGACCCGGTGCCCGGTGGGTTCAGCACCCGCAGGCAGCTGCCGGTGGACCTGACCGAGTTCACCGGCCGGGCGGACCAGCTGCGCAGGCTGAGGGAGCTGGCGGTCGGCGGTCGGTCCGCCGCGGCGGTCGTCTGCTCGATCGAGGGCATGGCCGGGGTCGGCAAGACCCGACTCGCGGTGCACGCCGCCCACCAGCTCGCCGACGCGTTCCCCGGCGTGCGGCTGTGGGTCGACCTGCGCGGCTTCGACCAGCACCACGACCCGGTCGACCCAGCGGTCGTGCTGGCCGGTTTCCTTGCGGCGCTTGGGGTTCCCGACCACGGCGTCCCGGCCGAGCCGCGGTCGCGGGCGGCGCTCTACCGGCACCTGTTGGCGGGCGAGCGCGCGCTGGTGCTGCTGGACAACGCGGCCACCGAGGACCAGGTCCGCCCGCTGCTGCCCGCCACCCCCGGTTCGCTGGTGCTGATCACCGGCAGGCGCAGCCTCGCCGGTCTGGACGGCGCCCACGCGCTCCCGCTCGACGTCCTGCCGCCTGCCGAGGCGGTCGACCTGATCGCCACCGTCGCGGGCCGGGGGCGGGTCGCCGCCGACCCGGTCGCCGCGGCCCGGCTGGCCGAGCTCTGCGGGTACCTGCCGGTCGCGGTCGCGCTGGCCGCCCGGCGGCTGCTGGTCAGACCACAGTGGACAGTCTGGGACCTGGCCGACCGGTTGGCCGACGCCGACCGGCGGCTGGCCCGGCTCTCGACCGGCACCCGCGACCTGCACACCCTGTTCGACCTGTCCTACCGCGCGCTGAGCCCCGCGCACCGCAGGCTGTTCCGGTTGCTCGGACTGCACCCGGACCCCGATTTCGGCGCCGACTCCGCCGCCGCGCTCGGCGAGCTCACCCCGGACACCGCCGAGGCGCAGCTGGAGTCACTGGTCGACGAACACCTGCTACGCCAGGCGGTCCCGGGCCGCTACCACTTCAACAGCCTGGTCCGCGCCTACGCCCGGCACCGCGCGCGCACCGACGAGACCGCGCCGGGCCGCCGCGACTCGGTCGCGCGACTGCTCACCTGGTACGTCGACGCCGCGGCCGCGACCCGGGTGGCGTTCGGGCAGACGCAGCGGCTGTCACCGGCGTTGTCTACCCGCGGCCACCCCGCGCGCCCCGGGGACGACGCGGGCGGTCACGACCAGAGCCGGTCGACCAGGTCGGCGGCGCGGGTGGTGAGATCGGTGCCGCCGTGCCTGCCGACCCGGGTCCACGCGCCCAGGCTGACCTCGTAGATCGGCCGGTCCCAGGCGTCGGGGTCGGTCAGGTAGCCCAGGTAGTCGTTGGCGTAGCCGACCGGCAGCACCAGGCGCGCGTCGTCGGACAGGGCTTTGAGGGTGAGCCCGAGCTCCACGAACGGCTCACCCGGCAGGCCCGCGAGCGCGACATCGCCCAGCCGCAGCACCTGCACCTCGGCCGAGATCGGGTCGGTGCCGCGGTCGATGGCGACGAGCTGCTCCTCGACCTCCTGAACCCGCTCGGTGAGGCTGAGCACCTCGGCGTTCGGGGCCCCGGCCGCGACGGCGTCGTCGAGGGCTTGGCGCCGCGCCGCCCACTCCGCGTCGAACGGCTCGCGATCGGGCAGGTCGCGGGAGTCGACCAGGAGCCGTTCCGACTCGGCCGCGACCGGACCGGACACCGCGGTGTCGGCGCCCCGGACGAGGTCGACCACCCGCAGGCCGAGCACCAGACCCATGCCCTGGGCGTAGGAGAACAGGTTGCGGACGTTGTCGAGCACCAGCTCGTGCTCCGCGTCGTAGGGCGACCGCCAGGTCGCGCCGTCGTGGGTGAGCGGATCGCGCGGCGGGTTCAGGTTCCCGGACGCGCCCTGCAGGAACAGCGCCGCCCGGCAGCCCGGCACGTTGCGCTCGACGAAGTCCGAGGTGACCCCGGGGTAGTCGGCCGAGGCGAACGGCTGCACCTGCACGTTCACCGGGTGCGAGGCGAAGTTGTAGAGCACCGCCGACCAGCCCGGTGCCTCCAGCACGAGCACCGACACCTCGGGATCCTCCGGCGCGGCCCCGGGATCGGGATAGGACCACGCGTTGCGGTTCACCGCCAGGGCCCCGGGCACCACCCCACCGCGACCGCGACGGGCGGTGACCGGTCGCCGGCCGGCGAACGCCTGGACTGCCGCGGCGGTGATCTGATCGGCGTACGAGGCGAGCCACTCCCGCGCGCCGGGGGTGTCGAGCAGCGGCCGGAAGTCGGCGGTCTCCGGGCTGGCGTGGGTGTGCGAACTGGCGATCATCACGTGCGTCGGCGGCACCCCGGTGGCCCGCTCGACCGCGGCCCGCACCTCGGCGGTGAAGTCCCGGTCGGCGCCGAGGATCCGGTTGTTGATCCCCAGCGCGTCGACCGCGATGACGATCACCGTCTCGCCACCCACCTCCCCGAACGCCACGGCCCGCGCGTAGAGGGCGTCATGCACCCCGGAGTACGGCGAATGCCGGGGGAGACCACCGAGGTAGGGGATCGTCAACGGCGGCGTCAGGTCCACTTTCGCCGCGCCAGCGGTGTACGACATCGCGTCCCTCCAGCCACTCGGGCACCCAGGATGCTCGCCGGCCTCCGAACCGGAGGCGATACCGAACCGCGTCACCCGATCAGCGGAGCCCGTGGGTTTGCGTTCCCCGCACCGCCGGCCCACGACGACACCGCTCAGTGGGCGATGACGGTGTGCTCACGGCGGGGGACCAGTTCGCCGATCACCCGGGCGCCGGGGATCTCGCCCGCCAGCAGGAGTCCGCCGGAGGTCTGGGCGTCGGCCAGCAGGAGGGCGTCGGCGGTGGTGACGTCGGTGTGCGGGGCCACCCACTCCAGGTTGCGGCGGGAGCCACCGCTCACGTAGCCGTCGCGCAGGGCCTCGCGGGCGCCGTCGAGGTAGGGGACGGCGGCCGGGTCCAGGACGGCGGTGACGCCGCTCGCGCGGGCGAGTTTGTGCAGGTGGCCGAGGAGACCGAAGCCGGTAACGTCGGTGCCGCAGGTGATCCCGGCGGCGACGGCGGCCTCGGCGGCGGCGCGGTTGAGCGTGGTCATCACCTCGACGGCCTCGGTGAAGACCTCGCCGGTGGCCTTGTGCCGGTTGTTGAGCACGCCCAGGCCCAGCGGTTTGGTCAGCGACAGCGGGACGCCCGCGGTGCCGGTCGAGTTGCGGATCAGCCTGCGCGGGTCGACCACGCCGGTCACGGCCAGGCCGTACTTGGGCTCCGGGTCGTCCACGCTGTGCCCGCCCGCCAGGTGGCAGCCCGCCTCCGCCGCCACGTCCTGGCCGCCGCGCAGCACCTCGGCGGCCAGGTCCATCGGGAGCAGGTCGCGCGGCCAGCCGAGCAGGTTGAGCGCGACCACCGGTCGGCCGCCCATGGCGTAGACGTCGGAGAGCGCGTTGGCGGCGGCGATCCGGCCCCAGTCGTAGGCGTCGTCCACCACCGGGGTGAAGAAGTCGGTGGTGGCGACCAGCGCCAGGTCGCGGCCGATGTCGACCACGGCGGCGTCGTCGCCGGTCTCGGTGCCCACCAGCAGCGTCCCGTACGGGTCGCGCGGTGTCCGGCGCAGACCCGCCACCACCTGCTCCAGCTCACCCGGGGGGAGCTTGCAGGCGCAGCCGCCGCCGTGCGCGTACTGGGTCAGCCGGACGCTCATGGCCGACAGCATGGCATGATCACCCGGTGTCGCGAGGAGGCGTCTCCGGCCTGGTGGCCGGCTCGGTCTTCAACACCGCTGGACGGCGGGTCCTGTCGTCGGCGGGTTCGATTCCCGTCCGCCTCCGCCACCGCGGGTGGTCCCGGTGACCGATCCCCGCAGGGTGGTCCCGCGCACCGACGCGGTCCTCGCTGAGCTCGCCGACGAGGTCCAGCAGTACGGCCGCTCGGCGGTCAAGGCTGAGGTAGTCGTTGCGCTGCAACGGGTTCGCGACGGCAAGATCGCTGCGGAACGGGTCGTCGACGAGGTGCGGGCCGCGTTGGACACCGGGCCGAGGGCGGTGCTCAACGCCACCGGTGTGGTGGTCCACACCAACCTCGGTCGGGCTCCGTTGTCCGATGCGGCCAAGGACGCGGTGCTGGCCGCGGCGGGCACCACCGATGTGGAGTTCGACCTGGCGACCGGTGCCCGGCGGCGGCGCGGCGAGAACGCGTTGGCGGCGCTGCGGAGCGCGGTCCCCGACGCGGGCGACGTGCACGTGGTGAACAACAACGCCGCCGCGCTCCTGTTGTGCGCGTTGGCGATGGCGGCGGATCGGGAGATCGTGATCAGCCGGGGCGAGCTGGTCGAGATCGGCGACGGCTTCCGCATCCCCGACCTGCTGTGCGCCAGCGGTGCCCGGCTGCGGGAGGTGGGCACGACGAACCGGACGAGCGTGCGCGACTACGCCGACGCGGTCGGTCCGGACACCGGGTTCATCCTCCGCGTGCACCCGAGCAACTACCGCGTCACTGGGTTTGGTGGCACACCCCGGGTCGACGAGCTGATCGGGCTTGGTGTCCCCGTGGTCGTCGACATCGGCTCCGGTCTCCTCACCCCGCACCCGCTCCTGCCCGACGAACCGGACGCCACCACCGTCCTGCGCGCGGGCGCCACGCTGGTTACCGCCAGCGCGGACAAGCTCCTCGGTGGCCCACAGGCGGGTCTCCTGTTCGGCGAGGCCGCGTTAGTCGAACGGCTGCGCCGACACCCCGCGGCGCGGGCACTTCGCGTGGACAAGCTGACCCTCGCCGCGTTGGCCGCCACCGTGCGTGGCCCGCGCCCGCCGGTTCGCACAGCCCTGGAAGCAGGGCAGCACGAGTTGCTCGAACGGGCGCAGATCATGGCGAAAACGCTTGCAGCCCAAGGTGTTGACGCACAGGCTGTGTCATCCACCGCGGTCGTCGGCGGAGGTGGCGCGCCCGGTGTCGAGTTGCCCAGCGCCGCGGTCAGCCTGCCTGAGCGCTACGCGGTGGCGCTGCGCACGGGCCGCGTGCCAGTGGTCGGCCGGGTGGAGCGCGGCAGGTGCCTGCTCGACCTGCGCACCGTCGCCGCGGCGGACGACGCCGTGCTGCTGGAGGCAGTCCTGCGGTGCACGTGATCGCCACCGCGGGCCACGTCGACCACGGCAAGTCCACTCTGGTCCGGTTGCTGACCGGGATGGAACCCGACCGCCTGGCCGAGGAGCGCCGCCGCGGCCTGACCATCGAGGTCGGCTTCGCCTGGACGACCCTGCCCCGGGTCGGCGAGGTCGCCTTCGTCGACGTGCCGGGCCACGAGCGGTTCGTGCCGAACATGCTGGCCGGGGTGGGGTCGGTGCCCGCGGTGCTGTTCGTGGTGGCCGCCGACGCGCCCTGGATGCCGCAGGCCGAGGAACACCTCGCCGTGCTGGACGCGCTCGGCGTGCGGCACGGGCTGCTCGTGATCACCCGCGCCGACCTCGCCGACCCGGAGCCCGCGCGGCGGACGGCCCGCGCCCGGATCGCCACGACATCGTTGGGGGACTTGCCATCCGTGGTCGCCAACGACAACCTGCCTGGACTGCGGACGGCCATCGCGGACCTGCTGCTCGGGCTCCCGGAGCCGGACATGAGGGCTGATGTCCGGCTCTGGGTCGACCGGTCGTTCACCGTGGCGGGAGCGGGGACCGTCGTGACCGGCACCCTCCAGGCCGGCACGCTCCGCGTCGGCGACGAGTTGGTGCTGCGCGGTCGTTCGGTGCGCGTTCGGGCGTTGCAGGCGCTCGGCACGCCGCGCACCGAGGTGCGCGCCGTGGCCCGGGTGGCCGTCAACCTGCGTGGCGTCGAGCGGGACTCGGTCGGCCGAGGAGACGCCCTGACGACCCCGGACGCCTTCTGGCCCGCTCGAGTCGTCGACATCGCGGCGACCGGGCTGCCCAGGCAAGCCGTGCTGCACATCGGTTCCGCGGCGGCGCCGGTCCGTGTCCATCCACTTCGGACAGACGTGAGCAGGCTGGTCCTGGCCACCGAGCTGCCGCTGCGCGTCGGCGACCGGGTGCTGGTCCGCAACCCGGGCAGCCACGAGGTCGTCGGGGCCGCCGTCGTCGACCTGGACCGACTCGCCCGAGAACCGTTCTACCGCACCGCGCACCGCAAGGCACTGGGCCGCGCCGACGAGCCCGTGATCGCCGACTGGCACACCGACCCGGCCACCTGGCGGTCCCTGGTGACCCGCACCGCCGAGGAGTTGACGGCCTGGCGCGAGGAGAACCCGCTGGAGACAGCGATTCCCACCCGAACCCTCGCGCGCGAGTTGCGCCTTCCGGACCCGGCACTGGTCGCGCCGTTGGTCGCCGCCGCGGATGGCCCTGCCGAACGCGGTCTGCCCGCGCCGCTGGAAGAGGCGTTGGCCGCGCTCGCAGTGGACCTGCGCGTGAATCCGTTTCGCGCCCCGGATGCCGCTCGACTGCGTGCCCTTGGCCTCGACGGTCGAGGGATCGCCGCCGCGGCCCGGGCCGCTCGCGTCCTCAAGCTCGGCGACAACGTCGTCCTGCTGCCGTCGGCGGTGGCCGAGGCCGCGGCGGTGCTGTCCCGGATCAACCAGCCGTTCACCACGGGCCAGGCCCGGCAGGCCCTGGACACCAGCAGGCGGGTCGCGCTCCCGCTGCTGGACCTGATGGACCGCTCCGGTCTCACCGAGCGGCTCCCGGACGACCGCCGTCGGCTTCGGTAGCGGCGGCACACCGTCGAACGCGAAGGTGTTTTGCCAACCCCGATAGTCCGAAGTGCCGTGCGAGAACGGCATTCGGCCGAATTTGTTGATCACCGCACCCGGTGTGCTCTAGCGTCGGCGCGTGGCACATCCCGCGTCCCCGACGCACCGGCTGGACCTGGTGGCCCCCAGCGGTTCCCAGGTCACCGTCGTCCTGCCCGCCGAGCGGTCCGCGCCCAGCGTCGCGGCCGCGGTGCGGTTCGCGGGCGGCTCCTACGGCACCGGCTTCCAGATCGGGCCGCGCGGCTACCACGACTTCGCCTGCTCCCAGGTCGCCCCCGCGACGACCCGGGAGCGCTTCCTGGTGCACGGCCGGGAGGTCGTCGTCGCCGAGGCGGACGACGGCGAGTCCTCGGTCGCCACCCTGATCGGCGCCTACCACGAGCTGATGACCGTCTACGCGGGCCCGGCGCCGCGCCGCGACCGGGTGTTCTCGCTGTTCGACTCCCTGCGGATCGAGGACCGCGTCGAGGGGATGGTCGTCACCCCGCGCGCGGCCACCCTGCTCGACACCATGAGCGAGCACGTCGTCGTGGCCGTCCGCGACCTCGGCACCGTCTCGGTGCCCGGTCCGGCGCAGGCCCGCAACCACGTCCCGACCCACGCGGGCGCGCGGACGCGGCACGGCGAGGTCTGGAAGGTCGCCCTTCCCGGGCCCGCGCTCGCCGGGGTGTCCGGTCACGCCTTCGTGCTGGGCTGCGCGGCAGGCGTCGCCGAGGTGCACTTCGCCGACACGCCCGCCCGCACCGACCAGGAACGACTCGACTGGCTCGACGGCATCGACGTCGCCTGGCGTCCCCGGTGAGCCCGATGACGGCGTTCCTGGTGATCACCTGGGTGGCGATCATCCTGCTGTTCCTCGGCTTGGCCGCCGTGCTGCGCGAGGTCCGGCTGTTGCGCGCGGTGGTCGCCCGCGACCCCAGCGGGTTCACCGCCGCCCCGCCGGACCTGGTGCTGGGAGCGCGGTTCGCCGGTCGGGTCGTGCTGGCCGCCGACTCGGGTTGCCCGCTCTGCGTCGCGGTGTCGCGACGCGTGACCGGGGTGATCCTGCTGACGCACGAGTCGCCATCGGTGTGGGACACCGGGCTCGAGGTGGTCAGCGACCGCGAGGCGTGGCGGGTGGTCTCGCACCTGGCGCCGCCGGTGTTGATGCTCGTCGACGCCGCCGGCCGGGTCGCCAAGCTTGTGCTGCCGGTCCGCGAGGAGCAGGCGGACGAGGTACTCGACGAGTGGGGGGTGCGCGGTGGCGCTCACGTTCGATCAGATTCCTGACCACGAGGTCCAGGACCGCGAGCTCCAGAACCGCGGCGCCGCTCCCGGGCGCGCCACGGCCCTGCGCGACCTGGGGTCGACCGGCCGTCGCCGGACCGTCCTCAAGGCGATCACCCTGGGCGCGTTGACCATCGGGTCGTCCGCGCTGCTGCTGGGCCGCCGCGCCCGCGCGGAGACCGGCCCGAACGCGCTGCGCGGCTGGGACCGCAACGACTGCCGCGACGCCTACCCGGCGGGCGGCTACCCCGAGGACGCCGACACCAGCGGCCAGTACGTCAACACCTACGCCGCCTGCTACGGCGGTTCGTGGCGCGGCAGCGACTTCTGCGCGGGCGGCTGGCACAAGTACGGCACCACCACCGAGGGCGACCTCCAGGTCGACCACATGCCGGTCTCCACTGCCTGCGGCACTACGACGACCAAGAACGCCTGGCGCTGGACCACCCCGGACGGCAAGGTCTTCCGCTGCTCGGACGGCTTCAGCACCTACTGGGGCGCGGGCCAGTCCGGCAACACCTACCTCACGATCTGCCGGGCCCCGGTGTGAGGCGCTGGCACCCCCTGGTCGTCGCGGGTGTCCTCGTGGCGGCCGCGGTCGGTGGGGCGGCACTCGTGCCGTGGCTCTTCCTCGGCGCGACCGCGGGTCTGGCCACCTCCGGCTCCACTTGAAGCCGGAACTCGGCCTCCGTGCTGAGCTCGCCGGTCTGGCGAGGTTCTCCCGCACTGGCGTTCCGCGCCGGTCTGCTCATCGGCGGCGCCCTCAGCGCCGTGGTCCTGGTCGTGGTGGGGTCGCTGCTGCGCGTCCCGCTGCCCTGGACGGCGCGGTGGGCGCTGGTCGCCGCCGCGCTGGTCTTGGTGCTGCTCAGGGACATCGGCGTGCTGCGGTTCACCCTGCCGGAGAACCGCAGGCTCGTGCCGGAGAGCGTCTTCCGCCTCGGCAGGCTGCTGGGGCCGTTGCAGTTCGGCGTCGAGATGGGCACCGGGGCGCGCACCTACCTGCCCAGCGGGCTGCCTTACGTGGCCGGGGTGGCGGTGCTGCTCGCGGCCCCGCTGTCCGGCGCGCTGTGGGTGGGCGTCGGCTTCGGTGTCGGCCGCGCGCTGATGACCACCGCGAACCTGCGCTACCCGGGCGATTGGGACGCCCAGTGGGCGCGGTACTCGGGCAGGCTGGCGGCGATGCTGGGCGCGGCGTTCGTGGTGTCCCTGCTGGGGGCCGTCTGGCTGACGGCCCCCAGCTGACTCAGGCCACCTGGTAAGCCCGGACCACCGTCTGCGTCACCGAGTTGCCCTCGGCGTCACGGGCGGTGACCCGCAGCGAGACGAAGCCCGGACCGGGCGGGTTGCCGACCACGGCGACGCCGGTGCCGTCTCCACTGTGGACGGTCGGCGCGGGGCGCCAGGTCGCGCCGTCGTCGGTGGAGGTCTCCACCCGCAGCGCCATCACCCTGGGCGTCGCCGCACCCGGCTGCCGCTGGGTGACCAGCCGCAGCGGGATCCACCGACCGGCCGGTGCGCGACCCTGCTCGTCCACCTCCGCGGCGACCCGCACGACCGGCAGGGCCGGGGGCACCGGGTTGGCCGTGCCGCCCTCCTGGAAGGTCCACGATATGTCCGCGCTGGTCCCGATCACCGACCACGGCACCTCGCGCCGCACGGTGGTCCGCAGCGTGTAGCGGCCGGGGGAGTCGGGGATGGCGAACACCCCCGAGCCCGGCAGGTCGCTCGCGCCGAGAACGACACCGTCGCGGCTCAGCTCCGTCGTGCCGGTCGCGCCCGCGGCGAGCACGGTGAACTGCTCCGGATCACCACCGGAGAGCGGCGCGAGCTGCACCGACAGGGTCCCGTCCACGCGCTGCACACCGAAGCCCAGCGCCGGATCACCGAGCGCCGGACCGAGCGGGGCCCGATTCCAGTGCGTGGCGTAGGAACCCGGTTGGTAGGTCCGGTAGGAGACCGTCGTCTCGACATCGGAGATGTCCGGCGGGAACATCGCCGAGAGGTGCCGCCACCGGGTGGCCGGGTTGGCGGTGTAGTACTCGGTGCGCTTGCTCGGGATCGGGCGCGGGTAGGCCTGGTAGATGCCGCTGTTCACCCCTGGCGCGTCGATCGTCGCGTAGTCCGCGCGCAGTCCCTCGGCGGGTGCGCCCTGCGCGTAGTAGCGGGCGTCGACCTTGGCGAGCTCGCGTTGGCGGGCGGTGAACCGGCCGTTCGGGATGGCGTTCCGTTCGAGGAAGACCAGGTGGTAGATCGACTCCGGCCCGGTGAGCGTGGCTCGGTAGGCCAGCAGGAAGGTGTGGTCGACCACCTTGTCCTTCGTCGGCACCAGGTAGACCCGCTGGCCCTCGGCGGACAGCCAGCCCAGCGCGGAAGTCCGCTCCCCACTGGGATTTCCGGACACCAGGCTCAATTCGCCCGCCAGCAGAGCGGTCTGCGCGTGCTCGACCGTCGTGATCACCGGCTTTCCGGCCGTGGCGTCGAGGGTGAGGGCCCGGTCCTTGTCGACTGTGACGCCGGTCTGCGCGAGCAGGGTGACGTCATCGTGGTCGGAGACCTCGAGCGCCTGGAAGTCGTAGCGCCCCTTGGGAAGCCGAGCCACGCCCGCGCCATTGGTCAGCCGGGCGCCCAGTGCGGCACCGGTCTCGGTGTTCACCGCCTTGACGACCGTCGAGGCGGAGATGCCGGTGCGTCCCTTCAGCGTGACGCTCACGTTGTAGCTCTCGGCTTCCAACACCGCGGTGAGCGCCGTGCGCACGACGATGTTGCCCGCAGTCGCGGTCAACCGGCCACTGTGCCTGCCTTCCGCCTGGCCTGCGGGGTTGGCGCGCACAGTGACTTGGGCGCTGCCGTGCGCGGGGACGGTGATCTGGTTGGGAGAAGGCGTGAACAGGGGAGCGTCGGTGGTGAGCGTGAGGGTCACCGGCGCGTCGCCGTCATTGCGGTACCCGACCTGCTTGCTCAGCGGCGTGCTGTGCGGCCAGGCCACGAACCCGAAACCGACACCACCGCCAACGGCACTGACCTGCTGGGCGACCGCGCGGGAGGCGTCGACCCGGCCCGCCCCCTGCTCGAACACGTCCGCGGTCGGCTTGGCCGAGCTGACCAGGTCCGACTTGAGCTGGTCGCCACCCCAACCGGGTCTGCGCTGGGCCAGCAGCGCCGCCGTCCCCGCCACATGCGGCGCAGCCATCGACGTCCCAGACAACGCGGCATAGTGCTCGTCCACCGGTGCCGTGTCACCCGCCGGGGTGCCCACCACCCGGGCCGAGACGATGTCACTACCCGGTGCGGCGATGTCCGGTTTGACCGCAAGGTCACCGATTCGCGGCTGCCGTGGTGAGAACGGGCTGGTGGTGTCCTCTTTGGTCACACTGCCCACCGCGAGCGCCCGGTCGGCGGCGGCGGGCGCGGTGACCGAGGCGCGCGGGTCCGGCAGGTCGAGCGACCGGTCGTTGCCCGCCGCGACGACGAAGAGGGTGCCGTACCGCGTGCTCAGGTCGTCGAGCGACCGGGAGACCGGGTCCTTGCCGTCGCTGTAGATCCCGCCCAGGCTCATGTTCACCACCCGCGCCTGGGGCGCGATCCACTCCATGCCCGCGATCACCGCCGACTCGGGGCAACCGAAGGTGGTGCAGACCTTTCCGCTGATCAACCGCGCGTCCGGGGCGACACCCCGGTAGCGACCGCCCGAGGCGGCCCCAGTGCCCGCGATGATCCCGGCGACATGGGTGCCGTGCCCGACCTGATCGGCCGTGCCGGTGCCGGTGAAGTCCGACTGCGCCACGACTTTGTCCCGAAGGTCCGGATGTCCGCCGTCGACACCGGTGTCCAGCACACCAACGGTGACCCCGGCACCGGTGTACCCGCTCTGCCACACCGCGGGGGCACCGATCTGCGGGACACTCCGATCCAGCGTCGGTTCAGCGATCCCGTCCAACCACACCGAGGCACGGGAGGACGTGAACCAGTTCCAGAAACCATCGGTGGGCCGCATCGCCACACCGTGGACGCTGGGCAGTGAACGCGCGTCCGTGCCAGGTGGTGCACTCAGCGCCATGCCCGCGTCGGTGACGATCACCGGCGCCACACCGTCGCGGGGCAGCTGGCGCAGGTCGAACAACCGCGGGTCCAACCTGCCCGCGTCGAGCAGGGCCTGGGCGTCGGAAGGCACGACCCGGTCGCCGTCGCGCAGGAACCCCACGTGCGCCCGCCCGGGCACCGGCAGCACCTCGACAGCCACCTCACCGCGCGGGCCGGGCAACAGCCGCAACCGGTCCCCAGTCACCAGGGTGATCGTTTCCGCTGGTCGCGCCGGTGCCGAGCGCTCGGGCACCGCCCCGGCGACACCACTGGTCGAGGCCGCCAACAACACCGCCACAACCCCCACCGCGGTTACCTGGTTCAGACCACCCATGCCGATCCTCTCTCGTCGCAGTCCCCGACGAGCCCAGCAATATCAGTGGTAGCCCCGGACCGACACCCCTTAACATCAGCCACCGCACCGCAGTGCGGCGCTGTCCACCGCGCACACCCCGCTCCCCACGACACTGGTGCCGGCCGGCTCGACCGGCACCAGCGACCGAATCCGCCCGGGACTCGATACCGTGGTCATGCCAAGAGGTGCGCCCGATCAGTCATCGCCCGAGATGGTCCAAGATCGCCAAGACCACCTGGACCAGCCCCAACGCGACGCCGGTCACGCCGACTACGTCCCACTGCCGAGATTTTCGATGACGAATCTGACGATCCCCGCCGTTGTCACCCTTGTTGCGATGACCGTCGGGGCCGTGGTGGTCGCTGTCATGGGATTCCCCTCTGTCCGGAACGTCCTGTGATCGTCCTGCCTGCATGGCTGCTCCAGTTGATTCCTGCGGATCAGTGAAGTGGTGGTTCGCACGGGCACTCCTCGGAAAGGTCGGATCCACGGTCCGCACCCTGCGAAGGCAGAGCGCAGACAACCAGCGAAGCAGGCACACCGATCCCGGTCAAGGCCACCCACGCGCAAGCGGTTTCCCGCCACCACAACGCAACCCCACGAACCACTCCGCAGAACGCAAGTTAACGAACCAACCCCCCGGTACGAAATCCTCCCCGGCCACCCACCCACCGACCTGCCACCCACCAGTCACACACCCATCGCCCGCCACCCACTCAACCCAGCGGAAAGACGCCCTCGCTGGTACCTCAGCGGATAGGCCGTCCCCGCTGGTACTCAGCGGATAGGCCGTCCCCGCTAGTTCCGCAGCGGATAGGCCGACCCCGCTGGTACCGCCGGCCCCGCTACGGATGCTCGATCTAGTGGACTCGCTTCGTGTGGGGGGAGAGCACCGCTAAACTTGCCGGTGGTGGGGAATGCCCTTCACCCG
>NZ_BSTR01000056.1 GCF_030269645.1 Actinokineospora sp. NBRC 105648 | reverse complement strand
CCTACACTCGCGAACACTGGGGAATAGAGAACAAATCTCATTACGTACGTGACGTCACCTGGCGCGAAGACGCGCATCAATCGCACACCGGAAGCGGGCCACGAGCCATGGCGACACTCAAAAATCTCGCCGCCGGCCTGCTGCGACTCAACGGTCATCATGACATCAAGCGAACTACCGAATCAATCTGCCGAGATCGCACCAGAGCACTGCCACTACTCGCCACCTAAGTGACACTCCGCTACTCAAGGTGATCTTGATCTAGCCCTGGGTGGCGACGCACGCGAACCAGGTCATCGACGCTACGTTCGGCCACATCCGCCGCACCATTATCAACCTGCTCGCCGTCCCCGAGGACATCGCCGAACGCCTCTTGGCCATCACGCCGCTGGACGTGCAATCGCTACGCAAGGTGGTCCGCGGTCGTCTGATCGGCACAGCCGCCGACCCCGCCCCAGAGGGCGAGATGTACCCACGGCTGCACTGGACCACCAGGATCGAGTCGGCGGTCGAGGGTCGTACGGTTGAAATGAACCACAAGGAACAGATGACCTTGCACGTTCATCCGGACATCGGCTTCCAACTCGACCGCATCGAGTTGCGCGGCAGGCCCGTCGACGGCCAAGCGCCGATCGACCTGACCGACGATGGGATGGCGGTGAGCACAACACCGACCTCCCCTGTCCTGCAACTGCGCCGGACGACCATGTCGTTGATCGAGGAGACTTTGGCCAACGGTCTACGCTCCGACCGGTCGATCGGCCACAGGTTCGCATTCGTGCTCTACGGACAAGCTGTCGCCTTCTTCCACAGCATCAACAAGCTGATCGACTCTGGTCACCCAATCGAAGCACTACCCGCCCTGCGCGCGTTGGTCATCCTCGCCGCACGATTCGAGGAGATGACGGACCCGACCGGTCCTGGACTGGGGATCGCGGTACGTCTTGCGCTCGACTCGGTCGACGAACACCATCCCGACGTCGCCTTGCAACGACAACAAGAAGTCATCGCAGCCGCCGCAACGTTCGGCTTGGTCGTCCCCGACGCGAGCAGCGCCCCCCACTCCAGCACCGTCTACCAGTGCCTTCGCATCGAGATGCTACTGGCCGACCTCGCCAGTGTCGGAGCGGTGCACACCGCAGGTATGCACCTGTTCGACGGCGTTCCGACCTTCCAGGTGCAGCAGCCACCCGGCCCATTGACCGACCTGGTCAGCACAGCGGCAGTCATAGCCGTCCTGAATGCGCTCCGCGATGCCGCGACAGTGTTGAAGTGGCAGCTTGACAATGACAAGCTCGCTACACTCCTTGGCCGCGCACACAGTGCCAACGAGACAGCAGCTAAGAGCGACCTGAAATCCCGCAGCTAAAGGCCATTCTCTACTGCATTCTGCAGCCGCGCCTGGACCTTGCTTCTGTCGACCGAGACAGGGTTTCTAGATGTGTCGGATGGCGTAGCCGACGCCCAAGGCCAGGGCCAGGGCGCCGAGGAGGCGGCGGAGGGTGGTTTCGGGCAGATGCGGACGTAATCGGGCACCGACGAGTCCTCCGAGGAGGCCACCCACTCCGCAGGCCACGCCGAGTTGCCAATGCGGGGCGCCGGTCAAGGCGAGGATCGTAGGCGCAGGCCCCTACCAGGGAGGACGCGAAGGTGGCGGCCAGAGCGGCGGGAGCGACCCGGGCGACGGGCATTCCCCGGCCGACGAGGATGGGGCCGAGGAGTGCCGCCGCCGATGCCGTAGATGCCGGCGATCGTGCCGATGGTGAAGGCGGTGGCGATCAAGACGTCGTGAGTGGTAGGACTGCCCGATCCCTACATGGGCTACCCAGTCGACTTGGTCAGGTGCTCCCGTAGTTCCCTGGTGGCTCGACGCTGGGCGTGGGGGTCGCCATCGTTGCTGTCGATCTCGTCGAGCAAGCGGATCAGGTCCTGCCTGGTGCTCTCGAACTCGATGCGTAGTCCGATGGTCATGCTGTCGTCCTGGTCCGCGCCGACGACGATCAAGGGCGTCGCCGAGCCAGCGCCCGCCCGGCGGGCATGGTCAACGAAACGTTCCAGGTCACCCAGGGGCAACGTGTCTCCCGGGTACGGTAGGTCGAGTTCTATGCGTGAGGTCACTACGTCAGCCTATCTTCGGCTCCACGCTGGAGTTCCCGCCCAGGCAGTAAACTGACCTGCCGGAATCCAGATCCCCGTACTCGCTCCCGCGGAGATGCCGACGCAGCGGGCAGACCCAGGCGGCGTCCCCGCAGCAACGCGGCCCCTGACGAGATTTCATAGGCACGCCCAGAGAAGCTGATCGCACGACAGGGCTGAGGCACTGTGCGCGACGCAGGCAGGTTTGACGTCACGACGATGCACTTCTCGACGACGATCGTGTCGCGTCCCGGCTAGACCGCGGTCAGCTCTCGACGTATGCACTCTGCCTTCAGAAGCGCACCCTCGTGCCGTCCCCGCAGGGATGACGACGCCTTCCTCGTCGGTGCCCAGCTGCCGCACGTGCCGGACCAGGTAGCGGCTTGCGCCCAGGGTTCGGGCGGTCCGGCGGGCGCCCGGTCCGCGCGTTACGGACTCGCCCCAGCGATCAGCCCGAACTCCACGTTCCTAGTGGAGTCCAGCAACATGCCCGCATCGCGCGGAACCCAGAACATCGGCCGCCGCCCCGATCACTGTCACTCTTGAGGCGGTACGAGCGAGGAATGGTGGGCTGGCGTGTCAAGGTTCGCCAGCTAGAACACCATTGATACTGATGATCTCCGGACCTTCGGGAGACGCCCGCGGCCGTCGAGCGCTCCGCTCTTATCGGCGAGTCAACTCCGTTATCCGAGATCGCATCCTTCGTCGACCGCGCCCGGGACGCTAGCGCCACTCACGAGACCCCGGTGCAGGCGCGTCACCGTTGTCCGGCAGTTGCGCGACCTGCTCGGAGAACTCGACGCCTCCGACGGAGACGTGCGAACCCTCGCGCGTGCCATCGCCGATGCCCACGAAGCGGCAGGGAAGCTCGCGGACGGAAAGGACGTCGGCCGAGAGATCGACTGGACCTGAGCGCAGTCGAGGCGCCAACCAACGGTGGACGCTAGGCCCCGTCACCGATGGTGCTGGCCGTCAGCCTTGGACGCCGATGCGGCTACCAGACTTGTGTCTAATTCGGACACTGGATGTATATGCACCGAAGACTCGTCCACGTACCTAATATGCCGCGGCGCATTGGGTACGTGGACGCAGGGCGGCGAAGGGCGCCGGACGTGATCTCAGTGTCGAGCAGATCGGCGGCGAGCTGGTGGTCGGAGCCGCCGTAGAGCGGCCCGCGCGGCGACCACGTGCGGCTTGCCCACTGCGATCTCAAGGCGGGCGACTTCCGGGCTGGATGAACTCGTGGGAGCGCGGACCGGTGATCCGTTGTCTGCGGGCCTGGCTCAGGTTGCGTCCAGCGTCACCCTCGCTTAGGCAGAGCGGCCCGTGTGGTGATGACGATGGCGAATAGGTCGCCATGGTCGTCGATGCGGTCGAGGACGTTGTCGGCGGTGAACACCAGTTGGTCGGGGTGGTGGCAGGTGTGGACTTCGTCCCAGGTGATGGGGGTGGAGACGGTGGGGTGTTCTCGGCCGCGTAGTGAGTAGGGGGCGATGGTGGTTTTGGCGGGGTTGTTCTGGCTCCAGTCGATGAACACCTTGCCGTGTCGGTGGTTCTTGGCCATCGTCGCGGTCACCAGCTCGGGTGTCTGGGCGGCGAAGCGTTCGGCGAGGGTTTTGGCGTAGGTGGAGGGTCGTTCGGGTTGTCGGGTGCGGATTCCGGCGTAGATCTGCATGCCTTTGGATCCGGAGGTCTTGGCGACCGGGGTGAGCCCGTCGGCGATGAGGACCTCGCGGAGTCGTTCGGCGACGCGGCAGCAGTCGACGATGGTGGTGTCGGGCCCGGGGTCGAGGTCGAACACGAGTCGGTCCGGTGGGCGTCGGGTGGGTCCGGGGCCGATGGTCCATTGGGGGACGTGGAGTTCGAGTGCGGCGAGGTTGGCAATCCACACCAGCGCGGCGAGCTCGTCGAGCAACGGGTACTCGATGGTGCCGGGGCCTCGGCCGCTGCGGGACCCGGAGCTGGGCAGTCGGGTGGTGGGCAGCCAGGGCGGTGCCCCTTTGGGGGTGTTCTTCTCGAAGAACTGCTCGCCGTCGACGCCGTCGGGGAAGCGGATGGTGGTTACCGGTCTGCCCGCGAGGTGTGGGAGCAGGACGGGGGCGATGCGGGAGTAGTAGTGGATGACCTCGCCCTTGGTGAACCCGTCGGCCGGGTAGAGCACCTTGTCCAGGTTGGACAGGGTCAACCGTCGTGTCCCGGCCTGCACGGTGATCCGCTCGCCCGTCCCGCTGCCGGTGACGGGTTTGGGGGCGGGTGCCACGGCGGCGGGTGGTCCGGGCCGGGGGTGGGGGCGGTGATGTCGGTGGGGTCGCGGTCGTCGCGCAGGCCGCGCCAGGCGGTGTGGCGGAGTCTGCCCGCTCCTCGGGTGAATTGGCGGTAGACGACCTCGCCGACCAGGACGGGCTCGACCCAGCGGGCGCGGCGGACGTCCTCGCGGGGCGGGTCGACCGCGAACGGGTGACGGGGGCGTTCGAGGGCGTGGAGGCGGTCTTGGAGGGCGGAGCGTTCGCGTTCGGTGAAGCCGGTACCGACGTCGCCGAGGTAGACCAGCTCGCCGGTGTCGGGGTCGTGCGCGCCGAGCAGGAGGCCGCCGAGGATGCCGGTGAACCTGTTCTGCCCGGGCCGCCACCCGCAGAGGATGACCTCCTGGGTCTGGGTGAGGGGGTGTTTGAGCCAGGTGCCGGGTCGTTGTCCGGGGGCGTAGGTGGAGGAAGGTAGTTTGGCGATGAGTCCTTCGTGGCCGGCGGCGGCGACTTGGGCGAGCAATGCGGCGGGGGTGAGGCGGTCGGCGGCGAGGGCGTTGAAGGTGACCGCCGGGACGACCGAGACGAGGTACGGGTCGGGCATCGGGACCTGGTCGAGCAGCGCGCGCCGCTGGTCGTAGGGGGTGTGCAGCAGTACCTCGTCGCCGAGTCGGAGCAGGTCGAAGGCCAGGAAGCGGACCGGGACGTCCTCGAATGGGTCGGCCTGCCGCGGGGAGGTGCTGTGTTTGCGGTAGCGGCCGCGGCGTTCTTGCAGATCGCCGAAGTCCGGGTGTCCGTGTTCGTCGTAGACGACGATCTCGTCGTCGAGCACCGCCGCCCGACCGTCCAGACCCGGTGTCAGGACGCCGGCCAGGGTGGGGAACTCGTCGGTGAAGTCGATGCCGTTGCGACTGGTTAGCACTGTGGTGCCGTCGCTGGCGATCCGCATCGCGCACCGGTAGCCGTCGAGCTTGTGCTCGTAGGTCCAGTCCGGACTCTCCGGGAGACGGCCGCCATCGGGTTTGGCCAACATCGGCTCCACCCACCCTGGCACCGCGGTCGAGTCGGCTCGTGTCATCGCCCTCGACTCCCCACGCCCGCCATCGGCCACTGTGGACTCGACGCTAACCCCGCGCCCGCCGCCACGCGACGCCGCCGACCACTGGTGATCGTTTGAAGTCACGCTGGGACACCGGTCCGCGGCGCCGTGTGCCTGATCCGGGTGCGTCCGTCACCCGCACGAGGGAAGCACCACACCTAGGCGAACATGTGTTCGATCGGCGGGTTAGGGTGGCGACCATGTTCGACGACCGACCCCCCGACGCCACCGTCCACTATCGACACACCAACGCGGGCATCCGTGTCGCGGTCCTGCCGGCCACCTGCAAGGTCGGCACCCACTCGCTGCGCACGGGGGGATACCAGGCCCGCGCCGACCCGAACGACGGCGTCGTGCGGATCTCCTGCCACCAGTGCGCCGAGGCCCCGGACGTCGACCACTTCTGGGTCCTGCGCACCACCGGCGCGATCCCCGACCTCGCCGAACTCGACGACGATCCCTACCGGCACGTCGTCCCCCTCATGATCGACCCCAGAGGCCGCGGCCAGCTCCCCACCCCGCGCCGGACGATCGACGCCCCGCCGCGGTAGCCGCGGGCGCACTCCCGGGTCGTCTCGCGTGCCCTCGGCGGCAGAGGAAGATCTCATACCGATGGCGTCCACCGGTGTGGAGCCGAGCCGGGTCGCACATACGTTCGATTCCGGGTTAGGCTGTGCGGGTTCCGGTGGCGGGTCGGCGGGGAAGGTCGACCCGCCACCAGGACACCCCGAGATCTCCTTGCTGGTGCTCCTCCGGGTTTCCCGACCCTCTCTGCCGCGCCGGATCAGAACGGTCCGCAAGCCTGCCGCCTTAGCGGCACAACGTCGTTGTCCGGTGATCCCCGACGTAGACCGTCTCATCCGCGCCACCCGGGGCCATCGCGAGGACTCCCTCGAAACTCGGGGGCGGGTTTGGCCACACCCCACTCACTCGAGCTCGCCGCTCGATTGACCGGCAAGTGCAACTCCTGCGGCAGGGTGCCGCGCAGGCGGTTTGGTGCCCGGCCACGCCCACCCAGAGGCCCCCGTGTACGCAGCTTCTCTGCCTGGTCGACGGTGGCGGGATCAAGTTTGCCGCTGCGAGCGGAGAAGCCGTCGGCGCGCTTCAGGGCGCCCGCCGACAGCGTCATCCTGGTCTGTGCGGGCCTGACCGCGTTGTTGCGGTGATCGCCCTGGCCGGTTGCCGGATGTGTCTGGCCGTGGTCGCGAAGTGCGTCCGGTGTGGCTAGAACCGTTGCCAGAGTGCGTGGTCGTGGTGGTGGCGGAGGGTGTCGAGGCGGTGTTTCCATTGGGGTTTGAGTGCTGGTCGGTTGGCGAGGTCGGGGACGAGGTAGGTGGTCATGACGAGTTCGCGGATGCGTTTGAGGACGGGCCAGCCGTCGGTGTTGGTGACGTCGCGGCCGTAGCGGGTGGTGAAGTCGTGGTGGTCGGTTTCGTTGGCGAATCGGGTGGCGCTGACGGCGGTGGGGGTGAGATCCCAGTCGAGTGGGCCGATGGCGACGTTGTCGAGGTCGCAGAGCACGAGGTGTCCGTCGTGGGTGCGGAGCAGGTTGCCGGGGTGGGCGTCTCCGTGGACGACGCCGTGGGTGAGGTTCGCGGCGATGGCTTGGTAGTCGAGTTCGGCTTGGTCCCATGCTGAGGTGAGCCACTCGAGGTCGGTGTCGTCGACACCGCGGGCTTGGGCGAGGTGGTGGCGGGCGTAGGCGAACTTGTTCCACACGGGCAGGTGCGCTGCGGGTGTGACCGTGTGGATGGCTCGCAGCGGGTGGGCCAGGTCGGCGTAGCCGGGCCGGTGGGCGGGTCGCAGTTCGGTCCAGAAGGTCGCGGCCCAGTCCGGGCCGATGACGGGTTGGTCGAGACCGGTTGTCAGTGGCGCGACGGGTGCTCCCGCTGTCTGCAGCCATCGCGCGGTGTGTACCAGGACGCGGGTTTGGTCGGCGTTGCCCGCGTGAGGGTTGAGTCGGACCACGACGTGTGCCCGGGGGAGTCGGTAGACCGCGTTGGAGCTGTAGGTGATCAGCTCGGCGTCGGTCGGGTCGAGACCGACCTGACCGCAGGCGGCGGTCAGCATCCGCTGGAACTCGGTGGCGCGCTGGGTGGTCAAGTGGGTCATCGTGTCTTCAACGCGTCGATGCGGTCTCGCAGCGAGTCGGCGTTCTCCGCCGGTAGGTGGATGGCGGCCCGGGCGATGTCGTCGAGTCGGTCCACGGCACGCACCGAGTGGAGTTCCTCGACCTGGGTGATGGCGCGGTCCGCGAGTCGCATCCCCTGGTCCCGGTCGCCGACGCGGAGGGTGGCCGCGGCGAGGATGATCTCGTCGAACACGCGGGAGCGCGCTGGTCTGCCCTGCTCGGGCACGGTGGTGAGCTTCTCGGCCAGGGTGAGTGCCTGGCCCGCGTAGTCGTCGGTGTCGGGGCCCGGGCGGCGGGCCAGGATGGTGTAGGAGTAGGCCCGGACGCCGTCCCAGTCACCGGATCGGGCGAAGTCCGATGCCCAGGGCGGTGCGACACCGGGTTCGATGAGGCTGAGTTCGTGCTCGGCACGGGCGAAGCTGTCCAGCATTCGTTTCGGTTGTCCACGCAGGGCGTGTGCCCACGCGATGGAGACGTGCAGGCGGGCCAGGTCGGCGTAGCTGCCGACGTTCTGCGCGTCCATCTGTCCGAGCTGGAACGCACGCAGCGCGTCGTCAGGCTGCCCGACGTGCAGGCACACCCGCCCGATCCGGTAGAGGGCCGCGGCGACCATCGCGCGATCGTCGCACGCGACACCGAGTCGGAGCGCGGCGAGGAAGTGTCGACTCGCGTCCTCGTGACGGCCGATGTCGTGAGCCGACCACCCGACCAGGGTGTGCAGATCACCCACGGCGGCCTGAAGGTCGGCGGTGACGGCGTCGGTAGCCGGTGCGTCGAGCATCGCGCGCGCGGAGACCAACGCGCCTTGGGCCGCGTCGAGGCAGGCACCGCCCCCACGGTGCTGGTCCAGTTCCCACAGCGCACGGGTCACCGCACGCAGCCGACCGACATCAGCGACCCCCACCCGCCGCGGCACCAGCGGATGGCTCGCCATCGCCACGTGCGGTAGCCATCGAGAGTCCGGATCGGTCGCCGCGATGGCCAGCGCCGCCGCCACTCCGAGCAGTTCACGACGATACCCAGATTCCGGGAAAGCGATCTCGGCAGATGCGCGAGAGGCTGCATTCGCGGCGATGATCGTGAGATGGTTGATGTCGGGAGTGGCCTGGTCCGCAGGAGGCTCCGTGTCCTGTGACGCGCTGTCGTCCAGCAGTCGTTCGAGCTGATCGGTGCCTATGCCGAGTTGTTTCGCGATCCTGGGTCGTTGCCATGGTTGCGGTGTTTGAGCACCCGACTCCCAACGTCCGACCGTGGTGGCGTCCACCTTAAGGCGTTCCGCAAGAGCCTCCTGGCTGAGGCCGAGTGATTTTCGCCGTGCGGCTAGGCGTGGTCGCTTGGCTGCCATGTGGTGTCCCTTGGTGTTAGCGCTGGTAGAGCCCTTGCTCGCAGGTTTTCGCCGGGAAAGCGCGGGGAGAACGCTGTGTATCTGGTCGGTGACGGATGGTTCTCTTGCATTGTACGGTCTGCTTAGGTTTTCGACAACGCAACGAAGCTGTATTTCAGCGAGAATGAGCGATCGGGCGGGATTCCGCAATCGTTTGGGAGATGTCTTCCGTGTTTCAGGTTGCGCGGCACAACAGCCTTGGCCTCAACTCGTGAGATGGGTATTGAGTATGGACTCGGCAGTCACAGATCACGCGGCTGCAGGCAACCCTTCGTACGGGATGACTGCGTGAACCGAGAGTTGTCACATGCGTCAGACACGCGGCCTCTGTATGACCGGTGGGCCACTTCGGTCCAACACCTACCTGAATGCGGTGATTTCCGGCCGCTCGGCGCGTGCAGCCGTGGACCAGGACTGACGACTGGAAGAGTGACCGAGTGAACACACGACACGACAACGACACCACCGCTGCCGGGCAGGACGCTGCCGCGTTGCGTGCGGTGATGGTCGAGCAGCTGCGCACCGAGGCAGAACTGCGCACCGACTCCGTGATTCGGGCCTTTGCCACGGTGCCGCGGGAGGTGTTCGCTCCCGAGGCGCCCCTGGAGCAGGTCTATGACCGTGACGACGTGGTGATCACCAAGCGGGACGAGAACGGGTTGGCCCTGAGTTCGGTGTCCGCGCCGAGGATCCAGGCGGCGATGCTGGAGCAGGCCGGGATCCGGCCTGGGATGCGGGTGCTGGAGATCGGCTCGGGGGGCTACAACGCCGCGCTCATCGCCGAGTTGGTCGGACCGGACGGCGAGGTCACCACCGTCGACATCGACGAGTTCGTGGTCGATCGTGCCGAGCGCTGCCTGGCCGAGGCCGGGTACGGGCGGGTGCGGGTGTTGCTGGCCGATGCCGAGGGTGGTGTGCCCGAGCACGCGCCGTTCGATCGGATCATCGTCACGGCCGGGGCATGGGACATTCCCCCGGCGTGGACCGAGCAGCTGGCCGAGGACGGGGTGCTGGTGGTCCCGCTGCGGTTGCGTGGGCTGACCCGGTCGGTGGCTTTCGTCCGTGAGCGGGGGCGCTTGGTCAGCCGCGGGTATGAGTTGTGCGGGTTCGTGCCGATCCAGGGTTCGGGAGCGAATGCCGAGCGTCTGGTGTTGTTGCACGGCGAGGACGTCGCCTTGCGTGTGGACGGCGATCAGGCCGTGGACGCCGAGGCGTTGCGTGCCGCGCTGGTGTCCCCTCGCGTCGTGCGCCCTTGCGGGGTCGAGGTCGGCGGGTTCGAGCCGTTCGACGAGCTGGACCTGTACCTGGCCACCGAGTTGGACGGCTTCGGGTTGCTGGTGGCCAAACGGGCCGCGATCGAGGCCGGTTTGGCCGAACGCTCCGCGCGGATGGGGGCCAAGACCGCGATCGAGGGCGCCAGCTTCGCTTACCGGGCGTCGCGGGCGGTGACGGAGGACGGTACGTCGTTCGAGTTCGTCGTCTACGGACACGGCCCCGACTCCGACCACGTGGCCGACCGGTACGTGGAGCTGGTCCGCGAGTGGGACCGCGCGCACAGGCACGGTCCCGGCGCGCGGATCGAGGTCTTCGCGGCCGGAACCCCCGACGCCGAGATCGGCCAGGGGCGCCTGATCGAGAAGAAGCACACGCGCGTCCTGATCTCCTGGCCGACCTCGTCCTGACGACCGGCCGGGTTGTCCCCAACGCAGGATTCACCAGTTCAGCGAAGGAGAGTCGCCATGTCCTTGTCCGCGCAGGCCACCCAGGATCCGGTTGTCGCCTCGGGTACGGAGTTCGATCTCGACCTGTCCATCGTCGCCTCCGGGCCGGTGGTGGCCGACCTGATGCGCAGCACCGACGACAACTGCGGCGCTACCTGCCAAAGCGCCTGCTCCAACAGCACCTGCTGACCCGCGCGAGGAGCTGACCGACGGCCTGGCGGCAGGACGCTCGCCGCCAGGCCGTCCTTGTCGAGGGGGCTGTTCGAGGTGTTCACCGTCGTGGACGCGGCCATGCTCCGACTGGCGACCCAACCGATCGACGCGCAAGTACACCCGTGGCCGGACCTGACCGGCGATCACGTGCCGCGGTGGCGCGACTGGCTGGTCCGGGCCTGGACCGACGAGCCGTTCGCCCACGCGGTGGCCACGGCCAGTCCGCACTTGGCGCGGCGCGTGGCCGAGGTGTGCGCGGGAGTCGAGCAGCGGCCCCGGCAGGTGCGCGGCGCGGTCGTGTCGCTGATGCGCTACCGGCTGCGAGCATCCAGCCGCGCCACACCATTCGGCCTGTTCGCCGGCGTCGCGCCCACCGGGTTCGGCCCGGCCACCGTGGTCCGGATCGGCGATGACCACCGCACCACCACCCGCGCGGACGCGGTCTGGCTCTCCGGTCTGGTGAGTGAACTGGAGCGCTGCCCGGGGATGACCGAGCGGCTGCCCGTGGTGCTGAACAACACCGCCGCCGTGCGCGACGACAGGCTGATCATCAGCCTGCGCCAGCACCCCAACCCCGACGCCGCCCGCACCGACCCCGCCGAGGTGTCAATCCGCCACACCCGCGCCATCGAACTGATCACGCGCGAAGCGCGGACCCCGATCCGGGTGGACGATCTCGCCGAGCTGCTGGTCGCCGAGTTCCCCGACACGGCCCGGCCGGTGATCACCACGATGCTGATCGCGCTGGTCGAGCAGCGAGTCCTGCTCACCGGCCTGCGCCCGCCGATGACCGTGGCCGACCCCGTGAGCCACGTCCAAGCAGCCATCGCCGACGCACACGCCGAGGACATTCCCACCGCAGCTGGCCCGCTCGCCCGGCTGCGCGAACACCCCGCACCCGAGACCGCCGGTGGAACCGACCTGCGCATGGACGCCCACGTCGTGCTGCCTCGCCTGGTGGCTGAGGAGGTCGCACGCGCCGCGGGCATGCTGGCACGGCTGACACCCCATCCCTTCGGCGCACCGCGCTGGCTGGACTACCACGCCCGGTTCCTGGAGCGCTATGGCGTCGGCGCGGCCGTGCCGCTGCCGGAGCTGGTGGATCCTGACATCGGTCTCGGATACCCCGCCGGATACCGCGGCTCCCTGCTCGAACCCCCGGCACCGCGGGTCACCGACCGCGACACCGTCCTCGTGCGACTAGCCCAGACCGCGGCCCTGAACCGGCACATTGAGATCACCCTCGACGATGCGACGATCACCGAACTCCAAGCCGACAACCTCACACGGGCGCAGTGGCCCGCGCACGCCGAACTCGCGGCCCGGGTGCACGCGCGCAGCCGGACCGCGCTCGACCAAGGCGAGTTCCACCTGGTCGTGTCCGGGGCGTTCCGCGCGGCGGGCACCACCGCGGGCCGGTTCCTCGACCTGTTCGATGACACCGACCGCGACCGCATGACCCGCGCCTACGCCGAGCTGTCGCCGGTGAACGAGGGTGCGCTGCGGGTCCAGGTGTCCTGCCCACCGCTCTACACCGAGACCGAGACCCTCGCCCGCCACCCGCAGGTCCTGTCCGACCTGCTCTCGATCGGCGAACACCGCCCCGCGTCCCACACCGTGCTCACCCCGCAGGACCTGGTGGTCGTCGGCGACGCGCACCGGTTCACCCTGTGGTCGCGTGCGACCGCGCGGCCGCTCGAGCCGGAGGTGTTCAGCGCGGTGGAGTTCACCAACTTCTCCCACCCGCTACTGCGACTGGCCTGCGAGCTGACCACCGCAAGGGCCGCGACCTGGGGCCCGTTCTCGTGGGGAATCGCTGCCCAACTGCCGTTCCTGCCCCGGCTGACCTACCGCCGCACCGTCCTCGCACCCGCTCGCTGGAGTCTCACCTCCGCCGACCTTCCCGGCACAGGTGCCCTGTGGCCGGAGTGGACGGCTGCAGCAGCCGACTGGCGAGGTCGAGCGATGGTGCCCGCGATGGTCTACCTCGGTGGCAACGACCAACGCCTGCGCCTGAACCTCGACGAACCCGCACACCTGCACCTGCTCCGCGCCCAGCTCGACCGGCACGGACACGCCACCGTGCAGGAAGCCCCCACCGACGACGTGTTCGGCTGGATCGACGGACACGCCCACGAGATCGTCATACCGCTCGCGTCCACCCACGCCCGCACCTGGCCACCACTGCCGGCCCGCACCGCACCGATCACCACGACCACCGCGGGAGACGGACGCCTACCCGGCCTCGGGCGGTGGCTGTTCTGCAAGCTCTACGGCCACCCCGACCGGCACACCACCCTCCTTGCCAACCACCTGCCCGACTTACTGTCCACACTGGACCAACCGATCGGCTGGTGGTTCCTGCCCTACCGCGACCCCGAGCACCACCTGCGGCTACGCATCCGACTCGCCGATCCCGCGAACTTCGGCCCGCTCACCGCCTCTCTCGGCGAATGGGTCTCACGGCTACGGGAGCACGGCCTGGTCGCGACGATGCAGATGGACACCTACCACCCCGAAACCGGCCGCTTCGGCCACGGCCCCGCGATGGCCGCGGCCGAGGAGGTCTTCATCGCAGACTCCGCCGCCGCCCTCACGCAACGCGCACACCTCGCCTGCCCCGGTGCCGCCGACGGCGCGGCCTTGACCGCCGCGAGCCTGCTCGACCTCGCCGCGGCATTCACCGGCGACCACACCGCCGGCACCGCGTGGTTGATCGAACACCTCAACACCGCCCCGATCCCTGCGCCCGACCGCACGGTCTACGACCAAGCACTGCGCTTGGCCGACCCCAGCGCAGACCACGCCGCAGTGCGCACCCTCCCCGACGGTGATCGCATCGCGGCGACCTGGGCCGCGCGCCGCGACGCGCTGACCGCCTACCGTGCCGCCCTCGCTCAGCCGGGGGCGCCCTCACCGGATTCGGTGTTGGCGGCACTGCTGCATCTGCACAGTATCCGCGTCCTCGGGATCGCACCGGCAGCCGAGCGGCTCAGCCACCGCCTGGCCCGCACCGCCGCCCTGAGCCAGACAACCCGGCTGGATGGCCGCCGATGAGCCGCGACCAACCCGAACTGGCTGCCCTGGCCGAGAACATCGCAGCAGGCTTGGCAGACCCCGAGGCCGCGTACACCAGCGTCCACACACCGCGACCCCAGTCGCTGGCAGGCGGCAGCGCCGGGGTCGCTCTCCTGCACATCGAACGCGCCTTCACCCGCCCCGAGCAGTGGGCGACCGCGCACACCTGGCTTTCGGCCGCTTCCAGCGGCGACCTCAACGGCGGACCCGGCGCGTGCCTGTTCTACGGGGTGCCCGCCCTGGCATTCCTGACCCGCGCGGCGGCCAAAGCCACGGGCGGCTACCGACAAGCCTTGGCCGCCCTGGAGGTCGCCACCGACCAGGTGACTCGGCTCAGACTCTCGGCGGCACACGCCCGCATCGACCGAGGTGAGCGCCCCGTGCTGGCCGAGTTCGACCTGCTCCGCGGCTTGACCGGCCTGGGCGCCCACCACCTGCTCCGCACGCCCGAGTCCCCGTTGACCATCGAGGTACTCGGTTATCTCGTTCGGCTGACCCAGCCCCTGCATCACGCTGACGAGTTGCCGGGGTGGTGGGTCGAGCACGGCCCGACCGGGCAGCCACCGGCCGACTACCCCGGTGGGCACGGCAACTTCGGCATGGCACACGGCATCACCGGCCCCCTCGCCCTGCTCGCCCTCGCACGACGCCGCGGCATCGACGTCGACGGACACACCGAGGCGATCACCCGGATCTGCACCTGGCTCGACACCTGGCAGCAACCACACCCCGCAGGCCCCTGGTGGCCCCGCACGATCACCCTGACCGAAGCCCAGTCCCAGCACTGCGATCAACCGGGACCGGCCCAGCCGTCATGGTGCTACGGCACACCCGGCATCGCCCGAGCCCAACAACTCGCAGCCCTCGCCATCAACGACACCGCCCGCCAACACACCGCTGAAAAGGCCTTGCTCGGCTGCCTGAACGACCCGACCCAACTCGCCCGCGTCATCGACCCCAGCCTCTGCCACGGCGCCGCCGGACTACTCCACACCACCTGGCGCACCGCAACCGACGCCACCAACGACCAACTCGCCCACCACCTCCCCACCCTCACCGCCCTGCTGCGAGACCGACTGACGACCACGCCGCCCAACGTCGAACTGCTCGAAGGCAGCGTCGGAGCCGCACTCGCCCTGACCACCGCAGCAACCAACACGGCTCCGTGGTCGAAATGGGACTCCTGCCTGCTGCTCGCCTAATCACGCCAGGGGAATAGATGAGTACCGATCCCACCGACCTGCAGCCACCGCACCTGGACCCGGTCTGGGCGCAGGTCACCGTCGAGTTCACCGACTACGCCACCGCCGAGCAGATCATGTCCCAGCGGCTACTCCCCACCATCAACGACGTCGCCACATTATGGTGGTTCGTCCGCAAAGCACCCCACTGGCGACTGCGTTACCTACCCGAACAACCCGACAGAGCGGCCGACGCCCACCGGGCCGTCACCGAGGTGCTGAACAATCTTCAGTCCAGCGAGCGCATCAGAACTTGGTTCGACACCATTTACGAACCCGAGACCCACGCTTTCGGTGGTACCGACGGAATGGCCATTGCGCATCGACTTTTTCACCACGACAGCAAGTACATCCTCACTCGCCCGATCGGTCCCGACCATCGCCGCGAACACACAATACTGCTGTGCAGCGTACTCCTGCGCGCGGCCGGACAGGACTGGTACGAACAGGGCGACGTCTGGGCGCGCGTCGCCGAAAACCGACCGCCGCGACCACAGACCGCGGACGAACCTCAACCGTCGTTTACCGCTGGCCTCAAACGACTGATGAGTGTGGACGCCAGCCCGAACAGCCCACTGCTCCAACCGGACGGCGGACTCGCAGACCTCGCCGAATGGACCACCGCGTTCCAGACAGCCGGAAACGTACTGGGCGGCCTCGCCCGTCATGGCCAGCTCACCAGAGGTCTACGTGCCATCCTCGCCCACCACGTGATCTTCCACTGGAACCGACTCGGACTGCCCTACCAAACCCAGAGCCTCCTCGCCGCCACGGCGCGAGAGGTCGTATTCGGCTGAAGGTCGTCAACTGCGCCCGCCGCTCGATTGCCCCGGCGGTTCCGTTGCTTCATCACGCGCGCGGTTGAGCGTTGGCAAAACCTGAGGCGGGCCAGTTCTCCTGCTCCACCCGGCCCTTCCACTCCCGGCCGCGGCCGAGTTCCGTTCAAGTCCGGCAAATGGCCTGCAGGTCGCGCGCGGCGAGGTCGAGGCTGCGCACAAGAAGATCTTCGCTGCGAGTGTCCGGAACGCGGTGATCGCGTTGAGCGCGGTACGGCGAACGCTCAACTTGCGGTCGACGTCGAACACGATGACAGCTAGCGCTCGAGCAGGAAACGGAGGTGTTCCGGCGGCGAGCAGGGTGGCTGTGGCGAATCCTGCTGCTGCCACCACGTCGTCGAGGCCTGCCGTGGCGTGCCGTCTGGTGGGTGGGGTGGTTCAGCCGGGAATGACGATCTCCAGCTCGCTGGTTGTCTGGTACACCTCGCCGGCCTTGGTGGCATAGTGGGTGCAGTTGACCCGGATCTTGCGGGCGTCTCCGACGCCGTAGACGAAGTTCGACGCGAAGTTCACGTCGACGAGCGAGCCGCCATTCTCGGAGTCGTAGTCGGTCGTGTAGCCGCCAAGTGTGTCGTAGGCATTGCACCGGACGTTGATGTAGTCGGCGTCGACCCGGTTGTTGCTTGAGTTCGCCAACCGCGAGTAGCCGCGGATTTTCACTCGACGGCCATATCCCTGTGACTGGTAGCCCTGGTTCTGGATTACCCCCTGCAGGTTGAAGGGCTGGAGCGATCCGCTCCCGCCGCTCCCGCCGCCCTCGCCCACTCCGGTAACGATCGATGGCGACTCTGCCATGGCCTGTGCGGGGATGGCGATCCCCAACGACACCACGACGCTGGCTGCAACAATGTTCAATCGTTTGCTCAATGAGGTCATATCGCTTACTTCGCTGCTGCTCCGCGCGGCGTTAACATCCCGTGAGCCAGAGCCGACCAAATCACTCGCTCAGCCTACGACGACCAACTCACCCGATCGTGCAAGCAGACTTGCGGAGGAGGTCGATCCGACCCGCCTTGAGAACGCTCAACTCCGTTGGCTCCCTCACAACAGGGGCTCGGGCCTGGCGCGTGCAACACGGACGCCAACGCCGTCGGCCGTTATGCTGGGCGACAGGGCGGTCCCGAAGTTGGGGGAGCGTCCTCGGCGAGCACAGCGGCCAAGGCGATGTGGCAGAGGCCATGAGCTTGACTCTGTTGACTGATCTGCTTCACAGCTTTCACCTATCCGCCAGCGTTGCGAGCCCAAAAGCTCTATCCCGATTGTCCGTTACTAGTCGTCAGTTGGGGCGCAGGAAACCTTCGCCTCCGACGCCGGGCTGGTACTGCGCCTACACCATTCCATGATGAGGATCCTCGGGGCCGTAGATCGGGCTTTTGGTTATGGCCCCAAAATGAGACCGTGGTAAGCGTCGCGTAAGGTCGCGGCGTCTGGGGTGTCGATCTTGTCGATTTGGTGGACTATTTCGGTGACGCGCCATATGTTGCTGGGGACGATGCGGCCGGATTCGATGGCTTGGAGTGTGGCGTGGCATGCCTCGTCGATGTGGCCGGTGGTGGTCAGTGCCAAGGCGAGGTCGAGGTGTGCGGAGGCGACCCTGCGTGGCCATCGAGTGGGGGTGGTGGGTGTCGCGGGTCGTAGGCGTTCGATGTCGCGGGCGTGTGTTTCGGCGGCTGGGTCTCCTGCCCAGGCCAGGGTGGTGGCGGTGTAGGCGATGGCTTTGTGCGGGTCGTAGTGGTAGTGGTGTTCGACGTCGCTGGGTGGCAGGGGGTTGACGAGTTGGTGGACAGTGGTGATGGCGTTGGTTGTCTGGCTTGTGTCGCCTAGGCGGGCGTGGGCTCGGCCTTCCTGTGCGGCGGCTTGGATCGCGGCTGAGCTGCCGGGCGGGGCGTGGTGTTGGGCGGCGCGGGAGAGTTCGATGGCTTTGGGGTAGTCGCCGTCGGTCAGGACGCGCCATGCCTCGGTTTCGTAGCACCAGGCGCGGATCTCGGCGTGTTCGGCGTGTCGGGCGAGGCTCGCGGCGGTGCGCAGGTAGCCGGTCGCGGCTTGCCGGTGCTGGAGGTCGATGTGGCAGGTGGCCGCGAGCAGCGACAGCCAGCCGCCCGCGACGATCAGGCGTTGCTTCTCGGCAATCGTGGATCGTTTGTCCAGCAGCGAGGCGACATAGCCCAGGTGGGTGCGCAGTTGCGGCAGAAGGTCGGCGGGTGAGGTGGTGGAGTAGGCGATGGCCAGGTCGTCGAAAGATTGTCAATGCGAGTCACGGTTTCGTCGGAGACGTCACTGGCCGCGACCCGGCGCGCGAACTCCCACGCCAGTTCCATGTCGCAGGTTTCCCTGTCCGCGTCAACCGTGGCCGGGGTCGAGATCTGAGCTCCGGAGACAGATTCACCGGCATCTCCGCGCCTCTGTGATGTGCTTTCGTAAGGTCTGGGGGAGGCCTTCGCAGGTGGGTTCAGATTGGCGGAATCACTCGCCGTGTCTGGCGTGACTGGGTCTGTAAGGAATTGCTCGAGTTGTTCGGTGTCTATGTGGAGTTGTTTCGCGATTCTCGGGCGTAGCCATGGTTGTGGGGTTTGGATGCCTGATTCCCAGCGTCCGACGGTGGTGGCGTCGACGTTGAGGCGTTCCGCGAGGGCTTCTTGGCTGAGGCCGAGTGATTTTCGCCGTGCGGCTAGGCGGTGTCGCTTGGCTGCCATGTGAGGGTCCCTCGGGGTGTTCGCGCTGGTGGGGCGGTTGCTCGCAGGTTTTCGCCGGGGTATCGCGGGTGGAACGCTGTGTATTTGGTTGGTGACTGTTGGTTCCCTTGCATCGTAGGGCCTGTGTGAGCGGTCGACAATGCAAGGGAGGGTCGATGAGCAGCGAGGACGTGGCGGGGCCGGTCGTGTTGTCTGATCGTCTTGGCGGTGCTCTCGAGCGTCTTCGGCGATTGGTGGCGGCGGTGTCGACCACGCACCTCCCGTTTAAGGGTGTGTGTGGTCGTTGCGCGACCGCTTGGCCGTGTTCGTGGATTGTCCTGGCCGAGCACAACCGGGGGTTGCTGCGCTGCTCTCCGACTGGCGGGGCCGGCGGTGATGCCCCCGTCGTCGGCCCCGCCGACCATGCCCCGGACGGGCTGTGCCGGTGACCGCGGCTCTGGGTCGGGAGACGCCGGTGGTGGTGCGGGCCGTGGACGAGCTGTGGCTGGTCGCCAGGCCGACCGCGCTGTGTTGTGCCCGGTTGTTCGCCGCCTCGGTGTCGCAGCGCTGGGATCTGGTGCCCGGGGTGGCGTCGGTGGTCGATGCGGCGTTGGTGGAGTTGACCGCGCACTCGATCGCGACCACCTCGGGGGCGGTGTCGGACGAGCTGGTGCTTCGCCTGTCGCTGTATTCGGAGGCGGTGGGGGTGGAGGTGTGGGACACCGGATCCGTTGATCCTGATCCCCGGCTCGCCGGGGCGCGGGTGTTGGCGGCGGTGGAGGGGTGGGGGTCGACGGTCCACGGTCACCGGGGTCGGGTGGTGTGGTGTCTTGTCGCCACAGCCCCCGCCGGGTCGGGTCTGGGGGAGGGCCTGTGTTGATCGCGTTCGAGGGTCTGGGTGGGGCGGGGGTGAGCAGCCTGGTGCGGTCGGTGCACACGGAGTTGACGCGGCGGGGTGTGCCGGCCAGTCGTGTCCCGGAGTTCTCCCACAGCGAGCCCGGGCACCGGCTGCTCGCGGCGTCGGACCGCGACTGGTTCCCGAGGGGTGGACCGGATGAGGTCGACGCGACGGCTCTGACGCGCGCGTTGGAGGTCGTGGCTGATCTGTATTACCTGGATGAGCGGGTGATCGAGCCTGCGTTGGACCGGGGCGAGGTGGTCCTCAAGGACCGGCACCGCGCGGGCGTCCTGTCGTCGCTGGTACCGGACCTGGTCGCGTCCGGGGCGATCGAGGGTGAGTCTCGCGCGATCGAGTGGCTGGCGGCGCTGGTCTCGCAGGTGCGCCACCACCCGACGGTCACCGTGTTCGTGCTCGCGTCCCCGACGACCCGCCTGGACCGCCTGCGCGCCCGCGCCCGCCGCGCCGGTGCGAGACCCCGGCACTCCGACGAGGACGTCGGGGCCCTGCGCCGACGTGAGTTCATGCTGCGCGGGATGCTTCCCGATCATCCCGGCGGGGTCGTCACGATCGACAACGGCGCCCGGCCCTTGGAGGTCGCGACCGGCGAGGTGGTCGAGCTGGTCATGGCTCGACGGGACCCGGCCTGCGGAGAACGGGTGCGGCGGTGAGCGGCACCTGTGATCCCCGGTCGCCAGCACGGCCACCCCTCTCCCGACGTAGGCGCGCGCGCCTATGTGGCTTGTGCGGCAACGGGATGCAGTTGGCGGTTGACGAGAGGCGCCTCGCCGGTCTGTCCATCGAGGTTGGCCGAGCTCGGCGACGAGGCGGACCGGGCCACCCTGCTCACTGTCCTGCTCGACTGGACGGTGTGGGCGGACGTGGCGGCGGTGGTGGCGGATCGGGATGTTCCACCCGGGCCCCGTCGTTGGGCCTGCTCCCGCCCGCGGTCGGCCGGGGGAGTCGTTCGCCTCGGACCGGATCTGCTCACCCGGCTCGCGGCGACGATCGGCCCCACCCCCACGCGGTTGAACGAGCTGCTGGCCCAGTACCGAGCTCAGGGCCGTGGCGAGGTGACCTACATGCCAGGCCACCGCGATTGGTTACAGGCCAACGGTTTGTGACCGGCTCCGCACCTCGTGACCTTGGGTGCCTCGATCCCCTGTCTCACCAGCCCGCGGCCCCCCGAACGGGTGCGGCATTTCACGAACTGTGGGTGCACGATTAGCGATGGGAACAGTAAATGTCGGAGAACTGGGCAGCGGTAGCGGCGACAATCGTCAAGCACCTGAACCTGAGCGGTATGACGCAACAACAGCTGATCGCGCGATCCCGCGTGTCGAAGGCCATCGTGGGGGAACTGCAAAACAATAGCGCCCAACGCCACCGAAGCGTCCGCACACTCGAGTCCATCTCCACCGCTCTCGGCCTCCACCCAGGCCACCTGCACGCCGTCCTCAACAACCAGAAACCACTACCACCCTCGCAGGCACAGAAGTCGGCTCGATGGGACGGCGTGCCCCTCTCGCAGAACCCGCTGGAACTGGCCCGCCTCCGCCAACGGGTACGCCGCCTGGGCACTGAACTCTACAACACCATGAGAAGCCTCAACGAACTCGACGACGCGATCACCGCGGCCGAACAGAACCTGAAACAACACACAGACCCCACCGGCGCCGACGAGTGAGCCGTACACACTTCGACATGATCGATACCAGTCGAACACCACAACAAAACCGTGATGCCGGTTATCCGACGCCCACGATTCCTTGAGAAATAAACCTGATGGAGACGGCACTATGCCCACAACGTTGGACGCTCGGCCCTTTCTCTGGGGTGAACTGACCCGCTTGTCCGAGGCCGCCCACGCCCACCTCGAGCGCCACCCCTCGCTGTCGGTGGCCAGCCTCGACCTGTTCGCCACCGGCATCGGCCCCGGGCGAGTAGAGATCTACGTCGCCGGTGAACTCGGCCAAGCCTGCGGCCACCTGCTGGCATGGCGCAACACCCTGACCCACACCAGCGTCTGCCTCGTGCCCTCCGAAGAACAGCCGAAGGCCATGCTGTTCGGACAGCTGGCCGACGACACCTCCATCACCGTGGTCGCACCCCTCGACGGAGACACGATCACGGGAGACGCGACCGCTCGAACCGGCGACTGGGAACTGCACTGGCTGCGCATGCACGCCTCAACAACTCCTTAAGTGCTCACCGTCCTACGACTCCCGAGCCAGCCGTACGATGCCGTTGACCGGCCGGTAGACGCCGTTGTAGGTCGTTGAGCGCTACTCAGAGAGCCCTTATGTGTGAACTATATACGCCATATCGTGTTCACCTGCCGGAATCTCATTTCGGCAGGTCAATACGAGTACGTTCAGAAGTGTTGAGTGCAGTTCTGAGCGGTTCGACAGGAATTTCTGCTCCGCATTTCTCCCCGCAGTGCTCCCCAGCGCGGATGCTGCTGCAACCGGGGCGTACCCGTGCTTGTTCCAGCGGATATGGGTCTCCCCCTCTCGAACCTCCTCAGGAACCTCGACCATGTCCGGCCAAGGCGTAGGGCGCAGCCGCAAGGGCGGTAGGGGATCATGCTCCGGTGACGGTTACCGGACGTGAGCTCGATGTGCTGTTGGTCGACTACCAGGCGCTGCGGGACGACGAGCGAGCGACAACGAACAGCCAGGCAGCGCTGGCGAGCGTGTTCGTCGCCCTGCTGGCCGGTCTCTTCGCGATCCTCGTCGGGGACTGCCGATTCCGTGGAGCGAGCGCGGCGGCGGCGCGGGCACAGGGGAGTTGCTACGAGCTGGCCGAACCGGTGTACGTGGTGGCGCCCGCGTTGCCGGTCGCAGTGTTGGCCTACATCGTGATGCTTGGTACGCAGATCACGATCAAGAGCTTCTACATGCGCGCAGTCGAGAACGAGCTGCGGGCCTACGTGCCGAAACCGATGGCCGCGATCCCGGCGGTAACCGCGGCGTCAGGCACGGAGCTGCTGCTGGCCATCACCAGCCCGAGGCGCGGGTCGCGGGCGTATCTGGTGATGCTGGTCTACCTGGTCACCACCTTCATCGTCGCGCTCGCGGGCTGGCTAGTGTTCGTGTCGTTCAAGCTGGGGCTCGGCGCGCGGCTCGGCATGCTGCTGTTCTACGGCCCCGTCCTGCTCCTGTTGATCCGCCAGGGGTTCACGGTCAACACCGGCGGTCGGGCGCTGCTGCGCGTCGCGGCGAGCAAGCTGGCCGACGGCGGCTATCCCGCGATGGCGGCCCTGGTCCCCGTCCCGACCAGGAAGGTGCCCGGGGAACGCTCGATGTGGTCGTACCTCCTGCTCCCACGGCCGCAGGACCTCATCAAGTGGCTGTTCATCCCCGTCGCGTACGTGGTGGGTTCGCTGCTGGTCGGCCCCAGCGCCACGCCTGCTCACCTAACCGCGCTGGTCGGTTGGCTGACGTTCGAGTACCTCTTGTACCAGGCCCGGTACCAGTGGAACGACATCCGCGGCCTCACCGACGACATCAACCACCCCGCACGCCAGGAACGCGGGAGGTTGCCCACCGGTCGCGGGACGAAGTTCGCCGTGAGCACTAGCATTCTCGTGATCGCTGTGCGAATGGCCCTCGCCGTGACGGTCGCCCTGGTCGTGACCCCGTTGACTTGGCCCCTGCTGGTCGCGATCGGCGGTGTGTGGGTGTTCGCGGTGGCCTACGAGGCTTTGCGCACGCAAGGGTCGGAGTCGATGGGCCGTGCGGTCGCCATCTGGCTGATCGTCGGCGCGGGCTACACCCTGCGCACCTCGTTCGGCCTGGTGCTCGCGGGGCTTGTACTGGACTGGCACTTGGCCGCTTTCGCCGTCGCCGCTTGGAGCTTCGGCGTCATGTTCGTGACCCTCACCTGGGCGATCGAAGCAACCGGCCACTGCTTCGGCGGCCCGGACCCGCTCTTCTACCCGCCCGCGCTACGCGCTAAGCCGCACCTGTTCCACCTGCTCCGTTTTACTGGCTCCCGTATAACAGAAGTGACCTCGCCGCCTCCGCCGGAGGCCCTGACGATCAAGCCAGTCTCAGGACGAACGTCGCTGACGGCCCCATGGAACATCGGCGTACTTAGAGCGTGTCTTATTTGGTGAGTTTGTTCCAGCAGGTGAGGGCGGCGGCGAGGGTGACGAAGGCGAGGTAATGGGTGGCTTTGGTCTCGTAGCGGATGGTGAGTCTGCGGCGTCCGGTGAGCCAGGCGATGGTGCGTTCGATGACCCATCGGTGTCGGCCGAGCCGCTCGGAGGTATCGACGCCTTTGCGGCTGACGCGGACGATGATGCCGCGTTCGGTGAGCCATCGGCGTAGGTCGCGGACGTCGTAGGCCTTGTCGGCGTGGAGTTTGTCGGGTCGGAACCGTCGCCGCCCGCCCCGGGTTCGGATGCGGGGGATGGCGGAGACCATCGTCGTGAGAGCTTGGTGGTCGTTGGTGTTGGCCGCGGACACCCCGACTACCAGGGGGATCCCGGCCCGGTCGGACAGGGCGTGGATCTTGGAGCCGTTCTTGCCCCGGTCGACCGGTGACGGACCGGTCAGAGAGCCCCCTTTTTCGCCCGAACGGCCGCGCCGTCGAGCACCGCTCTCGACCAGTCGATCATCCCCCGGGCCCCGAGTTCGTCGAGCACCGCTCGTTGCAGCCGCCCCCAGAGCCCGGCCTCGGTCCACGTGCTGAACCACCGGTGCGCGGTCGGCACCGTCACCCCGAACGACGGCGGCAGATGTCGCCACGCACAACCGCTGGTCAACACGAACACGATCGCGGTGAACACCGCGCGAGGATCGGCCACCGACCTGCCACCACCCTGCCGACGACGACCCGCAGGCGGGATCAACGGCTCCACCAACCCCCACAACTCATCCGGCACCAACCGCAATGACAACTCGTCCACGGCCGAAGATCATGTCCGATCAACTACCAAGATCCAAGTGAGACACGCTCTTATCGCCGTGACGTTGGGAGTGGCCGCAGGAGTACCCAGCACGAAACAGGGCTTGATCGTCATTGCCCTATCCGCGATCGCGACCTTCCTCCTCACCAGATCCCCAGCACCGCCGCAACGAGCACTCGTCCTCGGCGCCTCGACCGCTATCATCACGCTCACCAACGGCCTGCTGATCGACTGGACATCCGCGACGGCCATTGCCCTGACGCTGCTCATCTTCCTCGGCGTCTACACCGGATTCTGCCAATCCTCGTACGCCGACTTCCGCTACTTTCTCCCCAACCTCGCCACGTCGGCCCGAAAAATCCTTGCCTCCACCGCAGCCCTCATCCGCACCTTGGCGCGGCTTGCCATCGGAACCCGTACCTGGAACCACCTGCACAACACCCAGCCGCCGAACAGCAGCCCCTGACGAGCCCGGTGGGGCCCGCACAGGTGGATGAACGTCCTCCAGTTCGGCGATCCGCACCTTGGCTGCGATGACGGCCGCCGAGCCAACCTACGATGCCGTTGACCTACTGTTATACGCCGTTGTAGCTCGTTAATGGCTGCTCAGAGAGACCTTATGTGTGAACTATTGAGCCGAAAGTGATCATGTTCCTGTAGATTGATCCGTTTGTGATCGAGGTCAAGGGTGCGCACCGGTTGTCGCCTGCGGAGCGTGAGGTGCTGCGGTTGCGGGTGGTTGCCGCGTTGGAGTCCGGGAGAGTCGTGGGCTATCGGCAGGCGGCGGAGGTGTTCCGGGTCTCGGAGCGGTCGGTGGGAACGTGGTGGCGGGCTTATCGGCGGGATGGTCGCGACGGCCTGGCGACCCGTGGGGGACGGCCCGGCCCGGCCGAGTTGATCGGTCCGGGGGATCGGGGCACTGTGTTCGAGGCGATGGCCGCCTACACGCCTGAGGAACTGTTGATCGGCGGCCCGTTGTGGACCCGTCAGGCGACGGTCGAGTTGATCAGGCTGGTCGTGGGTGTCGACATGACCGAGCAGGGCGTGGGGCTGTGGCTGCGTCGCCACGGGTTCACCCCGCAACGCCCGGCACGTCGCGCCTACGAGCAGCAGACCCATCCAGTTCAACCAGGAGGCGTTGGTGGGCGTGTGGACCAGCTCGATGCCATTGGCCGCGCACCAGGTCCTGACCTCGGCTTTGCCATGCGGTAGGTAGTTGTCGCAGACCAGGTCGAGCTTGCCGGTGGGGAAGCGGCGGCGGAGTTGCTTGCAGAAGTCGAGGAACTGCAGCCGGCGCTTGCGGTCACGGAACCGGTGGAACATCTGCCCGGTGGCCAGGTCGAGCGCGGCGAACATGTGCCGCACGCCTTTGGTGCGAGTGTAGGTAGCGCGCTGCCGGGCCGGCCGGCCCTTCGGGAACCAGCCGTGTCCTGGTCTGGGCTGCAGGTTCAGCGGCCCGAACTCGTCAACACAGAGCACTCGCCCGTCGGCGGGCGGCTGATCATATAAGTCCAGGATGCGACTCTTCTTGGCCATGAAGTCCGGATCCTTGCTGGTTTTCCACGTCTTCGTCGCCTGCCATGACACACCGGCCACGCGCAGGATCTGGCGGATGGTCTCGGTACTCGCCCTGATCCAGGCGTGCTCGGCGAGGTAGTCGACCAGCTTGGCCAAGCTCCAGGTCGTGAACGGCAACACCAATTCAGTGGGCTTGCAGGCGGCGATGCGGCAGATCTGGTCCCGGGCGGCCGCCCCGAACTTACGAGGTCGGCCACCCTTCCATTTTGGGTCCAACGCCGCGAACCCGGACTCGTTGAACGCGTGGATCACTTCCCGCACATAACCTTCCGTCGCGGCGAACATCTCCGCAATCTCACCCGCAGACCGGCCTTGCGACGGGGCCAGCACAATCCCGGACCGTCGCAGCCGCACCCGATCCCGGGCAGACCTCGTGATCTTGACCAGCCGCTGCGCTTCCACCGGCTCCAGCGACCGCACGAACACCTCAGGCTTGCGCGCCATGACTCACCTCCACCGGCAAGCCTCCCGATCACCAGCCCGGATGTCCACGCGACACGATTACCACGCCAACGTTCCTTGATGAGGCACTAGTGATGCTGTCCAGAAGGTTGAGATCGCCCGACCCAGTACTGGATCTTGGATGAGGGTTTCAGCAGGCGGTGTGGTTGCGTGGGGTGGTTGTGGCACCGCAGACAACACTTTCCACAGGTACGTAGTCGCCCGAGGCGAACTTACCTCGTCGCCCGCGACAACGCTTCGAGGTCTGCGTGGCCCTGCCGATCGTTGTGTGCGGTAGTCGCGCGGTAGTTCGGTGAGGTTTGCGGTATCACTCCGATCGCACGACGTTATCTATGTCGCCCCCCGATCGCGGGCTACTTTCAGTCCAGATCGATGAAGGACCTCACGTGTGCCGCCCACAGCGTCAACGCGGCGTTGCCGGCCACCAGATCCGAACACTCAGCCAGGCTAAGCTCGGCGTCCCATGATCAACACCTGACGCTGTCGAGGACGGATCGGCCTCTGGTCAGAGTGAGCCCTCCAAACATGTGACGATGTTCGACCGCGCAACGATCACCCCAGTATGTCGCGCAAGGTTGTCGTGGTGGTCGGTCTGTTGCTCGCGGGGGCCGGTCTGACCTGGTGGGTGCTGCGGGTCACGCTGATCCCGGGCTCGGCGAGGACCGATGCCAGTGGATACGGCCAGTTCGTGTTGGCGGCCATCGGCTTAGTGATCGCCTTGATACCGGTTCTGCGCGATTGGGCAGCCGGTGATAGCGGGCAACCACGCGCCGACGAACTGGCCGACCTCTTGGCGAACGCCGTCCGCGAACAGTGGACCGCCGCGGCAGCGGACCGGGGCCTCCTGCATCCACGGCCGTTGCCGATCCGATGGCGCCGCAGCACCCGCGCCGTCGCGGGGCCCGTCACCGCCGCTACTAGTTCTCAGGCGGGCGGGTTCGACCCACTCCCCGGGCTGGATCGGGTCACTCAGGGGATGCTATGCGAGGGCACCGACCGCGACCTGCACCGCATCTACGGTGGTTTGGCATCGGGACGGGTCATCATTACTGGTCAGCCGGGTTCGGGGAAGAGTTCTACCGCCATCCTGCTGCTACTGGAGGCGTTGGCCTACCGAGACCGCACGCCTGAGAACCTGCGTTCTCGAGTACCGGTGCCCGTCTTATTCACCCTGAGCGGATGGGACCCCAACACCACGGCGGTGCATGACTGGCTGGTCGGCAAACTCGGCGGTCTGACTCCGTTCGTGCGCAACCAGCACCGGACGCACGCGTCACACCTCCTTGCCACCGGTCGCATCGCGGTCTTCCTCGATGGTCTCGACGAGATGGACGCAGCCAACCGCTCCGTTGCCGTGCGCGCTCTGGCAGGCCAGTCCACCTTTAGGCTGGTGCTGCTCACGCGCACGGAGGAACTGGTTGGGACGGCCGAGCAGTACATTCTGACCAGCGCCGCGACCCTCGAACTGCAAGCACTCACCCGCGCGGACGCCCTCACCTACCTGCGGCACTCCCTGCTCGACCCACCACCGTCCCCGTGGCGAAAGCTCCTCAACGTCCTTGCTTCCAACAACGACACACCGTTCACCGCCGCGGTCGACAACCCGCTGACCATCACCCTGATCCGAGATATCTACCAAGTGCGCCCCTTGCCGGATCCAGACTTAGGAGATCCTGGTGAACTACTCGACATTGAACGGTTCGCTACACCTGCGGAAATCAATAGGCACCTCCTAGATCGCGCCATCACAGTTGCTTACACACCTAAACCCGGTCATGTGTCCCCGCCCTACTCGTCCGACACGGCAGTGCGCGCTCTCACTGTTCTCGCCGAGTATCTCCGCGACGACAACACCCGGGATCTCAGGTGGTGGCGAATCCCCGGCTGGGGCGCTGGCATCGCGGGAACACTCACCCACGGCGCGTTCGCTTCGCTCGTGTTCGGACTCGCGGGCGGCGTGGTGTTCGGGTTGACCGGATCACTCACCTCCGCTATCGGACTCGGCTGCGGACTCCTGGCAGGCTTCATATGTGCTCAGTGGGACATGAGTGGCGTGGTCAACGGCGCTTTTGGGGGACTTCTGATCCTACTCATCGCCGCAGCAACTAAGCAGATCACCAACGCCTTGGTGTTCGGGTTCATCGGAGGGCTCACCGTGGGGCTCATCACGGGCCTCTCAGGCGGCGTTCGAGGAACATGCCGTCCAGCGAATATCGACATGCGAATGTGGACTAGAACTCTTCGAAGTCGAAGTTTCTTGTGCTCCACGGCAATTGGTGCCGGATTTGGATTCTTTTCTTGGCGAACCACGGGGCCTGCCGGCGCTATCTCGATGCTTGCGGGGGGCGTGATGGCAGGACTCATGTATAGTCTGGGGCACGACCGGCACAATCAGAACTGGCTCGAGACTACCGCTGAAGTTCGAACTCTCGGACGATCCGAACTGCTTGTCTCCATTATCTGGGGAGTCCTCGCTGGTCTCGCCTTTATCCCCATTCTCGGAGTGATGGCAGCACGCTACAAGTCATCAATATCGCCGTCGGCCGACTCGCATTTGGCGATAATGTGCGCATTGGCGGGGGGCGTCGCGGGCGGCCTGACCACCTCTACGGCCTGGTCGGTATGGGTCAACCAGCTCCACCTCGCCTCGAAGCACCGTATCCCGATACGCCTCATCGCCTTCATTGAAGACGCCCACAAGCGCCGCCTGCTCCGCTCGGTCGGCCCCATCTACCAATTCCGACACGCTAGCCTTCAAGACCATCTCGCCCCACCATGCCCGCACGACGACGATTCACCGAAAGCGGCGGTTGGAGATGCCGACTAACGGATGTCTCGTAACTGATCTTGTTGTTGGTGTGTGGGGGTTGTCGGGTGGGTTGGTCAGGTGGTTCGGGGGAGGTTGTGGAGGAAGGCGATCCCGGCGGCGGTGGCGGCCAGGGTGTGGGCGGCTCGGCGGTAGTCGCGCAGGATCTTGTAGACCTTCATGTCGGCGAGGCGTGTTCGACGCGGGCGCGGACGCGCTTGTGGGTGGTGTTGAGGTCGGTTTTCCAGTCGGGCAGTGGTGGTTTTCCTTTGGCGGGTTTGCGGTAGGGCATGATCACACCGGTGTTGCCCTGGTATCCGCCGTCGGCCATGACCGGTCGTCCGGTGAGGTCCGCGGCGATGCCGGAGTCGCGGTAGGCGGTGGTGTCGTTGCGGTTGCCCGGCAGGGGTTGCCCGGTGGCGATGACCAGGCGGGTGTCGGCGTCGATGGCGACCTGCAGGTTCGTGGAGTAGCGGTGGTTCTTCGACTTCGCCGCGACCCGGTGATCGCGGGTCGGGACCAGGGTCCCGTCCACGATCGCGACCTGGTCGGTTCGGCGCTTGCGGACCGGGCCCAACGCCAGCAACGGCCCGATGGTGTCGATGACCCGGTGGGCCGCGGAGTGCGACACCCCGAACAACAACCCGATCTGGCGCATCGTGAGATTGGTGCGCCAGTAGACGGCGACCAACAGGACCCGATCGGCCAGGTCCAGCCGCCATTGCCTGCCCGGACGGCCATCGGCCACCGCGTCCCCGCCACGCTCGGCCACGACCCGCACAAGCTTGCGGAACTGCCCGGGCGTGAGCCCCGTGAACGGGGCGATCCACTCCGACCGCGACGTCGAGATCACCTGCACCACAGCATGATCACCTCGAACACCACCCAAGATCACCCTGATGTGAGTTACGAGACATTGCGCCTGCCGATAACTTCATCCATGCAGGTTAAAGCCTTGGGTAGCGTGAGCGCCGAGATGCTCCTACTCAACCGATTGCTGCGTGTCCACCGTCTTCCCGGGTGGCTGGGGTCGAGGCTTCGTGGCGCCACCCGTCGATGCTTGGCGGCGCCCTACCTCAGCAACGCCATGTTGAGGCATACGTGGGCACCAGTTGGGAAAAAGTTAAGCCCATGAGGTAGGTTGTGCTCACTAACGTAAGCATCTGGGCTGGAGGGGATTTGGCCGCGAGCAAGGTGCCGTCGAGGTGGGCGTCGGAGCAGTTCGGCGATGCTGCCGTGGACGTCGAGAGGTATGTCGTCAAGGGTTTGCGGCGTGGGCAGTTGGGCGCGCGTGCGGTGCAGGCTGTTGCCCGGGCCGAGGGGGCGACCGGCAACCACCCGTACGGCAGCTTCTGGAATACGCGGTACGAGTTGGTCGTCCAACAGTTCGCGCTGGCTGACCTGCCCGGGTTTGAGATGATCAAGCCGCCGGGGGCCTCTTACCACTTGGCGGTCGTCAACGGTCGTGTGTTGATCCCCTTCCGACACTCGACGACGATGAACAAGCCGATCGCTCAGGCGCAGCTGGGTAGCTTGCTTCCGCGGCGGATCTCTCGGGAGCACGGGGTGTTGCCCGAGCGCACCTTGTTCGACGAGGCCATCGTTGGGGACACCTCGGTCGAATCACTCGAGTCCCCGACCGTCGGCCAGGTGGCGGCGGACGCGAGGGAGTTGGAGTTGACAGTCGTGTACATCGCCTACGTCGCCAACGCCGACAGTGATGACATCCAGGCCGCGTGGTGGGGCACTCCGACGTCCTTGGAGGACGACGGCAGGATGGCGTGGACCCCTGAGCGGATGGACCTCAGCATCGCTGACCAGGTTGCCGCGGGCGGGCACGACACCAGGTTGCGTCCCACAGGCACCGCGGCCAGTGTGCCAGGCTTCGCCCAGGGTGACGAGCCTGACCTCGACGTCGCCTTGCACGGCGACAAGGATGAGCTTCCCGCATCCGAAGCAGAACCGGACAACCCAGGATCAGCCGCCGAAAACGATGAGTGACGACACAGACCAGTCCAACCATCCATTCTCCGTCACGAATCGGGGAGGGCGCAACCGGCGCGGAACCCGCACGCTCCGGCCCAGCCCGGCTGCCGTGCAGGACGCGTTCGACCCAGTCCGTCTGACCCAAGCCCGCAACCTGGCGGGAAAGACGAAGCGGTGGGTGGCCGACAGCTTGGGCGTGACGCCCGCCGCGGTGAGTCAGTACGAGATGGGTACCAACCGTCCACGACCGGACGTCCTCATCCGGCTCGCCGAGGCTCTCGACGTGCCTTTGGCGTTCTTCCTCGCAGGCCGCCCACATGGCCGGTTGGACCCTTCGGCCGCGCACTTCCGAAGCCTGCGCAGCACACGCGCCTACCAGCGCGCCAAGGCGACTTCGCTCACCGAGCAGGTCTGGGAGCTGGCGTACGCGCTGGAGAAGAGGGTTCGTCTGCCTCACGTGGACGTTCCAGGTTTCACCGGCGGCGAGGTCGATCCGGGTACCGAACTCCCAAGGGAGCCCGCGGCGGCCGCGCGGGCGCTGAGGGTCGCCTGGGGCCTCGGCACCGGCCCGATCACCCACCTCGTGCGCAGGTTGGAGTCCAAAGGCATCATCGTGGTCACCCCTCCCCGGGACGAAGACCTGGCCACAGTGGACGCGTTCTCCACATCGCACCTGCCCCGACCGGTGATCGTCCTGACCCCGAACCGGACCAACGACGTCTACCGGCATAGGTTCACCGCCGCTCACGAACTGGCACACCTCGTGCTGCACAGCGACACCACACCCGGGGACATCGCACAAGAACGTGAAGCAGACGCGTTCGCGGCCGAGTTCCTGACCCCGAAAGACTCGATCGCATCCGATCTGCCCGCTCGCGCCGACCTCCACAAGTTGTCGGCGTTGCGCGAAGTGTGGGGAGTGTCCGTGCACTCCCTGTTGTACCGGTGCCGCGAACTCGGTCTGCTGTCGGACTCTTCGGCAAGCCGGGCGTACATCCGCCTCCGCGCGCTGAACGACGCCCCTGGATTCGGCAAACCCGAACCTCTGGGGAACTTCCCAGGCGAACAGCCTGCTCTCCTCAGCAAGGCTTTCTCCCTCGCATGCGGCCACGGGCTGACGATCGCCGACCTGGCCGACGAACTGGCATGGGAGGTGGGCGCTGTGCGACGGATCCTCGACATGGGCGACGAACGCCCAGTTCTGCGCCTGGTTCACAACCTCACCGATGACAGGATCAGCCTGACTTCGCCTGCACTTGAGTAGTCGCCGGGTTGTGGCCTGATGGTCGATAGGAGTGTCGGGCCGGATGGTGCTGCATGGCGCAGGACATCTGCCGCCGCATGTTCAGCACGATTGACGCTTGTTTGAGTGGGCTGAGATCTTCAGTTCTGATCTTGCAGCCACTCGCCTACGGTGCTCTACGCAGACGTCGCGTAGGTGGGTCATCGTCCGGCGTCATGCATCGCTGACCTGGGGGTTTGATCTGTCGATCAGAAAATGTCGGTGGTTGGGGGTAGAACTAGAGGCGCAGACGGGGAGGGCGTATGACTGGCGACGGAGATCGAGAAGATGTGCCCCTGACCAGGCCCAATGGTTGCCGCTGGTGCGGTCTGGAGGAACGGGAGCACTACCGGAGGTGGAAGCCGCCGATCGGTTGGCACCACTGGGTGGTGCCAACCGACGACCAGCGTAAGCAACGAATGCGCGAACGGCGGGAGCGCGTCACCGACACACCAGAGGACGCCAGTGGATTCCTACTCTGCGGCTAGCGCCCGCATCTCATGAAACTGTTGCCGTAGTTGGCTCGGTACTTCCTCCGGCGATCGCAGCGACAGGGCAAGGTCGGCCATCATCTGGGGCTTGCCGCCCGGACCGGTCTCGCTGCCGGACTGGAGCATCTCTTGCACGATCGAACTGAATTTTCCACCTCGTGCGGCGTGAAATTCGTCTGCAGTCCACGGTTTGTCGCGCTTCCATTGCTGGTTGGCAACGCGCGCCCACAACTCATCGGTGAACAATGCTTCAAACTCCTCGACCTCGTCGGGTTCACCAACGAATTCGACGATGTGGCCTCTGTCTGGTCCGAAGTGATGTGCGAGCCGCTTGTCCTGGAACATCGGGTTGGTGCGACTGTCTGCGTCGACCAAGATTCGCACTTTCCGGTTGTGGTCGTGCAGGTAGCGGGCCAGGTGCAGGGCTCCTTCGTTGTTGTCGCACGACCACAACGCAATGCCTGCCGCCTGCGATGACAGTCCCTCGGACAGTCGGAACAGGTGCGGGAAGGCCTGCTGTTCGGTGTCACCTTCGACTCCGAGGAAGAACCGCTCGTGCAGCAGGACCGTGTTGCGCAAGCCAACGCTCGCGGCGATCTTGCCCAAGAACCTGTCGATGTTCTCGTGGGTCTCGGTGCCCAGCAGTTCGACGACGCTCCGGCCCGACTCCAGTTTCAGGTGCACGACATCGGCGATGTCGACTCCGTCGATGAGGTTCATCGAGTGCGTGGCCACCACGACGTTCACATGCGGGATGGCGCTCTGCTCGAGGATGAGTGCCATGACCTTGCTTTGGTGGGCATAGTCCAGGTGGGTGTCGGGCTCGTCGTAGACGATCGTCTGTACCGGTCCGACCGCCGGGGCACCGCCTTCGGCCAGTTCGTCCTGGGCGGAGTTCTGCTCCGCCAAGAGGTTGCTGGTCCACTCCCAGATCGCCAACGATATTCGTCGTCCGCTGCCGCGCCCGGACCTGGTGAGGTCGACCGGCCCGCCGTGAGGTCGGGAGATCTTCAGCGAAGCACCGCGGAAACCGTGGGTGAAAGAAATGTCGGGATCGACCGCGACATCGGTGAGATCGGGACAGCGAAGCATGATGTGGTCTCGCAGCGACTTCGACTCGGTACACAGCCGGTCTTTGACGTCAGTCTCGATTTCCGCCAGACGGCCTCGCAGGTCCGGGTCGTCGGCGATGGCCTGAAAACGCGAAGTGAGCGCCGCTTTGACAGCGACGTCGGGGTTTTCGGCGTTGCCGTCGAACTGGAGGATTCGTGGCAGACGGGCGGCGAGCCCCTTCGGCGCCAGAGTCCAAGCTTCACCAGAGGTGTTGGCTCGTGCGTGCTCCAGCAGCACTGCGAGGTTGTCCGCCATCCGCGTGCCCGCAGGCTCCAAGGCAAGCTCCTGTACCAGGGCCTTGAGTTCCGGCGCCTTGCACTTTGATAGGTCCGCCAACCGCGTGTCGGCGGGAACAGCGATCCAGCACTGCAGCACAGTGCTTTCACTGTCGGCGATCCGCCTGATGCGGGTCTCGGCGGGGAGCGAGTACTCGGTCCGCTCCCAATCGTTGAGGGAGAACACGCCCTCGACGTCAGTGGCTTCGCAGCGATCCTCAGTGCCGGACAGGTAGGACCGGTCGACGTCTTCGAGTCGACGGACACCGAGGAGGAACGCCAGAGAGTCGATCAACGCGGTCTTGCCGCCGTCGTTGTGCCCGGCGACGATGGTCGGAGAGCCGATAGGGACGTCCTTGACCTGGACGAGTGAACGGAAGCCATTCACAGAAAAACTTTTCAAGTGCACGAGTGCGGAGATCTCCGTTCATGCATGATGCTCCCCGACAGCATCACGGTTGATGAGGTTGACATCGGATTTCCCGGGCAGGATCTCCGATCGACTGATTCTAAGGAAACGACGGTGGCTCCCATCGGCGACACGCCGTGAGGAACTCCGCCGCTCTTCGGTTTCCCGCACGAACACAGCCTTACTGGCGGGTCAACTGCCTAGATTCTAGTGTCTGCGGCCGACCCCGAAGGAGGGGTCACGAGCCCCTGCGCTGACCGACCACCCACGTCGGTCCGGCCCTCAACTGACTTGCGCCAAGGCCACGCTCAGAGGTATTCGCTCCTGCTCGACGCGCCGCGGACCCGGGCGAGTTCTCCGACTACGTTGCTCACATTCCCCCACCGCGCGGCTCGACACTCCCTCGGGTTGCACTTCAAGATCTACCACTTCGCCCGGTGGTCTCGCCGCATTTCCCGGATGTCTCAGCGGTGTGCGGCCTCGTAGGCCTTCTTGACCTCGGTGGAGATCCGCCCCCGTTCGGACACGGAATGACCGTTCTGCCTGGCCCATGCGCGGATCAGTCCCGTATCCCGCAGTTGCGCTGTCGGTGAGGTCATTGTCGCTGTCCGGGTGACGACTTGGCGGGCTTTTCGCCGGACATCCTCACCATTCACCTCGCTCATCGGCGGTGCCGGGCCGAGCTGAGTCACGCTGATGTGGTCGTGGTCGAGTTCAGCGGCCAGGTGGCTGAGGTGCGTGTGGTGGCTGAGCACGATGATCTGCCACTCCTCGGCCAGGTCCGCCATCACCTCGAGCGCCACGCGGGCGCGCGTGTCGTCGAAGGCCATGAGGACGTCGTCGAGCACCACCGGCAGCACCGGCAGGCCGCGGGTGCGGCGCTCGGCCTGCAGCGCTCCGATGCCCGCCAGCCGCAGCGCCAGGAACACCTGGTCGGCCGTTCCCTCGGACATCTCGCCCGTGCGGCGGGCGGTGTCCTCGACGTCGATGATCCGCAGCGACTGCTCCCCGCCTGAGGAATGGGCCTGCAACGCGACGTAGCGGCCCTCGGTCAACCTCTCGAGGAGGCGCCCGGCCTCGTCGAGCAGCGGGGAGGCGTGCTTGGCCTCGTAGGCGCGCAGCTCTCCGTCGAGCAGTTCCCGTTGGATCAGGACGGTCAGGTACTCCTCCACCTGCTGGTCGAGAAGTGCTGCCTGCTCCTCCGCCGCGAACTGCAACTCGGCGACCGCGGGACGGGAGACCAGTTCCTTGTGCTGCTGCTTCACCGCCCCGAACTTCTCCAGGTTCTGCTTCTGACACTCCTCCGCGACGACGAGCCGCTCCTCGGCGTCGTCCACCTGTTCCTGGAGCACCTCGTCCTCGACTTCGCTCAGCTCGGCGACCAGGGACGCCACCTCGATCGCGGGGAGAGCAGAACGGACCTTGTCCGTGTGGTCCCGGAGCAGCTCAGTGAGCCGCACGAGGTCTCTGCTCCGCAGGACGGCAGCGTCCACGTCTTCCACCCCCAGCCGTTCGACCAGGTCTGCCAGCGCCGCGCGGTCCAGGCCGAGCGCCGTGTCGACCTTTGCCCGCTTCGCTTCGAGTTCGTCGACCTGCTTCGCCAGGGCCGACGCCTCGGCCGCCGCGGTGTCGGCCGTTCTCAACCGGCGCGCGAGCTCATCGCAGCCCTCGGCAGGCTCTGCCGCCACAATGTGGTGCCTGGCGGCCAGCTCACTGAGGTCGGCGGCGAACTGCTCGTACCGCGACCGACCGCGCCTGCCCGCTTCCGCGGCTGCCTCCGCCTCGCCGTGCAGTTCCCTGGCGCGGTCGACCACACCGATCCGGTGCGTCCAACCGTCGGGTCGAAGGTCGGCGAGTCCCACAGCTGTGGTGCGGTCGAGCCAGGCGGCGGCGAGTTCGTTCTGGTGGCCTTGGGCCTTGTGCAGGTCCGCCGCCGCGTTCTCCCGTCGGTTCGCCTGATCGGTGGCGCGCACGCGCTGCTCTCGCGCGGCGTCATCCTCGGCGATCAGCTCCTCGGCGGTGACGAGCAGGCTCGGCAGGTCGGCTCCTCGGCGATCGCGACCTGCCTCGGCAAGGCGGGCGGCGAGGGTGTCTCGCTGCCGCTCGACCTCGGGCCACCACAGCTGCACCGCCGCCGCCGCTGCGGTTAGGTCACCCTCGGCGGCGAGGACGTCGTTCAACTGCTTCAGCCGCAGCGCGGCCTCGGCCGGTTGCGGGGCGGACAACGACGTGGGCGACCAGAGCTGGTTCCAATCCAGTTCGCAGCGGGCGAGTTCCTCCTCCAGGCCACCGAGCAACTCCCTGGCCTCCTCCGCCTCGCCACTCACCCGTCCGAGCTGGTCGAGGAGCGCACGGCGCTCGGCAGCAGCGGCCAAATCTTCGGCCAGGCGGTCGGCGAGGTCGTCCGCGTGGGCCACGGCGCGTTCGAGCCGGGTCGGCAGGTGCGGCGCCGCGGCGACGGGCTGGCCGCCCAGCCATGAACTGATCGCCGTCGCGACCAGGTCGTCGCGCTCGTGTCGCGCGACCGCGAGCGAGTCGTGGTCGGCGATCTCCCGCTGCTCGATCCCCTGCAGCGCCTTCTCGGTATCGACGAGTTCGGTGTCGGCCTCGACCACGCGACCTTCAGCCGCGTGGACCCTGTTCCGCAGTCGGGTGATGTCGTCTCGGAGGCCGCTGACCCTGGTGGCGTCGGGAAGGGCCGCGATCCGCGTGGACGGGGGCAAACCCAGTTCGGCGAGCTTCGCCGCCTTGCGGCGGGTCGCCACCAGCAGCTCGTCCTGCGCTCGTCGATGCGACTGGTGTGCGGAGTCTTCTCGAGTCGCCGCCCGCACCGCTTCCCGAACCGCCGCGACAGCCTGCGGGTCGGTCGTCTCGGTCGTGCCCAGGCCGTCGAAAACGGTCTCTTCGGTTTCGAGCGCTGTCTTCCGACGCCGTACCTCGGCCCGGGCCTCGGACAACCCACTCGCCATCGCGCTGAGTTCGGCGGCGCGGTCAGCCCCGATCCAGACCTGGCCGATCAGGTCGGCGGTGAGGTGCTCGGGCTCCACAACAATGATGGAGGCGAGAGTGTTTCTCGCCTCGGTATCGAGCCGTTCGGCCTCTACCTCGGACTCCTCAGCGGTTGCCCGGCCGTGGAGTGCGCCTTCGACCTCGCGGTTTAGCCTGCCGACAGTGCCGCGGTCGGAGCGGAGGGCCTCATCGACGCTCACCTCGGCGAGTTGGACTCGTTTGGTGTCGTTGTCCCGGTCGTACCCGCTCTTGACGCTCTCCGCCTGCTTGATCCGGGCCGCCAGTTCAGCGTGTTCCGCCAGCTCGGACTCAGACAGGCACGGCCCCTCCGCTCTGACCTCCGCGACGCGCCGCGTGGTGCCGACGAGTTCACGGATGCTGGGCATCACGCTCTGCTTGGTCTGCACTAGGTCGAACTCGCCCCGGGCTTCGTCCACCGCTGTTTTGGCGAGAGCACACAGCCCTTTCAGTTCCTTCATCTCCTGCAGGGCCTCCTGCACGCGGTCTGCCGCGACCATGCGCTCCGTGACCTGTTCGGATGCCACGACGAAGTCCTGGAGTGTCTTGCGCACGATCTTGTTCTTGGCGTTGCCGTGGGACTTGTACAGCTCGTCGCACCGCCTGGTGAGTTCGTCGAGCACGTGGCCGACGTCCTGCCCGCTGCGGGCACGGAAAACCAGCTCAGCCAGGTCACCGTCCCCGTCGAACAGGCTCTTGCCACCCTTGCGCAACTCGGCGTGCGAGAGTCCGTACGACCGCAACCACTGCTCACGACTGTCGCCCGGACCGCGCCAGCTCTCCGGAACGAGGAGGCCTGTCCCAGCGTCGACCAATCCCGATGCCCGCCGTGTCACTGTCAACTCGATGCCGTCGGGCAAGCACAGGTCCGCGTGCAGGGCGAGGATCGGCCTGCCGTGCCGAAAGGCCCGCGTGGAGCGTGCGGGTATGGACCACAGCAGATCGGCGAGAGCGTCGAGCGTGGTGGACTTTCCCGTCTCGTTGTCGCCCAACACGAGCGTGAGAGCGGGTCCCAGGGCGACCGAGCGGTTCTCGAACACCCCGTACCGGTCGAGGTGCAGTCTGCGAACGCGCATCAGGCTCCTCCCCCGGACAGGCGAACCAGCAGCGAGGCGACCGCGTCCTCGACCAACCGGGTGTGGTGCTCCGGGGAGCCGAGATCCACGCCGCGCTTGCGCAGGACGCGCCCGACCTCTGCACGCAGTGGCCTGACGAACTCCTCGATGGCGGCCGGATCAGCGGCCAGATCACGGCCAGCGTGCTGGATGGCGGTCAACAGGTCGGGGTCCACTGAGGTGTCAGCGCTGGGGACGGATGCCTTCGACCCCGTCTTCTCGACTGTGACTGACCACTTCGCCGCGGCGTCCACTACCGCGTCCCGGAGCCTCTCGCTGTCGGCCAGTTCAGCGGCGGCGGTGGTCGCGCCGACCGTGGTCACACGGGCGACCAACAACCTGGTCCCCGCCGCTGCCGCGGCGTCGGCCAAGGCTTGGTCGACGGTCTCGATCGCGTCGTCGAAGGACTCCCGCCCCGTGACATCGACCTGGAGCGACGCCCACCTGGCAACGTCCAGCGGGACGAACTCCGGTCGCGCCCGGCCACCCGGCTCGATGTCCACGACCAGAGCGCCCTTCGGCCCGGTCTCCCTGATGTGCCTGCCCTGGAGGTTGCCTGGGAAGGCGGCGACCCACTGTCCGTCGTTGACGATGCGGCGTGCGTGGACGTGACCGAGCGCGAAGTACTCGTACCTGTTCGCGCTCAGGTCCCCCGGCTTGCAGGGCGCATAGGTGTCGTGGCCTTCAGCACCCTCCACCGCCGTGTGCAGCACACCCACGTTCGCCAGGCCACCGACGCGGTCCGGATAGGCGACGACCAGGTTCTCGGTCACCGCTCGCTTGGCGAAGCTCTGGCCGTGTACGGCCATACCCCGGTCTTCCCAGAGCACCGTCTGGGCCCGGTCGGCGTCCAGGATCGTGACGCTGTCCGGTAGCCGGACACTGCGGCTGATCACGCTCTCCGCGTCGTGGTTGCCCGCGGCCACGACCACGCGGATGTCCTCGTCGTGCAGGCGGCTCATCTGCTCCTGGAAGAACCGGCCGGTGGCGTAGTCCCGCCAATCCCCGTCGTAGATGTCCCCCGCGAGCACGACGGCGTCAGCCTCGCGCTCGACCGCCAGGGACACCAGGTTCTCCAAGGCCCTACGGGACGCGGAAACCAGGCGATCGGCGGTCTCCCGGCCCGCGTACCTGGTGATCCCGGTCAGCTGGCTGTCGAGGTGGATGTCGGCCGCGTGGACGATGCGGGGCACGTCAGCCCACCACACCACGGTTGATCAAGACCATCATGATGATCGAATCGCCACACCTCCGATTGTCGCTACACCCGGCGACGAACACGATCGGGTGATCGCGATCTCGGACGAGCACGGGACGGGCGGGTTTACTGCGGGTGCGCCGACTGGCTGCGGGATGGTGGAGAAGTCGAACGAAGGTAGGGGATTTCCACCGACAACTTGATTCGATGGTGTGACTGCCGTCGATGGTAGCCAGTCGGTGCGGCTATCGGCCGATCCGTCGCAGAACAAGATCGTGCCGTTCACCAACTCAGGCGAGCACCTGCAAAATCTTGGGGCACAACTACCACCACTCCGCCGCTGTCGCGGTCACATGACGCACCCATTCGACGGTCCATGGTAGACCACCAAAAAGGCGGAGAAGGCCACGCATGCTCGGAGGGCCGACATCCGGGGTGCAAGGGGTTGAATCGGAGTGGCACGAGCCTCGTACTGCGGCCGCCCATGGCCGAGCATTTGACAAACGCACAAATGTCACCGCTCTGACCAGGGCGAACGGTCTCTGTGGTCGCGGTGTGGTCGCACGGCGGGCACGCTCGGTGCGGCGGCCTGTTGTGGGCCCGCCGACAGGACCGTTCGAGCCGAGGAGTGTGTGATGAAAAGTCCGACACGGGGAAGGGTCTACCGCCGGTGCGCCTGCAGGGGTCCTGACGGGCGGCAGCGGGGTGCGAGGTGCCCGAAGTTGGGGACCAGGGGGCATGGTCGTTGGTCGTTCGCTGTGGACTTGGCGACGGTGAACGCTGCCCGGAAGACGATGCGCCGCAGCGGGTTCGCGACGCGTCGGGATGCGGAATCCGCTCTGGGGAAGGTGTTGGAGTACGAGCGCAGCGGTCTGCATGTGGACGACCGGGAGACGGTGGCCGAGTACCTGCGCCGGTGGTTGCAGGTCAAGGCGTTGGAGCTCAAGCCGACCACCATGGCCGGGTACGAAGACTATGTGTTAAGGACTTGGTCCCGGCGCTCGGGGCGCTGCGGTTGGAGGAGCTCAGTCACCGGCACATCGCTTTGTACATCCGCGACCAGCTCGGACGCGACCGGCTCGGACGCGACCGCGGTGCGACCACCTTGCGCCGGTGCGTGGCCACCCTGTCCAGCGCGCTGGGCGACGCGGTCCGTCAGCACCGTCTGTCCCACAACCCCGCCCGGTACGCCACCGTGCCCCGGCCGCCGAAGCACGAGCGGGCGTGCTGGACACCGGCCGAGGCGGCCCGTTTCCTGCGCCACTGCGCCGAGCAGGAGGATCGATTGACGAACCTCTTCGAGGTGCTCGTCGGCACCGGCTTGCGCAAAGGAGAGGCGCTGGCCCTGCACTGGGAAGACGTGAACCTCGACGACGGGGTGCTCCTGGTCCGCCACACCCTGTCGAACATCAAGAACACCACCCCGGTCTTCACCGCCCCGAAGACCAAGTCCAGCCACGCGTGGGTCTGCCTCTCACCCCGCGTCGCCGCCGCCTTCCGGGACCAAGCCGCCCGACAACCCGGCCGGGACCTGGTCTTCACCCGCGAGAATGGCCAACCACGGCGCCCCGAGTACGTGCTGCGCCACTTCCACGCCCTCACCGCCGAGACGGGTCTGCCCAGGATCCGGGTCCACGACCTCCGCCACTTCGCCGCGACGACCATGATCAGTGCCAACGTCCCGCTGGCCATGGTGTCGAAGACGCTGCGTCACTCCACGGTCTCGACCACCACGCAGGTCTACACCCACCTGCTGCTGCCCGCGGCCCAACAAGCCGTCGGGGCCATCGCCGACGCACTCGACAACGCCGGGCAGGAATCAGGCGACCACATTGCGACCACAAACCCGTAAAATGAGATCAGCGGGCTTGTCCGTGAGGACAAGCCCGCTGATCACGACCGTCGGGCTCCTGAGTCGGTATTCGAACCGCTTTGACCTGCTCGAACAGCTTCAACTAAACCACGACATCAGGCATGCCGCCGCTCCACGGCCGTCCCAGGACCACACGTCACCACGCCCCGCGCCGTCCCGGTCCCGGTGGTTGCGTGACCGGTTCACGCGTCCCGAACTGGATGCCATGGTGGATCTCTACCGATCCGGCGCGACCGCTAGCCAGGTAGCGGACAGGTACGGGGTCGGTGTACGGGCGGTGAAACGGCTTCTCGCGCAACGCCACGTCCGCCGCGACCACGCCTAGTACTCAGGGGTTCGCTGGCCCCGGACCGACACGGCCCGGGGCCACGGGGGCTATGTTTTTTGCTTGATGTAACAGGTAAAATTGTTCCACGCTGCTTGCGTAATGGCGACATGTCCAAGTTCCCTGGATTTGGTATCGCGAATCAAGGTATTGGCTCCGCTATCGGCAACCTCGACGCACTGGTCTTGACCGGTGCCGGTTGAGCGTGAGGATTTTCTCCACTTAGTGGGGATGTTCAGATCGATAGCGGCCACTGTAGATCTCCAATTGTTCGATACGATCCGCAATCAACTTCGCTGAGGGTGCGGAGTCGATCGCAGCTGACAGAATCTGGCTGACGATTCGTATAAATGATGAAACGTCGTTTGTGTCTTCGAAAAACAGACTCTGCTTGCTGTGATCTACCTGAACGACTGGAGGCTTGTCTGCGAACTCGACCAGGGAGAATGGTCCTTCTTGTATTGCTGGCGACCAGCCAGCAGCAAAGGGTAATATTCGAATCTCAACGTTGGCCCTGCTTGACATCTGGAGTAACTCTCTAAGTTGATGCGCCATGACATCCGGGCCGCCGATCATGAGATGAAGCGCGGCCTCGCCAACAATAGCTACAAGTCTGGCCGCACCCAGTCGGTTAATTGCGTCCTTGCGACCAAGTCGGACTGCCACCATGCCGCCTATTTCGTCGTCAGCGGCGTTGTCTTGCCGAAGCATCGCCCGCACGTAATCTCCCGTTTGGAGCAGTCCGGGTATTAGTAGCGCCGATACTGTTGTAATCATTTGGGCGTTTCTCTCGATTTCAAGCAGGGTCACGATTTTCCGACGCTTTGGCAGGTATTGCTTTGAGGTTTCCCATGCCAGTCTTTTGATAGCGTCGATCTGCTCTGGTGTAGCTCCAATCGCGGACCCGTAGCGTGCTATGTGGGGAACCTTTAGCGTTCGTTCGCCGGTCTCCCATCGCAGCACAGTAGATGGCGCAACCCCAAGTGCTTTGGCCACTTCCCCGAGCGTGGCGCCGTGACTTTTGCGTAGGGCACGCAATTCCGCGCCAACAGGTGATGATTCTCGCCCAGTGGTGGCCATGGTCGAGATGATAACGAAACTGCCCTCTCTAAAATTTGCCGCCCTATACGCCGTTCCCCCATTTGATATATTGCGCGGCTTCGTTGCGCCCTGGATACTACCTCCAAGCCATTCGGCAAAAGTTGGCAATAAATGGCAATTGACTCCGGTCGATGAAAGGGAGTCGACCGGCGCCATTCCCCGCCGGGTCACGGGCGGGGACATCTTGAAAACAGATGACAGGAGGCGGCATGAGGGGTTCGAAATCGAACTGCCGCCTCCTGTTTGGCAATCACACGATGGTCATTACGTTTGAGAGCAGGGGAGGGTCAGTGCGTACTGAGTACGTAGCGACAGTGGAGGGCAGTCCGATCACGTGCACGGTTTATGGCGGCGAGATTCACATTTCGATCGGATCGGACGGGCAGATGTCGCGGGTGGCAGAGATGACCCTGGTGATAGACGAGGACAACGCGGCGGTGCTGCTGCCGCAACTTGAAGAGGCGTACAGGCGTGTCAGCGGAAGATAAGGCCCATAAAGGCGCGCCGCTGAACTTCGGGGACTTTCGTTGGTATGTAACAAAACTCCATCCGGAACCGCGTGGGTTGGATCATGCTGTGTGGGCGCGGTGGTATCTGGCTACAGCCAAGCCGTACCTGTGGTTGGCGATGCACCCGGCAGTGGACCTGCGGAGCCGAATTGATGCGCTCTGCGCTGGGGCGAGTCGCCTTCACAGGTCATTTGATCTGTGGGTGAATGAGCAGTGATCGGAGAAGGTAATCAACTGCGGTAACGTACTAAAAACGTGGGGCCGGTTCGCGGGAACGAGATTTCGCGAACCGGCCCCACGTTTGGCTTGTCCTAATTGGACTCTACGATCGTGGTGTTGTCCAATTGTCGTACGAGGCTGTGGGCGAGGGTCCAACGGATCAGGGGGTCATCGAATCGACGTATGTCGGCGCTAGTAGCTCGCATCCCGGTGGGACCGGGTTCGTAGGTGGCTCCCCATACCCCGGCGATGGGGTAGCTACCGACACGGACCAGGACGTGCCCGCGTCGCAGGACTGGGCACAGGCGGGCGGATAGGTCCGCGCATTCCTTACAGATGGGGGGTTCGGTGACGCCCATCCCGGCGGGCCAGCCGGGCCAGTCTTGGCGGAAGTCCCGCAGCATCCACATAACCCCGCCGTCGGGGTGGCGGTGTGCGGGGCCGCCGCACACCTGACACAGCAGTCGTCGCATGGCGCGGCGTTGCCGTAGAGGGTGAACGCCCCCGAATATCGGCCGCCCGGTGCCGGGGGTGGCGGGTGCGCGGGTCCACAGGATGCCCCGCCGATCTCGATCAGCCACGGTTTCGTCGGGATAGGCGATCCCCCCGGCCGGGTGCGCGATGACTCGGGCCGGTGGGGTGGTTTCGCTGCTCCAGGCGGTGACGTAGGGGACGGTGTGGGTTACGGCGGCGCTGGTCATGGTGGGTGCTCCGAGTATGGGAATCGGTGTGGATATGTGGGGATTGAAGGCCGTGTTAGGGGTGGCCTTCGGGGCGTTTGTGCCGTTCCAGCCAGTGCAGGCACTCGAAGACGCCCCGCGCGGTGTCGGTGAGATTCGCGATTTCGTTGCCCTCGCCGAAACTGTCGGTCTCAATGGATGTGATGACCTGAGTGGCGTAGGTGATCAGGTGGCGAAGGTCCTCGATCAGCGACGGCACACCCCAGGGCCACGACTCGCGCGTATACGGTCGCAGGAATGGGCGCGGGCGGGGCCGTGCGCTGCGGCGACCAAGGAGGAACGCGGTCGCGGTCCCAGATACCAGTACTCCGAGCGCGGATGCCGCGAGAACGCTACGGCGCATAACCAATTTCCTTGCTTTCAGCGGGTGTGGTCGATAGCGATATGACTCACGCAGTAATGCACTTTCACGACGGCGTAGGGGTCGAACGGGCATTCGGTGGGGACGGCGAACCCGCACTCCTCGTCGGCGCACAGGACGAACCACTCGTGCTCTGGGCTGTCGGTGTGGGCGAGGTCGGCGTAGGGAGTCACACGGCGGCGGTCGCGCGGCTCCAGGGTGGGCATGTCACGGGGGCGTGCACGGCGGCGAGCTGGTCTCCGTCATTCACGACACCAGCGTTCGTGTTGGTGCGTAAGGCGAAAGCATCGTGTTCGTGCCGTGCGGGGTGGTGAAGGACGGTCCGACCGCGTACAGCACCGAGCGGCGGGGGTTTTGTGGGTCAAGGGTCAACGCCCACCGCAGTACCCACGACACATCACCCCGGTAATGCTCGGTGACCCATTGCGGCCGCAGTGGGTCAGCCCCGGCGATGTGGGGTGCCCGGTAGGCCAGTGCCCGCGCACCCCACACCATGACCACGTCCACGGCGCTGGGTCGCGTTATGCTCGCGCCGAACGCCGCTGGCCGGTGTGGGTCGCCGAGTGGTCCGACGTACCAGCGTCGGCGGAGCAGCTCCCCGAGGTAGAGGTCCAGCCAGAACGTGTCGAGGTTCGCAGTAGAGGCGGCCATGGGGTTTCCCACCTGGTGTCGTTGTGACTGTGTCGGTCGGGCTGGTCGCAGCCTGTTACCGGGGTGGTGACGCGCGCACGCCCTTGCCCACATGCGGTTGGGCATGGCAAACCGGCATGGCGACGTGTGCGGTGAGGGCATGTACTTGGCGCATATCCGCAGGTCCGAGCCGGGAGCGCCGCTTTGATGGGGTCACGGTGCGCGGTCGGTCAGCTACGGTGAGGCTGAACGCGTTGGGTAGCACCCGGAGGCAATCACGTGAACGTCGGCGACGATGAGGACCGAGCCCCGATCGACCCGGCGATCTGGGACGCTCCGACGATGCGGACCGCGCTGGCCGCGCACGACATCGCCAGCGTGTTTCAACTGCTCAAACGGGCGGGTGTGCCACAAGGGCGGATCGCCGCGCTCACCGGTCACACCCAGCCGGACGTGTCGCGGATCATGAACCGCCGCCACCTGGTGCAGTCCTACGCGGTGCTGGATCGGATCGCGACGGGTTTGGGTATCCCTCGGGGGCTGATGGGCCTTGCGTACGCGCCGGGATCAGACCCCCACGCGGCGGTGAACCTGGTGGCGCACGACGGGCGAGAGACCGTGAAAGGAGAAGTGGGCGTGCAGCGACGGGCATTCATCGCGCTGGTAGCTCAAGCGGCGATCGTGGGCGGACTGTCGGAGGTCGACCTAGACCGCCTCGCCGCGGTGACCGGACCGTCAGCACCGGGAGCCGCGGCGTTCCCGGGCAAGGTCGGCGACTCTGACGCCGTCACCCTGGAGGACACGGTGGCGTTCTTGCGGGCCCAGGACGGCCAGGCGGGCGGGGGCGCGGTGCGGGCCGCCGCGACCGGCTACCTGGACTGGGCCGCTTCCCTGGCCACCGCGTCCGGCACCGATCCGGTGAAACGGCGTATTCAGGTCGCCCACGCGGACCTTTACAGCGTCGCGGGGTGGGCGAGCTTCGACATTGGGGACCACGCGACCGCCAAACGGCATCTGGGCATGGGCCTGGCGATCGCGAAAGACGCCGACCAACCCGATCTCGCCGCCACCATCTTGTGGCAACTGGGGAGGGTTTTCCTGCACGCCGAAGACCCTGACGGCGCCCTAAAAATGTTCCAATTGGGCCACGCCGCCGCGCAGGACGCCGATAGCACCCACGCGGTGGCGCTTATGCACATCAATAGCGCGTGGGCCTACAGCGAGATGGGCAAGACACACCATGTCGCCACGTTGGTGGCGCGAGCGTCGGAGGAACTGGAACGCGCCTGCGGGGACGCCCCTTCGTGGCTGACTTTCATGGGACACACGGAAATCCAGGGCATCGCGGGGGTGTGCTACGCCGCCCTGTCCGCTCGCGACCGCACCTACGCCGATACGGCGTTGGAGCACGCGAGCACATCACTGCGAGCCCGGGCGGCAACGGACACGCGTCGGCGCGCGTTCGATCTGATTGGGATCGCTACCGCGCAGCTGCGCGCGGGTGATCCCGACGCCGGGTGTCAGAGCGCGCACCAGGCCCTAGCGGTGTCCTCCACGGTGCGCTCGTCGCGGTTGACTGATCGGCAAGCGTGGATCGCGCACGCCGCCCGCCTGTATCCCCGCCACTCCGGCGCGCGTGAGCTGGTCGCCACGCTGTCCGCTCCCACCCACCTCTAGCGGCCCTGGGCGGTCACGAGCGCGCGAGCAAGGGTGGTCCAGCCCCATGCCCCGTGTGGGTGTGGGCTGGATCTCACCCTCCAGTGGTCTACACCAACACCCCCACCGAGCCTTAGTGTCGTGGTGTCCACAACGGACCACGAACCGACCCGAGGCAGGGAAGCCCCGTGACAGGCACGGCAGCACGCGACCGGCGACCGATCTCGCCGCGCGTCGACGGCACCAACGGCGATCTAACGCCGCCCTGATCCCTGATCGGGTGAAGCCCCGGGCATTCTCGCCCGCGAGGCAATAGCGAAATGTTTCCCTATTTCGTGAATCACACGCAACAGTGTTCCATTCCGTTGCGTGTCACTGCCCATTTTCTTTGTCTACCAACAGGAGTACGTCATGGGTGAGTCCATTATGGATACGAGCCGTATCGAGGATATGCGTGCGCGGGTGCGGCATCTACGCGAACGGGTGGAGGCGATCCAGGTGCGTCTCGCGCGCGTGGTGGAGCAGATCGCCCACCTCGATCCCGATATCACTCGCGATCGATGAGCGCCGTGAGTGTTTCCAGCATGTGCTCAATCCTTTCAAGACGCGCTTCCATGGACGCTAGCCGGTCCTCGTCGTGCCCATGCGCGTCAAGGTCCGGCGCGGGGACGGCGGTGACGTAGACGCCGCTGCCGTGCACGGCCCCCACGAGTCCTTCGGCCTGCAACGTCATCACCGCTTTTTGGGCGGTACTCACCGACACGTCATGAGCGCGGGCAATCGTCGTATAGGACGGCAAAGCGTCGCCGATCGCTATACGGCCCGCCGCGATGTCCTCGCGCAACTCGTCCGCGATCCGCATATACGGCGCTCGCGCCGCAGGTGGTGTCGTGTCGCTCATAGGCGGGGACTCTACGCGCATACAGCCCACACACCGCGTGCACCATTCCGTTTCACCGCAATCGAATCACCCGTTGGTGATCCCTCACTGCTCGCGCTGATCGCGTACTGTCCGAACAGTGCCCACAGGGGGCGCGAAACGGAAAGGAGAAATCGCGATGAGTACCGAACCTCCATCCGCCGCCGATCCCGACCCGATTCCCGTCGATAGCCCTGATAGGGGTCCGTGCCTGCCGTGGACCCATCGGCCCCGGCTGTTGCCGGTGCTACCGGGGTGGGTCCGCTCGTGGGTCACTCTGTGGGCCGCCGCCCGCTGGGTCACCCGCTACGGCGCCCACCTGAGCGTGTTCCACCTCGTGCGGTTCCCGCTGTACGTACTGCGGCTGGCCTGGTGCGCCCCGCGCGGTCTCGCCCGCCTACTCACCGAAACCGCCGCGTGGGTACTCGACGGGGAAGGGCGCCCGCTGCGGGCCGGGGCGGTAGCCGAAGCCACCCCCGATGTGTATCTGCGGTTGGTGGCCGAGCGGCGGCGGCGGGTGCGCCTGCGCCTGGCCCTGCTCGCCGTCCTGGTCGTCCTGGTGGTGGTCGCCGTGCTACTGGCGCCGCTGGCCCCCACGTGGGTCCGGGCCACGGCGGTCACGCTGGTGGTGGCGGGGTTGGGGTGGGCCGGTATCCCAGCCGACGCGCCCCTCGCCGGTCCGGCGGTGATCCCGCACCGGGTGCAACGCTTGACCGCCGACGTCATCACCCGCGCCCTGTTGGCGTTGGGGATCGCCGAAATCAACAAAACCACGAAAGCCGGTGGCGGGGTGTCGTTTCCGGCGCCGATCACCCGCGACGGGCCCGGCTGGCGCGCGGACATCGACCTACCCCACGGGGTCACCGCCGTGGACATCCTCGACCGCCGCGACCGCCTCGCCTCCGGCCTACGCCGCCCCGTGGGCTGCGTGTGGCCAGAACCCGCCCGCACCGAACACGCCGGGCGCCTGGTGCTATGGGTCGGAGACCACGACATGAGCCAAACACGCGCGGTCGCATGGCCGCTAGAAAAACGGGGCACCACAACACTGTTCGAGCCCGTTCCGCTGGGGCAGGACCCACGCGGACAACTCGTGAGTGTGCCGCTGATGTTCTCCTCCGTCCTCATTGGAGCAATGCCCAGACAAGGCAAGTCTTTTGCCTTGCGGGTGTTGCTGTTGGCCGCCGCCCTCGACCCTCTCGCCGAACTACGGGTTTTCGATTTCAAAGGCACCGGGGATCACGGCTATATCCAGAAAATCGCCCACCACTACGCCTCGGGAGCGGCGACACCCGCCACACTCGACGCGTGCATGAATAGCCTGCGGCAGCTCGTCCACGACGAGCTCGTTTCCCGGGCGGAGACGATTTCCCGGCTCCCACGGGATGTGTGCCCGGAAAGCAAAGTCACCCCGCAGTTGGCCGCCGCCGGGTTGGGGCTGCACCCCATCGTTATAGCGGTCGACGAAATCCAAGAGTTGTTCTCCCACCCCGATTATCGGCAAGAAGCAGAAGCCCTGTGCACGGCGCTGATCAAACGCGGCCCGGCACTCGGGATAATCCTGATCCTGGCGACACAGCGGCCCGACCGCGAATCCCTTCCGACCGCGATATCGGCGAACGTGGGCGTGCGTTTGTGTTTGCGGGTTATGGGACAGGTAGAAAATGACATGGTGCTCGGCACCAGCTCCTACCGGGCGGGCATCCGCGCTACTAGCTTTTCGGCGCAGGATCGGGGAATAGGCATCCTGATCGGGGCATCCGATGAGCCGCGCACCGTCAAATGCGCCTACATCACCGCCGAAGCAGCAGAAGCGGTCGTGGGGCGCGCGCACGCCGCCCGCGCGGCGGCGGGCACCCTCACAGGGCACGCCATCGGCGACACCACCACCCGCGATGAGCCCGTCGCGGTGTCGCTGCTCGCCGATCTCGTCGCGGTCACCCGCCCCGAGGAAACAAAGATTTGGCTCGAAGTCTTGGCGGATCGGTTGATGGATTTGCGGCCCGACATCTACCGGTCATGGGCCGAACGCGACGGGGAAACCAAAGCACGCGGCCTATCAGCGGCACTGAAACCCTACGGGGTTTCCACATCGCAAGTATGGGGCACCACAACCACCGGAAAAAGCGCCAACCGACGCGGGATTCGCCGCTCGGATCTCCTCGCCGCGCACCGCGACACCACCACCAGCGGCGCCCGCCACCGGGCGGCATCGGGCGGAGACCTAGCGGCCACCCCCGCTAGACCTAGCAGGCCCACTAGCAACCAAAACCAGCCCTGGGACTGCCCCGGGTTCGGTTGACACTCGGGGTTGATGGTTCTCAAGCCGCCTGAGCGGCCTTGTAGATGGTCTCAAACTCGACTGGGGTGAGTCGCCCGAGGCTCCGTTGTCGGCGTCGTCGGTGG
>NZ_BSTR01000055.1 GCF_030269645.1 Actinokineospora sp. NBRC 105648 | reverse complement strand
TGCGATGTGCATGGTGTGAGAACCCGCATCATCGCAGGCAGGAGGCCACCTTCTTCGTTCATGTGTCGATACCGGCCACTACATCCGCCGACTTCACACCAAGATCACAAACCTTGACGCTCCCCTGCGTGGGATCTCACCTCACACAGACGGGAGAATTGTGTCCGGGGGCGATTCGGGGTCCAATTCCGGGTTCGGGTCCTATCTCCGGTTGCTGCGGACGCCCGGCGGCGCGGCGCTGGCGCTGTGGGGGGTGGTCGGGCGGTTCCCGATCGCCATGCGCTCCATCGCCACCCTGCTGCTGGTCACCGCGGTCACCGGGTCACTGGGCCGGGCGGGCGCCGTGGCGGCGGTGATGCTGGTCGCGCAGGGGCTGGTCAGCCCGGTGCTGGGCAGGCTGGCCGACCGGCTCAGCCAGCGGCGGGTGCTGCTCACCGCGTGCGCGGCGCACGGGGTCGCGATGACCGGGCTGCTGGCGTCGGTCCTGCTGCACGCGCCGCTGTGGCTGCTCGTCGTGGCCGCGGTGGCCACCGGCTGCACCTCGGTCTCGTTCACCTCGTTCATGCGGGCGCGGTGGGCGGCGCTGGTCGACAAGGACCGGCTGCGCGCGGCCTACGCCCTGGAATCGATGCTCGACGAGACGATCTTCCTGCTCGGACCGCTGCTGGTCACCGTGCTGGCCTCGGCGGTCCACCCGGCCGCGGGCCTGGTCGCCTGCGCGGTGCTGACCACCACCGGCTCCATCGCCGTGGCGCTGCACCGCGCGTCGGAGCCGACGCCGGAGCCGACCGCGGGCAAGCCCGCCGAGCGGGCGCCGCGGGCGATCTCGGTGCCCGGGGTCCGGGTGCTGATGGCCGCCTACGCGGGCATGGGCTTCCTGCTCGGCGCGGTCGACGTCACGATGGTCGCCTTCGCCAAGGGACTGGGCTCGCCCGGCCTCGGCGGGGTGTTCCTGTCGCTGACCGCGGTGGGCAGCCTCGCCGCGGGCGCGGTCTACGGCGCCGTCGACTGGCGGCTCCCGCAGTCCCGGCTGCTGGCGATCACCGCCCTGGTGCTGGCGCTGGGCGCCCTGCCGCTGGCCTTCGCGGGCTCCGGGCTGGTGATGGGCCTGTTCGCCGTGGTCGCCGGGCTCGCCATCGCGCCCGCGCTGATCACCGGCAGCACGCTGCTGGAGTCGTTGGCGCCCAAGGGTTCCCTCTCCGAGGGGTTCTCCTGGCTGGCCAGCGCCGGGGCGCTGGGCATCGCCCTGGGCACCGCGGCGGGCGGCAGGCTCGCCGAACTGGGGACCTTCGAGCACGCGGCGTGGGCCGCGGTCGGCGGCGGGGTCGTCGCGTTGGGACTCAGCGTCGCCGGGCAGTCGGCGCTGCGCGCGACCGGGCGGGACGCGCGCCCGGTCGCGGGAGTCGCGGTAGTGGAGCACTAGCAACAGACAGCCAGCAGGTACAGGCAGCCAGTAGGTACGGACAGCCACCGGTGAGGACGGCTACCAGATGAGGACAGTGAGGACAGTCGTGAGCACAGCACAGCCGGTCTCCGGGCGGGACGGTCTCGGCGGTCTGCCGGTCCCCCGCATCTCGTTCGAGGAGTTCACCGCCTTCGGGATCCGGGCGCTGATCCGGGCCGACGTGCCCGTGGTGATCACCCTGCCCGCCGACGTCCAGGGCCTGGGCAGGCAGGGCGTGGCCGAGCGGCTCGGCGACATGGCGGTCACCCTGTTCACCGAGCCGAGCAACAAGCAGAACTCCGAGCGCTGGACCACCACCGAGATCCGGCTGCGGGACTTCTTCGCCGACGACAAGTACCTGACCGACCCGGGCACCTGGAACCGGATCGTGTCCAACATCCGCAACAGCCCCGCCGACGTCGACGCCGTCCTCGGCTTCGACGCCGGGGCGCTGTTCGACTACCGGCGCTCGCTCAACGCGGCCAACCTGTGGATCAGCCACAAGGGCGTGTTCACCCAGAGCCACTTCGACGAGCTGGAGAACTTCAACATCGCGCTGGAGGGCCGCAAGCGGTTCGTCCTGTCGCCGCCCGGGTCGTTCGAGTACTACCCGCGCTCGCTCGCGCGCGGGTTCGGCGACAAGTCCCAGGCCTTCGACTTCGACGACGTCGACCCGGTGCGCTTCCCCAAGCTCGTGTCCAAACTGGCCGAACGCCGGGAGCTCATCCTCGAGCCTGGCCAGATGCTCTACCTGCCGCTGGGCTGGTGGCACCAGGCCGAGTCGCTCGAGGAGATGAACATCAACGTCAACTTCTGGCTGCGCGACCCGAAGATCTTCCGCAGGCCCTACGTGCTCGGCGTCGCGCTCTACACCGCCGCCTACCGCAAGCTCAAGGGCGTCTACAACTACCAGCCCGCCGAGGTCGCGTCATGACCGAGCGCACGAGCATCACCCCCACCCACCGCTACCGCAACAACGACAAGGCGGTCGGGGTCGGCAACGCGTTCTGGGACATGTCCGAGCGCAACGGGCTCGCCGGGATCGTCGCCGAGCTCCAGGACGGCGTGCTGCACACCCCTGAGGGCCACGAGTTCGTCAACTTCACCTGTTGCTCCTACCTCGACCTCGACTCGCACCCCAAGGTCATCGACGGCGCCGTCGACGCGCTGCGCCGCTTCGGCGTGCTCGACCACTGCATCCCGCGCAGCCGGGTGCAGATCCCCGCGCTGCTGGAGCTGGAGGCCTCGCTCGGCGAGCTGTTCGGCGCCGAGGTGGTCAGCGCGATCTCCGCGGGCGTGGCCAGCGCGGGCCTGCTGCCGCTGATCGCCTCCGGGCACCTGGGTAACGGGACGCGGCCGCTGATGGTGTTCGACAAGTACGCCCACGTGTCGATGGCAGGGGCCAAACCCGCCTGCGCCGACGAGACCGAGGTCGTCACCTGCGGGCACCACGACGTCGGGTTCCTTGAGGACATGTGCAAGCGCTACCAGCGGGTCGCCTACGTCGTCGACGGCGCGGACAGCCTCGGCGGCTACGCCCCGGTCCAGGAACTCGCCGAGCTGCAGGAGAAGTACGGCCTGCTGGTCTACTACGACGACTCGCACTCGGTCTCGGCCTACGGCGAGCGCGGCGTCGGTTACATCCGCTCGCACTGCCCGATCCGCGACGAGCGCACCATCACCGTCGCGACCCTGAACAAGGCGTTCGGCACCAGCGGCGCGGCGATCCTGCTCGACGGCTACGCCAAGCCCGCGCAACGGGTCATCGAGCGGTTCGCGGGCGCGCTGAGCTACTCCCAGCCGATGAACACCGCCGCCGTCGGCGCCTCCCTGGCCTCCGCGGAGATCCACCGCACCGACGAGCTGACCGCGCTCCAAGGGCGGCTGCGCGCGCACATCGAGCTGTTCGACTCACTGATCAAGACCGAGCAGACCGGGACCACGTACCCGATCCGCGTGGTGCCGATGAGCGACGAGACGGTGATCGAGGCGGGCCGCCAGGTGTACGAGGCCGGGTTCTACGTCTCGCCGGTGTTCTTCCCGATCGTGCCGCGCGGCACCGCGGGCCTGCGGGTCATGCTCCGCGCGGGCCAGACCGAGGAGCAGATCCGCGCGCTGGGCGCGGTGCTGGTCGAGGTGGGCGCGCTACCGGAGGAGGCGGCCCCGTGACCGCCAGGGCGATCCCGCGCAGCATCCTCTACACCCCGGCCCTGTCGCTGGACCGGGTCGTCAAGGCCTGGTCCTACGACGCGGACGTGCACCTGATCGACCTGGAGGACTCCGTCCCCGCGGCGGAGAAGGCCGCCGCGCGGGTGGTGTGCCGGGCGGCGCTGGAGAAGGCGCCCGACCCCGCCAACGTCGCGGTCCGGGTGAACGAGCTGGGCACGATGGCCGCCGTGCACGACCTGGTGCTGCTCGGCGAGAGCGCGGTGGCGCCGGGCTTCATCGTCATGACGATGGTGCGCTCGGCCGTCGAGGTCACCCTGCTGCGCGCCACGCTCGCCGAGGCGGGCAAGCACCCGGAGGTCTACGTGACCGTGGAGACCGTCGAGGCGATCACCGACATCGGCGCGATCGCCGCCGCGGCCGACGGGCTGGTGCTCGGCTCGGCCGACCTGGCCGCCACCCTCGGGATCGAGATCACCTGGGCCGGGATGCTCGCCGCCCGGCACGCGATGGCCCTGGCCTGCGCCCGGCACGGCACGGCCTGCGTGGACACGGCGAACTTCCGGCTCGCCGAACCCGACGTGCTCGCCGAGGAGATCGCCCGGGTCCGGGAACTGGGCTTCCACGGCAAGGCCACCGTGCACCCGACCGAGCTCGCCGCGATCAACGGCGCGCTCCGGCCCGACCCCGACGGCCTGCGGCTGGCCCGCCGGGTCACCGGGGCCGTCCAGGCCGCCGACGGCGGGATCGCGGTCCTGGACGGGAACATGGTCGGCCCGCCGTTCGCCCGGATGGCCCGCGCCACCGTGGCCCTCGGTGACGCCTGGACGGCGCGGTTCGGCACCCGGGGAGGCACCCGATGACCATCACCGAGCACGTCGGCACGACCGAACCCGTCACCGTGGCCGTCATCGGCACCGGCGCGATCGGCCAAGACCTGGTCAGCAAGGTGCACAACTCCCCCGTCCTGGAGTGCGCGCTGGTCGTGGGCCGCAACCCGGACTCCGCGGGCCTGCGGCACGCCGAACGCCTCGGCTACCCGACCACCGCGGGCGGGATCGACGCGATCCTCGCCGCACCCCGACCCTTCGACGTCGTCTTCGACGCCACGAACGCCATGTCGCACGCCGAGCACTGGCGTCTGCTGCGCCCGCTCGACACCCTGCTGATCGACCTGACCCCCAGCAAGCTCGGGCAGATGGTCGTGCCCACCGTGACCGGCACGCAGACCCCGACCGAGCGCAATGTCAGCCTGATCAGCTGCGGCGGACAGGCGTCCATCCCGATCGCGCACGCGCTGGCCAGCCGGTTCACCGCGGCCTACATCGAGGTCGTGTCCACCGTGGCCAGCACCATCGCGGGCCGCGCGACCCGGCTCAACCTCGACGAGTACGTCGCCACCACCCAGCAGGCGATCAGCGCGTTCTCCGGGGTCGCCGACACCAAGGCGATCCTCAACATCAGCCCGGCCGTGCCGCCCGCGACGTTCCGCACCGCCGTGCACGCGGTGATCCCGGGCGCCACCACCGAGGCGGTGCGGGCCGTGGTCGACGCGGCGGCCGAGCAGGTGCGCGCGTTCGCCCCCGGCTACCGGGTCACCGCCTGCTCGGTCACCGGCGACCGGGTCGTGGTCTCGGTGGAGGTCACCGCGACCAGCGAGGTGCTGCCGCACTACGCGGGCAACCTCGACATCATCAACTCGGCCGCCATCCTGGTCGCCGAGCAGCACGCGGCCCGGCTCGGCCGGACCACCCGGACGGGAGCACGCCGATGACCCCCGTGGTGATCCACGACCCGACGCTGCGCGACGGCCAGCACGCGGTGCGCCACCAGCTCGGTGTCACCGCGCTGCGCGGGTACGCCGAGGCGGCCGACGCGGCGGGCATCCCGGTGGTCGAGGTCGGCCACGGCAACGGCCTCGGCGCCTCCTCGATCCAGGTGGGACAGGCCGCGGTGAGCGACGACCTGATGCTCTCCACCGTCCGGGAAGCGTTGCGGCACAGCCAGATGGCCGTGTTCATGCTGCCCGGCTGGGGCACCTCGAGCGACCTTCGCAAGGCGATCGCCCACGGCGCCGACATCATCCGCATCGGCGTGCACTGCACCGAGACCTCACTGGCCGAGCGGCACCTCGGGTTCCTCGCCGAGGCGGGCGCCGAAGCGCACTGCGTGCTGATGATGAGCCACATGGCCACCCCCGAGCAGCTCGCCGAGCAGGCCGCGGCGGTCGTCGGCTACGGCGCCCGCGGGGTCGGGATCATGGACTCCGCCGGGTACTTCCTCCCGGACGACGTCACCGAGCGGATCAGGGCGATCGCCAGCGCGGTGGACGTGCCGGTGATCTTCCACGGCCACAACAACCTCGGCATGGCCGTCGCGAACTCGGTGGCCGCCGCGGCCGCAGGCGCCGGGATCATCGACGGCTGCGCGCGCGGCTTCGGCGCGGGCGCGGGGAACACGCAGCTCGAGGTACTGGTGCCGGTGCTAGAGCGCACGGGTTTCACGACCGGGATCGACCTCTACGGGCTGCTCGACGCCGCCGAGTTCGCCGAGCGCGAGCTGATGCCCGCTCCCCCGTTCACCGGCTCGCTGAGCATCGTGAGCGGGCTGGCCGGGGTGTTCTCCGGGTTCAAGCACCAGGTGCTGGAGTCCTCCGGGCGAGCCGGGGTGGACCCCCGGGACGTGTTCTTCGAACTGGGCCGTCGGCAGGCCATCGCGGGGCAGGAAGACCTTATCGTCGACGTGGTGGCCGAGCTGAGCGCCCGTGAGGTGGCCGGATGACCGTGGTGATCGGGGCCGAGCACATGGCGGGCGCCGACCGGCTGGTGCGGGTGATCGACGCGCTGGCCGAGGCGTTCGCCGACCTTTCCGCCGGCACGACGGTCTCGCCGTCGCGGACGATCGTGGAGCACGGCGCGGATCGGCAACTGCTAGCGGGCACGGCGGTCTGGGAGCGGCGCGGGGTGGGCAGCGTCAAGATCACCACGATCACCCCGGACAACGCCGACCGCGGGTTGCCGCTGATCCACGGCGTGGTCGTGCTGACCGACCTGGCGACCGGCCGGATCACGGCCCTGCTCGACGGGGCTGAGCTGACCGCCGTCCGCACGGGCGCGGTCGCGGGTCTCGCGACTCGACTGTGCGCGGCCGAGGACGCCGAGGAGTTGGCGTTGATCGGCGCCGGAGTGCAGGCCCGTGCGCTGGTGCGGGCAGTGTCTGCGGTGCGGCCCATCCGGTCGGTGCGGGTGTTCTCCCGCACGGCTGAGCGCACGGAGGCGTTCGCCGAGTGGGTTCGTGAAACGTTCGGGCACTCGGTAACCGTGTTCGACACGGCGAAGGCGGCCGTGGCTGACGCCGCCGTGATCTGCACGGCGACCTCGACCAGCGACAGCACGCCAATCGTGGCGGCCGACTGGGTCGCGCCCGGCGCGCACGTGAACGTGATCGGCGGGACGAACGAGCACGCCGTTGAGATCGACCCGGCGCTGCTCGCGTCCGCGTTCGTCGCGGTCGAGGAGCGGGCCGCGGCGGTCGAGGACGCGGGCGAGGTGCGGATCGCGCTGGCCGAGGGCTTGATCGGCGAGACCGACCTGCACGAGCTGGGCACGCTGGTCGCAGGCGCCGCAGCGGGCCGGACCTCGGTGTTCCGCAGCGTCGGCCTGGCCATCGAGGACACCGCCGCGGCCGCGGCGCTCTACGAGGCGTCGGCCGGGTGAGTGCCCGCCTCCCGGCAGCGGACCATGAACGACCGCTCGAACACGATCACGGTCTCCCCCGTCGACTTCACCCCGGTGGTCTCCACAGTGATGATCCCCTGCCCCGGGCGGGATTTCGACAGGCGCCTGTCCAGGATCCGGCTCGTTGCGTAGAGGGTGTCGCCGACGAACACCGGGTCCTTGAGGCGCACCTTGTCCCAGCCCAGGTTGGCGACCGCGCGGGCGGAGAGCGCCTGCACGGTCATGCCGCCGACCAGGCAGAGGGTGATGCCGCTGTTGACCAGGATCTGCCCGTACTCGGCACTTTCCCCGTAGGCGCGGTCGAAGTGCAGCGGGTGCTGGTTCATGGTCAGCAGGGTCAGCCAGGTGTTGTCGGTCTCCGAGATGGTGCGCCCGGGCCAATGCCGGATCACCATGCCGGGGGCGAAGTCCTCGTAGTCCCCACCGTGCTCCTCGACGAACTCGTTGTCCCCGACCTGGCGCAGCGTCATGTGCCGTCCTCCCGTGTGACCACCGACCGGAACCGTAGCGGTGCCGGGGTTTTCCCCACAATGGCAGTCCAGTCAGTCCGGAATGGACGAGAGAGGTTGGGCCGATGACCGCGCTCGAGCACGTCGGACCGCAGGGTCACCCGTGGTTCGGCGAGCACCGCCTGCGACCCGCCGCGCCCGCGTCGACGATCCAGGAGATGCTGCGCACCGAGATCCGCGACACCGGCTGGCCGTACCAGCCGCTGCTGCCCGCCGCCCCGATCGCACTCCCCCGCGCGTCCTACGCCGAGCTCTACCGGGCGACGGCGGCACTCCTGGACTTGGTGCGTCGCGTCGCCTTGGAGCGCGCGGACACGACGGCGGGGCGACTGGCGGCGTACGGGATGCCGGAGAGCGAGAACCAGCTCTTCGTGGCGGACCAGTTCATCGAGGAGCGCTACGCCGACTGCGTCGCCCGGCCGGACATCGTGATCGGACCCAACGGGCCGCAGTTCCTGGAGTTCAACGTCAGCGGCGCCCTCGGCGGTCCGGTGGAAACTCATTGCCGCCTCGAGGTCTGGCGGAAGCTGTACGCGGACGAGGCAGGCCGAGTCCCGTTCGGACACCGGAGCCCCTTCGCCGTGCGCGCGGAGATGTTCCGGGACCTGTGCGCGGAACTGGCGCTCGCGCCCCGGGTCGCCCTCGTCGGCAGCGCCCGCGACCAGGGCGTCGAGTCGACCCGGTACTTCGACATCGAGGCGGACTACCTCAACAACCACGGCCTCACCGCCCGGTTCTTCGAACCGGAAGACCTGCACGAGGCCTGGGACTGCCCGCCACACCTGCGCTACCCGGTGGGGCTGCGCAACTTCACGATCCCGGACTGGGACGAACTGGGCATCGACACGACACCGGTGCAGGCGGCGCTGGACAACGGCTGCCTGCTGGTGGGCACCCAGACCTCGACCTTCCTGTCCAGCAAGCTGACCATGGGCCTGCTGTCCGAGGGCAGGCCGTGGATGACCACCGCCGACCGGGCACTGGTCGAGCGCTACCTGCCGTGGACCCGCGTCCTCGCCGACCGCCGGACCACCCGGGGCGGGGCCGAGGTGGACCTGGTCCAGTTCGTCGTGGACAACAAGGACCTGCTGGTGCTCAAGGAGGGCCTGGGCATGAGCGGCAAGCAGGTGATCCTCGGCCGGGACACCACACCGGCCGACTGGACGGCGGCGGTCACCACCGCTGTCGACAACGGTGCCAGCGTGGTTCAGGAGTTCGTCGCACCCCGGACCTGCACCCTGTCCATGATCGCCGACGGCGCAGACGAGCCACACGACGTCGCGATCGCCCCGGTCCTCGGCCCCCTGCTCTTCGGCGGCCGCCCAGCAGGCGTCTTCTCCCGCTTCTTCGGCGACGGCACGGCAGGCATCGTCAGCATCTACGGCAACCACAGCTCCGACGACTGCGTCGTCGCCGTGTAGCGGCCTGGCAGGCGACCAGGCGCACTCTGTCGCGGGCAAGCCGAACCTCTCCCCTCCGACCTCCTTCCCTCAAGACTCCTTCGTCCGGGGCTCTTCCCGCGTGCCCCTCCCTCAGGGCTCCTTCCCTCCATGCGTTGTGAACCGGCGCTGGCCTCCTCTGGTAGTGGTGCCGATCTGGACCCACCACCCGTTATCTTGATAGCAAATAGTCGATTTAAATAGCAGACATCTCCAGCGCGATACCACCGTTCGGCCGCCCGTGGCGCTTCCTCCCACATCGCGGTTGCGGTTGCGGGGTCGCCGACCACGGCGGCACGCTCGCCAGGTCAACCCCTCTGACCTGGGAGAACGACCATGACCGTGGACGTCGAACAGCCCCTGAACAACGTGGACATCCAGGCGGTCGGCGCTCTGGTGGCCGCCGTCCAGCAGGACGAGTCCAAGGCCAAGACCACCTGGGCCGCACACGTGACCTGGAAGGGCGGATTCCAGTCAGCGGCCCGGGTCCGAGCCTTCGCCGAGACCCCGTCAGACGAGCCGACCGCCCTCGGCGGGGCAGACACGGCACCGAACCCGGTCGAACAACTGCTCAGCGCCTTGGGGAACTGCCTGGCAGTCGGCTACGCGGCCAACGCGACCGTGGCGGGCATCCAGCTGGACCGGTTGACCGTTGACGTGAAGGGGGACGTGGATCTGCACGTCTTCCTGGGACTGGCGGAGGGACACGCCGGCTTCGACACCATCACGGCGAAGGTCAAGATCGAGTCGCCCGCGGCACAGGAGGAGATCGACGCCCTCCACGCCAAGGTCGTCAACAGCTCACCGGTCGGCCACACCCTGGGCACGGCCATTCCGGTCACCATCGAACTGGCCTGACACAGCCCCAGAATGCCCGAGGCCAATACCCATGCCCGCCTATCCCGAATCCCTCAGTCTTTGAGTTCCTAAATCTCTCAATCTCTCAATCTTAAATCTCTAAATGCTGAGCCGCTGGTACGCAACACCCGTTACGTTTGTGCTCGATTGGGTGGACTGCCTTCGTGTGGGGGGAGAGCACCGCTAAACTTGCCGTGTGTGGGGATGCCCTTCACCCCACGCTTTTTCCCCACCGCGGTGCTCTAGGGGCCCCGCGCGAAGGCAGTCCAGCCAATCGAGCCCCGCTCTTACTTGGGCAGCTCGTGGGATGTGCCGCCCGGGGGTCGACGCCACGGGTGGCTCGTAGACATGGGTTGCCCGAGTAAAAGCATGGGCTCGATCTAGTGGACTCGCTTCGTGTGGGGCCCCTAGAGCACCGCGGTGGAGAGAAAAGGGCAGGGTAAGGGCATCCCCACCCACGGCAAGTTTAGCGGTGCTCTCCCCCCACACGAAGCGAGTCCACCAGATCGAGCAACCGTAGCGGGCGTTGCTTTCCAGCGCGGTCGGCCTCACCGCTGCGGTTTGCTGGGGGACGGGATTCACTTGGGTGCTGGTGGGTTCGGCCTCTCCGCTGCGGTACCAGCCGGGCTGGGATCTTGTTGCGTTCCAGCGGGGTCGGCCTCTCCGCTGCGGTACCAGCGGGGGACGGGATTCTCTTGCGGATCCTGCTGCGGTTGCGTGCCGGCGGGGTGGCTGGTGCGTGCTCAGCGGTGGAACGGTGTGGAACGGGGTGTCACGCCGTAGTGGTGACGGGCGAGAGGCGCCCGGGTTCATTCAGGGGAGACAGATGAACGCATCACTTACCGCCAGGTGGCGTCGGGTTTTGACCGGGCTTGCCGCCGTGTTCATGCTGGTCGGTGTTGGCCTTACCGCTTCGGCGACCGGGGCCAGTGCTGCGGCGTTCCACCCGATCAAGAACAGTGGCAGCGGACTGTGTCTGCAGCCGCAGGGTGGGTCCACCGCCGAACTGGTGGCGATCGTGCAGATGCCTTGCCAGCGCGGCAATCCGGCGCAGGGGTGGCTGGAGCAGCGGGTGGGGTCGCACCACTACATGTTCCTCAACCAGGCCAGTGGGTTCTGCTTCGACGTGTTCGGGCCTGCCGCCAACGGGACGCGGGTGCTGCAGGGGCAGTGCAAGCGGATCAGCAATGAGGAGTTCAACACCAACGTCGACCTGCCCGCCATCACGGTCCTGGAGTCCCGGGTCGGGTTCCGGGACACCGGGTTCTGCGTGGACGTGCCCGGTGGGCAGTCGACCCCGGGGCTGGCCGTGCAGGTCTTCCGGTGCAACGGGACCCCGGCGCAGAGCTGGGTGGTCGGCTTCGACCTCTGATCCACCGCTTTCCCCAGGACAGTCCACCTCCCCTGCGGTCGCAGGGGAGGTGGACTGTCCTGCTGCGCGTTCCGCTCCCCTGACCGCCGTGGATCTGTGTGGACGCCCCCTAACGCCCGGTGGATCGTGAAACGATCACACGTATGGGGGTCCGGCCGAACGGGTGAACCGTGGAGGGTCGGCGGACGTGTGGGTGTCGGGCCTCTCTCTGGAGGGGGAGTTCGGCATGGCAATGGGGGCGCGGGTGGCAGGGGTCAGACGGGGTACGGCGGTCGCCGACCTGGTGCAGTGGGTGGAGTCGTTGCTGGCGGCGGGGGTTCGGGCGCTGGTGGTGGACGGCAACCTGGTGGACAGCCGGGAGCGGTTCGACCGGGCCTACGACTTGGCCGAGCGGAACGGGGACGGGCGGGCGATGGCCTTGGCCGCCTTGGGGCTCGGTGGGCTATGGGTGCACGAGCACCGGACGGCGGCGGCGTCGGCGCGGTTGCGGAGTCGGTTGGTGGCGGCGTTGGCGGCGGTGGAGCCGGGCTCCTCGCTCGCGTTGCGGCTGCGGGTGCGGCTGGCGGGTGAGGACGACTACCAGGCCGGGCGGCACGAATCGGTGGTCGCCGCCCTCGATGAGGCTCGGCGGGCGCGGGACCCACAGGCGTGGATGGACGGGCTGAGCCTGGCCCACCACTGCGTGCTGGGACCCGACCACGGGGCATTGCGCCGCGAGCTGGCCGCCGAGCTGATCGGCGAGTGCGCCCGGACCGGCAGGCGCAGTGACGCGCTGATGGGGCTGCTGTGGCAGACCGTCGACCTGTTCCTCGACGCCGACCCGCACGCCCAGCGCAGGCTGGTCGAGCTGCGCGCGCTGGTCGAGGCGCAGGACCACCTGGCGGTCGGGTTCGTGGTGAACGCCATCGAGGTCATGCTCGCCATCCGCGCGGGCAGGTTGGCCGAGGCCGAGGCGATGGCGCACGGCTGTGCGCAGCGCGGGTCGGCGGCCGGGGACATCGACGCGGCCGGGTGGTACGGCGGGCAGCTGGTGGCGATCCGCTGGTACCAGGGCAGGCTGGCCGAACTGGTGCCGATGCTCGACGAGCTGGTCCACTCCCCCACCCTCAGCACCGTGGACAACGCCTACTTCGCCGCCCTGGCGGTGGCCGCGGCGCAGGCCGGTGACCGGCGGACCGCGGCCGGGGCGCTGGCCACGCTGCGCGGCCGCGACCTGGCCGAGCTGCCCCGGTCGAGCAGCTGGCTGGTGACGATGAACGGCGTGGTGGAGGCGGCCAACCTGCTCGGTGACACCGAGACCGCGGCGCGGGCCTACGAGCTGCTCAGCCCGTTCGGTCGGCTGCCCGCCATGGTGAGCCTGGGCGTCGCCTGCTTCGGATCGACCGAGCACGCCCTGGGCGTGGCCGCGCTGACCCTGGGCGAGCTCGACCGGGCGGCCGAGCACCTGGCCGCGGCGGTGCGGGCCAACCTCGCGCTGCGGCACTGGCCCGCGGTCGTGGCGTCCCGGCTCCGGTACGCCCAGGCCCTCGCGGCCCGCGGCGAGGTGGTCGAGGCGCGCCGGGAACGGGCCGCCGCGGCCGAGGAGGCCGCCGCCCTGGACCTGCCGGTCCCGGACTTCGGCCGCGCCGCCCCGGCGCAGGCGGTCACCTGCCACCGGCACGGGCGGGACTGGCGGATCAGCCTGGGCCACCGGTCGGTGACCGTCCCGCACAGCGTCGGGGCCGCGCACCTGGCGGTGCTGATCGCCAACCCGGCCGCCGAGATCCACGCCGCCGACCTGGTGACCGGTTTGGACGCGGTGCGCGAAGAGGTGGTGGCGCAACCGGTCCTGGACGAGCTGGCCTACCGCGAGTACCGCGACCGGCTGGCCCGGCTGCGCGCCGAGCTCGACGACCTGGACACCCGGGGCGACGAGGCGGGCGCCGCCCGCGCCCGCGCCGAACACGACTGGCTGCTGGCCGAGCTCGGCCACGCCACCGGCCTGGGCGGCAAGGCCCGCGCCATCCCGGACGGGGCGGAGCGGGCCCGGATCGCGGTCGGCAAGGCGATCCGCCGCACCCTCGCCCGGCTCAGCGAGGCCGACGCGGTCATCGGGGCGCACCTGCGCGACGCCGTGCACACCGGGGTGCGCTGCTCCTACCGCCCGGTGTGATCACCGGGCGGTCGTCGCGGAGCATGGTGCGGAGGGTTCGCATGCTCTCTTCGGCGAGGGCCGCGCCCAGTTCGTCCGTTGAGCCGAAGTGGCGGTAGAAGGCTGTCGGGACGATGCCCACCTCGCGCAGGCTGAGGCCAGCCAGGCTATTAGTACCGGTCAACTCCACCCCTTAAAGGGCGTCCATCTCTGGCCTATCAACCCAGTGGTCCCACCCCCGTGCGGACCGGCCGGACGCCGGTTGGTTGGGTGGGGGCCATGGGGCTGGGGCGCGACTTCGGGTGGCTGTGGACGGCGTTCGCGGTAAGTTCGGCGGGGTCCTGGCTCGCCCTGGACGCGTTCCCGCTGGTCGCCATCCTGGTCCTGCACAGCAGCACCACCGAGGTGTCGATCCTGGCCGCCGCGGGCCTGGCACTGGGCGCGCTGGTGGCAGTGCCACTGGGACCGTGGGTGGAGTTCCGCGGGAAGCGACCGGTGATGATCGGCGCCGACCTGACCCGGTTCCTGGCGATCCTCTCGGTGCCCGCCGGGTATGTGGCGGGATGGCTGACCTATGCCCAACTCGTCGTCGTCTCGATGGTGGTGGCCGCGGCGAACATCGTGTTCACCGCGGCCAGCGGGTCGCTGCTGAAGTCGATGGTGCGGGGCGAGGACCTGCTGGTGGCCTCCGGCCGGTTCGAGGCGACGACCTGGACCACGACCGCGCTCGGCCCACCACTCGGCGGCGCGGCGATCGGACTGTTCGGCCCGGTCACGACGATGCTGGCCAACTCGGTCAGCTACCTGCTCTCGGCACTGGGAATCCGGGCGATCCGGACACCAGAGCCTGCCCGTCAAGTGAAGCGGGTCAGCCTCGGCGATGTGACGGCGGGATGGCGCTACACCGTGTCCGACCGGTACCTGCGGGCGCTGTTCCTGAACACCACGCTGGTGAACGGCCTGATCCTGGCCACGGCGCCACTGCTGGCGGTGCTGTTGTTGCGGGAGTATGGATTCAGCCCGTTCGAGTACGGCCTGGCGTTCGGGGTGCCGTGCGTGGGAGGGCTGGTGGGCGCGCGGTTGGCACGCCCACTGGTGTCGCGATTCGGGCAGCACCGGGTCTTGGTGGTGAGCGGGGGCTTGCGGGCGTGCTGGTTGCTCGGGCTGGCGTTCGTCCAAGCTGGACAGGTGTGGCTGGTGGTGCTGGTGGAGTTCGGGATGATCACGTGCATCGGGGTCTTCAACCCGGTGTTCTCGACCTGCCGGTTGACCCGAACACCTGCCGACCGGGTCGCTCGGGTGCTGTTGGCGTGGAACGTTTCCCGGGGTGCGGTGGTCGCTGGTTTGACTGTGGTGTGGGGCGTGCTGGGTGGCGTGCTGGGGACTCAGGGAGCGTTGGTGGCGGCCGGGGTGCTGATGCTCCTAACACCTGCACTGCTGTGGCGACTTGATACTGCGGCGGAGGCTTCTAGAGAATCATGACCCCGCTGGAACCGCAGCGGTGGGGCCGGCCCGGCTGGTACCGCCGGCCCCGCTACGGATGCTCGATCTAGTGGACTCGCTTCGTGTGGGGGGGGTGTCCTTATGTGGTTGTCAAGCCGCAGCCGGGGCGGTAGCGGGTTCGGGGTGTCGGTAGTTGGTCTTGTTTCGGAGCATGGCGAACAGGACGTCGCAGCGGCGGCGGGCCAGGCAGATGAGTGCGGCGTTGTGTTTCTTTCCCTCGGCTCTCTTCCTGTCGTAGTAGGCCCGGCTGGTGGGGTCGGACAAGGCTGCGAACGCGGCGAGGAAGAAGGCCCGTTTGAGCTTGCGGTTGCCGGTGCGCGCGGGGTGCTCGCCCTTGATGGAGGTGCCGGAGCTGCGGGTGACCGGGGCGATGCCTGCGTAGGCGGCCAGGTGGGCGGCGCTGGCGAAGTTGGATGCGTCGCCGATCTCGAGCAGGATCCGGGCGGAGGTCCTGACTCCGATGCCGGGCATCGAGGTCAGGACCCTGGCGAGAGGGTGCGCATCGAGTATCCCCTCGACCTCGCTGGCGACCTGTTTGCGTTGCTGGAGCACGGTTTTCAAGTTGTCGGCCAGGCGGGGCAGCACGGTGTCGGCCGCGGCGGTGCCCGGGACGGTGACGGTCTGTTCGTCCAGCGCGGCCAGGATCACCGCGACGAGCTTGTCGCCCATCCTTGGTGCGTGCGCGACCGCTATCGCGGTGAGCTTGCGTCGACCGGCGGCGCGGATTCCGGTGGGGCCGCCGCAGCGGGACAGGATCTCCAGCACCGCGGGGTGGGCGATCTTCGGGCCGATGGCGCGTTCGAGGGCGGGGTGGATGCCGGTGAGCAGGCCGCGGATCCGGTTCGACAACCGTGTGGCCTCGGCGGCCAGGTCGTCATCGAAGCCGACCAGCACCTCCAGCTCGGCCAGGGCCTCGTCCCCGACGTCGACCGGCCGCAGCGTGTGTGGCAACGATCGGGCGGCGTCGGCGATGATGAACGCGTCCCGGGCGTCGGTCTTCGCGCGTCCCGGATAGAGGTCGGCGATGCGCCGCATCGCCAGGCCGGGCAGGTAGGCGACCTGGTGCCCAGCCGCGCGGGCGACCGCGACCGGCAGTGCCCCGATCGTGGCCGGTTGATCGACCACCACCAGCAGCGAGCCATGCGCGGCGAGCTTGTCGAACAACGCCCGCAGCTTCGTCTCGCTATTGGGCAGCGGGCCGTCATGCAGCCGCCTGCCAGCCGGGTCCAAGCCGACGGCGTGATGCTCGCCCTTACCCACGTCCAGGCCCAGGAACACCCCGAAACCGCTGCTCATCCATCACGCCGTTCGTTCGTCGCGGGTGGTCGCCGGTCAAGCATCGAGTGCCGGCACCCACGTTACGACGAGACCTACCCTCCGGGCGGCCGTGTCCTTATCAGCGGTCCCTCGACGCCACCAGGCCCGGTGACACCACCCCCCGGATCATGCGTGCGACTGGGGGACAAAGTCATGCCGGACCTGGCGACCACCGCTCCATGATCAGGAGCTACGAAGACGGTAACGGGGGAGAGCACCGCTAAACTTGACCGGTGGTGGGGAATGCCCTTCACCCGCCCTTCTTTCCCACCGCGGTGCTCTAGGGGCCCCACACGAAGCGAGTTCACTAGATCGAGCCCCCGCTCTTACCTGGGCAACGAAGACGGCAACCCCAAAGCGAGTCCTAGATCGAGCCCCGCTTGTAACCCGGGCAACGAAGACGGCAACACAAAAACGAGCCCCCTAGATCAAGCCTGCCCGACTACTTCCAAGCACCTTCCGCGATCGGGGACCGGTCACGTAGAGGCTCCCACCAGACACGGTTCGCCGCGTACCAGCGAATCGTGTCCCGGATCCCAGATTCGAAGTCCACCAAGGGTTCCCACCCGAGCTCGCGCCGGATCTTGCTCGAGTCAAGGAGGTAGCGGCGGTCGTGGCCGGGACGGTCTGGCACCTCGTGCTTGAGCGACGCAGGCAGCCCCAGCTCGTCCAAGACCAGGTTCGCGATGTCCTCCACGCTCGCTTCAATGCCCGTGCCAACGTGGTAGGTCTCGCCCACAGCGCCCCGGTCGAGGACTGCCTCGATGGCGCGGACGTGGTCCAGTGCGTGGATCCACTCCCGGCGGTTGTGCTTCGAGGTGTAGACCGGCAGGGGTTTGCCGTCCAGCGCGTGGGTGGTGAACAACGGCAGCACCTTCTCCGGGAACTGGTGTGAGCCGTAGTTGTTGGCGCAGTTGGTGATCGTGACGGGGAGGCCGAAGGTCTCGTGGTAGGCGCGGACCGCGTGGTCGGCGCCCGCCTTGCTGGCGTTGTACGGGGTGCGCGGGCGGTAAGGCGAGTCCTCGGTGAAGGCTTGGTCGGCGTCCAGTGCCAGGTCGCCGTAGACCTCGCAGGTGGAGATGTGGTGGAAGCGCTGCACTTCCGCGCGTCGGGCGGCTTCCAGGAGACCCTGGGTGCCGAGGACGTTGGTGCGGAAGAACCTCGCGGGGTCCAGGATCGCCAGGCTGTTGTGCGACTCGGCGGCGAAGTTGACGACCACGTCGGGTCGATGTTCGCGCAGGACCGGTTCGGCGTCGGCGATGTCGGCGTGGACGAAGGTGATCCGGTCGCGGACATCGGCCAGGTTGGTCTCGGTGCCCGCGTAGGTCAGGGCGTCCAGGGCGACGACGGTGTCGTCCGGGTGGGCGGCGACCCAGTGCCGGACGAAGTGGGAGCCGATGAAGCCCGCGGCTCCGGTGACGAGCAGGCGCATGTCAGCCTTCCTGTTCGGTGGTGGTGATCGGGGCGACGCCGGGTGGTTCGGCAGCCGCGGTGGCGGGCCAGCCGCGGAACTCGACCTCCAGGCGGAAGCGGTGGCCCAGGTACCGGTGCTCGGACAGCGCGATCGGGCGCTCGTCCGGGCCGAGGGCGAGGCGTCGGACGAGCAGGACCGGGGTGGACAACGGGACCTCCAGCAACTCGGCCACGCGTTCGCCCGCGGCGGTGGCGGCGATGCTCTGGCGGACGACGGCTATCTCATTTCCCTTGCGCCGCAGGGCTTCCCAGGTGCCGGGGTCCTCGGCGTCGGCGCGGCTCACCGGTGCGGCCAGGGCCAGCGGGACCCACTCGGTGACCACGTCCAGTGGTCCCTCCCCCGCCCGCCGAACCGCCTGGACCCGGAGGGCCTCGGTGCCGTCGGGGACACCGAGCAGGTGCGCCACGCTCTCCGGGGCGGCGCCGTAGCCGTACTCGACCACGGTGCGGCCCAAGGGGATCCCGGCCTCGGCGACGGCCGAGGCGGCGTGCTGGAAGCTGCCCAGGGCGAGGGACTGCCCGAAGGAGGCACCGGAGACGACGTACCAGCCGGCGCCCTTGCGGGCGGCCAGCAGGCCCTCGCCGCGCAGGTGTTCCAGGGCGCGGCGCACGGTCACGCGGCTCACCGCGTAGCGGCGGCCGAGGTCGGCCTCGCTCTCCAGCGAACCGCCGGGTCCGTAGTCGCCGAGCGCGACCCGTTCCCGCAGTTCGGCGATGAGCCACTGCGACCGTGAACCTGTCATAGATCTGTATCATACAGGTGCATGATCAAGGCCGGGACGAGCGCCGGGCTAGCCGATCACGCCCGGGTCGCGACGGGTGCCCCGCAGGCCGGCGAGCAGCAGCACCAGGCCGAGCGCGGCCATCGCCAGGCTCATCAGGTAGGCGGTGCGGTAGCCGGTTTCGACGGCGACGCCGAGGAGTGGGCCGGAGATCATCGTCCCGGCCACGGCGGTGTTGGTGAACAGCGTGGTGGCCATGCCGGGCCGGTCCGGCGCCAGCGACTGGAAGTAGGAGATCCCGACGCCCATCACTGCGGCGATCACGACGGCGTTGAGCACCTGGGCGGCCGCCACCTGCCACACGCTCGTCGCCGCCGACATCGCCGCGTGGTAGCCGAGGGCCACGGCGGTGCCGCCGACCACCAGTCGGTGCTGGTTGCCGCGCACGGCCAGCACGCCCAGGCCGATCATCAGCGGGATCTCCAGCGCCGCGCACAAGCCCAGGACCAGGCCCGCGTCGCCCGCGGTGCCGTGCAGTTCCTCGGTGACGAACAGCGGGAGCGTGGTCACCCCGAGCGATCCCGCCGCCTGGACGAGCACGAACGCGGGCACGGCGACCAAGAGCCGGGCAGGCGGCCTGCCCGGCCGTTCGACCGGTGGGCGCGCCGGGCCCGTGGCGGGGTCCGGGAGCAGGACAGCGAGCACCGCGACCAGGGCGTAGCAGAGCGCGACCGTGCCGAACAGACCGCCGAAGCCGGAGGTGGCGACCAGCAGCGCGGCCAGCGGCGGACCGACCACCCAGGACACCGAGACGAGCGTGCGCAGGCTGCTGATCACCAGTGGCGCCCGCGCCGAGCCGGAGTCCTGCACGACCTGCCGGGCGTAGGCGAACACCTGGGGCATCAGGGCGAAGGTGATCGCCACCAGCGTGGTCGACACCGCGAGCAGCAGCCAGTAGTCGCGGACCACGGCGTAGAGCGCGTACCCGCAGGCCCCGGCCACGCCGCCGACCACGAGCAGCGTCCGGCGGATCGCCCGGGTGTCGGACAGCCGCCCGACCAGGGTGCTCAGCACGACGCCGGCGACCGGCCCGGCGAGCAGGAAACCGCCCAGCGCCACCGGGTCGGCGCCGACCTCGCGGGTGAGGAACAGCGACAGGAACGGGACCGCCAACGAGGTGGCCACCCCGACCGCGACGCTGGTCGAGGCCAGCGGGACCAGCGGTCTGCGGCGCACCCGGGCGGCCAACGTGATCGGTTCAGTCACCCGGTCATCCTCCGGGTGCCACCCGCTGCCCCGTCAAGCCGGTTCCCGGGATCCGGTCAGGTGAGCGCGCGCACATAACGCCCGGTCACGACGTCCTGCAGCCAGTGGCCGACGGGACCGGCGAGCCTGGCCAGCGCCGTCGCGGGGCGGGAGAAGGCAAGGATGGTGAAGGTGATCCCGTCGTCTCGGTGGTCGAGTAGGAACGCCTCCTCACCGCACTCCGGGTGGCCGGGCAGGGTGCCGTAGGCGAAGCCCCGCCTGCGCGGCTCGTCGACCACGTGGACCACCCGGCAGGGCGCCGTGAGCGGACCGATCCCCAACTCGACCACGGCACCGGCCACGACGATCTCGTCGGAGGCGGTGACCTGGAGCCCCGCGCGGAGCTGCACCCGCCAGGCGAAGAGGTCGCGCGCTGCCCGGTCGAAGTCCACGGTGGTGGGCAACCGGACGACGCGGTGGGTGATCCGGTAGCCCGGCGGCAGGTCTCCGGTAGTGCGGCCCACCTCGGGGTAGGTCAGCTCGGCGGCTCGCAGCCGCGCCGCTCGATCGGGTTCCAGTCGTCGCACCCCCGCATTGTGCGCCGGGGTACTCAGGGGTGGCGTTCCTGCCGCTGCTGGTCGGCCAGGCGCAGGACCTCGACGTAGAGCGGGGACCGCGGGTCGACCCCCCACTGGTGCAGGTAGACCAGCAGCTGGTTCAGGACCGTGTCGTACTCCACCAGCAGCCCGCTGTTCGGCTTGGTCAGCTCGGCGAGGTGCAGCAGGTGGTCGAAGGTGGCCTCGTCGATCTTCCCGGCGTTGCGGAAGCTCATGGCGTAGCCCTCGAGCTTGCCGCGCATGGTGTAGTCCAGCTTGCCGCTGAACAGCTGCTCCTGGTTGCCGGAGAAGCCCTGGTGCGCGGCCAGCAGGGTGCGCAGGTGGGTGATCGAGTCCCGCCGCCGGTCGGTCAGCGCCTTGATGGCGTCGTCGGGCAGGCCGGGCCGCAACAGCAGCAGGATCTCGGTGTTGTCGTAGGTCTCGCCCGCGTCCACGTGGGTCATCTCGTGGGCGAGCGACCCGAGCCGCTCGGTGGAGCCGTGCGGCTGGTTGACCGGGTTGCGCAGGGTGTACTTCTTGTCCGCGCCCGGGTTGGACAGCCGGGTGCCGGGCTGGCCGGTCTGGTACTCGGTGATGTCCTGGTGCGCCAGCACGTCGACCAGGATCCGCCGGGTGACGGCGGGGACGCTCTGGTCGGTGCTCAGCCGGGTCAGGGTCGCCAGGTCGTCGGCGATCACCAGCCGCAGCGTGGGGGCGTCCATGGTCGAGGCGACCAGGGTCATCCACTCGCCGATCTTGGTGTTGAGGAACGCCAGGTCGCCCTCGCCACCGGTGTTGTTCAGGTCGCTCTGGTGCACGATCAGGTCCTGGGCCCGCATCAGCAGGCGCACCTTGTTCGTGTCGTCCGCCGCCCCGTCGGCGGCGATCACCGCCTGATAGATGTCCTGGTGGGCGGCGGCACGCTGCCGGGTCTCCTGGATGACGGCGTTCAGCCGGATGGCGTTGGTCTCGTCGTGGCTCTCGTTGACCAGGTCGTCGACGGCGGCCTGGTGCTTCTTGGTGTCGGAGTTCTGCAGGTAGCCGTCGGCGGCCTGCCGCACCACCTCCAGCTGCGCGCGCCTGCCGACGTAGTTCGCCAACGGCAGCGCATGGTAGGCCACCAGCGCGGCCTCGACCGCCTCGATCTTGTTGCCCCGGCGGAACCCCTTGGTGCGCTGCTTGAACGCCCCGACGGTCATCATCCGCGCGATGACGTCGGGCGCGCCCCCGACGGCGTGCGCGTCGACCGGCCCGTGCATGGCCTGCTCGGCCACGTGCTCCGCCTCGCGCTCGAACCGGTCCGACGGGTCGCTGACCGAGAGCCCGCCACCGGTGTCGGTGCCCGCGACCGGGCCGGAGCGCTGCTGCACCACGTGGGTCAGCTCGTGGGCGAGCATCCGCTTGCCCGCCGCGGACGAGGTGTCGAAGTTGCCCTGCCGGAAGACGATGTGCTCCCGCGAGGTGAAGGCCTCGGCGTCCACCGACGCCGCGGACTCGTGCGCGGTGCGGTCGGTGTGCACGCGCACGTCGGAGAAGTCCGCGCCGAGCCTGGCCTCCATGTCGGCGCGCACGGGTTCGTCCAGCGGACGGCCGGGGGTGCGCAAGACCTGGTGCACCAGCGAACGCTGGACGTCGAGGTCCTGGTCGCCGGGCTCGAGCAACTGGCCCAGGGCGGCGTTCCCGATCATCTTCTGCAGCGCGACCAGCGAGGCGGACGCCTCGACCCGGCCGACCACCGGGGCCTTCTTGGCCTGACCGCCTGCCTTGTCGTCGCGCTTTTCATCGTGTGCGTGCATGCCGCTCCTCGCACTGGCTTGGGCGACTCCAGGTTTAACGGGGTGCAGGTGAGTGGCACAGGCCGAAAGGGGCAACGCGCGGGCAGACCGGCTGCCCGTCGCGGCGGTCCAGAGGCTCCGGAGTCCACCTCGGGGCGCCTGAAGTCCTCTTGGGACTGTCAGAAGTTCGGTGCGGCACTGGTGCTGGCGTTGCCGCCCACGCGCTTCTTCAGGGTGATCTCCCAGCTCTCGTTGGCGCCGAAGGGCTGGTCGAACTTCTGGAAGGCGCAGTCGCGGGTGAACCCGCGAGCGGCCGGGTCCCAGTCGGCGCCGGTCTTGAAGAAGACCTCGTAGCCGCCGCCGACGCCGGTGACGCGGGCGGTGGCGCCCGCGCGGACGTAGACCATGGACTGCGGGGTGGGTGGGGTCCCGGTCATGACCGCGACCGCGACGTCGCTCTCGTCGCTGTTGATCACCTTGAGGACGCCGCGGCCGCGCGGACCGTTGCGCAGCACCATTTCGCCGTTGCCCGCACGCCTGCTCTGCTCGGCGGGCAGCGCCAGCGGGCGCTCGACGAGGGCCACGAACGAGCCGAACTTGTAGCCCTTGCCGGTGAGGGCGGCAGCCCTGGTCTTGAGCTTGCTGGTCTCCATCGTGCTCAGCCGCAGGCCGTCGAGCTGCACCGGGGTCACCCGGGTCGGCAGTCCGCACGAGTCGGTCGGCGAGCCGGAGAAGGTCACCGACGTCGCGTACTCGGAGGCGACCCGCAGCCCCTTCACGACCTCCCGGTGCTGCTCCCCCACCGCCGACGGCGGCACCTGCTTGTCGAGCACGGTCGCCTGCGCCTCCAGGACGTCGCGGAACTCCTTGGTGAGCGCGGTGTAGTCGGTCAGCGCCAGGGTGCCGGCGAACCGGTCGGCGACCGCGGCGATCACCCGGTCGGCCTCGTCCAACAGGACCTGGTACTCCCCCGGCGGCAGGCTCACGGGTGTCGTGGTGGTGGTCGTGGTCGCCTTGGACGTCACCGGACTCGCCGTGCCGGAGCTCTCGCAGCCCGCCGCCAGCACCACCGTCGCCAGCACGCCGACGGCCGTTCCCCACGCACCCCTGTTGCCCATCGAATCCCCTCACCCCGAGCCCGACATCCCGGGCACCAAGCTAGACGATCAAGCTCGGCGTGTTCGCGGAATGGCCGACCGCACACCGAGGGGCGGGCAGACGGACACCAGGTCGGCCCACGACACCAGGCCGCGCGGCGAGAAGCGGAACAGGCGATCGGTCAGCGGGACAGGGCGGCGCAATCGGGTTCGCCGGGCAGCAGGGGGCGGATGAAGACGCGGTAGGTCGTGCCGCGGTCGGTCCACAGGCCGGCGGGGCCCGCCACCGGGAGCAGGCGCGCGGTGGGGTAGGTGGTGCACAGGCCCATGTCCAGCGGCGTGCCGGAGTCGAGCGGGTCGAGCGGCCAGGGCCGCACCTTGGCCGAGTCGGTGGACGTGGGCGAGGCGTTGACGGCGAACGTCGTGGGCGAGTACGGGGTCGGCGGGCCGGTGACCTCCAAGGCGTCCAGGTCGACGGTGACCGCGCGGGCGACCTCCGACCTCTCCGGGTCGGTGATCCTGGTGCGCGCCTGACCGAAGGTCACAACCAACACCGGCGCGTCGGGCATCTGCGACGGGTACGAACGCGCGGTGTCCAGACCTGCCGCGCGGGCGCGTTCGCGGAGGCCGGTGACAGCGGCCTTCGTCAGATGACGGACTTGGGCCGTGGGGATGGCGCCGTCGGTGTCGGCCGGGACTATCAGGGTGCCGTCGCCGTAGAGCGCGAAGCGCGGGAGGCTCAGCCTGCCCGGGATCCCCACGCCCCCTGGGATCTCGTCGACTCGTAGGACGAGGCCGTCCGCCGGTGGCGTTGGGGACACGGGTGGTGCAGACGAGACAGGCGGTGCCGAAGACACAGGTGGTGCCGCCGGTGGCGAGGCACACCCGGCGAGCAGGACGAGAGCTGACAACCACAGGATCCGCACACCGGGAGGACGGGACAGGCCCGCACTCCCGTTGCACCACGCCGACCACCCTGGCCTTCCGAAGAGGACAGTCGTGGTCAGCCCGGTCCATCCGAACCGGTGCCGTCCACGTGCGTCCAGCAGTTCAGGTGGTGGGCGGCGGCGCCGGATCGCTCAGGCGACCGGGGTTGCGAAGATCTTGGTCAGGCTCTCCTCGGTCTCACCCGCGAGCTTCTCGAACGCGATCTTGGCGATCGGTGTGGCCAGCTTGGCGGCACCGTGGAAGTCGATGTGCGCGTGGTAGGTCACCGAGCTGCGGCCCGGCTGGTCGGCCGGTCGCACGGTGATGTCGTCGGTGGCCGTGGCGGTGTCGTTCTCGCCGACGAAGCGCAGGTGGCCGGGCTCGGCGACGGTGAGCCGGTAGGTCAGCTCGGTCTCCGAGCCGAGGAACTTCGAGACGTTGCGCCACCGCGAGCCGACCTGGACGGGGCCGCCGTCGAGGCGCTCGCAGGAGACGGTGCCCGGGTCCCACTCCTCGGTGCGGGAGAAGTCGCGGAGGTAGTCGAGGACCGCGTCGGCGGGCCGGTCGACCGTGAAGGTGCGCTTGACGTCCACCATGGTGTCTCCCTGGGATCGAGGTCTTCCCGGGGTGCCTCCGGGGCGACCGGGACAAACCTCCCGCCCGGTGTGTCGTGTCCCTCGACCCGAGTGCGGTCAGGTGGGCACGGCGGTGCGGGCGAGCGGGACCACGAGCGGGGTGTTGGTCTCCGGGTCCTCGATCACCCGGCAGGGGAGGCCGAAGACGTCGGCGAGCAGGTCGGGGGTGACGATCTCGGCCGGGTCGCCCTGGGCGACCACCGCGCCCGCGCTCATGACCACCAGGTGGGTGGCGTAGCGGCAGGCCTGGTTCAGGTCGTGCAGCACCAGCACCAGGGTGTTGCCCTGTTCGTGCAGGTCGGCGCACAGGTCGAGCACCTCGACCTGGTGGGCGATGTCGAGGAAGGTGGTGGGCTCGTCCAGCAGCAGCACCGAGGTCTGCTGGGCCAGCACCATCGCCAGCCAGACCCGCTGGCGCTGCCCGCCGGAGAGCTCGTCGACCGGTCGAGCCGCCAAGGCGTCGACCCCGGTGCCGCGCATGGCCTCGACCACGGCCCGCTCGTCGGCCGTGGACCACTGGCGCAGCAGGCGCCGGTGGGGGTAGCGGCCGCGGGCGACCAAGTCGCCGACGGTGATGCCCGGGGGCGCGATCGACGACTGCGGCAGCAGGCCGAGCCTGCGGGCGATCTCCCTGGTGGAGTAGGAGCCGATCGGCGCGCCGTCGAGGTGGACGGTGCCCGCCCGCGGCTTGACCATCCGGGCCAGGGCCTTGAGCAGGGTGGACTTCCCGCACGCGTTGGGCCCGACGATCACGGTGAACGAGCCGTCCGGGATGGTCAGGCTCAGGTCCCGGGCCACGACCCGGTCGTCGTAGCCGAGGGTCAGGCCGTCCGCGCGCAGTCGGTCCCCGGTCATCGCGTCTCCCGCCACTGCCTGGTCAGCAACCACATCAGGTACACCCCGCCGACCGCGCCGGAGGTCAGGCCGACCGGCAGCTGGACGGGGCCGAAGAGCCGCTGGCCCGCCAGGTCGGCGGCGGCGAGCAGCAGGGCGCCGGTGAGGGCGGCGAGCAGCACGCTCGGGCCCGCCGAGCGGACCAGCCTGCGGGCCACCTGCGGGGCGGCGAGGGCGATGAAGGCGATCGGCCCGGCGGCCGCGGTCGCCACGCCGGTAAGCGCGACGCCGGTGAGCACCAGCATCAGCCTGCTCTTCTCGGCGGGCACACCGCGGGCGCGGGCGGCGTCGTCGCCCATCTCCAGCATGGCCATCCGCCCGCCCAGCGCCAGCGCGACCGGCAGCAGCACGGCCAGCGCCGTCCACAGTGGAGTGACCTGCGGCCAGCCGCGGCCGTTGAGGCTGCCCAGCAGCCACAGCTGGGCGTTGCGGGCGTCCTGCATCGAGGCGCGGCTGAGCAGGTAGGTGTTGACCGCGGCCAGAATCGAGCTGACGCCGATGCCGACCAGGATCAGCCGGAACCCCTGCACGCCGCGCCGGTAGGCGAGCAGGTAGACGAGCACGGCGGCGACCAGGCCGCCCACCAGGGCACCGGTGGCTACGCCGACCGAGGCGTCCTGGTAGACGAGCAGCACCAGGATCGCGCCGGTGGCCGAGCCGGTGGTGAAGCCGATGACGTCGGGACTGCCCAGCGGGTTGCGGGAGACGCTCTGGAAGATCGTGCCCGCCGCGCCGAGGGCGGCGCCGACGCCGAGGGCCAGCAGCAGCCGGGGCACCCGGAACCGGTTCATCACCAGCTCCAGACCGGGCGGGCCGTCGCCGAACAGGGTGCGCACGACGTCCGGGAGCGGCGCGGGGTAGTCGCCGGTGGTCAGGGTCAGGGCGGAGACGACCAGAACTCCCGCGACGAGCGCGAGCCCCACCAGCAGCACGCGCGGGTGCAGCCGCAGCGAGACGGCGCCGGAGCGGGTGCGCAGCACCCAGCCGGTGAACGGGACCGCCCGCGGCGGCTCGGTGGTCACAGCTGCGCGATCCGACGGCGGCGGCACAGCACGATGAACACCGGCCCGCCGATCAGCACCATCACGATGCCGACCTGCAGCTCCCCCGGCGAGCCGACGACCCGGCCGACGACGTCGGCGCCGAGCACCAGGATCGGCGCCAACACCGCGGAGTACGGCAGGACCCAGCGGTGGTCCGGTCCGGTGATCGCCCGGGCGACGTGCGGCACGGTCAGACCGACGAACCCCACCGGCCCGACCGCCGCGGTGGCGGCGCCGCTGAGCAGGGTCACCGCGAGCGCCCCGACCAGCCGCGTCTCGCCGATCCGGGCGCCCAGGGCGCGGCCCGCCTCGTCGCCGAGGGCCAGTGCGTTGAGCGGCCGGCCGAGCAGCAGCGCGATCCCCAACCCGACCGCGATGAACGGGCTGACCTGCCAGAAGACGTCCATGCCCCGGCCCGCGAGGGAGCCGATCACCCAGAACCGGAACTGGTCGAAGGTCTGCGCGTCGAGCACCAGGACGGTGCCGACCAGCGCGCCGAGCGCCGCGGTGATCGCCGCACCGGCGAGGACCATCCGCTCGGGCGTGGCCGCGCGCCCTGCGGCACCGAGGACGTAGACGAACACCGACGTGGCCCCGGCACCGGCCAGGGCGAACCACACGTAGCCCGCGGGCGCGGTGACGCCGAGGAGCGAGATGGCCAGGACCACCGCCGTCGATGCGCCGATCTCCACGCCGAGCAGACCGGGGTCGGCGAGCGGGTTGCGGGTGAGCGCCTGCATCAACGCACCCGCGAGACCGAGGGCGGCACCGACCAGCAGACCGACGAGCGTGCGCGGGACGCGCAGCTCGCGGACGATGTAGGCGGTCTCGGAGCCGTCGTCGTGCAGGAGCAACCGCCAGACGGTGTGCGGGTCGATGTCCTGCGCGCCAACCAACAGGCTGGCCACGCAGACCCCGGCGAGCGCCACCAAAGCGACGAGCAGGCCGGTGAACCGGACCCCGGCGCGCGGGCGGACGAGCTTGCCGGTGGGGGCACCGCCCTCGACGACCGCCGCTGGCGCTCCCGGCATCCGACAGTCCCCTCTTCCGCGCGCGCCCACTTCCGCGTGCTGGCCGCCCGTGGACAACTGAAGGTTAGGCTAACAATACCCCGACATGATCCACTGGAGGGTCTGGCGCGCCCACGGGGCGGGACGGTCGACGCGAGCGCGGCAGCGCTGCCGACCCTGATCGGTGACCACGTCCCGACTCGGGCTTGCCCTGCCGGGCTCAGGCCTTCGCGGCGGCGGCCACGACCCTGGGCACGATCTTCTCCAGGGCGAACGGGATGCTCAGCGTCGACGGGAAACCCATCGACAACGCCTCCCCCACCTCCAACGGCACGTAGGCGCCACGCCGGACGGCCGGGAGCGCTTGGAAGAGCCGATCCGACTCGACCTGCTCGCGCTCCTCGGCGGTACGGAAGGCGAACAGCACCACGTCGGCGTCGAGGAGCCCGGTGTTCTCCTGCGCGACCACCGCTCGGCCGGCCTGACCGTTCTGCGGGAGCTTGGTCACCGAGTCGGCGAGCCGGAGCCCGAGCTGGGAGAGGAACTGGGCGGAGGCGTCGGTGGGCAGGACGATCGTGGCCAGCGCGCTCTCCGCGTTGAGCAGGCTGAAGGTGAACGTCTTACCGCTCAACACCTTCCCGTGTTCGGCCTTTGCCACAGTGATCTTCGCCTGGACATCGGTGACGGTCTTCGCAGCGACCTCGGACTTCCCCACCGCGGCACCGATCCGGGTGACCCGGGTCTGCCAACTGTCCTCGGCCGCGGCCTTCTCGTAGGAGAGCGTGGGGGCGATCGCCGCCAGGTTGGCGAAGTCCTCGTCCAGGGTGTAGCTGTCAGTGGCCAGGATCAGGTCCGGCGCCAGCCCGATGATCTTCTCGAACGGCAGCGCGTCCCCGACCTCGATCAGCTCGGGCGCCTTGCCACCAGCCAACCTCGCCTCGACCCACGGCGGCAGCCCAGACGGGAAGTTCGTCGCCGTGGTCACCGCGATCGGCACCACACCGAGCGACACGGACTCGTCGATGTCCCGCATGAACCCGACACTGACCACCCGACTCGGCGCGGCCGGGATGACCGCGCGCCCCTCGGCACCCTCCAAGGTCACCGGGAACCCGGACGCCGCAGGTGTACCGGCGCCGGAGGTCGAGACGACGGGAGTGCTTCCGTTGGAACTGCAGGCGGACAGCCCCACGGTCAGCGCACCCGCAGCCGACCCGGCCAAGAACAGCCTGCGGGACAACGGCCTGCGAGACATCTCACCCATGGTCAACCAACATCAACATGAGGCGAGCCTATCCTCAACCGGACCGCAGGCACCACCCCCACTGAGCCGCAGCAGAAGGCTCAGCCCGCTGGCACCCCGAGAGAATCCCGACCCCGCCGGTACCGCAGCGGAAAGGCCGACCCCACTGGTGCGCAACAGGATCCCCACGCCCGCTGGAAGGTGACAGGATCCCAACCCCGCCGGTACGGCAGCGGAGAGGCCGACCCTGCTGGCACCCAAGCGAATCCCGTCCCCAGCAAACCGCAGCGGATAGGCCGACCACACCCGCACGCGACAGGGTCCCGTCCCCCAGCAAACAGCAGCGGTGAGGCCGACCCCGCTGGTACGCAACGCCCGTTACGGATGCTCGATCTAGTGGACTCGCTTCGTGTGGGGGGAGAGTGCCGCTAAACTTGCCATGGGTGGGGATGCCCTTACCTGCCCTTTTCTCTCCACCGCGGTGCTCTAGGGGCCCCACACGACGCGAGTTCACTAGATCGAGCCCCCTATCTTTTCCTCGGGCAGCCCATGTCTACGAGCCACCCGTGGCGTCGACCCCAGGGCGGCACATCTCATGAGCTGCCCGAGTAAAGCGAAGGCTCGATTGGGTGGACTGCCTTCGTGTGGGGCCCCTAGAGCACCGCGGTGGGGAAAAAGCGTGGGGTGAAGGGCATCCCCACACACGGCAAGTTTAGCGGTGCTCTCCCCCCACACGAAGGCAGTCCACCCAATCGAGCACAAACGTAACGGGTCTTGCGTACCAGCGGGCTCGGCATTTAGAGATTGAGGGATTCAGAGATTTGGGGATTTCAAGATCGGGGATCAAAGACGAGGGATGAGGCGCCGTGGGGTGGGGTCTGCTGGTGGCGGCTAGATGCTTGTCCACTTAGGACAATACAAGAGCGCACGACGGAAGAAGTGCTGGTGCTTGGGCACGGCTATCGTCGGCTGATCGGGCCCTCGACCAGTGGGGTGGGACATGAGCGGTACAGGCGTGGTGGCTGCGCTGAATGGTCGCAGGCACCAGGTGGCGTTGTGGGTGTTCCTGGCGATCGTGCTGGCGCACTGGGCTGAGCATCTCGTGCAGGCGGTGCAGATCTACGTCTTGGGCTGGCCCGCCGGCGAGGCCCGGGGGGTGCTCGGGATCCCGTTCCCGAAGCTGATCCAGTTCGAGTGGCTGCACTACGGGTACGCGCTGGTCATGCTGATCGGTCTTTTCCTCCTGCGCAAGGGCTTCACCGGGCGGTCTCGGCAGTGGTGGAACCTGGCGCTGGGGTTGCAGTTCTGGCACCACATCGAGCACCTGCTGTTGTTCGCCCAAGCGCAGACCGGGTGGCGGTTGGGTGGTGGGGCGGTGCCGACGAGCATCATCCAGTTCCTCGTGCCCCGCGTGGAGCTGCACCTGTTCTACAACACCGTGGTCACCATCCCGATGATCGTCGCCATGGTCCTGCACCGCCGGGAACCCTCAACCGGTGCGGAGTCCGAGACCTGCACGTGTGCCCCGCGTGCCGCTGCGGTGGGCGTGTGAGGCTCAGTGCGCTGCTCGCCGTCCTTGCCTGCTGGGCCGTCTTGGCCGCGCCGCCGGCGTTGGCGCATGTAGAAGTGGTTGGGTCGACGCCGGTTGGTGGGGCGCGGTTGGCCGGCGCTCCGTCCGTGGTGAGTGTGCGGTTGTCGGAGAACGTGGGCATCCAGAAGGACGCGCTGCGGGTGGTGGACGCGCGGGGGCAGGTCGTCAGTGACGGGCCGGTGTTCCAGCCCGGTGAGGTGGCCGAGGAGATGGCCGTTCGGCTCCGGCCTGGGCTGGGTGACGGGACCTACCTGGTGCAGTACGCCTTCGTCTCGGCGGACACGCACCCGGTGCGCGGTGGGTTCGCGTTCGTGGTCGGGGACGGGCCGCTGATGAACGCCAGTGGCGCGGTGTCGGACACGACCGACAACGGTTCGGTCGCCGTGCTCACCAAAGTCGTGCGCTGGGTCGGCTACCTGGGCGTCGCGCTCGCGGGCGGCGTCCTGTTCCTCCTGTACTGCCGCCCGCGCGGAACGGCCGATCCACGAGCGCGGGCGTTGATGCTCGGCGGTTGCGCGCTCGCTGCCGTCGGCGGCGTGCTGACCCTGGGGATGGAAGGCGCACACGTCACCGGCGCGGATCTGTCGCGTGTGTTCGCGCCGGAGTTGGTCGCCAACACGCTCGACTCCGCGTACGGGAAGTTGTTGGTGCTGCGCGTGGTCGCCGCCCTCGGGCTGGCGTTCGTGGCGCGACGCCTGTTCGCTGGTCCACCGCCACGGCTCCGGTCCCGGTACGAGAACCTGGCCATGGTGTCCGGGTTCCTGTTGCTGCTCACCTCAGCCGCTGCCGGGCACGCGATCGCCGCCGAGGTCATGTTCGTGACCCTGCTCGCCGATCTCGCGCACTACGGCGCGGTCGCGGTCTGGTTGGGTGGTGTCGTCCAGCTGGCCCTGTGCGCTTGGCGGCCGCAGCCGGAGGAGGACTTGGGCGCGGTCATGGCCCGCTTCTCCTCCGTCGCCAAGGTGTCGGTCGCGGTGATCGTGATCAGCGGCGGGTTGCTCGGCGTCGCCTACGTCGGGTCGGTGGCCGCGCTTGTGGACACGCCCTACGGGTTGCTGCTGCTGGGAAAGCTCGCCGGCTTCGCCCTGTTGCTCGTCCTCGCCGACCGCTGCCGCCGGGCCGTGCGCCAAGGGCTCACCGGGACCTCGGGCAGCACGCTCGTGGGTGTCCGGGTCGGGACATTGCGGCGGGTGCTGGCGGCGGAAGTGGTTGTGGCGGCTGCCGTTCTGGCGGTCGCGGCCGTCGTGGCGACGACCGCGCCACCACCCTGAGCGCGGGTTTGCCCTGCTGTCACTCGAAAGCGGGCTCCTGGCCGGACCGCTCGGCTGCTAGCGTCGAGGATCATGTCGCCGTGCCGAGGGGCCGCTGTGGACGAGCCCGCGATCCGTGCCGTCGAACGGGTGATCGCCGACATGCGCGACCGGCTGGGCGAGTCGCTCACCATCGACGACATGGCGCGGGTCGCGCGGTTCAGCAAGTTCCACTTCTCCCGGCTGTTCCAACGGCACACCGGCGTCCCGCCCGCGCGCTTCCTCTCCGCGCTGCGGCTCGCCGAGGCGCAACGGCTGCTGGCCACCACCCGGTTGCGGGTCACCGACATCGGTCTGCGCGTCGGGTACCACAGCCCGGGCACGTTCAGCTCCCGCTTCAAGCGCCACGTCGGCCTGTCACCGACGCAGTACCGGCTGGCGCACCCCACCGCGAAGGAGAAGTCCATGCAGGAGAACGTCCCCGGTGTCCGGGTGCCGCTGGTGGCCGAGGCCGCCGCCACCGGCCGGACCGCCGAGCTGTACGAACGGGCCCGGGCCGCGACCGGGCTGCCGTTCGTGCCCGACGTCTTCCGGCTGACCTCGACCGCGCCGCAGCTGCTCGAGGTGGTGGTCAGCGGCTACGCGGGGGTGTTCACCGAGAGCGCGCTGTCCCGTGGCACCAAGGAGTTGGTGGCCGCGTGGACGTCCCGCCTCAACGACTGCCAGTACTGCGTGGGCTCGCACAACTGGTTCCTGCAGCAGTTCGGCGGTTCCGCCGAACTGGCCGCGGCGATCGCCGGCAGCTCCACAGTGGACGCGCTGCCGGTGGACGAGCGCACCGCCGCGCTGCTGCGGCTCACCACGGCGACGACCACGGCCAGTGCGGGTGTGGACGATCACTGGGCCGCCGCGGCGGCGGCGGGTTGGAGCGAGCCGGAGCTGCTGGAGGCGGTGTTCTGCGCGTCCCTGTTCACCTTCATCAACCGCCTGGTCACCTCGCTCGGTCTCGGCGCGGTGGTCCAGCAGGCCTGAGCGCCCGGCCGCCACGGGGGTGTCCCGTGGCGGCCGGGGTCCTCAGACGCCGAGCTGGTCGGCAGCCAACTGGGTGCCGCGCACCCGGGCCTCGATCTTCGCGAACGCGGTGTCGCGGGAGGTCGAGGCGTCGTCGGCGAACGGCGCGAACCCGCAGTCGTCGCAGGTACCCAGCCGCTCGACCGGCAGGTACGACGCCGCCTGCAGCACCCGGTCGCGCACCTCCTCAGCGGTCTCCACCCGGGGGTCGATCGGGTCGGTCACGCCCACGAAGATCCGCTGGTCGTCGCGGGAGTGCTCGGCCACCACGCGCAGCACCCGCGCCGGGTCGGGCTCGCTGGCGAGCTGGAGGTAGAACGACCCGACGTTGAGGGTGAGCAGCTCGGGCAGCAGCTCGGCGTAGTCCACGTCCAGGCTGTGCACCGAGTCCTGGTCGCCGCCCGGGCAGGTGTGCACTCCCAGCCGGGCCCGCTCGGCGGCGGAGAAGCGGTCGAGCACGGTGTTGTTCAGCTCGACGAACGAGCGCAGCAGGCCGCCGGACGGGTCGAGCTTGAGCGAGAGCCGCCCCTCGGTGAAGTCCAGCTGGACGGACGCGGCCCCGGCGTCGAGGCAGCGCCGGATGTCCTGCTCGGACTCGTCGGCCAGGTCGGCGAGGAACTCCTCGCGCGGGTAGCCCTCGATGCCGTCGGCCGGGTAGAGCAGGCTCAGCGCCGACGGCGCGATCACCGCCTGCTTGACCGGGTGGCCGGTGTGCCGCTGCGCGGCCACCAGGTAGGTCGCGGCGTGCGCGCCGTAGCGGAACGGCCCCTCGGTCAGCCGGGGCAGCTGCCGGGTGTGGCCGTCGGCGAACGGGATGACCGCGCCGTCCGGGGCCAGGCCCGCGACGCCGTGCAGCGGGTAGCCGACGAAGCTGGGCTTGCCCTGCTCGCCGTCGGTGAGCACCGGCGAGCCGGTCGCCTGCATCCGCTTGATGGTGTCGGCGACCGCTTGGTCGACCAGCAGCTCGTAGTCCGCCGGGTCGAGCGTCCCCGCCGCGAGCTCGGCGATCCCGTCGCGCAGGTTCTCCGGGCGCGGGACGCTGCCGATCGGCTCGGTCGGGATGGGCATGGTTCCTCCGTGGCTGTTCGGGTTTCAGTGCTGTTCGGGTCTTAGTGCTGTTCGGGTCTTAGTGCTGTTCCGGGTTTCAGGGACTGTCCACACCGGGGTCCCCGGCGGCCGCGGCGAGCGCGGTGGCCAGGTCCTCGGCGAGGTCTTCCGGGTCCTCGATGCCGACCGAGAGCCGGACGAGGTCGTCGGTGATGCCCGCGGCCAACCGGGCGGGCCGGGGCACCGGGCGGTGCGTCATCAGGGCCGGGCACTCGACCAGCGACCGCACCCCGCCCAGGCTCACCGCGCAGGTGAACAGCGAGGTGCCCGCCAGCAGCTTCTCGACCCGCCCGGTGAACCGGAAGCTGATGATCGACCCGGGCGCGGACATCTGCCGGGCGGCGACCTCGTGCCCGGGGTGCGTAGGGAGTCCCGGGTAGTGCACCTCGGCCACACCGGGCGACTCCCCCAGCAGCTCGACGAGCAGCCGGGTCGTGCGCACCTGGCGCTCCACCCGCAGTGACAGCGTCTTCAGACCGCGGTGGACCAGGAAGCAGTCCAACCCGCCGGGGACGTTCCCGGCGACGGTCCGGTGCTCGGTGAACGCCTGGTGCAGCGCGGGGTCGTCGCAGACCAGGGCCCCGCCGAGCACATCGGAGTGCCCGGCGACGAACTTGGTGGTGCTGTAGAGGCTCACATCGGCGCCCCAGCCGAGCGGGCGCTGCAGGGCGGCGCTGGCGAAGGTGTTGTCCACCACGACGACCGCGCCCCTGGCGTGCCCGAGGCGGGCCACCTCGGCGATGTCGACGACCTTGAGCAGCGGGTTGGTCGGCGTCTCCACCCACACCATGTCCACGTCCCCGGCCAGCGCGGCGCGGGCGAGCACCGGGTCGGACAGGTCGACCTGGTCGACCCGCACGCCGAACCGGCGCAGGCCGGACACCAGGGCGTGCGTGCCGCCGTAGACGTCGTCGCAGCACACCAGCCGCTGCCCCGGGGACAGCAGCGACAGCGCGGTGGTGGCGGCCGCCTGGCCGGATGAGTACACGGAGCCGAAGCGGGCGTCCTCCAGCGAGGCGAGACAGCGCTCGAGCGCCTCCATGGTCGGGTTCTCACCGCGGGCGTAGAAGTAGCGCGGCGGGTCCTGGGCGAACCGGTCGTAGGTCGCGGCCACGTGCACCGGGGGCACCACGTCGCCGTACGGGCCGACCGTCTCCTGTCCACTGTGGACGAGCTTGGTGTCGAAGCGCATCGGCTCAGAGGAATCGCTTCGTCGGGTGCTCGCGGGTCCAAAGGCCCGGTCGCGCGGTGCGCAGGGCGCGGTGGACCAGGTCGATCTCCTCGACGGTGTTGTAGACGCCGAAGGACAGTCGCACCGTCCCGACGACGTCGAAGGTGTCGACGAAGGTGTTGGCGCAGTGCACCCCGCTGCGCACGGCGACGCCGTGCGCGTCGAGGTGACCACCCACGTCGTAGGGGTGGATGCCGTCCAGGACGAACGAGACGATCCCGCTGGGATCCGCGGCCGGGTCGCCGATCACCCGGGCACCCGGGACGTCGGCGACCGCTTCGACCGCCGTGCGCACCAGCACCTCGTCGTGCGCGCGGATGTCGTCCCAGCCGAGGCCTGCGAGGTAGTCCAGGGCCGCGGCCAGCGCCACCGCCCCGGCGACGTGCGGGGTGCCCGCCTCGAGCCGGGCGGGCGCCGGGACGTAGGCGACCGGCCCGGTGGCGCTGACGCCCTTCACCGTCCCGCCCCCGACCTGGTAGGGCGGTAGCTCGTGCAGGAGGTCGCGCCTGCCGTAGAGCACCCCGATCCCCAGCGGCCCGTAGGCCTTGTGGCCGGAGAAGCAGTAGAAGTCCGCGCCCAGGTCGCGCACGTCGACCGGTCGGTGCGGCACGGCCTGCGCGCCGTCGACGACCACCGGGACGTCCAGCCGGTGCGCGGCGGCGGTCAGCTCGCGGACCGGGTTGACGGTGCCCAGGACGTTGGAGACGTGCGTGACCGCGGCGAGCCGGGTCCGCGGACCGAGCGCGGCGGCGAAGTCCGCCACACCCAACCGACCGTCCGGACCGGCGGGCACGGTGACCAGGTCGGCGCCGACGACGGCGCACAACCGCCGCCACGGCAACAGGTTCGAGTTGTGCTCCATGCCGGTGACCACCACCTGGTCGCCCTGGCCGACCACCGCCCGGCCGAAGGTGTCGGCGAGGAGGTTGAGCGCCGCGGTGGTGCCCGGCACGAACACGATCTCGTCGAGGTGCTCGGCGTTGAGCGCGCTCTGGACCGTCGCGCGCGCCTGCTCGTAGACGTCGGTGGCGCGGTGGCTGAGCCGGTAGTACCCGCGGCCGACGTTGGCGTTGTCCCGGCGGTAGTGGTCGACCAGCGCGTCGAGCACCCGCTGCGGCTTCTGCGCGGTGGCGGCGTTGTCCAGGTAGACGAGCGGCTCGCCCGCGGGGCGGTCGACCAGGATGGGGAAATCCGCGCGGACCGTTTCGCCCAGGATCGCGCGATTTCCCAGACTCGTGCCGACCACCTCGACCATGCGCACTCCCGATTCGATTCGGCGTTATTTCCGACTGGGTGAAATCCATGGGGGGATCGCCGGACCGGCGGTGTGCCACCCGCGCCAGCCCGGTGCACCAGTCGCGAGGCCCCGGGCGGACGACCGTCGACTGGTCGCACCGCCCTGGCCGGTGCCGCACTCCGCCCGACCTGGCCGGGACCGGCCTGTCAAGCGTTCTGCCAGCGCGGAGCTTACCACCGAAGTCAGTAGTGACATAGTCAGGACACCCGGCCGGGAAGGCGGCCCGAGGTGCGGTAAACATGCTGCAAACGGGGGACACCCTTGACATCGACCCAGCACATCGCGGCAAAATCGCATCGGTTGACTATCTTTTACTTAAGTTTGTTCTCCCCCTTCCGTCGAGTCGAGAACACCGAGACGAGAACGCCATGACCACACTGCGTCCCCAGCTGCCGATGGGCATGGCGGACTTCGACCGCCGCGGGTTCCGCCTCGACCGACCCGGACCCCGCGCACACCTCGAACGGCACGCCCGCTCGTTCCTCCAGGGGTACAACGTGGCCGCCGCCCGGTGGGCGCGGGTGCACGAGGGCTTGGCGGAGCTACCCCAGGAGGAACAGGGGTTCGCCCACGAGGGCGCCGCCATGTACGCCGGGCAGCGCGACGTGCTCACCGGCGGACGGGCGGGTGCGGTCACCGCGCTGCTCGGCGGCACCGGAGAGCGGTACACCCACCTGATCCACGTGGGAATGGGCTGGGCACTGTCCCCGTTGCGGCTCCCGCTCCCGGTCCGGCTGCCGGACACGCCCCTGTTGCGCTGGCTGGCGTTGGACGGCGCGGGGTTCGCCGACGTCTTCTTCGGTGGTGGCCGGGCGCTGGCCCGCCGAGCCGAGCGCGCGGGCACCGACCCCCGGCGGCTGGCGCGGCTGGGTGGCTCGGGTCGGGCGATGTGGTTCCTGACGGCCGCGGACCCGGTCCAGATCAACGAGATCATCCAGCACGCCCCGGCGACCGCGAGACCCGCGCTGTGGAGCGGTGTCGGTCTCGCCGCCGGGTACGCGGGCGGCGTCGACGCGACCGAACTGGACACCCTGCGCGGGGTGGCGGGCCGGTACGCGCCGCACCTGGCCCAGGGCACCGTGTTCGCCGCGACCGCACGGGTGCGGTCGGGCACCGTCCCCGCGCACACCGCGCTGGCGTGCGAGCGCCTCGCCGAGACGGTGCCCGCGACCGCGACCGGGTGGGCCGACGAGGTGGCGCGGGAGCTGGGCGGACGCGCGGACGTCGAGGCGTACCTGGAGTGGAAAGACCGCGTGCGGCTGCGAGTGACCGCGTCCGTCACCGGCTGAAACCCCTACCTCCCAAGAGGTCCCCGAGAAGAGGTCACGGTGAGCTCTGCAATCATCCGGCGGTCTGTCACGGCCGTCGTCGCGGTCGCGCTGTGCGTGGCGGCGGGTCTGGTCACCGCGCTGCCCGCGCCGAGTGAGGCGCAGCAACAACGGCTGGCCGAGCGGTTCTCGTTCCGCCAAGTGCCCCTGAACACCGCCCCGGTGGGCGCCCGCGACGTGCGGCCGGTGCAACCGGGACTCGCCGGGATCCGCAGCTGGATCTCCGCGGTGGGTGCCGCGGTCGCGCTGACCGACCTGCGTGGACTCGGCAGACCCGCCGATGTGTGCCTGGTCGACCCACGAGACGACTCCGTCACCATCGCGCCGGTCCCCCAAGCGGGCGGTGCCCCCTACCCGCGGTTCGAGCTGCGGCCGGACGGGCTGCCCTACGACGCGACCATGGCGCCGATGGGTTGCGTGCCCGCCGACATCAACGAGGACGGCACCACCGACGTCCTCGTCTACTACTGGGGCCGCTCCCCCGTGCTCTTCCTCAACCAGGCCACGCGCGGCACCACGCCTGCGCGGGGCGCCTTCCGCGCGGTCGAGCTGATGGAACCCGTGCAGGTGTGGAACACCACCGCGCTCAACGTCGCCGACCTCGACGGCTCCGGACACCTCGACATCGTCGTGGGCAACTACTTCCCCGACGGCGCCAAGGTCCTCGACCCGGCCGCCGACGCGGACACCCGGATGCGGATGCAGGACGGCATGGGCGACGCGGGCAACGCCGGGCCCAGCCGGGTGCTGCTGACCACCCCCACCGGCACCCCGGGCGACAAGCCGCGGATCACCGACGTCAGCGCGGAGCTGCCCGCCGAGGCGCTGCGCGGGTGGACACTGGCCATCGGCTTCCAGGACCTGCTCGGCGACGGGCTGCCGTCGATGTACCTGGCCAACGACTTCGGGCCGGACAAGCTGCTGGTCAACCGCTCGACACCGGGCCGGGTGGCGTTCACCGAGGCGGTCGGCGAGCGGGACCTGCTGACCCCGAAGTCCGAGGTGCTCGGCCTGGACTCGTTCAAGGGCATGGGGGTCACCTTCACCTACCCGACCGGTGAGGGGCTGCCGGAGATCGCGGTCAGCAACATCACCGAGGACTACGGCCTGCACGAGAGCAACCTGCTGTTCGTCCCCACCGGGTCCACCGCGGACCTGCGGGCCGGGGTCGCGCCGTACACCGAGCACAGCCAGCGGCGCGGGATCGCGCGCAGCGGGTGGTCCTGGGACATCAAGGCGGGCGACTTCGACAACAGCGGCACCGACGAGCTCACCCAGGCGACCGGTTTCGTGCGCGGCGACACCGGGGCCGACCGGTGGCCGGTGCTGCAGGAACTGGCGATGGGCAACGCCGAGGTGTTGCGCTACCCGGGTTCCTGGCCGAACTTCCGGCCCGGCGACGACCTGTCCGGCCGCACCGACGCCAACCGGTTCTGGGTGTCCACCCCGGACGGCGCGTACACCGACCTGGCCGGGCGACTGGGGATGGCGCAGCCGATGCCCTCGCGCGGCTTCGCCCTCGGCGACGTCGACGGGGACGGCCGGCTGGACCTGCTGGTGGCCAACCAGTGGGCCGACTCCGCGCTGCTGCTCAACACCGCGACCGGCGCCCCGCCCGCGGCCGACCTGGAGCTGGTCTCGCCCGGCGCGACCGGTGGCGAGCGCGCGGCCATCGGCGCGCAGGTGGTGCTGCCGCCCGCCGAGGGCGTCGCGGCACAGAAGTACCAGCTCTACCCGGCCAACGGGCACGCCGGGGTGTCGGCCGCCGAGCTGCACCTCGCGCTGCCGCGCCGTGGTTCGGTCACCGCCGAGGTCTCGTGGCGCGACGCCGCGGGGCAGCACCGCGCGCCCCTGACCCTGACCCCCGGCCACCACCGGATCATGCTGCTGCCGAACGGAGAGGTGCAGGCGCGATGACCACCGAGATCACCAAGCCGGAGATCGCCGAGCCGCACCCGGTCGCCGCGGTCGCGCCGCCACCCGTCCAGGAGCAGGTCGCGACACCGCCGGAGCGCAAGCGCGACCCGCGCGTGCTCGCCCTGCAGCGGTTCGCGATGTCGATCACCGCGTTCAACATCCTGGGGCACACGCTGTTCGGCTTCGAGCAGGCGCCAATCACCCCCATCGCCTGCCTGCTGGTCAGCTACGCCACCGCGCTCGGGCTGGAGGCCCTGGACGCGTGGTCGCACCAGCGGCGACCGGAGTTCGCGGGCGGCGCGCGGGCGGTGGCGGTGTTCCTGCTGCCCGCCCACATCAGCGGGCTGGCCTGCGGGATGCTGCTGTGGGGCAACTCGTCGCTGTGGCCGTACCTGTTCGCCGTGGTGGTGAGCAACGCCAGCAAGTACGTGGTGCGGTTGCGGGTGAACGGCAGGCTGCGGCACGTGCTGAACCCGTCCAACACCGGGATCGTGGTGACCCTGGTGCTCTTCGACTGGGTGGGTATAGCGCCGCCCTACCACTTCACGAACTGGCTGCACGGCACGCTCTCCTGGCTGATCCCGCTCGGCATCCTGATGGCGGGCACCATGCTCAACGCGGGGCTGACCAAGAAGATCCCGCTGATCACCGCGTGGGTGGGCGGTTTCGTGCTCCAGGCCGGGGTGCGCTGGCTGCTGCTCGACCACGCGTTCGTCGGCGCGCTGGTGCCGATGACCGGGGTGGCGTTCATCCTGTTCACCAACTACATGATCACCGACCCCGGCTCGACCCCGACCGCCCGGCGCGGCCAGGTCGTCTTCGGGCTCACCGCGGCGGCGGTCTACGGGGTCCTGGTGTGGCAGGGCGTGGTCTTCGGCCTGTTCTTCGCCCTGGTGATCACCTGCCTGCTGCGCGCCGCCGTGCTGCTCACCGCCCGCGCCCGGGACGCGCGCGCGGCCGGGGTCGCGTGAGCTCGCGCGTCGCCGTCGTCGGCACGGCCTGCCACTACCCCGACGCGCACGACCCGGACGAGCTCTGGCAGGCGGTGCTCACCGGCAGGCAGTCGTTCCGGCGCGTCCCGCCCGGTCGGTTGTCCCCGGCCTACCTCGGCGAGCGCGACGACCCGGACCGCACCTACGTCACCCACGCCGGGGTGCTGCGCGACTGGGACTTCGACCGGTCCCGGTTCCGGGTGCCGGTGGGCGTGCACCGGGCCGTGGACCACACGCACTGGCTGGCCCTGCAGACCGCCGCCGAGGCGTTGGCCGACGCGGGCACCCCCGACGGCGACACGCTGCCGCGCGACGAGGTCGGGGTGATCCTGGGCAACTCCCTGGCGGGCGAGTTCAGCCGGGCGACGCAGCTGCGGGTGCGGTGGCCGTTCATCGCCCGGGCGGCGGCCACCGCGCTACGCCGCGGCGAGGTCACCGCCGAGCTCTCGGCCACGGTGCTCGCCGAGCTGGAGCGCGAGGTGAAGGGCGCGTTCCCGGCGCCGACCGAGGAGACGCTGGCGGGGGCGCTGGCCAACACCATCGCGGGCCGGATCGCCAACCACTTCGACCTGCGCGGTGGTGGGTACACAGTGGACGGCGCGTGCTCGTCGAGCTTGCTGGCGGTGGTGCACGGGGCCCGCGCGGTCGCCTCCGGCGAGCTGCGGTTCGCGCTGGTCGGCGGGGTGGACCTGAGCATCGACCCGCTCGAGCTGGTCGGGTTCGCCCGGGTTGGTGTGCTCGGGGTGGACCAGATGCGGGTCTACGACGCCGACCCGACGGGCTTCCTGCCCGGTGAGGGCTGCGGGGTGATCCTGCTGACCACCGTGGACGAGGCGGAGCGACGAGGTCTGCGGGTGCTCGCCGAGCTGCGCGGCTGGGGCATCTCCGCCGACGGCGCGGGTGGGCTCACCCGTCCCTCGGCGTCCGGCCAGCGGCGGGCGATGGACCACGCCTACCGGATGGCCGGGGTCGACCCGGCCGCGGTCGACCTCGTCGAGGGGCACGGCACCGGTACCGCCGTCGGCGACCAAGCCGAACTGGAGGCGCTGAGCGGGCTGCGCGGCGCGGGCGCGCCCCGGGCCGCGCTGGGGTCGATCAAGGCGAACATCGGTCACACCAAGGCCGCGGCCGGGATAGCCGGGCTGCTCAAGGCGATCTCCGCGGTGCGCTCGGGCGTGCTCCCGCCGACCACCGGCTGCGCCGACCCGCACCCGCTGCTGCGGGATCCGCTCACTCCACTTCGGACACTCCCGGCGCCGGAGCCGTGGGGCCGGTCGACCAGGCTGGCCTCGGTCTCGGCCCTCGGGTTCGGCGGCATCAACTCCCACCTCGTCGTCGGCTCTGGTCCCGGCGCCGGGCCCGGCGGACCGCTCCCCCAGGTCACCCGCGCGCGACACGACATCGTGCTGCTAGGCGCGGACAGCGCGCCCGCGCTGGCACGCCTGCTGACCGAGTTGGCCGACTGGTTCGGCGCGCTGAGCACCGCCGAGGTGCACGACGTGGCCGCGACCACTCACGCCAAGGCTTCAGCCGCCGAGGTGCGCTGCGCCTTGGTCGCCGCCAGCCCGACCGAGTTGTGCGCGGCCGCGACCGCCGCCGCGGCCCGACTCGCCGATTGGGACGGCGCCCTGACCGTGGCGTCGAAGGCCGGGTTCGTGCTGGCCACCGGGTCTCCCCCGGCCGTCGGCCTGATCTTCCCCGGCCAGGCCGCTCCAGTGCGCCCGGATCTCCCCGCCTGGGCCGAGGACCTCCCGATACCGCCATTCCCCGACGAGGCCCGTCCGCACGCGGACACCGTGGACACCGCCGCCGCACAGCCCGCCATCGTGCGGCAGTCCCTCGCCGGACTGGCGTGGCTGGACAGGGTGGGCTGCGTCGCCGTCGGCGCGGTCGGGCACAGCCTGGGCGAGATCACCGCGCTGACCTGGTCCGGCGCCCTGACCCCGGTCGACGCGATGGCCCTGGCCACCGCACGCGGCAGGCTGATGGCCGAGCACGGCGCCGCCGGCACGACCATGGCCAGTCTGGACGCGCCGGTGGGCGTGCTCGCCGATCTCGTCCAGGGCACCTCGGTGGTCGTCGCCTGCGACAACGGACCGCGACGGACCGCGATCGCCGGTCCGACCTCGCAGGTCGAGGAGGTCCTCGCCCGGGCATCCGCCAAGGGCATCGCAGGTACCCTCCTGCCCGTCTCGCACGGGTTCCACAGCCCGGCGATGCGGCCCGTGACCGCTCCACTTCGGACTGTGCTGGCGTCGCTCGCCTTCACCACTCCCCAGCGCCCGGTGCTGTCCACCGTCACCGGCAAGGCGGTGGACTCCAACCTCGCCGAGACGCTGTTGGCTCAGCTGACCAGCCCGGTTCGCTTCCGCGAGGCGGTGACCGCGCTGGCGGATCGCTGCGGGGTACTGGTCGAGGTCGGGCCGGGCCACACCCTCAGCGGACTGGCCGCCGACTGCGCGCCGGACACCCCGGTGGTGGCACTCGACTGCGGCGGCCCGCCCCGCGCCCACGCCCTTGCCACCGCCGCGCTCATCGCCTGCGGTGCGGCCTCGGCGGTGCCGTGGTTCGCCGGTCGGTCTCACCGGCACTTGGACCCGGGGACGCCGATGTCCTTCCTGACCAACCCCTGCGAAACCGGCGCGATCGAGCCGGTGCCGGTGCACGCCCCGTCGGCTCCAGCGCCGGTCGTGGTGACCGCGAGCGACCCGGTGCTGGCCCTGCGGACCCGGCTGGCGGCCGAGTGCGAGCTGGACCTGGCCGGGATCACCGAGTCGACGTCGCTGTCCCGTGACCTGCACCTGAGCTCGCTGCGGGTGGTCACCCTGATCACCGGCGTGGCGGGCGACCTCGGCCGCAAGCCGCCGACGCGGTTCCCGGAGTTCGCCGACGCGACCGTCGGGGAGGCCGCCCAAGCCTTGGCGGAGCTGGACGTGGTCGACGAACACGCCGGAGCCCTGGTGCGAGGCGTGGACGACTGGGTGCGCGCCTTCGCTCACCACTGGGTTCCTGGGGTGCCGAACAGGCCCGCCGTGGAGGTGGACTGGGTCGTACGGGCACCGCAAGACCACTGGCTGCGCAGGGTATTCCGCGCCCACCCGGGCGGTCGGGCAGGACTGGTGGTGGCGGTTCCCGACGACGCGGGGACCGGCGATGTCGCGGGCCTGCTGCGCGAGGTCGCGGAGCGCCGACCTACCGTGCTGGCGATCGTCCACAATGGTCACCCGGCTGCGGCCGCCATCGCCCGCAGCGCGCACGTCGAACTCGTGGACTGCGCGACCACGGTCGTTCAGGTTCCCGCAGGGACCACCAATATCGACACAGGGCTGATCACCGGTTCCGGGTACCAGGAGTTGCGGATGCGCCCGGACGGCTCGGTCGAGCACTTGGAGACCGCAGCCTGTCCCCCGGCGACGCCCGGCGATCCGCCGATCGGACCGGGCGAGGTGTGCGTGGTCACCGGCGGGGTCACCGGCATCACCGCGCACACCGCCGTCGCGCTCGCCCTGCGCACCGGTTGCACACTCCTGTTCATCGGCAGACGACCGCAAACCGAGCCCACCGTGGCCGAAGGACTCGCCGCCGTGCAGGCCAGGGTCGACGCGCACTACCACCGCGCCGACATCACCGACCGGCAAGCTGCCGTCGACACCCTCGCTGCCGCACGCGCCCTCGGCCCAGTGCGCGGACTACTGCACGGCGCCGCCGTGAACGAGCCGCGCACAATGTCCACTGTGGACTCCACCAGCCTGCACCGAGCGCTGGCACCCAAGGTCGATGGACTGCGGAACCTGTTGCAGGAGGCTGGTTCCGAACTCAGGTTGGCCGTGGCGTACGGGTCCATCATCGGCCGAACCGGACTGGCCGGCCAGTCCGAGTACTGCGTGGCCAACGAGTGGCTACGGCACACCATGGTCGAGTGGGCATCCGACCACCCGGAGTGCCACGCACACTGCGTCGAGTGGTCGCTGTGGTCCGAGATCGGGATGGGCGCCCGGATGGGGGTCGTGGACGGGCTCGCCGCGCAAGGCCTGACACCGATCACCCCGGACGCGGGCGCGGAGGCCTTGCTCTCGCTGCTCGGAACCTCCGGTGCGCCGGTAACGGTGCTGATCAGCGGTCGATTCCCCCGAATTGACACACTCTCCATAGCACTCACCGACGTACCCCTACTGCGCTTCCTGGAAGACGTCAGGACGGCGACACCGGGGGTCGAGGTCGTCGCGGACTCGACGCTGACCCTGGGCGATGACCCGTACTTGGCCGAGCACCGCGTGGACGGCGTGTCGGTCCTGCCAGCGGTGCTGGGCTTGGAGGCGATCGCACAGGCCACCCACGCGCTGACCGGCCCGCGCCCGGCCTGGTCGTTCCGCGACCTCGACCTCACCTCACCCGTCACCGGCGACACCGCCCGCGTGGTCCGCGTGGCCACCCTGCTCGATGGCGACAACGTGCGGTCCGCACTCGCCGACGACAGCGACGGATTCACCCACCCACGCGTCACCTGCACAGTGGTGCCAGCCTCGAACCCGCCCCCTTTCGACAACCCAGGCCCAGTACCAACGGCGCGCACGGACATCCACCCGTACTACGGCCCGCTGTTCTTCCACACCGGCCGCTTCACGCGTCTGCGGGACTACGTGACCCTCTCCGCCTTCGAGGTCGCCGCCTGGGTGGACACCGCCTCTCTGGACTGGTTCGCGCCCATCCACGCCCAACGACTCCTCTTGGGCGACCCCGGCCTACTCGACGCCAGCATCCACGTGCTGCTCGCGTGCCTACCCCACCGAACAGTCCTCCCAGTCGGCGCGGACGCGGTGACGATCTGGCGGCGCCCGACAGGCCCCGTACTCGTGCGAGCACGGGAACTACGACACACCACCGACGACTTCATCTTCGACGTCAACCTCACCGACACCGACGGCTCGGCAGTGGCCCGCTGGTCGGGTCTCCGGCTGCACGCCGTGGGCACCCGGGAATGGCGGACGACGCTGCCCACCCCACTCATCGGCCCCCTGCTGAGTCGCAGGCTCATCGAGTGCGGAGTAGCCGACCACCTGGAGATCCGCACGGACAGACCGGGCAGACTACGACTCGACGTGCAGAGCGACTGTCGAGTGTGGACATCGGCAGCGGAGTCCGGCACCGAGGACAGACTGAGCGTGATGCTGCGGGACAAGACCGGCGAGAGCCAACCGGAATCCGCGGCCAGGTCCACCGCCATCCACGAGGTACTCAACGCCGCGAACACCACAACCGACCCAACCATCCAACTAGTCGACGACGGCTGCGTCGTCCTGGACGTCCCCGACACCATCCGAATCGCCAGCCTCCTCACCGGCACGACAGCGGTAGCAGTCGGGATACCGGTCCGGTGAAGCAGCTGCGGGTCTACCGCCACCGACACCGCGTGACCTTCGACGAGACCAACCTGGTCGGCAACGTCTATTTCGCGCACTACCTGCACTGGCAAGGCCACTGCCGAGAGCACTTCCTCGCCGACCACGCACCAGACGTACTGACCGCACTGCGCTCGGGCGAACTGGCCCTGGTAACGGTCTCCTGCGCGATGAACTACTACACCGAGTGCTTCGCCCTCGACGAAATAGAAGTAGGCATGCGCCTAACCACACGCGGCGGAAACCGAATCACCATGGACTTCGACTTCGCCCGAGGCGACACCGTGATCGCCAGCGGCTCCCAAACAGTGGCCTGCATGCGCAGACAGGACGGACGAATGGAACCGGTTCACCCACCCCCGGACCTACGAGCCGCACTAGAGGAGTACGCCTGACCCGCACTCCCCAACTCCGTACCAACCAGCAGCAGCGGCAACAGCGGCCCACCCCACCCCCACCCAACCGCAACGGAGACGCAGACCCCCCTGGAACGCGACAGGATCCCAACCTCGCTAGTACCGCAGCGGAGCAGCCGACCACGCTGGTACCGCAGCCGAAGGCCGACCCCGCTGGTACGCAAGGCCCGCTACGGATGCTCGATCTAGTGGACTCGCTTCGTGTGGGGGGAGAGCACCGCTAAACTCGCCGGTGGTGGGGAATGCCCTTCACCCGCCCTTTTTTCACCACCGCGGTGCTCTAGGGGCCCCACACGAAGCGAGTTCACTAGATCGAGCCCACGCTCTTACCCGGTCAGCGAAAACGGCACGCTAGCCCGGAACCACAGCACTCACCCACGCTCACGCCCAGCATAAGAGTTCCCCGCATACCAATCCCCCCGCCCCCGAGGCAACAGATCAAGCACGTGCCACACCGGCGACAGCAGGTCGAACCCACCCTCCGCGTTGTCCATGAAGTTCGCCCGCTGCGTGTAGAAGTGCCGCACCAGGTCCCCCTCCCGGGTGAACGCGCTGACCATCGGCAGTTGGTCCCCGCTCGCCGTCTCAGACCCGACATCGACGTTGAAGGTATTGTCGTGGCTGGACAGCAACCGGAGCCCGTCCCAGCCGCGGCGCACGGCCCAGCGGCGGATCTCGAGCACCGGGGCCTTGGCGATCACCGCGAACGACGCGTGCTGCCGGATGTGGTGGGACACGCCGTGCAGGCTGTCGACCCACAGCGAGCACATCGGGCAGACCTCGCTCTCGCCCGGGCTGAACATCATGTGGTAGACGAAGAGCGTGTCCTTGTCCCCGAACAGGTCCAGCAGCCGGACCTTGCCGATCGGCTCGGTCAGGCCGAGGTCGCGCGGGCCCTCGTCGAACTCGTAGTCGGCCAGCGGCGCGCCCTCGGGCAGGTCGCGGCGCAGCGCGGCCAGCCGGGCGATCTCCGCGTGCAGGGCGTGCTCGGCGCGGTCCAGCTCGGTGCGGGCGGCGATGTAGGCCGGGCTGGCGCCCGTCGGCCACATCGTCACCGAGTCGTCCTGGCCGTTCCCGCTGTCGCTCACCGTGTTCTCCTCACCGGGCGCCCGGGGTGGCGACCGCGCCGGGCGAGTGTATCGGCACCGGTGGTCACCACGCGCGTCGTGCGTCTGCTTCTTTCGGAGTGAAAGATCTTTCGAACCAGGCCAGAAAGCTTTGTGGGTATAGGAAGACCTTCTGCTTGGGGTACGGTCGCCGAGCGGGCGGGAGACGGCCGGGTTCACCCGGTCCGGACAGGTGGTCGCCGAAGAAGAACCAGCAGATCTGGCCGATCTGCTCGGTGAACAGCACCGGCCAGACCGCCCGGGGGTAGAGCGAGCGGTGACCGTGGGTGGCCGCGAACTCCCCGCGCGGCCCGAACCCGGCGCCCAGCGCGACGTGGCCGAACAGGTCGTGCACGACGCGCAGGATGTCGTTGTGGCACAACGGCTCGCCGTCCACGACGACACCGGCGTCACCCAGCATCGGGTGCCGCTCGTCCGCGGTGCCGGGACCGTGCCCTGATCGGGTGAGGTAGAGCCACAGGGTGCCGGTCCGGGTGACCTGCTCGATCAGGGTGGCGGAGTCGCGATACGGCTGGCCCGCTCCGCGCCAGGGCCGGACCTCGACGCCCGCGTGCTGGATCGCTTGGTACTGGCGGAGGTCCTCCTGCTGTAGCACCTGGTAGAGGGCGGCCCCATGTGCGCCGAGGGCGAACTCGGGAGCCTGGTCGAAGTGCCGTGCGACGGCACGGCAGAAGTCTCGGTCCAGCTCCGGGACGGACCGGGTGTAGCGCAAGGGTGGCAGCTCGGGGAACCGGTCGCGATGGTAGTGCTCCGCCACAGCCCGCAGGTCGACCACCGCCACCTCGCCCCCGAGTACTCGCTCGACGACCAGATTACCATCAAAACATATAGCGATGATGATCGTGCTCAGGTGCTGACGCCCCAACCCGCGCCACCGCTGCAGTCACCCGGTTCAGGACAAGCGCGCGCGGCGGGACCGGGTCAGCTCAGGCCCAGCATCCGGGTGCAACGGCGGATCGCCGCGGCCGGGCCCTCGACCTTGATCTGACCCGCCGCCAGGGCGTCGAAGGGGCTGACCATCCCGGCACCGATCTGGATGAAGGTGTCCGGGTCGCTGGTGACCACGACCTCGGAGCCCGCGGCCGGACCGGGCACGAACCGCACCGCGCCACCCTTGACGGTGACCGCGAAGGTCTCGTCGCCGACCCGGAACTCGTAGGTCTCGTCGACCCCGGGGAGCCTCTCGGCGTCCACCATGGCCTGCACCGCGATGATCCCCCACTCGGCCCGGACCTCGGCACCGTCTCGATCGCCCGCGGAGAGGAACTGCATGCCCCAGCGGGCCAGGCCGAGCACTGGCCCGCGCAGCTGCTGACCGCGCTCGGTGAGCCGGTAGAGCTTGGCGCGACCGTCGCCGGGGACCGGCAGCTGCTCCACCAGACCGTGCTCGGCCAGCGTCTTGAGCCGCTCGGCCAGGAGGTTCGGACCAATGCCGGGGAGGTTGTCCAGCAGCTCGTTGAAGCGCAGGGCGCTCACCAGGAGCTCGCGGACCAGCAACAGGGTCCACCGCTCGCCGATGATGTTCAGCCCGGCGGCGAGGCCGCAGAACTGCCCGTAGTCGCGCTTGCCCGCCATCGCCGTCCTCGCCGACCAGGAGTCGGTCGACTCCCACAATATGATCCCCATAGTAACACTCGAAACACCCGATGGCAGTAACTGTTGGACCATTGGGAGGACGACTGGTCAACGGTCCGCGACGCACGTGCATCCACCCGCGCGTTCAGTGATCGACATAGACCCGCTATCTGTTATGGTAGCGATGTTTTCGGCGCCTCCCGCGCCTCGGAACACCCGCGCCGACCTTCCCCGCGGCGGGCCCGCGGGCGACATCCCGGGGGACCCCGCGTGACCACGACCGACAACCGCGCGCCCGCCCTCGCACCCGGCGGCCTGCCCCTGCTCGGCCACGCCCTCCGGATGAAGCGCGACCCACGCGGTTTCCTGCTGGCACTGCAATCCGGCGACCCAGTAACCGCTATCCGACTGGGCCCGCAGACTGTCTACGTGATCAACGACCCGGCCCTCATCCGCGGCGCACTGCGCGACCCGGAGACCTTCGGCAAGGGCGGCCCCATCACCGAGCGCTTCCGCGCGATGTTCGGCAACGGCCTGGGCATCTCCGACGGCGATCTGCACCGCAGACAGCGCGCGCTGATGCAGCCGGCTTTCAGCCACGCCAGGATCGTCGGCTACGCGGCACTGATGTCCGAGGAACTGGAGCGCAGACTGGGGGCCTGGCAAGCCGACGAACATCTCCCGGTGCACCAGGAGATGGGCGACCTGGCCCTGGACAACCTCACCCACGCCATGTTCTCCGCGGACACGGATGTCGACGGCACCGAATTCCGCGAAGCCACCGCCACAGTCCTCAACGGCCTGTACCGAAGAGTGATGGATCCGACCGGCCTGCTGGCCCGGCTCCCCATCCCCAGCAACCTCCGCTACCGACAGGCCGAAGCTCACCTGCGCGAGGTCATCGACGGCGTCATCGCGACCTACCGCGCAGACGGCAAGGACCACGGCGACCTCCTGTCCATGCTCCTCCTGGCCCGCGACGAGTCCGGCGGCGAAGCGATGACCGACGACCAACTCCACGACGAAGTCATGACCATCTTCATCGCGGGCGCGGAAAGCATCGCCAACACGCTGGCCTGGGCCTGCCACGAAGTTGCCACGCACCCGGCTGTCGAACAGGCACTGTTCACCGAAACGGACACTGTGCTGGCCGGTCGCACAGCAAAACACGCGGACCTACCGCGACTCGAATACACGAAACGAGTAATCGCCGAGACCCTGCGCTACCGCACACAGGGCTGGGCACTGAGCCGAACCGCCACCCGGGAAACCGTGATCGGCGGCTGGCGAATACCAGCGAACGCGGCAGTCATGTATAGCCCACACGCCCTGAACCACAATCCGGCGATCCATACGGCACCAGACCAGTTCGACCCGGACCGCTGGATCCCGGACCGGGCCAGGGACCTGCCACGCGGCTCATACATTCCGTTCGGGACCGGGAACCACACGTGCATCGGGGAACCGTTCGCATTGACGGAGATGACGCTGACCTTGGCCTCGATCGCGTCGAAGTGGAGGTTGGAGCCGGTACCGGGGAAGGAACCACGGGCGAAGGTGGCGTTGACGATGCCGGTGGACGCACTCTGGATGATCCCCCGACACCGACAGCACTGAGGGCAGCAGACCGAACCTGGCCCAAAGCCCCATGGACTCTGCCCCTTACGCAAGTCCCTACCGCCCTGCCCCCAGCAAACCGCAGCGGTGAGGCCGACCCCGCTGGTACGCAAGTCCCGTTACGGATGCTCGATCTGGTGGACTCGCTTCGTGTGGGGGGAGAGTGCCGCTAAACTTGCCGTGGGTGGGGATGCCCTTCACCCGCCCTTTTCTCTCCACCGCGGTGCTCTAGGGGTCCCACACGAAGCGAGTTCACTAGATCGAGCCCTGCTTGTAAATCGGGCAGCCCATGCGATGAGCCGCCAACATGGTCGACCGTAGGTCGGTGTGCGGCACACCGTCCGAGCTGCCCGAGTAAGAGCGGGGCGAGTTCAGGCGGTGGAAGCATCTGCTTCGAGGAGTTCGGTGAATACTTCGCTGGGCTTCTTCCAGTCGTGGATCTTACGGGGTCGGTCGTTGATCTCCGCGGCGATGGCGGCGAGGTAGGTGGGGTCGCTGGTGATCTCGACACCTGTGGGCAGGTACTCGCGGACGATGCGGT